>NZ_JAHVDK010000001.1:0-374649 GCF_051487185.1 Inquilinus limosus
CCATCACCGCGCCGACCGGCCGGTCCTCGACCCGGGCCGCCTCGTCCTCGTAGAGGTGCTCGATCCGCTCCGCGAGCTCGTCGGACAGGGCCTCGGCGCGGCCGAAATCCTCGACCTCGTCCCAGATCATGCATTTCAGGACCTGCTCGACCTCGTCGCGGTGGCGGTCGCGGCGGGCCGGGCGGCCGGCCTCGCGCGCGGCGGTGCGGGCGCGATCGTCGGCGCAGAGGTCCTTGGCAGCGCGGGCGCGCTGGGCCAGGGTCTGGCGCACCAGATGGGCGTAGCGGGCGAAGTCCAGGCCGGGATCGTCGGTCCGGGCCGGCTGAGCCTCGGTCTCGTCCGCCTTGGGTTCCGCCTGTGCGGCCTGGGCGGCAAGCGCACGAGCGCCGGCGCCTTCGGCCAGCTGCATGCCGATCTCGGACAGGCGCGTGAGCATCTCCACCTGCTGCAGCGCGAGGCCGCGGCAGTACGCCTGAATGTCGAGATCGGGTGGCAGCTCTGTCATAGAACATATCATGAACAACAATCGCCGGTTAACGCAATGAACATTGCGTTAACCGGCCCGGAGCGAGCCTGCTGCCTGGATCGCCGCGCCTCTGCGAGATCGCGATGACACTGGAGTCGGCGACCAAGTGGCCGAGCGAATCGAGAGGTTCTCGATACGTGCGAAGGGGCCAGGAATTCCCCCAGAAGACCCTGAAGTCGCAAAATTGGAGGATCCATCGAAAGTGTCAGTAGGTGTCCGGATGGAAGTATTTCGTCAGCGCCATTCAAAGGGGTACCTATAGTTGCCCGAATCAAGTTGATTGCAAAGGAATTGTCATGGCTGATTACATATTTCACGTCGATGGCGCCGAGCGCGGCACAGTCGACGAGAATGGGACGGCTTTCGTCTACGATCTCAACAACTTCGATACGACTGATAAAGTAACGGGATTGCCAATTTTTCCTCAGACTTGCACCCTCGCCTTCGAGATCGCCGGCGACATCGACCTCCATCTCACCGGCTATGCCGGCATCGTCGGCTTCGAGAGGGTTACAGCCCAATCCGCAACCGGCGACGTCCATCTGACCATCGGCGATTTCGGCATACGCAATAACCTCGTGTTCTTCGCCGAATCCCTCACCAATGGCGCCGTCGTGCTCGACGCCCGCGCTGCCGGCGGCACGTTCCTGGACGCCCGATCGGACGGGAGCAATGTGCTGCTCGGAGGGGGCTTTAATGATACCCTGTCGGGAGGGGCCGGCGCCGACTATTTCGACGGCGGCGAAGGCATCGACACGCTGGACTTCAGCGACTCGTCGGCGGGGGTGAAGGTCGACCTCCTGCGCCACATCGGCTTCGGCGGCGACGCCCGGGGTGACAGTTACTTCAGCGTCGAAAGTGTCAAGGGCTCGAACTTCGCCGACCGGTTGATCGGCGGTCACCCGGATGGCTACCTCGATGGATCCGGCGGCAATGACATTTTGCTGGCGAGCGGGGGCAGCGTGTGGGGCGGGTCCGGCGATGACATCCTGATCGTCAGCAGCGCAACCACCAGATGCTTTGGCGGCGCCGGGATCGATCTCGTGAGCTTCGATATCGACCCCGATGGCGCCGCCATCGATCTCCTCGACAGCGAGGACCGGTTCGGCGAAATCGAGAATGTGTCCGGCAGCGAAAGCAACGACTACTTTTACGGTGACGCCGCCGCCAATGTCCTCGAGGGCGCCGGCGGCGACGATGAACTCAGCGGCCGGGACGGCAGCGATGTGCTCCGCGGCGGGGCGGGTGCGGACATACTGAACGGCGGCAGCGGCGATGGCACCGACACCGTCAGCTACTATCTCAGTTCCGTCGGCGTCACCGTCGACCTTGCGACCGGCACCGGTCATGGCGGCGACGCCGAGGGCGATACCCTGACAGGCTTCGAGATCCTGTCCGGCAGCCAGGGCAATGATTTCCTCACAGGCAACGCCTTCGCCAACACCTTGCAAGGCTGGAACGGCAACGACGTGCTCGAGGGCGGCATCGGCAAGGATGTGCTGACCGGTGGCGCCGGGACGGACCGCTTCGTCTTCACGAGGATCAGCGACAGCCTCTACGGAGCCAATGCCGACCGGATCACCGATTTCATCCACGCCCAGGGCGACAAGATCGACCTGTCGGCGATCGACGCCGACACCGGGACCGCAGGCGACCAGGCCTTCACCTTCATCGGCACCGGGCTCTACACCCATCAGGCCGGCGAGCTGCGCTTCGCCTTCACCAGCCCGACCACCACGACCATCGCCGGCGACATCAACGGCGACGGCGTCTCCGACTTCCACATCCAGATCACCGGCGCCATCGGTCTCGTCGCCAGCGACCTCGTGCTGTAGCGTCGCAGCAATCGCACGCCCCCACGAAGCCCTGAACCCGAGGAAGGCGGCGGCCCCGGGAGGTCGTCGCCGACTTCATGTGGCGTAGCCAGATCAGGGTGCGATCCCAAGAATCTGGGCGAGCTGGTAGGCGGCGAGCGCCAGAATCACGATCCCGACGGCCCAGGTCATCGGCTTGGCCGGCACGCGCTTGACGATCAGCCCGGCGAACGGAGCGGCCACCAGGCCACCGGCGATAAGGCCCGCGACAGACACCGCACGCTGCCGAAGGTCGCCCGCTTCCTCCCAGCGACCCGAAAGCAGGGCGACCGCGAATGCGGCCGAGATGGTGCAGGTGACGATGAATTCCGAGGCCCCCACGGTACCGATCGCCTTTCTCGGCTCGACGCCCGCGCCGACCATGGTGGAGGAGACGATCGGGCCCCAGCCGCCGCCGCCAAGCGCGTCGAGGAAGCCGCCCGCCGTTCCGATCGGCACGGCCCAGGCAGGGCGCAGGTGACGGGGCCGGATCTCGCGGATCGCCCGCATCAGGATGTAAAGCCCGACGATGGCGAGGTAGGCCGCCACGAACGGCTTGACGACCTCGCCGGGGATGCCGGTCAGCACCGTCACGCCCAGTATGGCCCCGACCACCCCGGACGCGGCCAAAGGGACGAACAGGCGCCAATTCACGTTCTTGTGGGCCATGTGAGAGGTGGCGGTGGCCGCGGCCGTGAAGACCTCGGCCGCATGGATGCTGGCTGACGCCGTCGCGGGCGGTATGCCGAAGGCCATCAGCACCGAGGAGGAGATGACGCCGTAGGCCATCCCCATCGCCCCGTCGATGACTTGCGCCACGAAGCCTACGAACAGGAAGAGGGCGAAGGTTTCCATCTACAGGCCTGCTGATGTCCGTCGGGTGAACGGCCCCGCATCGCTTGAGTTCCAATGCTTCCGATCCGGCCCGGCCGATTGCCCGCTCGATGGCGACAGCGGCACCCCTCTGCCACCGGCCTCGAGCTGCCGTCAGCTGCCCCGCCTTGGGGATCGCCGTATGGATGGGCGGCGGATGTCCCAGCAGGCGCTATTGCGCGTGGACGGCGACGGCGCCGCCGTGTTCCTGGACGCCCAGCGCCTGGGCGTAGAGGGCCGGGTCGCTGAGCAGGCCGACCGCCACCTGGACGTCGAGATCGGCGTCGTGCACTTGCCAGGGGCAGGCGGCGCGCACGCGGCGCAGCGCCGCGTCGTCGTCCGGCGCCCGGAACCGCTCCGCCGCCACATCGGCCAAGCTGGGAAGCTGCCCGGCGCGGAAGGCCTGCAGCACCGCCTTGGCGTCGGCGCCGTTGCCGCTGGTGCAGACGGTCGGCAGGATGCCCTGGCGGTGCCAGGTGTAGCCGGAGGGCGCGTAAATCCGGCTCCAGGTCAGGAACAGCTCGCCGTCATTCGGCAGCCGGGTCACGGTCTGCACGCTGCCCTTGCCGAAAGAGGTTGAGCCGACCAGGATCGCCCGGTCGGAATCCTGCAGCGCCGCGGCCGTGATCTCCGCCGCCGAGGCGGAATGGCCGTCGACCAGCACGGCCAGCGGCAGGTGGCCGGCGATGTTGCCGGCATGGGCGGAGAAGCTCTGGTCGCTGTCCGGGTTGCGGCCGCGGGTCGAGACGATCTGGCCGCGGTCCATGAACATGTCGGCCAGCGCCACCGACTGGTCGAGCAGCCCGCCGGGATTGCCGCGCAGGTCGAGGATGATGCCGCGGGCCCGGCCGTTGAGGCCATGTAGCAGGCCGGTCACGGCGTTGCGCACGGCCTCGGCGCTGGTCTTGTTGTAGCGCAGCAGCTTGATCACGACGACATTGTCGCGCACCTCGCTGCGCACCATGTTCTCGATCACCTTCTCGCGGGTCATGGTCGCGGTGCGGCTGCGGCCCTGGGGCTCGCGCACGGTCAAGGCGACCTTGGTGTCGGCGGGCCCGCGCATCAGGTCGGCGATCTCGTCGACCTTGGCGTCCTCCACCGACACGCCGTCGACGGCGAGAATCATCGACCCCTTCAACAGGTTGGCGCGCGCCGCCGGCGTGTCCGGGAACACGTCGCCGATCACCGGCCGGCCCTTCTCGTCCTGGCTGAGCGCGATGCCGACGCCAGTGTAGCCGTCGCGCTGGGCGCGGTCGTCGCGGGCGCGGTCCGGGTTGACGTAGCGGGAATACGGGTCGAGATCGTTCAGCAGCGCGTCATAGACCGCCTGATAGGCGGCCTCGTTCCCGGCGGTGGCGACCTTCGGCGAGGCCAGCGAGGCGGCGTCGAGCGCAGACGCGACGGTCGTGCCCCAATCGTAGGAGGCGTCCGGCTCGGGCGAATCGAGATCGGCGATCACGTGGCCGGCGCGGATCAGCTGCACCCGGCCGCCGTCGCGGCGGGCGCTGATCTCATCGTCGAGCTTGGACAGGCCGTTCAGCCCGTCCAGCGCCAGCTTCCCGAAATTCTCCTGGACCAGATAGACTTCCTGGATGCGGTCGAAGCCGACGGTGAATACCGACGGGTCGGCGAAATGGCCGGCCTCGCGGATCTGCGCCTCGGCCTGTGCGGGCGCCGGTGAGTCCGGGGCGGAGGAAAGGCAGCCCGAAAGCACCAGCAGCGCTGCAACAATCGCCGCCAACCGCTTCTGACAAAACACTTAATGGAACTCCGGCCCGGATCTTTTCATCCGGCACTCTAGGCCAGGTACTTGACAGGAAAAAGGCATTATTGCAGCGCAGCAGGGCTGCGTTCGACGCCGAAGGGATGTCGCCATAAACTGGTATGCATTCGGCTCTAGCGCCGATGCGGTCCGCGCCGCGGCCCGGGCCGGCGGCCGGATCTCGGGCGGTCGCGGCGGCCGGGCCCGGGCAGGGGCGGCAGGCCCTGGACATCGGCGCCCTGGGCGGCGTCGACCAGGGCGAAGACGGTGCTGCCGGTCAGCGGATCGGCCTCGGTGACCCGCACCCGCACCCGCGCGCCCAGCCGGAACACCCGGTTCCAGCGCCGGCCGACCAGGGCGTGCGCCGCCTCGTCATGGTCGTAATAGTCATCGGGCAGGGTCGAGATCGGCACGAGGCCGTCGGCCCCCGACTCGTCGAGCTCGACGAACAGGCCGAACTTGGCGACGCCGGCGATCCGGCCGGGCATGATCGCGCCGATGCGGTCGGACAGCCAGCTGGCCAGGTAGCGGTCGACCGCGTCGCGCTCGGCCTGCGCCGCGCGGCGCTCGGTGACCGAGATGTGCCCGCCGATCTCCTCCAGCCGCGACAGCTCTTCCTCGGTCGCGCCGTCCCCGCCGAGGCCGAGCAGCCGGATCAGCCCGCGATGCACGGTCAGGTCGGCGTAGCGGCGGATCGGCGAGGTGAAATGGGCGTAGCGCGGCAAGGCAAGGCCGAAATGGCCGATGTTCTCGGGGCTGTACACCGCCTGCGCCTGGGCCCGCAGCACCATCTCGTGCACCAGATGCGATTCCGGCCGGCCCTCGGCCCGCGCCAGGATCTGGCCGAACACCCGCGGCCGCATCACCTGGCCGAGCGACAGGGAGTAGCCGAGCGGGGCCAGGAACTCCTTCAGCGCCTCGACCCGGGCGCGGTCGGGCTGGTCGTGCACCCGGTACAGCCCCGGCATGCCCTTGTCGCTCAGCGTCTCCGCCGCGGCGACATTGGCGGCGATCATGAACTCCTCGATCAGCCGGTGGCTATCCAGCCGCGGCCGGATGCCGATCGAGGCGACACGGCCGTCAGCGCCCAGTGAGACCTTACGCTCCGGCAGGTCCAGCTCCAGCGTGCCGCGCTTCTCGCGCGCCGCCAGCAGCGCCTCGAAGGCGCCGTAGAGCGGGGCGATCACCGGCTCCAGCAGCGGCCCGGTGATCTCGTCCGGCTGGCCGTTGCGGGCGGCCTGCACCTGCTCATAGGTCAGCCGGGCGGCGGAGCGCATCAGGCCGCGGCGGAAGCGGTGGCGCTTCAGCCGGCCCTGCGCGTCGATCCACAGATCGGCGGCCAGGCAGGCGCGGTCCTCGGAGGGCCTGAGCGAGCACAGACCGTTCGACAGCGCCTCCGGCAGCATCGGCACGACGCGGTCGGGGAAGTAGCAGGAATTGCCGCGCTCGAAGGCGTCGCGGTCGAGCGGCGACCCCGGCGGCACGTAATGGGCGACGTCGGCGATGGCGACGATCAGATGCCAGCCGCCGGGATGGTCCGGGTCGGGCTCGGCCCAGACCGCGTCGTCGAAGTCGCGGGCGTCGGCGCCGTCGATGGTGACCAGCGGCAGCTGGCGCAGGTCGATCCGGCCGTCCAGGCCAGCCGGCTGTGCGGCCTCGGCCTGAGCCAGGGCCTTGGGCCGGAACTCGGTCGGGATGCCTGCGGCGTGGATCGCGATCAGGCTGATCGAGCGTGGGTCCTCGGCGTCGCCATAGCGGGCGGTGACCACGGTGCGGCGCGGCCCGAGGCGGTCGGAGGCCTCGACCAGCGCTTCCACCAGCTCGCCGTCCTTGGCGCCGCCGGTGTCGCCCTCGCGCACCGGCCAGGTGTCGCGGGCGCGCTTGTCGGCCGGCAGGATGCGGGCCTGGCCGTCGCGGCCGCGGCGGAACACGCCGACGACGCGGAGGTCGGCCTGGGCCTCCAGCCGCCGCATGGTCCGGCCGGTCCAGCTGCCGTCCTCGTTCTGCTGCAGCCGCGCCAGCACCCGGTCGCCGACCGCCAGCGCGCCGCGGCCGCGGCCCTCGGCCGCCATGACGATGCGCGGCGGCGGCTCCTCCTCGTCCCAGCGCACCGGCTGGGCCAGGGCCTCGCCCTCGGGATCGATGGCGACGATGCGCAGCACGGCGACGCCCGGCAGCGCCGCCCCGGGCACCCGCATGCGGCGGCCGCGGCGCTTCTCCAGCAGGCCGTCCTCGGCCATGTCCTGCAGCAGCTCCTTCAGCCGCACCCGATCGTCGCCGGTGATGTGGAAGGCGCGGGCGATCTCGCGCTTGCCGACCATGTCCTCGCGCGAACGCAGGAAATCGAGGATCTGCTCGCGCGTCGGGAAGGGCTTCTCCGCCTTCCGGCCCTTGGCTGCGGGGGCTTTGCCCTTCCGGGTCGGCGGGCGGGTCATGGCGCAGGGGGCGGAGCGGAGGCCGCGATCGGATCGGCAGGTGAGATCTTTTCAAGCTGCCAATCCCTCACCGTCATTGCGAGGAGGCGAAGCCGACGAAGCAATCCAGGGGCCAGCGCGTGGGGCCCCTGGATTGCTTCGCTGCGCTCGCAATGACGATGTAGGGGATTCTGGGGAGGCCTTTCCCGTGAGAGGCAATCGGACTGCGGCGGGGAATGCCGACCGAGCAAGCCGAGAGAACCCCCTCCCCCTACCCCGCTCCCGCAAGGGGAGGGGGGACTCAGGTTGGCATGGGAGAGGGGGGATTCGGGTGCGTTCACTCGGCCGCCTTGCCCCTGCGTGCGGTTTTCTTGGCCGGGGCCTTCTTCGCGGCCGATTTCGCCGGCGACCGGCCGCGGCCGCCCTTGGCCGGAGACTTCGCCGCCTTGACGGCCAGCCAGCCGACCGCCTGGTCGACCGTCACCGCCTCCGGCTCCACGCCCTTGGGCAGCGAGGCCATGACCTTGCCGTGGCGGACATAGGGGCCGTAGCGGCCGGCGAAGATCCTGATCGGCTCGCCGCCCTCGGGATGCGGCCCGACCTCGCGCAGAGGCTCGGCGCTGGCGCGCGCCGCCCGGCCGTTGTCCGCGGCCAGCAGGTCGACGGCGCGGTTCATGCCGATCTTCAGCACATCCTCGTCCGGCGGCAGGTTCTTGTAGCGCTCGCCATGCTTCAGATAGGGGCCGAAGCGGCCGATGCCGGCGACGATCGGCTCGCCCGTGTCCGGGTGCCGGCCGATCTCGCGCGGCAGCGACAAGAGGGCCAGCGCCTCCTCCAGCGTCATCGCCATCGGATCCTGCGACTTGGTCAGCGAGGCGCGCTTCGGCTTCGCGCCCTTCTCGGCCTCATCCTTCGGGCCGAGCTGGGCGTAGATGCCGTAGGGGCCCTTGCGGATCGACACCGGCAGGCCGGTCTCCGGATCCTCGCCCAGATGCCGCGGGAAGGCCTGCTCCTCGCCGCCATTCTCCTCCGCCGGAGCGCCGAGCGGCCGGGTGTAGCGGCATTCCGGATAGTTCGAGCAGCCGACGAAGGCACCGGTGCGGCCCAGCTTGAGGCCGAGCCGGCCCTTGGCGCAGGACGGGCACAGCCGCGGATCGGTGCCGTCGCCCTTGGGCGGGAACAGATGGTCCGACAGCGCCACGTCCAGCGCCGCGATCACGTCGCCGATCTTGAGCTCCTTGGTCTCCTCCACCGCGGCGTGGAAGGCGGCCCAGAAGTCGCGCAGCACCTGCTTCCAGTCGAGCCGGCCGCCGGAGATGTCGTCGAGCTGCTCCTCCAGCTTGGCGGTGAAGTCGTACTCGACGTAGCGGCGGAAGAAGTTCTCGAGGAAGGCGGTGACGATGCGGCCGCGATCCTCCGGGATGAAGCGCTTCTTCTCCAGCCGGACATATTCGCGGTCCTGCAGCACCTGCAGGATCGAGGCGTAGGTGGAGGGACGGCCGATGCCCAGCTCCTCCATCCGCTTCACCAGGCTGGCCTCGGTGTAGCGCGGCGGCGGCTGGGTGAAGTGCTGCTCCGGCACGGTCTTGCGGCGGTCGACCGCGTCGCCCTTGGCCATCGCCGGCAGGCGGCGCTGGCCCTCGTCCTCCTCGCCGGACGGGTCGTCGCGATCCTCCTGATAGACCTTGAGGAAGCCGTCGAAGCGGACGACCGTGCCGACGGCGCGGAACACCGCGGTCTGCCGGGCGTCGGCGACGTCGACGATGGCCTGGTCCAGCACCGCCGATTCCATCTGGCAGGCCATGGTGCGCTTCCAGACCAGCTCGTAGAGCCGCAGCTCCTCGCGCGACAGGAAGCGGGCCACCTCCTCCGGCCGCCGGCGCAGGTCGGTCGGGCGGATCGCCTCATGCGCCTCCTGCGCGTTCTTGGCGGTCGACTTGTAGACCCGCGGCTGGCCCGGGACGTAGGTGGGGCCGTACAGGCTGCCGATCGCCTGGCGGGCCTGGGCGATGGCCTCGCCGGCCAGGGTCAGGCCGTCGGTCCGCATATAGGTGATCAGGCCGACGGTCTCGCCGCCGAGATCGACGCCCTCGTACAGGCGCTGGGCCGTGCGCATGGTCTGGGTCGCGCTCATGCCCAGCTTGCGCGACGCCTCCTGCTGCAGGGTCGAGGTGGTGAAGGGCGGCGCGGGATGGCGCCGCACCTGCTTGGTCTCGACCGAGACGACGGCGAAGGCCAGCGGGTCGATCGTGGCCACCGCGGCCCGCGCCGAGGCCTCGTCCGGCAGGTCGAACTTGTCGAGCTTGCGGCCGTTGAGATGGGTCAGCCGGGCGGTGAACTCCTCACCCTTCGGGGTGCGGAAGACCGCCTCGATGCTCCAGAACTCGCGCGGCCGGAATCGCTCGATCTCCAGCTCGCGCTCGCAGATCAGGCGCAGCGCCACCGACTGGACGCGACCGGCGGAGCGCGACCCCGGCAGCTTGCGCCACAGCACGGGCGACAGGGTGAAGCCGACCAGGTAGTCCAGCGCCCGGCGAGCCAGATAGGCCTCGATCAGCTCGCGGTCGAGGTCGCGCGGATGGGCGATGGCCTCGAGGATGGCTGATTTGGTGATCTCGTTGAAGGTGACCCGGCGGATGTCCAGGTCCTTCAACCCGCGGCGGTCGCGCAGCAGCTCCTTGACGTGCCAGGAGATCGCCTCGCCCTCGCGGTCCGGGTCGGTGGCCAGCAGCACGCGGGCGGCGTCCTTGGCGGCGCGGGCGATCTCGTCCATGCGGGACTTGCCGCGGTCGGCCAGCTCCCAGTCCATGGCGAAATCTTCCTCGGGCCGCACCGAGCCGTCCTTGGCCGGCAGGTCGCGGACATGGCCGAAGCTCGCCAGCACCGTGAAGTCCCGGCCGAGATATTTGTTGATCGTCTTGGCCTTTGCGGGCGATTCGACGATCACGAGGGTCTGGTCTGCCAAAGCGCCACACTCGTTACGACATCGGCGCCGCCGGGGGGCGGCGCCAGGAATAAAGACCCACCGCGGGCGGCGGGTCAGAGCAGGCTGATCCGGTTGCCGGGCTGGCGCTCGATCCGGCCGGCGAGTTCGAGCTCCAGCAGCACGGTCAGCACCACCGGCGGAGACAATTGGCAATCGCGCAACAGTTCGTCAACCGCCGTCGGCGTCGGCGACAGCCGCTCCAGCACCTGGGCCATCACCCGGGCGCGGTCGGGCTCGGCCTCGCCGGGGCCCGCCGCCGCCTCGCCCTGAAGCGGGCGTGGGGCGGCGCGGACCGGCTCACGCAGAGCGGCGGAGACCTGCGGCGCCAGCGCCTCGATCACATGCTCGGCCGATTCGACCAGGGTGGCGCCGCCGCGGATCAGCCGGTTGCAGCCCTGGGCCCGGGGGTCGAGCGGCGACCCCGGCACCGCCAGCACCTGCCGTCCCTGCTCGGCGGCCATGCGGGCGGTGATCAGCGAGCCGGAGCGCAGCGCGGCCTCGATCACCACGACGCCGAGCGACAGGCCGGAGATCAGCCGGTTGCGGCGCGGGAAATGGCGCGCGGTCGGCTGAGTGCCGAGGGCGCTTTCCGCGACCAAGAGGCCGGATTCGGCGAGGCGGTCGTAGAGCCCGGCATTCTCCGGCGGGTAGATGATGTCGAGGCCGCCAGCCAGCACCGCCACCGTACCGGTGGCGAAGGCGCCCTCATGCGCCGCGGTGTCGATGCCGCGGGCGAAGCCGGAGACCACGGTGAAGCCTGCCTCGCCGAGCTGCCGCGCCATGTCGTGGGCGAGGCGGCGGCCGTTCAGCGAGGCGTTGCGCGCCCCGACCATGCCGACCATCGGCCGGGCGGCGAGATCGCCGCGGCCGAGCAACGAGAGCACCGGCGGCGCGTCCTCGATCGCCGCCAGGGTCTCGGGATAGTCGGGCTCGCAGGCGGCGACGATGCGGCCGCCGATCCGCGCCAGCGCCTCCAGCTCGCGCCGCGCTTCGGCGGCGGGGGGCGGCTTCAGCTCGACCCTGCGGCCGCCGCGGCGCGACAGCTCCGGCAGCGCCTCGATCGCGGCGCCGGCGGAGCCGTAGCGGGCGATCAGGTCGTGGAAGGTCATAGGGCCGACGGCGTCGGTCCGGGCCAGGCGAAGCCAGTCCAACCGTTCGGCTTCGCTCAAGGGGCGCCGGGGCGTCGTCATGGGTCCAGCTTCGGGGCAGGGCGGCGGCCGGGTCAACCGGGATCTGGAGGGGCGAGGCAAGGCGGCGGCTCAGGCAGCCTCCGCCTCCGGCGCCGCGACCTCCTGCAGCCGCGCCAGGAAGTGCCGCAGCACCGGCGGCTCATAGGCGAATTCCAGCCCGCGGAGATGGCGGGCGTGCCCGGCCACGGCGATCAGGCAGTCGGCGATGTAGTCCATATGGTCGTTGGTGTAGACGCGGCGGGGAACCGCAAGCCGCATCAGCTCCATGGGCGACGGCTTCTGGCGGCCCGTCTCGGGATCTCGGCCGAGCAGCAGCGAGCCGATTTCGACGGCCCGGATCCCGCCTTCGAGATAGAGCGCATTCGTCACCGCCTGCGCCGGAAACTGCGACGGCGGGATCTGCGGCACCAGCTTGCTGGCATCGACGAACACGGCGTGGCCGCCGACCGGCGTCTGGATCGGGATGCCGCCGCGCCGCAGGCGGTCGCCGAGATAGGCCACCTGGGCCATGCGATAGGACAGGAAGGTCTCGTCGATGCCCTCGCGCAGCCCGATCGCCAGCGCCTCCATGTCGCGCCCGGCGAGGCCGCCATAGGTGACGAAGCCCTCGAAGGGCACGCAGCGGATGCGCACGGCGTCGAACAGCGCCTCGTCCTCCCGGACGCAGCAGAAGCCGCCGATGTTCACCAGCCCGTCCTTCTTGGCGGACATGGTCATGGCGTCGCCGTAACCGAACATCTCGCGGACGATCTCGGCGATGCTCGTCGCCGCATAGCCCGGCTCGCGCTGCCGGATGAACCAGGCGTTCTCGGCGAAGCGGGCGGCGTCGATCACGACCGGGATGCCGTGGCGCCGGGCGATCGCGTGGACGGCGCGCAGATTGGCCATCGACACGGGCTGGCCGCCGGTGCTGTTGCAGGTCACCGTGGCGATGATGGCGGCGACGTTCGCCGGGCCGTGCTCGGCGATGGCGGCCTCCAGCCGGTCGAGGTCGAAATCGCCCTTCCAGCCGTAGTCGGAGCCGGTGTCGAAGGCCTTCTCGGTGACGACGTTGACGGCGCGCGCGCCGCTCAGCTCGACATGCGCGGCCGTGGTGTCGAAATGGTAGTTCGAGATGAAGACGGGCTGCCGGCCTCCGCCCGCGTCCCGCTTCCGCTGCACCAGGCACGGGAACAGGATGTGCTCGGCGCCCCGGCCCTGATGCGTCGGCACGCAGAAGGGATAGCCGAAGAGATCCCGGACGGTGTCAGCCAAGTGAAAGAAGCTGCGGCTGCCGGCATAGGATTCGTCGCCGGTGATCAGCCCGGCCCATTGCCGGTGGCTCATCGCCCCGGTCCCGGAATCGGTGAGGAGGTCGATATAGACGTCCTCGCCCTTCAGCAGGAACGGGTTGTTGCCCGCCGCGGCGAGGGCGGCCTGCCGCTCCTCGGCCGTGATCGCCCGGATCGGCTCGACCATCTTGATTCGGAAAGGTTCCGGGATGCGCCGCATGGTCCGTCCTTGATTTCGTCGAATCGCGTCCGGCGCATACAAGGGTAAAAAGTCTGATCTAATCAATCACATCGGATTGAAATCTTGGGGCGCGGTCCGTCAGCCCGCCGCCGGCGTCTTCTTCTGGCCGATCTTCGGCTCCTCGCCGCGCAGCAGCCGGCGGATGTTGCCGTCGTGGCGGATGAACACCAGCACGGCGATGAACAGGGCCAGGGCGGCGCGCGGCAGGTCGGCCCAGGCCGTGCCGAAGACCGGCACGCCGGACAGGGCCCAGGCCAGGACCGGCGCCGCGGCGGTCGCGGTCAGCGATGCCAGCGACGAGTAGCGGAACAGGAAGGCCGTCACGAGCCAGACCAGGCAGCACAGCAGGCCGACCGGCCACATGATGGCCAGCAGCGTGCCCAGCGCCGTGGCCACGCCCTTGCCGCCCTTGAAGCCGAGCCAGACCGGGAAGAGGTGGCCCAGCATGGCGCCGCCGCCGGCCAGCACCGCCAGCAGCGGATCGAACAGGCCGGCGACCAGCACCGCGATCGCGCCCTTGCCGCCGTCCAGCAGCAGCGTCGCCAGGGCCAGGCCCTTGTGGCCGGTGCGCAGCACGTTAGTGGCGCCGATGTTGCCGGAGCCGATGGTGCGGATGTCGCCCAGCCCCGCGGCGCGGGTCAGCACCAGGCCGAAGGGGATCGAGCCAAGCAGATAGCCCAGCACCGCCGCGGCGACGAGCGCCCAAACCGAGGAGGCATCGAATGACATGAGCGAATCCGTTCCTGCGCCGCGACCATCATGGCGATTTTCCCGGCCGGGGAAACGGCGATCTCGACGTCAGGCGGCGTGGTCCAGTTGCCGGATCCGGCGCAGCTGCGGGAACCAGGCCGCCCACAGCGCGGCCACGGCCATGGTGCCGAGGCCGCCGACCACCACCGCCGGCACCACCCCGATCAGCGCCGCCGAGAGGCCGGCGCGGAACTCGCCGACCTCGTTCG
This sequence comes from Inquilinus limosus, assembly GCF_051487185.1. Lineage (GTDB taxonomy): Bacteria > Pseudomonadota > Alphaproteobacteria > DSM-16000 > Inquilinaceae > Inquilinus > Inquilinus limosus_F. Next base: position 14,076 of record NZ_JAHVDK010000001.1, read on the forward strand.
AGGCGCCGACGAACACCACGTTCACGGCGTTGACCCGGCCGCGCAGCGAATCCGGCGTCCACAGCTGGATCAGGATCTCGCGGACATAGACGCTGACCATGTCGAAGGCGCCCATCAGGATCAGCGCCACGATCGACAGCCAGGGCAGGGTGGAGATGCCGAAGACGCAGGTGAACAGGCCGAAGCCGGCGACGCAGACGAACATGATCAGCCCGGCCCGGTCCTCGATCGGCCTTCGGGCCAGCCAGATCGCCACCACCAGCGCGCCGATGCCGGGGCCGGCCCGCAGCAGGCCGAGGCCCCAGGGCCCGACATCGAGGATGTCGCGGGCATAGGCCGGCAGCAGCGCGGTGGCACCGCCCAGCAGCACGGCGAACAGGTCGAGCGAGATCGCGCCCAGCACCACCTTCTCGCCCCAGATGTAGCGGAAGCCGGCACCCAGGCTGTCCCAGCTTGCCGGCTCCGGCACCGTCTTCTGCGCCGGCTTCGGAATCAGCGCCACCAGCACGACCGAGGCCGCCATCAGCACCGCGGCCGAGGCATAGGGCACCTCCGGCGCCAGGCCGTAGAGCAGGCCGCCGATCACCGGGCCGGTGATGGTGCCGATCTGCCAGGAGGAGGAGTTCCAGGCGATCGCCGTCGACAGATCCGCGGCCGGCACCAGATTGGGCAGCAGCGACTGCGCCGCCGGGTTGAGGAAGGCGCGGGCGACGCCGAGGGCGGCCAGGACAACGAAGATCGGCCAGACCCGGTGGTCGCCGCCGATGGTCAGCGCCAGCAGCGCCAGGGTGCACAGGATCTCGCCGCCGATGCAGACCGCCATGATCACGCGCCGGTTGAAGCGGTCGGCGGCGGCGCCGGTGACCAGCACCAGCAGGAGCGACGGCAGGAACTGCACCAGCCCGACCAGACCCAGGTCGAGCGGGTCGCGGGTCAGGTCGTAGACCTGCCAGCCGACGGCGACGCTGACGAACTGCACCGCGAAGGTCGCGATCAGCTTGGCGGTCCAGTAGCAGGCGAAGCCGCGGTGGCGGAAGACGCTTCCGGATGCGGCAGGGGGAGGCTCGTCGGCGGTCATCGGCGGCGCTGCAGGCAGGGGCGCCGACCATACAGGGTCATGATCGCCGGCGGAAGCCGGCTGCCGACCCGCCGTCAGTCGATGGCGTCGCCGGTCGCGTCGAACGGTGCTGCGACCGGATGGCCGACCACTGGCACGGCCTTCGCCACCGCGCCGGTGACGCGGAACGGCGCCGCGACGACGCCGCAGCCGGCCAGCAGGGCCGCCGCGAGACAGACGACCAGCAAAGCCGCCGCGGGGTTGGGGCGATGATGCGCCATTCCTCGTTCCTCCATGCCAACCATCTTGGGGCGGACCGACCCCCCGTCAACATGCCATCTCACGGCACGTGGGAGATGTGCTCCGGTTCGCCTGCGGACGATAAGGACACGACGGTCGGCCTGTCGACCGCGCCGGCGTCGCAGGATCGTGGTCAGACAGTCTTCAGCCTCGGCTGAAAGTTTACGAAGAGTTTAGGTGGATTACCTGGAATTAAGCTGCTCCCGGACCCCGATTCATGGCCTTCTTTGGCCGTGCGGCACTGTCGGATGTGCCGTTTCGACACGGCTCCCGGGAGCGCTTGATTATGCGGAAACTTATCCTCGCCGGCATCATGACGTTGGCCCTGCCCGCCGCCGCCTTCGCCCAGAGCGCGGGCCCGACGGATGCGGCGGCGCCGGCGGCCACCACGCAGCACAAGGTGACCCATCACAAGGCGGCGCATCATCGTGCGGCCCATCGCACGACCAAGCATGCCAAGCACGCCCGGACCCACCGGAAGACCAGCTCGACGGCGTCCCCGACGTCGTCCACGCCCGTGAACTGATCGCTTCTCTCCCCCTTCCAGCGATCGTTCATGTAGACCCCGGCGTCGGGCCTCGGCGCCGGGGTTCTTTTTGGTCTCTTGTCAGCGGCTGGCCGAGACGCTCTGGGCCAGCAGCTGGTTGCGCACCTCGACATGCGGATAGCCGGTCACGGTGGCGGTGCGCCCGATGCTGGTGGGCTGGCCCGCCGGCACCACGACGGTCCAGGCCTCGGTCGGGGTCTGCAGGCGGAACGAGGTGACGCCGCCCTGGTGCGTGACGCCGTCGACGTGGCCGGTCACGGTGATCGGGGTGTTGGTGGCGTATTCGCGCGGATCGGCCGGCGCCGGCCCGCTCGGCATCGCCGTCACCGGCGGGTGGCGCGGCTGCACGCCGACATCCGACGTATACGGATGTACCACCCGGGTGTTCGGGTCGACCGGATAGGCCGTCGTCGACTCCGGCACCGGCCGGGCCGGCGCCGGGGCGACGACCGTCGGGGCGGGTGCGGGGGCAGGCGCGACGACCGTCGGCTGCGGCGGCGCCACGATTGTGGTCTGGGCCAGGGCCGGCGATCCGATCAGCAACGCACCCAGGGTGGCGGCGGAGGCCGCATGGACTGCTGTGACCATGTCTGTTCTCCATCCTCTCGGCGCCAGGGCACGACGAACCCTTGGCGCAACGCGACCCGATCATGGGCGCGCGCGCCTCGCCGGCGCATGACGCCAGGCTCAGTTCCCCTTAATAACGCCCGGAGGCCGGTTCCGGTTCGCCGAGCCAGTCGCGCAGCACCTCTTCGCCGTCGGCGCCGCACACCGGCGGGGCGTGGCGATAGCTGACCGGCGTCTCCGATAGCTTGATCGGGCTGCCGATCAGGGCGACCGGTTCCGGCGCCAAGGGATGCGGCATCTCGATCCGCATCCCCCGGGCCGCGACCTGCGGGTCGGCGAAGACCTGGTCGATGGTGTTGATCGGGCCGCAGGGCACCTGCCGCGCCTCCAGCGCCTCCAGCCAGAAGCCGCGCGGCTTCTCGGCGATCAGCCCGGCGACGATCGGCACCAGCACCTCGCGGTTCCGCACCCGCGCCTGGTTGGTGGCGAAGCGCGGATCGGCCGCCAGATCCGGCCGGCCGGCGACGTCGCAGAACTTGGCGAATTGCGAATCGTTGCCGACCGCCAGGATCAGGTACTCGTCCGCCGCCCGGAACGCCTGATAGGGCACGATGGTCGGGTGGCCGTTGCCGGTGCGCGGCGTCGGCACGCCCGAGGTCAGGTAGTACTGGCCGGCATTGGACAGCCAGGCCACCTGGGTGTCGAGCAGCGCCATGTCGACCAGCTGGCCCCGCCCGGTGCGGCGGCGGTGGTCGAGCGCCGCGAGGATGCCGATCGTGGCGTAGGTGCCGGTCATCAGGTCGGCGATGGCGACGCCGACCTTCATCGGCTCGCCGTCGACAGGTCCGGTCAGGCTCATGATCCCGCCCATGGCCTGGATCAGGTAGTCGTAGCCGGCACGCGGGGCATAGGGGCCGGTCTGGCCGAAGCCGGTGATCGAGCAATAGATCAGCGCCGGGAACTCGTCCTTCAGGTCGTCATAGCCGAGGCCGTAGCGCGCGAGGTCGCCGAGCTTGTAGTTCTCGACCAGCACATCGGCCCTGGCCACCAGCCGGCGCAGCAGGGCGCGGCCCTCCTCGTGCGTGAAGTCGATGGCGATCGAGCGCTTGTTGCGGTTGGCGCTGAGGTAATAGGCGCTCTCGGACGTGTCGTTGCCCTCGGCGTCCTTGAGGAAGGGCGGGCCCCATTTGCGGGTGTCGTCGCCGACGCCGGGGCGCTCCACCTTGACCACGTCGGCGCCGAGATCGCCCAGGATCTGGGTGGCGCTGGGGCCGGCCAGCACGCGGGTCAGGTCGAGCACCTTGAGGCCGGCCAGGGCGCCGGCGGAGCTGTCGTTCATTCTCTTGAACCTTCCTCCTCGGGACGTCCTGGTTAGCCCAGGCGCGGCGGGCCCGCAATCGGCCCGGCCCGGATGGATCATGACCCCAGGTTAAGACCTTCCTCCTTTTTGGCAGGGGCGCGCCGGTGGTATAGGCCATAGCCTTGGCCCCCGAAGAAGGCCAGCACAACAGGGAGATTACGATGCAAGGCTTCTCCAGGGTTCTCGCCCGCGGATTGCTGGCGGCAGCGCTGCTCGGCGGGATGTCGCAGGCGGCCTCGGCCGAGATGGTGCTGAATGTCGGCAACGGGCCGGAGCCGGAGACGCTCGACATCCAGAAATCCTCGGGCGTCAGCGAGGCGAACATCCAGAACGACCTGTTCGAGGGCCTGCTGACCAACGACGCCAAATCGCAGCCGGTCCCCGGCGCGGCGGAAAGCTGGACCGTCTCCGACGACGGCAGGACCTACACCTTCAAGCTGCGCGCCGACGGCAAGTGGTCGGACGGCACGCCGGTGACGGCCGGCGACTTCGTCTTCGCCTGGAAGCGGCTCCTGGACCCGAAGACGGCCAGCCCCTACGGCTATTTCATCGACCAGGTGGTCAATGCCAAGGAGATCCGCCTGGGCCAGAAGCCGGCGGACACGCTCGGGGTCAAGGCGATCGACGACCGCACGCTCGAGGTCACGCTGGTCGGGCCGACGCCCTATTTCCTGTCGACCCTGACGCACCATGCGACCTTCCCGCTCAGCCGCGCCAATGTCGAGAAGTTCGGCGACGACTACGTCAAGCCGGGCAACCTGGTGTCGAACGGCGCCTACAGGCTGGCCGAGGCGGTGCCGCAGTCGCATGTGAAGCTGGTCAAGAACCCCGAGTTCCACGACGCCGCCAATGTCAAGATCGACACCGTCAACTATTTCACGACCGAGGACATCGACGCCGAGCTGCAGCGCTTCAAGGCGGGCGAGCTGGACTACACCTACACCATCCCGGGGCAGCAGATCCCGGAGCTGAAGCAGACCATGCCGGACCAGGTGCGGATCGCGCCCTATATCGGCACCTACTACTACACCATCAACACGACCCACGAGCCCTGGAAGAGCCATCCGGAGCTGCGCCGGGCGCTGTCGCTCGCCATCGACCGGGACGTGCTGGTCAGCAAGATCACCCAGGGCGGTGAGCTGCCGGCCTATACCTTCGTGCCGCCGGGGATGAGCAATTTCGCCGCCTGGACGCCGAAGGAGGCGAAGGCGACCCAGGCCGAGCGCGACGCCGAGGCGAAGGAGCTGTTCGCCAAGGCCGGCTACGGCCCGGGCAAGCCGCTGCAGGTGGAGATCGCCTACAACACCTCGGAGAACCACAAGAAGATCGCCGTCGCCATCGGTGCCATGTGGAAGCAGAAGCTCGGGATCGAGACGACGCTGACCAACCTCGAATGGGGCACGATGCAGAACGGGCTGCGGAAGAAGGAGTACAAGGACGTCGGCCGCACCTCCTGGATCGGCGATTTCGACGACCCCAGCAACTTCCTCGACCTGTTCCGCAGCACCAGCGGCGAGCAGAACTACCCGGCCTATGCCAACCCGGACTACGACAAGCTGATGGACGCCGCTGCCGCCGAGGCCGACCTGGCCAAGCGCGGCGAGATCCTGGCCCAGGCCGAGCAGACCTTCCTGGCCGACCAGCCGATCATCCCGATCTATGTCTATACCAGCAAGCGGATGCTCTCGAGCAAGGTGAAGGGCTGGCAGGACAACGTCCTCGACAATCATCTCAGCCGCTGGCTCTCGGTGGAGCGGTAGACCGCGGCGCCATGACCGTGGACGCGGCCCCGTCTCCGGCCCGGAGGCGGGGCCGCTCCTTGCCGTACCAGCGGCCCGCCGTATTGGCCGTCATTGCGAGCCCCGAAGGGGCGTGGCAATCCAGCGGTCCCGGCCCCTGGATCGCCACGGCGCTGCGCGCCTCGCGATGACGGGTTGGGCCGGAGAGTCAAAGGCCGCCGGGATCACCCCTTCCAGAACGGCTTCAGCGCCTCGCGGTCGGCGGCGTAGCGCTCGAGGCCGAGGTCACGCAGCTCGTGGTCGCTCAGCGTCCACAGCTGGCGCCGGGTCCGCGACCGCCGCAGCCACCGCGCCGCGAGATGCATGAGGGACCGCGCCAGGCTGCGGCGGCGGTCCACGCGCGGCCTTGCCGTCGTCGCCGGCAGCGAGCGCATCGCTCACTCCCCGCCCGAGGTCGAGGCGTCGGCTTCGTGCAGCGCTCGGGCGCAGTCCTCGCAGCACACCTCCACCGTCTGGCCGCCGATCGTCACCTTGATCGTCTCGGCGTCGAGCTCGCAGTCGCAAGCGGCACAGGTTCTCTCGCTCATCGAGGCTCTCCTTCTCCGCCCGGGATCCGGGCGAGAGCAGGGAAGCATTCCGGGATGCGTGGCCGCTGTCGGAATCTTTAGGGACTTACACCAACGGCCCGAAATAGAGATCCGTCATGGCGAGCCCCGCAGGGGCGCGGCCATCCAGCGGCACCGGCCCCCTGGATGGCCACGGCGCTTCGCGCCTCGCCATGACGAAAAAAGCCGGAGAGCCGATCTCAAAGGCCATCAATATTACACCCGGATCAGTCAGCGCAGGCGGACCGAGCGCTGGAATTCCGCCGGGCTGCGGCCATAGGCCTGGCGGAAGGCGGCGGTGAAATGGCTGTGGCTGGAGAAGCCGAGATCGAGGCCGAGGGCGGTGAGGTCGTCATACCGGGCCAGCAGATCCAGCGCCCGCGCCAGCCGGAGGCGCAGCTGATAGCGGTACAACGGCAGCCCCTCGACCTGCCGGAACACCTGGGTCAGGTAGACCGGCGAGACGCCGACCTCAGCCGCGATCTCGGCCAGCGTCCAGCGCCGTACCAGGTCGGCGGACAGCGCCAGCTTGGCCCGGTCCACCAGCTTCTGCAGGCCGCGGCTGGCCCCGGCCGGGTGCGAGGTGCGCTCGCCGACGGCGCGCCGCACCAGGGTCAGCGCCAGGGTCTCCGCCTCCAGCGCCTCGGCGGCGCCGCGCCGCAGGCTGTGCCGCAGCAGCGCCACCAGCGCCTGGCTGCGCGCGTCGATGCGTAGCCGCTGCAGGCGGAACGCCGTCGCCGCGCCGTCGCGCAGCAACTCCGTCGGCGTCAGCTCGCGCAGCAGGGCGCCGTCGACCACCAAGTCCAGGCAGGAATCGCCGCCGGCGACCGGGTGGCTGACGCGATAGCCTTCCTCCGGATTGAAGAACAGCACCTGGTTGGCCTCGGCCACGGCATCGTCGGTGCCGAGATGGCGGACGAAGACGCCGCGATAGGGGAACACCAGATGGGTGGAGCGCGCGCATTCCTCGGCGCTCCTGTGCCGGCACGCGCCGCTGCAGGCGACGTCGCGGATCGCGACGATCTCGGTCTGCAGCAGGGGTTCGGCCGAGATGTCGGTCATGGGCCTGCGGCGGTGCGCCGCCTCCGGCAGGGCAGTGGGTTGGGGTCGTCGCCACACCATACCCTGCCGGGCCGCATTCGGCATCAGGGGCTCAGCCGCGCCAGAACGGCTTCGCCGCCTCACGCAAGGCGGCGCCGCGGTCGAGGCCGAGGTCGCGCAGCTCATGGTCGCTCAGCGCATCGAGCTGGCGTCGAGTCCGGGCGCGCCGCAGCCACAGGCCGAAGATCTGCCGCAGGCCGGCGAAGGCAACAGGATGGGGCAGGGCAGCGCCAGGAACGCGGCGCTCGAAAACGCGCGTCGACATGGAAGATCTCCTGTTGGCCCGCAGCCGGCGGGGCACCGCGCCCGGTCACCGCATCTGCGGGATTGCATTCGTAGATTGATCCGATCATAATATCGGTGCAATTGGAGTATTGCACTCGGAGCAATTTTGATGCTGGACGATTTCCGCCGCATTGCGGACGAGGTCGCGGGCGAGATCGCCTCGGGGCAATTGCGCCCGGGCGACCGGCTGCCGCCGCAGCGCGACTTCGCCTATCGCCGCGGCATCGCCGCCTCCACCGCCTCCCGTGTCTATGCCGAGCTGACGCGGCGCGGCCTGGTGACGGGCGAGGTCGGGCGCGGCACCTTCGTCCGCGCCGCGGCGCCGGTGCCGGCCTCGGTGCTGGCCGAACCCTGGCAGGCGCCGATCAACCTCGAATCCAGCTTCCCGATCCTGCCCGGCCAGCCGGCCGCCCTGGCCCAGACCCTGCAAAGCCTGCTGCGCCCGGATATGCTGGGCCTGGCACTGCGGGAGGTGCCGGCCGCCGGCACCCAGGCGGCGCGGGCGGTGGCGGCGGAATTCCTGGCCCAGCCCGGCTGGGCGCCGAAGCCGGCGCGGGTTCTGTTCGCCGGCAATGGCCGGCAGGCGATCGCGGCGGCGCTGTCGGCCCTGGCGCCGGTCGGCGGCCGGGTCGGCGTCGAGGCGCTGACCTATCCGGTGATCAAGGGCATCGCCGCGCGGCTCGGCATCTCGCTGGTGCCGATCGCCGTGGATGCCGAAGGGCTGCGGCCGGATGCGCTGGAGGCCACGCACCACGCCGCGCCCTTGCGCGCGGTCTATCTCCAACCGGTGCTGCACAACCCGCTCGGCCTGTCGATGCCGCCGGCCCGGCGGGCCGATCTGGCGGCGCTGCTGCAGCGGCTCGACCTGGTCGCGATCGAGGACCGGGTGTTCAGCTTCCTGGGCGACGAGGTGCCGCTGGCGGCGCTGGCGCCGGATCACGTGATCGTGATCGACAGCCTGTCCAAGCGCCTCGCGCCCGGGCTGACCCTGGGCTTCGCGGTGCCACCGCGCAGCCTGGTCGAGCCGATGGTCGCGGCCATCCGCTCCGGCCCCTGGAGCCCGGGCGGCCTGGCGCTCGAGGCGGCGTCGCGCTGGATGGCCGACGGCACCGTGGCGGCGCTGGTGGCCGAGAAGCGGCAGGACGCCCGCGCCCGCCAGGCGATCGCCCGGCAGGCGCTGGACGGGCTGGAGGTGCGGGGCGACCCGCGCGCCTATCACCTCTGGCTCGAGCTGCCGGAAGGCTGGCGGGCGGAGGCTTTCGCCGCTGCCGCGGCCCGCAAGGGCATCGCCCTGACTCCCGGTCCGGCCTATGCGGCGGGGCCGGGCCACGCCCCGGCCGCGGTGCGGCTGGCATTGGCCTCGCCGCCGCATGAGGTGCTGCGTGAGGCGCTGGCGACCCTGGCCCGGCTGGCGCGGACCGATCCCGACCAGATCGCGGTGGATTGACCGGCATCGGGAATTCATCCCTCCATCGGACCGGCAAAGTCGGGCATGCTCTCGGCGATCGGAGGAGCCCCGCCGATGCTCAAGCCCGTTATCACTGCCGTTGTTCTGCTCGCCGCCCTGCCCGCCGCGGCCCAGGACTGCCCGGATGATAGCCAGGCCGGTCTGAACCAATGCGCCGGCGCCGCCTACAAGAAAGCGGATGCGGCGCTGAACGCGACCTACAGGCAGATCATGGCGCGGCTGAAGGGCAACGATGCCGCGGCCAAGGCCCTGGTCGCGGCCCAGCGCGCCTGGATCGCCTATCGCGACGCGGAATGCCGCTTCATGGCCTCGGGCGTCGAGGGCGGCAGCGTCCAGCCGATGATCGTGGCGCAATGCCTGGAGCAGGTGACCTCGCAGCGCACCGACGACCTGGAGGCGCTGCTGAACTGCGAGGAGGGCGATCTGAGCTGCCCGGTGCCGCCGCCCTGATCCGCGGCGCCCAGCTCAACCCCCGAAGCTCAGCGCGTCCAAGGCACCCTGCAGGATCCAGGCGGCGGCTGCGGTGTCCACGGCCTTGGCCCGCTTCTTCCGGGTGACGTCGAAATCGATCATCTGGCGCTGCACCGCCATGGTCGACAGCCTTTCGTCCCAGAAGGCGATCGGCAGGTCGCGCAGCTTCAGGAGATCCCGGGCGAAGGCGCGCACCGACTGGCAGCGCGGCCCCTCGCTGCCGTCCATGTTGACCGGCAGGCCGATGACCAGGCCGGCGACGCCGCGGTCGTCGACGATGCGCAGCAGCTCCTTGGCGTCCGGCGTGAACTTGGTGCGGCGGATAGTGCCGATCGGGGTGGCCAGCGACAGGCCGGGGTCGGACACCGCCATGCCGATCGTCTTCTCGCCCAAATCGAGGCCGATCAGCCGCCCGCCGGGGGGCAGCAGGGCCTTCAGGTCGCGAAGATTGCAGACCGGCATATCGGGTGTTACCTTCCGCGCCGCTTGCCGTCGGCCGTTCCCCGCGGCTCCGGCCCCGTGCCGGTCCGGGGCGGCCTCCGATCCCCGGAGATGACTACGACATGTCGCTCGACAGAGCCACCGTCGCGAAGATTGCGCATTTGGCCCGCATCCGCCTGGACGAGGCGGACCTCGATTCCATGACCGGCGAATTGTCCAAGATCCTGGACTTCGTCGAGCAATTGGCCGAGGTCAACACCGACGGCGTCGAGCCGATGACCAGCGTGGCGCAGCAGGGGCTGCGGCGCCGGCCGGACGAGGTGACCGACGGCGGCTATCCGGAGCGGATCCTGGCCAATGCGCCCGCGGCCAAGGCCGGGTTCTTCACCGTGCCGAAGGTGGTCGAGTGATGACCAAGGCAACCCATCTGACCCTCGCCGGCGCGCGCGACGCGCTGAAGACGCGCGAGATCTCCTCGGTCGAGCTGACCACGGCGCATATCGCGGCGATGGAGAGCCTGCGCGAGCTCAACGCCTTCATCACCGAGACGCCGGACAAGGCGCTGGAGATGGCCAAGGCCTCCGACGCGCGCCTGGCGCGGGGCGAGGGCGGCCCGCTGGAAGGCCTGCCGATCGCCATCAAAGACCTGTTCTGCACCGAAGGCGTGCGGACAACGGCGGCCAGCCGGATCCTCGGCAACTTCGTGCCGCCCTATGAATCGACCGTCACCAGCCATCTGTGGCGCGACGGGGCAGTGATGCTGGGCAAGCTGAACATGGACGAGTTCGCCATGGGCTCGGCCAACATCACCTCGGCCTTCGGCAATGTCGAGAATCCGTGGCGCCGCAGCGACGGCAGCAACGCCAAGCTGGTGCCGGGCGGTTCCTCCGGCGGCTCCGCCGCCTCGGTCGCGGCCCGCATCGCGCTGGCGGGCACCGGCACCGACACCGGCGGGTCGATCCGCCAGCCCGCCGCTTTCACCGGCATCGTCGGCATCAAGCCGACCTATGGCCGCTGCTCGCGCTGGGGCGTGGTCGCCTTCGCCTCCTCGCTCGACCAGGCCGGGCCGATGGCGCGGACGGTGCGCGACGCGGCGATCATGCTGCGCTCGATGGCCGGCTTCGACCCGAAGGATTCGACCAGCGTCGACATGGCGGTGCCGGATTTCGAGGCGGCGCTGACCGGCGACGTCCGCGGCCTCCGCATCGGCATCCCGAAGGAATACCGGGTCGACGGCATGCCGGCGGAGATCGAGCGCGTCTGGCAGCAGGGCGCCGACTGGCTGCGCGCGGCGGGGGCGGAGATCGTCGAGGTCTCGCTGCCGCACACGAAATACGCGCTGCCGACCTACTACATCGTCGCCCCGGCCGAGGCGTCGTCGAACCTGGCGCGCTATGACGGCGTGCGCTACGGCCTGCGCGAGCCGGGCGGGTCCTTGAACGAGCTGTACGAGAACACCCGCGCCGCCGGCTTTGGCCGCGAGGTCAAGCGCCGCATCATGATCGGCACCTATGTGCTCTCGGCCGGCTATTACGACGCCTACTACACCAAGGCGCAAAAGCTGCGGACGCTGATCGCCCGCGACTTCACCGAGGCCTATCAGCGCTGCGACGTGATCCTGACGCCGACCGCGCCGTCCACCGCCTTCGCCATCGGCGAGAAGCAGGACGACCCGATCGCGATGTATCTCAACGACGTGTTCACCGTGCCGGCCTCGCTGGCCGGGCTGCCCGGCATCTCGGTGCCGGCCGGCCTCGGCGCCGATGGCCTGCCGCTTGGGCTGCAGCTGCTCGGCCGGCCTTTCGACGAGGAGACGGTGCTGCGCGTCGCCGGGGTGATGGAGCAGGCGGCGGGCTTCACCGCCCTGCCGCAGACCATTTCCTAAGGCGGGGGCGCCTGACCATGGCTGATTTCGCGATCCGCCGGCTGGGGCCCGACGACGCGGCGGCCTATCGCGAGATCCGGCTGGAGGGGCTGGAGCGGCATCCGGAGGCGTTCGGCTCGACCTATGCGGACGAGGCGAAGCTGTCGCTGGAGGATTTCGTCCGGCGCGTGGTCGAGGTGCCGACCTTCGCGGCCCAGCGGGACGGAAGGCTGCTCGGCCTCGCCGGGCTGGCCCGCGAGACCTCGACCAAGCGCCGCCACCGCGGCACGCTGATCCGGATGTATGTCCGGCCCGAGGCGCGCGGCAGCGGTGTCGCCGACGCGCTGGTCGAGGCGGTGCTGGACCACGCCCGGGCGGAAGGGCTCGACGCGGTGCTGCTGGCGGTGATCACCGAGGCCGAGGCGGCGCGCCGCCTCTATGAGCGGCACGGCTTCACCGTTTACGGCGTGGAGCCGGGCGCGCTGCGGATCGGCGACCGGGCCTACGACGACGAGCTGCGCATCCGGTTCCTCTAGGCCGCGTCGCCTCGCCGTCTTCGGCCGGTCATCGAATCCTGCTATGCAGGAACCGAGGCGCGGGGAAGGGGCGCCGGCGCAGCCCGAGGAGGCCGGTCGTGACCACGATTCCCTTCATGCCGCGGCGGTTCCGCAGCGCGGCCACGCATTACCTGCAAGGCCGGCCGCCCTATGCCGCCGGCCTGTTCCCGCGGATCGCGCGGGTCTGCGGCATCGGCCGCGACCACCGGGTGATGGATCTCGGCTGCGGCCCGGGGCAGATCGCCATCGCCCTGGCGCCCCTCGCCAGCGAGGTCGTCGGCATCGATCCGGAGCCGGAGATGCTGGCCGCGGCGGCGGAGGCGGCGGCGCGGGCTGGCGTCCGGGTCACATGGCGGCAGGGCAGCTCCTACGATCTGGGCCCGGAGCTGGGCCGCTTCCGGCTGGTGACGATGGGCCGGTCCTTCCACTGGATGGACCGGGTCGAGACGCTGCGCCGCCTCGACGCGATGATCGATCCCGGCGGCGCCGTGGTGCTGATCCACGACGACCATCCGAATGTGCCGGACAACCGCTGGTCACAGCCCTATCGCGAGCTGCTCGACCGCTATTCCGAGGATGATGCCGACCGGCAGCTGCGCAAGTCGCCGGACTGGCCGAACCATACGGCCGTGCTGCTCGACTCGCCGTTCGGCCGGCTGGAGGAGGTGGCGGTGATCGAGCGGCGGCGGATCCCGGCCGACACGCTGGTCCATCGCACCCTGTCGATGTCGAGCACCGCGCCGGAGCGGATCGGCGACCGGGTCGGGGCGCTGATCGCCGAGATCGAGGGGCTGGCGGCGGAGCACGCGGCCGACGGCATGCTGACCGAGGTCGTCACCTCCACGGCCCTGATCGCCCGACGGCCGGCGGAGGTCGAATAGGCGCGCTTGCGCCGGCGGCCGGCCGCGGCAAAGATCGCGGCTCTTTCTCAACCCGCGTCGCAACGGAGAGCGCTGTGCCCCTGAAGCTCCACACCGTGATCTGCAGCACCCGGCCGACCCGGATCGGTCCCGTGGTCGCATCCTGGTTCCACGAGATCGCCGCCGCGCATGGCAAGTTCGACGCCGTTCTGGTCGACCTCAAGGATTTCGAGCTGCCCGTGTTCGACGAGCCGGAGCATCCGCGGATGCAGCGCTACGTGCACGAGCACACCAAGCGCTGGAGCGCCAGCGTCAGCGCCGCCGACGCCTTCGTCTTCGTCACGCCGGAATACAATTTCGGCCCGCCGCCGTCGCTCTTGAACGCGCTGAACTACCTGTATCTGGAGTGGAATTACAAGCCGGCCAGCTTCGTCAGCTATGGCGGCGCCTCGGGCGGCATGCGCTCGGTCCAGGTCGAGAAGCTGACCCTGACCGCGCTGAAGATGATGCCGATCCCGGAGGCGGTGGCGATTCCGTTTGCCTGGAACGCGGTGGCCGAGGGCAAGCTCAACGTCTCCGAAAGCCAGGTCAAGGCCGCGACCGGCATGCTGGACGAGCTGGCCCGCTGGGCCGAGGCGCTGAAGCCGCTGCGGGGGTAGACCGCTCCGGACCCTCGGCCGGGGCCACCCCCTCACCCGAAATCGCTGCGCGATTTCGACCTCTCCCCAAGGAGAGGTGATGGAATGCCGCTCCGTTCCCCTCTCCTCGGGGAGAGGGAGGGGCCCGTTGCGTCAGCAACGGGAGGGTGAGGGGGAGGCCTCACCCCGCATGCACCCACAGGATCTCCGCCTCTTCCGGCCCGTCCGAGAGGCAGGCATGCGGCGTGCGGGCGTCGAAATAGAGGCTGTCGCCGGCGGCCAGGCGAAACGGCGCCTCGCCGGCGAAATGCATCGTCACCGCGCCGGACAGCACCAGCAGGAACTGCTGGCCCTCGTGCCGGTCGAGCGGCCCGTAGTCCAGCAGGGTCCGGGCCTTGACCCGGGCACGCACCGGGGTGATGCGCTTGTCCGCCAGATCGGCCGCCAGCAGCTCGTGGCTGTAGCTCCGGGTCTCGTGCCGCGGCCCGGCGCCAGCCCGGGTCAGGCTGCGGGCCGCCGGGTCCGGCCGGACCTCGCCGAACAGCCCGGCCAGGTCGACGCCGAAGCCCTGCGACAGCTTCAGCAGCACCTCGACGGTCGGCGACATCCGGCCGTTCTCGATCTTCGACAGGGTCGACTTGGCGAGGCCGGTGCGCTCGGACGCCGCCTCCAGGGTCCAGCCGCGGGTCCGGCGCAGCGCCTTCAACCGCGGGCCGAGACTCTGGGGCGCATCCTTGTCCATGCGCCGCAGCTAAGCATGCGCCGCCGCGCTGCGCATCTGTTTCCGATCGGAAAAATCCCGATTGCGCGTCGCCCGATCGTGGTCTAGGTGTCACTGATCCAATCCACCTTCCTCGTCATTCCCGCGAAAGCGGGAATCTCGGCGGGATAGCCGGATAGAGATCCCCGCTTTCGCGGGGATGACGTCAGGGGAGGGATGGGCGAAGGACGGGTGCGGGCATGGCGGACAGCTTCGACGTGGTCATCATCGGCGGCGGCGCCATCGGCAGCGCCGTGGCCTGCTTCCTGATGCTGGAGCCGGGCTTCGACGGCTCGGTCGCGGTGATCGAGCGCGACCCGACCTATCGCACCGCCTCCTCGGCGCTGTCGGCATCCTCGATCCGGCAGCAATTCTCGACCCCGTTCAATGTCGCCGTGTCGCGCTTCGGGCTGGAGGTGCTGAAGCATCCGGAGCGCTGGCTCGAGGTCGAGGGCGAGGTGCCGGATTTCGGCTTCCACGAGAAAGGCTACCTTTTCCTCGCCACCCCGGCCGGGTTGCCGGTGCTGCGGCAGAATCACGAGATGCAGGTGGGCGAGGGCGTGGCCGTCGAGCTGATGGCGCCCGACCGCCTGGCCGAGCGTTTCCCTTGGCTGACTATCGACGGGCTCGCCGCCGGCTCGCTCGGCCTCGCCGGCGAGGGCTGGTTCGACGGCTACAGCCTGCTGCAGGCGTTCAAGCGCAAGGCCCGGTCGCTCGGCGCCACTTACATCAACGGCACGGTGACCGGCATCGACCGGGCCGGCGGCCGGGTCGCCGGCGTGACCTTGGCGGACGGATCGCGGATCGCCTGCGGCACGCTGGTCAACGCCGCCGGGCCGCAGGCCGGCAAGGTCGCGGCGCTGGCCGGGATCGAGCTGCCGGTCGAGGGCCGCAAGCGCTGCGTCTTCGTCTTCGACTGCCGGCAGACCCTGGCCGACTGCCCGCTGGTGATCGACCCCAGCGGCGTCTGGTTCCGGCCCGAGGGCAACCTGTTCATCTGTGGCGCCCCGCCCCAGGGCGAGGACCCGGACACCGAGGACCTGACGGTCGACCACGGCCTGTTCGACGAGATGATGTGGCCGGCCCTGGCCGAGCGGGTGCCGGCCTTCGAGAGCCTGAAGGTGGTGAATGCCTGGGCCGGCCATTACGAGATGAACACGGTCGACCATAACGCCATCATCGGGCCGCATCCCGACCTGCCGAACCTGATCTTCGCCAACGGCTTCTCCGGCCACGGGCTGCAGCAGTCCCCCACCGCCGGCCGCGGCGTGGCCGAGCTGATCGCCCATGGCGGCTTCCGCAGCCTCGACCTGTCGCCCTTCGCCTTCACCCGCATCCTGGAGAACCGGCCGATCGTCGAGCTGAACGTGGTGTGAGGACAGCACCGCCGAAATCCTTGACACCGATGCCCCTTCCGCGCTCCCTGTCGTCGCTTTCGGAAGGTTGAGCGAGCGGTTCCATGTACACGATCGAGGGTGAGACGGGCGCCTGGGAGACGGTGATCGGGCTCGAGGTCCATGCCCAGGTCATCTCCAAGGCCAAGCTGTTCTCCGGTGCGGCGACCGATTTCGGCGCGGCCCCGAACAGCCAGGTCAGCCTGGTCGACGCCGCCATGCCCGGCATGCTGCCCGTGATCAACGACTATTGCGTCGAGCAGGCGGTCAAGACCGGGCTCGGCCTCAAGGCGCAGATCAACCGCCGCTCGGTGTTCGACCGGAAGAACTACTTCTACGCCGACCTGCCGCAAGGCTATCAGATCAGCCAGTACAAGGACCCGATCATCGGCCATGGCGAGATCGTGCTCGACCTGCCGGACGGGTCGACGCGCACGGTCGGCATCACCCGGCTGCACCTGGAGCAGGACGCGGGCAAGAGCCTGCACGACCAGTCGCCGCGCGAGACCTTCGTCGACCTGAACCGGTCGGGCGTGGCGCTGATGGAGATCGTGTCGGAGCCGGACCTGCGCAGCCCGGACGATGCCGCGGCTTACTTGCGCAAGCTGCGCTCGATCCTGCGCTATCTCGGCACCTGCGACGGCAACATGGAGGAAGGCTCCATGCGCTGCGACGTCAACGTGTCGGTGCGCAAGGTCGGCGACACCGCCTACGGCACCCGCTGCGAGGTCAAGAACGTCAACTCGATCCGCCACGTCATGGCGGCGATCGAGCACGAGGCGAAGCGCCAGGTCGAGATCCTGGAGAACGGCGGGTCGGTCGACCAGGAGACCCGGCTGTGGGACCCGAATAAGGGCGAGACGCGGTCGCTGCGCAGCAAGGAGGAGGCGCACGACTACCGCTACTTCCCCGACCCGGACCTGCTGCCGCTGGTGCTGGAGGACGGCTTCGTCGAGCGCATCGCCGCGACCCTGCCGGAGCTGCCGGACGAGAAGAAGGCCCGCTTCATGGCCGAATACGGCCTGTCGGCCTATGACGCCGGCGTGCTGGTGGCGGAGCAGGCCAAGGCCTTCTTCTACGAGCAGGTCGTCGGTCGCGGCCCGACTCTAGTAGTTCCCGACGCTTCTTGGGCTTCGTTTTCCGAGGGCCGCGACCCGAAGCTGGCGGCGAACTGGGTGATCAACGAGCTGTTCGGCGGCCTGGCCAAGGCCGGCAAGGAGATCGAGGACAGCCCGGTCTCGGCCGAGCAGCTGGGCGGGCTGATCGACCTGATCGCCGACAACACCATCTCCGGCCGCATCGCCAAGGACGTCTTCGCCGAGATGATGGAGACCGGGCGGGACGCCGCCGCCATCGTCGAGGCCAAGGGGCTGAAGCAGGTCACCGACACCGGCGCGATCGAGGCGGTGATCGACCAGGTGCTGGCGGCGCAGGCCGACAAGGTGGCCGAGTACCGCTCGGGCAAGGACAAGCTGTTCGGCTTCTTCGTTGGCCAGGTGATGAAGGCCACGGGCGGCAAGGCCAACCCGGCGCTGCTGAATGAGCTCCTGAAGACCAAGCTGAACGGCTGATCGGAGTGCACGGCGGATGGACGATCTCACCGTCGCCATCCGCCTCGGCGCTGCCCTCGCCGTCGGCCTGATCATCGGGCTGGAGCGTGGCTGGAGCGATCGCGACCAGCCTGAAGGCCGGCGTGCCGCCGGTCTGCGCACCTTCGCCATTACCGGCTTCGGCGGCGGCCTCGCCGCCTTCCTGGCGCCGGATCTGGGCCCCGGACCGCTGCTCTTGTTCCTGCTCGCGGCCGCGGCGCTGACGCTCGCCGCCTATCTGCGGAGCGGTGAGGCCGATATCGGGCTGACCACGGAGTTCGCCCTGCTGGTCACCGTGCTGCTCGGGGCGGCCGCCGGCGCGGGCCACGGCCTGGCCGGCCTCGGCGGCGCCGTCGTGGTCGCGCTGCTGCTCAGCGAGAAGCAGCGGCTGCACGGCTGGCTGGAGCGTTTCACCCCGGCCGAGATCGCGGCGACCCTGCAGTTCCTGCTGATCGCGGTGGTGGTGCCCCCGCTGCTGCCGGACCGGGCGCTCGACCCGTGGGAGGCGATCAACCCGGCCAGGATCTGGTGGCTGGTGGTCCTGGTCGCCGGCCTGTCCTTCGCCGGCTACGCCGCCGTGCGCATTGCCGGGCCCCGGGTCGGGACACTGCTGACCGGGCTGCTGGGCGGGCTGGCCTCCTCCACCGCGCTGACCCTGGTCTTCGCCCGCCAGGCGCGGGCCGCACCGCAGGCGGCGCCGGCGCTGGCCGCCGGCATCGTCGCCGCCTGGGCGGTGATGGTGATCCGCATCGGCGTGCTGGTCCTGATCCTGCATCCGCCCCTGTTCCTGGCCCTGGCCGCGTCCCTCGCCGGGGCCGCGGCGGTGGCGGTCGGCTTCGGTCTGTGGCTCTGGCGTGCGGCACCTGAGCGGACCGGCGAGGCGCCCCCGCTCGGCAACCCGCTGGAGCTGTGGTCGGCGCTGAAGATCGTGCTGCTCATCGTGGCGGTGCTGGTGCTGTCGAAGATTCTGGACGCCGCTCTCGGCGTCGCCGGCCTCTATCTCCTCGCCGCCGTGTCCGGCCTGGCCGATGTCGACGCCATCACCCTGTCGGCGGCGCGGCTGACCCAGGGCGGGCTGGATGTCGCGGCCGGCGCCGCGGTGGTGCTGATCGCGGCCGGGGTGAACACCCTGGTCAAGGCCGGCCTCGCCGTCGTCCTGGGCGGCCGGGCGATGGCGCTGCGCATCCTGCCGGCGACGGCCGCGATGCTGGCCGCCGGCGCCGCGGGCATCGCCCTTTCGGCGACGTGAAGGGAGGCGGAGAGATGCCCTGGATGAGACGGGTGGGGGCCGGCGCGGGGTTGGTCGCGGCCGCCGGGCTGGCGGTTTTGGGGGCGGCCTGGGCGGCGGGCGACAGCGCCGCCGGTCGGGCCAAGGCCCGACGGTCATGCGTCGCCTGCCATGGGCTCGACGGACTGGCCCGGATGCCGAATGTGCCCAACATCGCCGGCGAGAGCCCGATCTATCTCGAGCAGCAGCTGAAGGCCTTCCGGAGCGGGAAGCGGACCCACCCGCAGATATCGACAGCCGCCAGACCGTTGAGCGATCAGGATATTGCCGATCTCGCCGCGTGGTATGCCGGGATCAGGTTCCGGTGAAGACGCCGGTCCCCCAAACGAGAACAGGCCACACCAAACCGGGTGTGGCCTGTTCCGTGTCTCGCCGTCGGTTTGCACATCGCCTTCGGTGAACCTCCCGGACGATCCGCTCGGCTGACGATTTTTTAACGATATGCCTCGACTTGGATAAAAACTGTATCAATTTACGTGGGTGTCTGTAATCTCTGTACCCTTGAAACACCTAGAGGATGACTGAAAACCCATCCGGGTCCTATTCGCAAATTGAGGGTGGCAACCTGACCCAAATGGACTATGTTCCTCGACAGGTTGGCGAAGCCAACCGGATGCCACGGCGCAACGCCCGTTCGTTAAGCGTCCAGTCGAGGATCGTTGCCGAAATGGCGGATGATCTCCCGGACCTCATCGCGAGAATATACGACGCGGCGCTCGACCAAGGGTTGTGGGACTCGGTTCTCAACGACCTCGCCCGCATGTTCGCCGATGGCCACGCCAGCCTGTATCTGCTGCACGAGTCCGACGACGCCGACAGCACGGTGTTCGAGGCGCTGGCGGCGACCAGCCGCTGGGATCCGGCCTTCCTCGACAGCTACGCCCAGCATTTCTGGCGGGTCAATCCGTGGAGCGAGCGGGTGCTGGGCCGCGCCGTCGGCGAGGTCACGGTCAGCGACACGCTGGTGCCGCGCCGCTCGCTGGAGCGGACCGAATTCTATTCCGACTGGCTGCGGCCGCAGCAGCTGTTCTCCGGCATCGGCGGCACCTTCCTGCGCCGCGGCGGCGTCTCGGCCCATGTCAGCGTGCTGCATGCCGAGCCGATGGCGGAGGAAGAGACGGCGCGGCTGACGGAGATGATGCGGCGGCTGCTGCCGCATTTCGCCCGCGCGGCCCAGATCCACCAGCGGCTGGGCGACGTGGCCACCCAGCGCGATGCGCTGGAGACCGGGCTCGACCGCCTGTCGATCGGGGTGATCCTGACCGACCCGACCGGCCGTGTCTCCTTCTCCAACCGGGTGGCCGAGGCGCTGCTGCGGGCCGGCACCGCGCTGCGCATCGACCAGCGCGGCCTGCTCTGCGCCACCCAGCCGGGCGAGACGGCGAAGCTGCGCCAGCTCATCGCCTCGGCCTCGATGATCCTCGACGATCCGGGGCTGGCGCCGGGCGGCGGGCTGACCCTGTCGGATACGACGGGCGGCGATCAGCTCGCGGTGCTGGTCTCCCCGGTCAGCCGGAACCGGCCGCTGCTCAGCCTGGCCCAGCCCAAGGCGGCGGTCTTCATCGCCGCGCCGACACCGGCGAACCAGCTGTCGCAGCCGGAGCTGCGGCGGCTGTACGGCCTGACCGCGACCGAAGCACGGATCGCGGGCGAGCTGGCGGCAGGCCTGTCGCTGAAGGAGATCGCGACCCGGCTCGATGTCAGCTACGAAACCATCCGCAACCATCTCAAGAAGATCTTCATCAAGACTCGCACCAACCGGCAGTCGGAGCTGGTGCGGCTCTTGCTGCGCAACCTGCCGGCGATCGGCAGCCGCACCGCGGCGGAATAGCCCCTAGAACATCCTCCGCCACACCATCAGGGCCAGCGTCGCCGCGCCGGCGGCCACGATCAGCAGCATCACCCACAGGAAGGCGGAGGGATCCTGCAGGCCCGGCAGGCCCGCGACATTCATGCCGAAGATGCCGGTGATCAGCGTCATCGGCAGGAAAATCGCGGTCAGCACCGCCAGGGCCAGCAGGCTGCGGTTCATCGCCTCCGCCCGCTGCGCCGCGATCTCCTCCTGCAGCAGGCGGGCGCGGTCGGTCACCTCGTCCAGGCTGCGGGCGGTACGGCGGAAGCGCTCGGCGGCCGCGGCCAGGCCGGCGCGGCCCGCCGGGTCGGCCCAGTCCGGCAGGTCGTCGAGCCCGGCGGCGAAGGCGGCGCCCTCCGGCAGCAGGTGCCGCCGCAGCGCCGCGGCACTGCGGCGGATGCGGCCCAGCGCCCGGCGGTCCTCGACCGTGCCGGTGGACCGGTCGTCCAGCACCCGGTCCTCGATGCCGTCGATCTCGTCCATCAGCTTCTCGACGATCGTCTCGGCCTCCGCCGCCAGATGCTCGACCGCGAGCGCCAGCATGCCCAGCGCCGTGGCCGGCGCGCGCCCCGCGGCCAGGCTGCGGCGGATCTCGTCGATCGCGCGCAGCGGATGGCGCCGACCGGTGACCAGGAGGTTGGGCCCCAGGCAGAAGCGCAGCCGGCCGACCTGGTCCGGCTCGAAGGCGAAGTCGTGGTGCAGCCCGTTGGCGGCGCCGACCAACCAGCCGTCCAGCCGCTGCACCTGCACCCGGTCGGGCCCGTCCAGCAGCCATTGCGCGACCGCCGGCGGCAGGGCCTCGTGATGCGCCAGCCAGTGCCGGGCGCGGCTGTCGCTCAGCTTCAGATTCAGCCAGACCCAGCCGTCGCCCGCCTCCGGCAGCGGATCGACCCCGGTCTGGACGCAGGCGCCGGAGGCGGGGTCGAAGCGATAGGCGGCGGTGACGGCGTCGCCGAAATCGAAGCTGACGATCGGCTTCCCCTGCAAATCCCGGTCCCGGTTCAGAACAGGTGCCGCAGCAGCCAGTAGAGCGCGGCGGCCAGCGCGATCGAGGCCGGCAGGGTCAGCACCCAGGCCATGATCAGGTTGCGGATCGTGCCCCATTGCAGGCCGGAGCGGTTCGCCGCCATGGTTCCGGCGACGCCGGAGGACAGCACATGGGTGGTGCTGACCGGCAGGCCGTAGACGTCGGCGGCGCCGATCGTCGCCATCGCCACCAGCTCGGCCGAGGCGCCCTGGGCGTAGGTCAGGTGCTCCTTGCCGATCTTCTCGCCGACGGTGACGACGATGCGCTTCCAGCCGACCATGGTGCCGAGGCCGAGCGCGATGGCGACCGCCACCTTGACCCAGTCGGGGATGAACTTGGTCGCCTGGTCGAGATAGCCGCGATACTGCGTCAGCAGCTTGCCGTCCTCGGCGGAGAAGGCAGGCGCGCCGGTCTTCGCCATCTGCTTCAGCGCCTCCGAGGCGAGATACATGTCGTTGCGGATGTTGCCGGTCTGCTCCGGCGGCACCGCGGCCAGCGAGCTGCGCCCGGCCACGGCGTGGTCGATCTCGCGGGTCAGGGCGGCCAGAGCCGGCACCGTCTCCGGCGCCAGGGCCCGGTCGCGGACATAGGCGGTCACCGCCGCCCGCGGGTCGGCCGGCGCGGCCACCCCGGCGGCATAGTGGTCAAACACTCCGGCCGCCTGCTCCGACACCTGGGCGAAGGCGGCGATCTGGGCCTCCGGCATCGCCCGGTTCAGGGCATAGGCGGTGGGCACGGTGCCGATCAGGATCAGCATGATCAGCCCCATCCCCTTCTGCCCGTCGTTGGAGCCGTGGGCGAAGCTGACGCCGGTGCAGGTCAGGACCAGGAGGCCGCGGATCCACAGCGGCGGCGGCTTGCTGCCCTCCGGCGCGCGGTACAGCTCCGGCCGCTTGATCAGCGCCTTGGCGGCCAGCAGCAGCAGCGCCGCGGCGGCGAAGCCGATCAGCGGCGAGAACAGCAGCGACTTGCCGATGCCCAGCGCCTGCGACCAGTCCACGCCGCTGGTGCCGGTGCCCGGGATGGCCATCAGCTGATTCATCAGCCCGACGCCGATGATCGAGCCGATCAGCGTGTGCGAGGAGGAGGAGGGCAGGCCGAAATACCAGGTGCCGACATTCCAGATGATGGCGGCGATCAGCAGCGCGAACACCATGGCGAAGCCGGCGCTGCTGCCGACCTGCAGAATCAGCTCGACCGGCAGCAGCGAGATGATGCCGAAGGCGACGAGGCCGGTGGAGGTGAGGACGCCGAGGAAGTTCCAGACGCCCGACCAGATGACAGCGGCCGTGGGCGGCAGCGAGTTGGTGTAGATCACCGTCGCCACCGCGTTGGCGGTGTCGTGGAAGCCGTTGACGAACTCAAAGCCCAGCGCGATCAGCAGGGCGATGCCGAGCAGGATAAAGGGCAGCAGGCTCGGCGAATGCACCTCGCCGAGATCGTTGACCAGGCTCCAGCTGGCATAGACGACGCCGACGATGAGCAGGGCGATGACGGCCAGCGGGGTGAGGCGTGCCAGCCCCCCGGTCGGCCTGGTGTCGAGCACGGAAGTGGTCATGCGAGCCTCGCCGGCTTCGGTCGGTGATGCCGGGGACCCTACAAGTCCGATGTTACCATTGTGTTATGCTTCGCCGGCGGTGCCGGGTCATGTGGCCCGGAACAAATAATGTTACTATTTATTAATGAAACGCCGTTCGCGGGCCGATCGAGGGAGAAGGATATGCGTTTGAACAGGGGAGTCATTTTCGCCGTTCTGGCGCTCGGTCTTGCCGCATGCGCCCAGCAGGTGCGGCCGATCATCGACCCCGCGACCTCGGTCGCCGGCGGGCGGAACTACGAATACGACCTGGCCCAGTGCCAGCAGCTGGCCCAGCAGGTCGACGCTGGCGGCCGCACCGTCGGCGGGGCGCTGGCCGGCGGCGCGATCGGTGCGGCGGGCGGCGCGATCATCGGCGCCTTCACCGGCAATGCCGGGCGCGGTGCCGCGATCGGCGCCTCGGTCGGCGGCCTCAGCGGCGCGGTCGGCGGCGGCGCGTCCGCCGCCACCAGCACCCGCGACGTGGTCCGGAACTGCATGGCCCGCCGCGGCTACGCCGTGCTGGACTGACGCGTTCTGACCGCTCCGTTGGTTGGGTTCGCCCCGGCGAACCCGACAAATCCACGGGGCGGCGGGCATGTTGGGTTCGCGGTCGCGAACCCAACCAACGGTTCAGTCGGCCGACGCCTGCGCTGCCAAGAGGCACAGCCAGGTCCAGCCGATGGTGGCGGCCAGCACGGCGGTGATGTCGGAGTGGTCGTAGGGCGGGCAGGTCTCGACCACGTCGGCCCCGACCCAGGCGACGTCGCCCAGCCGGCGCAGCAGCGCCAGCGCCTGCCACGGAAACAGGCCCCCGGCCTCCGGGCAGGCGACGCCGGGCGCCATGCCGGGATCGATCCCGTCGATGTCGAAGGTCAGATAGGCCGGGCGGTCGCCGATTACGGCACGGATCCGCTCCACCGCCCGGTCGACGCCGTCGAGATGCACGCTCTCGGCGGAGATCCCGGTCACGCCCCGGTCCCGGGTCCAGGCGGCGACGTCGCGCGCGACCGGGCTGTGCAGCCCGACCTGCACCGTGGCCCGCGGGTCGACCAGCCCGCGCTCGATGGCGTGGCGCAGCCAGGAGCCGTGATAGATCCGCGCCGAGGACGTGCCGGCCCAGGTGTCGACATGGGCGTCGAACTGCATCAGCGCCAGTGGCCCGTGCTTGGCCGCGGTCGCCTCCAGAAGCGGCAGGGTGACGGTGTGGTCGCCGCCGAGGGCGAGGAGGCGGGCTCCGGCCCCGATCTGCTCGGCCGCCGCGTCGCGGATCGCGACCAGGCTGCCGGCGATGTCGGCGGTGATCGGCGCGGCGTCCCCGGCATCGTAGAGATCCAGCCGCTCCTCCGGGCTCAGCCCCAGATCGGGATGGTCGTCGCCGGTCAGCGTCCGGCTCGCCGCCCGGATCGCGCCCGGGCCGAAGCGAGAGCCGGGCCGGTTGGTGGTGCCGAAGTCGAAGGGCAGGCCCAGCACCGCGACGGCGGGGCGGCCGCCCTCCGGCCGGCGGCGCTGCGGGGCGTTGAGGAAGGTCGCGATGCCGGCATAGGGAGGCATGGGTCTCTCCGGTCCGAGGGCGGGCCCGGATGGTTCGCGGGGGGGCGGCGGGCTGTCAAGCCGCGCCGCGCCGGGCTGGCCGGACAGACGAAGGGCCGGCGCCCTGCGACGCCGGCCCTTCGCCTTTTCGCCGTTCAGTGGCGGGCGCCGCCGAGCCTGGCGCCGCCGATGCTGATCCCGCTCGCATGCCCGCCCAGGCTCACGCCGATGCCGTTCTTGCCGCCGAGGCTGACGTTGAGGCCGCCCTTGTTGGTGCTGGCCGCGCCGGTGCCGTCGTCGCCGACGCCGACAGTGATGCCACCGGAGTTGCCGGAGGCCGCCTTGCTCCCAAGCCCGACATTCAGCCCGCCGCTGTTGGCCGAGGTGGCGCTGCTGCCCAGCCCGGCATTGACGCCGCCGGAGTTGCCGGAGGACGCCTTGCCGCCGAGCCCGACATTGATGCTGCCGCTGTTCGAGGAGGCCGAGCCGGTGCCGAGACCGGCGTTGACGCTGCCGGAATTGCCGGAGGCCGCCTTGCTGCCCAGGCCGGCATTGATGCCGCTGGAGTTGCCGGACGTGGCGGTCTTGCCGAGTCCGACATTGACACCGCCGCTGTTGGATGAGGCGGCGCCGGTGCCGAGACCAGCGTTGATGCCGCTAGAATTGCCGCTCGCGGCGGACTTGCCGAGACCGGCATTCAGGCCGCCGGTGTTGGACGAAGCGGCGCCGGCGCCGACACCGGCATTGATGCCGCTGGAATTGCCGGACGCGGCGGTCTTGCCGAGGCCGACATTGACACCGCCGGTGTTGGACGAGGCGGCGCCGCTGCCGACACCGGTATTGATGCCGCCGGAGTTGCCCGACGCGGCGCCGGTGCCGAGGCCGGCGTTGATGCCGCCGCTGTTGTTCGAAGCGGCACCGCTGCCGACCCCGACATTGACGCCGCCGGAGTTGTGGGAGGCGCCGCCGGCCGCGCCGACATTCACCCCGCCGCTGTTGTTGCTGCCGGAGCCGCCGCCGACGCCGACATTGATGCCGCCGCCATTGCCGGTGGCGCCGCCACCGAAGCCGACATTGATCCCGCCGCCATTGCCGCTGCCGGCGCCTCCGCCGCCCGAGCCGCCGCCTCCGGACCCACCACCTGAACCGCCGCCGCCCGAGCCGCCGCCTCCGGACCCACCGCCCGAACCGCCACCACCCGAGCTCCCGCCGGAGCCGCCCCCGCCGTGCGAGCCTCCGCCGCCGTTGCCGCCACCCGACGAGCCGCCGCCGCTGCTGCCACCGCCGGCCGAGCTCGAGCCGCCGGTCGAGCCGGTGCTGCTGCCGGTGCCCGTTCCCGTTCCCGTTCCGCTGCCGGCTCCGTCGGGAAGGGACGCCACGTTGACCGCATCGCCGGCCGGCTCGAGGGCGCAGCCCTTGCTGACCACCAGTTGCTGTTCTGCCGGCGAGAGCTCGCGGAACGGCTCGTTGCAGAGCTCGAACAGGTTGGAATTCGCCTGCGCCGCCGTCGACGCAAAGGCAGCGCAAGCCAAAGGAAGCCACAACTTCATGGCGATGTCCTCTAAATCAGCTTTGATGTGAAATCGCGATTGGAAAAACCATATATCCGGTCGAATAAGTGCGAATATTTACTTTTTTGTAAACTGAAATGTATAGATGCTTGTGAAAGGTTGTTGTGCTCCGGAATGCCCGATTTCGTTGTAATATTTCTTGGATTGAGAAATTATATTATTTGGTTTTGATCTAAAATTCTCCTTGGCGCAGCCCGCCGCCGAAGCGGGGCGGCGGACACCCCGTCATACCGTCAGTCCGTCCGGCGGAATGCCTCGTCGACCGGCACCTGCAGGCCGTTGGCCAGGCGGTTGGTCTCGTTGGCCATGCCGACCACGGCCATCAGCTCGCCCAGCATCTCGTCGGTCATGCCGGCCTTGCGCGCCGCCGCGCTGTGCGAGGCGATGCAGTAGCCGCAGCCATTGGTGGCGCTGACCGCGAGATACACCATCTCCTTCACCAGCGGGTCGAGCGCGCCGGGCGCCATCACCTCCTTCACGCTCTCCCAGGTCCGCCGCAGCGTCGGCGGATGGATCGCCAGCGCCTTCCAGAAATTGTTGACCCGGTCGATCCGGCGGGTGGCCATGATGTCGTCATAGACGGCCCGCACCTCCGGCGATGCCTCCTCGTATTCGATCAGCCCGGATGCCATGGCGATGCTCCCTGCGGTTTCGATGCGGTAGGGTGGCATGGGCGCCGGCAAGGCGTCACCCCGTCCGCGGACGGAACAGACAAGGGCTCGGCCATGCGCGTCGCGGTGTTCGGCACCAAGTCCTACGACCGGCAGTATTTCGAGGCGGCCAACGCCCGCTTCGGCCATGCGCTGACCTTCCTGGAGCCGCGGCTCGACGCCGACACGGTGCCGCTCGCCCGCGGCTTCCCGGCGGTCTGCGTGTTCGTCAACGACCTGCTCGACGCCGCCGTGCTGGAGGCGCTGCAGGCCGGCGGCACCCGGGTGGTGGCCCTGCGCTGCGCCGGCTTCAACAATGTGGATCTGGCAGCCGCGGATCGGCTCGGCATCGCCGTGGTGCGGGTGCCGGCCTATTCGCCGCATGCGGTGGCCGAGTTCGCCATCGGGCTGATGCTGGCGCTCGACCGCAGGATTCATCGCGCCTGGGCGCGCACGCGCGAGAACAACTTCGCCCTCGACGGGCTGGTCGGCCGCAATCTCCACGGCCGCACGGTCGGCGTCGTCGGGACCGGCCGCATCGGCGCCATCGTCGCCCGGGCCCTGCGCCTCGGCTTCGGCTGCGAGGTGCTGGCCTTCGATCCGTTCCCGGACGAGGCGCTGGCGGCGGAGGGCATCCGCTATGTCGACCGGGCGGCGCTGCTGGACGCGGCGGAGATCATCACCCTGCACTGCCCGCTGACGCCGCAGACCCGCCATTTCATTGATGCCGAGGCGATCGCGCGGGCGCGGCCAGGGCTGATGCTGGTCAACACCAGCCGCGGCGCCCTGATCGACACCGCCGCCGTGATCGAGGGGCTGAAGAGCCGCAAGCTCGGCGGCGTGGCGCTCGACGTCTACGAGCAGGAGGAGAGCCTGTTCTTCGAGGACCTGTCCAACGAGATCGTGCAGGACGACGTGCTCCAGCGGCTGCTGACCTTCCCCAACGTGCTGGTGACGGGCACCAGGCCTTCCTCACCGCCGAGGCGCTCGCGGCGATCGCGGAGACGACGCTGGCGAGCCTCGCCGATGCCGAGGCCGGGCGTCCGCTGGTCCATCGCCTCGCGCCGCCGCGGGCCGGGTGAGCAGGGTGCAAAGGCGCTAGGCTGGCGCGGCGGTGCCGCCGTGGCGCCGCGCCAGACGGCGCAGGCGGAAGGCGAGGGCCAGCTCCAGCACCCCGACCACGATCGCCCAGCTGCCGATCAGCCAGACCAGGGACAGCGCGCCGGCGCCGGGGAAGGCCAGGGCATAGACGCCGAACAGCACCCACAGGGCGCCGGTCAGCGCCAGCAGCCATTCGCCCTCGATCTCCTTGCGCAGGCGGATGGCGGTGACGATCTCCATCACCCCGATCACGATCGCCCAGACGGCGATGATGTAGACGAGGACGATCGCGGTCAGCAGCGGCCAGATCACGGCCACCACGCCGGCCGCGACGCCGACAAGCCCGAGCAGGGCGTAGCCCCAGTTGCGGCCGCGGATGCCGACGATGATGCCCATCACGCCGTCGACCAGCGCATAGGCGGCGTAGAGGATGATCAGCACCGCCAGGGTCATGCCCGGCCACAGCCAGGCGAGGATCCCGAACAGGATGGCCAGCACGCCGCGCAGCGCGATGGCGCCCCAGTTCGCGGCGAGGGCGCGAAGGACCGGCAGGTTCGGCATCGTCCGTCTCCCGCAGGCGGCCGGCATGATGGCCGTGCCCAAGAAGATGATCGTCGCGGCGCAGGTGACAAGCCGGAGCGGTTCCGGCTATGGTTCCCCGCCGTCGTCCCGACAGCGTGGATTCGGTGCGCGAATCCCCACGGTTGACTCTGCCCTGACGATCACTATACTCCGCGCGCTTCGGAGCCGGAAGGCGGCCGAAGCACAAGGCGTTCGCGCGGCCGCTCCGGCACGCGGGCAGACATGAACCAGCAGACCCGGCGATGCAGGCCAGGCCCCGAGGGCCCGGCAGCGGCGGCGCCGAAGGTGGCAACCGCTTGAGGAGACCGACGTGGCACGTATTGCCGGCGTCAACATTCCGACCCAGAAGCGCGTGCTGATCGCGCTCACCTACATCCATGGCATCGGGCGCCACACCGCCCAGAGCATCATCGACAAGCTCGGCATCCCGGCCGACCGCCGCGTCAACGAGCTGACCGAAGACGAGATCCTGCGCATCCGCGAGACCATCGACAGCGACTACACGGTCGAGGGCGACCTGCGGCGCGAGATCGCGATGAACATCAAGCGGCTGATGGACCTCGGCTGCTACCGCGGCCTGCGCCACCGCAAGGGCCTGCCCGTCCGCGGCCAGCGGACCCACACCAATGCCCGCACCCGCAAGGGTCCGGCGAAGCCCATCGCGGGCAAGAAGAAGTAATCGGAAGGCGAGCGAACCATGGCCAAGCCAGCAGCTGCCGCCGCGAGCGCCCGTCTGCGTCGTCGCGAGCGTAAGAACATCACCTCGGGCGTCGCCCACGTGAACTCGTCCTTCAACAACACGGTGATCACCATCACCGACGCCCAGGGCAACGCCATCGCCTGGTCGTCGGCCGGTGGCATGGGCTTCAAGGGCAGCCGCAAGTCGACCCCCTACGCCGCCCAGGTCGCCGCCGAGGATGCCGGCCGCAAGGCCCAGGAGCACGGCATGCGCGTGCTCGAGATCAACGTGAAGGGCCCCGGCTCCGGCCGCGAGAGCGCGCTGCGCGCCCTGCAGTCGATCGGCTTCCAGATCACCTCGATCCGCGACGTCACGCCGATCCCGCACAACGGCGTCCGTCCGCGCAAGAAGCGTCGCGTCTGAGGCCGGCCCGGCCCGCGCCGCCCCGTCCCGTCGCCGGGACCGGGGCGGCGTGGGCCGCCGCCTTTTACGCAGTACCGCCGGCCGATCCGGGACAGGACCAGCCGCCACAGGGTCCAAGCATGGGATCGGAAGGGCTTCGCCCCGCCGGCGTTTCGGCCGTATCCGGCCTATAGTGGCAGAACAGGATTGAGACGACAGTGCTTCAGCGCAACTGGCAGGAACTGATCAAGCCCAACGCTCTCGACGTCCAGCCGGGCGACGATCCGCAGCGCAAGGCGACCCTCGTCGCCGATCCGCTCGAGCGCGGCTTCGGCCTGACCCTCGGCAACGCCATCCGCCGCGTGCTGCTGTCCTCGCTGCAGGGCGCCGCGGTCACCGCCATCCACATCGACGGCGTGCTGCACGAATTCTCCTCGATCCCGGGCGTGCGCGAGGACGTCACCGACATCGTCCTCAACGTCAAGGCGCTGTCGCTGCGCATGCACGCCGAGGGCCCGAAGAAGATGCGGCTGAACGCCGAGGGCCCGAAGGTGGTCAAGGCCGGCGACATCGTCACCGGTCCGGACATCGAGATCATGGACCCCGAGCTGGTGCTGTGCACCCTCGACGAGGGCGCCAAGCTGGCGATGGAATTCACGGTCAATGTCGGCAAGGGCTATGTCCCGGCCAGCATGAACCGGCCGGAGGACGCGCCGATCGGCCTGATCCCGGTCGACGCCCTGTACAGCCCGATCCGCAAGGTCTCGTACAAGGTCGAGAACACCCGCGTCGGCCAGGTCACCGACTACGACAAGCTGTCGCTGACGATCGAGACCAACGGCGCGGTGACGCCGGAGGATGCGGTGGCGCTGGCCGCGCGCATCCTGCAGGACCAGCTGCAGCTGTTCATCAACTTCGAGGAGCCGTCGCGCGACCTGCGCGAGGAGACCGGCGAGGAGATGCCGTTCAACCGCAACCTGCTGCGGAAGGTGGACGAGCTGGAGCTGTCGGTCCGTTCGGCGAACTGCCTGAAGAACGACAACATCGTCTATATCGGCGACCTGGTGCAGAAGACCGAGGCGGAGATGCTCCGCACCCCGAACTTCGGCCGCAAGTCGCTGAACGAGATCAAGGAAGTGCTGTCGACCATGGGCCTCCATCTCGGCATGGAGATCCCGAACTGGCCGCCGGAGAACATCGAGGATCTCGCCAAAAAGCTCGAGGAGCCGTTCTGATCGGCTGATCGAGGTCTGTACCCCGCCGTACTTTCCCGGAAGGGGAGGCGGCGGGTCCCGCCATCGGACCCCCGCGGGGGCCAAGCCATGAGGAGACATTGCCATGCGTCACGGAGTGACCGGACGTCGTTTCAGCCGCACCAGCAGCCACCGCAAGGCGATGTTCGCCAACATGGCGGCGGCGCTGATCACCCATGAGCAGATCAAGACCACCCTGCCGAAGGCGAAGGATCTGCGCCCGATCGTCGAGAAGCTGATCACCCTCGGCAAGAAGGGCGGCCTCGCCAATCGCCGTCTGGCTTATGCCCAGCTGCGCGACGACGAGGTGGTATCGAAGCTGTTCTCGGTGATCGCCGAGCGCTACAAGACCCGCAACGGCGGCTATTCCCGCGTGCTCAAGGCCGGCTTCCGCTACGGCGACGCCGCCCCGATGGCGGTGATTGAGCTGGTCGACCGCGACCGCGACGCCAAAGGCGCCGCCGACAAGGCGCGCGACGCCGAGCTGAAGGCTGCGGCCGAGGCCGAGGAATCGGCCGAGGGCTGATCGGCCGACCAAGTGCCAATTGATGAAGGAGGCCCGGCTTGCGCCGGGCCTTTTTTTCGTCAGTCGCTCGAGATCTTGACCCAGCAGGGATCGAGATAGGTGCCCCTGCACTCCGACCCGGCGGCCGATGCGCTGGGCACCGCCTGCTGCACGGCCAGCGCTACCAGTGCCACCGCGATCACGGTCAGGATCACCTTCGTGTAGCGATCGACCACAGGCCCCTCCCCTTGGACATGACGAGAAGTGTATTTTTCATCAATCAAAAGTTGATTTCAAGTCTACAACTCTACTTTCCATGAATAGCGCCGTGGAGCCGGATTAGTGGCCGCGCTCGGCGCCGCCATTGACCTGAATCACCTGGGCGGTGACGTGCGACGCGCCGGGCGAAGCCAGCCAGGCCACGGCGTCGGCGATGTCGGCCGGGACACCGGCGCGGCGGGTCGAGGTCTCGGCGATCAGCGCGGCCTGCCGCTCCGCCGGCAGCCGGTCGGCGAAGAACTCGGTGTCGCGGATATAGCCGGGCGCCACGATGTTGACGGTGACGCCCTTCGGCCCCAGCGCCGCGGCCAGGTCGTAGCCATAGGGATGCAGCGCCGCCTTGGCGGCGCCGTAGCAGCCGGCGCCGGAGCCGCGATAGGCGGCGATCGAGCTGATCAGTACGATCCGGCCGCCGGGCGACCGCAGCCGGTCGCGCAGGCCCTCGGTCAGCAGCACCGCGGACAGCACGTTGCCGCGGAAATTGTCGGTCCAGCGCCGCGCGACCCCGGCCAGCCCGTCGCCGTAGCTGCCCTCCGGCGCCTGCAGCACGGCGTTGCCGCCTGCCGCATGCACCAGCACGTCGACCGCGGGGAAGCGGGCGTCGATCTCGCGGCACAGCGCCTCGACCCGGTCGGGCTGCGCCAGGTCGCAGGGCAGCGGCAGCACCGGCGGCGCTGTCGGATGCTCCCGCCCGATCGCCGCCGCCGCCGTCTCCAGCACGCCAGGGCGGCGGCCGATGATCACGACCTGCTCTCCCTGCCCGGCGAAATGCCGGGCGACGGCGAGCCCGATGCCCGTGCCGCCGCCGCTGACCACCACCACTCGTGCCATCGATCCACTCTCCTGTTGTGACGAGCGGAAGGTTGGCAGGCGCCTTGCATACTTCAAATATGAGATCATGAACGTCTGATATTCTGGGAGTATCATGTTGACAAACTGCAAGACCGCCTCCTCGATTTCTCGCCCGTCATGGCGAGGCGCGCAGCGCCGTGGCCATCCAGGGGCCAGTGCGAGCGGCCCTGGATGGCCACGCCCCTTCGGGGCTCGCCATGACGGGTCAATATCTCGGGCCGCTGGGATCACCCCATGATCGAGCTGCGCCTGCTGCGCCAGTTCATCGCCGTGGCCGAGGAGCGCCATGTCCGCCGGGCGGCGGAGCGGCTGGGCATGGCGCAGCCGCCGCTGAGCACGGCGATGCGGCGGCTGGAGGACGTGGTCGGCGCCCCCCTGTTCGACCGCAGCCGCCGGCGCCTGGCCCTGACCGCCGCCGGCGTCGCCTTGCTGGAGGAGGCGCGCCGCACCCTGACCCAGGCCGAGCACGCCGTGGCCGTGGCGCGCCAGGCAGGGCAGGGGCTGACCGGCCTGATCCGCATCACCTTTGTCGGCAGCGCCATGTTCGAGCGCCTGCCGCCGCTGCTGCGGGCGCTGCAGGCCCGGCATCCGGGGGTGGCGCTGGACCTGCGCGAGGCGACGACGATGCGGCAGCTGGACGAGCTGCGCGGCGGCCGCTGCGATCTCGGCTTCGTCATCCCGCCCCTGCCGGACAGCGAGGGGCTGGAGCAGCGCCCGGCCTGGGCCGACCCGATGGTCGCCGTGGTCCCGGCCGGCCATCCGCTGGCGGGCCGCCGCCGCATCGCCCTGGCCGAGTTGGCTGCCGAGCCCTTCGTCATGTTCCCGCAGGGCGAGGGGCCCGGCTTCCACGCCACGATCCTGGAGGCCTGCGCCGCAGCCGGCTTCGTGCCGCGGATCGCGCAGTCGGCGCACCAGATGCACGCGATCGTGTCGCTGGTCGCGGCCGGATTCGGCGTGTCGCTGGTGCCGGAATCGCTGCGCCGGCTGCGGCCGGCCGGGGTGCGCTACCTGGCGCTGGCCGGCCCGGCGCCGCAGGCCCGGATCGCCGTCGCCTGGCGGCGCGGCGACCGGTCGCCGGCCCTGCTGCAGGCGCTGGCCCTGCTGCAGGAGGTCACGAAACCGTAAGCCGGCGCGCCGGCCCATGGACGCCGGCGGCCCCCTTCGGCTAGACCGGGCCCGTCACGGCGGATGGAGGAAGGATGTCCCGTTTCGCGAGCGCCGCGGCGGCGCTGCTGCTCCTGCTGGCCGGACCGGCCGCGGCCGAGCCTGTGGTGCCGACCAGCCGGGCCGAGATCGACCTCAGCTTCGCGCCGCTGGTGCGCAGCGCGGCGCCGGCCGTGGTCAACATCTATGCCCGGCACATGGTGGTCGAGCGGCAGAATCCGCTGTTCGACGACCCGTTCTTCCGCCGCTTCTTCGGCGACGATCTGCCCGGCGGCCGGCCGCGGCAGCGGATCGAGAACTCGCTCGGCTCCGGCGTCGTGGTCGGGTCGGACGGGCTCGTGGTCACCAACCACCATGTGATCAAGGACGCGGACCAGATCACCGTGGTGCTGTCCGACCGCACCGAATACGAGGCCGAGCTGGTGCTGTCGGACGAACGCACCGACCTGGCCTTCCTGAAGCTCAAGGACCTCGCCGGCCGGTCGCTGCCCTCGCTGCCGCTCGGCGACAGCGACGCGCTCGAGGTCGGCGACCTGGTGCTGGCGATCGGCAACCCCTTCGGCGTCGGCCAGACCGTGACCATGGGCATCGTCTCGGCGATCGCCCGCACCGCCGTCGGCATCTCCGACTACGACTTCTTCATCCAGACCGACGCGGCGGTGAACCCCGGCAATTCCGGCGGCGCCCTGATCGACATGAAGGGCCGGCTGGTCGGCATCAACACCGCGATCTACAGCCGCACCGGCGGCTCGCTCGGCATCGGCTTCGCCATCCCGGCCAACATGCTGCGCAGCATGATGCGCGCGGCCGAGACCGGGCAGCCGGTGGTGCGGCCCTGGCTCGGCGCCGACGGCCAGGCGATCGACCGCGGCCTGGCCGAGGCCTATGGCCTCGACCGCCCGGCCGGCGTGCTGGTCAACGGCGTCGATCTCAACGGGCCGGCGGGGCGGGCCGGCCTCAAGGTCGGCGACGTGGTCACCGCGGTCGACGGCCATGCGGTCGACGACCCGGAATCGCTGCGCTTCCGCCTGGCCACGCTCGATCTCGGCGCCACCGCGAAGCTGGCGGTGCGGCGCGGCCGGGACACGGTCGAGCTGTCGCTGCCGGTCGAGGCGCCGCCGGAGGACCCGCCGCGCGACGAGCGCGTGCTCGGCGGCCGCTCGCCCCTGGCCGGCGCCACGGTGGTCAACGTCTCGCCGGCGGTGGTGGAGGAGCTGCGGCTCAACGGCCCCGGCAAGGGCGTGGTGGTGACCGCGGTCGCCGCCCGCAGCCCGGCGGCGCAGCTGGGGCTGCAGCCCGGCGACGTCCTGCTGCGCTTCGACGGCGAGGAGGTCGAGAGCACGGAGTCGCTGGAGGCGTCGCTGCGCCGCTCCCGCGGCCCGTGGCGCATCGCCATCCAGCGCGGCGGGCAAACGCTGGAGACGGTGGTGGGTCGTTAGCGCCGGTTGCCTCGCCGACCCGCGGCTGAAATGATCCGCCCCGATTCGAGCAAGGGGATGGACGATGGCGGCACTTTCGACCGGTGACCTGCTGCGGCGCGCCGTGGGCTGGAGCCTGGGGCATGCCGGGGCGCTGGCGCGGCTGTCGGCGCCGGCGATCGCCTTCGCGCTGATCCTGCGCTTCGCCATCTATTGGCTCTGGGCCGACGAGGTGGCGGCGATGTTCGCGGACGAGGCGCCATCCGGCGCCGGCGCGCTGGCCGTGCTGCTGGCGATGCTGGTGCAACTGTTCGCCATCGCGCTGATCGCGGTCGCCTGGCACCGCTACGTGCTGCGCGGCGAGTTCGCGCCGTTCCCGGCCGATGCCGCGACGCTGCGCTTCGCGCTGTACCAGATCTGGCTCGGCATTCTCGGCCTGTTCACGGCCATGGCCGGGGTGTTCGTGCTGTCGATCCTGTTCGGTCTGGTCGGCGGACCGTCGCTGCTGCAGGCGCTGGCCGTCGGTGGGCCGTCGGGCAATGTGCTGGCGCTGCTGGTAGCGACGGCGGTGCTCACCGCCCTCGCCATCGTACCCTTCGCCTTCTATGGGCTGGTCCTCCCCGCCACCGCGATCGGCGACCGCGGCCTGACCGCCGCCGAGAGCAGTCGGCTGCTGCGCGGCCAGAGGCTGCAGGCCTGGGGCGCGCTGGCCGCCACTCTGCTGCTCTTCTTCGTGATCTCCTACGGCCTCGGCGCGGTGCTGGCGGCGATCCTGCCGGAGGACACCGGCATCGGCGTCGCGACCTTGCTGGCCGATCTGGTGTCGCTGGCGCTGACCGCGGCCGAGGTCAGCGTCTTCGCCGGCATTCTCTCCGAACTGTACCGGGCGCTGCGCTTGCCTGAACTCGCGCGGGGCAGCGTCCCGGAGTGATCCTCCGGGACGCTGCCGTCGCGATTACTCCGCCGGGCCGCCTTCCAGCTTCGGCGCCGGCGCCGGCCGGCGCCGGGCGACCGCTGCGCCGAGCCAGCGGCAGACGACGTAGAACAGCGGCGTGAACAACAGGCCGAACACGGTCACGCCGATCATGCCGAAGAACACGGCGGTGCCCAGCGACTGCCGCATCTCGTAGCCGGCGCCGGACGCGATCACCAGCGGCACCACACCGAAGATGAAGGCGAAGGAGGTCATCAGGATCGGCCGCAGCCGGGTGCGGGCGGCCGAGACCGCAGCGTCCTGCCGGCTCTCACCGTGCTCCTCCGCCTGGCGCGCGAACTCGACGATCAGGATCGCGTTCTTCGCCGCCAGGCCGATCAGCACGACGAAGCCGATCTGGGCCAGGATGTTGATGTCCATCCCGCGCAGCAAGAGGCCGGTGACGGCCGCCAGGAGGCACATCGGCACGATCAGGATGACCGAGAGCGGCAGGGTCCAGCTCTCGTACTGCGCCGCCAGCAGCAGGAAGACGAACACCACCGAGGCGACGAACACCAGCATGCCGGTGTTGCCGGCCAGCTTCTCCTGCAGCGCCAGCTCGGTCCATTCGAAGCCGAAGCCCTGCGGCAGGGTCTCGGTCGCGATCTGCTCCATCGCCGCCAGGGCGTAGCCGGTGGAATAGCCTGGCAGGGTCGACCCCTGGACCTCGGCCGCAGGGTACAGGTTGAAGCGCGGCACGCGGTAGGGGCCGGTCAGGTCGCGGAAGCTGGCGACGGCGCTGAGCGGCACCATCCCGCCGCTGTCGCTGCGGGTCTTGTAGTTGCCGATGTCGCGCAGATTCTGCCGGAACCTGCCGTCCGCCTGGGCGGTCAGGCGGAAGGTGCGGCCGAGATAGTTGAAGTCGTTGACATAGGTCGAGCCGAGATAGACCTCCAGCGTCTCGAACACCCGGTCGGCCGACACGCCCAGCATCTCCGCCTTCACCCGGTCGATGTCGGCGTAGAGCTTCGGCGTGCGGGTGTTGAACAGCGAGAACACGCCGGCCAGGCCCGGGGTCTGGTTCGCCCTGGCCAGGATCTCCTGGGTCGCGGCATCGAGCGCCGCCAGGCCGCGCCCGGTCCGGTCCTCGACCATCATCTTGAAGCCGCCGCCGGTGCCGATGCCGCGCACGGGCGGGGGCTGGATGGTGATGATGAAGGCGTCCTGGATGCCGGCGAGCTTCTGGTTCAGCGCCGCCTGCAGCGCCTGGACGGTCTGCCCCTTGGCGTCGCGTTCGGCGAAGGGCGCGAAGGTCGAGAAGATCGCGCCGGCGTTCGAGGCGTTGGTGAAGGTGGCGCCGTCGAAGCCGGCGAACGGCACGACATGGATGATGCCCGGCACCTCCAGGATCTGCTTGGCGGCCTCCTTGACCACCGCGTCGGTGCGGGCGAGGGAGGAGCCGGGGGGCAGCTGGATCACGGTGATCAGATAGCCCTGATCCTGCTCCGGGATGAAGCCGGTCGGCGCCCGGCCGAACTGCAGTCCGGTCAGGCCGATCAGCCCGACATAGGCGACCAGCATGACCACGGCGAAGCGCAGGATCCGCCGGGTCAGCCCGCCATAGCCCAGCGACAGCTTGTCGAAGGCCCAGTTGAAGCCGCGGAAGAAGGCCGCGATCGGCCGGAACAGCGGCGAGGTCCGGTGCGCATCATGCGCCTGATGCGGCTTCAGCAGGATGGCGCAGAGGGCCGGGCTGAGGGTCAGCGACACGAAGGCCGAGATCACCGTCGCCGCGGCGATGGTCACCGCGAACTGGCGGAAGAACTGGCCGGTGATGCCGGTGATCAGCGCCGCCGGGATGAACACGGCGCACAGCACGAGGGCGATGGCGATCAGCGCGCCGCCGACCTCGTCCATGGTCAGATGCGCCGCCTCCTTCGGCGACTTGCCCTCGCGCAGATGCCGCTCGACGTTCTCGACCACCACGATGGCGTCGTCGACGACGATGCCGATGGCCAGCACCAGGCCGAACAGAGACAGGTTGTTCAGCGAGTAGCCCAGCGCCGCCATCACCATGAAGGTGCCGATCAGCGAGATCGGGATGGCGACGACCGGGATGATCGCCGCGCGCCAGGTCTGCAGGAACAGGATGACGACGATGACGACCAGGACGATCGCTTCCCAGATCGTCTTCTCGACCTCATGCACCGATTCCGCGATGAACTCGGTCGGGTTGTAGATGATGTTGTACTGCAGGCCGGGCGGGAAGTTCTTGGACAGCTCCGCCATGGTCGAGATCAGGCGGTCGGCCGTCTCCAGCGCGTTCGACCCCGGGCGCTGGAACACCAGGATCGGCACCGCCGGCCGTTCGTCGAGATAGCCGTTGGCGGTGTAGTCCTGCGCGGCCAGCTCGACCCGGGCGATGTCGCGCACCCGGGTGACGCGGCCGTCGGCGTCGGTCTTGACCACGATGTTGCCGAACTGGCGCGGATCGGCCAGCCGGCCGAGGGTCTCGACATTGAGCTGATAGGCGGCCTGGTTCGGCACCGGCGGCTGGTTCAGCACGCCGGAGGCGACCTGGACGTTCTGCGACCGCAGCGCCGCGATGACCTCGCCCGCGGTCAGGTTGCGCGAGGCCACCTTGTCCGGGTCGAGCCAGACCCGCATGGCGTAGTCGCGGGCGCCGAAGATGCGCACGTCGCCGACGCCGTCGAGGCGGGCCAGCACATCGCGCACCTGAAGGGTCGCGTAGTTGGAGATGTAGAGCGGGTCGCGCGATCCGTCCGAGGAGCTGAGA
The DNA here is from genome assembly GCF_051487185.1 of Inquilinus limosus. Lineage (GTDB taxonomy): Bacteria > Pseudomonadota > Alphaproteobacteria > DSM-16000 > Inquilinaceae > Inquilinus > Inquilinus limosus_F. The sequence goes on from NZ_JAHVDK010000001.1 coordinate 53,121, forward strand.
TGGATCACCATCAGCATGTCGGGCGAGGATTTGCGCACGGTGACGCCGATCTGGCGCACCTCGTCCGGCAGCCGCGGCTCGGCCACGGCGACGCGGTTCTGGACCAGCACCTGGGCGATGTCGAGGTCGGTGCCGAGGGCGAAGGTGACCTGGATCACCAGCTGGCCGTCGCCGGTCGCCTGCGACTGCATGTACAGCATGTTCTCGACGCCGTTGATCTCCTGCTCGATCGGCGTCGCGACCGTGTTGGAGACCACCTCGGCCGAGGCGCCGGGGTAGGAGGTGCGGATCTCGATGGTCGGCGGCGCGATCTCGGGATACTGCGCCACCGGCAGGGTGAAATAAGCGGCCGCGCCGAGCAGCACGACCAGGATCGACAGCACCGTCGCGAAGATCGGGCGGTCGATGCAGAAATGGGAGAAGCGCATTCGCCCGCCCCTCAGTTCTCGGTGTATTCGGGCTGCGGCTCGATCGTGCCGGGCTGCGCCGTCACCTTGGCGCCCGGCCGGGCCCGGACGAGGCCGTTGATGACGATCTTCTCCTGGCCGGTCAGGCCCTCGCGCACGATGCGCAGGCCGCCCGGCTGGGTCGGGCCGGGCCGGATGATCCGGGGTTCGACCGTGCCGTCGTCCTTCACCGTCATCACGATCCGGTTCGACTGATCGGTCAGGATCGCGGTCTCCGGGATCAGGATCGCGTCGTATTCGTTCGATCCGGGCAGCCGGATCCGGCCGAACTGGCCCGGCGTGATGAACAGGTTCTTGTTGTCCAGGACGGCGCGGGCGCGGATGGTGCCGGAGCCGGGATCGATCCGGTTGTCGACGAAGTTCATGGTGCCGCCATGCGGCCACTCCTGCTCGTCCGGCAGCCGCGTCTGGATGATCGTCTCATTGTCCCGGGTCGAGGGCAGCCGGCCGGCCGCCACCGCGCGCTGATAGGCGAGGAAGTCGGCCTCGCTCATGTCGAAGGTGAAATAGATCGGGTCCAGTGCCACGATCGTGGTCAGGAGCGTCGCGTTCGGGTCGCCGGTGACCAGGTTGCCGATGTCGACCCGCCGGTTCGAGACGCGGCCGGAGAGCGGTGCCCGGACCTGGGTGAAGTCGAGGTTGAGCTGCGCCGACTGCAGCGCCGCCGTGGTCTGCTGCACCTGCGCCTCGGCCGCCCGGCGCTCCTGCACCGCCTGGTCATAGGCCGAGCGCGAGACGTTCGACTGGCTGACCAGAGCCTGGGCGCGGTCGAGCTGGACCTTGGCCAGGTCGAGCCGGGCCTGGGCGCTGGCCAGGTCGGCCTTGGCCGAATCCACCGTCGCCTGATAGGGGCGGGGGTCGATCACGAACAGCACGTCGCCCTGCTTGACCATGGCGCCGTCGGCGAAGTTGATCGCCTGCAGATAGCCCGAGACGCGGGCGCGCACCTCGACCGTCGCCGTCGCCTCGTAGCGGCCGGTGAACTCGTCCCATTCGGTGATGCGCTTGACCAGCGGCGAGGCCACCGTGACCGGCGGGGGCGGCGGTGCCGCCGCCTGGCCCTCGCTGCTGCTCGATTCGTTGCAGGCGGCCAGGAAAGCCACCGTTCCCAAGGCGGCCAGGGTGCCAAAGACCCTTCCTGGCCGCGTCCGCAGGCGCCCGGTCATCATGTCTCGCTCTCCGAAGGAGGTCCCCTGCAAAAAGGGTCATCCCTGCGTGGGGGGTTGTCAATGCAAAGGGGTTAGGGGGTGTCGGGAGTTCGCCTTTTGCACTGCAAAAGTTCCCGGCGAAGTGATCGTGATCACATCCGGGCGAAAGCAGGGCGGGATCGTGGCGCAGCCCCGGCCGGCGCAGCTCGCCATTGCGCCGCCGCGGCCGCTGGTCGACGATGCGGCCCATCATGGCTCGCTCACCCAGACCAGACGATACCCCATCACTCTTCGCCGACCAGGCGCCGCGCCCCCTGGCCGACCGTCTGCGGCCGCGCAGCATCGGCGAGGTGGTCGGCCAGGACCATCTGCTGAAGCCGGACGGCCCGATCGGCCGGATGGTGGCGGCGCACCGCATCGCCAGCATGATCCTGTGGGGACCGCCCGGCTGCGGCAAGACCACGCTGGCCCGGCTGCTGGCGGAGCACACCGACCTGCATTTCGAGCCGCTGTCGGCGATCTTCTCCGGCGTCGCCGAGCTGCGGAAGGTGTTCGAGGCCGCCCGCGGCCGGCGCGTGGCCGGGCAAGGGACGCTGCTGTTCGTCGACGAGGTGCACCGCTTCAACCGCAGCCAGCAGGACGCTTTCCTGCCGGTGGTCGAGGACGGCACCATCACCCTGATCGGCGCCACCACCGAGAACCCGTCCTTCGAGCTGAACGCGGCGCTCTTGTCGCGCTGCCAGGTCTTCGTCCTCAACCGGCTGGACTTCGCGGCGCTGGAGGAGCTGCTGCAGCGGGCGGAGGCGGCGGAGGGCCGGGCGCTGCCGCTGACGCCGGAGGCGCGCGACGCGGTCAAGGCCATGGCCGATGGCGACGGCCGCTATCTGCTGAACCTGGCGGAGGAGCTGTTCGCGCTGAAGCCGGACGGGCCGCTCGACCCCGCCGCCCTGGCCCAGGCGGTGCAGCGGCGGGCGCCGGTCTACGACAAGGCGCAGGAGAGCCACTACAACCTGATCTCGGCGCTGCACAAATCGCTGCGCGGCTCCGACGTCGATGCCGGGCTCTACTGGTTCGCGCGGATGCTGGCGGGCGGCGAGGACCCGCTCTATGTCGTGCGCCGGCTGGTGCGCTTCGCGGTCGAGGACATCGGCATGGCCGACCCGAACGCGCTGACCCAGGCGCTGGCGGCCTGGGACGCTTATGAGCGGCTGGGCAGCCCGGAGGGCGAGCTGGCGATCGCCCAGGCGGTGATCTTCCTGGCCACGGCGCCGAAGTCGAACGCCGCCTACACCGCCTTCAAGGCGAGCTCCCGTGCGGCCCAGGAGACCGGCAGCCTGATGCCGCCGATGCACATCCTGAACGCCCCGACCCGGCTGATGAAGGAGATCGGCTACGGCAAGGGCTACGCCTACGATCACGACACGGAGGAGGGCTTCTCCGGCCAGAACTATTTCCCGCCCGACATGGAGCGGCAGGAATTCTACCGCCCGGTCGAGCGCGGCTTCGAGCGCGAGATCAGGAAGCGGCTGGACTACTGGGCCAGGCTGCGGGCGCAGAGGGGCGAAGAATCGTAGGTCGGGTTCGCCGAGGCGAACCCGGCCCACGCTTCCGGCTTCATACCAGCAGCCTTTGAGGTTGACTCTCCGGCCTTTCCGTCATGGCGAGGCGCGCAGCGCCGTGGCCATCCAGAGGGGCGGTGCCACTGGATGGCCACGCCCCTTCGGGGCTCGCCATGACGGGTCAATATTTCCGGCCGTTGGTATCACACCATCGTGACGCCGGGCGGCGGCTCCGGCACGCCGACCGTCTGGTAGAACCACAGGGTGTAGCCGTAGGGATCCCTCACCGCGAAGTTCCGGTCGCCCCACCACTGGGTGGTCAGCGCCTCCGTCACCGCGGCACCGCGCGACCGCACCTCGTCGTGATAGGCGTCGACATCCTTCACGCTGAAATAGACATCGAGCGGCCGGGTGCCGCCCTGGCCCTTGGCGATGCCGGCGCCGGGCGACTGCGGACGGCCCATCATCACCATGATCCCGTCGCGCTGGACGATGCCGAAGTCGAGCTTTCCGTCCTTGCCGACGATCCCCATCATGTGGCCGAAGCCGAGCTTCTCCAGATAGAAGTCGCGCAGCGTCTCCACCTCCTCGACCCAGAAGTTCGGAATCACCTGCGCTGTCTGCGGGGCTGTCTGCTGACTCATGTCCTCCTCCCGAAAAGACTGAGGGCCCGATTGTCCGCGGCCCGCACATGGCTTTCATCTACTTTCTGGAGTAGAAAGCGGCATGCGATGGCAGGACCTGGCGCTGCTCGACGAGGCCGGTTTCTCGCTCTACGAGAAGCGGGCGCTGGTCGCGCTGGGCATTCTCGGCGTCTCCGATGCGGCCGGGCTGTGCCGCGAGGGCGACATCCCGACCTCGAAGATCTACCTGGCGATGGAGAAGCTGGCCCGGCTGGGGCTGTGCGAGATCCAGCACAGCCGGCCCAAGCTCTACGCCGCTCTGCCGCCGGACGCGGTGGTCGACCGGCTGGTCGAGCTGGCGCGCGAGCGGGCGGAGAGCTTCGCCGCCCAGGCCGACCAGCTGCGCGCCACCCTGCGCGACCTGCCCGGGCGGCTGCGCGGCGGCCGTGGCGTGGTCGACCTGGCGCTCGGCACCGAAAGCCATGTGAAGCGCCATCTCGCCCGTCTCGCCGGGGCCCGGCGGCGGGTGCTGTCCTATCTCGAGGAGGGCGACCTCTCGGCGATCGACCGCCAGGCCGAGTCGGGCTTCGACGTGCTCAAGCGCATCGCCCGGGCCGCCTCCGGGCGCGGGCTGGACCACCGGGCGATCTTCGGCTTCTCCGACCGGACGGCGCCGCGGCTGGTGGCGTTCCTGCGCCGCCATGGCGGGTCGCTCGGGCACCTGTCGGGCCTGCGCTATTCGGGCGAGCTGGGCCACCCGTTCCATGTCCTGGACGACGAGACGGTGATCCTTTCGCTCGACCATCCCTTCGTGCCGGAAGGGCGCTTCGCCTCGCTGCTGGTGCATGACCGCGACCTGGCCGCCAGCCTGACCCAGGGTTTCGAGACGCTGTGGCAGAAGGCGTTGCAGGATCTGCGTGAGATCCGCTTCCTGCCGCGCCAGCCAGGCGGTGCGGCGCCCTGAACCTATCGGCGGAGCGGCGGGAATGGTATAGAGCGTGCGAATTGGTCGCAAAGCCCGGTCCCCGACGCCGGGGTCCGGTTGGAGGTATGGCCCAGATGCTGGCCACTGTGTTCGCCCCGAAGTTCCTGCTCGTCTACGCCTATATCGCCTCGGCGCTGTGGGTGCATTTCCGCGGCCAGGTGCGGCACCGCTTCACCCGCCAGCTGACCGACCATTCGACCTTCTTCGCGCCGATCAACTGCTTCATGTACCTGTTCTCGCGGGTGCCGAGCACGCCGTATCACGACCCGCGCAGCTTCCCGGAGCTGCAGGTGCTGAAGGACAACTGGCACGTCTTCCGCGAGGAGGCGATGCGGCTGCAGGAAGAGGGCGACATCAAGGGCTCGGACAAGCTCGACGACGTCGGCTTCAACTCCTTCTTCCGGCGCGGCTGGAAGCGCTACTACCTGAAGTGGTACGGCGATCCGCTGCCCTCGGCCGCGGCGCAGTGCCCGCGCTCGGTCGACATCGTGCAGAGCATCCCGAGCCTGAAGGCGGCGATGTTCACCTCGCTGCCGCCGGGCGGCAAGCTGGTGGCGCATCGCGACCCCTACGCCGGCTCGCTGCGCTACCATCTCGGCCTGATGACGCCGAACGACGACCGCTGCCGCATCGTCGTCGACGGCAAGTCCTACAGCTGGCGCGACGGCGAGGACGTGGTCTTCGACGAGACCTTCATCCACTACGCCGAGAACTTCTCCGACGGGAACCGGGTGATCCTGTTCTGCGACGTCGAGCGGCCGATGCGCTTCCGCTGGGCACTGGCGGTGAACCGCTTCTTCGCCAAGTACCTGATCCAGGCCGGCGCCACCCGCAACGCCGACGGCGACAAGGTATCCTGGGTCAACCGGGCGTTCAGCTACGTCTATCCGGTCCGGGCCTTCTTCAAGAAGGTGAAGAAGAAGAACCGCAAGCTGTACTACACGATCAAATACGTCTTCTTCGGCGGGCTGCTGGCGGCGTTCCTGGCCTTCGTCTGATATTTTTTTCATCACCCGGTCATCCCGGGCGCCTTGCCGCACTCCGTGACGCGCCGCAGAACCGGGATCTCGTCGAGAATTGCGCCGAGATCCCGTGTCTGCGTCGCGGCCCTTCGCGCCGCAGCGCGCACGGGATGACGATCAATTTATCGACCCGCTGATATAATGAACGGCGTGACCGCCTTCGACCGCTTTATCGCCATCGACTGGTCCGGCGCCCGCGGCGCCTATGACGGCATCGCCGTCGCCGAGTGCCGGACCGGCGCCAACGGGCCGGTGCTGCTGCCGCCGCCCTCCGGCCGGCGCTGGACCCGTGGCGCCGTGGCGGAATGGATCGAGGCGGAGGCCGGGCGCGGCCCTCGCATGCTTGTGGGAATCGACTGCGCCTTCTCGCTGCCCTTCGCCGTCGCCGCCGGTTATCTGCCGGCCGGCGGCGATGCCCGGGCCCTGTGGGCGCTGGTCGACCGGGTCGCGGCCGAGGCGCCCGATTTCCACGGCGCCGGCTTCGCCCGTCATGCCGACTACGTCGCCGATTTCTGGCATCGCGGCCCGCGTCCGGCCGGCTGGGCCGAGCCGCACCGCGCCGCCGAGATGGCCTGCCGCCGCGACGGGCTGGGCGCGCCCGACAGCCCGTTCAAGCAGTTCGGGCCGAAGACGGTCGGGCCCGGGGCGCTGGCCGGGATGCGGGTGCTGCACCATCTGCGCACGCGACTGGACGGGCAGCTTGCCATCTGGCCGTTCGAGGCGCCGGCGGCGCATCCGCTGGTGCTGGTCGAGATCTTCCCGCGCCTGTTCTGGCGCCGGGCCGGGCGCACGGCCAGCGCCAAGGTGCGCGACCGCGCCGATCTCGATGCCGCCTTGGCGCGGCTCGGCAGCGGGCCGGCCGGGGCGCCTGATCCGCTGACCGACCACGCCACCGACGCGCTGATCGCCGCGGCCGGGCTGCGGGCGCTGGCCGTGGACCCCGCCGTCTGGTCGCCGCCGGGGCTCGACCCCGCCACCGCCCGGACCGAGGGCTGGATCTTCGGGGTGCGGGGATGAGGGCGCTGCGCCTGCTGCTGGCGACCATCGCCGCGCTGGCCGCGGGGCTGCTCGGCCTCGCCGTGCTGTACATCGGCGCCGCCCTGGCGCTGGCCCTGATACCGGTCGGCGGCCGGGTGCAGCAGGCCACGCCGGGCGATCCGCCAGCCTATGTCTGCGCCACCCTCACGCACACCGATATCGTGCTGCCGGCGCGGGACGGGCTGGTCGACTGGATCGCGGTGTTCCCGGATGCGGCGCCCGTCGCCTTCGTGCCGAACCTGCACGTCGCCTTCGGCTGGGGCGACCTGACCTTCTACCGCGAGACCCCGACCTGGGCCGATCTCCGCTTCCGCACCGCGATGGCGGCGCTGTTCGGCGGCGGCCCCACCGCCCTGCACGTCATCTATGTCGTGGACCCGGCCGGCCATCCCGGCTGCACCCGGCTGGCGCTGGACCGGGAGGGGCGGGCGGCGCTGATGGGCTTCATCCGCGCCACCGCCGCGCTAGGTCCGGACGGGCGCGGGGTCTTGGCGGCGCCGCCGGGCCTCGGCACCCACGAGGCCTTCTATGCCGCGCACGGCACCTATCGCCCCTGGTTTACCTGCAATGAGTGGACCGCCGAGGCACTGCGGGCGGCCGGGGCGCCGACCGCGCTGTGGGCGCCGTTCAGCTTCGGCGTCATGTGGCCGCTGGGGTGAGCGTCAGCGCCGCTGCCGGCGCTTGCGTGGCTCCGGCTGCTTCGGCACGAAGCCCTCGGCGTCACCGTCGGCCGTCTTGTCGGCATAGGAGACGGCGCGGCCCTGATAGGGGCCCTGGGCGGTCGAGATGAACTGGATCGTGCTGCCGAGCTCGTAGAGCTTGGCGCAGCGCTCCTCGCCTTCGCGGAAGCTCAGGCACAGCTCGTCCCGGTCGTCCGGCACGCGCCAGCGGCCGCGGAAGGTGGTGCGCCGGTCGCGGTACCAGAGCTGCCCGTCCGGGGCGAAATACTCGGTCCAGGCGTCGCCGGCCTTCGCGGTGTTGGTGTCGACCGAGAAGGTGCCGTAGACCGTCTTGTCGGTCAGCCGCTGGACCAGCTCCGGCCCCGCGATCGGCTTGGCGCCGTGTGCCGTTAGGTCCTCCGCGGTCGGATCGGGCGGCAGCGGCTTCGGCCCGCAGCCCGCCAGCAGCCCCAGCAGCACGGCTCCCGCCACGATCCCGAGCCTCATCGCCCCGTTCTCCCCGTCCTGACCCGACTCGATCCGCTTGTGCGACGACAATATCCCTTTATGCACGGATGGCGGGAAAATCCAGTGCCCTTATGCTCCCTTCAGCGCGTTGATCGCCCCGGCCGCCACGACGCCCAGCCAGACCGCGACGAGGCACAGCAGCACCGACAGCAGGACGTTGGCGCCGGCCCGCGGCCATTCCCCCGCCTGCATCAGCGCCAGCGTCTGCAGGCTGAAGGAGGAGAAGGTGGTGTAGCCGCCGCACAGCCCGACCATGACGAAGATCCGGACGTCCGGGCTGACCATGAAGCGGCCGTCCGGCCCGGTCAGCGCGCCGAAGATCCCGATGACGAAGGAGCCGAGGATGTTGATGACCAGCGTGCCCCAGGGAAAGGTCTCGCCGACGCGCTCGGCGATCAGGCCCGAGCACCAGTAGCGCGCCATGCCGCCGAGCGCGCTGCCGGCCGCGACCCAGAGATAAGCCCTCACGCGACGATCCCCTCCTGCCTTCCCGCATGCTACACAACGCCGATGAGCCGAATGCCAGCCCCGCCGAAGATCCGCAATGCCCATCCTGCGCCGAAGCCCCGCGCCGGCGCCACTCCCCGATCCGCGAGCCCGGGCGGGGGTGGGGTGCAGAGCGTCGCGGTGCCGCAGGAGGAGGGCGACCTGCGGCTCGACCGCTGGTTCCGCCAGCGCTTCCCGGGCCTGACTCATGGAAGGCTGGAGAAGCTGCTGCGCACCGGGCAGATCCGGGTCGACGGCAAGCGGGCCAAGGCGGCGCAGCGGCTGGAGGCCGGACAGACCATCCGCATCCCGCCGCTCGACGAGGCTGCGGCGCAGCCGCCGGTGCCACGCGCGCCGATGCCGCTGAAGGCGGAGAAGACGGAGAGCCTGGCAGCGGAGCTGAAGCGCGCCATCCTGCTGATCGATGACGACGTGATCGTGCTGAACAAGCCGGCCGGCCTGGCGACCCAGGGCGGCGGCAAGGTCCGGGCGCATGTCGACGGGCTGCTCGACCATCTGCAGTTCGACGCGCGGGAGCGGCCGCGTTTGGTCCATCGCCTGGACCAGGAGACCTCGGGCGTGCTGCTGATCGGTCGCAGCGCCAAGGCCACAAGGCGGCTGAGCGAGGCGTTCCGCGAGCGTGCGACGCGCAAGGAATACTGGGCGGTGACGGCCGGCGTGCCGCAGCCGCGCCAGGGCCGCATCGACCTGCCGCTGGCGCGGTCGCCGAACAATGTCGGGCGGGTGGTCGAGGAAGGCGACGCGGAAGGGCTGCGCGCCGTCACCGACTACACGGTGGTCGAGGCCGCGGCCCAGCACGCCGCCTTCGTCGCGATGTGGCCGGTCACCGGCCGCACGCATCAGCTGCGTCTGCATATGGCGGCGCTGGGCACGCCGATCCTGGGCGACGGGAAATACGGTGCCGGCAAGGCCGCGATCGCCGGGGCCGAGCTGCCGCGGCAGCTGCATCTGCACGCCCGCCGGCTGGTGCTGCCGCACCCGACCCGCGGCACCATCGACGTCACCGCCCCGCTGCCGCCGCATATGGCGGCGACCTTCCGCTATTTCGACTTCGACCCGAAGGCGAAGCCGGAGGGACCGGAGGACTAGGAAGGCGCGCGTCGGGACCGTGAAGCTGATCATCACCGGATCCGAGGGCAATATCGGGCGGCGGCTGCGGCGGGCCTTCCCCGGCTGCATCGGCATCGACCGGGCGGCGGGGGCGGAGATCCGCGCCGACCTGTCGGTCGTCGGCTATGGCGACCCGCTGGTCGCCGCCGTGCTGCGGGATTCGGATGCGCTGATCCATCTGGCGACCTCGGCCGATCCGGACGCGCCGGAGGCGGTGCATTGGCAGGCGGTGGTCGACGCCGCCCGGCTGTTCGCGGCCTGCGCCGCGCAGGGCGTCGGGCGGATCGTCGTCGCCTCCTCCGACTGGGCCACGCCGAAGAACGGCGCCCCGATCAACAGCTACGGCCGGTCCAAGCTGGCGCTGGAGAGCTTGGCGGCGATGTATGCGGCGGGGGCGCGCTCGGCCCGCGTGATCCGCGTCGGCTGGGTGCCGCACGATCCGGCCGAGCTGACCGCGGCACCGGAGTGGCTGAGGCAGAACCATTGGGACGACGACCGGCTGGTAGCGGAGTTCCGGCGGGCCCTGTGGGCGACGGAGTAGCGATGCCGATCTCGGACGACGATGTCATCGCCTGGGCGATGGAGAACCCGGTGAACACCGCGCTGATGCAGCGGCTGCCGCGCCTCGGCCTGCGGCAATGCTTCCTGGCTGCCGGATGCGTGTACCAGGCGGTCTGGAACCGGCGCTCCGGCCAGCCGTCGGAGACGGCGATCAAGGATTACGACGTCTTCTACTTCGACGACCGCGACCTGTCCTGGGAGGCGGAGGACGCGGTGATCCGAGAGGCGGCTTTCCTGTTCGCGGATCTCGGCGTGCCGGTCGAGATCAAGAACCAGGCGCGGGTTCATCTCTGGTACGAGGCGCGCTTCGGCAGCGCCTATCCGCAGCTGCGGTCGGCCACCGACGGCATCGACCGCTACCTGGTGCAATGCACCTGCATCGGCATCGACGTGGCCACCGGCCGGCTCTATGCCCCGTACGGGCTGCGGGATCTGTATGACGGCATGCTTCGCATCAACCCGCTGACGAACCCGCGGCCCGACCTGTTCCGCGCCAAGGCGGAGGCGTATCGGGCGCGCTGGCCCTGGCTGACGATCGTCGACGAGGCACGCTGAGCCGGCTGTGCCGGTCAGGGTCCCGGCGGCTCGGTCCGGGCCGTGCCGTATTGCAGCACCTGCACCTTCTCCAAGGTCACCAGGCCGCTCGACATCATGCCGTCGAGCACCGGCAGGAAGGCCTCGATCTTCGCCTCGGCGTCGACGATCTCGATGATCAGCGGCAGATCCTCGGACAGCCGCAGGATCTTGGCGGTGTGCAGGCGGCTGGAATGGCCGAAGCCCATCGGGCCGCGCAGCACCGTGGCGCCGCCCAGCCCGGCTTCGCGCGCCTTCAGCACGATCGCCTCGTAGAGCGGGCGGCCGTCGTGGCGGTCGTTCTCGCCGATGAAGATGCGCAGCAGGATCGCATTCCGCGGCAGCTGCATGACCCGGCCTCCGTCGCGATGCGGAGATCAGCATACGCCGATCCGCCGCCGGAGTCCGGCCGTCAGCTTGCGGGCGCGGACCAGCTGCCGCCGTAGCCCGGCTGCACCTCGGCGTAGCGCTGTGTCCAGACCGGCAGCGGCGTGCCGCCCAGCAGCGCTTCCATCCGATCGAGATAGGCGTGGGTGCCGGGGATGAAGCCCTCGGCATTGCGCAGCGACAGCCGGCTGTGGCTGAAGCGCAGCAGGGTGCCGTCGCCATCCGGCTCCAGCTCGTAGCGCACCACGGTCTCGCCGATGATCGACTGGTGCCATTCGTGCTCCAGCAGTCGCGGCGGGTCCCAGGCCAGGATGCGGCCGGAGATGCTGCGCATCTCCCGCGGCACCGGCGGGCCCTCGGCCACGGTCTCGATCCGGCCGCCCGGGCGCGGATCGATCGTGGTCGGGCCGAGCCATTGCCGCCGCTGCTCCGGGTCGGTCAGCGCCGCCCAGACGGCCTCGATCGGATAGGGCAGGCGGCGCTCGAACCGGATCGTCGCCGTCTCGCCATCGCGGATGATGGTGCCGGTGCGGCTGGTCATGGCTGGTCGTCCTGTTGGCGGGGCGCCGTGGCGGCGAGGTGCCGCTCCAGCGCGTCGAGGTGATCGGCCCAGTGGCGGCGGAAGCGCTGCAGCCAGGCGTCCAGCTCGGCCAGCCGGTCTGGCTTCAGCGCGTAGATCCGCTGCTGCGCCGCTGGCCTGGCCTCGACCAGCCCGGCCTCGCGCAGCACCCGAAGATGGCGCGACACCGCGGGCTGAGTCAGGGCCGGGAAGGCGGCGACGATCTCGCCCGCCGGCCGCGGCTGGTCGGACAGCAGGTCGAGAATCGCCCGGCGATGCGGCTCCGCCACCACTTCGAACACGTCCATGATGATATATGATCCACAGATTATATAATCGTCAACGTATACATATCGTCACTTGCCGCGCGCCAGGGCCAGGCCGATGCCGGCGCCGACCAGGAGGCTGCCGGTGATCCGCTGGCGCAGCCGGCCGTGACGGGCCAGCAGAAGACGGGCGCGGCCCGCCAGCAGCGCCCAGCCGCCGTCGACCGAGATGGCGAGCAGCAGGAACAGCGCCGACAGCAGCGCCACCTGTGGGCCGGCGGGCCGCGCCGGATCGACGAACTGCGGGAAGAAGGCGCCGTAGAACAGCAAGGTCTTCGGGTTGGTCAGCGACACCAGCAGGGCGCGGCCGTAGATCGCGCCGGCGGATTTCGGCTGCGCCGAGGTCCGGGCCAGGTCGGCCGGCGGGGCGCGCCAATGGGCGACGCCGAGCCAGACCAGATAGGCGACGCCGATCCAGCGCAGCATCTCGAACCAGCCGCCGGCGGCGCCCAGCGCCTCGGCCATGCCGAGGGCGGTGAGGCCGAGCTGCAGCACCATGGCGGAGCTGGTGCCGAGCACGGTGAGGAGGCCGTAGCGCGGCCCCCAGGCGACGCTGTTGGCGACGATCAGGGCCACGTTCGGCCCCGGGATCAGCATCAAGAGGGTGACGGTGGCGGTGAAGGCGAGGAGCAAATGCAGGTCGATCATCGGGCACTCCAGGGACAAGAGGGCCGGCGAGGATCGGATATGAAAAACCCCGCCGGTGCGGCGGGGCGTCGTGCGTGGGGCGGTGGCCTTCGGTCAGGAAGACCGCAGGCCGAACCTCGTCCCGGGCGCGCAAGCGACAGCGACCGCCGGATATCGGCGGTGTTGTTGCAGTCGGTGGGAAACGGCTCGAAGCATGGCGGCAAGATAAGGGGCGGGTTCGCCGCGGTCAATCCGACGGAAATCCCACCCCAGGCACAGTCAGGCCGACGCTTCGGCGCTGGCCGAGGACAGGCGGAGGTGGCGCACGGTGCGATGCATCCAGCACAGCGAGACGGCGATGAGGACAAACAGGAGCAGGAAGCAGCTCGACCACAGGCCGGTCACGTCCTTCAGAACCCCGAAGGCGACGGGTAGCACAAAGCCGCCGAGCCCGCCGACCATGCCGACGACCCCGCCGACGGCCCCGATGCTCTCGGGGTAGTAGGCGGCGATGTGCTTGAAGACGGCGGCCTTGCCGAGGCTCATGACGAAGCCGAGCACGAAGACGACGACGACGAAGACGATCGGGCCGATCGCAAACGGCGGTGTCGCCGGCAGGGCGAGGATGGCCGTCGCCACAGCGGAGACCATGAACACCAGATACATGACGGCCCTGGCGCCGACCCGGTCCGACAGGACGCCGCCATAGGCGCGGAAGATGCTGCCGGGGATCGAATAGGCGGTCGCGACCATGCCGGCGATCTCGATATCGAAGCCGTAGGCCCCGACGAGATATCGCGGCAGCCACAGCGCCAGGGCGACGAAGCCGCCGAAGGCGAAGAAGTAATAGAGCGAGAAGCGCCAGACCCGCGAATCCTTCAGCGGGGCGAACTCCTGCAGGAAGGGCTTCGGCGCGCTGCCCTGAAGCTTGCGCCTGCGGTAGTCCGGGTCGTCGCTGGTCGTGAACCAGAACCCGACGGCCATGACAGCGAGGGCCGCCGCCCAGATCTCCGCCACCGCCTGCCAGCCCCAGGCCAGGAGGACGAACGGTGCGAAGAACTTCGTCACAGCCGCGCCGACATTGCCGGCGCCGAAGATGCCGAGCGCCGTGCCCTGCTTTTCCGGCGGGAAGAAGGGCGAGACATAGGCGACGCCCACGGCGAATGACCCGCCGGCGAGGCCGACGCCGAGGCCCGCGATCAGCATCTCCGGATAGGTGGTGGCGCGGGACAGCAGGAAGGTCGCGAGGGCGGCCGCCAGCATCGTCGCGGTGTAGACGAGCCTGCCGCCGTAGCGGCCGGTCCAGACGCCCAGCAGGATGCGGATGAGCGACCCGGTCAGCACCGGCAGGCCGACGAGAAGGCCGAATTCGGCTTCGCTCAAGCTGAGCTCCTGCTTGATGCGAATGCCGATGATGGCGAACAGCGTCCAGACTGCAAAGCACAGGGTGAAGGCCACGGTCGAGATCCACAACGCCCGATTGGCGGTGGAGGTCGGGCTCGGAAGCGGTTGATTGACGTCGGCCATGGATGCTCCGGGACGCGATGCTGAACTGGCCTTTCACAGCCGGATCGCATCCCGCAGGAACCGTGCCAACTTGCCGGTCGCGGAGAAGACTCAGGCTTTCCAAGGCAAAGCCGCCTCTGGAGGCGGCCTTGCTCTCGTCGGATCGCTCAAGAACCGGTCACACGATCATCGAGGCTGCCCAATTGTGGGGCAGCGTGGCTTTTCAGCCAGCCTGGGGGGCCGAGGTCATCCAGCCGGCGACGGCGCCGGTCGGGTCTTGAATGATGGCGATGCGGCCGACGCCGGGCACCTCGAAGATGTCGCGCAGCACCGTGGCGCCGGCCTGCCGGGCCGCCTCGACGCGGGCGTCGATATCATCGACCTCGATATAGGCGAACCAGTTCGGCGGCACCTCCTCCATGCCGGCATGGCCGCGGATGTCGAGCACGCCGCCGACCATCCGGTCGCCGATCTTGGCAATGATATAGTTGCCGCCGGTTGCCATCGGCATGGTCTCGAAGCGCCAGCCGAGGGTCTTGGCATAGAAGTCGCACGCGGCCTCGGGGTCGCGGGTATTCAGCTCGTTCCAGCAGAAGGTTCCGTGTTCGGGCATCATTGCCTCCCATTTGACGGCGGATCGCCGCGTTTCGGACAGGATAGCACGGCTTCGATGACCGTCCCGCGACCGCCGGCGCCCGTTTCGCGGTGATCAGCGCGGTGCGTCAATCCCACGCCCGTCGGGCTGCGGCCCGTCAGCGCGCGGCGCGCCGCATCGGGATCAGGAGCGGCGAAGACTCAGTCTGGATCGTCCCGACGACCTCGAAGCCGTGCCGCTTGTACAGCCCGATATTGGCGGGGTTGGTCGAATCGAGATAGGCCGGGAGATGGTCCTGGTCGCATCGGCGCAACGCGGCCTGCAGCAGCGCCGCGCCGCATCCTCTGCCCTGATGCGCCGGGTCGACGCCGATCAGGGGCAGGTACCAGTGCGGCTCGACCGGGTGATATCGGGCCATCTGCTCGATCATGGCGCCGAGTTCGCCCTGCCGTTCCGGCGGGATGGTCGTTTCGATCAGCGCTCCCAGAGACTCTTCGTCGGAATGGGCGCCCGGCCGCAGCCACAGCGCCGCCCCGGCATGATCGTCGACCTGCCAGGCCGTGCCGTCGGCGAAAGCCGTGCCGCCGAGGCCACGGATGAAGCCCGGAAAATGCAGCAGATACTGCTGCGGGTCGGGATAGGTCCAGCGGGCGATCGGATCGGCGGCGAAGGCCAGCAGGATGGCGGCGACGGCTCGCTCGCTCTCGGCCGGCTCGACGATCGCCACGATCGGCATCGAGGATTCGGACATCGGGCGGCTCCCTTCGGAGGGACGATGATGACCCATGGCGTCCCGCGGCGCACGCGGTTTCGCCCGGCGCCCGGCTACGGCTTCGGCGCCGATCCCGCCACCGCCGGCGCCCGCTCCGCCGCGGCCGGCACCGCGCGGGCCTGGCGCGCGGCGCGCAGCTTCTGCAGATGTTGGTCGGCCAGGACGCCGATCAGGATCACCGTGCCCATAACCGCGAAGTTGAGCGAGGAGGGGATGCCGAGCAGGTTGACCAGGTTCTGCAGCACCTGCAGCAGCACGGTGCCGAGGATGATGCCGAGGATCGAGCCCTCGCCGCCGCGCAGGGAGCAGCCGCCCAGCACCGCCGCGGCGATGGCGTAGAGCTCGTAGAAATTGCCGTGCGCCGAGGGCTGGATCGAGTTGGTGTAGAAGGCCAGGAACACGGCGGCCAGACCGGCCAGAAGGCCGCTGATGACATAGGCCGAGGCGATCACGGCCCGGGTGCTGATGCCGGAATAGCGCGCCGCCTCCTCGTTCTTGCCGACGGCGAAGAGATAGCGGCCGAACACCGAGCGGTGCAGCACCACCCACATCACCAGCGCCACCACGACCATGGCCAGGAAGCTGTTGGGGATGCCGAAGCTGCGGCCGGTGGCGAACTGCGCCAAGGGATCGAAATCGCCGCCATAGCCGAAGCCGACCGTGGCGTCGTCGGTGTAGTAGCGGGCGGCGCCGCGATAGATCAGCAGCGCGCAGAGGGTGACGACGAAGGGCTGGATGCCGACCCGGGCGACCAGGAAGCCGTGAATGGCGCCGAACACCCCGCCCATGGCGATGGCGGCGGCCAGCGCCAGGGGCCAGGGCCAGCCCCAGTTCACCACCATGTCGACGAAGACGACGCCGATCAGCGCGAACATGGAGCCGACCGACAGCTCGATGCCGGCGGTGATGATGACCAGGCCCTGGCCGATCGAGAACAGGCCGTAGAGGCCCACCAGATTGGCCATGTTCAGCAGGTTGACGGGCGAGATGAAGCGCGGGTTGATCAGCGCCACGACGCAGCCGATCACCAGGATCAGGATCGCCAGCCCCAGTTCCTTCCTCATTGCTCCCGAAATCCTCCCGGTGCCCTTCGCCTACGCCGCCAGCGGCCGGCCGACGGCGAGCTGCATCACATTCGGCTCGCTGAACTGGTCGCGGCTGAGAATGCCGCTGATCCGGCCCTCATGCATCACCGCGATGCGGTCGCTGACGCCGATCACCTCCTCCATGTCGCTGGAGATCATCAGGATCGGCACGCCGCGGTCGGCCAGGCCGCGCATCAGCTGGTAGATCTCCGACTTGGCGCCGACGTCGATGCCGCGGGTCGGCTCGTCGAAGATCAGGAAGCGCGGCTGCAGCGCCAGCCATTTCGCCAGCACGATCTTCTGCTGATTGCCGCCGGACAGCTTCAGCGCGCTGGTGGTCACCGAGGGCGTGCGGATGCGCAGCCGCTCGCGCTGGGCCTCGGCCTCGCGCGTCTCGCCGCGGCCGTCGATCAGCCAGCGCCTGGCGACGCGTCGGAGGCCGGGCAGGGTGACGTTCTCGGCGATGGTCATGTCGAGCACCAGGCCGCTGCGCTTGCGGTCCTCCGGCACCAGGAACACCCCCTGGGCGATGGCCGCGCGGGGCGTGCCGATGGTGAGTGGCTTGCCGTCCAGCCGGACCTCGCCGGCCAGCATGCGGTCGATACCGAAGATGGCGCGCGCCAGCTCGGTGCGCCCCGATCCGACGAGGCCGGCCAGGCCCATGATCTCGCCGCGCCCGACCGACAGCGTCACCTCGTGCTCCGGATAGGTCCTGGTGCGCACGCCGCGGATCTCGACCGCATCCGGCTGCGCCGCGACGGCGGGCGGGATGTACAGCGCCCGGAGGTCGCGCCCGACCATCATCCGCACCATGCGGTCGTGGTCGATCTCGCTGCGGTCCAGCATCCCGGCCAGCCGGCCGTCGCGCAGGCAGACCACGCGGTCGGCGCAGGCCTCGATCTCGGCCAGCCGGTGGGTGATGAAGATGATGGCGACACCGTCCGCCTTCAGCTCGCCGACCACACGCAGCAGCGTGTGGGTCTCGGTCAGGGTCAGGCTCGAGGTCGGCTCGTCCATGATGATGATGCGGGCGTCGAGCGACAGCGCCTTGGCGATCTCCACCATCTGGCGCTGGGCGATCGACAACTCGGCCAGCGGCGTGGCCGGCCCGAAATCGACGCGCAGCCGGTCGAGCAGCCGCTGCGTGTCGGCGTGCAGCCGGGCGGTGTCGATCAGCTTCAGCGGGCCGAGGCGCCGCGGCTCGCGCCCGATGAAGACGTTGCCGGCGACGTCGAGATTGTCGAAGAGGTTCAGCTCCTGATGCACGAAGGCGATGCCGGCGGCGATCGCCTCCGGCACCGTCAGCGCCGGGCGCGGCTGGCCGCCGACGGTGATGCTGCCCGTGGTCGGAGCCTCGACCCCGCCCAGGATCTTCATCAGCGTCGACTTGCCGGCGCCGTTCTCGCCGATCAGCCCGACCACCTCGCCGCGGCGGACGGTCAGGCTGACGTCCTTCAGCGCCTGCACGCCGGGATAGGTCTTCGAGATCCCCTCCATGGCGAGGGCGATGTCGGTCATCGGCGACTCTCCCGGCAAAGGGCGGAGGCCGGAGCCTCCGCCGCGTCCTGCCTCACTTGCCCAGCAGCTCCCGCATCTGCTTCTGGAAGTCGGTGACGTTGCTCTGATCGATCAGCCGGGTCGGGATAATGTTCAGCTTGTCGGCCGGGATGAAGGACTTGTCGCCCTCGATGTAGCGGGCCAGCAGCTTCACCGTCTGGTAGCCGAACTCG
Organism: Inquilinus limosus; assembly: GCF_051487185.1. Classification (GTDB taxonomy): domain Bacteria; phylum Pseudomonadota; class Alphaproteobacteria; order DSM-16000; family Inquilinaceae; genus Inquilinus; species Inquilinus limosus_F. Next base: position 71,488 of record NZ_JAHVDK010000001.1, read on the forward strand.
TAGGGCTGCTGCACCACCGTGCCCTCGATCACGCCCTCCTGCACGCCGCGCAGCGTGACCGGGTCCTCGTCGAAGCCGACGACCTTGATCTGGCCCAGCTTCCCGGCCGCCTTCATCGCGTCGTAGATGATCGGCGTGTTGTAGGAGTAGAGGCCGACCAGCATCGCCAGGTCGTCGTATTTGGTCAGCGTGTCCTCGACATTGCGCTTGGCCTTGACGAAGTCGATGTCGTCGGTGCGGACGTCGACGATCTCGATCTTGGTGCCGGCGATCGCCTTCTTGATGCCCTCGACCCGCTCGCGGGCATTGGCGTTGCCAAGGGTGCCGACGAACAGCATGATCTTGCCGCCATCCGGCAGGGCCTTCTTGATCAGCTCGCCCGCCTGCACGCCGGCGGCGACGTTGTCGGTGCCGATATAGAGCAGCCGGTTGCTCTTCGGCGCGTCGCTGTCGAAGGTGAACAGCGGCACCTGGCCGGCGGCGGAGTTGAGGAGTGCGGTGGCGTTGTCCGGGTCGACCGGGCTGATGCCGATACCGGCGACGCCGCGGGCCAGCATATCCTCGACGATGCGGCGCTGCTCCGCGGCGCTGGATTCGCCGGGGATCTTGAACTCGACGCTGTAGCCCTTGAGCTCGGACACCGCCTTGTCGGTGCCGCGATGGGCGATGGTCCAGAAATCGGACGAGCCGTTGACGATGAAGGCGATGGTCTTGTCGGCGGCGCGGGCCGGCCCCGGGCCGATGGCGAGAACCGTCGCGACGGCGGCCGCCAGGCCCGCCAGAATCAGGCGCTTCATTGGTCCCTCCCGGTTATTCGATTCCGGCTTCGGGCCGGATCGGTAAAGATTGCTATTATAATCAGACAATTTGAATCACAACGATCCGGAGCGGTCAAGCCGGCGCACGCGTCGGGGACGTCATCCCCTGCGCCGCCCGATCCAGTGATCGAGCGAAAGCCGCCCCGGCCCCCAGGCCATGATGCCGAGCGCCATCGCCGCCCAGGTCAGATGGATCGGCCAGCCATCCGGCACGGTCAGCTGTATGACCAGGGTCATCACCAGAAGCCCGAGCGCGGCCAGCCGTGTCGCCAGACCGAGAACGAGGAGGATGGGAAGGAGGATTTCCGCCGAGCCGACGACGAAGGCCACCACCTCGGGTGCGGGGAAGGCATAAGGGCCGCCCGGCAGGTGCAACTGGAACTCCGAGCTGAACAGCAGCACCGCGACATCGTTCAGCTGCAGGAAACCGTCCCATTTCTTGACGCCCGACAGCCAGAACGGCACCGCAAGGCCGAAGCGCAGGACGAGCTGGGTCAGGGATGGCTGGGCAATGGCGCGAATGGCGGCATTCACCCGGTCGACGAGACCGCCGATCCTTTGCCGTCTGGCGTTGCGGGCAGCTTGCCGTTCAAGGGCCATCGCCATCTCCCTGATGGGCTGCCGTGAAGGCACCGGCCTCGAGCATTCCGGCGATATTGGCGGGAAGGTCGAATGCCGGGCTGTCCGTGAGGGCTGCCGCGGCGGCCACGCCCAGCGTCTCGCCCGCCAGGAGGCGCGCGAGAAACACCGCGCCCCCGGGCGGCAGGTGCCGGACAACGACCTCCAGGCCGGGCCTGGTCACCAGCGCATCCTCCGGCCCCGCTGCCTCGATCCGGCCGACCGGGCCGTCGCATCGGTTGGCTGCGAAGATGGTGACGGCCGGAAAGCACGATCGCACGATCCGCGCCGCGGGATGCGGCGCCAGGACGGTGTCGGCCAGCCGCTCCGGGGCGATGGACGCCAAACCCTGCGGCGTCAGCGGGGCCGCATCGGCGGCGTGATAGGCGTCGAGCCAGGCGCGCTCGATCCGCGCCACATCAGCCAGCCAAGGCATGGACCGCGCGTGTTCGTAGCGTTCGATGAAATCGGGAAAGTCGCGGCCATATTCGAACAGCAGCGGCGAGGTCGGCGGGGTCGCGCGCACATGGAACCTCGCCATCGCGCGGAAGAAATCCGCGCCGGTGATGCGCAATGTTGCCGGAAAGGCCGCGGCCAGCGCATCGATGAGGCTCACCGTCACGTTGTTGCGATAGACGTCGTAGCGTTTGCCTGCGCCTTTACCGTTCGGCCCGGCGACCGAGGAGGGCACGGCGCGATCGGGGTCGAGAAGGCCGGGGGCGAAGACGGCCGCATGGGAGGGCCGATCGCCGGCATCCTGCGCGCGATATTCAACCGGAAGCATGGGCTGTCCTGGGCCGGAGACCGTGCGCATGGCGGTCGAGAATCGCCTGCGCGGCGGCGGCCTCCCGCTTCAGCACCGGCCAGTCGGGAATCTCGCTGTCCCATTCGATCAACGTCGTGATCGGCCCGCTGCGGCCGATCACGATCTCGAAGAGAGTCCAGACCGGGCCGGCGACCGGGCGATCATGGCTGTCGATCAGCAGCGGATCGCCCTCGTCGTCCTCCTGTTCGGCATGCCCGGCCAGATGGATCTCACCCACATGCTCCAGCGGAAAATCGGCGAGATAGGCCCGGGCCGAGGTGCCGTGATTGGTGGCCGAGACGAAGACGTTGTTGATGTCGAGCAACAGGCCGCATCCGGTGCGCCGGACCAGCGCGCGCATGAACTCCGTCTCACCCATGGTCGAGTCCCGGAACAGGACATAGGTCGACGGATTCTCGATCAGGATCTGGCGGCCGATCGCCCCCTGCACCTCGTCGACGTGGTCGGCGACATGCGCGAGCGTCGCCGGCGTATAGGGAAGAGGCAGCAGATCGTTGAAATAGGTGCCACCATGGGTCGACCAGGCGAGATGCTCGGACACCAGCGCCGGCTCGTAGCGGTCGACCAGTGCCCTGAAACGCGCCAGATGCGCCGGGTCCAGGGGCTGCGGACCGCCGATCGACATGCACACGCCATGGAGCGAGATGGGATAATCCCGGCGGATCCGGGTCAGCGCATCATGGGGCGGACCGCCGGCGCCCATATAGTTTTCGGCGTGGACCTCGAAGAAGCCCGTCTGCCTCCCTTCGGCCAGGATCGCGGGCAGATGCTGGTGCTTGAGGCTGGTGCCCGCGAGGCCCGCGGCGGGATAGGCCGGAAAGCGGAAGGCATCCGACGTCAGCGGGCCCGGGCGTGCGGCCACGTCCTTCATCCCGATCTCCGCTTTCCGGCAGGCGCTTCCGCTTACGACGGCACGTCCCGGGTCAAAGGTTGCGGCGAGCCGTGGCGGCCGCCGGGGAGCGCCATCGTGGTGCAGGTCCCGCCATCGACGAATTTCCAGGCATTGCCCTGGTAGTCGACGGTCGAGGTGCCCTGGCAGGTCGTGCCCGGGCCCGCCGCGCAGTCGTTCTGCCCCTTGAGCGCGACCCCGTAGCATTTCTCCTTGCCCGCATCCATCGCCGCCTTGACCTGCTCCTGTGTCAGCGGTGCCGCGGTCGCCATCGATGCGAGCGCGGTCACGACGGCGCCGGCCAGAGCGGCCGCGCTCAGCTTCGTTCCAGCAGACATGCGGTTTCTCCCTTGGCTTGTCGCGTGCCCTTCATCGGCCGCATGACTCCACCTACGGTCGGGAGGGCGCGTCTGTTACACCTCCCGATCCCGCAGTTTCGTGACCGGCGGGCGATCGGCCTGGGGGCGCCGCGGCTGGCTTCAACCGTTGACCAGGAAATGCAGCGGGTCGGGCTCGATCTGGCAGGCGTCGACAGGCTGCCGGTCCGGGGCGTCGAGAAACTTCCCGGCCAGGGTCTCGGCGCAGGGGTCGCTGCCGATCAGGCCGTGGCCCTGGTCCGGCCGTTCGATCAGGAAGCCGTTCGGCAGATGCGCGGCGGCGCTGCGCGCCCAGGTCGGCGGCGTCACCGGGTCGAGGCTGCCGGCCAGGACCAGGGCCGGGATATCGCTGTCGACCGGCTGGGCGGCGAGGTCGTCCGCGGGACCGGCCGGCCAAGCCGGGCAGGTCGAACCCGGGGCGTCGCGCAGGTCGCCGGCCTCCGGCGCCAGGCATTCGGCCAGATCATAGGCGCCGTTGGCGATGGTCGGGTCGAGCAGCCCGGCGAGCCATTGCCGGGCCGCCTCCTCATAGGCCTCGTCATGGTCGGCATCGATGCCGGCGATCAGCGCCGGCAGGGTGGCGGCGTCGTCGCGGGAATAGAGGTCGTTGAACACCACCTCCGACAGCAGCCCGCCGGTGAACATCAGCGCGGCCTCGCCATTGCCGTCCGGCCGCTCGACGGTGACCGTCGGCGGCTCGTCATCCAGCCGCTCCAGCAGGGTGCGGTAGCGCTCGGCCAGGTCGGGATAGGCGGCGTTGCAGGCCGGGTCGCCGGCGCAGGCGGCGAAGACGCGCCGCAGCGACCGGTCGCCGTCGGGGTCATCCTCCTCGGAACCGGTAAACAGCGTCTTCCCGGGCGGGTATACGCCGTCGAGGATCATGGCGGCGATGCCCTCGGGATAGCGCCGCGCGGTCTCCAGCGCCAGTCGGGTGCCGTAGGAGGACCCGAACAGCACCCAGCGGTCGATGCCGAGGGCGAGACGCAGGTCGGCGACGTCGCGGGCGCTGTCGGCGGTGGTGTAGCGCGTCAGGTCATGGCCTTCCGCCTCCCAGCGGCTGCGGCAGGCGCGGGCCGCCGCGATCGCCGCCTCGCCGGTGCTGTCGCCCTCCGGGCCGCTGGCCTGGATCTGGGCGTCGACCATCTCCGGGCAGGTCAGGTTCGGCTCCGACCGGCCCATGCCGCGCTGGTCGAACAGCACCAGCTTGCGGGTCTGCAGCCAGTCGTTGCGGGCGATCAGGTCCCACCACCGCGCGATGCCGTCGGGGTCCAGGCCGGCGGCTCCCCCGGGGCCGCCCTCGAGATACAGGATGGGCGGCGCATCGCCGAGCTTGTCGGGCGTCGTCAGGATAGCGACCGCCAGCGTCACGGTGGCGCCGTCGGGCTTGTCGCGGTTCTCGGGCAGGGTGACGGTGCCGCAGGTCGCGGCCCGGCCCTCCGGCACCGTGAAGCCGCAGGCCCCGGCATGGAATTCGGGCGCGGCCGGGGCCGGCGCGGCGCCGGCCAGGGTCAGGGCTGCGATCAGGAACAGGCAACGGATCATCATCGGCATTCGCGGGGCAACGGCCGGCCCAACCTAAGCAAGCGGGCGAGGCGGCGCCATGCGGCAAGAGGGTCGTTCCGATCCCCCGATCGTCGCTACTCCGCTGCCAGCCGCGGTACGGGCTGCTGGGCTTCCTCGGCGACCAGCTGCACCACCTGCAGGCCGCGCTCCAACTCGCCGCGCAGCGCGGCGGCCTCGGCCGGGGTCCGCACCGGGGCGCGGCGCGGCGCGTCGCGGCGGGCGTGGTCCAGCACGGCTGGGTCGACGCCGTCCCCGACCAGCACCAGATCGGCCCGGCGCAGCGCCGCCACCTGCCGCAGCGTCAAGTCCTGCTCGCCGCCCGGGCCGACCGCGATCCGGGTCAGCGACCCGGCGGCCGGGCGCTCCGCCGCCACCTGGTCCAGCAGGTCCAGCGCCGCCGCGCGGTCGACGGTGCCGCTGCGGTAGAGCCGGCGCCAGAAGGCCAGGCGGCGGGCGGGGTCGGCGATGCGGCGGCGGATCTCGTGCCGCAGCGTGCCGGACAGGGCGGCGAGGCGGCCGAGGCCCGGCGGGATCAGCGCCTCCAGCTCCTGCCTGATCAGGCCGGCCACGGCAGGCGCCGCGCCGCCGGTCGAGACCGCGACCACCACCGGCGAGCGGTCGAGGATCGCCGGCAGGATGAAGTCGCAGAGCTCCGGCCGGTCGACGACGTTCAGCGGCACGCCCGCCGCCCGCGCCAGGGCGGCGCTGCGCCAGTTGGCCTGGTCGTCGCCGGAGGCGTCGATGATCAGGCAGGCCCCGGCCAGGTGGGTGGCGGTCAGCGGCCCCTGCAGGATCTCGGCGCCGGCCGCTTCCGCCGTCTCGGCGAAGGTCGCATTGGCGCCGACCAGCCGGATCGCGGCGCCGGCGCGGCGCAGCAGCTCGAATTTCGGCGGGGCCGCGTCGCCGCCGCCGACCAGCACGCAGACCCGGCCGCGCACGGTCAGGAAGATGGGCAGGTGGGGCAGGGGGGCGTGATCCTGCGGCAGCGGATGGGCCGGAGCCGCCCCCTCACCCGAAATCGCTGACGCGATTTCGACCTCTCCCCAAGGAGAGGTGAAGGAGCCGCTTTCCTTCCCTCTCCTCGGGGAGAGGGAGGGGCCCGACGCCGAAGGCGGCGGGAGGGTGAGGGGGCTGGCGCCGGCCGAAGTCATCGGCTCAGCCTGCGGCAGGGAGGGCGGCATGGGCGACGATCTCCTTCAGCTCCGGCACGCAGGAGCCGCAATTGGTCCCGGCGCCGAGCAGCGCGCCGAGTTCCTTGACCCCGATGCCCTGGCCGTCCCGGATGGTCCGTAGGATCCGCTCGATCCCGACGCCGAGGCAGGCGCAGACGATGCGGCCCTCGCTTGGAGCCCCGACCGGGGCGCGGCCGGAGAGCAGGGCGCGGCGGTCGGACTCGTCCAGCTGCAGCGTGTCCGCGGCGAAGCGGGCCATCAGCCATTCCGGATCGGGCAGCTTGCCGGGCGGGGCGACGAACAGGCATTCGGCCAGGCCGGATTCATCGAGAGTGGCCAGGCGGAACAGGCCGCGCTTCGGATCGGCGAACTCGATCGTCTCGCGGCCCTTTCCCGGCGCCAGCAGCGTCCGGCCCAGAATGATGCCGTCGGCCGGCGGCTCCGGCCCGCCCAGGGTGTAGATCTGGCAGCCGGCGGCGGCCCGGCGGGTCCAGTAGACGAGACCGGTCGGGCGCATCCGCCGGCGGGAGATCAGGAATCCCTCCCAGCCGAGCGCGACGCGGTCGAGCGCGATCGGGGTGTGCTTCAGCTCCGGCTGGCCGGAGACGGGGTCGACGGCTGGGCTGGCCAGCTTGCCGACGACGCAGTCGGTGGTGAAGCGGTCGTTCCAGTGCATCGCCAGGAAGGCCTGGCCGGGCGTCTGGTCCGGCGTGATCCGGACCCGGGCCAGGGCGCGGCCCCAGCCGCTCCTCAGCCGCGCCAGGTCACCCTCGGCCAGGCCGTGGCGGCGGGCGTCGTCGGGATGCAACTCGACCGCCGGCTCCGGGCTGTTGGCGGCCAGCCGCGGCACCGCGCCGGTGCGGGTCATGGTGTGCCACTGGTCGCGCAGCCGGCCGGTGTTCAGCAGCAGCGGCCGGTCGCGCTCGGGGCGATGGGCCGGCGGCCGATACCGCACCGGGATGAAGCGGGCGCGGCCGTCCGGCGTCGGGAAGCGGCCGTCGGCGAACAGCCGCGCCGTGCCCTGCGGCCGGTCTTCGGGCACGGGCCATTGCACCGGCTCCAGCCGGTCGTAGTCCGCCCGGTCCAGCGCCGCCAGGGCGCCGAGGTCGAAGGCGCGCTCGCCGCCGTTCTCGAAAGCGGAGAGGGCGGCGTGCTCGCGGAAGATCGCCGCCGGGTCCTCATAGGGGAAGGCCGCGGCGAAGCCCATGCGGCGGGCGACCTGGGTGACGATCCACCAGTCCGGCCGGGCCTGGCCGGGCAAAGGGCGGAAGCCGCGCTGGCGCGAGATCCGGCGCTCGGAATTGGTGACGGTGCCGTCCTTCTCGCCCCAGCCGGCGGCGGGCAGCAGCACATCGGCCAGGCGGGCGGTGTCGGTCTCGGCGGTGACGTCGGAGACGACGACGAGGTCGCACCGGCTCAGGCCGCGGCGCAGCCGCTCCGCCTCCGGCACGCTGACCGCCGGGTTGGTCGCCATGATCCACAGCGCCTTGATCCGGCCGGCGGCCACGGCCTCGAACAACTCCACCGCCTTCAGCCCCGACTGCTGCGCCATGTGCGGCGCCCGCCAGAAGCGGCGCACCCGGTCGCGCGCCGCCTCGTCCTCGATCAGCATGTGCGCGGCCAGCTGGTTGGCCAGGCCGCCGACCTCGCGCCCGCCCATGGCGTTGGGCTGGCCGGTGACCGAGAACGGGCCCATGCCCGGCCGGCCGATCCGGCCGGTGGCGAGGTGGCAGTTGATGATGGCGTTGACCTTGTCGGTGCCCTGGGTCGACTGGTTCACCCCCTGGGAATAGATCGTCAGCGTCGCCGGGGTGTGGGCGAACCAGGCGTAGAAGCGCCGCACCGCCTCCTCCGGCACGCGGCAGCCCCGGGCCACGGCCGCGATGTCCGGGGCGTCCTCGGCCGCGGCGATGGCCGCCACCTCGAAGCCCTCGGCATGGGCGGCGATCCAGCCACGGTCCAGCGCCCCTTCGTGCACCAGATGGGCCAGCAGGCCGTTGAACAGCAGCACATCGGTGCCGGGCGCGATGGCGAGGTGCAGGTCGGCCTCGTCGCAGGTCGCGGTGCGCCGCGGATCGATCACCACGATCCTCGTGCCGCGGCGCTCGCGCGCCGACAGCAGCCGGCGATGCAGGATCGGGTGGCACCAGGCGGCGTTGGAGCCGACATAGATCGCGAGGTCCGCCTGCTCCCAATCCTCGTAGCAGCCCGGCACCACATCCTCGCCGAAGGCGCGGCGGTGGCCGGCGACGGAGGAGGCCATGCACAACCGGGAGTTGGTGTCGATGTTGCCGGAGCCGATGAAGCCCTTCATCAGCTTGTTGGCGACGTAATAGTCCTCGGTCAGCAGCTGGCCCGAGACGTAGAACGCCACAGCATCCGGACCGTGCTGTTCGATCGCCTCGCTGAAGCCGCTGGCGACGCGGTCCAGCGCCTCGTCCCAGCTCGCGGGCCGGCCGCCGATCATCGGGTCGAGCAAGCGCCCATCCAGCCCCAGCGTCTCGCCCAGCGCCCCGCCCTTGGAGCAGAGCCGGCCGAAATTCGCCGGGTGGATCGGGTCGCCGGTCACCCGCCCATCCGGCGCCGCGGCGACGCCGCAGCCGACGCCGCAATAGGCGCAGGTCGTGCGCACCTCAGCCATTGGCGACCAGCTGCGGCGCGGGCAGGCCGAGGCGGATGCGGCCGCCCTGCAGCTCGACCGCGATGCGGTGGACGCAGCCCTCGTCCGGCCCCTCGACCTCGCCGGTCTCCAGGCTGATCACCCAGGCGTGCAGCGGGCAGGTGACGCTGGTGCCGTGCACGATGCCCTGCGACAGCGGCCCGCCCTTGTGCGGGCAGCGGTCGTAGAGGGCGAAGACCCGGTCGTCGGCGGTGCGGAACAGGGCGATGTCGCCCTCCGGGCTCTTCACCACCCGCGCGCCCATCGGCGGGATGTCCTCGATCCCGCCGACATCGATCCAAAGCGGCAAGCTCATCCTCGTCACTCCACCGCGGCCAGGGGGCGGAACTCATGCGCCTCGGCGCCGGCGGCGCGTTCAGCCCAGGGGTCCTGTTGGGCAAATTGCTGCGCGTGCAGGAAGCGGGCGTAGAGCCGCTTGCGGGAATCCGCGTCCTCGACGATCCGGCGCTTGACGTGGTCGAGGCCGACCCGCTCGATCCAGGGCGCGGTGCGCTCGAGATAGTGCGATTCCTCGCGGTGCAGCTGCAGGAAGGCGCCGCAATATTCCAGCACCTCCTCCGGCGTCTCGACCTTGCACAGGAAGTCGGTGCCGCGCAGCGTGATGCCGCCATTGCCGCCGACATGCAGCTCCCAGCCGCTGTCGACCGCGATCACGCCGAAATCCTTGATCGTGGCCTCGGCGCAGTTCCGCGGGCAGCCGGAGACCGCCATCTTCACCTTGTGGGGCGTCCAGGCGCCCCAGGTCATCTTCTCGATGGCGATGCCCATGGCGGTCGAATCCTGGGTGCCGAAGCGGCACCACTCGGAGCCGACGCAGGTCTTCACCGTGCGCAGCGCCTTGCCGTAGGCGTGGCCGGAGACCATGCCGGCGGCGTTCAGGTCGCGCCAGACGTCCGGCAGCTGCTCCTTCTTCACGCCCAGAAGGTCGATGCGCTGGCCGCCCGTCACCTTCACCGACGGGATCTGGTAGCGGTCGACCACGTCGGCGATGGCGCGTAGCTCCTTGGCGGTGGTGACGCCGCCCCACATCCGCGGCACCACCGAATAGGTGCCGTCCTTCTGGATGTTGGCGTGCGCCCGCTCATTGATGAAGCGGGACTGCTGGTCGTCGCGGTACTCGCCCGGCCAGGCGCAGAGCAGGTAGTAGTTCAGCGCCGGCCGGCACTTGGCGCAGCCATGCGGCGTGCGCCAGCCCAGCTCCTGCATCACCGCCGGGATCGAGCGCAGCTCGCGCGCCAGAATCAGCCGCCGCACCTCGTCATGGCCGAAATCGGTGCAGCCGCAGACCGCCTTGATCTTCGGCCCGCCCTCATAGCCGTCGCCCAGCGTCACCGCCAGCAGGCTCTCGACCAGCCCGGTGCAGGAGCCGCAGGAGGACGAGGCCTTGGTGTGGGCCCGCACCGCGTCGAGGCTGGTCAGCCCCTTCCCGGTGATGGCCTGGACGATGGTGCCCTTGCAGACGCCGTTGCAGCCGCAGATCTCCGCCTCAGGCGGCAGGGCGGCAACGGCCTGCTTAGGGTCCGGCGCCGCACCTCCGGCGGCAGCCAGCGCCTGGCCGAAGATCAGCCCGTCACGCAGCGGCGTGACGTCCTGGGCCTCGCGCAGCATCTGGAAGAACCAGGCACCATCGGCGGTGTCGCCGTACAGCACGGCGCCGGCGATGCGGTTGTCCTTCAGCACCAGCCGTTTGTAGACGCCGCGGGCGGCGTCGCGGAACACGATGTCCTCGCAATCCTCGCCGCCCTGGAAGTCGCCGGCCGAGAACACGTCGATGCCGGTGACCTTGAGCTTGGTCGAGGTCACCGAGCCGCGATACTCGCTCTCCGCCGTGCCGGCCAGCTGGTCGGCGCAGATCCGCGCCATCTCATAGAGCGGCGCCACCAGGCCGTAGGTCCGGCCCTGGTGCTGGACGCATTCGCCGACCGCCAGGATGCAGGGGTCGGAGGTGGTCATCCGGTCGTCGACGACGACGCCGCGCTCGACCGTCAGGCCGGCCTCGCGGGCCAGCGTGGCGGCCGGGCGGATGCCGACCGCCATGACCACCAGATCGGCCGGGATCACCCGCCCGTCCTTCAGCCGCACCGCCTCGACCTTGCCGTCGCCCTCGATCGCGGCGGTATCGGCCTCGGTCAGCACGGCCAGGCCGCGCTGCTCCAGCTCCCGCTTCAGCAGGTAGCCGGCGGCGGGGTCGAGCTGCCGCTCCATCAGCACCGGCATCAGGTGCAGGACGGTCACCTCCATGCCATTGGCGCGCAGGCCGTTGGCGGCTTCGAGGCCCAGGAGGCCGCCGCCGATCACCACGGCGCGGGTGCGGCCCTCGCGCGCCGCCGCCAGCATCGCCTCGACATCGGCGATGTCGCGGAAGGTGACGACGCCGGGCAGGTCGCGGCCCGGCACCGGGATCACGATCGGGTCGGACCCGGTGGCCAGCAGCAGCCGGTCGTAGCGGCAGCGGCTGCCGTCGGCGCCGACCACCTCGCGTGCCTCGCGGTCGATCGCCGTCACCCGCACGCCGGCGCGCAGGTCGATGCCGTTCGTGTCGTACCAGGCGCGGTCGTTGATGACGATGTCGTCGAACCGCTTCTCGCCCGCCAGCACCGGCGACAGCATGATGCGGTTGTAGTTCACCTGCGGCTCGGCGCCGAACACGGTGATGGCGTAGCGGCCGGGCGCGCGGGCCAGCAGCTCCTCTACCGCCCGCATCCCGGCCATGCCGTTGCCGATGACGACGAGGCGCTCCTTCGGGCCCCAGCTTCCTTCGGGCATCTTTCCCTCCCCCCTCAGGCGGCCGCGGTGGTGAAGCGCTGGCGCTCGTAGAGGAAGCGCAGCACCTGCACCCGGCACGCGGCGTAAGTCGGATCGTCGGCCAGCGCCAGGCGGCGGCGCGGCCGCTCCAGCGGGATCTCCAGCACCTCGCCGATGGTGGCGCTGGGGCCGTTGGTCATCATCACGATGCGGTCGGACAGCAGCACCGCCTCGTCGACGTCATGGGTGATCATCAGCACCGTGTTGCCGAGCGCGGCATGGATCTCCATCACCGAGTCCTGCAGATGCGCCCGGGTCAGGGCGTCGAGCGCGCCGAAGGGCTCGTCCATCAGCAGCAGCTTCGGCTGCATGGCCAGCGCCCGGGCGATGCCGACGCGCTGCTTCATGCCGCCCGAGATCTCGCCCGGCCGCTTGTCCTTGGCATGCGCCATGTGGACCAGCGCCAGGTTGTGCATCACCCAGTCGTGCCGCTCGGCCGCGCTCTTGCTGCGCCCGAACACCTTGTCGACCGCGATCCGGACGTTGCCGTAGACGGTCAGCCAGGGCAGCAGCGAGTGGTTCTGGAACACGATGGCGCGGTCCGGGCCCGGGCTGTCGACCACCTGGCCGTCCAGCAGCACCTCGCCGGTGGTGGAGCGGACCAGGCCGCCGACGATGTTCAGCAGGGTCGACTTGCCGCAGCCGGAATGGCCGATGATCGACACGAACTCGCCGCGGGAAATGCCCAGGTTGACATCGACCAGCACCTCGCTGACCGCGCTGCCGCGGACAAAGCGCATGCCGACCTGCTCGATCGAGAGATAGCTGTCCATGACCGCCTCCTCAGGCCGAGGTGCCGCGGGCGACGAGCGCACCGGCGAAGCCGATCAGGCGGTCGAGGACGAAGCCGACCAGACCGACATAGATGAGGGCCACGACGATGTCGCTGATGCGCGAGCTGTTCCACGCGTCCCAGATGAAGAAGCCGATGCCGACACCGCCGATCAGCATCTCGGCCGCGATGATCGCGAGCCAGGACAGGCCGACGCCGATTCGGAGGCCGGTGAAGATGTAGGGCACGGTGGCGGGCAGGGTGATCCTGGTGAACACCTCCCACCACGACAGGCGCAGCACCGCGGCGACATTGCGGTAGTCCTGCGGGATGTTGCGCACCCCGACCGCGGTGTTGATCACGATCGGCCAGATCGAGGTGATGAAGATCACGAAGATCGCCGAGGGCTCGGCCTGCTGGAACCCGGCCAGCGAGATCGGCAGCCAGGCCAGCGGCGGGATGGTGCGCAGCACCTGGAAGATCGGGTCCAGCCCGCGCATCGCCCAGACGCTCTGGCCGATCAGGACGCCGAGCGCGACGCCGACCACCGCGGCCAGGGCGAAGCCCATCGCCACACGCTCCAGGCTGGTGGCGATCTGCCAGAACGCGCCCTTGTCGACCCCGCCATTGTCATAGAACGGGTCGATGATGAAGTCCCAGGTGTCGTCCAGCACCTTGAGCGGCGACGGCAGGCTGGAGGTCGGGCTGGAGCACAGCAGCTGCCAGGCCAGCAGCAGCAGCGCCAGCACGATCAGCGGCGGGATCACCCGGGCGGCGGCCTGGGTGGCGAAGCGGACCAGGACGGGGGCGAGCGGCGGCCGCGCTACCGGCAGGGACAGGACCTGTCCGGCCGGCTTCGGCGCGCCGGCCGGGGCGGGCGCTTTGGGTAGGATCTGGGCCGTCTGAGGCATGAGGGCTGGCTCCGGCTGGCTGTCGGGGCGTCAGGCGACGGTCTTGATGGCGAGGCTGGCGAGATAGGCGTCGGGGGCGTCGGGGTCGAAGACCTTGCCGTCAAAGAAGGTCTCCTTGCCGCGCGAGGTGCCGGCCGGGATCTCCCCGGCCGGCACGCCGATCGCCTGCGCGGCCCGGCGCCACAGATCCTCGCGGTTGACCCGTCCGATCAGCCCCTTGAGGTCGACATCCGGGGCGACATAGCCCCAGCGCCGGTCCTCGGTCAGGAACCACAGCTCGTGGCTCTGGAACGGGTAGGAGGCGAAGTCCCGCCAGAACTTCATCAGGAGCGGGCTGTTCTCGACCTTGCGGCCGTCGCCGTAGTCGATGGTGCCGAGCGAGCGCGGCAGGATATCGGCCGGGGGCACGTTGAACCATGCCCTCCGGCCGATGATTTGGGCCATTTCCTCCTTGTTCTCCGGCTTGTCGGCCCAGCGCTGGGCGTCGAGGACCGCCTGCAGCAGCGCTTCCGCCGCCTTCGGGTGGGCGTCGATCCAGTCGGCGCGCAGCGCCAGGCTCTTCTCTGGATGATCCTTCCACAGCTCGCCGGTGACGCAGGCGGAATAGCCGATCCCCTGGTGCACGAGCTGGTCGTTCCACGGCTCGCCGACGCAGAAGGCCTGCATGTTGCCGACCTTCATGTTGGCCACCATCTGCGGCGGCGGCACGACGATGGTGCTGACGTCCTTGTTCGGGTCGATCCCGCCGGCGGCCAGCCAGTAGCGCATCCACAGGTCGTGGGTGCCGCCGGGGAAGGTGACGGCGCACTTCACCTCCTGCCCCTTCGCCTTCATCTCGGCGAAGGCGGCCTTCAGCGGCTTGGCGTCGACCGTCGCGCCGGCCGGCATCAGGTCCTTGGCCACCGAGATCGCCTGGCCGTTGGTGTTCAGCCGGCACAGGATCTGCATCGGCAGCGGCTTGTTCTCGGCGGTGATGGTGCCGAGCGTCATCAGATAGGGCATCGGCGTCAGGATGTGGGCGCCGTCGATGCCGCCGCCGGCCGAGCCCAGCACGAGGTTGTCGCGAGTGGTGCCCCAGGAGGCCTGCTTGGAGACAGTGACCTCGGTCAGCCCGGCCTTGTCGAACAGCCCCTTCTCCTTGGCGATGATCAGGGGGGCGGAATCGGTCAGGGCGATGAAGCCCAGCGTCGCCTTGGTGGTCTCCGGCCCGGCTCCTTGAGCGAAGGCGCCGGACGGGAAGGCGGTGCGGACCGCGGCGATGGTCGCGGCGGCGCCGGTCAGCTTCGCCGTGCCCTGCAGCAGGCCGCGGCGGCTGATCGTCGTGGTGATGGTGCGGTCGCGTCCGGTCATGAAAGCCCCCTTCTGTTCCGTCAGCCGCGTTTTGCCGCGGCGGTTGCGCCGGCTTCGGCAGCGTGGCCGAGCCCGGCGAGATCGGTGTCGATCGCGGCGGGATCGAAGATCCGGCCGTCGCAGAAGCGGTCGGCGCCCAGCGCCACGCCGCCGACCGGGTCGGCCAGCACCCACAGGGCGTCGTGATGGCCCTCGGTCTTGCTGTCGGCGGCCGGGGCCGGATAGCCGAGGTCCCAGGCGACCTCGCGGTAGATGTCCGGCCGGTAGACGGCGGCGGCCGCCGCGGCGATGTCGACGCTGTCCGGCAGCTCGCCCCAGCGCCGCAGCTGGGCCAGGAACCAGGCGGCGTGGGACCGCCAGGGCAGGCCGGCGGCGCGGCGGTGAAAGACCGGGCCGCGCGCCGGCAGACCGTCGACCATCAGCTCGCCGGGGCGACCGACCAGGCCGGCGGCGATCGACGCGGCCGGGGCGTTCACCACCTCCGGCGCCGCCAGCATCGCCACCGCCGCAGGGCGGTTCTGCGGCCGGTCCAGCCAAGCGGCGGCGCGGATCAGGGCGCGCAGCAGGGCGCGGTGGGTGTCCGGCCGGGCCTCGGCCCAGGCGCGGGTGACGGCGAAGACCTTCTCCGGCGCGTTGTTCCAGATCCGCCAGCCGGTGGTGATCATGACGCCGACCCCCTGGTCGACGGCGACGTCGCCCCAGGGGGCGCCGACGCAGAAGCCGTCGACCCGGCCGGCCGACAGATGCGCCACCATCTGCGGCGGCGGCACCACCACGATGCGGACGTCGCGCTGCGGGTCGACCCCGCCGGCCGCCAGCCAGTAGCGCAGCTGGTCGTGATGGCTCGACACCGGGAAGACGATGGCGAAGACCGGCGGCGGGGCGCCGGCTTTGCGCCGCGCGGCGACGACAACCGCGACCGCCGTGGCGGACCCGGCGGCGGTGCCCTCCGGGTCCGCCGCCGCCATCTCCGCCGCCAAAGCGCGCGAGACGGTGACGGCGTTGCCGTTCAGGTTCAGCGACAGGCCGACCAGCATCGGCGTCTTCGGGCCGCTGAGGCCCAGCGTGATCGCCAGCGGCAGCGGCGCCAGCATATGGGCGCCGTCGAGCAGGCCGCAGACCAGCTTGTCACGCAGGCTGGCCCAGCTGGACTCGCGCGACAGCCGGACCGACAGCCCCTCCTCGCGGAAGAAGCCTTTCCGCTCCGCCACGATCAGGGGCGCGCAGTCGGCCAGCGGCACGAAGCCGAGGGTCAGATCTGTGCGGTCCGTCTGGTCCGTCATCACCCGCTCCAAAACGAAAAGGCGTCCGAGAGCGTGCGGAAGATCCGCAACCCTCGGACGCCTTTGCCCGGTTCGACGGCCCAGCGTCGGGCCGCCAGAAATATGGTCGGACGGACGCCATTGCCCGTCGTCACTCAAGTGATACGCAAGCGGCGTGCCAACTGCCTGACTGCCCGGTCCGGACATCGGAGATGGAGCGGTGCGGCCCGATTCAGGGTTCGGAGGAGGACGGAACCGGGCCGTTGCAGCGCAGCATGACTCTGCCCGCCTGTTGTGCAATGCACAAGAAAGCGGCGAAAATAGGCATGCCTAATTTTTGGTCAGAAGCTCGCTGATGCTGATCACCTGCTCGGCGATCTCGGCCAGGGGCTTGCCCCGGTCCATGGCCAGCTTGCGCAGGGCCTTATAGGCCTCGTCCTCGGTCATGCCGCGCTGTTGCATCAGGATGCCCTTGGCGCGCTCGATCCGCTTGCGCTCGGCCAGCGTGGCGCGGGTCTTCTCCAACTCGTCGCGCATCGCCTGGAAGGCCTGGAACCGGGCGATCGCGGCCTCCAGCACCGGCTTCACCCGATGCGGGCTGAGGCCGTCGACGACATAGGCGCTGACCCCGGCGCGGATCGCCTCGCCGATCGCGGCGTCGTCGCTCTGGTCCACGAACATCACGATCGGCTTCGGCCGCTCACGGCTGACGCTGCGCATATGCTCCAGCGCGTCGCGGTTGGGGGCGTCGAGGTCGACGATGATCACGTCCGGCTCGATCTCGCGCACCCGCGCCAGCAGGTTCTCGGTGCCGCTGGCGGTGGTGACCACGCCGTGGCCGGCCGCGGTCAGCGCCGCCTCGACCACGCGGCAGCGCTCGGCGTTCTCATCGACCAGGAGGATGCGCAGGACCATTCGCGGGGCAACAGGCAGCGGGACTGGCGCGATCCCAGCAAGTTCCGGACCACAGCCGGAATCGGGCCGCTGCGCAGGGATTGGGCAGTGGAGGCATCTGCCGCCCTCTTGGGCAGAGGCCGATGGCGGAGTTCCGCCACTGGCCCGGAACTTGCCTCCTGACGGCCGATGCGGACGCAAACGAGCGCGAACGGGGAGCTCACGATGGCATTGTCGCAAAAACACTGGGTGATCGGCGCCGCGCTGGCGGTGGTCATGGGGCTGGGCTTCACCAGCGCCGCCCGGGCCGAGGACACGATCAAGGTCGGCATCCTCCATTCCCTGTCCGGCACCATGGCGATCAGCGAGACCACGCTGAAGGACGTGATGCTGATGCTGATCGACGAGCAGAACAAGAAGGGCGGGCTGCTCGGCAAGAAGCTGGAGCCGGTGGTGGTCGACCCGGCGTCCGACTGGCCGCTCTTCGCCGAGAAGGCGCGGCAGCTGCTGTCGGTCGACAAGGTCGCGGCCACCTTCGGCTGCTGGACCTCGGTGTCGCGCAAATCGGTGCTGCCGGTGTTCGAGGAGCTGGACGGCATCCTCTTCTACCCGGTGCAGTACGAGGGCGAGGAAAGCTCGCGCAACATCTTCTACACCGGCGCCGCGCCGAACCAGCAGGCGATCCCGGCGGTCGACTATCTGATGAACGAGGAGGGGGTGGAGCGCTGGGTGCTGGAAGGCACCGACTACGTCTATCCGCGCACCACCAACAAGATTCTCGAGGCCTATCTCAAGGCCAAGGGCGTGGCGCCTGAGGACATCCTCGTCAACTACACGCCCTTCGGCTTCTCCGACTGGCAGACCGAGGTCGGCAAGATCAAGAGCTTCGGTTCGGCCGGCAAGAAGACCGCGGTGGTCTCGACCATCAACGGCGACGCCAATGTGCCGTTCTACAAGGAGCTGGCGAACCAGGGCATCAAGGCGACCGACATCCCGGTCGTCGCCTTCTCGGTGGGCGAGGAGGAGCTGGCCGGGCTCGACACCGGCCCGCTGGTCGGCCACCTCGCCGCCTGGAACTACTTCCAGAGCGTCGACACGCCGGCGAACCAGGACTTCATCGCCAAGTGGCACGCCTTCATCAAGAACGACAAGCGCACCACCAACGACCCGATGGAGGCGCACTACATCGGCTTCGCCATGTGGGTGAAGGCGGTGGAGAAGGCGGGCACCACGGATCCGGACAAGGTGATCGACGCGATGGTCGGCGTGACCGTGCCGAACCTGACCGGCGGCTATGCCACCATGATGCCGAACCACCACATCACCAAGCCGGTGCTGATCGGCGAGATCCAGGATAACGGCCAGCTGCAGTCGGTGTGGGAGACGACGGGCGAGGTCGTGGGCGACGAGTGGTCGGACTATCTCGACGGCTCGAAGGACCTGATCGCCGATTGGCGCAAGCCGCTGGCCTGCGGGAACTTCAACGTCAAGACCGGCAAGTGCGGCGGGTCGGGATCCTGACGGGGGCGGAGGGGAGGCCGGGAGGCGCTGGGGGGCGCCTCCCGGCATCGTTCGAAGCTGAGATGGTTGGCTCGCTTATGGCGACGATCTGCCAGGTGGATCCGAGAAAAATCCTCCCCCTCCCCTCGCGGGAGGGGGTAGGGGGAGGGGGCTAGTGCGGTTGGTGCGAACCTGGTTTGGAGTGCTCGGGCGATCGCTCTGCCGTGGAGCTGCCATCCCGGCGGCTGCGGCAAACCCCTCCCCCTTCCCCCCTCCCGCAAGGGGAGGGGGAGAGAGTTTGGGTCGGTCCGGTCGCTTGACCGATGGACGGGTTGCGCGCGTTCTCGCCCTCCTGCTCCTGATCCTCCTCCCGCTCTCCGCCCGCGCCGAGATCCCGGCGGAGGTGCTGGCGCGGTTTGCCTCGACCAATTACGACGACATCGCCGCAGGGGTGGACGGCGTCGCCGCTTCGGGCGATGCGCAGGCGCCGGCAGTGCTGGAGGCGCTGGCGGCCGGCCGGCTGATCGCGGCGCCCGGCGCCGTCGCGATCAAGACCGAGGCCGGCGGCTTTGTCGACGCTGCGACGGGGGCTGCACTCTCCGAAGCGCCGGCCGGCGGCAAGCCGGTGCGGGTCAACAACCGGGTGCGGCGGGCGGTCGAGGCGGCGATGGGGTCGTTGACCCTCATGTCGCCCGATCCGGCCAAGCGCCTCGACGCCGCGGCCGCGATGTTCAAGTCGCGCGATCCGAAGGCGCTCGGCGCCGTCGAGGCGGCGTTGGCGCGCGAGCAGGATCCGGCGGTGACGCAGGCCTTCGCCGAGGCGCGGGCCGCCATCCTGCTGGCCCAGGGTGGCGCCGATGACGTGCTGCTGCCGGCGATCGACACCGTCGCCGCCCGCGGCGACCAGGAGGCGCGGGCACTGCTGTCCGGCATCCCGAACCCATCGCCGGCTGTGGCCGCCGCAGCGGAGTCCGCGATCGGCCGGATCGACACCCGGCTCGCGATCTGGAACGGGGTGCAGAGCCTCTATTACGGGCTCAGCCTCGGCTCGGTGCTGCTGATCGCCGCCATCGGCCTCGCCATCACCTTCGGGGTGATGGGCGTGATCAACATGGCGCATGGCGAGATCGTCATGCTCGGCGCCTACACCACCTTCATGGTGCAGGAGGCGTTCCGGAGCTGGGCGCCGAACCTGTTCGACTATTCGCTCGCGGTGGCGCTGCCGCTGGCCTTCCTGGTCGCGGCCCTGGCCGGCGTCGCCATCGAGCGCGGCATCATCCGCTTCCTCTACGGACGGCCTCTCGAAACCCTGCTCGCCACCTTCGGCCTGTCGCTGATCCTGCAGCAGGCGGTGCGCACCGGCTTCGGCCCGTCGAACCGCGAGGTCGGCAACCCCAGCTGGATGGCCGGCGCCTTCGACCTCGGCGGCCTGACCCTGACCTGGAACCGGCTCTGGATCATCGTCTTCGCCCTCCTGGTCTTCGCCGCGCTGATGGCGGTGCTGCGCTACACGGCCCTCGGCCTGCAGATGCGGGCGGTGACGCAGAACCGGCGCATGGCGGCGGCCATGGGCATCCGCACCGGCCGGGTCGACATGCTAACCTTCGGCATCGGCTCCGGCGTCGCCGGGATCGCCGGGGTGGCGCTCAGCCAGATCGACAATGTCAGCCCCAATCTCGGCCAGGGCTACATCATCGACAGCTTCATGGTCGTGGTGTTCGGCGGCGTCGGCAATCTCTGGGGCACGCTGGTCGGCGCCCTGTCGCTCGGCGTCGCCAACAAGCTGCTGGAGCCCTTCGCCGGGGCCGTGCTGGGCAAGATCGCGATCCTGGTGGGGATCATCCTGTTCATCCAGCGCAAGCCGCGCGGGCTGTTCCCGCTCAAGGGCCGGGCGGTGGAGTCATGATCACGGCCCGTCTCCTCCGCGCCTCCTCGGCGCCGGCCTTCGCCCTCGGCCTCGTGGCTGTGGCGGTGCTGGTCCTGCTGGCCAACCTGGCGCTGCCGCCGGACTCGGCACTCCACGTGCCCGGCTACGCCGTCAGCCTGATGGGCAAGTATCTGTGTTACGCGCTGCTGGCCCTCGCCATCGACCTCGTCTGGGGCTATGTCGGCATCCTCAGCCTCGGCCACGGCGCCTTCTTCGCCCTCGGCGGCTACGCCATGGGCATGTATCTGATGCGCCAGATCGGCCCGCGCGGCGTCTACGGCAACCCGGTGCTGCCGGATTTCATGGTGTTCCTGAACTGGCAGCAGCTGCCCTGGTACTGGCACGGCTTCGACCAGTTCTGGTTCGCGGCGCTGATGGTGCTGCTGGTGCCGGGCGCGCTGGCCTTCGTCTTCGGCTGGTTCGCCTTCCGCAGCCGCGTCTCCGGCGTCTATCTCTCGATCATCACCCAGGCGATGACCTACGCCCTGCTGCTGGCCTTCTTCCGCAACGACATGGGCTTCGGCGGCAACAACGGCCTGACCGACTTCAAGGACCTGCTGGGCTTCAGCCTGCAGGCGGACGCAACGCGCGCTGGGCTGTTCCTGGCCAGTGCCATCGCGCTCGCCGCCGCCTTCCTGCTCTGCCGGGCGATCACCCGGTCGCGCTTCGGCAAGGTGATGATCGCGATCCGCGACGCCGAAAGCCGCACCCGCTTTCTCGGCTACCGGGTCGAATCCTACAAGCTCGTGGTCTTCACCCTGTCGGCGATGATGGCGGGCGTGGCCGGCGCGCTCTACGTGCCACAGGTCGGCATCATCAACCCCGGCGAATTCGCCCCGGCCAACTCGATCGAGGCGGTGATCTGGGTCGCGGTCGGCGGCCGCGGCACGCTGATCGGCCCGATCATCGGCGCGGTCTCGGTCAATCTCGGCAAGACGATCTTCACCAACCTGCTGCCGGAATTCTGGCTGTTCGCGCTGGGCGGGCTGTTCATCCTGGTCACCCTCGTCCTGCCCAAGGGCATCGTCGGCGCGGTGCAGTCGGCGCTGCGGTCCCGGCGCGAGCGCCCGGGCCGCCGCCCGGCCGAAGTGGCAGCGGAGGCGCCGCGATGACCGCGCCCGACGCCGCCACCCAGGCGCTGCTCTATCTCGACGGCGTGACCGTCACCTTCAGCGGCTTCCGGGCGCTCAACGCCCTGTCGCTGGTGGTCGAGCCCGGCGAGATGCGGGCGATCATCGGCCCGAACGGGGCCGGCAAGACCACGATGATGGACGTCATCACCGGCAAGACGCGGCCGGACCAGGGCGAGGTGCTGTTCCGCGGCACCCACGACCTGACCCGGCTGGACGAGACGGCGATCGCGGGCCTCGGCATCGGACGAAAGTTCCAGAAGCCGACGGTGTTCGACAGTCACACGGTCGGGGACAATCTCCTCCTCGCCCTGGCCGGCCCGCGATCGCCGACCAGCCTCTTGTTCGGCCGGCCGCGCGCCGACACGGCGGAGCGGATCGACGAGATCCTGGCGACGACCAAGCTGACGGCGCATCGCGACCGCCTGGCCGGGGCGCTGTCGCACGGCCAGAAGCAGTGGCTGGAGATCGGCATGCTGCTGGCGCAGGAGCCGGCCCTCTTGCTGGTCGACGAGCCGGTGGCCGGCATGACCGACGCCGAGACCGAGGAGACGGCGATCCTGCTGCGCGAGATCAACAAGACCCGCTCCGTGGTGGTGGTGGAGCACGACATGCATTTCGTCCGCGCCCTCGACGTCAAGGTCACGGTGCTGCACGAGGGCTCGGTGCTGGCCGAAGGGCCGCTCGACGCCGTCAGCGCCGATCCGCGCGTCATCGACGTCTATCTGGGGCGCTGAGCATGGTGCAACTGGGAACGTCCATCCCTCTCCGTCATTGCGAGGAGGCGAAGCCGACGAAGCAATCCAGGGGCTGGTGCGTGGGCCCCTGGATTGCTTCGCTGCGCTCGCAATGACGATGTTGGATGAGAGCGAGCGAGGTCATGGCATGCAGGGCGGTGGGTCGTGCTCACGGTAGACGGCATCGATCTGTTCTACGGCGCGGCCCAGGCGCTGCGGCGGGTCTCGCTCGGCGTCGGCAGGGGGCAGGTGACCTGCCTGCTCGGCCGCAACGGCGTCGGCAAGACCAGCACGCTGCGCGCCATCGTCGGCCAGCAGCCGGTGGCGGCCGGCAAGATCCTGTGGGAGGGCGAGGACATCACCCGGCTGCCGACGGCGGAGCGGGCCCGGCGCGGCATCGCCTTCGTGCCGCAGGGGCGCGAGATCTTCCCGCTGCTGACAGTGAAGGAGAATCTGGAGACCGGCTTCGCCGTGCTGCCGCGGCGCGAGCGGAAGATTCCGGAGGAGATCTTCGAGCTGTTCCCGGTGTTGAAGTCGATGCTGGGACGGCGCGGTGGCGACCTGTCGGGCGGCCAGCAGCAGCAATTGGCGATCGGTCGGGCGCTGGTGACCCGGCCGCGCCTGCTGATCCTGGACGAGCCGACGGAGGGCATCCAGCCATCGATCATCAAGGACATCGGCCGCGTCATCGCGATGCTGCGCGACCGCGGCACCATGGCGATCCTGCTGGTCGAGCAATATTTCGATTTCGCCCATGCGCTGGGCCAGCGCCTCGTCGTGATGGATCGCGGCGAGGTGGTGCTGGACGGGGACAAGACCGCACTCGATGAAGACAGCGTCCGTCGTCACCTTACGGTCTGATGTCCCGGCCCCTGCGGAGCCGGCGGTGTCGCCCGTGCCGCTGGCGCGCGCCCGCGGCCGGCTCGAGCTCGGCTTCAAGCGGCGCGGGGCGGAGACCGTGATCGATGCCCTGTTCCAGGAGGGCTGCGCCAAGGCGCGCTTCCCGCGGCGCGAGGCGGGAGCCTTCGCCGGCGCCGTGCTGCTGAACACTGCGGGCGGGATGACCGGCGGCGACCGGCTGCGGCAGGCGATCCGCTGGGGCGAGGGGACGGCGGCGACGGTTGCCGGCCAGGCGGCGGAACGGATCTACCGCTCGCTCGGCGACGCGGCACGGATCGAGACCAGGCTGACCGTCGAGTCCGGCGCGGTGGCGGAATGGCTGCCGCAGGAGACGATCCTGTTCGACCGCGCCCGCCTCGACCGCGACCTGCAGGTCGATCTGCGCGGCGACGCGACATTCCTCGGCGTCGAGGCGATCGTGTTCGGCCGGGCGGCAATGGGCGAGGTGGTGCGGCGGGGCGGCTTGCGCGATGCTTGGCGGATCCGGCGCGACGGCCGGCTGGTCTATGCCGATGCGCTGGCGGTGGACGGCGACCCGGCGGCGGCGCTGGACCGGCCGGGCCTCGGCCGCGGCGCCCGGGCGGTGGCGACGCTGCTTTACGCCGCGCCGGCGGCAGAGGAGCTGGTCGACGCACTGCGTGCGGCGCTGGCCGGGGCGCAGGGCCTGGCGGGCGCCAGCGCCTGGAACGGCATCCTGGTCGCCCGCTTCGCCGCGCCCGACGGCGCCGTGCTGCGGCGTGACCTGATCTCGGCGCTCGGGGTGCTGCGGGCAGGGCGCCCGCTGCCGCGCGTCTGGCAATGTTGATCCGGGAGGAATTTCCGTGAACCTGACCCCGCGGGAGAAGGACAAGCTCCTGATCGCCATGGCCGCGATGGTGGCGCGGCGGCGGCTGGAGCGCGGCGTGAAGCTGAACTATCCGGAGGCGGTGGCGCTGATCTCCGACTTCGTCACCGAAGGCGCGCGCGACGGCCGCCCGGTCGCCGAGCTGATGGCGGCAGGCGCCACGGTGCTGACCCGCGACCAGGTGATGGAGGGCGTGGCCGAGATGATCCACGACGTCCAGGTCGAGGCCACCTTCCCCGACGGCACCAAGCTGGTGACCGTCCACCAGCCGATCAGGTGAGGAGGATGGGGATGCCCGAGTTCTCTGCCGCCAAGATTCACGAGTCCCCCCTCCCCCCGCGGGAGGGGGGTAGGGGGAGGGGGTTGTCGATCGAAGGACTCCGTCGACGAAGATCCGGGATCGATCCCCGGCACCTTGCGGTTTCTCTCCGCCGGTTCTTGCTGCGCGAACCCCCTCCCCCTGCCCCCCTCCCGCAAGGGGAGGGGGGACTCAAGAAGAGCGACGGAGCCGCAGCATGATCCCGGGCGAACTCATCCCAGCGCTGGGCGAGATCGAGCTGAACGCCGGGCGCGACAGCATCGTCCTGACCGTGGCCAACACCGGCGACCGGCCGATCCAGGTCGGCAGCCACTACCATTTCTTCGAGACCAATCCGGCCCTGTCCTTCGACCGGGCGGCCGCGCGGGGGCGGCGTCTCGACATCCCGGCCGGCACCGCGGTGCGGTTCGAGCCAGGGCAGAGCCGCGAGGTGCGCCTCATCCCCCTGTCCGGCGCGCGCGTCGCGGTCGGGTTCCGCCAGGCGGTCATGGGGCCGCTCGATCCGGTCCAGGGCTGAGGAGGCCGAGAGCATGCCCGTTTCCATCTCCCGCGCCGCCTATGCCGACATGTTCGGCCCGACCACCGGCGACCGGCTGCGCCTGGCCGACACCGACCTGATCATCGAGATCGAGCGCGACCACACGATCTATGGCGAGGAGGTCAAGTTCGGCGGCGGCAAGGTGATCCGCGACGGCATGGGCCAGGGCCAGGCGACGCGGGCCGAAGGCGCCGCCGACACAGTGATCACCAACGCCGTGATCCTCGACCATTGGGGCATCGTGAAGGCCGATGTGGCGATCCGCGACGGCCGCATCGCCGCCATCGGCAAGGCCGGCAACCCGGATATCCAGCCCGGCGTCGACATCGTCATCGGCCCGGGGACGGAGGTGATCGCCGGCGAGGGCAAGATCCTGACCGCCGGCGGCATCGACTGCCACATCCACTTCATCTGCCCGCAGCAGGTGGAGGAGGCGATCGCGAGCGGCGTCACCACGCTGGTCGGCGGCGGCACGGGGCCTGCCACCGGCACCAACGCCACCACCTGCACGCCGGGGCCGTGGCACATCGCCCGCATGCTGCAGGCGGCGGAGGGGCTGCCGGTCAACCTCGCCTTCGCCGGCAAGGGCAATGCCAGCCGGCCGGACGCGCTGGTCGAGCAGATCCGCGCCGGCGCCTCCTGCCTCAAGCTGCACGAGGACTGGGGCACCACCCCGGCCGCGATCGACTGCTGCCTCGCCGTCGCCGACGCGATGGACATCCAGGTGATGATCCACACCGACACGCTGAACGAGAGCGGCTTCGTCGAGGACACCATCGCCGCCTTCAAGCACCGCACCATCCACGCCTTCCACACCGAAGGCGCGGGCGGCGGCCATGCGCCGGACATCATCCGGGTGGCGGGCCTGGCCAATGTCATCCCGTCCTCGACCAACCCGACCCGGCCCTTCACCGTCAACACGCTCGACGAGCATCTCGACATGCTGATGGTGTGCCATCACCTCGATGCCGGGATCCCGGAGGACGTGGCCTTCGCCGAAAGCCGGATCCGGCGCGAGACGATCGCGGCCGAGGACATCCTGCACGACCTCGGCGCCTTCTCGATCATCTCCTCCGACAGCCAGGCCATGGGCCGGGTGGGCGAGGTGATCCTGCGCACCTGGCAGACCGCGCATAAGATGAAGCTGCAGCGCGGAAGACTGGCGCAGGAGACGGGCCAGAACGACAATGTCCGGGCCAAGCGCTATGTCGCGAAGTACACGATCAACCCGGCGATCGCGCAGGGCCTGTCGCGCCATGTCGGCTCGGTCGAGGTCGGCAAGCTGGCGGATCTGGTGCTGTGGTCGCCGGCCTTCTTCGGGGTGAAGCCGGACCTGGTGCTGAAGGCCGGCACCATCTCGATGGCCCTGATGGGCGACCCCAACGCCTCGATCCCGACGCCGCAGCCGGTGCACTACCGCCCGATGTTCGGCGGCTTCGGCCGCGCCATGGCGGCCTCGGCCATCACCTTCGTGTCGAAGGCGGCGCTGGAGGACGGTATCGGCGAGCGCCTGGGCCTGGCGCGCGAGGTGGTGGCGGTCGAAGGCACGCGGGGCATCGGCAAAGCCGACATGATCCACAATTCCGCGACGCCTTTGATCGAGGTCGACCCCGAGACCTATGAGGTCCGCGCCGATGGCGAGCTCCTGACCTGCGAACCGGCGGCGGTGCTGCCGATGGCGCAGCGGTACTTCTTGTTCTGAGATGGCCGTGACCCCGATCGATACCGAGCCCGCCCCCTCACCCGAAACCGCTGCGCGGTTTCGACCTCTCCCCAAGGAGAGGTGTTTGGCCGCGGCTCCGTCCCCCTCTCCTCGGGGAGAGGGAGGGGCCCGGCGCCGCAGGCGACGGGAGGGTGAGGGGGCGGGCGCCGGAGGCCGGCCATGAAGCGCTTCACCGCCGTCGTCCCGGCCGGAGGCTTCGATCCGGCCGCCGTCTCTGACCAAGTAGTGCTGGACTACGATTCCCGCCACCGCCGCCGCATCGTGCTCTATGGCGAAGCCGGGACCGTGGTGCTGCTCGACCTCGCCGAGGCGGCGCATCTGCGTGACGGCGACGCGCTGCAGGGCGAGGACGGCAGCCTGGTGTTGGTTCGGGCGGCGCCGGAGCGGCTGGTCGAGATCCGGGCCGGCAGCCAGGCGGAGCTGATCCGCATCGCCTGGCATCTCGGCAACCGGCACCTGCCGACCCAGCTGCTGCCCGACGCGCTGCGCATCCGCGCCGACCACGTGATCGAGGAGATGGTGCGCGGCCTGGGTGGCACGGTCACCGCCATCGAGGCGCCTTTCGACCCCGAAGGCGGCGCCTATGGCCATGGCGCGGTGCATGGGCATCATCACCACCATGGCTGACGTGGCGCTCTATCGGCTGATGGCCTGGCTGTCGCCGTCCTACCCGGTCGGCGCCTTCAGCCATTCCAGCGGCCTGGAATGGGCGGTGGAGGCCGGCTGGGTCACCGACCGGCCGGGCCTCATCGCCTGGATCGAGGATGCGCTGGCCGCCGGCGCTGGCTGGAACGACGCCGTCCTGTTCACCCACGCCCACCGCGCCGCCGCGGCGGATGATGACGACCGGCTGGCGGAAGTCGCCGACCTCGCCGCGGCGCTGGCCGCCTCGCGCGAGCGGCAGGTCGAGACCCTGGCCCAGGGCACGGCCTTCCTGATGATCTCCCGCGCTGCCTGGCCGGTGCCGGGGCTGGAGCGGCTGGCGGCCCGCGCGGGCGAGAGCGTCGCCTATCCGGTCGCAGTCGCCGCCTGCGCCGCCGGCCACGGCATCGCGCTGGCGCCGGCGCTGACCGCTTTCCTGCACGCCGTCGCCGCCAATCTTGTGTCGGCGGCGCAGCGCCTGGTGCCGCTGGGCCAGACCGACGGCCAGCGCGCCATCGCCGCGCTGATGCCGGCGGTGGAGGGGACGGCGGCGCGCGCCGCGGCCTTGCCGGACGGCGATCCCTTCATCCAGTGCGGCGGCCTGGCCGTCGCCGCCGACATCGCATCGATGCAGCACGAGACCCAGTACACGAGGTTGTTCCGCACATGACCCGCACCCAGCATGGCCCCTTGCGCGTCGGCATCGGCGGCCCGGTCGGCTCCGGCAAGACGGCGCTGATGGACGCGCTCTGCCGCGCCTTCCGCGACCGCTACGACATCGCCGCCATCACCAACGACATCTACACCAAGGAGGATGCGGAGTTCCTGAACCGCGCCGGGTCGCTCTCCTCCGACCGGATCATGGGGGTGGAGACCGGCGGCTGCCCGCACACCGCGATCCGCGAGGACGCCTCGATCAACCTGGCGGCGGTGGCGGAGATGCGACGCCGCTTCCCGAAGCTCGACCTGGTGCTGATCGAATCCGGCGGCGACAATTTGGCCGCGACCTTCAGCCCGGAGCTGGCGGACATCACCATCTACGTCATCGACGTCTCGGCCGGCGACAAGATCCCGCGCAAGGGTGGACCGGGCATCACCCGCTCCGACCTCCTGGTGATCAACAAGACCGACCTGGCGCCGCTGGTCGGCGCCTCGCTCGAGGTGATGGACCGCGACGCCCGCAAGATGCGCGGCGACCGCCCCTTCGTCTTCGCCCGGGTGCGCAGCGGCGACGGGGTGGCGGAGATCGCGTCCTTCATCGAGAAGGCGGGCGGGTTGGTCCCGCGCTGATGTGAAGGACGGCGAGGCCGAGGCCACCCCCTCACCCGAAATCGCTGACGCGATTTCGACCTCTCCCCAAGGAGAGGTGAAAGGCTGCAGCTCGTATTCCCCTCTCCTCGGGGAGAGGGAGGGGCCCGGCGCCGAAGGCGACGGGAGGGTGAGGGGGCGCCGCCGGAAAGGCCTCGCCCTACCGCACGACCGCCGTCAGCGCCTGCAACCAGGTCAGGGCGGCGGCGGCGCCGGCATCCGGCACGCCGATGGCTCGTTCGCCGAGATAGCTGGCGCGGCCGAGGCGCGGCAGCATCCGTGCCGTGGCGTCGGTGCCGGCTTCCGCCGCGGCGACGCAGGCGGCCCAGGCCTCCTCCGGCGACTTGCCTTCCGCCAGGCCGGCCGAGAAGGCCTCGGCCGCCGGATGCAGCGCATCCAGCATGGTCCGGTCGCCCGGCTTGGCGCCGCCCAGCTCGGCGATCGCCTCGACCGCGATGGTGAAGGCCTCGGCCCAGGCGGCCGGGGTCGGCGTCGCCTCACCTGAGAGCCGCCGCGACGCCCGCAGCAGAGCGGTGGCGTAGAACGGGCCGGAGCTGCCGCCGATCGCCCGCCGCAGCGCGTCGCCGACCGTGGCCAGCGCCCCCGACGGGTCGGCCCAGGCGGAGTCGGGCAGGGCCTGGATCGCCTCCGCCGCCCGCACCATGCTGGCGCCGAGATCGCCGTCGCCGGCACGGGTGTCGAGATCGGTCAGATAGGGTTCAGCCTTGATCAGCGCGTCGGCCACCGCCAACCCGGCCGCCTTCAGCGCCGGGGCGATCGGCGAGGGGACGACCTCGATCTCGACAGCCGGGGGCGGCAGCGGAGCGGGAATGCGGCGCTTCGGCCCGATCCGGCCGCCGCCCGGCCAGGCCGGGGCCTGCGCCGGCGCGTCGAGCAGGGCGAGCCGCTCGTCGTTCAGCTTGAGCAGGCTCAGCGAGCAGCCCGGCATGTCCAGCGCGGTCAGGAAATTGCCGGCCCAGGCCCGTTCCACCGCGATGCCGCGCGCTGCCAGCTCGGCCAGGGCGGCGCGAGCGACGATCGCCAGCTCCATCGGCGGCGTGGCGCCCAGGCCGTTGACCAGCAGCACCACCCGGTCGCCCTGGGCCAGCCCGCGATCGGACACGATCGCCTCCAGCATCTCGGCCACCAGCGCGTCCGCCGGCTGCATCGGCCCGCGCCGCACCCCGGCCTCGCCGTGGATGCCCAGCCCCAGCTCGATCTCGTTGTCGCCCAGGGTGAAGCCTGGGCGGCCATTGGTCGGGACGGTGCAGCCGCCCAGCGCCACCCCCATGGTGCCGAGATCGGCGGCCGCGGCGCGGGCGATGGCGGCGACCTCGGCCAGCGGCCTGCCGGCCGCCGCCGCGGCGCCGGCCACCTTGTGGATCAGCACGGTTCCGGCGATGCCGCGGCGGCGCGCCGGCTCGACCGTGTCGCGCAGCGCCACGTCATCCGCCACCACCACGATCTCGACCGGGATGCCTTCGTCCCGCGCCAGCTCGGCCGCCAGGCCGAAGTTCAGCCGGTCGCCGGTGTAGTTCTTGACCACCAGCACCGCCCCGGCCGGGCCGGCGGCGGCGCGGATCCCGGCCAGCACGGCGTCGACGCTGGGCGAGGTGAAGACGTCGCCGGCCACCGCCGCGGCCAGCATGCCGGGGCCGATATAGCCGGCATGGGCCGGCTCATGCCCGCTGCCGCCGCCGGAGACGAGGGCGACGGGCCGCGACGCCGGCACCGGCAGGTCGGCGCGGAACACCACGGCCTCTTCCTCCAAAAGGGCCAAGCCGGAATGCAGGTCGACGAACCCTTCCAGCATCTCGCGCAGGACATGGCGCGGGTTGTTGATCAGCTTCTTCACGTCGGGCCTCGGTCGAGAGAGCGGGATCGGAGGAAGAACGGCTCAGGCTTCGTTTCGTTGCCACACCGCGGCCAGGGCCGGGTCGGCGCGCAGCCGCCCGGCGATCGCCGACAGCTTCGGGCATTCGGCGGCGAACCACTCGCTGCGCGGCCGCCAGCGGTTCATCACCGCGATGTAGATGTCGATGGCCGACCGCGTCTCACCCAGGAACCAGGGCGTGCCGGCGGCGGCCTCCATCTGCCGCCACAGCACCTTGCGGTGCTCGTCGGTCGAGGCGCGCAGCTCGGCCTTGGCCTGGTCGCCGGACACCCAGCGGCCGGGATCGTCGCCGAAGGTCCAGGTCGGGTACAGCGCCGCGACCAGGAAGATCAGACGGCGCAGGAAGGCTGGCCGGTCCGGGTGGCCGGGCGGCGGCGCCAGGCCGGCCTGCGGCGCCACATCGGCGAGATGCAGGGTGATGGCGGCGCTCTCGGTCATCACCGTGCCGTCGGGCAGGATCAGCACCGGCAGCTGGGTCAGGGGATTGAGCCGCCGCAGCGCCTCGCGGTCGGCCTCGTTCTCCCAAGGGTCGACCGACTTGATCTCATAGGGCACTCCGGCCAGGGCGAGCATGATCTCGGTGATCGCCGAGCCGGTCAGCGATGTGGCGTAGAGCGTGTACATCGGTCCTCCCTTCCATGCCTTCGCAGTCCTAACACGCCGCGGCGATACGCGACATCCGGCGCGAACGGGCTTGCGGCGGTCCGGCGGGGCTTGCTCAAATGCTGTCAAGAAATTGTAACAATCGGAGGCTTCGGATGATGCGGTACGGATGGGTCTCGGCCCTTGCGGTGATGGTGCTGGTGGGTGCCGCGCAGGCGCAGGAGGGTCCTGGCCCGGACGACAATCTCAACGCCGTGCTGTGGGACCAGACCTCGGTCGAGGCCCAGGCCAATGCGCTCGGCGCCTATGCCCTGGCCCGGATCCGGCTCGACGAGGCGCTGGCCGCCCCGTCCCGCACCGCGGCGCCGGCGGAGCAGACCGGCGACTTCAAGAACTTCCCGCCGGCGGTGGTGCTCGATGTCGACGACACGCTCCTGAACACCTCGCCGTACCAGGCCCGCAATGTGATCGAAGGCTCGGGCTTCGATCCCAAGACCTGGACGAAATACGTCAACGCCAAGATCGACACCGCGATCCCCGGCGCGGTCGAGTTCACCCAGTACGCGGCGTCGAAGGGGGTGAAGGTCTTCTACGTCACCAACCGCACCAAGGAGGAGGAGCCGGCGACGGTCGAGCACATGAAGGCGCTCGGCTTTCCGATGGGCGGCAATGTCGACACCTTCCTCAGCGCCAAGGAGCAGCCGGACTGGAGCTCGGCCAAGGGCACGCGCCGCGCCTTCATCGCCAAGGACTACCGGATCCTGCTGCTGATCGGCGACAATTTCGGCGACTTCACCGATGCCTACAAAGGCACGCTGGAGGAGCGGCAGAAGGCGTTCGAGGCGGCGAAGGACCATTGGGGCCG
The DNA here is from genome assembly GCF_051487185.1 of Inquilinus limosus. Taxonomy (GTDB): domain Bacteria; phylum Pseudomonadota; class Alphaproteobacteria; order DSM-16000; family Inquilinaceae; genus Inquilinus; species Inquilinus limosus_F. The sequence continues at coordinate 103,355 of NZ_JAHVDK010000001.1, forward strand.
CGACTGGATCGCGATCGCCAACCCGACCTACGGCTCCTTCGAATCGGCGCCCTACAAGGGCGACTACAAGCTGCCGAAGGAGGAGCAGCGGCGGCTGAAGATCGAGGCGCTGACGCCCTGGAACGGGCAGTAGACGAAGCGCTGGCGGGGACCTTCTCATCGTCATGGCGAGGCGCGAAGCGCCGTGGCCATCCAGTGGTCTGTGCCGCTGGATGGCCGCGCCCCTGCGGGGCTCGCCATGACGATGGTGGGACGGCTCCGTCAGGACAGTCCGATGTTAGAACCCGCGCCCCTGGAACGGCTGGCCGGTGAGCAGCGAGACCAGATGCGCCAGCATCAGGATCACGACCAGCGCCGCCACCATCATCACCGGGATCACCGGGAACAGCCGCACCTCGCCCGGCGGCGGCTTGCGCCGGTCCATCACCGCCATGGCGGCGACCACCGCCAGGGCGACGGCGAGGATGAACAGGGTGTCGGTCAGGTCGAGCTGCATCGCGGTCCCGGTGGGAAATCCGGATTTGCGGTAGCATCCGAGCGGGCCGTGATGGAAGCCGGATCATGGATGCGGGCGAGGCCGTCGCGATCGGGCTGAAGGCGCATTCGGGCTGGGCGGCGCTGGTCGCCGTCGCCGGGCCGCCGGCGATGCCGCGCGTGGTCGACCGCCGCCAGCTGATGACGGCCGATCCCGCCGACGCCCAGGCGCGTTTCCCCTACCATGCTGCCGAGGGGCTGGACGATGCCACGGCCGAGGCATTGGTCCACTCCTATGCCGAAGCCGCCCGCGAGCGGGCGGACGCGTCGCTGGGCGACACTCTGGCGGATCTGCGGGGCCGCGGCCTGCGTCCGGTCGGCTGCGCCCTGCTGCCCGGTCCGCCAAAGCCGCTGCCGGGCCTCACCACGATCCTGGCGTCGCATGCGCTGATCCACACCGCCGAAGGCGTGTTGTTCCGCGACGTCCTGGTCGATGCTGCGGGCCGGCACGGCCTGCTCATCTCACGGGTATCCGAGGACGGTCTTGCCGGCCGATGCGCGACCGTGCTCGGCTGGACAGGAGATCGGTTGAACGCATGGCTGGCCGAGACGGGCCGGGCGCTGGGGCCGCCCTGGCGCCAGGATGAAAGACTCGGGACCTTGGCGGCGCTGTTGTGCCTGCTTGGTGCTGTCTGATCCGGGTTGCATCCGCGGCCGCGATTGCCGATATCGGCGCCACGCGGGAAGGGGGCGGATCATGAAGCGCTTCTACAAGACGGTGACGGTGGTGCCGGCCGGCGACGGATTCGGCATCGCCCTCGACGGCAAGCCGATCAGGAGCCCGGCCAAGGCCGACTTCATCCTGCCCAGCCGCGCCTTGGCCGAGGCGGTGGCGGCGGAATGGGCGACGCAGGGCGACGATGTCGTGCCCGCGACCATGCCGCTGATGCAGCTCGCGGCGACGGCGATCGACCGGGTGGCGCCGAATCGCGCGCACATCATCGACACCGTCTCCGGCTACGGCGGCACCGACCTGCTGTGCTACCGCGCCGAGACGCCGGCGGCGCTGGCCGAACGGCAAAAGGCCGCCTGGCAGCCGCTGCTCGACTGGGCGATGACCGCGCTCGACGCGCCGCTCACCGCGACGTCCGGCATCGTTCACCAGCCCCAGCCGGACTCGAGCCTGGCGGCGCTGCGCGCGGCGGTGGCGGCGCAGGACGAGTGGCGGCTGACGGCGCTGCACCAGGCAACCGCGCTGACCGGCTCGCTCGTCCTCGGCCTGGCGCTGCTGGCCGGCCGGATCGACGCCGACACCGCTTTCGAGCTGGCGGAGCTCGACGCCAGCTTCCAGATCGAACGCTGGGGCGAGGACGCCGAGGCCGCCGCCCGGCGCGCGACGCTCAGGGCCGAGCTGCAGGCAGCCGCGCGGCTGGTCGAGCTGGCGGCCCGCTGACTGGAGCCTCTGCACAGGCGACCTATCTTGTCCGGCTGACAGCGAGTCAGACCGGGACAAGCCCATGGCTGCAACCTCACGCGTCCTGCTGTCCTCTCCGCTTCTGACGGTCGCGGACGTCTCCTGCCGCACGCCGAAATCCGGGCGAGGGTGCGAGCACTGCGGCCGGATGTCGTCGATCACCATCGTCCGCCGGGGCGTCCACGCCTACCATGCGCGCGGAACGATGGCGCTGGCGGAACCGGGGCTGGCGCTGCTCTACCGGGGCGGCGAGGCCTATTGCCTGAGCCATCCCTATGACCGGGAGGTGCCGGACCGGTCGACCTGCATCGAATTCGGCCCCGAGCTGCTGGCGGAGGCCTTCGGCCCGAAGCCGCTGGCGCGCGATCTCGGGACGCATCTTCGCCCCCGCACCCAGGTGCTCAACCGGCGGGTCATGTCCGCGCTCGCGGCGAGTGTGCCGGAGCGGCTCGCCGCCGAGGAGGCGGCGATCGAGCTCGTGCGGGCGGTCGCCGGCGATTTCGACCTCCTGCCGAACGACTGCCATGCCCCCGCGGCGCGCCGGCGCGTCGCGCGGGCGCGTGCCTTCATCGCCGTGGATCCGGCGGCGGACCACGGCCTCGATGCCATCGCCGATGTCGCGGCCTGCTCGCCCTTCCATCTGGCGCGGCTGTTCAGGCGCGAGACCGGCATGACGATCCGCCAGTACCGCTTGCGGCTTCGCCTGGCCGTCGCGCTGGAGGAATTGGCTGACGGTGCGGCCGATCTCAGCGGCCTGGCCGTCCGGATGGGGTTCTCCGACCACAGCCACATGACCGGGTCCTTCAGGAAGATCTTCGGGACGACCCCGAGCGCGCTGCGCGAAGCGCTGCGAGGCCCGGGGCTGCGGCAGATGAGCAAGTTTTTGCAAGCGGGCGCCGCCGCGGCCGCCTAGCTCTCGGCAAGCGGTGTGGAAGACCGCGCCTCGTCCCCTGTTCGATGGAGACGGTTTGCTATGCCCCTGATACCACCATCCGCCGACCGGAGCGTCAGACACCGGCATGTCGCGATCGACGGGATCCGCGTTTTTTATCGCGAAGCGGGCCGGGCGGACGCGCCTGCCGTGCTGCTGCCGCACGGCTATCCCTGCTCCTCGTACCAGTTCCGCAATTTCATTGCGGAACTGGCCGACCGCTGGCGCCTCGTCGCGCCGGACTTCCCCGGTTTCGGCTACAGCGACACGCCCGAGGGTTTCGCCTACGACTTCGACGGCTATGCCGCGTTCCTCGATCGGTTCACGCAGGCGCTGAAGCTCGACCGCTTCGCGATTTATCTGCACGATTACGGCTCGCAGATCGGCCTGCGCCTGGCGATCCGGCGGCCGGATCGCATCGCGGCGCTGATCATCCAGAACGGCGACATCTACGAGGACGTGCTCGGGCCGAAATACGCCTATCTGACCGGCTATTTCGCGAATCCGACGGCCGAGGCGCGCGCCAGGCTCGTCGAGGCGGTGAGCGAGGACGGGTTCCGCGACGAGTTCCTGAACGACGTACGCGACGATCTCGCCGAGCGCATCCCGCCCGACCTCTGGAAACTGCACTGGCCATTGATGGACACGCCCAAACGCCGCGAGATCGCGGTCGGGCTGATGGAAGGGCTCAAGGAGAATCTAGGCTGGTTCCCCAGATACCAGGCCTATCTGCGCGAGTATCGGCCGCCGACGCTGATCGCCTGGGGGCCGCAGGACGGCTACATGCCGGAGGCATCGGCGAAGGCGTATCTGCGCGACCTGCCGGAGGCGGAGCTCCACCTGCTCGACGGCGGCCATTGGGCGCTCGAAACCAATCTCGACGAGATCGTGACCCTGGCACGGGACTTTCTCGGCCGCGTGCATGGCGCGTGAGGAGGAGATGATGAACGGTGATGCCAAACGTCCCATGATCGCCCGGATCTGGCGCGGCCGCACGACGCGGGAGCGCGCCGACGAGTACGAGGCGTACAACTACGAGGTCGGGATCAGGCCCCTGATCGAGAAGGCGATGGGCGTCCAGACCTTGCGCGAGGACCGCGCCGACGAAACCGAGTTCGTCACGATCTCCTATTGGGAGAGCATCGAGGCGATGTCGCGGTTCACGGGCGGCGATCCGACCCGCATCCATCATCTGGACCGCGATCCGGAGTTCCTGATCGAGCTGCCGGACCGGGTCCAGATCCTCGAGATCCGCGCGTCGCACGGCAATATCGGCGGCGATGCCTCGTGATGCCCGGGTCGCATCCTCTCGGAAGCGCGCTACGGCATCACACTTCTCCCCAGTGCAGTCCGATGCCTCTCCCGCTTGCGGGAGAGGTCGGAGCCGCGTCAGCGGCTCCGGGTGAGGGCCAGCGGCCCCCAATGACAGGAGCCATAGCTTCGGAAATCGAGCAGATCATCTGCTCGCCTGCAGCAAAGCCGGGCTTTCGGTGAGACCGTATCCTGCCCTCACCCGGTCTCGCTTCGCGAGCCCGACCTCTCCCGCAGGCGGGAGAGGCCATCTGCTCTCGCCTCCACGCCCCATCCTGCTGATCTGACGAGATGGGGGAACCCGGCGTCCGAAGCGGGATCACTCCGCCTTCTTCAACCGCGCCTCCACCAGCCGGGCCCACAGCGTGGCGCCGATCGGCAGGATCTCGTCGTTGAAGTCGTAATGCGGGTTGTGCACCGGCACGCTGCCCTTGCCGTTGCCGATGAACAGGAAGGCGCCCGGCCTCTCCGCCAGCATATAGGCGAAATCCTCCGAGGCCATGATGATGCCGGGGTCGCGCTCGACCGCGTCGGCGCCCAGCGCCTCGGCGGCGGCGCCGGCGGCCCAGGCGGCCTCGGCCGCGTCGTTGATCAGCGGGATCACCCGGATCTGCACCTGCGGCTCGGCCCGGCCGCCGAAGGCGGCGGCGACGTCGCGGGCGATCGTCTCGATCCGGGCCTTCACCGCCTCCAGCACGTCCAGCCGCAGCCCGCGGAAGGTGCCGCGCAGCACCGCCGTGTCGGGGATCACGTTGTAGGCGTCGCCGGCATGGATCTGGGTGACGCTGACCACGGCGGAGTCGAGTGCCGAGACGTTGCGGGCGACGACGCTCTGCAGCGCCGTCACCAGATGCGCCGCGATCAGCACCGGGTCGACGCCGGTCTCCGGCAGCGCGCCATGGGCGCCGCGGCCGGCGACCTCGATATCGAAGACGCCGCCGCCGGACATCGCCGGGCCGGGGCGCACCCCCACCCGGCCGGCCTCCAGCGTGTGGAAATTGTGCATGCCGAACACCGCCTCGCAGGGGAACTGCCGGAACAGCCCGTCCGCGATCATCGCCTGCGCCCCGCCGCGGCCTTCCTCCGCCGGCTGGAAGATGAAGTGCACCGTGCCGTCGAAATTCCGCGTCGCCGCCAGATAGCGGGCCGCGCCCAGCAGCATGGTGGTGTGGCCGTCATGGCCGCAGGCATGCATGACGCCCGGATTCTGCGACCGGTGGGCGAAGCCGTTCGCCTCCGGCATCGGCAGCGCGTCCATGTCGGCGCGCAGCGCGATCGCCCGCGGATTGTTGCCGACCCGGAGGGTGCCGACCACGCCGGTGCGGCCGATGCCGGTCGCCACCTCGCAGCCGAAGGCGCGCAGCCGCTCCGCCACCAGGGCGCTGGTGCGGTGCTCCTCGAAGCCCAGCTCGGGATGGGCGTGGATGTCGCGCCGCCATGCGGTCAGCTCGTCGGCGAAGCCGGCGATCATCGGGTCGATCTTCATGGCTGGTCCTTCGCGCGGAATGTCAGACGATATCAGACTCAAGGCCCACCCGGCTGGCAAGCCCCGATCTCGCCCGGCTCCGCTCCGCGTGGTATTGCAGACGGATGACGCTGTGCGGACATCCGCGGGGAGAGAATGCGCGACATCCTTGAGGTGCTCGAGAAGAAGCGCGCGGCGGCGCGCCTCGGCGGCGGCAAGAAGCGGGTCGAGGCCCAGCACGCCAAGGGCAAGCTGACGGCGCGCGAGCGGCTCGAGGTCCTGCTCGATCCCGGCTCCTTCGAGGAGTGGGACATGTTCGTCGAGCACCGCTCGGCGGATTTCGGCATGGCCGAGCAGAAGGTGCCGGGCGACGGCGTGGTCACCGGCTTCGGCACCATCGACGGCAAGCTGGTCTTCGTCTTCAGCCAGGACTTCACGGTGTTCGGCGGCTCGCTGTCCGAGGCGCATGCCGAGAAGATCTGCAAGGTCATGGACCAGGCGATGAAGGTCGGCGCCCCGGTGATCGGCCTGAACGACTCGGGCGGCGCCCGGATCCAGGAGGGGGTGGCCTCGCTCGGCGGCTATGCCGAGGTGTTCCAGCGCAACGTCCTGGCCTCCGGCGTGGTGCCGCAGATCTCGCTGATCATGGGGCCCTGCGCCGGCGGCGCCGTCTATTCGCCGGCGATGACCGACTTCATCTTCATGGTGAAGGACAGCTCCTACATGTTCGTCACCGGCCCGGACGTGGTGAAGACGGTGACGCATGAGGTGGTGACGGCCGAGGATCTCGGCGGCGCCATCACCCACACCGCCAAGTCCGGCGTCGCCGACCTGGCCTTCGAGGACGATGTCGAGGCGCTGCTGCGGCTGCGCGATTTCGTCGGGTTCCTGCCGTCCTCGAACCGCGCGCCGGCGCCGGTCCGCCCGACCGAGGACCCGGCCGACCGGCCCGAGATGTCGCTTGACACGCTGATCCCGGCCAACCCGAACAAGCCCTACGACATGAAGGAGCTGATCGGGAAGGTGGTGGACGAGGGCGAGTTCTTCGAGCTGCAGCCGACCTTCGCCGGCAACATCGTCATCGGCCTGGCGCGGATGCAGGGCCGCACCGTCGGCATCGTCGCCAACCAGCCGATGGTGCTGGCCGGGTGCCTGGACATCGATTCCAGCCGCAAGGCGGCGCGCTTCGTCCGCTTTTGCGATGCCTTCAACATCCCGATCGTCACCTTCGTCGACGTGCCCGGCTTCCTGCCCGGCACCAGCCAGGAATACGGCGGCATCATCAAGCACGGCGCCAAGCTGCTGTTCGCCTATGCCGAGGCGACAGTGCCGAAGGTCACGGTGATCACTCGCAAGGCCTATGGCGGGGCCTATGACGTGATGGCGTCCAAGCACCTGCGCGGCGACGTCAACTACGCCTGGCCGACGGCGGAGATCGCGGTGATGGGGCCGAAGGGCGCGGTCGAGATCATCTTCCGCGCCGATCTCGGCGACGCCGAGAAGATCGCGGCGCGGACCGAGGAATACCGCCAGAAATTCGCCAACCCCTTCGTCGCCGCGGCGCGCGGCTATGTCGACGACGTGATCATGCCGCACAACACGCGGCGGCGGATCTGCAAGGCGCTGGCGATGCTGGCCGACAAGAAGCTGGAGAACCCCTGGAAGAAGCACGACAACCTGCCGTTGTGACCCGCGGCGCCCCGGTCCGGCCCGGCGGATGCTAACCATCGGCCGGGTCGGACCGAAACTTAAGGTCGTGGCGCCATCTTCCTGCCAAGCCAGGGTGGTTCGATGGCCCGGGATGCTGAACGCGGAGACCGAGAATGACCGCGCGCTTCCGCACCTCGACCATGCTTCTCGTCGGCGCGCTGCTGGCCAGCTGCGCCACCGAGGCCGGCTTCCGCAAGGGGATGGACCGGCTGATCGGCTCGCCGAAGGACCAGCTCGTCGTGCTGTACGGCCCGCCCCTCTATGAGAGCCGGACCGAGGACGGGCGGCGCTATGCCCAATTCAACCTGTCCTGGGTGCAGACCGGCGGCGGCTATTACACCAACCGGCCCGTTTTCGCGCGCGGCCCTTACTATTATGGCGGCTTGCGGACGGCCTATGGCGACAGCTACGTCCCGCCCTATGCGATCAGCCGTCGCTGCCTGGCGACGTTCTACTTCAACGCCGCCAACCGCGTCGCCAGCTATGCCTATGCGGGCGGCGGCTGCGTCGCGCCGGAGTGAGCGGGCCGATCGCGGGTCTCAGAGAAGCGGCCGCAGCGCCAGATCCGAGCCGAGGATCAGAAGGCCGAGGAAGAACCAGCGCCGGAACACCTCCGGCTGCACCCTCAGCCGCAGCCATTGCCCGGCCGCCATGCCGGCCAGCGCCGGGGCGAGGGCCAGCAGCGAGGTGCCGGCGGCGGCCAGCGGGAAGGCGCCGTCGCGCGCCAGCCCGGCGGCGAGGGCCAGGGTCGAGACGGTGAAGGACAGGCCCAACGCCTGCACCAGATCCTCTTTCTCCAACCCCAGTGCCTGCAGGAACGGCACCGCCGGGATGACGAAGACACCGGTGGCGGCGGTGACCAGGCCGGTGGCGGCGCCGACCGGGGCCGACCACCAGCGCTCGGCCCGCGCCGTCACCGAGAAGCGCGGCCCGGCGAGACCGATCGCGGCATAGGCCGCCAGCGCCGCGCCGAGGGCGACGGTGGCGCGCCCGGCGCCGGCGCCGGTCAGAAGGCCGGCCCCGGCCCAGGTGCCGAGGCAGATCCCGGCCATCATCGGCCACAGCCGGCGCAGCAGCCCGCCGAAGCGCGGCCCGGCGAGAAGCTGCCAGAGATTGGTCACCAGCGACGGCACCACCAGCAGCGCCGCCGCCTGGGCCGGCGCCATGGCCAGGCCGAGCAGCCCCATCGCCACGGTCGGCAGGCCGAGCCCGACCACGCCCTTGACGAAGCCGGCGAGGAGGAAGGTGAGGGCGACGAGGAGGAGCGGCAGCGGGTCCAGCATGGCCGGACCTTGCCCGGCGCAGCTCCAGGGGACAATGTGGGAGTGGCGTAGCCAGCCTTCGGCCGGCACGAAGGCTGGGGGTGCTCCGGGAGAACCTGCCGATGCGTTTCGACCTGACCGATCTGCGCCTGTTCCTGCACGTCGCGGAGGCCGGCAGCATCACCGCTGGCGCTGAGTGGGCGAATCTGGCCCTGGCCTCGGCCAGCGCCCGCATCCGCGGCATGGAGGCGGCGGCGGGTACGGCGCTGCTGCGGCGCGGCCGCCGCGGCGTCGCTCCGACCCCGGCTGGCCAGGCGGTGCTGCACCACGCCCGGCTGGTGCTGCAGCAGATGGAGCGGATGCGCGGCGAGCTCGGCGACTATGCCCGCGGTCTCAAGGGCCATGTCCGCATCCTCAGCAACACCGCGGCCCTCACCGAATTCCTGCCGGGCCCGCTGGCCGAATGGCTCGCCGCCCATCCCCGTATCGACATCGACCTGGAGGAACGGCCGAGCCATGCCATCGTCGAGGCGGTGGCGGCAGGGCTGGCGGATCTCGGCATCGTCGCCGACGCGGCGGATGGCGGCGGGATCGAGAACAGCGGGCTGGAGAGCCTCCCGTTCCGGATCGACCGGCTGGTGCTGGCGGTGCCGCGTGGCCATCCGCTGTCGGCCCGGCGCCGCGTCGCCTTCGCCGAGGCGCTGGCCGAGGATTTCGTCGGCCTCAGCCCCGGCAGCGCGCTGCAGGACCATCTCGCCCGCCACGCCGCCCGGGCCGGGCGGCCGCTCAAGCTGCGGGTGCGGCTCGGCGGCTTCGACGCGGTGTGCCGGATGGTGGAGCAGGGTGTCGGCCTGGCGGTGGTGCCGGAGACCGCGGCCCGGCGCTGCCGCCGCAGCATGGCGATCCGGGCGGTGCCGCTGTCCGATCCCTGGGCGCTGCGTCGGCTGTCGATCTGCGTCCGCCGCCTCGACGCCCTGCCGCTGCATGCGAGACGGCTGGTGGAACACCTGCGGGAGGATTCGTCGGGGACGTAGGTTGGGCCCCTTAATTGTCATGCCCGGGCTTGACCCGGGCATCCAGAAGATGTCGACGCTCTCTGGATTGCCGGGTCAAGCCCGGCAATGACAGAAAGGGCAAGGCTCTCCACTCACCGCTCCGGCAGCGGCAGCCTCTCGGTCTCGTCCGGGATCGCGCCGAAGCGGCCTTCGCGCCAATCCTCCTTGGCCTGCTCGATGCGCTCCCGGCTCCGGGCGACGAAGTTCCACCACAGCTTGCGCGGGCCGTCGAGCGGCTCGCCGCCGAACACCAGCAACCGCGTCTCCTCCAGCGCCTCGACATCGACCTTGTCGCCGGGGCGCAGCACCAAGAGGCGCTGCGGCGGGAAATCGTCGCCGCCGATCCGGATGCTGCCGGAGACGACATAGACCGCCCGCTCCTCATGCTCCGCCGGCAGCGGCAGCACCGCCCCGGCCTCCAGCGCCGCGTCGAGGTACAGCGTCTCGGAGAAGGTGGCGACCGGCGAGCGGGCGCCATAGGCCGAGCCGACGATCAGCCGCACGGTCTTGCCCGCATCCTCGATCACCGGCAGGTCCTCGGCGCCGTGGTGGGCGAAGCTCGGCTCCACCTCCTCGTAAGGGGCGGGCAGGGCGACCCAGGTTTGCACCCCGAACAGGGTCGACCCGGTGGCGCGCAGCGCCGGCGGCGTGCGTTCGGAATGGGCGATGCCGCGTCCGGCGGTCATCCAGTTGACGTCGCCGGGGCGGATCAACTGGCGGGTGCCCAGGCTGTCGCGATGGGTCTGCTCGCCGGCGAAGAGATAGGTCACGGTGGCCAGGCCGATATGCGGGTGCGGCGGCACGTCGATGCCCTCGCCGGCGCCGAACAGCGTCGGGCCCATCTCGTCGACGAAGACGAAGGGCCCGACCGAGCGCTTCTGCATCGACGGCACGGCGCGCCGCACCTCGAAGCCGCCGATGTCGGCGGTGCGCGGGATCACCACGGTCTCGACGAAGGGGCAGGGCGTGTCGCCGATGACCGGGGCGCGGGTCGGTTGCCAGCTCATCGTCTCGGACTCCTGTGCCGGCGGACGCGGATGGACGGCCGTGCGGTTCGACCGTACCCTTCGCTCCGGCATGAGCCAAGGGGAGCGATGATGGCCGAGACCACCCGGGACGCCGCCCAGGACACCCCGACCGGGGCCGCCGGCGAGACGACGATCTGGAAGATCCGCACCGCGCTGCGCGCGACGTTCTACATCTGGGTGCTGGCCGTCGTGCTGGCGGTGCTGCTCGGCCTCATCGGCGGGCCGCTGGCCGCGGTGCCGATCGTGCTGGCGCTCGTCTGGACCGCCTGGCGCTGGCTGACCAGCTATGAGCTGACGACCGAGCGCCTGATCATCCGCTCCGGCCTCCTGGTGCGGAAGCGGGAGGAGGTGGAGCTGTTCCGGGTGCGCGACTTCTCGCTGTCGCGGCCGCTGCACTGGCTGGTGCTGGGGCTGGGCACGGTCGGGCTGACCACGCGCGACCAGTCGGCCCCGAACATCCTGATCGGCCCGATCGCCGCGCCGGAGACCCGGCTGGACGAGCTGCGCCGGGCCACCGTGGCGCGGCAGAACCGGGTGCGGTTCCGCGAGGTCGAGGTCTCCTCGGCCGCCGACGAGCATCATGACGGCCACGCCGATCCCACCGGACCGCTGCCGGGGTAGGAGAGCGCACCGACGGACGGATGGGCCGGAGCCACCCCCTCACCCGAAATCGCTGCGCGATTTCGACCTCTCCCCGAGGAGAGGTGATTTCCCTCTCCTAGGGGAGAGGGAGGGGCCCGGCCCGTCAGGGCCGGGAGGGTGAGGGGGTGGGCGCAGACGGCTGAAGCCGGCCTCACTCGTCGTTGAACGGCCCGATCATCAGCGGCTCGAGCTTGAACCAGTTGCCGAGCTGGCTGTAGGTCAGCTTCACCGGCTTGAGGTCCCAGTACACTTCCGACCGGGTCGGGCCGATGCACTCCATCTGGCCGGACTCGGTCTTCTCGCGGCGGCAGCCGTCCTCGGTGTCGTCATAATAGACGCGGCCGTAGAGGCCGGCCTGGTTCTGTTCCACCGTGCCGAAGAACGCCTCGACATCGGCATCCTTGTTCTCGCCGCCGAAGAACACCTCCTCCGGCTTCACCACCGGCTCGTTGAAGCGCAGGTTGTAGTCGTAATAGCCGGTGTAGTTGCGGCTCTGCCCCTTGGCGTCGGTGAAGCTGCCCTCCTCCTCGACATAACGGATCGAGCCGGTGACCTTGTCGGTATAGGCCTGGTTGCCGATGGAATATTGGAAGGTGATGCCGCTGTTGTCGGTCAGCCAGTTGCCGAGCTCGTAGTCGTAGTCGAGATCGCCCGAGACGCGGGTCTGCGGCAGAAATGAGAACGGCCCCGGCGCCAGCACCAGCCCCTGGAAGGACAGCGGGTCCGGGTTCTTCACCTGGATCGTCACCACCTTGCCGTTGACGGTGCGGGAATACAGCTTGTCCGCCGCCGCCGAGGCGCGGCTGATCTGCTCGCCCAGCTCCCACCAGCGCGTCACCTCGCGGCCCTGGATGACGCCGCCGAACTTGCCGGAGGATTGCTGGCCCTTGACGATGTCGAGCCGCAGATTGCCGGCCTCGGGCTGGTAACGCCCACCCTCGTCGATCGGCGTTTCGCCGCGCAGGATCGCGACTTCCTTGGCGACCTGGCTCGGGTTCTGCGGGTTGTTGACGTCGATCTTCAGGCTGTAGGTGATCGTGTCCTCCGGCTTGCGCTGGGCCGAGCCGGAATAGGCCATCAGATCCGCGACCGTCAGGGTCTCGATGCTGTACCGGTCGAGGCCGATGTTGTTGCGGACGCTGCGCGAGTTGAAGTCGATGGTCATGTGGCCGGCGACCTTGGCCCCGTCCGGCACGGTCTGCAGGCCGCGATTGCCGCTCTGCGCCCAGGCCGGCGCCGCCGCGAGCACGGCGGCAATGGTCGCGACGCCCGCGGTCATGCGATGATTCATGGTCTCCCCCTTCGAATTGCGGTGGGCGGGGTTGTCTCCGCCGGCCCCATACTGGCCTGCATATTGGGGCAGTCGACTCGGGGCTTTTCGATGGCGAAGGCGGGGCAGGGCAGCGGCGCGACCGAAGCCGGGCTGACGGTCCGGCCGATGCGTCGGGACAGCCATGAGATCGCGGCGGTGGCGGCGCTGATCCGCGGCGCCTTCGCGGAGCATGTCGGCCGGCTCGACCCGCCGCCCGGCGCCGTGCGGGAGACAGCGGAGAGCATCGCCGCGCTGCTGGGCCGCGAGCAGGGGCTGGTGGCCGAGGCAGGCGGGGCGGCGGTCGGCTGCCTGTTCCTGCAGCGGCGCGACGGCGGCGACATCTATGTCGGCCGGGTCGCGGTCGCGCCTGAGTATCGCCATGTCGGCGTCGGCCGGGCGCTGATGACGGCGGCGGAGGCCGAGGCGCGGCGGCTGGGCGGCAGCCGTCTCACCCTGGGGGTGCGGCTGGCGCTGGACGGCAACCGCCGCTTCTTCGCATCGCTCGGCTTCGCCGAGGGGGCGCTGCACGCCCATCCCGGCTACGACAAGCCGACCTGGATCGAGATGACCAAGCCGCTCTGACGGAGGGGATAAGGATGGCGGAATACGTGCTGCATTGCTTCGCCCAGTCGGGCAACGCCTACAAGGCGGCGCTGATGCTGGCGCTGTGCGGGGCCGACTGGCGGCCGCGCTTCGTCGACTTCTTCAATGGCGAGACCCGCACGCCGGAGTACCGCGCCGTCAACGAGATGGGCGAGGTGCCGGTGCTGGAGGCCGAAGGCCGCCTGATCAGCCAGTCCGGCGTGATCCTGCATCACCTCGCCCGCCGCTTCGGCAGGTTCGCGCCGGAGGGCGAGGCCGAGGCGGAGGAGGTGCTGCGCTGGATCCTGTTCGACAACCATAAGCTGACCAGCTACACGGCGACGCTGCGCTGGTTCCGGAACTTCGCCAAGGACCCGGCCGATCCGGCGGTGATCGCCTTCCTCGAAGGGCGGGCGCGGGCGGCCTGGAAGGTGCTGGACGGCCATCTCGCCGGACGCGACTTCGTGCTCGGGGCGAAGCCGACCATCGCCGACATCTCGCTGTGCAGCTATCTGTTCTGGCCCGAGGAGATCGGTGTCGACTGGGCGGACGGCTATCCGCGGATCGAGGCCTGGCTCGGCCGCATCCGCGCGCTGCCCGGCTGGACCCCCGCCTATGAGCTGATGCCGGGCCACCCTTTGCCTGGGAAAGGGTAAGGCCGGCTCACCCCCGGAAGCTGCGGCGGAACTCGCGCGGGGTCATCGCCTTCAGCGCCCGGAACTGTCGGTTGAAGTTGGCGATGTTGGGATAGCCGACCTCGTCCGCGATGTGGGCGATCGGCCGGTCGCTGTTGATCAGCAGCGAGCAGGCCTGGCCGATGCGCAGCTGCGCGACGTAGCGCGACACCGTCATCCGCGTGTGCCGGCGGAAGAAGCGGTGGAAGGCCGAGGGGCTGAGGCAGGCCAGGTCCGTCAGCGCCGCGATCGGGATCTCGTCGCGATAATGCGCATGGATGTGGTTCAGCACCCGGTCGATCCGCGCCTGCTCCGGCGCCGCCACGGCGGCCGGAAGCGGGGCCGGGGCGGCCAGCGGCACCCGGCCGTCGTCCCGCGCCAGCGCGCTCAGCACCTCGATCAGCCGCAGAAGGCGGCCGGCGGGGTCGAGATCCGGCATCGCCTCGATCGCCGGGCGCACCGCGGCGGCGGCTCGGCGGAGAAGGCGAGGCCGCGCCCGGCCTCGTCGAGGATGCGCCCGACCGGCCGCAGCTCGGCCAGAGACTCGACCAGCCGCGCCGCCCAGTCCGGTGTGAACCACATCACCAGGGCGATGTGCGGCCGCGTCGGGTCGATCCTTTCGCGCGAGCACCAGGTGTGCGGCAGGTTGGGGCCGACCAGCACCAGGTCGCCGTCGTCGTACTGGCCCAGATGGTCGCCGACATGGCGCTGGCCGCGGCTGTTCAGGGTCAGCGTCAGCTCGAACTCGGGGTGGTAGTGCCACTCGAAGGGAATGGCGTCGTCCAGCCGCCGGTTCAGCAGCGTCCAGGACGCGCCCGGCGGCACCGTCACCTTCTCGAAGACCGGCTGCATGGCCTGAAACTGATACAGGAGGACGGCGGCCAGGCCATCCGACGCGACTCCAGTATCAGTTTTCGGCAGGCGACGCCAACATGGCGAGGCCGGACGGCGATAGAGTCCCCGACATGGGTGGCCGAACGACGCCGCGCCGATCAGGGGAAACGCCGATGGACCGCTATCAGTACGGGGACAACCGGCCGGGCAACGCCTCGGTCGCCTACACCTACGACACCCAGCTCAAGGACATCGAGAAGGCGCTGCCGCTGCGCGTCCTGTCCGAGGCGGACTGGCAGCACTGGACCACCTGGGGCTACGTCATCGTCCCCAACGCGGTGCCGGCCGAGAACATCCGGCGCACCCGGGACCTGCTGTGGGAATTCCAGGAGATGGATCCGAAGGATCCGGAGAGCTGGTACAAGCCGCAGCTGCGCGACCATGCGATGAAGGAGCTGAACAACAGCGGCATGGTCGAGATCTACAACCACCAGTTTCTGTGGGACAACCGGCAGCACCCGCGGATCTACGACGCCTTTGTCGACATCTGGGACACCGAGCGGCTGTGGGTCACGATCGACCGCGCCAATCTGAACCCGCCGAACCGGCAGGCGCGCGGCTTCAACGGTTTCATCCACTGGGACGCCGACACCTCGCTGACACCCTTGCCGGTGAACTGCCAGGGCGTGCTGTCGCTGGTCGACACCGATCCGGAGATGGGCGGCTTCCAATGCGTGCCGGAGTTGTTCCGGACGCTGGAGACCTGGCGCGAGACCCAGCCGGCCGACCGCAACCCCTGGGCGCCGGACACCACCGGCTTCGAGATCAGGAACATCACCATGAAGGCCGGCGACCTCCTGATCTTCAACAGCCTGCTGGCGCACGGCATCCGGCCGAACCGGTCGCAGGACCAGGTGCGGATGGCGCAGTACATCTCGATGACGCCGGCCGATGAAGGCAATGCCCAGCTGCGCGACTGGCGCATCCGCTCCTGGCGCGACCGCGAGCCGCCGCAGGGCTACGCCTTCCCCGGCGACCCGCGGGAATGGGAGAAGACCCGCTACGAGCGTGCCAGGCTGACCCCGCTGGGCGAGAAACTGCTGGGGTTGCGGTCCTGGGACGAATAGCCGCCGAGAGGTTCATGGTGGATCAGTCATCCCCATCTTCTTCCGGTCATCAGACGAAGACAGGGGAGCGCGAGGCATGGACCTGCACGGCAAGACCGTCCTGATCACCGGCTCGACCGACGGGGTCGGCCGCTGGGTCGCGCGCCGGCTGGCGGCCGACGGTGCCCATGTGCTGCTGCACGGCCGCAGCGAGGAGCGCGGCCGGGCGGAGCTGGAGGCGATCCGGGCCGAGGGCGGCAGCGCCGAGTTCCTGCCGGCCGACCTGTCCTCACTGGCCGAGGTGCGGCGCCTGGCCGAGACCGTGCTGGCGCGGCACGACAGGCTCGACGTGCTGATCAACAATGCGGGCATCGGCACCGGCCCGGGTCCGGACCGGCGCGAGACCAGTGCCGACGGGCACGAGTTGCGCTTCGCCGTGAACTACCTCGCCGGCTTCCTCCTGACTCGGCTGCTGCTGCCGGCGCTGCGACGCAGCGCGCCGGCACGGATCGTCAACGTCGCCTCGGCCGGGCAGCAGACGATCGATTTCGACGACGTCATGCTGACCCGCGGCTACAGCGGCCTCCGCGCCTATTGCCAGAGCAAGCTGGCGCAGATCCTGTTCACCTTTGACCTGGCGGAGGAGCTGCGCGGCAGCGGCGTCACCGCCACCTGCCTGCACCCCGCGACCCATATGGACACGACCATGGTCCGGCAGGGCGGCTTCCGGCCGACCAGCACCGTGGAGGAGGGAGGGGAGGCGATCCTGGCGCTCGCGGTCTCGCCCGAGCGGGAGGGCGAGAGCGGCGTCTACTACAACGGCCAGCGTCCGGCCCGGCCGCTGGCCCAGGCCGAGGATCCGGCGGCGCGGGAGAGGCTGCGACGGTTGAGTGCCCGCCTCACCGGCCTCGAGCCGGGCTGATCCTGTCCCATTCGTAACTTGTCCGGGGCCGGGCGCGGCGCGAACGTCGCGGCCTCGGAGGTGCGCCATGGCGACCGATACGGCATCGCAGAACGGAAGAAGCGCCCGGCGCTGGCTGCGCGGCGCGGGCGAGCTGGCGGCGCTGCTGCTGGTGATCGCCATCGGCAAGGCTGCGATCGCCGAGCCCTTCTACGTGCCTTCCGGCTCGATGGAGCCGACGCTGCAGATCGGTGACGAGCTGGTGGCGGCGAAGTTCAGCTACGGCTACAGCACGGCCTCTCTGCCCTTCGGCCTGACCCTACCCGAGGGCGGCCGGGTGCTGGGGCGGCTGCCGGCCCGCGGCGACGTGGTCGTCTTCCGCTGGCCCGGCGATCCGTCCCAGACCTGGGTCAAGCGGGTGGTGGGGCTGCCGGGCGACCGCGTTGCGATGCATGACGGGCGCCTGTGGATCAACGGCGAGCCGGTCGAATTGCGGCCGGACGGCGAGGGAAAGGTGGAGCGCGGCGACGGCACCACCATGCTCGCCGTCCGCCTGATCGAGACGCTGCCGGGCGGGGTCAGCCACCCGATCTTCAAGCGGTTCGCGCAGGGGCCGCTGGACGAGATGCCGGAGGTCACGGTCCCGCCCGGCCATCTCTTCGTCATGGGCGACAACCGCGACAACTCGGCCGACAGCCGCCTGCCCGTGGCCGCCGGCGGGGTGGGCCTCCTGCCGGTCGGCGACCTGGTCGGCAAGGCCGCGTTCGTGGTCGCGTCCTGGGATCTCGGCCGGCGGTCGCAGCCGGTCTGGACCTGGCCCGAAGGCCTGCGGCTGGACCGGTTCTTCTCCGCGATCGAGTGAGGGCGTCGGCGAGGCTGCCTCCCCGCCTGGCCACAACCGTCATGGCGAGCCCCGCAGGGGCGTGGCCATCCAGAGATCGAGACGCTGGATCGCCACGGCGCTTCGCGCCTCGCGATGACGATAGGGAAGGCTGCTGCGATCAGATCGCCGCGGTGACCTGGATCTCGACCCGGTATTCCGGGCCGGCCAGCTTGCTCTCGACCGTGGCGCGGGCCGGGGTGTTGCCCGGCGAGACCCAGCTGTCCCAGGCCGCGTTCATCGCGGCGAAATCGGCGATGTCGGCCAGCCAGATGTTGGCGGTCAGCAGCTTCGTCTTGTCGGTGCCGGCCTCGGCCAGCAGCTTGTCGATCGTCGCCAGGATCTGGCGGGTCTGCTCGCCGACATCCGGCGTCGGCGTGTCGGCGACCTGGCCGGCCAAGAACACGCGGCCGTCATGAATGACGGCCTGGCTCATGCGCGGGCCGACGCCGATGCGCTTGATGGTCATGCAATCCTCTCTCTTCTTCCGGATGGATCAGGAATCGAGCCGCGACAATAGCCGGGCCCGGGTGGGTTCGTCGACGAAGGCGGCTTGCAGCGCGGTGCGGGTCACTTGCCGCAGCGCCGCTTCGTCCAGGCCGAAATGCCGCTCCGCCACCTCGTATTCCCGGCCGATGGTGGTGCCGAAATAGGGCGGGTCGTCGCTGTTCAGCGTCACCTTCACCCCGGCCTCCATCAGCCGGCGCAGCGGATGGGCGCGGTAGTCCGGATAGACCTTGGTGGCGACGTTGCTGGTCGGGCACACCTCCAGCACCACGCCGCGGTCGGCCAGTTCCCGCACCAGGGTCGGGTCCTCGATCGAGCGAACGCCGTGGCCGATGCGTGCGACCGGCAGGCGCAGCGCCGCCCAGACGCTCTCCGGCCCCGCCGCCTCGCCGGCATGGACGTTGCAGGCCAGGCCGGCCTCCTCATGGGCGATGCGGAAGGCCTGGGCGAACAGGCGCGGCGGAAAGCCGGCCTCGTCGCCGCCCATGCCGAAGCCGGTGACCAGCGGATGTGGATGCTTCGCCGCCAGCCTCGCCACCTCGACCCCGCGCTCCGCCCCCAGATGGCGGACGCAGGTGACGATGATGCGGGATTCGATGCCGGTCTCGGCCCGCGCATCCTCGATGCCCTGGACGATGCCGTCGAGATGGCCCTGATAGGACAGGCCGGCGGCCGCGGCATGGTCGGGCGAGGACATCAGCTCGACATAGATCGCGCCCTCGGCGGCGCAGGCCTTGAGGTATTCGTAAGTGACGTCGCGGTAGTCCTGGTCAGTGCGGATCACCGTGCTGGCCAGGTCGTAGACCTTGAGAAAGTGCAGGAAGGTGGTCCAGGCGAACTCGCCCCTGGCGTTGAACAGCTCCGCCGGCAGGGTCATGCCGTGCCGGTCTGCCAGGCGGCGGACCAGGTCCGGGCCGGCCGCCCCTTCCAGATGCAGGTGAAGCTCCGCCTTCGGCAGCATCGCTGCAGCCTCCATCATGATGCCGGGACCCCTGTTCCGGCCGGCGGCGAGGGGGCCCGGCTCCGCGTCTCGCGGTGCAGGATGTAGAGGCCGCTGGCGACAACGATCGCCGAGCCGACCCAGATCCAGAGATCGGGCATGTCGCCCCAGATCATGAAGCCGAGCGCCACGCCCCAGATCATGCCGGTGTATTCGAAGGGCACCACGATCGACGGCGTGGCCACGCGATAGGCCTGGGCCATCATGATCGTGCCGATGCCGCCGAGCAGGCCGAGCAGCGTGAGCAGCCCGGCATCGGTCCAGCTGGGCGTCACCCAGACGAAGGGCATCTGCACCCCGGCGACGACGATGATCACCAGGGTGGCGTAGAAGATCATCGCGGCGTTGGTCTCGGTGCGGCTGTAGAGACGGATCAGCACCATCGACAGGGCGTAGGCCGCGGTGGCGACCAGGGCGATGGCGGCGCCGCCGCCGAAGGCGCCCTCGCCGCCCGGCCGGATCATGATCAGCACCCCGGCGAAGCCGACCAGCACAGCCAGCCAGCGCTTGAGGCCGACCCTTTCGCCCAGGATCGGCACCGACATGGCGGTGATGAACATCGGCGCGGCGAAGCCGATGGCGTAGGCGTCGGCCAGCGGCATCACCGCGAAGGCCCAGAAGAAGCCGAAGGTGCCGACGAGGCCGACCAGGCCGCGCAGCAGATGCGCCCCGACCCGCCGGGTCCGCAGCGCCTCCAGCCCCGGCGGCCGATACAGCATCACCAGCGTCGGTATCAGCCCGATGGTGGCGCGAAAGAACACGATCTGGGCGATCGGATAGTCCGCCGACAGCCATTTGATCATGGCATCCATGACGCACAGCACGAAGACGCCGCCGGCATAGAGGGCGATGCCCTGCGCCGGCGATTGCCTCGCCTGCGGCCCGGTGGCGGCTTGCGTGCCCATGGCTCAGGCGATCCGCTCGGCCACCAGCGGCGGCTGGGCCGGCGCGGCCTCGGCCACCGTGACTGCGGCGCGGATCGCGGCCGCGGCCTGGTCCGCCGCGGCCTCGTCGCAGGCGTGCAGCAGCGCGAGAGGTCGGCCCTTCGGACCGACGGATTCGCCAATGGCGGCGATCTCGGTCAGGCCGACGGCGTGATCGATGCCGTCTTCCGGCTTGGTGCGCCCGCCGCCCAGGGCGACGATGGCGACGCCGATCGCCCGGGCATCGACCGCGGCGACGACGCCGTCGCGCTCCGCCGCGATTGGCCGCACCACCGGCGCCGCCGACAGATGGTCGTCGGCCTTCTCCAGGATGTCGGCCGGCCCGCCCAGATCCCGGACCATTCGGGCGAAGCGCTCGGCCGCGGCGCCGCTGGCCAAGGCGTGCTCGACCTTGATCCGCGCCGCCTCGGCATCGGCGGCGAGGCCGCCGATCACCAGCAGCTCCGCGGTCAGCCGGGCTGTCACCTCCCACAGCCGCGCATCCTTCGGCCCGCCGGTCAGCAGGTCGATCGCCTCGCGCACCTCGACCGCATTGCCGGCGGTGCGGCCCAGCGGCTGGTTCATGTCGGTCAGCAGCGCGACCGTCGGCAGGCCACCGCCATTGGCGACGTCGACGATCGACCGCGCCAGGGCGCGGGCATCGCCGATGTCGCTCATGAAGGCGCCGGTGCCGAACTTGACGTCCATCACCAGCCCGCCCAGCCCGGCCGCCATCTTCTTCGACAGGATCGAGGCGGTGATCAGGTCGATCGACTCGACCGTGCCGGTGGTGTCGCGGATGGCGTAGATGCGGCGGTCGGCCGGGGCGATGTCGCGGGTGGCGCCGACCACGGCGCAGCCGGCCGACCGCACCACCCGGTCCAGCACATATGTCTCCGGCTGGCTGACATAGCCCGGGATCGAATCCATCTTGTCCAGCGTGCCGCCGGTATGGCCCAGGCCGCGGCCGGAGATCATCGGCACGAAGCCGCCGCAGGCGGCGACGATCGGGGCCAGGATCAGGCTGGTCTTATCGCCGATGCCGCCGGTCGAATGCTTGTCCAGCACCGGGCCGGGCAGATTGGCCGCCGACCAGTCCAACACCCGGCCGGACCGCGCCATGGCGCGAGTGAAGGCCACCCGCTCCGGCATCGTCATGCCGCGGAAGAAAATGGCCATGGCGAACGCGGCGATCTGGGCGTCGGTGACGCTGCCGTCGACCGCGCCGCGCACCATCGCCTCGATCTCGGCGTCGTCGAGCGTGGCCCCGTCGCGCTTGCGGCGGATGATCTCCTGCGGCAGCAGCGTCATGTCAGCGGCCCTCGGCCGGCACGGCAGCGGTCTCGGACATGGCGACCCTCGGGCGAATCCGTTTGGACACGGTTGGTTCTTACTAGGACGGGATCGGGTCGGACGCCAGAGCCGTTCTGCGGCGTCAGTCCTGCAGATTCTCCGGCCCGAAGGAATGGGGCAGCAGGGCGTCGAGCGTCGTGGTCATGCGCAGCCCCTCCGGCCCGCAGACATGGATCTTCGTGTCGCCGCGGGCGAACTCCCGGATGCGCTGGCGGCAGCCGCCGCAGGGCGTGCACAGCAGCGCATCGCCAGCGTCGCCGCCGATCACCACGATCTCGGCGATCGCCTTGTCGCCTGCCGCGACCATGACGCCGATCGCCGTCGCCTCGGCGCATTGGCTCTGTGGATAGGCGGCGTTCTCGACATTGCAGCCGGCATGGATGCGGCCATCCTGCGTGCGGATCGCGGCGCCGACCGGGAAATGCGAATAGGGCACATGGGCGCGGGCGCGGGCCCCGCTCGCAGCCTGGAACAGCGCCTCGAAGCCGGGGTCGCTCATGGCTCAGCGTTCCTTGACGTAGGGGATGCCGCTCGCCTTCGGTGCGGTCGCCCGGCCGATGAAGCCGGCGAGCAGGACCACCGTCAGGATATAGGGCAGCGCCTGGATGAACTGCACCGGGATCTCGCCGATGCCGGGGATGACGGTGCCCTGCAGCCGCGCCTCGATCGCCTCCAGGAGGCCGAAGAGCAGGCAGGTGAACATCACCGGCCACGGCTTCCACTTGGCGAAGATCAGGGCGGCGAGGGCGAGATAGCCCTTGCCGGCCGTCATCTCCGGGCCGAAGGAGGCATTCTGCGCCACCGACAGATAGGTGCCGGCGAAACCGCAGAGCACGCCGGTGAGGGCGATCGCCCGGTAGCGCAGCCTGACGACCGAGATGCCGGCGGTGTCCACCGCCGCCGGGTTCTCGCCGACCGCGCGCAGCCGCAGGCCGAAGCGGGTGCGGTAGACGATCCAGGCCACCAGCGGCACGGCCAGGAAGGCGACATAGACCAGGATCGAATGGCCGGAGACCAGCTCGGACCAGATTGGTCCGATCACCGGCACGTCGCGCAGCGTATCGGCCAGCGGCAGCGCGATCTGCTGGAACCGGGCGTCGCCCTCCAGCGGCGGGGTCTGGCCGCCGCGCTGGTACCAGGCGATGCCAAGCGTGACCGTCAGGCCCGAGGCCAGGATGTTGATGGCGAGGCCGGAGACCACCTGGTTGCCGCGATGGGTGATCGAGGCGTAGCCGTGCAGCAGGGCCAGCACGACCGAGACCACCACGCCCATGCCGAGCCCGGCCCAGGCCGACCCGGCATAGGCCGCGGTGGCGGCCGAGGCGAAGGCGGCGGCCAGCATCTTGCCCTCGAGCCCGATGTCGACCAGCCCGGCCCGTTCGGCGAAGAGGCCGGCGAGCGCCGCCAGCACCAGCGGCGTCGAGGTGCGGATCATAGCGTCGAGCAGGGCGACGATGTCGAGCAGGGTCATGAGCCGGTTCCCCGCGCCGCCTGCAGCGCCGGCTCGCGGCGCCGGAACAGCGCCTCGATCCGCGGCCGGAACATGTTCTCCAGCGCGCCGGCGAACAGGATCACCAGCCCCTGGATCACCACCACCATCCAGCGCGTGATCTCCGGCATGTCGAAGTTCAGCTCGGCCCCGCCCTGGTAGAGGGCGCCGAACAGCAGCGCCGCGAAGATGATGCCGAAGGGATGGTTGCGGCCCATCAGCGACACGGCGATGCCGACGAAGCCGGCGCCGGCGACGAAGTTCAGCAGGATGCGCCGCTGCACCCCCATGATCTCGTTCAGCGCGATGAAGCCGGCGAGCGCGCCCGAGATGCACATCGCCAGGATGATGATGCCGGCGACCGAGATGCCGCCATAGACCGCGGCGCGGGGATTCAGCCCGACGGTCCGCAGGGCATAGCCCCAGCGGGTGCGCCAGACGAAGATCCAGACGAAGACGCAGCAGGCGAGCGCCCACAGGAAGGACAGGTTCAGCGGCAGCCGCCGCATCCGGATCCCGAACCAGGACAGGACCTCGCTGATGGTCGGCAGCACGGTACCGGCGGCGAAGGCCCGGCTCTCCGGCGACTGCTGGCCCGGCGCGATCAGCACATGGACCATCAGATAGACCATCAGCGACGAGGCGATGAAGTTGAACATGATCGTCGTGATGACGATGTGGCTGCCTCGCTTGGCCTGGAGATAGGCCGGGATGAAGGCCCAGGCGGCGCCGAACAGGGCCGCGGCGACGATCGCCAGCGGCAGCACCAGGATGAAGGGCAGGAAGTCGAGATAGAGGCAGACGAGGCCGACCCCGAGCCCGGCGACATAGGCCTGGCCCTCGGCGCCGATGTTGAACAGCCCGGCATGGAAGGCGACCGCCACGGCCAGGCCGGCGAAGATGAAGTTGGTGGTGTAGTAGAGCGTGTAGCTCCAGTTCGGGAAGCTGCCGAAGGCGCCCTTCAGCAGCAGCCCCGCCGCGCGCACCGGGGTGTAGAAATAATCCGCCCCGGCCAGCGTGCCGTCGGCGTACTGACCCCAATAGATCACCAGCACCACCAGCCCGGCGGCGATGAAGGCGAGGACCAGGTTGACCGCCGGGATCAGCCCGATCGACACCCAGCGCGGCACCGCGGCCGGACGGCCGAGGGCGCTCATTCCATACCTCGCATGGGGTGCGCGTTCTCGCGCCGCAGGCTGGATTGTTGAAGGTGCGCCAATGGCGTACTATCTTTGCAATGCAGATCGAGTTCGATCCCCGCAAGGACGCCATCAATGTCGAAAAGCACGGCGTATCGCTGGCGCGGGCGGTATCGCTGTTCGCGAACCTGAGCGTCGATCGGCTCGATCTCCGTCGCGACTATGCCGAACAGAGACGGATCGCTTACGGCTATGTCGAGGGACGGCTTTTCGTCTGCGTCTATACCGAGCGCAGCGAGAGGCGCCGCATCATTTCGCTTCGCAAGGCCAACAGCCGGGAGGTCAGGCGCTATGGCTGACATGGTCCGCAGCAAACCCGATGGATCCTTTGTCGTGCTTCGAGACGACGGCAGCGAGGTTCCATATGCGCCGGCGCCGACCGACTGGGCGGCGATCGACGCCATGACGGATGATGAAATCGCCGCCCGCATCGCGGCGGATCCGGACGCCGCCCCTGATCTGACGCTGCCGCAGGTCCGGCGGATCTTCATGATCTCGCGCCGCGCTGCCGCACCCGCATTCCGCGTCAAGGCGCTGCGGCGCGCGCTGGGGTTGTCCCAGCCAGAATTCGCCAGGCGGTACGGCCTTCCTCTGGCGACGGTGAGGAACTGGGAACAGCGACGGCGCGTGCCGGACGAAGCCGGCATGGCCCTGCTGAAGGTGATCGCCGCCGATCCGGAAGGCACGCGCCGGCTGCTGGAGGAGACCACATAGCTCATTCCGCCGCCTCCTGCTGGACGCCGGCCATCATCAGGCCCAGCGACTGCTCGCTGGCGCCGTCGGCCGCGACCTCGCCGACGATCATGCCGTCGAACATCACCAGGATGCGGTCGGCCAGCGAGCGGATCTCGTCGAGCTCGACCGACACCAGCAGGATCGCCTTGCCGCTGTCGCGCAGCGCCACCAGGCGGCGGTGGATCGCCTCGATCGCGCCGATGTCGACGCCGCGGGTCGGCTGGCCGACCAGCAGCACCTGCGGGTCGCGCTCGACCTCGCGGCCGACGATGATCTTCTGCTGGTTGCCGCCGGAGAAATTGCCCGCCTTGAGATGCGGGTTGGGCGGCCGGACGTCGTAGTCGCGCATCAGCCGCTCGCAATGCGCCACAACCTTACGGCCGTCGGTCATCACCGCGCCGTTATAGGCCGGGTCGTCGTGATGGCCGAGGATCGAGCATTCGGCGGCGGTGAAGGCGGTGACCAGCCCCTCGCGGTGCCGGTCCTCAGGCACATGGCCGACGCCGAGGCCGCGCAGCGTCCTGGCGTCGACATGCGGCAGGGTCGAGAGCGCGGTGCCGCCGACCACGATGTCGCCCTTGGCCGGCCGCACCATGCCGGCCAGCGCGGCCAGCAGCTCCGACTGGCCGTTGCCGGACACGCCGGCGATGCCGACGATCTCGCCGGCGCGCAGGGCGAAGGACACGTCCTTGACCCGGCGCACACCCTGGCCGTCGACGACGTCGAGGCCGTGCACCTCCAGCAGCGTCTCGGCCGGCCGCGCCGGGGTCTTGTCGACGCGCAGCAGCACCTTGCGGCCGACCATCAGCTCGGCCAGCTGTTCGCGGCTGGTGTCGCGGGTGGCGACATTGGCGACGACGCGGCCCTGCCGCATCACCGTCACCGCGTCGGTGATCGCCATGATCTCGCGCAGCTTGTGGGTGATCAGGATCACAGTCTTGCCCTGGGCCCGCAGCGCCGCGAGGATGCGGAACAGGTGGTCGGCTTCCTGCGGCGTCAGCACGCCGGTCGGCTCGTCCAGGATCAGGATGTCGGCACCGCGGTACAGCGCCTTCAGGATCTCGACCCGCTGCTGCAGCCCGACCGGCAGGTCGCCGACCACGGCGTCGACCGGCACCTCGAGGCTGTATTCGCGCTCCAGCCGCTGCAGCTCCGCCCGCGCCCGGGCCTTGCCGCCGGCCAAGAGGGCACCGCCTTCGGCGCCCAGGATCACGTTCTCCAGCACGGTGAAGGGTTCGACCAGCATGAAGTGCTGGTGCACCATGCCGATGCCGGCCGCGATCGCGTCGCTGGAGGAGGTGATGCGCTGCGGCCGGCCGTTGACCAGGATCTCCCCGCTGTCGGCCTCGTAGAAGCCGTACAGGATCGACATCAGGGTCGACTTGCCGGCGCCGTTCTCGCCGATGATCCCGTGGATCGTGCCGGGGGCGATCGTCAGCGAGACGTCCTGGTTGGCCCGGACCGGGCCGAAGCTCTTGTTGATGCCGCGCAATTCGATGGCCGGCGGTCCCCCCGCAAGGGAACCGCCGGCCACCGCGGCGCGGGTCACGCCGTCATTGTCCATCTGCGCTCTGGCGCCGCCGTCACAGCGGGCAGGAGTTGTTGGTGCGGTAGTCCACCACCTGGATCGAGCCGTCGATGATGCCCTTCGCCGCGGCGTCGACCTTCTGCTTCATCTCCGGCGTGATCAGCTTGGCGTTGTTGTCGTCCAGCGCCCAGCCCACGCCCTCCTCCTTGAGGCCGAGCACCTTCACGCCCGGCTTCCAGCTGCCGTCCTGTGCGGTCTTGAAGACATCGTAGGCGGCGACGTCGACGCGCTTCAGCATCGAGGTCAGGACCGAGCCCGGATGCAGGTGGTTCTGGTTGCTGTCGACGCCGATCGACAGCTTCTTGGCATCGGCCGCGGCCTGCAGCACGCCGAGGCCGGTCGCGCCCGCCGCGGCATAGACCACGTCGGCGCCGCGGTCGAACTGGCTCCGCGCCAGTTCGCCGCCCTTGGTCGGGTCGTTCCAGGCGGCCGGGGTGGTGCCGGTCATGTTCTGCAGCACCTTGATGCTGGAATTGGCGTAATGCGCGCCCTGGACGTAGCCGCAGCCGAAGGCGCGGATCAGCGGGATGTCCATGCCGCCGACGAAGCCGACCGTGCCGGTCTTCGAGGCCAGCGCCGCCAGCACGCCGACCAGGAAGGAGCCCTCCTGCTCCTTGAACACGATCGACTGGACGTTCGGCTTCTCGACCACCGCGTCGATGATCGCGAACTTCACGTCCGGGAACTCCTCGGCCACGATCTCCAGCGCCGGCGCCTGGGCGAAGCCGACGGCGATCACGACATTGGCGCCGTTCTCGGCCATGCGGCGCAGCGCCTGCTCGCGCTGGGATTCGTTGGTGACCTCGAACTCGGCGATCTTGATGCCGGACTCGTCGGACCACTTCTTCGAGCCGTTGTAGATGCCTTCGTTGAAGGAGCGGTCGAACTTGCCGCCCATGTCGAAGACCACTGCCGGCTTCACCTCCTCGGCGAACGCAGCCCCGGCCACGAGCGCCGTGGAGAGGGCGAGGGCGGAAAGAAGCTTTTTCATTGTTGGAAGACGCTCCCTGTCGAACCAAGAGTCAGAACATATCTGCCATGCGCATGGGGCGCCAGCGCCGCGAGGGTCTGGACGCCCGAGGCATGAGCGGGAGGATGTGGAAAAGCTGACCAAACGGTCAAAACAATTCTTCACTGAAACCGGGCGGCCGCACGATCGCGGCGATCGTGCTTTCGGCGCCGTGTGGATCATCGGCCGGGACCAGCCCCTCGCCGAAGGCCCTCAACCAGCGGCCGTGGCCACCAGCCAGTCGCGGAAGGCGCGGACGGCCGGGCGGTCGATCGCATCGGTCCGGCACAGGAAGTGATAGGCGTAGTCAGCCACCTGGCTGTCCGGGAACGGCCGGACTAGCCGGCCACTGGTCAGGTCGTCGGCCATGATCGAGCTGCGGCCGATGGCCACCCCTTCGCCCGCCGCGGCGGCCTGCAGCATCATGTGGCTGTCGCTGTAGCGCGGCCCGCGCCGGGGGTCGACATCGTCGAGCCCGAAATGCAGCAGCCATTGCTGCCAGGTGACCCAGGGTTCGTCGTCCCCGGTCAGTACGTCGTGGATCAGGGTGTGGTGGCGCAGATCCTCCGGCCGGCGCAGCGGATTCGGCCCGTCATGCAGCAGCTTCGGACTGCACACCGGGAACACCTCGTCGCCAAGGAAGCGCTCGACATAGAGGCCGGGCCAGCCGCCGCGGCCGTAGCGCAGGGCGATGTCGACCCGTTCGCGCCGGAAATCCACGGCCTGGTGCTGGGCCCGGACCTCGATCTCGATGCCCGGGTTGAGCCGCCGGAACTCACCCAACCGCGGCAGCAGCCAGCGCACGGCGAAGGAGGGCAGCACCGTGACCGACAGCACGGTCTGGCCGCCATCGGCCCGGACCCGCGCCACCGCCTCGGCCAGGCGGTCGAAGCCGCGGGTCAGCTGCGGCGCCAGGGTCCGGCCTTGCTCGGTCAACGCCAGACCGCGCGCCAGGCGCTGGAACAGGGCGAGGCCGAGATACGCCTCCAGCGCCTTGACCTGATGGCTGACCGCGGCGGGCGTGACCGCGAGCTCGTCGGCCGCGTCGACGAAGCTGAGATGGCGGGCGGCGGCCTCGAAGGCGCGAAGGGCGTTCAACGGTGGCAGGCGGCGCGCCATCGGATCGGGCCGGTCGGAGCGATAGAATTTCTAAGCCATAGCACGAGAAAGCCTCGTTTGTCGAAGCGAGAACGAAGGCGCAACTATCAAGGCAAGGGAGGTCGCCCTGCCACGGGGCGGCCGCCTCTGGAAGCAAGGAGAACCGCCATGTCCACCACCGGATTCTCGCTCACCACGTCCCGCAACGCCGCCGCCGGCGGGGGCTTGGTCCTGCGCCTGATCGACCGGGTGCTGGAGTGGCAGGACCGTGACCGGCAGCGCCGCCACCTGTCCACCCTCGACGATCACATCCTGGCCGATGTCGGCCTGAGCCATGGCGACGTCGAGTCGGAGGTCCGCAAGCCGTTCTGGCGCGCCTGATCTCGAGCGGCCCGCTAGAGAGAGCTCTTCGGAATTCCGAACATCGTCATTGCGAGCGCAGCGAAGCAATCCAGGGGCAGCACGCACCGGCCCCTGGATTGCTTCGTCGGCTTCGCCTCCTCGCAATGACGACGAGGGATGCGCTCTGTGAAAAGGTCTCGCTAGAGCCTGAGAATGTGCAGGCCTCCCGTCCCTGTGAACACGAACAGGCGGCGGCCCGGCATCACCCGCAGCCGGCGGGCCTCGGCCGGAAGGTGATATCGGTTCAGCAGGGTCGGCTGGCGCGGGTTGCGGACATCGATCTCCTCGACATCACCGTCTGCCGCGACGAACACCGTCCCGGAGCCGAGTGCGATCGCCGGACCACCCTGGCCGGCCGCGTAGAACCCGACGCGGACCGGCCGGCTCGGCTGGCTCACATCCAGGATGTGGAGGCCGGTTGAGCATCGCAGATGGATGGTCCTGGCGTCGTCGCTGAGGGCCAGGTCGCTCGAGAACGCGCAATCGTCGGTGTAGCGTCCGATCTCGTCGATCTGCGAGGGGTTGCTGACATTAAAGATGCGCAGTCCCCCCGGAGGACCGCCTGCGGCGTCCGGCGCGGTGGCCGCAAAGAGCAGCGTTCCGGCCAACTGCAGCCGCTCGACACGGGTGTCCACCGGAATCGAATCCCGCACGACCGGACGGGCAGGGTTCGACACATCGACGGACGTCACCGAGCCCCCGTTCGTGGCTGTGCCGAGATAGACATGCCGGCCTTTCCCCGAGATCGCGGAGGAGAATTCGGCGGGTAGGCGCCCCAGTTCGCGCGGGGACGACGGATTGCTGAGGTCAACGACAATCAGCCCATAGCCCCAGGCTGCCAGATAGGCCCGCCTGCCATCGACCGACATGTCCTCGAAGGCGCGGGCCTGCTTGGCTTTCGGCAAGTCGGCGTAGAACTTTCCCGTCGGTATGAGATCATCGTCGTTCGCCGAGCTCAGCCCATAGACGTTCTGGAGCAGGATCAGGTTGCGGTCGATGAGGGCCGCGTCCCTGACATCGGCGCCGCCGATGGTGTCGACGACGCTGGCCAGGCGTGGGGATGCCGTCCTGCCCGTGTCGAAGAGAGCCAGCTGATCGGTGGTGGTGGCCACCCATCCCCATTGGCCCTGCACGGTGGTCGTTTCCGCGGCGAAGGCATTGTCGAAGTCGGCGCGGCCGACCCGGCGGATCGGCAGGCGCAGGCTCCAGGCGCTGACGCCGGAAGCCCCGAAGCCGTAGGCCTTGTCGCCGGCGATGAAGCCGTTGAAGAGAGCTTCCCCCGGCGCCGCGCTCCCCCACAGCAGCGGCGGGCCTCCCCACGGCGGCAGGTAATACAGATTGACACTCAACCCAAATCCTACCGCGAGCGGCCAGGAGAACTGGAGGCGGAAATTATCGAACCCGTCCAGATTTTCACTGGCCACCTTCTTGGGAAAATTCTTTCGGCTGTTGTCGAAAACCTGCAGCAGGGTGTCGCCCAGGAACGTCCGGCCAGCCGTGAAGATGCGGTTGCCGGCCATGCCGACCACATCGGCGGGGCCGCCCTCGACCACTCTGATGGCTTTGGGGTAGAGCGGATCGGCCAGGGAGTGGACGATAAGGCCTCTTTCGCTGTCGAACGCATAGAGAAAATCCCCATCGATCGAGATCGCCGTGATGGTCTCGGGCGATGCGCTTTTCCGAAGGGTGCCGCCGTCGACCAGCCTTGGTCGCCCCGGATCGAGGAGGGAATAGATGGCCAGGCCGGAGGTGCCGTCTTGTCGTCGCCAGCTCGCGTAGAGATATCGGCCGCGGGACGCGATCGCGGTGATGACGCCGGCGAGCGGCTGCCGGCGCGTGTCGCCGGCCAGCCGGGGCGCCTCCGGATTCCGGTAGTCCCATGCCGTTATGGTGGATCCGGCCGGAAGATAGACGAAGTCGCCTCGCTTGAGAGGGATGCCGATCTGGCCGCCATAGGCCGTTTGATTGGCCCGTGTCGCCAGATCCTGCGAGTGGGCCAGGCTCGCTCCGGATATCGCGAGGGCTAGCGCCAGCGCCATCTGCTTTGAATATCGAAGTGTCTTCTGCCGCACACGCTCCGATAAACTTATCGTTTCATATTCCCCCACGATCGGCTCCTTGTTGACTGGGTTCGTTTTGGCAGGTGCCAACATTCGGTGTTGAGGCCATTGAACCGTCATGGCGAGCCCCGAAGGGGCGTGGCCATCCAGGGCGGCTCGCACCGGCCCCTGGATGGCCACCCCGCTCCGCTCCTCGCCGTGACGGGGAAGGGGGGCGAAGAGCCGATGCCAGTGCCGGGATGGACGAGCGTTCTCAACGGGATGCGGGCGAACTCACGAAGGACATGCTGCACGATCGACGTAGGCATGGATGCACGTTCGCCTCCCGTGGACTATTCGATCTCGGAAACACCGAAATCTATGGATCTGGCGGCGAAATGCCGATCCACAGATTCGAATCTGGATTTCACCATTACAAATGAAACGAAATTTGACAAGCGGATTTGACGGAACAGAAAGCGGTAGATGGAGATCTATTCAATATTGCTCAAAATTAGATTCTTTTATCGTCAATCATGGCTCTTGTTTTGGTTTGTTCGGCAGCCTGCCGTGGGGCGAGGGCCCGCCATGACGATCGATGCGTCTCATGGATGATCTCGCCGCATGGCGCCGGTCGGATCGGATGCTAAGCTGATCCCATGACCGAAGGGATCGTCGCTCATACCGAGACCCTGGCCGAGGAGATCGCCAACGCGGTCACCCACGGCGTCGGCGCCGTCTTCGCCCTGGCCGGGCTGGTGGTGCTCCTGGTTCTCGCCAGCCTCAATGGCGGTGCGCTCGAGATCGTCAGCCTGGCGATCTACGGCGCGACGCTGGTCCTGACCTATGTGTCGTCAACCCTGCTGCATGCGGCGCGCACGGCCCGGTTCAAGCATATCTGCAACCTGCTCGACCATGCCTCGATCTACCTGCTGATCGCCGGCACCTATACGCCGTTCCTGCTGCTCGGCCTGCGCGGCACCTGGGGCTGGGCCCTCTTCGCGGTGATCTGGGCCCTGGCCGTCACCGGCGTGGCGCTGCGCCTGACCTGGCGCCGCTACGGCCGGCATGTCGCGCTGCCGCTCTATCTCGGCATGGGCTGGCTGATCTTGGTCGCCATCGGCCCGGTCTGGTCGTCGCTCGGCGGCGCCGCGGTCGGCTGGATCGTGGCCGGCGGCCTCGCCTACACCGCCGGCGTCGCGTTCTATGTCTGGGAAAGGCTGCCCTTCAACCATATGGTCTGGCACCTGTTCACGCTGGCCGGCAGCGCCCTGCACTTCGCCGGCGTCATGATCTACGTGGTGCCGCGCGGCTGACGCGGGGCTGGCACCGAATCGCCGCCACCGCCATTCTGTCCCCGAGACCACGAAGGCGGGGGAGCAGGTGAGCGAACGGCCGGACGACACTTTCCAGGAGGACCTCGCCGCCGATCCGCCGCCGCCCCGGCGCGGCTGGGGGGCGCGGCTGCGCGGCCTGTTCCGGCGCGGCGCGCCCGCCGAAGCCGTGCCGCCACCCCCGGCCGGCGCCCGGCGCTGGTCCCGCGCCCTGGCCTGGGGCATCGGCGGGCTCCTGCTGCTGTTCGTGCTCTATATGGCGGTCGGCGCCTTCATCGTGCACGCGATCGACGACGACCCGGACTTCGCCGTGGCCGCGCCGGTCGCCAACGGCAGCCGGGCGGTGGACGTCGCCGTCGCCCTGATCGAGCGTGAGACCGGCGGCACCCATCGCTGGACCGCCAACGACCCGTTCTTTCTGCCCGGCTGGCTGCTGGACAACATGCCGAACTACCAGCAGGGCATCATTTACGCCCTGTCGCGCTTCACCGCGGAGATGGGCGACCAGCTCGGCCGCTCGCGCGGCTCGTCCCAGATGGACCCGGATCTCGACCGCGCCACCGGCCTCTTGCGCTATCCCGGCACGATCTGGCTGTTCGACCTCAGCACCTCCTGGGCGCCGACCGCGTCGTCGGAATCGCAGTACCGCGCCGCCGCCCAGGCGCTGCGCCGGTACAACGAGCGGGTCGCCACCGGCACCGCGCCCTTCGAGCGGCGGGCCGACAACCTGCTGCAGACGATCGACCGCTTCGCCGCCGATCTCGGGTCGCAATCCTCGGTGATCGCCGACCATATCGAGGCCAGCCGCGGCTGGCTGATCGACACCCAGGCCGACGACATCTTCTACGCCACCAAGGGCCGGCTCTATGCCTATTTCCTGGTGCTGCGGGCGCTGGGCCAGGATTTCCAGGGGGTGATCTCCCAGTCCGGCGCGACCAGGATCTGGAACGAGATGGTCGACAACCTGCGCGAGGCGGCGGAGCTGCGGCCGCTGGCGGTGATGAACGGCCGCCCCGACGCCATGTTCCAGCCGAACCACCTGGCGGTGCAGGGCTTCTTCCTGCTGCGCGCCCGCACCCAGATGCGCGAGCTGTCGAACGTTCTGCGGAACTGAGCGTCAGGCCCGGAGGCCAAAGGGCCCCAGCGCCGCGGCATGGCGCGCCACCAGGTCGAGCCCGAAATCGGTCGGGCGCAGGGCCGGCGCCCGATCATGCACGGCGAGGCCGAGCCGGGCGGCGACGAGGCGCTTGCCGTAGCAGATCAGCGTCTCGATCGACTGCATGACGAAGACGATCGACGGCGCGACCCGGGCATAGGCTGCGGCGGCGCCCGCCTCGTCCCCGGCCTCGTGCAGCCGCTGCACCGCCACCGCATGATCGACCGCGTCCGGCGCCAGGAGGAAGCCGCTGCAGCCGGCCCGCAGGCTGTCGATCATCTCCAGCCCGCCGCGGCCGTTGAACACCCGTAGCTTTCCCTCGGTCGCGGCGATCAGCCGTTCGACCTCGACCGCCGAACCTTCCGCCTTGATCAGGGTCATGTTGGCGTGGCGCCGCATCAGCCGGGCGATGTCGTCGGCGGCCAGGCCCCGGCCGAGATATTGCGGCGCGTTCTGGATCGCCACCGGCAGCGCCGTCGCGTCCATCACCCGGCCGAAGAAGTCGAGATACTCGCCGCCGCCGTAGCTGCCGGCCGCGGGCGGCTGCAGGATCAGCCAGTCGGCCCCGGCCGCCTCCGCCGCGCGGATCATGGCGACCTGCTCCGCCACCGACGGGCCGAAGATGGTGAAGCCGACCGGCACCCGGCCGCCGACATCCTCCGCCACCCATTCCATCACCGTCCGGCGTTCCTCGATGCTCAGCTTCGCCACCTCGGTGGCGAGACCGAGCGCGGCGACGCCGGCAACCCCGGCCTCCAGGCAGGCTTCCGTCTGCCGGCGCATGGCGGCGCGGTCGAGCCGCTCCTCCGCGTCGAAGAAGGCGTAGAGGATGGCGTGGATGCCGGATGCGGTCATGGCGGACGTCCTCCTCGAGCCGTCCTGTTCTGGGCCAAGGCGGCGCAGCGTGCAACCCGATCTCAGGCCCCGGCAGCCGCCGGCCCCGCTTCCCCCGCCTGCTCGCGCAGCCTTTCGGCCAGATCGGCGAGATTGTCGCGGATTTGGGCGAAGGTGAAGGCGATGGCGAAGGCCTGGCCGAATTCACGCCCGTCCAGCCCTTCGCCGCCGGTCCCCCGCAGGGCGTCGACGCTGCTCTGCAGCGCCGCGACGGCCTGGTCGAGCGCGGTGCCGTCGCCCGGCGCCGCCCTGGCCTCAAGCGCCGCGGCCAGGGTCGTCATCCGCTTCTTCGCCGCCGTCACCGCCTGGTCGAGCGTCGCCCCCAGTGCGGCCTGGAGCGGTGCCGAGAGTGGGGTCTGGGCGGCGCGGACCAGAATGATCTCGCTGTGCCAGAGGCGGCGGATCGTGCGGATGATCGGCGCGGGGTCGAGATGGTCGGGGATCGCGCCGGGCCGTTCCCGCCGCGCCTCGTCGATCTGGCCGTCGCCCTTGCGCAGCAGCTTCCGGATACGCTGGTTGAGCGCGGTCGGATCTTCCCCCGAACCAGCCAGCCGCCCGGCGATCAAGGTCAGCAGAGCGGCGCATTGGCCGAGGAGCTCGGCGCCTGTGCCGCGCAGATGATCGCCGGCCCGGGCCGGCAGGATCAGGAGGGCGGCGAGCACCCCGACCACGGCGCCCAGGCCGATCTCGGCCACCCGCTGGAACGCGGCCCCGAGCGGATCAGCATGGCTCGGGTCGGACAGCATGACGATCGCCGCCGTGACCGAGCCGAGCCGCAAGCTGGGCCGGCGGGCGGCGATGTAGACGGTGACCAGCATGACCAGCAGCAGCACCGCCCCGGTGCGCAGCGCCGAGGGGCCGGACAGCACCGCCCCGACCACCCCGGCGGCGGCGCCGAGCATGGTGCCGAGCAGCCGGTCGATAGTCGCGCTCAGCGTGGCGCCGAGCGTGGCCTGCATCACGATCACAGCCGTCAGCACCGACCAATAGCCCTTCGGCAGCCCGAAGGCCTCGGCCAGGGCATAGGCGGCGACGGCGGCGATGGCGCCGCGCACCGCCTGGCGCAGATGGATCGGGTCGAGGCGGGGGCGGGATAGCTGAAGCATGGCGACTCCGGCGCGATCCCGAGAAGCATGCCAGAGAGCGGCGATCAGCAGCAGCCATGGTTCTGCGAGACTGAAAAGCACTCGCAATCGCAGTTCCTGCATGGTACCCAACGCCCGTTCGGAAAAGGGGGCGGCGATGGGTTCGATGATGAGGGTCCTGGCGGTGGCGGCGCTCAGCCTCTGGGCCGGCACGGCGCTGGCGGCGGAGGACAAGATCACGGTCACCGACCTGGCCGGCCGCACGGTCGAGGTGCCGAAGCATGTCGAGCGCGTCCTTCTCGGCGAGGGGCGGCAGATCTACATCGTCGCCGCGCTCGACCGCGAGAACCCGATCGGCCGCATCGCCGGCTGGAAGGACGAGTTCGAACGCTCCGACCTCGACACCTACAGGCTCTACCAGGCGAAGTTCCCCGGCATCGACGTGATCCCCGACATCGGCGACCCCGAGGAGGGGACCTTCAACACCGAGCAGGCGCTGGCGCTGAAGCCGGACGTGCTGTTCCTGCTGCTGGGCCAGAAGCCGGCGGCCGAGGAATCCGGGCTGATCAAAACGCTGGAAGGCGCCGGCATCGCCACCGTCTTCATCGACTTCCGGGACGAGCCCTTCACCAACACCGAGCCCAGCGTCCGGCTGTTCGGTGAGGTTCTGGGCCGGCAGGACCGGGCCGAGGAGTTCATCGCCTTCTTCCGCCAGCAGATGGACCTGGTGCAGGACCGGCTGGCCAAGTCCGACGCGCCGAAGCCCAAGGTGATGATCGAGCGCGCCGCCGGCACCGGCTGGGGCGCGGAATGCTGCGCCTCCTTCGGCGACAACAATTTCGGCCGCATGGTGCGGATGGCGGGCGGCATCAACATCGCCGCCGACCTGATCCCCGGCACCTTCGGCGTGCTGAACCCGGAACAGGTGACGGTCGCCAACCCCGATGTGGTCATCGCCACCGGCGCCAACTGGTCGCAGTTCGTGCCCGACGGCGGCTGGGTCGGCCTCGGCCCCGGCGCCGACCAGGCGGCGGCGAAGCAGCGGCTGGCGGCGCTGGTGCGGCGCCCGGCCTATACCGGCGTCAAGGCGGTGGCCGGGGGGCGCGTCCACGCCATCTGGCACCAGTTCTACGACAGCCCGTACCAGTTCGTCGGGGTGCAGCAGATCGCCAAATGGCTGCATCCGGATCTCTTCGCCGACCTCGACCCGGAAGCGACGTTCCGCACCCTGCACGAGCGCTTCCTGCCGATCCCGTACCAGCCGGGCTACTGGGTCTCGCTGAGCCCGGCGGGCTGAGAGTCATACCATGGCCGATCACGCCGTCGCGATTCCGATCGACACCCATCTGCGGGCCGGCCGTGCCGCCTATCGCGGCCTGGCGCGGCGCAAGCTGCTGCTGCTGGCGGCCCTGGCCGCGGCGCTGCTGTTCAGCATGGTGCTCGACATCGGCATCGGCCCGGCGCGCTACGGCGTCGGCGAGGTGGTGTCGGCCCTCATCTCGCCATCGGACGTTCCGGCGACGCTGCGGGTGGTGATCTGGGACATCCGACTGCCGGTGGCGCTGATGGCGGTGGTGGTCGGCGCCGCCCTGGCCGTGTCCGGCGCGCAGATGCAGACGGTGCTGAACAACCCGCTGGCCGACCCCTTCACCCTCGGCATCTCGGCCGCCGCCAGCTTCGGCGCGGCGCTGGCCATCGTCCTCGGCGTCGCCTTGGTGCCGGCGCTGACCGACTTCATGGTGCCGGTCAACGCCTTCCTGATGGCACTGGCCGCCGCGCTGGGCCTGCACGCGCTGAGCCAGCGGCGCGGCGTGACCATGGAGACGGTGGTGCTGCTGGGCATCGCCATCGTCTTCACCTTCAACGCCCTCTTGTCGCTGCTGCAATACGTGGCGTCGGAGCAGGCGCTGGCCGCCGTGGTGTTCTGGACCATGGGCAGCCTGGGCAAGGCGACATGGGGCAAGCTCGCGGTCACTGCCGTGGTGCTCGTCGTCCTGCTGCCGCTGATGGCGCGCCGGGCCTGGCAGCTGACGGCGCTGCGCCTGGGCGAGGACAAGGCCCGCAGCTTCGGCATCGATGTCCGCCGGCTGCGGCTGGAGACGATCCTGGCTGTCAGCCTGCTGGCGGCGGTGCCGGTCGCCTTCGTCGGCACCATCGGCTTCGTCGGCCTGGTCGGGCCGCATATCGCCCGCATGCTGATCGGCGAGGACCAGCGCTTCTTCCTGCCGGCCTCGGCCCTGGCCGGGGCGCTGATGCTGTCCGCCACCTCGATCGTGTCGAAGTCGATCGTGCCGGGCGTGATCTTCCCGATCGGGGTGATCACGGCGCTGGTCGGCGTGCCCTTCTTCTTCAGCCTGATCCTGACCAGCCGGCGCCGGGCATGGCAATGAACCCCGTCACCCTCGAGCTCCGCGACGTCTCGGTCGCCTATGGTCGCCGGGCGGTGCTGCACGGCATCACCACCCCAGTGATGTCGGGCGGCGAGGTGACGGCGGTGATCGGCCCGAACGCGGTCGGCAAGTCCAGCCTGTTCCGGCGTATCGCCGGGCTGATCGGCGGCCCGGGCGAAGTGCTGATCGACGGCCGCCCGGCCGCGGCCTGGGCCCAGGGCGACCCGAACCGGCCTTGCCACCTGCCGCAGGAGACGGCGGTGAACGCCGTCCTGACCGTGCTCGAATCCGTGCTGCTGGCGCGCAAGAGCAGCGCCGGCTGGCGGGTGGACGACACCGATCTCGACGCCGTCACCCGCACCCTGGCGCTGCTCGAGATCGACGACCTAGCCATGCGCAACCTGGGCGAGCTGAGCGGCGGCCAGAAGCAGCTGGTCTCGATCGCCCAGGCGCTGGTGCGCGACCCGCGCATCCTCCTGATGGACGAACCGACCAGCGCGCTCGACCTGCAGCGCCAGGTCGAGGTGCTGAGCCTGGTCCGCGACCTCGCGCGCAGCCGGGGCCTGTGCGTGCTGATCGCGCTGCACGACCTGAACCAGGCGGTGCGCTTCGCCGACCGGGTGCTGGTGCTGCAGGAGGGCCGCGTTGCCGCCTGCGGCGAGCCGCGCGCGGTGGTCACCGCCGAGATGCTGCGCCGGGTCTACGGCGTCGAGGCGCGGATCGAGTCCTGCTCGGACGGCATGCCGATGGTGCTGGCCGACCGCTCCACCCGCCGACGCCGCATCGCGCTCGACCGGCTGGCGGCGGAATAGCAAAAGGCCCGCCGAACGGCGGGCCTTGCATGTTACCGGAGCGGAGACCGTCAGGCGGCCAGCTTCTCCTCGGCGTCGAGAGTGGCGGCGACGGCGTGGATCACCGCGGCGATACGGATCACCGCCTGCACCACGTCCTTGCCCACGCCCTTCTTCGCCACGACCTGCTCATGGCTGTCCATGCACATGCCACAGCCGTTGATCGCCGAGACCGCCAGCGAATAGAGCTCGAAATCCACCTGGTCGATGCCCGGATTGGCGATCGCGTTCATGCGCAGCCGCGCCGGCATGGTCGCATAGTCCTTCTCGGACACGAGGTGGGTGAAGCGGTAGTAGATGTTGTTCATGCCCATGATCGCGGCCGCGGTCTTGGCCGCCGATTGCGCCTCGGGCGACAGGTGCTGCGCCGCCTCGGCCGCGATCGCCTTGATCACGGTGGCGTTGCGCGAGGCATAGGCGCTGGCCAGGGCCGAGCCCCAGATCTGCTGCGCGGTCGGGCCGGGCTGGGTCAGGACCGAGGACAGGTTGAGCTTCAGATCCTTGGCGTAGTCGGGAAGGCTGGCCTTCAGCGTGTCGATCGACATGGGGGTCGCTCCGGCGGGTATCGGGTGTTCAGGCAAAGCGACGGCCGGTCCGGGGTCGGACCGGCCGCACAGAAGGAAGGCGCCGATCAGGCGGCCTTCAGGGTCTCCTCGCCCTTCTGCCAGTTGCACGGGCAGAGCTCGTCGGTCTGCAGCGCGTCGAGCACGCGCAGGACCTCCTGCGGGTTGCGGCCGACCGACATGTCGTTGACCGAGACGAAACGGATGATGTTGTCCGGGTCGACGATGAAGGTGGCGCGCAGGCAGACCTCTTCGGTCTTCTCGAGGATGCCGAGGGCGCGGCTGAGATCCTTGCGGATGTCGGCCAGCATCGGGATCGGCAGCTCCTTCAGGTCGGCGTGGTTCTGGCGCCAGGCCAGGTGCACGAACTCGCTGTCGGTCGAGACGCCGTAGACCAGGGCGTCGCGGTCGGCGAAGTCGCCGGCCAGCTTGCCGAACGCCGCGATCTCGGTCGGGCAGACGAAGGTGAAGTCCTTCGGCCAGAAGAACACGACCTTCCACTTGCCCTTGCTGGCGGCGCGGTCGATCTGGGTGAAGGCGTCCTTCGGATTGGTCGAGACGACGGCCTGGAGCGAGAAATCCGGGAAGGTGTCGCCGATGGTCAACATGGGCATCTGGAGAGGCTCCGTGGGTTCTGTCGTAGGCTTCGTGTTTGCGGTGCAGCGGAAATAATTTCGCGCTGCAGCAAGCAGATAGCAAAGGGGATTCCCATAATCCAATCGATTGTTCCGAGGATTATGATAGGTTGATCCTATGAAACAGCCGATCACCTTGCGGCAGCTCCGCTACGTCGTCGCGGTCGCCGACACGCGGCATTTCGGCCGGGCCGCGGCCGCCTGCCATGTCAGCCAGCCCTCCCTCAGCGCCCAGGTGCAGGCGTTGGAGGAGTTGCTGGGCGGGCCGCTGTTCGAGCGGTCGAGGCGGCGGATCATCCTGACCCCGCTGGGCGAGGCGGTGGTCGCGCGGGCGCGGCGGATCCTCGCGGAGACCCAGGACCTGCTGCTCGCCGCCCGCGACCGGGCGGCACCCCTGGCCGGCGACTTCCGGCTCGGGGTCATCCCGACCCTCGGCCCCTATCTGCTGCCGCGGCTGATGCGGATGCTGCGCCGCAGCTTTCCCGATCTGCGCCTGTATCTGCGCGAGGATCTGACCGACCGGCTGGTGGAGCGGCTGCGCCGCGGCGAGCTGGAGGCGGCGCTGCTGGCCCTGCCGGTTGCGGATGTGAAGCTGGAAGCGCTGCCGGTGTTCGACGAGCCCTTCCTCCTGGCTGTGCCGAGCGGGCACCGGCTGGCCCAGGCCAACCGAGTGACGCCGGGCGACCTGTCGGGCGAGCATCTGCTGCTGCTCGAGGACGGGCACTGCTTGCGCGACCAGGCGCTGGAGGTGTGCCGCAGCGCGGCGCGGACGGAGGAGGACGCCTTCGGCGCCACCAGCCTGTCGACCTTGCGCGAGATGGTGGCCGGGCGGATCGGCATCACCCTCCTGCCGGCCCTGGCCTGCACCGCGCCGACCACGGCCGACAGCGACATCGCGCTCCGACCCTTCGATGCGCCGGCGCCGTCGCGCCGGATCGGCCTGGTCTGGCGCCGGGGCGCGGCCCGGCGCAGCGAGATCGAGATGCTGGCCGAATTCCTGCGCCGGCACCTGCCGGAAGGGGCCGTGCCGATCCCGCGGGACGAGCTGTCCGGAGACGGCGACGCGGAGCCGGACAAGCTTGGCTGAGGTCCCCGGCTATGCGGCGCGGGCCAGCACCTGCTCCAGGAAACGGGTCTCGGTCTTCGGATCGAACGGCCACCGCGCCCCGGTCTCGGCCAGGAAGGCTTCGGCCGCGGGGGTGACCTCCTTGCCGCCCAGCCACCACTCGGCCTTGCAGACGACGCCGTCCCGGTCGCGCTCGACCACGGCGGGCCCGTCGGTGCGGTGGCGCTGATTGTACCGGTACCAGCGCTCCAGCCGGCTGCCATCGCGGCCGTAGTGGACATAGGCGGGCCCGTTCTCGCGATGGGCTTCGTCGGCCACGAACCACCATTCGAATTTCGGCGTGCCGTCGGGATGATAGACGGTCACCGCGGGCCTCTCGGTCTGGTGGTAGCGCCCGGCCTGGTACCAGTCCTCGCGGCGCACCGCGCCGTTGTCATGATACTCGACACGCGCTGGCGCCGCGTCGCGGTGCAGGCGATAGCCGGCCTCGTCGCCGCCGAAGCGCTTGTACCAGCGCTGTTCCATGATCTGCCGGGAATCCAAAGCGTAGATCGTCTCGCAGGAGGTGTCGTCGAACAGTGCGTCCCCGTCCCGCGGCACCGGGGCTTTCTCAAGCGCCATCTGCTGGTCCCTCCGCCAGGTCTCGTTGGGGATGAAAAATATGCGTGCCAAGAAAGGACATTACAGACAAGTCGAATGAATATAACAAAAAAATTTCATCAAAAGAATATAAAATTGTATTCAACTTTCAATACAAGAGATATCCCCTGCGAAGCAGGCAAATCCATACAAGACGGCAATTTTTCGCGCTCTGGCGACGGGGCGATGAGCGGACATTGCAGATAATGCAACTCCAGGTTGCGGCAATGGGTCGCGGCCCTTGCCTCAGTAGTCCCACTCCATCGTTACCCCGACGCCGCCGCCGCTGTCGCCGCCGACCTCGGCCTTGCCTTTGATGTGGTCGGTCACGTCGATCGTGACCGTGGCCCGGGTGCTGCCGGCATCGATGCCCTGCTCCACCCCGACCCGCACGCCCTTGGTGATGTACCGGCCAAGGCCGATCGCGGACCCGCCGGAGGCGTCGGTGTTGAAGTCGAGCTGGTCGAGGCCGAGCGACTGCTGGAGACCGCCGAGCAGGCCGCCCGAGCCGCCGCCGACGCCCGCCAGCTCCGCCGCGGCCTGGGCCAGCTGGATCGCCTGGGTCGGGCTGAGCTCGCTGGTGGCCTGGCCGAACAGCAGGCGCGCCAGCACCTCATCCTGCGGCAACTCGGGCGACGAGCTCAGCGTCAGCTCCGGCTTCGAGGCATAGCCGCCGACCTGAATATAGGCGATGACGTCGCCGGCTCGGGTCGAGGCCAGAAAGTCCAGCCGCGGGTCCATCACGCCG
The DNA here is from genome assembly GCF_051487185.1 of Inquilinus limosus. GTDB lineage: Bacteria > Pseudomonadota > Alphaproteobacteria > DSM-16000 > Inquilinaceae > Inquilinus > Inquilinus limosus_F. Next base: position 145,699 of record NZ_JAHVDK010000001.1, read on the forward strand.
CCATCAAAGCTGAGATTGCCGTGCTCGAAGTCCAGGCGCTGGCCGAACTTCGAGATCTGTCCGCGGCGCATTTCGAAGTTGCCCTGGATATCGGGGGTGGAGGTCGTGCCGACGATGTGGAGCTGGCCTTGCATCTCGGCGTCGATGCCCTGGCCGCGGACATAGAATTGATTCGGCGAGTCGACGGTGACATCGAGCCGGATTTGGGAGGGAGGTTTCTGCGGCTGGTTTCGGTTCCGGGATGGCGGTGGCGCCGTGTTGAGGGCAACGCCCTCCGCCTTCATCCGGGCTGCGATCTCCGGCGGCACGTTGATCTGGCGCACCGGGATCGGCGTTACCGAGACGGGGAAGCTGTCCGGGATGTGGATGATCGCATTGCGGATCCTGATCGAACCTTGGAACAACGAGTCGGCCGACAGGTCGCCGGATAGGGAAAGGTCGCTGTCGGCATGGACTGTCGCCAACTCGCTGGAGACCAGCAGCGCGTTGCTGGTCTGGATCCTCAGGTCGACCGGCAGGCTGCCACGCGGGCCCAAGGTGACGCTGCCGCTGCCGGTGACGGTGCCACCGCCCGGCGTCTTCGCCGACAGGCTGGTCAGGCGGAAGCTGTCGCCGGCGCCGGTGACCGTGGCATTGATGTTCTGCAGCCGGACGCCGTATTCCGAGTTCTGGTAGCTGCCGTTGCGCAGGGTGACGGTGCCGGAGGCCTGGGGCCTTTCGGGCGTGCCCTCGACCCTGATGTCGAGCGACAGCGGGCCGCTGATGCGGTCGGCGCCGGCGGCCAGGAAGTCGTTGAACATCGCCAGCTCGACCTGGCCCTTGGCCGAGGCCGAGAGCGGGCCGCCGCCCAGCGGCACCGCCCCCTGCAGGTCGAGCCGGGCGCGCCCGGCGGTGACCCGGCCGGTGACGGTGACGCGGCGGCTGCCCAGAGTGCCGTCGGCGGTGGCGTCCACGGCCGGCAGGCCGGCGGTGTCGATGCCGCCCATCTTGGCGCCGGAGACCTTCAGCGAGAACTTGCCGCCCGGGTCGGCGGCGCTGCCGGTGATGGTGGCGTCGCCGTCAAGCCGGCCCTGCAGGTCGAGGCCGGGGCTGGCGATCGAGGCCAGGCCGAGCGGCAGCCGGGCGATGCGGGCGCGCAGGTCCAGCGCGTCTCCGGCGCGGCCGGACAGGGTGACGCTGCCGCCGCCGCTGACGGCGAGGTCGATGGTGCCGAGGTCGACGCCCGCGGCGCCGGCGCGGATGGTGGCAGGCTTGCTCAGGGTGACGGACTGCCCGGACTGGCGGATCGCCAGGCTCTTCAGGCCGACCACGGTCTCGGCCCCGTTCAGGCCGATATCGGCCGCCATGTCGGCGGTGCCGTAGCCGGTCGCGGCCTGCAGCCGCAGCGCCAACTGCTGCATCGTGCCGGCGACCGTCAGCTCGGCCCGGCTGATCGGGGTGCCGCTGGCGGTGGCGTTGGTGACCAGCAGCCGGCCGTCCTGGATGCGCCGGCTGTCGGCCATCGGGTCGAGCACCGTCCCGGTCAGCCGGATCTCGCCGAGCTGGGCCTGGTCGGCATAGGCGACGCGGTGGGCGGTCAGGTCGATCTTGGCCCCGGCCGCGGGGTCGAGTGACAGGGTTGCGTCGAGCCGGCCGCGCAGCGCCTGGCCGATGAAGGCGCCGACGACGCCGAGATCGGCGACGGCGAAGCGGACCGTGCCGCCGACCGGCTTGCCGTCCGCCGCCACCGCGGCGTTGCCGTCGGCCTTGATGCCGGCGACGTCCAGCACCAGCGTGCTGACATCGATGCCGCCGTCGGGCTTCTGGCCCAACACGATGTTGCCGGTGGCCGGCTTGTTGTCGACCGTGCCGGCCAGCTTCACCGTGCCGGCGGGGGCAGAGGGCAGGCCGGCGGCGTCGATGTCGACGGTCATGTGTTCGATAGTATGCCCGACGCTCTTCACCCCGTCGGCGACGACCTGGCCGCGGACGCCGAGCGCGCCGATGCTGCCGGACAGGGTGGCGTCGACCGACACCGCGCCCTCCACCCCGGGGGCGACCGCGGCGAGCGAGCCGAGCGCCGCCTTGATCCTGCCCTCGATCGCGTCGCCGTCCAGGGACCCGGAGGCGTCGAGCGAGGCCTTCTCGCCCTTCACGCTGATGCCGGAGACGGTGATCTTGCCGCCGGCGTCGCGCTCCACCCGGCCGGTCAGGGTGGTGCGCTGCCCCAGCACCGCGGCAGTGGGCGTCGCCTCGACATTCGCCTCGCCGATGGTGCCGTCCCATTCCAGGGTGGCGGTGCCGTCCGCGGCCAGCATCGGCCTGACCGTCAGGTCGAGATTGCCAGCGATCTGTTGGCCGACCAGTCCGGAGAAGTGGCCGAGATCGGCGGCAGTCAGGCGCAGCGTGCCATCGCCGGAGGGCACCATCGCGTCGCCCCGGCCGCTGGCGGTCAGCACGGCGTTGTCCAGCCGGGTCTCCAGCCGGTCGATCACCGCCTTGCCGGACTGGGTGGCGCTGCCGTCGAGGCTGAGCTGCAGGGTGTGCCCGGCCGCCGTCTCGAGCACCGGGTCGCCGAGCGCGAGGCCGTCGGCGGAGGCGGTGACGCGCAGCCCGATCGGGGCCTCGGGGTCGGAGAGCGGGCCCTGCGGCGTCGCCGTCAGGTCGACCGCCAGCGTGCCGGCGCCGTAGGGATCCTGGCGCAGCCCGGCGCCGCGGATCGCGGCCACCACCACCGGCGCGTCCAGAGCGCCCTTGGCGGTGCCGTCGATGGTCAGCGACTCCCAGCCGGTGCCAGGCGGCAGCAGCGTGGCGAAGCCTGCGGCGGCGCCGGCCTGCAGCTTGTAGGCGAGATCCACCTGGTTGCCGGTCGGATTCACACTGCCGGTCACCGAGACGCTGCCGGCCGCCGCCGCGGCGTCGAGCTGCCGGATCGTGATCGGGCCGGCATCGGCGATCTCGGCTTCGGCCTTCAGCGTCGTGCGCCCCTGCAGCAGTGGGGCGGCAGTGGCGGCGAGCGCGGCCGGGACCAGCCGGGCCGCGTCGGCGTCGAGATCGATGGTCAGGCGCCGGCGACCCTCGCCCGGCTCGATCCGCACCTGGCCGTTGACGCCGCCCAGATCGCCGACCTTGCCGGCCAGGGTGGCGCGCCAGTCGCGCAGGGTGCCGGTGCCGTTGAGCCTGATGTCGACCGGCGGCTGCTCCGGGAACTGGGCCATGGTGGCGATGACGCCGCCCGGCGGCTCCTGCACCGACACGGCGACGTCGAGCTGCTCGGTCGACGGGATGAAGGCCAGCCGGGCGGTGATGTCGCCGGCCGACCCGTCCAGCCGGCGGACGGCGAGATTGGCCGCCAGCCCTTGCGACGGATCCCCCAGCCGGGCGTCGCCGGCCACGTTCAGCGCCGCCGCCATCCCGGCGACGGCCGGGCCGATCGCGATCCGCTCGACGTTCAGCCGGTCGAGCCGGATGTCGACCGGCAGCCGCGGCAGCGAGAAGCCGCCCGGGCTGGGCTCGGGCTCCGGCTCGGCACCGCCGGCGGGCAGGCGGTCGACCGTGACCGTGCCGGCCTCGACCGCGTCGATCCGCAAGGTGCGGCGCAGCAGCGCCGTCGGGCTCCAGGCCATCCGGGCCCAGTCGACCGTGATCATCTTGCCGGCCGGGTCGGACACGGCGACGTCGCGCACGGTCATGTCGAAGGGCACCAAGCCCTCGATCGCGCCAACCGAGACCTGCATCTCCGGCGAGCTGGCCAGGCCGCCAGCCTGGTCGGCGATCAGGCGCTTGCCCGGGCCGGTCTGCGCCGCCGCGAACACGATCAGCAGCAGCGCGATGGGCAGGCCGATCACGACCGCGAGGAGGATGAGGAGGATGCGCAACGCCCGCATCAGAAGGCCTGCCCGATGCTGATGTAGAGCTGAAAGCTGTCGTCGCTCTTGCGCTTGTTCAGCGGGAAGGCGACGTCGGCGCGGATCGGCCCGATGCCGGTGTAGTAGCGGGCGCCCAGCCCGGCCGCGTATTGGATGTCGCTGCCGAAATCCGGGACGCTCTTCTCATAGACGCCGCCGGCATCGAAGAAGGGCACGATGCCGATCGTGTCGGTGATCTTGTAGCGCAGCTCCAGACTGCCGATGATCGAGCTCAGCCCCCCGGTCGGGTTGTCGTGCTCGTCCAGCGGGCCGATGCTCTGGTACTTGTAGCCGCGGACGCTGCCGCCGCCGCCGGCGTAGAGACGCTTGTCGGGCGGCACCTCGTCCAGGGTCGGGCCGGCGATGCTGCTGATGCCCAGCTGTCCGGCCAGGACGATGTCGCCGTCGCCGCCGGACAGGTCGAGATAGGCCGACCCCAGCGCCTTGGTCACGATCATGTCGACCGAGGAGCCGAGGAAGGTGGGGTAGGGGGTGAAGGACAACTGCGCGCGGTAACCCTTGGTCGGGTTCAGCAGGTTGTCGGTGGTGTCGATCTTGGCGCCGAGCGGAATGCCGACGAAGGTGTAGTCCCAGACCCCGTGCTCGTTCTCGACATGGCCGATCTCGAAGCTGAGGCCGGCCAGCAAATCGATCTGCTTGGTGTAGTGATAGGTGGCAATGCCCTGCACCGTGCCGCGGGTGCTGGTGTAGGCGTCCAGCACCTCACGCACCGCCTCGGCCTTGGCGTCGAAGGTGGTGTTGCGGTCGAGGAAGCCCGGCACCTTCAGGCTGACGCCGAACTTGAAGTTCGGCTCGGTTGCGTTGTTGTAGCCGAGGCCGCTGACCTCGCCGTCGATCCGCAGTTGCTCGGCCCCGCCCCACAGGTTGCGGTGGCCCCAATAGGCGTTGACCCCGGCGCCGTAATTGGTCTCGTACTTGGCACCGAAGCCGATGAAGCGCAGCGGCCGCTCCTTCACCGCGATGGTCACCGGCACGTTGCCCTGGGCGTCCACCTGGTCCGCGGTGGTGACCCGGACATTGCTGAACACGCCGAGATCGGCCAGGTCCTTGCGCAGGTCCTGGATCTGCTCCGGCGAATAGGTCTGGCCGGTGACGAAGGGCACGCGGCTGAGAATGAAGCTTTCCCTGACCGTGTCCTCGCCCTCCACCGTGACCGGGCCGAAGCCGGCCTTGGGCCCCGGATCCAGCACCTCGGTCAGGTCCATGGTCCGGTCGGCATGGTCGACCACCGCGTCGCGCGACGGCACCTTGGCCAGCGGGTAGCCCTGGTCGTTCATCTGCGCCACCATGGCCCCCTCGGCGCTGAGAATGGTGGCCGACAGCGCCGGCTCGCCGGGGTCGAGGCCGAGCGGGGCCCGGTCGATCGTCACCGGCAGCTGCTCCGATCCCTGGGTGTCGGTCAGCCGCACGGTCTTGAACTTATAAGATGGACCGAGATCGATCTTGATCGAGACCTTGACCGGATCCTTGCTCTGCCGCGCCGTCAGCCGGTCGATCAGCCCCGGATCGTCCAGGCCCACGCCGTCGATGGTGATGTGGACCTCGCCGCCGTAATAGGACAGGGCGCCGAGCGCGCCGTACAGCCGGTCGCGGTCCGCCAGCGCCCGGCGGACCAGCCCGACCGGGCCGGAAGGCGGGCTGGACTGCAGCTTCAACAGGTTGGAGGCGCCGGTCAGCGCCGCCGTCGCGTTCTCGTCCGCAATCGGCTCCAGCGTGGCGGTATAGGGCAGCTCGTCGGGCAGCGGCGTCGCCTCGGCCGGCGCGTCGCCGTCGGTGGCCGGCTCGTCCTGGGCCAGCAGCCCTGCCGGGGGAATCAATGCGGCGAGGAGGCCGAGCCACCCGATCCTGCCCAGTCTTGTCCGCAATCCCGCGCTCCCCCTTACGCCGCGCGCGCGGAGCTGCCCGCCGCTCGCGCTTCGGTTGTGCCTGATGGGAACACATACCACGCGGCTTTCGTTGCCTTAAATTTTCTCTCGTTTTGTCAACGATTTGCTGCACTCGGCTTGCGCTCGGCGCCGATCTGCCTATATTTCGCGGCAACGGCGGCTGGGGCGTTGGCAAGACGACCCGTCCGCCGTCCTTTGTTTTGCCCGCACGCTTCCCGCCCTCCCGCCCCTTGGACGGACCATGGATATCCGGAACATCGCCATCATCGCCCATGTCGATCATGGCAAGACCACGCTGATCGACGTGCTGCTGCGCCAGTCCGGGGCCTTCCGCGAGAATCAGCAGGTCGCCGAGCGGGTGATGGACTCGAACGACCTGGAGCGCGAGCGCGGCATCACCATCCTGGCGAAATGCACCTCGCTGGTGTGGAAGGATGTGCGCATCAACATCGTCGACACGCCGGGCCACGCCGATTTCGGCGGCGAGGTCGAGCGCATCCTGAACATGGTCGACGGCGTGGTGGTGCTGGTCGACGCGGCCGAGGGGCCGCTGCCGCAGACCAAGTTCGTCACCGGCAAGGCGCTGAAGCTGGGCCTGCGGCCGATCGTGCTGATCAACAAATGCGACCGGCCCGACGCCCGCCCGCATCAGGTGCATGACGAGGTGTTCGATCTGTTCGCCGCGCTCGACGCCAATGACGAGCAGCTCGACTTCCCGACCCTGTTCTCCTCGGCCAAGCAGGGCTGGGCGGCCGAGAGCCTGGAGGCGGAGCGGACCGACATGGCGCCGCTGTTCGACCTCGTGGTCAAGCATGTGCCGGCGCCGAAGGTCGAGGCCGATCAGCCCTTCCGCATGCTGGCGACCACGGTCGAGGCCAACCCCTATCTCGGCCGGGTGCTGACCGGGCGCGTCCTATCCGGCACGGTCAAGCCGAACATGTCGGTCAAGGCGCTGTCGCGCAGCGGCGAGACGATCGAGACCGGGCGGATCAGCCGCGTGCTGGCCTTCCGCGGCATCGAGCGGCAGCCGATCGATGCCGGCGAGGCCGGCGACATCGTCGCCATCGCCGGGCTGGAGACCGCGACCGTCGCCGACACGATCTGCGACCCGTCGGTGACCGAGGCGCTGCCGGCCCAGCCGATCGACCCGCCGACCATCGCCATGACCTTCTCGGTCAATGACAGCCCCTTGGCCGGCACCGAGGGCGACAAGGTCACCAGCCGTGTCATCCGCGCCCGGCTGTTCCGTGAGGCCGAGGGCAATGTCGCGCTGCGGATCACCGAGACCGCCGAGAAGGACGCCTTCGAGGTGGCCGGCCGCGGCGAGCTGCAGCTCGGCATCCTGATCGAGACCATGCGCCGCGAGGGCTTCGAGCTGTCGATCAGCCGGCCGCGCGTGGTGTTCAAGAAGGACGATTCGGGCCAGCTGCTGGAGCCGATCGAGGAGGTCACGATCGACGTCGACGAGGAGCATTCCGGCGTCGTCGTGCAGAAGCTGTCCGAGCGCAAGGGCGAGCTCTTGGAGATGCGGCCCTCGGGCGGCGGCAAGCAGCGCCTCGTCATGCTGGTGCCGACCCGCGGCCTGATCGGCTATCAGGGCGAGTTCCTGACCGATACCCGCGGCACCGGCGTCTTGAACCGGATCTTCCACGGCTACGCCCCGCACAAGGGCGCAATCGCCTCGCGCCACACCGGCGTGCTGATCTCCAACGCCCAGGGCGAGGCGGTGGCCTATGCGCTGTGGAACCTGGAGGATCGCGGCCCGATGCTGATCGAGCCGCAGGCCAAGGTCTATCAGGGCATGATCATTGGCGAGCACACCCGCGGCAACGACCTCGAGGTCAATGTCCTGAAGGGCAAGCAGCTGACCAACATCCGCGCCGCCGGCAAGGACGACGCGGTGCGCCTGACCCCGCCGATCCAGATGACGCTGGAGCGGGCGCTGACCTACATCAACGACGACGAGCTGGTCGAGGTCACCCCGAAGACCATCCGCCTGCGCAAGCAGATCCTCGACCCGAACGAGCGCAAGAAGATCGAGCGGCAGAGGAAAGAGGCCTGAGGCGCTTCGGGGCCGGCGGTGACGATCAGGTCGTCGGGCTCACACTGGAAGGCCGTGCCGGCGACTGGTCGACCCGATCCGCTCCGGCGATCGTCGCGCGGACCACTCCGGCGGCTATCTCCCGAAGAGCGTCCCAATCCTTGGGTGGCAGGTTCAGGGTCAGGTCCAGGACGGTCACATTCAGGGCGTAAGCGCCGATCAGCGTATCGGCGGAGACGGATCGCGTCGTCAGCGTCATGCCGGTGGGTGGCCCACGGGTAACGACATCGAAGCCTGCATACACGGCGTCGGTATCTGACCCGAGGGGGAGCCAGTCGCTGATGACCGTGCTGCTGCTGATGGCGTCCGGCGTCGACTTCCGCAGCATCGGGAAGACGGACTTGTTCGCGAGTTCGACATGCTTTGGATTCGCGACGCCGGCCAGATAGGCCTGCCGGGTCATGGCGGAGGGAACCGACTTGACACTGAACATCAGCCGGGTGCCGTGCCAGCGCTTCGTGGGGTCCCGCTCCGGGATGGGCTCGTCGCATGGTCGGAAGACCGCCAGCACCCGACCGCCGAGCTGGGACACCTGTTCGCGGGTTCGGGAAAACCCGGACGCCAACGGGTCCGCGTTGTCCGCCAGGCAGTACCCGGTGGGGGCAACCACTCGGAATGGCGGCGCGCCCGATTGCAAGACAGGTGGCCGAGATGTCGGCGCGGCACAGGCCGAAAGTGCCGTTAGAAGGACTGCCAGTCCAAAAAATCGCATCGAGAAATCCCCCTACGCAATCCAGGAAGCCTAGCGCGGCGGCATCCCGGCGACGACGGAATTCCGGTCGTCAGCCCGGCAGCGGTTCCAGCCGCCAGTCGCCGCCCTGGCGGGCCAGCCGGGGCTGCAGCCAGGCCAGGGCCTCGCGCAGCGCCTCCTCCACGCCCCAGGGCAGGTTGACCAGGACGAGGCCTGAGCCGTTGAGGCGGGCCGGGAACAGCGTGTCGAACACGGTCAGCTCGGCCACCCGGGCGCGGGGCAGGGGTGGCAGCGTCGTCAGCATGGCGTCGACCGGCGGCCGGTCCTTGATCGGGTACCAGCCGGCGATCACCCCCTCCGGCCAGCGGCGATGCGCCGTGGTGATGCCGCGGGCGAGGCGCGCCAGCTCGTCCGGCTGCTCATAGGACGGGTCGAGCAACAGCAGGCCGCGCCGCGGCTGCGGCGGCAGCAGGCCGCGCAGCGCCTCCCAGGCGTCGCGGCGATGGATCGCAACCTGGCCGTCGCCGGCGAATTCGGCGCGCAGCGTCGCATGGTCCTCCGGATGCAGCTCGACCAGGGTCAGCCGGTCCTCCGGCCGCATCAGCGCCCGGACCAGCCGCGGCGACCCGGGATAGATCTCGAGCCGGCCGGACGGGTTGAACGTGCGGACCAGCTCGAGATAGCGCGCGACCGCGGCCGGCGCCTCCGGCGCCCGCTCGATCCGGGCGATGCCGTCGACATATTCGCCGGTCTTGGCCGCCTCGGCGGCGAGCGCATAGCGGCCGATGCCGGCGTGGAGGTCGAGCGCGGAGAAGGGTTTGTCCTTGCCGCGCAGCGCCTTCAGCAGCGCCACCAGCACCACGTGCTTGACGACGTCGGCATGGTTGCCGGCGTGGAAGGCGTGGCGGTAGTTCATGCCGCCCGCAGCACTGCGACCCAGCCGGGCAGCGGCACCTTTTTCTCGGTGCGGGTCCAGGCGGAGTCGATCTCGACCACGACGAAGCCGGCGCCGGCCGCGGCCGCGCGGACATAGTCGGCGGAGTGCTGGTAGCGGTGGTGGTCGCCCAGGCGCCAGCCCTCGCCCTCGGCGCCGTCATGTGCCTCCAGGGTGAGGGCGAACAGGCCGTCCGGCCGCAGCACCCGGCGGGTCGCGGCGAAGAGCGGCGCGAGATCGCCGATATAGACCGCGACGTCGGCCGCCAGGGCCAGGTCGTACCGCTCCGGCCAGTCCGCCAGGGCGGCGACGATCTCGCCCGGCTCCAGCCGGTCATATAGCTTCCGCGCCATCGCCTGCAGGATCATGCCGGGCGACAGGTCGATGCCGTCCAGCCGGCGGCGGCGGTCGGCGAAGGCGAGGCCGGCCAGGCCGGTGCCGCAGCCGAGGTCGAGGATGTCGAGGTAGCCGTCTGCCGATGAGGTGGGCGGCGCCGCCCGGTCGACGGCGCGGCGCAGCAGCTCCGGCCCGCGATAGCGCAGGGCCTCGACCAGCGCGGCGTCGAAGCGCGGCGCGTACTGGTCGAACAAGGTGCGGACATGCGCCTCGGGCAGCTGTGCCGGCACCGGGGCGGCGCCGATCAGCGCCAGCCGCACCGCGGCGCCCATGCGGTCGTCCGGGTCCAGTTCCAGCGCAGCGTGATAAGCCGCGGCGGCATCGCCGCCGGCCGCCTCCAGCGCCTGGCCCAGCGCGTAGCGGCTCTCGACATCGCCGGGGTCGATCTCGATCGCGGCGCGGATGGCGTCCGCGGCCTCGGCCGGCCGGCCTTCCGCCAGCAGGGCAAGACCGATCTCCAGGCGCCGGCGCGCCCGCGGATCGGGGGTGGGAAGGGGCAGTGTCATGGGTAGAAACGTCCGAAGCGCTGCGGCCGTGCCGCGGTCGCGCGCGGGCTTATAGCCGAAGCGCCCCCGAATCGTCGAGAGGCTCCCCGTGGGTCTCAGAGATCGCTTGAGAATGCGCTGGCGTGAGTCGACTGGCGGTGGTTCCGAGAACCGGAGCGCAGCGGACATGGAGGTCCGTGAGCACCGGAAGCGCAGGAACCGCCGTCAGGCGGCCGCGCCAGTAGCATTATCGAGCGATCTCTAGGCGGTGGTTGGGTAGACGAAGCCATCCGCCTCGTAGACGCCGCCATAGGCGCCGGTGTCGGGGTTCCAGAACCGCACCGCGGTCCAGTCATTGTCGGCGGAGACGTCGATCACCGACTGCTCGCGGTAGATCCGGCGCCGGGTCGGCCCGTCATTGCCCCAGTTGGTGTGTGACACGGTGATCTCGCGCGAATTGCGCACCGAGACCACGACCGAGATGTGGCCGGCGCTCAGCCGGTCCGACCGGCCGAGCACCAGCACGGCGCCGGAGCGCGGTGCGCTGCCCTTGCCGTAGACCCCGTCGGCCTGATCCCACCAGGTCCAGGCATCGCCCCGGATCTGGATGCCGGAGACGGCGCGGGCATAGGGCACGCATTCCTCCGGCGCGTTGGCGGTGACATAGCGGGCGATGCCGCTTCCGGTCGGGTTGCGCACGATCTCCGGCCCGCCGCCGCAGGCGGCCAGGACCAGCGCGACCGACAGCACGCAGGCGCGTCGAAGCATCGCTCGCTCTCAACCGAAGACTCAGAAATCCACCCCAGTGCGTTGGAATGTAGATGTTTTTAGGAATGCGATCAAGTGCGAGGCGAAGCGGCGAGGCCGTGGGCCTTCGAGACGGATAGGGGGGCGCCTCCGGTCAGCCGCTGCTTGACATCCCGTCCCCGGGCGCGCTCTGATCGGGGCGTTCCGAGGGGAGCTCCGGTAGGGAGCTGAGACACCACACCATTCGCGACGTGGGAACCCTTCGAACCTGATCCGGGTCGTGCCGGCGTAGGGAATGGAACCACATGCGCGCTCAGCCGCCTTCTTTCCAGCTTTCCGTCCTTGGCACGCCCTCAATCCGTTCGATCGAGGAGGACGCCGATGCCCAAGGACGCCATCCCCACAACCGTCACCACCGGCCCGCTGCCGGCGTCGCGCAAGATCCATGTGCCCGGCGAGCGCCATCCCGATCTGCGCGTCGCCATGCGCGAGATCGAGCTGTCGCCGGAGTCGGGCGAGCCGCCGCTCCGGGTCTATGACGCCTCCGGCCCCTACACCGACCCCGACGCGCTGATCGACATCGGCACCGGCCTGCAGCCTTTGCGCGCCGGCTGGATCGCCGCCCGCGGCGACGTCGAGGCCTATGACGGCCGTGCCGTGCGGCCGGAGGACGACGGCCGCCGCCCCGGCGAGGCGGCCAACCTGTTCGAGTTCCGGCGCGGCGACCGGCGGCCGCTCCGGGCCAAGGGCGGCACCGCGGTGACGCAGATGGCCTATGCCCGCGCCGGCATCGTCACGCCGGAGATGGAGTATGTCGCGATCCGCGAGACTCTCGGCCGCGAGCGCCTCAGGGAGGAGGCGGCGCGCGACGGCGAGAGCTTCGGCGCTGCGATCCCGGACCACGTCACGCCGGAATTCGTGCGCGACGAGGTCGCGCGCGGCCGCGCCATCATCCCTTCCAACATCAACCACCCGGAATCCGAGCCGATGATCATCGGCCGCAACTTCCTGGTGAAGGTGAACGCCAATATCGGCAACTCCGCCGTCACCTCCTCGATCGCGGAGGAGGTGGAGAAGATGGTGTGGGCGATCCGCTGGGGCGCCGACACGGTCATGGACCTGTCGACCGGCCGCAACATCCACACCACCCGGGAATGGATCCTGCGCAATTCCCCGGTGCCGATCGGCACAGTGCCGATCTACCAGGCGCTGGAGAAGGTCGGCGGCGTGGCCGAGGACCTGACCTGGGAGATCTTCCGCGACACGCTGATCGAGCAGGCGGAGCAGGGGGTGGACTATTTCACCATCCATGCCGGGGTGCGGCTGCCCCACATCCCGCTGACGGCCAAGCGGGTCACCGGCATCGTCAGCCGCGGCGGCTCTATCATGGCGAAATGGTGCCTGGCGCATCACCGCGAGAGCTTCCTCTACACCCATTTCCGCGAGATCTGCGCGATCATGCGGGCCTATGACGTGGCCTTCTCGCTGGGCGACGGGCTGCGCCCCGGCTCGATCGCCGACGCCAATGACGCGGCCCAGTTCGCCGAGCTGGAGACGCTGGGCGAGCTGACGAAGATCGCCTGGGAACACGATGTCCAGGTGATGATCGAAGGCCCCGGCCATGTGCCGATGCACAAGATCAAGGCCAATATGGACAAGCAGCTCGCCGCCTGCGGCGAGGCGCCGTTCTACACGCTCGGGCCGCTCACCACCGACATCGCGCCGGGCTACGACCACATCACCTCCGGCATCGGCGCGGCGATGATCGGCTGGTTCGGCACGGCGATGCTCTGCTACGTCACGCCGAAGGAGCATCTCGGCCTGCCGAACCGCGATGACGTCAAGACTGGCGTCATCACCTACAAGATCGCGGCCCATGCCGCCGACCTGGCCAAGGGTCATCCGGCGGCGCAGGCACGCGACGACGCCTTGTCCCGCGCCCGCTTCGAATTCCGCTGGCGCGACCAGTTCAACCTGTCGCTCGACCCGGACACGGCGCTGGCCTTCCATGACGAGACGCTGCCGGCAGAGGGCGCCAAGACGGCGCATTTCTGCTCGATGTGCGGCCCGAAATTCTGCTCGATGAAGATCACGCAGGAGATCCGGGCCAGCGCCGAGGCGGGGATGGCGGAGATGGCGGCGCGGTTCCGCGAGGGCGGCGGGGAGATCTACCGCGCGGCCGAGTGACCATTGCCCCCCGGGCCGGCCGCTCCGTGCGGACCGAGATGAAAATCATTCTTGGTGCGCGCGGACACGACCGGTATAGGACTCGCAGCGGAATTTGACCGCTGGTGGCCCGGGGCGGATCCGTTCCGTCCCGGGCCATCGTCGATGGCGTGCAGCGCTCGGCGCGAGGAGATTTTGATGGCAGCCCTTTCCGAACACGCGGCCAAGGCCGGCCTGATGACCCGGTTCCTGCTGCAGCGCCGGTTCCGGCGCGTCGCCTGGCGGGACTGGGTGGCCGACCGGATCGCCAGCCGGGTCGGGCGCGGCCCGGTCGCCGGCGCGCCTCAGGCCCAGGCCGCCGCCGCCGCCCTTGCCAGCGACGGCTTCGCCATGACGCCCTGGCTGATGACGCCGGAGAGAATCGAGGAGATGCGGCGCTATTTCGCCGGGCATCCCTCCTTCAACCCCTACAAGCCCGAGCACGGCACCTTCCAGGCGCCGGAGCAGGCGCCGGCCGGCACCCATGTCGCGCATTTCCGGCCCGAGGTGGTGGTGAACGCGCCGCACGCGCTCGCCATCGCCAACGACCCGGCGGTGCTGGAGGCGGTGCAGGGCGCCCTCGGCTGCAAGCCCACGATCAGCTACATGGCCGCCTGGTGGTCGATCGCCGGGCATGAGGAGGGGCAGCATGCCGAGCTGTTCCACCGCGACTACGACGACTGGCGCTTCATCAAGCTGTTCGTCTACCTGACCGACGTCGATGCCGGGGCCGGGCCGCACATCTATGTCCGCGGCTCGCACCGCGAGGACCGGCTGATGCCGATCCGCCGCTACTCCGACGCCGAAGTCGAGACCGCCTTCGGACGCGAGCGCTTCGTGCAGTTCGAGGGGCCCGCCGGCACCAGCTTTCTCGAGAACACCTTCGGCCTGCATCGCGGCCTGCCGGCGCGGCAGACGCCGCGGCTGATCTTCCAGGTGGTCTATTGCCAGGGCCCGATCCTGTACGGCCCGCTGCGCCCGATCGTGGAGGCCGACCGGGTGGCCCGCGGCCTGGCGCTCGATCCCCATGTCAACCGCGTCTACCTCCGGGCCTGACCCGAATTGCGCTCACGGCACCCCGTGCCCGCATCGTCATTGCGAGCCCCGAAGGGGCGCGGCCATCCAGCGGCACCGGCCCCTGGATCGCCACGGCGCTGCGCGCCTCGCGATGACGGTCTGGGAACCGGAGTGAGACGCTCTCCACGAGCGGTGCCATGGCGTTCACGATGAACCTGGCCCGGGTGAGGGCGGTGGGCTGGCAGGCGGCGCTGTTCCTGCTGGCCTTCGCGCTCGGCAAGGGCTCCGCCTTCTTCGGGCCGCTGCTGCTGTCGCAGATCATGAGCATCCAGGACTACGGCACGGCCGAGCTGGGGCTCAGCATCGGCGTGATCGGGGCGCAGATTCTCAGCTTCGGCATTCCGGGCGCGATCCCGCAGCTGGTGCTGATCCGCAAGGACGACCGGGTCCTCGACCTGCTGTTCTTCGTCGTCGCCTCGATCGGCGTCATCGGCCTGGCCGGCGCCGCGATCGCCTATGCCGTCTCGGGCCCGCTGCTGCACGTCTTCGCCGGCATCACCATCGCCACCGCCGGGGCTCAGGTCGCGGCCAGCGTCTACTACCGCGCCATGGGGCGGCGCTTCGGCATTCTGGTGGCCGACAACCTGGCCCTCTACGTGTTCTTGATCGTCGGCGCCCTGGTCTTCGCCGCGCTGCGGCAGGTCCCGCTATGGCCGGTGATCATCGGCTGCGGCGGCGCGGCGCTCGGCTTCACCGTCTTCGCCCTCTTCGGCCTCGCCCGGACGATCCGGCCGCGCTTCCTCGCCGCCTATGCCGATGCGCGGCGGATGGGCTTCTTCATGATGGTGAACTCGCTGGTCAATTTCGCCATCGTCAACAGCTCGCGCATCCTGGTCGGCTGGTTCCTGTCGGTCGAGGCGGTCTCGGTCTATTCCGTCTGCTTCCGCATCTCGGCGGCGATCTTCCTGGTCCACCAGCTGATCGTCACCGCTTTCTTCAAGACGCTGTACGAGGCCTCGGTCGAATGGTTCGACCGGTTCTATCTCGGCCTCCTGGCGCTGACCATGACCGGGGCGGCGGTGATCCTCGCCGGCTTCGAGCTGTTCGGCGACCGGCTGCTGCCGGGCTGGTCAGCGCATCTGCCGGAGATGTCGCGCCTGCTGCCGATCGTCTGCATGCAGACGATCTGGTGGGTGTCGCTGGCCCATGTCGAGCTGCGGGTCAACCGGGCGCTGATCTCGCATCAGGCGACGACGTGGCTGGTCGGCTGCGCCGGGCTGATGGTCGCGACTCTGGCGCTGCTGCGCGCGCTGGACCTGCTGACGCTGTCCGTCGCGGCGCTGGTCTTCGCCGGCACCCTGTTTCTGGTGCTGCACATTCAGCTCACCCTGCTGCGCCGCAACGGCGTGGCGCTGCCGCGCATGCGGGTGGCGCTGTTCGCGCCGCTGCTGTTCCTGATCCCGGCGGTGCTGCTGGCGCAGTAGGCGTTCTAAGGCTCGCGCTTGGCGCCGCTGGCCCACAGCCGGCGCAGCTGCTCGACGAAGCCCTGGCTCTCCTGCAGCGCTCCGAAGAACTGGGCGTCGGCCTCGCGCACCCGCGGCATGGCGGCGTTCAGCACCTCGGCGCCCTTGGCGGTGACCCGCAGCTGCCGGGCCCGGCTGTCGGTCGGGTGCGGCGCCCGGGCGATGAAGCCGCCGGCCTCCAGCGACCGCACCACCTGGCTCGTCATCATCGCGTCGGTCTTGCAGAAGGCGGCGAGCCGGGCCTGGGTGACGTCGTTCTCCTTGCGGCTCAGCCAGGCAAGGCCGGCCAGGAGCACGAACTGGACATGGGTCAGGCCGAGGGGCTCCAGGGTCGACCGCTGCAGCCGCTGCCACTGATTGGCCACCTGCCACAGCAGGAAGCCGGGGCTGTTCTCGGGGCGCAGGGTGCGCGAGAGGGTGTCCCAGTCCAATGCCACGTGCCGCGTTCCGCCATAATTTTGCCTGAACCCTAGGCGCGCAGACGAACAGCATCAAGCGGCATGGTCACGGCCCGCCGTGGAACTCGGTGTCGACCAGCCCGAACAGCAGGTGATCCCGCCAATCCCCGTCGATCTTGAGATAGGCGCGGGCATAGCCCTCGCGGGTGAATCCGAGCCGGGTCAGCAGCTTTTGACTCGCCTCGTTGTGCGGCAGGCAGGCCGCCTCGATTCGGTGCAGGCCGAGCTGGTTGAAGCCGAAGGCGACCGCCGCCGCCGTGGCATCGGTCATCAGCCCCTGCCGGGCGAAGCGCTCGCCGATCCAGTATCCGATCGAGGCCGATTGCGCGACGCCGCGGCGGACGTTGGAGAAGCCGATGCCGCCGACCAGCTGCCGGCTCTCGCGCTCGAAGATCAGGAATCCGTAGCCCTCGTCCTGCCGCCATTCGTAGATCTGGCGGCGCAGCCGGCGCAGATAGGCGGCGCGGCTCAGCGCATCCTCCGGCCAGGTCGGCTCCCACGGCGTCAGGAACGCCCGGCTCTCGCCGCGCAGCGTCACCCAGGCGCGCCAGTCGCGCAGCCGCGGCGGCCGCAGGAAGGTGCGCCGGCCCTCGATCCGGACCGGCGGAAGGGTGCCGAGCCCCGTTCGGAAGAAGCCGATCACCGCCGCCCCGCTCAACGCCGTCAGCCGATCCGGGCCCGGATCGCGTCGTAGCTCTCGAGCTGTCCGACCGGCCCGAGCGCTGCCAGGGTGGGGGCCGTGCGGAACAGGCGCTCGGCGACCCGACGCACCGCGGCGGCGTCGACCGCATCGATCCGCGCCACCACCTCCTCCGGCGGCACCGGGCGGCCGAAGATCAGCATCTGCTGGCCCAGCTGCTCGGCCCGCGCCATGGTCGATTCCAGGCTCATCAGGAGGCCGGCCTTGATCTGGGCGCGGGCGCGGGCGACCTCGTCCTCCGCCACATCCGCCGCCGCCCGGCCGATCTCGCCGCACAGCACCGGCATCAGCTCGCGCACCTCGCTCTCGCCGGTGCCGGCATAGATGCCGAACAGCCCGCCATCCTGATAGGCGCTGGTGAAGGAGTAGATCGAATAGACCAGGCCGCGCTTCTCGCGGATCTCCTGGAACAGGCGCGAGGACATGCCGCCGCCGAGCAGGGTCGACAGCACCGAGCCGGCGTAGAAATCCGGGTCGGCATAGGCGAGGCCCGGGAAGCCCAGCACCAGGTGCAGCTGCTCCAGATCACGCTCTTCGCGATGCTCGCCGCCGTGATACGCGGCGGGGGCGGTGCGCGCCTCGGCCCTGACCGGCAGGCCGGTGAACAGCCGCTCGGCCTGTTCGGTCAGCCGGTCGTGGTCGATGTTGCCGGAGGCGACCAGCACCATGGTGTCGGCGCCGTAGTTGCGGCCGATATAGCCGGCGATCGCCTCGCGCGGCAGCGACCCGACGATCTCGGCCGTGCCCAGCACCGGCCAGCCGATCGGCTGGTCCGGGAAGGCGGCCTCCTGAAACTGGTCGAAGATGATGTCGTCCGGCGTGTCGATCGCCTGGCCGATCTCCTGCAGCACCACGGCGCGCTCGCGCCCCAGCTCGGCCTCGTCGAACACCGAGTGCTGCAGGATGTCGGCGAGGATATCGAGCGCCAGTGGCGCGTCCTGCTTCAGTATGCGTGCGTAATAGGCCGTGTTCTCGCGGCTGGTATAGGCGTTGAGATGACCGCCGACCGCCTCGATCTCCTGGGCGATGTCCTGGGCGTTGCGCCGGCGCGTGCCCTTGAACGCCATGTGTTCGAGCAGATGGGCGACGCCGTTGACCTCGGCGGTCTCGTGCCGCGTGCCGGCCCCGACCCAGAGGCCGACGCAGGCACTCTCGACCGTGCCGATCGGGTCGGTGACGACGCGCAGACCGTTCGACAGGGTGCTCTGTCGGACCGGCATCATCGCGGCCCCCCGTTGGTGCGGGATTGGCGGACGAACCCCTCGACCGCGGCGAGGTCGTTGGCCAGCACGGTCAACCGCTCCTCGCGCTCGAACAGGTCGGCGAGATGCGGCGGCAGCGGCGGGCGCCAGCCGGTGGCACGCTCGACCGCGTCCGGGAACTTGGCGGGATGGGCGGTCGCGGCCACCACCATCGGAATGCCGCGATCGGCCGGGTTGGCGCGGGCGGCGGCCAGACCGCAGGCGGTGTGCGGGTCGATGGTCTGGCCGGTCTTCGCGCGCGTCTCGGCGATCACCGTGAGCGTGCCCTTGTCGTCCAGGCGATGGCTGGCGAACAGCTCGGTCGCGGCGCGATGCATCGCCGGGGTCACGGCGAAACGGCCAGTGCCGCGGAACTCCGCCATCAGCGCGCCCAGCCGGTCGGCATCGCGGTCGCACAGCTCGAACAGCAGCCGCTCGAAATTGGAGGAGATCTGGATGTCCATCGACGGACTCAACGTCGGCACCACCCCGTCCATCCGCATCTCACCCGACTTGAAGAAGCGGTCGAGGATGTCGTTGCGGTTCGACCCGACCACCAGCTTTGCGATCGGCAGGCCCATGCGCCGGGCGGCATAGGCGGCCAGCACGTTGCCGAAATTGCCGGTCGGCACGGCGAAGGCCACCGGCCGGTCTGGCGCGCCCAGCGCCAGGGCGGCGGCGGCGTAATAGACGATCTGGGCCATGATCCGGGCCCAGTTGATCGAGTTCACCGCTGAGAGATGCATCTCGTCGCGGAAGGCGGCGTCGGCGAACATCGCCTTCACCAGATCCTGGCAGTCGTCGAAGCTGCCCTTCAGCGCGATGTTGCGGACATTGGGCGACATGACCGTCGTCATCTGCCGGCGCTGCACCTCGGAGGTGCGGCCCTCGGGATGCAGGATGACGATGTCGACCGCGGCGCGGTCGCGGCAGGCCTCGATCGCGGCGGAGCCGGTGTCGCCCGAGGTGGCGCCGACGATCATCACCCGCTCGCCACGCTTGGTCAGCACATGGTCGAACAGCCGGCCCAGCAGCTGCAGCGCGTAGTCCTTGAAGGCGATGGTCGGGCCGTGGAACAGCTCCATCAGCCACAGCTCGTGATCGAGCTGGACCAGCGGCGCCACCGCTGGGTGGTCGAAGCCGGCATAGGTCTCGGCCGCCAGCGCCGCCAGCTCCTGCCGGGTCAGCGATCCCTCGACGAAGGGCAGCATCACTTCGGTCGCCAGCTCGGCATAGGGCAGGCCGCGCAGGCGCCGCCATTCCTCGGCCGAGCGGGTGGGCCAGGTCTCGGGCAGGTACAGCCCGCCGTCGCGGGCGAGGCCGGCCAGCAGCACGTCGTCGAAGGCAAGGGCGGGGGCGTTCCCCCGGGTGCTGATATAGCGCACCGCGGCATTCTCCAGGACAGAAGCGGCGTACCCTAGGGCCTGGGCGGATACCGTGCAAGCTGGCCGGCTGCGGCCGTGGACGGCGGATCGGCATCCCAGCCCGGCGGCTTTGGCACGGCAGTTGCGTGACATCTCCGGGGACGCGAGGCCGGGGGAAGGAATCGAGGGATTGCAGACCGCATTTGCCGGCAGGCACGCCGTCCGCTGCCCTCGATTTGGGCATTCCTTCCCGATCCGGCTCGACCCGGAGCGAAACTCGCGCAATCATCCGGGCGGGAGGCAACACATCGCGCCGGCGGAGACCGGACGGGCGCGCTTTCGATCGCCCGGTCCCGGCCGGCCCTGCTCGGCTCCCCGCAACCAAGAACCGAACGAGAGGCAGCGATGGCCGATGTGAGACAGAGAGGCAGACAGCGATCCCTGGCCCTGGCGGCGCCCGCGCCGCTGCGATGGGCCGCGGCCGGGCTTTTGGTCGGGGCGGCCATCCTGGCGGGTTCGGCCACGGCGCGGGCGGAGAACGTGTTCCGGTTCGCCTTCCAGGGCAACCTGAACACGCTGGACTCCTACCAGTTCAACGAGACCTTCACGACGGCGACGATGAGCAACGTCTACGAAGGGCTCACGAAGCGCGATCAGGAGATGAAGATCGTGCCGGCGCTGGCGACGGGCTGGGAGGTGACCGATGACGGGCTGCGCTGGCGCATCCATCTCCGGGACGGCGTGAAGTTCCAGAACGGCAACCCGTTCACCGCCGACGACGTGCTGTATTCGCTCGACCGGCTGCGCGCTCCGGGGTCGGACATCAAGGGCCGCGTCCCGTCGGACATGAAGGCGGAGAAGGTCGACGACCACACGGTCGACTTCGTCCTGACCAAGCCCAACCCGCTCCTGAACGCGACCTGGGATTCCTGGCCGATCTTCGACAAGGAGTGGTCGGAGGCGAACAACGCCGTGGCACCGTCCTCCACGGCCGACAAGAACCCGGGCTATGCGGTGCTGCACGCCAACGGCACCGGCCCCTTCATGGTCGAAAGCCATGAGATCGGGGTGAAGACGGTGTTCGTGCGCAACCCGAACTGGTGGGGCAAGCCGGAGGGCAACATCGACCGGGTCGAGTTCACGCCGATCGCGTCCTCGGCCACGCGCGTCGCCGCGCTCCTGTCCGGGCAGGTCGACTGGGTGGACCCGGTGCCGGTGCAGGACCAGGACCGTGTCGCCAACAATCCCGACACCGCGCTGCTGACCGCGCCCGAGTTGCGGACCATCTTCCTCGGCTTGGACCAGAGCCGCGACGAACTGCTCTACTCCAGCGTCAAGGGCAAGAACCCGTTCAAGGACCAGCGGGTGCGCCTGGCCTTCTACCAGGCGATCAACGAGGACGCGATCGCCCAGCGCATCATGCGCGGCCAGGCGACGCCGACGGCGCTGATGATCTCGCCCAAGCTGTTCGACCGCGCCGGCGAGTTCAAGCGGCATCCCTACGATCCGGAGGCGGCGAAGAAGCTGCTGGCCGAGGCCGGCTATCCGGACGGCTTCGAGGTCACGCTCGACTGCCCGAACGACCGCTACGTCAATGACGAGGCGATCTGCCAGGCCGTGGCGTCGATGCTGGCCCGGGTCGGCGTCAAGGTGACGCTGAACGCCCAGCCGCGCGCCAAACACTTCACCCAGATCGGCGAGGCCGGCGGCCACAGCACCAGCTTCTACCTGCTGGGCTGGACTCCGGACGGCTACGATTCGCTCAGCGTCTTCAACAACCTGGTGCGCTGCCGGGCGCCCGGCGTCGCCGTCTCGAACGACGGCGGCTACTGCAACCCCAAGGTCGACGCGCTGATCGACGCCTTCTCGGTGGAGGGCGACAAGACCAAGCGCGACGACCTGATCGCCCAGGCCTACGACATCCTGTTGAACCAGGATGTCGGCTATCTGCCGCTGCACCAGCAGGCGCTGTCCTGGGGCGTGTCGAAGAAGTTCACCGTGGTCCAGCGGCCGGACAACTGGCTGATCTTCGACTGGATCAAGAAGAGCTAGGGCCAACGGTCCGGACCTGCCGGGCGGCGGCGCGGAGCCGCCGCCCCGTCTTCCTCATCGGCAGCGGGGTGCGATGCTGGCCTTCATCCTGACGCGCGTGGCGCAGGCGATCCTGGTGATGCTGGTGGTGGCGCTTCTGGCCTTCACCATGTTCCGCTTCGTCGGCGACCCGATCAACCAGATGGTCGGGCAGGAGACCACCGAGGCGGAGCGCGAGGCGCTGCGCGAGAGCCTGGGGCTGAACGACCCGGTGATCGTCCAGTTCGCCCGTTATGCCGGCCATGCCGCGCAGTTCGACTTCGGCAACTCCTACCAGTTCAAGCAGCCGGTCTCGACTCTCATCGGCGAACGCGCGCCGGCGACGCTGGAGCTGGCGCTGACCTCCGCCCTCCTGGCGCTGTTGGTCGGCGTGCCGATGGGCGTGTTCACCGGCCTCTATCCCCAGCGCTGGATCTCGCGCCTGTTCCTCGGCGCCTCGCTGGTCGGGGTGTCGCTGCCGACCTTCCTGATCGGCATTCTCCTGATCTTCGTCTTCTCGGTCGAGCTCGGCTGGCTGCCCTCCTTCGGCCGCGGCGAGGTGGTGCAGCTGGGCTGGTGGAGCACAGGGTTCCTCACCCTCTCCGGCATCCGCTCGCTGATCCTGCCGGCGATCACGCTCGGCCTGTTCCAGATGACGCTGATCATGCGCCTCGTGCGCGGCGAGATGCTGGAGGTGATGCGCACCGACTTCATCCGCTTCGCCCGGGCCCGCGGCCTGACCGACCGGGCGATCCATTTCGGCCATGCGCTGAAGAACACGCTGATTCCGGTCATCACCATCACCGGGCTGCAGCTCGGTTCGATCATCGCCTTCGCCATCATCACCGAGCAGGTGTTCCAATGGCCGGGCATGGGCCTCCTGTTCATCCAGGCGGTGGCCAATGTCGACATCCCGATCATGGCCGCCTACCTGCTGCTCAGCGCCTTCATCTTCGTCACCATCAACCTGGTGGTCGACATCCTCTACGCCATGGTCGACCCGCGGATCCGCATCGGGGCGGGGGCCTGAGCGATGCGGCGCCTCCTCGACAGCGACCTCGCCTGGCGCTTCAGCCGCTCCCCGCTCGCCATCCTCGCCCTGCTGATCACGCTGCTGATGGCCGCGGGGGCGGTGCTGGCTCCGCTGATCGCGCCGCAGGATCCGTTCGACCCGGCCAGCCTCGACCTGATGAACTCGCTGATCCCGCCGGCCTTCGAGGCGCAGGGCGACCCGCAATTCCCGCTCGGCACCGACGACCAGGGCCGCGACCTGTTCTCGGCCATCCTCTACGGCACCCGGATCTCGCTCATGGTCGGCTTCGCCGGGGTGGCTCTCGCCATGCTGATCGGCGTCACCCTCGGCCTCATCGCCGGCTATCACGGCGGCTGGCTGGGCGCCGTGATCATGCGCGTCGCCGACGTGCAGCTGACCTTCCCGGCGATCCTGATCGCGCTGCTGATCAACGGCATCGCCCTCGCGCTCGTCGGCAAGGGCGGCGGCACCGACGTGCAGATCGGGGTCATCGTCGTCGCCATCGGCCTGTCCTACTGGGTGCAGTACGCCCGCACCGTGCGCGGCTCCACCCTGGTCGAGTCCCGCAAGGAATACGTCCAGGCGGCGCGGCTGATCGGCCTGTCCGACTGGACCATCATGTTCCGCCACGTGCTGCCCAACGTGACGGGCCCGGTGCTGGTGATCGCCACCATCAACCTGGCGCTGGCGATCATCACCGAGGCGACGCTGTCCTTCCTCGGCGTCGGGGTGCCGTCGACCTCGCCCTCGCTCGGCACGCTGATCAACATCGGCAACCGCTTCCTGTTCTCCGGCGAGTGGTGGATCACGATCTTCCCCGGCGCGGCGCTGGCGGTGCTGGCGCTGTCGGTCAACCTGCTGGGCGACTGGCTGCGCGACGCCCTCAACCCGAAGCTGCGGTGAGGGCCATGCCAAGTATTGAAACGACGCCGACCCTCAGCGTCCGCGACCTCAAGGTCCAGTTCCGCACCCGGCGCGGCCTTCTGACCGCGATCGACGGCGTCTCCTTCGACATCGCGCCCGGCGAGGTGCTGGGCGTGGTCGGCGAATCCGGCGCCGGCAAGTCGATCACCGGCACTGCCGTGATCGGGCTGATCGACCCGCCCGGCCGCATCGCCGGCGGCGAGATCCGCCTGAAGGGCGAGCGCATCGACAATCTCAGGCCCGAGGCGATGCGGCGGATCCGCGGCCGGCGGATCGGCATGATCTTCCAGGACCCGTTGACCAGCCTGAACCCGCTCTACACCGTCGGCCGGCAGCTGACCGAGACCATCAGCACCCACTTGCCGCTCGGCCGCGACGCCGCGCGGCGCCGCGCTGTGGCGCTGCTGGAGGAGGTCGGCATCCCGGCGGCGGCGGAGCGGATCGACAGCTACCCGCACGAGTTCTCCGGCGGCATGCGCCAGCGCGTGGTCATCGCCCTGGCTCTGGCGGCGGAGCCGGAGCTGGTGATCGCGGACGAGCCGACCACGGCGCTCGACGTCTCGGTCCAGGCCCAGGTGATCGCGGTGCTGAAGCGGCTGTGCCGGGAGCGCGGCACGGCGGTGATGCTGATCACCCACGACATGGGCGTGATCGCCGAGACCGCCGACCGGGTGGCGGTGATGTATGCCGGCCGGATCGCCGAGATCGGCCCGGTGCGCACCGTGGTCAAGCAGCCGCACCACCCCTACACCCGCGGGCTGATGGGCTCGATCCCGACGGTCGCGACCGACGCGGAGCGGCTGCAGCAGATCCCGGGCGCCATGCCGCGGCTGGACGCGATCCCGGCCGGCTGCGCCTTCCATCCGCGCTGCGCCGTCTGCTTCGACCGCTGCCGGCAGGACCGGCCGGACCTGATGTCGGCCGGGCAGGGGGCGGCGGCCTGCTGGCTGGCCGAGGGAGCGCGCGCATGACGACGAAGGCTCTGGTCGAGGCGGTGGGCTTGAGCCGGCGGTTCGACCTGTCCAAGCCCTGGCTGGCGCGGCTGCTGGACCGTTCGCCGCGACTGACGCTGAAGGCGGTGCAGGATGTCAGCTTCAGCATCGCCCGCGGCGAGACCCTGGCCCTGGTCGGCGAATCCGGCTCCGGCAAATCGACCATCGCCCGCATGGCGGTGGGGCTGCTGCCGCCCAGCGACGGCGCGGTGCTGATCGACGGCATCGACCTGTCGGACCCGACCAAGAAGCCGCAGCTGCAGAAGCTGCGGCGGCGGATCCAAATGATCTTCCAGGACCCCTATGCCAGCCTGAACCCGCGCTGGCGGGTCGACCGCATCGTGGCGGAACCGATCCGCGCCTTCGGCCTGGCCTCGTCCCCGGTCGAGACGGCAGAGAAGGTGGCGGAGCTGCTGCGGCGGGTCGGGCTCGACCCGCGCGACGGGCGCAAGTTCCCGCACGAATTCTCCGGCGGCCAGCGCCAGCGTATCTGCATCGCCCGGGCCTTGGCGTCGGAGCCGGAATTCATCGTCTGCGACGAGCCGACCTCGGCGCTCGACGTCTCGGTCCAGGCCCAGATCCTGAACCTGATGCGCGACCTGCAGGATCAGTTCGGCCTGACCTATCTGTTCATCAGCCACAATCTGGCCGTGGTCCGGCACATGGCCAGCCGGATCGGCGTGGTCTATCTCGGCCGGATGGTCGAGCTGGCGCCGGCCCGGTCGCTGTTCCGGGCGCCGCGGCACCCCTACACCCGCATGCTGCTGGACGCCCTGCCGGACCTGGAGATGACCGGCCGGCCGCGCAAGATGGTGGAGGGCGAGATCCCGAGCCCGATCGACCCGCCGCCGGGCTGCCCGTTCCATCCGCGCTGCCCGCTGGCGAGTGACCGCTGCCGGCGCGAGGTGCCGCGGCCGCTCGCCGCCGGCGACGCCCTGGTCGCCTGCCATGCGGTGGAGGAGGGGCGGGACCAGGTGGCGGCGCCCATGCGCATGCGGGTATAGACCCCGCCCGCCGCCCAGAAGCCGATCGCGAATCGCCTCTTTGCCGCCGCGATCTCCGGCTTGAGATAGGGCGGAAGGAACGGGGGACATCCGCAAATGAGATTCCTGATGAGTGCCCTGGCGGCCGGCATGGTCGCGGCCGGCAGCCTGTCGCCGGCGCTGGCGGAGACCAAGACGGTCCTGTGCCCGGAGGTCGACCGGATGCTGGACGACGACATGCCGCTCGCCGTCCTGGTCGAGGCGGCGCTGAATTCGTCCTACACCATCGCCAAGGACACCGATGAGGGGGTGGAATGCCAGTGGCCGGTCCAGGCGCTGGCCTATGACGGTTTCGACCTGCTGGTCATGGCCCGGGGCCGCGTCGGCGGCATGGGGCATGGCGAGGCCGCGCGGCTTTCGGCCTATATCCTGCGGCCCGATCCCTCACGCCCGGCCCTCGACGGACCCGGCCTCGTCACCGCCATTCCGGACTTCGCCGATGTTGGGACCTACGGCAATCCCGGAGAGCTGACGGCCGTCAGGTTCGGAGGCCGCGACGGCTTCGTGATCCAGAGCCTGGCGGTCTATCAGGGCTTCTCCTTCACCGACATCAACCTGTACCTGCTCGACCGCGACCGGATCGCCGCAGCCGAGCCGCTGCGTATCGGCGCCAGCAACGGCGGGGCGGTGGAGCAGCAGGCGGAGATCGTCGAGGCCAAGGGGAGCTATGCGCTCGACAAGCCCGTTGCCGGCCGCATGACGCTGAGCTTCGCCGTCGCCAATAAGGGCCGGAAGCGCAGCGAGCAGGCGGTGGCCCGCCTCGAGGGCACGAAATGGGTCATCGAGTCCGGCGCCCTGCCGCCGGAGCTGGACGAGATCGGGCAGTAGGCGCGGGCCGGGGCCGTTTCCTCCCGCAGGCGCGCGGACGCGCGCAGGCCCCTCCCCCTGCCCCCCTCCCGCAAGGCGAGGGGGGACGAGAAAAGAGCCAACGAGACGATGTGACTCCGGTCGGGCAAGGGAGGGAGGGTGGAAGGCTACGTCACCCCGTGTCCGGCGGCTCGGGCGGGTCGTCCACCGGCGGCAGGTCCATCGTCGCCAGGAATTGGTCCGACTCCGCGACCCAGCGCTCCGCCTCCTCCGGCGGCAGGCCGAACCGCGGGCACAGCCGGGCCACGGCGTCCACCGCCGGGCAGCTGTCGGCGATCTCCACCAGCTCCGGCAGGTCCATCTGCCCGGCCATCTCGAAGACGCGGCGGTCGCATTCCGCCTCGTCCTCGGTCCCGGCCCGGATCGCGGCGCCCAGCGCCATGATGACTCGCAGCCGGCGCCGGATCCTGCCCTGGTCCACGGCCTCGGCCTGGACCGGGGCGGCGGCCGCGTCGTCCGGCGGCGCGAAGCCCAGCTCCGCCAGCGCCGCATCCGCGGCCGCGAGCCAGCGCCCCGTCTCCTCCGGCAGCCCGAAGGTCCGGCACAGCCGGGCCACGGCCACCGGCGGCGGGCAGGTCTCGACCAGCTCCGCCAGCTCCGGCCGCTCCAGCCGTTCGCCGATCTCGCCGAAGAGCCGGCTGGCCTCTGCCTCTTCGTCCTCGGTCTCGGCGCCGTCATAGGCTGCAGCGCCCATGGCCAGCCTCACCCGCAGCTCGGACGATAGCTTGTCGGCCGTCTCGACCGATCGGGCCGCGACCTTCTGCGGATGCTCCTCGGGCGGGCGGGAGAACCTGTCCTCCAGCAGCAGGGTCAGCCGCAGCGACCGGGTGATGACGGCGATGCGCTGACAATAGTCGACGCCGGACTGCGGCGCCTCCACCGCCTCGATGCGCGTCGCCTCCATCACCTCCATCTGGATCTCGGCCGCCCGGGCCAGCAGGCGCAGATGCCGCGCCGCCCGCTCCTCCGCGGAAGCGGCCGCCGGCTCCATGCCCTGATCGGTCTGCGCCTTGTTCATGGAACATATCATGAACAAAAACGCAAGTTAGCACAACTGCACATTGTGTTTACCCATGCGGCCGCCTCGCTTGACTCCCAATACCTGCTCAGATAATAACTGACCAGTCAGTCATTAACGAGGGCGAGCGGACCGGTCATGGCGCAGGCGGCGAGGAAGCGGCGCAAGGAGGCGCGGCCGGCGGAACTGCTGGAGGCCGCCTTCGCCCTGTTCGTGGAGCGCGGCTTCGCCGCCACGCGGATGGAGGACATCGCCGCCCGCGCCGGGGTCAGCAAGGGCACGGTCTATCTCTACTTCCCCAGCAAGCAGGCGGTGTTCGAGGCGCTGGTGCGCCAGGCGGTGCTGCCCAATGTCGAACGGCTGATCGGCGAGACGGCGCAGCCGGGGATGCCGGTGCCGGAGATCCTGGCCCGGCTGCTGCGCGCCATCATGCGCACCGTGGCCGGGTCGCCGCTGCGGCAGTTCCCCCGCCTGATCATCGCCGAAGCCCCGCAGTTTCCCGAGCTGGCGCAGTTCTGGCGGGCGACGGTGATCGACCGGATGCTGGGCACCGTCGTCGGGCTGATCGAACGCGGCATTGCCGCCGGCGAGATCCGGCCGGTCGATCCGGCAGATGCGGGCAGGCTGCTGATCGCGCCGCTGCTGATGGCGGTGATCTGGGGCAGCACCTTCGTGCGCGAGGACGAGAGCTTCGATCTCGGCGTCTTCATCGACCGGCACCTCGACATCTATCTGCGCGGCATCGCGGCGGAGAAACGGTCGTGAAAACCCTTATCCGCATCGCCGTCCTCCTCCTGCTCGCGGCCGCCGTCGCCGCCGGCTGGTGGTTCGACCTGCCCGGCCGGCTGGGCTGGGGCAAGACGCAGGACGGCACGCTGACGCTCTACGGCAATGTCGACATCCGCCAGGCGGAGCTGGGCTTCCGCGTCTCCGGCCGGCTGGTCGAGATGAAGCTGGAGGAGGGCGAGGCGGTGACCGCCGGCGCGGTGCTGGCGCGGCTGGACGACCGGCCGTTCCAGGACAGCGTCGCGGCGGCCCGGGCCAATGTCGCGGCGCGCCAGGCGGATCTCGACAAGCTGATCGCCGGCCCGCGCGCCGCCGAGATCGCCCAGGCCCGCGCCACGGTGGCGGAGCGCGAGGCCGATCTCGCCAATGCCAGGCTGGCCTTCGATCGCACGCAGGAGCTGCGCCAGAGGGGCAACGCGCCGCAATCGGCGCTGGACCAAGCCCAGGCCGACCGCGACATGGCCCAGGCCCGGCTCGAGTTGTCGCGGCAGGCCCTGGAGCTGCTGCTGGAGGGCAACCGGGTCGAGGACATCGCCGCCGGCCGCGCCGCCCTGGCCGCCGCCCAGGCCGAGCTCGCCTCCGCCGAGACCTCGCTGGCCGACGCCACGCTGGAGGCGCCGGCCGACGGCATCATCCTGTCGCGGGTGGCGGAGCCGGGCGCGATCATGTCGGAGAGCAGCGTCGCCTATGTGCTGTCGCTGACCAGGCCGGTCTGGATCCGCGCCTATGTCGCCGAACCCGATCTCGGCCGGGTCCATCCGGGGCTGATGGTCGAGGTGGTCACCGACACCCGGCCGGACCGGCCCTATCGCGGCCGCGTCGGCTTCGTCTCGCCGGTCTCGGAGTTCACGCCGAAGACGGTGCAGACGCCGGAGCTACGCACCGACCTGGTCTACCGCCTGCGCATCATCGTCGACGACGCCGACGAGGGGCTGCGCCAGGGCATGCCGGTGACGGTGCGCGTGCCGAAGGAGGGGTGAGATGGCTGCTGCTCCCGACGCGGTTGTCGAGCCAGGAGGACGGGCCGGAGCCGCCCCCTCACCCGAAATCGCTGATGCGATTTCGACCTCTCCCCAAGGAGAGGTGAAGGGGCTGCGCATCAAATCCCTCTCCTTGGGGAGAGGGAGGGGCCCGACGCCGAAGGCGGCGGGAGGGTGAGGGGGAAACGGTCGCGCCGATGAACAAGCCGAGCCCCAACTCAGAGCCGACGAAGGACCTGGTCCGGATCGAGGGCGTGACCAAGCGGTTCGGGCCGGGCAGGCCGGCGCTCGACGCGGTCACTGCGGCGATCGGCGGCGGCCGGATCACCGGCCTCGTCGGGCCGGACGGGGCGGGCAAGACCACGCTGATCCGGCTGATGACCGCGCTGATGTGGCCGGAGGAGGGGGCATCGATCGTGCTCGGCCACGACAGCCGGGCCGAGCCGGCGGCGATCCAGGCCGGGATCGGCTACATGCCGCAGCGCTTCGGCCTGTACGAGGACCTGACGGTGCAGGAGAACCTCGATCTCTATGCCGATCTCCGGGGCCTGCCGAAAGGCGAGCGGCCGGCGGTGTTCGACGAGATCCTGGGCTTCACCGACCTGAAGCGCTTCACCGGCCGCCTGGCCGGCAAGCTGTCCGGCGGCATGAAGCAGAAGCTCGGCCTCGGCTGCGCTCTGCTGCGCAAGCCGCGCCTGCTGCTGCTGGACGAGCCGGGAGTCGGCGTCGACCCGATCTCGCGGCGCGAGCTGTGGGCCATGGTGCAGGACCTGACGCGCGAGGGCATCGGCGTGGTCTGGTCGACCGCCTATCTCGACGAGGCCGAGCGCTGCGATCGGGTGCTGCTGCTGAACGAGGGCAGGCTGCTCTATGAAGGCGAACCCGACGGGCTGACCGGGCGGGTCGAGGGCCGCGTGTTCCGGCTGACCGGGATCGCAGGCCGCCGCCGGCAGGTTCTCGCGGCAGCGCTGGACCGGCCCGGCGTGATCGACGGCGTGATCCAGGGCACCGCGATCCGGCTGGTGACGAAGGAGGCGGGAGCGCCGTCCCCGCCGGACGGTGCCGGCCCGGCCGCCAGGATCGATCCGGCGGCGCCGCGCTTCGAGGATTCCTTCATCGACATCCTGGGCGGCGGGCCAGGCGGCCGGTCGAAGCTGGCCGAGGCGCGCGAGGCGCTGCCGCCGCGCGAGGGCCCGGTGATCGAGGCGCGCGGCCTGACCAAGCGCTTCGGCGACTTCACCGCCGCCGCCGACATCAGCTTCGACATCCCGCGCGGCGAGATCTTCGGCCTGCTCGGCCCCAACGGCGCCGGCAAGTCGACCACCTTCAAGATGCTGTGCGGCCTGTTGAAGCCGACGGCGGGGGAGGGGCGGGTGGCCGGCTTCGACCTGCGCCGCGACACCGCCGAGGCGCGCAACCGGCTGGGCTACATGGCCCAGAAATTCTCGCTCTACGGCGATCTCAGCGTCGCCCAGAACCTCGATTTCTTCGCCGGGGTCTACGGGCTCGACCGGCGCCGGGCGCGGCGCCAGATCGGGCTGATGGTCGAGATCTTCGCGCTCGGCGACCTGCTGCCGCGCTCGGCCGGCATCCTGCCGCTCGGATTCAAGCAGCGCCTGGCGCTGGCCTGCGCCGTGATGCACGAGCCCGAGGTGCTGTTCCTGGACGAGCCGACCTCCGGCGTCGACCCGATCAGCCGGCGCGAGTTCTGGACCCACATCAACGGCCTGGTCGAGCGCGGCGTGACCGTGCTCGTCACCACCCATTTCATGGAGGAGGCGGAGTACTGCGACCGGATCTCGCTGATCTATCGCGGCCGCTCGATCGCCCTCGGCTCGCCGGACGAGCTGAAGGCGAGGGTCGCCGGCCCGGACCGTCCCGACCCGACCATGGAGGATGCCTTCATCGCCCTGGTCGAGGCCTCGGACGTGCAGCAGGAGGCGGCGTGATGGAACGGTCGACCTTCATTGCGTTGCCTCTCCCGCTTGCGGGAGAGGTCGGAGACGCGAAGCGGCTCCGGGTGAGGGCCCTTTGTCGAGGCCTGTGCCAGCCCTCACCCGGACGTCCTGGCGGACGTCCGACCTCTCCCGCCACGCGGGAGAGGCAAAGTGAAGGGATTGCGTCACGAGGCCGTCCATGACCGCCGCCGTCCACGACGCCGGCGCCGTCTCCTCCCGTCGCGACCGGCTGCGGCGCTTCGGGGCGCTGCTGGGGAAGGAGGGGCGGCAGATCCTGCGTGACCCGTCCAGCCTGCTGATCGCGGTGGTGCTGCCGGTGCTGCTGCTGTTCCTGTTCGGCTATGCCCTGTCGCTCGATGCCGACCACACCCGGATCGGCGTGGCGGTCGAGAGCCCGGGGCCGGTGGCGCGCGACCTCGCCGCCAGCTTCCAGGCCTCGCGCTATTTCGACGCCCGGATCGGCACCGACCGGCGGCAATTCGCCGAGGATCTGGTGACCAACCGGGTCAAGGGTATCGTCGTGATCCCGGACCGCTTCGCCGCCGAGGCGGCGCGGCCGGGCGGGGCGCCGCAGATCCAGATCCTGGTCGACGGCACCGACCCGAACACCGCGAACTTCGTCATGGCCTATGCCCAGGGCACGCTGTCGGCCTGGCGGGCGCAGCGGGCCGCCGGGACCGGCGCCGACGGAACGCCGGCGATCGATGTCGAGCAGCGCGTCTGGTTCAACCAGGAGCTGGTCAGCCGCAACACCCTGGTGCCCGGCGCCATCGCCATCGTCATGACCATGATCGGCACCCTCCTGACCGCGCTGGTGGTGGCGCGGGAGTGGGAGCGTGGCACGATGGAGGCGATGATGGCGACGCCGGTGACGGCGGCGGAGCTCCTGGCCGGCAAGATCCTGCCCTATTTCCTGCTCGGCCTGGCCTCGCTGACCCTCTGCGCGCTCGTGGCCGTCTTCCTGTTCGGGGTGCCGTTCCGCGGCTCGGTCGGGGCGCTGTACCTGATCACCGCCGCCTTCCTGTGCCCGGCGCTGGGGCTGGGGCTGATCATCTCCTCGGCGACGAAGAACCAGTTCCTGGCGTCGCAGCTGGCGCTGGTGGCGGGGTTCCTGCCGGCCTTCCTGCTGTCGGGCTTCCTGTTCGAGATCAACTCGATGCCGCGGCCGATCCAGCTGATCACCTACATCCTGCCGGCGCGCTACTACGTGCCGGCGCTGCAGACCGTGTTCCTGGCCGGCGACATCTGGCCGCTCTATCTGCGCAACATGGCGGTGCTGCTGTTCGAGGGCGCGGTGCTGTTCGCGCTGGCGGCGCGGCTGACCCGGAAGAGGCTGGCGTGATGTCGGACGAGGGAAGAACAGGCTTGTCCGCCCTTCGAGACCGTCATGGCGAGGCGCGCAGCGCCGTGGCCATCCAGGGGCCGGTGCCGATGGATGGCCACGCCCCTTCGGGGCTCGCCATGACGATTTCGTGTGTGGCGCGGGGTGGTGTGCAATGCTGCGCCGCCTGAGAGCTCTCATCATCAAGGAGCTGCTGGCGGTGCTGCGTGACCCGCGCAGCCGGATGATCCTGATCGTGCCGCCGATCCTGCAGCTCTTCGTCTTCGCCTATGCCGCGACGATGGAGGTGAAGAACGTCGACATCGCGCTGCTCGACCGCGACCGTGGCGCCTGGAGCCAGGAGCTGGTGCGGCGGATCGAAGGCACGCCGACCTTCCGGACGATCGTGCCGGTCGAGACGCCGGCGGCGCTGCGCGAGGCGGTCGACCGGCAGCGCGTGCTGGCCGCGGTGCAGATCGGGCCCAGCTTCTCCCGCGACATCGCCGCCGGGCGGCCGGCCGATCTGCAGATCATCCTGGACGGCCGCCGCTCCAACGCCTCGCAGCTCGCCGGCAACTACCTGTCGCAGATCGTCAGCGGCATGGCGGCCGATGCCGCCAGCCCGAGTGGCGTCGCGAACCGGCCGGACACCGCGGTGCCGCGCTTCTGGTTCAACCCGGCGCTGGACACGCAATGGTTCATGGTGCCGAACCTGATCGCGGTGATCGCGGTGCTGATCGGGCTGATCGTCACCGGCCTGACGATCGCGCGGGAGCGCGAGCTCGGCACCTTCGACCAGCTGCTGGTCTCGCCGCTGCGGGTGCATGAGATCCTGCTGGGCAAGACCGTCCCGTCGCTCCTGATCGGCTTCGTCCATTGCAGCTTCTATCTGCTGGTCGCGCTGGTCTGGTTCGGCCTGCCGCTGCGCGGGTCGCTGGGGATGTTCTATGCCGGGGTGTTCTTCTACCTCCTGGCCCTGATCGGGGTCGGGCTGTTCATCTCCTCGCTCTCGGCGACGCAGCAGCAGGCGATCCTCGGGTCGTTCCTGTTCATGATCCCGGCGACGCTGATGTCCGGCTTCGCCACGCCGATCGAGAACATGCCGGAGTGGCTGCAGCCGGCGACCTATGTCAACCCGCTGCGCTACTTCATCGTCATCGTCCGCGGCGTGTTCCTGAAGGGGCTGCCGGTCGAGGAGATGCTGCAGAACACCGTGCCGCTGGCGCTGATCGCGCTGGTGACGCTCAGCGCCGCCGCGTGGATGTTCCGCCGGAGGATGGAGTGAGCCCGTCAGGGCAGCGGGACGGTCCGGTTGTAGGGATCGTCGCCGGGCTCGTGGGCCGGCTGAGTCCGGGCCTCCGCCGCCGGCGTCGGGTTGTGGACCGACAGGCTGAAAGTATCCCTGACCTCGTCCATCGAGCACGCGGCCACGGCCAGGCCGGCCAGGACCATCGGAAGGATTGCCAACACCGGATACCGCATGATCCATACCCCCCGTATGATCTTCGACTTCTACGATCCTCCCGGCTGCGCTTCCGCGCAAGCACGGATCGCGGGGCCCGCGGCCGGAAGTTGTATCCGAACAATTGGCCTGTTTCGGACCCGGGCGACTGCCGTTAGCTTGGGCAGCCGCCGGGTGGCCGCCGTCTCCGGCCAGACCGCGGAGACCCGGCGATGCGGACCGACACCTCCTCCACCTTCGACGACGCGCCCGCGGCGCCGCGCGGCGGCTCGGCCCTGCAGCCGGTCTCGGCCGGCCTCCTGGCCGCCATCGTCGGCTTCGCCAGCGCCTTCACCATCGTGCTGCAGGGCCTGGCCGCGGCCGGCGCCAGCCCGGCCCAGGCGGCCTCCGGGCTGCTCGCCGTCTGCATTGGCCAGGGGCTGCTGGCGATCGCGCTGTCCTGGCGGTCGAAGCAGCCGATCAGCATCGCCTGGTCGACCCCCGGCGCGGCGCTGCTGATCGCCACCGGCGTGCCGGCGGGCGGCTTTCCGGTCGCGGCCGGCGCCTTCCTGGTGGCGGCGGTGCTGGTGGTCGCGGCCGGGCTGTGGCGGCCCTTCGGCCGCCTCGTCACCGCGATCCCGACGCCTCTCGCCAGCGCCATGCTGGCCGGGGTGCTGCTCGATCTCTGCCTGGCCCCGGCCCGGGCCGTGGGCGCCATGCCGATGCTGGCCCTGCCGGTGATCCTGGTCTGGGCGCTGGCCTGGCGCTTCGCCCGGCTCTACGCCGTGCCCGCCGCGGTGGCGGCGGCGGTGGCGCTGATCGCGCTGACCACCGCCGTGCCGGCGGACGCCTTCGCCCATGCCTGGGCGGCACCGGTCTTCGTCGCCCCCGCTTTCTCCGCCGAGGCGGTGATCGGCATCGCCGTGCCGCTGTTCATCGTCACCATGGCGTCGCAGAACGTGCCCGGCCTGGCGGTGCTGAACGCCAACGGCTACCGGCCGCCGGTCGGGCCGGTCTTCGTCGCCACCGGCCTGACCAGCGCCCTGACCGCGCTGTTCGGCGGCCACGCGGTCAACCTGTCGGCGATCACCGCGGCCCTTTGCGCCTCGGCCGAAGCGCATCCCGACCCGGCACGGCGCTGGCCGGCGGCGGTGGTGGCCGGCGCCGCCTATGTCGTGATCGGCCTGTTCGCCGGCTTCGCCGCCGCCTTCATCGCCGCCTCGCCGCCGCTCCTGATCCAGGCGGTGGCCGGGCTGGCGCTGCTGGGCAGCCTGGGCGGCGCCCTGTCGACGGCGCTGGCGCGGGAGGAGGAGCGGCTGCCGGCCGTGGTCACCTTCGTGACCACCGTCTCCGGCCTGGCGCCCTTCGGCATCGGTGCCGCCTTCTGGGGTCTCGTGGCCGGTGGCGCGATGATGGCGCTGGCGCGGCTGCGGGGCCCGGCGCTGCCATCATAAAGCCCGAAGCGCGGTGTCTCTGGAACGCATTGTTTCCGGAGGCCGATTCGCCGTGAAGATACTGCCGTCTGTCATCGCCGCCCTTCTCGCCGGCCTGTCCTGCGCCGCCGCGCAGGCGCCGGACATCCCCACCGTCACCTACCCGCCGCTGCCCCGCCAGGCCGCCTCGGCCGAAGGCTTCGCACCGGCGGGCTGGCGCTTGGAGGCGCAGGCCAGGGGCGACCTGAACGGCGATGGCGCGGAGGATCTCGCCTTCGTCCTGCACGCGACGGATCCGAAGAACGTGGTGCCCAATCCGGATGGGTTCGGCGAAGACCCGCTGGACACCAATCCCCGCATCCTCGCCGTCGCCTTCGCCCGGAAGGGGGGCGCCGCCTACGACCTTGCGCTGGAGAATCACACCCTGATCCCGCGCCGGACCGATCCCGTGCTGGAGGATCCGTTCGACGGCACCGCCGCGGGCGGCCTGCAGATCGCCCGCGGCACGCTGCGCATCACCCTCGGCGTCTTCGTCAGCGCCGGCTCCTGGACGACGTGGAATACGACCCAGACCTTCCGCTGGCAGAACGGCCGCTTCGAGCTGATCGGCTACGACCGCACGAGCACCCATCGCGGCAGCGGCGAGACGAACGGCCTCAGCATCAACTACCTGACGCGGCGGGTGAAGCGGACCGAGGGCAACATCGAGAGCGACGAGGAGAAGACGCGCTGGGAGACCCTGCCGCGCGGTCCGCTGCTCGGCCTCGACGAGGTCGGCGACGGGCTGGAGTTCGATCCGGAGCGGCGATGATCCTCGTCACGGCGCGCCTCAGGCTCCGGCCCTGGCGGGAGGGCGACCGGGACGCCTTCGCCGCCCTGGCCGCCGACCCCGAGGTCATGCGCGACCTCGGCGGGCCGCTGGACCGGGCGGCGAGCGACGTCAAGCTCGACCGCTATCGCGCGGCCTTCGACCGGCACGGCTTCTGCCGCTGGGCGGTGGAGACCCTGTCGGACGAGTTCCTCGGCTATACCGGGATCATGCCGTTGGGGCCGGACCATCCGCTCGGCCCGAGCGTCGAGATCGGCTGGCGGCTGCGGCGGAGCGCCTGGGGCCATGGCTACGCCACCGAGGCCGCCGCGGCGGCCCTGGCGGACGGCTTCGGGCGGCTCGGCCTCGGCGAGGTCCTGGCCTACACCGCGCCCGACAACCTCCGGTCGCAGGCGGTGATGGCACGGCTGCGCCTGCAGCGGGACCCGTCGCGCGACTTCACCGCGGTCTATGATGGGGTCCCCTGGCGCGGGCTGGTCTGGGTGGCGCGGCCGTTGACGGGGCGCTGACCGGCGGAAATCCTGTGTCATCTGGCTGGAAGGGGCAGACTCCACCGGTTGTATTCGAGCCCGGCGCGGGCGACTATCATCTCCATGATGAAGCCTTATTGGATCGACACTGACCAACCGATGGGTTCGGGCTTCGGCGTTACAGCGTATTCAGCGGAGGATGCTGAGTCGGTGGTTCGGCTCGTGTTGCCAGCCATTTACAAGATCACTCGCATAGCGCCGATCACGGACATGCGATCTCTCGACCAAAATCACGTCGCACCGAACATGGGAAACTGGATGCGTCGAGGCATCTGGTATCCACAAGGTTACGCCCATTTGACGGGCTAACTGGAGCGGCGGCTTCGGTTCGAAAGCGGCCCAACCCGGCCAGGGACATCACGGCCAGCCCCGGGGGATCGACCAAGATCAGCGCGCCGAAGCACCGATCATCCCCGTGCCGCGTCGCCGGCCAACTCGCGCAGAGCACCGTCGAAGGTAGGGCGTCGACCCCCATCGCGCGCGGAGGCAATATCCCCGCAATCGATCTTTCTGCCGGACACCGCAAGATGACCCAAGCTGCCGATCACGCCATCCGCCTGCGACGCGAGGCCTTCAATCGGGCTCTGGCCGGGGCGGACATCAAGGCCATCGGCCCGCTTCTGGCCCAGGGCGCCATTCTCGTCACGGGCACGGACAGCGCCGTCATCTCCGGCCGCAAGGCCCAGCTCGCGGCATGGGAGCGCGAATTCGCCGCGTCCCTACGCACGATCTACACCCGGTCCCCCGACACCATCCTGGTCTCGCCCGTCGAGCCCATTGCCCTGGAGCACGGCCGCTGGCGGGGCGTCACCGCCGCCGGCGGCCTGCCTCTCGCATCCGGCACCTACACCGCCAAGTGGCGGAAGACCGGCGCGGATTGGGTGATCGAGGCCGAGATCTATCTCACCCTCGCCTGACGGCCTGCGCACCGGAAACAGGCGGCCAGCACAACGGAAATCCCGATCGAATTTTTATGCGCTCCGGGTGTGTGATCCGCGCCGATCACACGGATCCGCGGCATCGCCTGCGGAAAGGAGACTTCGTGCTCGACGTCCTGATGCTCGCCCTAGCCGCGGCGTTCTTCGCCGTGGCCCTGGGCTACGTGCTGCTTTGCGACCGGCTGTGAGGCGGCGATGACCTTCGACCTCATCCTCGGCGGCGTCGTATCCGTGCTGCTGCTCGGCTACCTCGTCTACGCCCTGGTCCGTCCCGAAAAGTTCTGAGGCGGCCATGACCCTCAACGGCTGGATCCAGATCGCGCTGTTCTGCGCGATCGTCATCCTGATCACGCGCCCGCTCGGCGGCTACATGGCCCGCGTCTTCGCCGGCGAACGCACCTTCCTGTCCCCGATCCTTCGCCCGGTCGAGCGCGTCTTCTACGCCGCCGCCGGCGTGCGCGAGGAGCGCGAGCAGCACTGGACCGGCTATGCCTTCGGCATGCTGATCTTCAGCCTGGCCAGCGTGGTCGCGCTGTACGCGCTGCAGCGCCTGCAGGCCGTGCTGCCCTTCAACCCGCAAGGCATGGCGGGGGTCGAGCCGGGGCTCGCCTTCAACACCGCGGTCAGCTTCACCACCAACACCAACTGGCAGTCCTATGGCGGCGAGAGCACCATGGGCTATCTGGTGCAGATGGCCGGGCTGACGGTGCAGAACTTCGCCTCGGCCGCGGTCGGCATCGCGCTCGCCATCGCCCTGGTGCGTGGTTTCGCCCGGCGCTCGGCCCAGACCATCGGCAATTTCTGGGTCGATCTGACCCGCTGCGTGCTCTACGTGCTGCTGCCGATCTGCGTCGTCGCTACGGTCTTCTTCGTCTGGCAGGGCGTGCCGCAGAACCTGAGCGGCTATGTCGACGCCACGACGCTGGAGGGCGCGCATCAGACGATCGCCCAGGGGCCGGTGGCCTCGCAGCTGGCGATCAAGATGCTGGGCACCAATGGCGGCGGCTTCTTCAACGCCAACTCGGCCCATCCCTACGAGAACCCGACGGCGCTGTCGAACCTGGTGCAGATGGTGCTGATCTTCGCCATCGGCGCCGGCCTCACCAACACCTTCGGCCGCATGGTCGGCAATGAGCGCCAGGGTTGGGCGATCTTCGCCGCCATGGGCGTGCTGTTCCTCGCCGGCGTCTTCGTCGCCTATTGGCAGGAGGCGGGCGGCGGCCACCTCCTGGCCTCGCTCGGCGTCGATCCCGCGCTCGGCAACATGGAGGGCAAGGAGGTCCGTTTTGGCGAAGCGCTGTCGGCCCTGTTCGCCGTGGTCACCACCGCCGCCTCCTGCGGCGCCGTCATCGCCATGCATGACAGCTTCACCGCGCTCGGCGGCATGGTGCCGCTGGTCAACATGATGCTGGGCGAGGTGGTGATCGGCGGCGTCGGCGCCGGCCTCTACGGCATGCTGCTCTTCGTCATCGAGGCGATCTTCGTCGCCGGGCTGATGGTCGGCCGCACGCCGGAATATGTCGGCAAGAAGATCGAGGCGAAGGAGGTGAAGATGACGATGCTGGCGCTTCTCATCCTGCCGGCCTCGATGCTGGGCTTCACCGCGCTGGCGGTGTCGATCCAGCCCGGCCTCGCCGGCATCCTCAACGCCGGCCCGCATGGCTTCTCCGAGGTGCTGTACGCCTACACCTCGGGCACGGCCAACAACGGCTCGGCCTTCGGCGGGCTGACAGCGACCTCGCTGTTCTACACCGTCACCCTCGGCCTCGCGATGCTGATCGGCCGCTTCCTGATGATCGTGCCGATGCTGGCCGTCGCCGGGTCGCTCGCCGCCAAGCGCAGCCTGCCGGCGTCCTCCGGCACCTTCCCGACCACCGGGCCGCTCTTCATCGGGCTCCTGATCGGCGTGGTGCTGATCATGGGCGGCCTGACCTTCTTCCCGGCCCTGGCGCTGGGCCCGGTGGCCGAACACCTGGCCGGCGCCGCCGGCACCCTGTTCTGATCGGATCCCTCGGTCATGAAACCCTCCCATATGTCGGCGTCGCTGTTCGACGCCAAGATCCTGGGCCCGGCCGCGATCGACGCGGTGCGCAAGCTCGACCCGCGCGTGATGTGGCGCAACCCGGTGATGTTCGTGGTCGAGGTCGTCGCGGCCCTCACCACCGTGCTGCTGCTGCGCGACATCGCCGCCGGCGCCTCCGGCGTCGGCTTCACCGTCCAGATCGTGCTCTGGCTCTGGTTCACCGTGCTGTTCGCCAATTTCGCGGAAGCCGTGGCCGAGGGGCGCGGCAAGGCCCAGGCCGAGACCCTGCGCCGGACCCGCACCGAGACCACGGCCAAGCGCCTGGCCGACCCGGCCGGCGAGGCGTGGGAGCCGGTGCCGGCGCTGTCGCTGCGCCAGGGCGACATCGTGCTGGTCGAGGCCGGCGACCTGATCCCCTCCGACGGCGAGGTGGTGGAGGGCATCGCCTCGGTCGACGAAAGTGCGATCACCGGCGAATCCGCCCCGGTGATCCGCGAGTCGGGCGGCGACCGGTCGGCCGTCACCGGCGGCACGAGGGTGCTGTCGGACTGGGTCAAGGTGCGCATCACCGCGGCCCCGGGGTCGACCTTCCTCGACCGCATGATCGGGCTGGTCGAAGGCGCCCAGCGCCAGAAGACGCCGAACGAGATCGCGCTGAACATCCTCCTGGCCGGGCTGACGATCATCTTCGTCTTCGCCACGGTCACCATCCCCAGCTTCGCCGCCTATGCCGGCGGCGCGATCCCGGTGGTGGTGCTGGTGGCGCTGTTCGTGACGCTGATCCCGACCACGATCGGCGCGCTGCTCTCGGCCATCGGCATCGCCGGGATGGACCGCCTCGTGCGCTTCAACGTGCTGGCCATGTCCGGCCGCGCGGTCGAGGCCGCGGGCGACGTCGACACGCTGCTGCTGGACAAGACCGGCACCATCACCCTCGGCAACCGCCTGGCCACCGAATTCGTGCCGCTGCCCGGCGTCACCGAGGCCGAGCTGGCGGATGCCGCCCAGCTCTCCTCGCTCAGCGACGAGACGCCGGAAGGCCGGTCGATCGTGGTGCTGGCGAAGGAGAAATACGGGCTGCGCGGCCGCGAGGTCGGCCGCATGCATGCCCATTTCGTGCCCTTCGCCGCGCAGTCGCGGATGAGCGGCGTCGACATCGAGGGCTCGGTGATCCGCAAGGGCGCGGTCGACGCCGTTGTCGCCCATGTCCGCGAGGCCGCCGGCAATCCGCGCCTGGCGATGCCGAAGGAACTCGAGCAGATCACCGAGCGCATCGCCAAGTCCGGCGGCACGCCGCTGGCGGTGGCCAGGGACGGTAGGCCGCTCGGCGTCATCCACCTGAAGGACGTGGTCAAGGGCGGCATCCGCGAGCGCTTCGCCGAGCTGCGGCGGATGGGCATCCGCACCATCATGATCACCGGCGACAACCCGCTGACCGCGGCGGCGATCGCGGCCGAGGCCGGGGTCGACGATTTCCTGGCCCAGGCGACGCCTGAAAACAAGCTGGCGCTGATCCGCGAGGAGCAGGCCAAGGGCCGGCTGGTCGCGATGTGCGGCGACGGCACCAACGATGCGCCGGCGCTGGCCCAGGCCGATGTCGGCGTGGCGATGCAGACCGGCACCCAGGCGGCGCGCGAGGCCGGCAACATGGTCGACCTCGACAGCGACCCGACCAAGCTGATCGAGGTGGTAGGCATCGGCAAGCAGCTGCTGATCACTCGCGGCGCCCTGACCACCTTCTCGATCGCCAACGACGTGGCCAAGTATTTCGCCATCATCCCGGCGATGTTCCTGGCCTTCTACCCGCAGCTCGGCGTGCTCAACGTCATGGGCCTGCATTCGCCGCAGAGCGCGATCCTGTCGGCGATCATCTTCAACGCGCTGATCATCATCGCCCTGATCCCGCTGGCGCTGCGCGGCGTCCGCTACCGGGCGCTGAGCGCGGCCGCGCTCTTGCGGCGCAACCTTCTGATCTACGGCCTGGGCGGCCTCGTCATCCCCTTCGTCGGGATCAAGGCGATCGACCTGATCGTCACCGCCCTCGGCCTGGCGTGAGGCAACCATGCTGAACCAGATCCGACCCGCCCTGGTGATGGTCGTCGTGCTGACGATCCTCACCGGCCTCGCCTATCCCTTCGCCATGACCGGCATTGCCCAGGGGCTGTTCCCCGACCAGGCCGATGGCAGCCTGGTGAAGCGCGCTGACGGCACCGTCATCGGCTCGACGCTGATCGGCCAGGAGTTCACCGGCGACACGTACTTTCACGGCCGGCCGTCGGCGACGGCCCCGGCGCCCTACAACGCCGCCAGCTCGGCCGGCTCGAATCTCGGCCCCACCGCCCGAGCGCTCGCCGACCGGGTGAAGGCCGATGTCGACGCGCTGGCGGCGCAGGGCATCGAGAACCCGCCGGCCGACATGGTCACCACCTCGGCCTCGGGCCTCGACCCGGACATCAGCCCGGCCAATGCCGAGCTGCAGGTGACGCGCGTCGCCGCCGCCCGCGGCCTGCCGCCGGAGTGGGTGCGCCAGGCGGTGCAGGACGCGACTTCCGGCCGCCTCTTCGGCCTGATCGGCGAGCCGCGGGTGAACGTCCTGAGGCTCAATATGATGCTGGACGGGCTGAAGGCCCCGTAGTCTCCTCCCCGCATGGTATCGATCGATCGGTCCGACGACGATCATCGTCCCTCGCCGGAAGCTCTGCTCGAGGCGGTCGCGAAAACCCGCGGCCGCCTCAAGATCTTCCTCGGGGCGGCGCCCGGCGTCGGCAAGACCTACGAGATGCTGTCCCAGGGCACCGCGCGGCGGCGCGACGGGGGCGACGTCGTCATCGGCGTGGTCGAGACCCATGGCAGGGCCGAGACCCAGGCCCTGGTCGACGGCTTCGAGATCATCCCCCGCCGCCGGGTCGAGCATCGCGGCCGGCTGCTGCAGGAGATGGATCTCGACGCCATCCTGGCGCGCCGTCCGGCCCTGGTGCTGGTCGACGAACTGGCGCACACCAACGCGCCCGGCAGCCGCCACGACAAGCGTTACCAGGATGTCGAGGAGATCCTGGCGGCCGGGATCGATGTCTGGACCACGCTGAACATCCAGCATGTCGAGAGCCTGAACGACGTCGTCGCCCAGATCACTCGCATCCGGGTGCGCGAGACGGTGCCGGATTCCTGGATCGACGGCGCCGACGAGATCGAGTTGATCGACCTGACGCCGGAGGATCTGCAGAAGCGGCTGGCCGAAGGCAAGGTCTATATCCGCGATCAGGCCAGGCGGGCGGTGGAGCATTTCTTCAAGCCCGGCAACCTGACGGCGCTGCGCGAACTGGCGCTGCGCCGCACCGCCCAACGGGTGGACGACCAGATGCTGGGCTATATGCGGGCCCACGCTATCACCGGCCCTTGGGCCGCCGGCGACCGCATCATGGTCTGCGTCAGCGACGCGCCGAATTGCGAGGCGCTGGTCCGCTACGCCCGCCGCGTGGCCGACCGGCTCGGCGCCCGCTGGAGCGCCGTCTATATCGAGAGCTCACGCCACCACCGGCTGAGCGAGGCCGAGCGCGACCGCATTGCCCGCGCCCTGCTGCTGGCCGAGAAGCTGGGCGGCGAGACGGTCACCATCCCGGCCAACGACATCGTCGCCGAGATCCTGACCTATGCCCGGCGCAACAACATCACCCAGATCGTCATCGGCAAGTCCAGCCGCTCGCGCTGGTTCGAGATGCTGCACGGCTCGGTGGTGCACGACCTGGTGCGAAGAGCAGGGACGATCTCGGTCCATGTCATGGCGGGGGAGGAGGCGGAGCCCGGCCAGGAGCGGATCCAGACCCGCCCGGCCGAGTCCGGCCTCGACCTGCGGCCCTATCTGGTCGCCGCGATCGGCGTGGCGGCGACGACCGCGGCCGCCCATCTGGTCGCCTTCGTCGCCACCGCCAACAGCATCGCCCTCGTCTTCCTGATCCCGGTGCTGTTCAGCGCCGCGCGCTACGGGCTGGGGCCGTCGATCTTCGCTTCCATCCTCAGCGTGTTCGCGGTCAACTTTTTCTTCCTGCCGCCGCTCTACAGCCTGGTCATCGCCGACCCGTCGAACGTCACCTCGCTGGTGTTCTTCCTGGTGGTCGCGGTCGTCACCTCGAACCTGCAGAGCCGGGCCCGGCTGCAGGCCCGCAGCGCCGCGGCGCGGGCCAAGGCGACGGCCGAGCTGTTCGGATTCAGCCGCAAGCTGGCGGCGATCGCCTCGGCCGACGACCTGCTCTGGGCCGCCGCCTACCAGATCGCGGCGATGCTGAAGTTGCGCGTGGTCATCCTGATGCCGCAGGAGGGCTCGCTACAGGTGGTGGCAGGCTATCCGCCCGAGGACCGGATCGAGGAGGCGGATCGGGCGGCGGCGCAGTGGAGCTGGGCCAGCAACCGGCCGGCAGGGCGGGGGGCCGACACGCTGCCCGGCGGCAAATGGCTGTTCCTGCCCTGGCGCACCACCTCGGCCCAGATCGGCGTGATCGGCATCGACCGCGACCAGCCGGGGCCGCTGCTCAGCCCCGACGACCAGCGCCTCCTGGAGTCGCTGATGGATCAGGCGGCGGTGGCGATCGAGCGGGTGCATCTCGCCAAGGATGTCGACGAGGCGCGAGTGGTGGCGGAGACGGAGCGGCTGCGCGCCGCCCTCCTGACCTCGATCAGCCACGATCTGCGCACGCCCTTGGCCGGGATCATCGGTGCCGTCTCCAGCCTGCGCCGCTACGACGCGGCACTGGAGCCGAAGGCAAGGGTCGAGCTGATGGAGACGGCGGAGGACGAGGCCGAGCGGCTGAACCGCTTCGTCGGCAACCTGCTCGACATGACCCGCCTCGAATCCGGTGTGCTGCGGCCGAAGCTGGAGGCGACGGATGTGGCGGAGCTGGTCGGCGCCGCGGCCGAGCGCTGCGCGGCCCTGGTCGCCCGCCATCGC
Source organism: Inquilinus limosus (assembly GCF_051487185.1). GTDB lineage: Bacteria > Pseudomonadota > Alphaproteobacteria > DSM-16000 > Inquilinaceae > Inquilinus > Inquilinus limosus_F. Next base: position 190,483 of record NZ_JAHVDK010000001.1, read on the forward strand.
CTCGTGCTCGACATCGCGCCCGGCCTGCCGCTTTACCTGCTCGACCCGATCCTCTTGGAGCAGGTGCTGGTCAATCTGATCGACAACGCCGCCAAATACGCGCCGCCCGGCACGGCCATCACCGTCTCGGCGCGGGAGGAGGACGGGCTGGTGATTCGGGTGCTGGACGAGGGGGAGGGCATTCCGGAGGACAAGCTGGAGGCGATCTTCGACAAGTTCCACCGCATCCATCACGGCGACAGCGCCCAGGCCGGCACCGGGCTCGGCCTCGCCATCTGCCGCGGCTTCGTCGAGACCCTGGGCGGTCGGATCACCGCCGGCAACCGCGGCGACCGAAGCGGCGCCGTCTTCACTGTGACCTTCCCGGCCGACCTGGCGGCGCCGGCCCTGCCGGGCACTTCGCTGGGGGTGTGATGCGACGGCTCCGGATTTTCGCCTCTCTGTCCTTTCGACTCCGTCATGGCGAGCCCCTTCGGGGCTCGCCATGACGGGTTGGTGTTTCGGACCGCCAGCATGATGCCCCCAGAGACCCGGCCCGCACCGCGCATCCTGGTCATCGACGACGAGCCGCAGATCCGCCGCTTCCTCAAGATCAGCCTGGCCGCCGACGGCTACGTCCCGATCGAGGCGGCGGGCGGCACGGAGGGGCTGGAGCGGGTGATGCAGGACCGGCCGGACCTGGTGATCCTCGACCTCGGTCTGCCCGACATCGACGGCCAGCAGGTGCTGAGCCGGATCCGCGAGCTGTCGGCAGTGCCGGTGATCGTGCTGTCAGTCCGTGCCGGCGAGGCGGAGAAGGTCGAGGCGCTGGATCGCGGCGCCAACGACTATGTCACCAAGCCCTTCGGCATCGCCGAGCTGACCGCCCGGCTGCGCGCCGCACTGCGCCACCGCGGGCAGGAGGAAGCCGAGGCGGTGATCGAGGCCGGGCCGCTGACGGTCGACGTGCCGCACCGCCGGGTGCGGCTCGACGGGCGGGAGATCCGGCTGTCGAAGAAGGAATTCGAGATCCTGCGCCTGCTTGCCGCCCATCATGGCCGGGTGGTGACGCATCAGAAGATCCTGCGCGAGGTCTGGGGCCCGGCCCATATCGACGCCATGCAGTATCTTCGCGTGTATGTCGGCCAGCTGCGCCAGAAGCTCGGCGACGACCCGGCCCGGCCGCATCTGATCGCGACCGAGCCCGGGGTCGGCTATCGGCTGGTGGTAGAGGACTGATCGCGGGAAGGCGGGGCTCCCTCCCGCGCGATCGGAGGGAGCCCACATCGTCAGGATCTAATGCCGTGCTGTCGATCCCTTCGCATGGAGCCGGGCGTCGCGTGCGGCCAGCGTGGACACCTTGCCGTAGAGATTCTTCGGCCCGCGCAGGGCGAGGTCCGACAGCGACAGGATCCCGATGATCCGCTTCTGCCGGTTGAGCACCGGCATGTGATGGATCTGCTTCTCCTCCATCCGCTGCACGGCGTCCTCGCAGCTCTCGTCCTCGAAGCACCAGGTGATGCCCCTGGTCATCACCTGGTGCGCCTTGGCGGTGTTGCAGTCCATTCCTTCGGCGACACCGCGGCAGACGAGATCCCGATCGGTGATCATGCCGATCAGCCGGTCGTTCTCGCCCACCGGCAGGCAGCCGATGCCGTTGTCGCGCATCTTCCGCCCGGCCTCGGCCAGCGAAATGTCGGGACTGATCCACTCCGCATGCGGAGCCATGGCCTCACGAACAAGCATCATGACCTCCCGGGCGAAGCGCCCTGGAAATATGGCTGCGCGGTCGCGCCCATCCTGCGCAGTCTGTTCGGGACGCCGGTGCGTCCGGATCCCCGGCTTTTCCTCGGGATGGCCGCGCCGGATCCTCGGGGACGGATCGGATGGTCCGACTTGCCGGAGGAAGGCGGGCCGCCCCCCAGCGCTGCTCCGGCTCGACCATCTTACTCCACCCCGGGGTGTCGGACCAACGCGGCTGTTGCCCCGCCTACCGCTGATCCTGGTCCAGCCAGCGCGGCCGGGTCTTCTCGCCGATCAGGCAGTCGGTGCCGCCGGCCTGGACTTGGACGAAGGCGATCGGCGTCGCCGCCGGCTCGGCGCCGGCGATCTCAAGCACCAGCTTGCGCCGGATCGCCTCGGCGAACTGCGCCGTGCTGCGGACCGGTACGGTGAAGGCGCCGGGGCCGCCGATGACGCAGTCGCGGTAATAGGCGTCCAGCATCTCGGGCTCGGGCAGGCCGCCGAAGCCGCCGCGCTTCAGGATGATCGGCAGGCCGTTGATGGTGATGCCCTTCGCCAGCGCCATGTCGCGGGGGCCGGTCACCGGCCAGCCGGCATTGTTCGGCCCATCGCCGGAGATGTCGATGGCACGGCGGATGCCGTCGAAGCCGTTGTTGTCGAACAGCCCGGCGGTGAACAGCAGCGCGCCGGAGATCGAGGTGCCGCGCCGCATCACCGTGCCGGAGGCTTCGGCAAGGTCGGCCGCCGCGGTGCGGGCCGCCGCGGCGCCGTCGATCAGCCGCCAGGGCAGGATCACGGCCTGGGAATTGGCGCCGGCCCATTCGACATAGGTGATGGCGATGCGGCCGTTGACGCCGGAGGCGATGGCGTCGATCACCTCGGGATGGCTGAGGGCGGCGACGTAGCCGTCGCGCTGCAGCGCCTGCTCGTCCTCGTCCATCGAACGCGAGACGTCGACCGCGAGCACCAGCTCGAGATCGACCGGCTGGTCCTGCGCCGCCGCGGGCGCTGCCGGCAGGAAGAAGCTGACAATCAGGCCGAGTCCGACGATGCCGAGGCGCATCCTTGCCCCCCATGAGCAGCCGACGACATTGGTTTCGATGTGGGAACGATCCGGCCCGGTGTCATCTCCGCTCCGGCCGGTTTTTCATCCGGCGGCTTGCAAACGGTGCGCCGTTCCCCCATATGGGGCTTCGAGATCGGTTTCGACACGATCCCCGCCGTTTCGATGAACCGGCCCGGATCCCCCTCCCAACCATGATCCGAGCGATAAGGCAGGCGCTTCGCCTGTCGATCGTGCTTGTGCAGCGATGGCAGGCCTACCGCCTGCGCATCCGCTGCTCAAAAGTCATTGAGTGCAACGAGGCCCCAAGGGCCCGAACCGTAAAGAACCAAGAGATGAAGACCGTACAGATCAAGACTTTGCCCCGCCTGCCGCGTCGTCCGACGCCGGCACCGGCCGCCGCGACCCTGCGGCAGCCGCCGCGCAGGGCAGAGCTGTCCCGCGCCGAGATTCGCCGAATCGTTCTCGACATTCTCGGCTAAAGGGCGTAGTCCCGCCCGAACTCTTTGATGAAAGGCTTCAGCCGATGCAGGTGCTCGTCCGCGACAACAACATCGACCAGGCGCTGCGCGTCCTCAAGAAGCGGATGCAGCGCGAAGGCATCTTTCGCGAGATGAAGCAGCGCCGGGCCTATGAGAAGCCGTCCGAGCGCCGCATCCGCGAGGAAGCCGAAGCGGTCCGCCGCCAGCGCAAGGCGCTGCGCAAGCGGATGCAGATCCAGGGCTACTGACCCGGTTCCGGGGCCGCACGGTCCCGAACCCGTCATCGGTACGATGGATGAGACGAGGGGCCTTCGCCCCTCGTTTTGATTCCGGGCATTGCCTCCGACCGGCTTGTGTCGAAGGATGACGCGATGCCGATCCGGGAGGCCGACCGATGGATGTCTCCGCCCTCAAACGCTCTCTGGCCGAGGACCGCCCGCCCGCGACCCTGTCGCCACCGCTCGCCGCCCTGTGGTGGGACGCCAAGGGCGACTGGGACCGCGCCCATGGCTGCGTCGATTCCGAGGACGGCGCGGAGGCCGCCTGGGCCCATGCCTATCTGCACCGCAAAGAAGGCGACCTCGGCAATGCCGGCTACTGGTACCGCCGGGCCGGGCGGCCGATGCCCTCCGTCAGCCTGGAGCAGGAATGGGCGGAGATCGCCGCGGCGCTCGACTGAACCGGTGCCTCAGCCCGCCTCGTCCGGGACCAGCACGATCTTGCCGGCGACGCCGCGGCTTTCCAGCCGGCGATGCGCGTCGGCGCCGCGCGACAGCGGGAAGACCTCGATCTCGGGCAGGGCGATCTCGCCGGCCCGCAGCGCGGCGAACAACGTGCCGGCGCGGGCCAGCCGGCTGTCGCGGCTGTCGAGATGGTCCCACAGGTCGCCCCCGACCACCGCCTTCGACTGCTCCATCAACCGGCGTGGATCGATCGCCGGAGGGTCGCCTCCGGCCGTGCCGTAGGCCACCACCGTGCCGCGCGGCCGGGCGGCGGCCAGGCTGTCCGCCAGCGTCGTGCCGACGGAATCATAGGCGATGTCGACCCCGCCATCGCTCAGCGCCCGCACCGCCGCCACCCAGTCCTCGGCGTAGGTCAGGCTGTGATCCGCCCCGATGGCCGTGGCGATGGCGGCCTTGGCCGGCGTGGAGGTCAGGGCGAACACCGTGGCCCCGCGCCGCTTCGCCATCTGCACCAGCAACTGCCCGACCCCGCCCGCGGCCGCATGGATCAGGACCTTGGCGCCGCTGCGGACCGGGGCGCTGTCCGCCACCAGATACTGCGCCGTCAGGCCCTGCAGCAGGATGGAAGCGGCTTCGCGATGGCCGATATCGTCCGGCAGCGGGATCGCGCGCTCGACCGGCACGGAGACGCGCGTGGCGTTGGCGAAGGGCACGTCGGCGAAGCCGATGCGGTCGCCGATGCGGATGCCGTCGACCCCGTCGCCCAGCGCGACCACGTCGCCCGCGCCTTCGTAGCCGGCGATATGCGGGGCCGTGCCGGCCAGGCGATAGTGACCCCGGCGTCTATGCAGATCCGCGAAGTTCAGGCCCGCCGCCCGCATCGCCAGCAGCACATGACCCGGCGGCACCGGCGGATCCGGCAGCCTCCGATACTCCAGGACCTCGGGGCCGCCGAAGCGGTCGAACACCAGCGCTTCCATGACATCGTCTCTCCGCAACGGCCGGTCGCGCCGGCATCGTCGACATCTACTATAGTGGATGGCTCCATCATAGTGGAAAGATGCCTCTTGACGGAGCAACGGCATCGCCCGACAAGCGGAAGGCTGAACCACGGGAATGATCATGCCCTTGCTGGACGTGCTGCGGGCAAAGGCGACGGAGGGGGCCGCATCCTCCGGCTCGCCGCCGGCGATCGACCTGGCGGAGACCGTTCGCCGGCTGCGGGCGGGGCGGGGCTGGACGCTGGAGGAGACAGCCGGCCGGACCGGCCTGTCCCGCTCGGCCCTGTCGAAGATCGAGCGCGGCGAGATGTCGCCGACCTTCCAGGCGATGCAGAAGCTGGCGCGCGGTTTCGGCATCAAGCTGGTCGATCTGTTCGGCCAGGCCGCTTCTACCCTGCGCGGGCGCCGGATCGTGGTGCGGGCCGGCGAGGGCGCAGCCACCGAGATGCCGAATTACGGCCTTCGCCTGTTCACCGGCGAATTGCGGAACGCGCCCTTCCTCGCCGCCGAGGTCACCGTCCGCGCCAGGTCGCTGGACGAGTTCGAGGATTGGGAGCGTCACGACAGCGACGATTTCCTCTATGTGCTCTCCGGCCGGGTGACGCTGTTCACCGAGCATTCCGGCCCGGTCGAGCTCGGCCCCGGAGACGCCGTGTATTTCGATGCCCGCATGGGGCATGCCCTGATCGCCGCGGGCGAGGCGGAGGCGCGGGCGCTGTGGATCACGGCGCCGGCGCGATAGGCCGGCCGCGGACAAGGATCAGCGGATCGGGCGCGGCCTGCCGGCCTCGTCCAGGGCGACGAAGGTGAATTCGGCGGAGGTGACCTTCATCCGGTCGCCGAGGCCGGAGCGCAGCACCCAGACTTCGATGGTCAGGGTGATCGAGCTGCGGCCGACCCGGGCGACATCGGTGTAGCAGCAGACGACGTCGCCGACCTTGACCGGATGGATGAACGCCATGTTGGTGGCGGCGACCGTGACCACCCGGCCCTGAGCGTGCCGCATCGCCGTCATCGCCCCGGCCTCGTCCATCAGCGCCATGATCCAGCCGCCGAAGATGTCGCCGGACGGGTTGGCATGCGCCGGCATCGCCAGCGTTCGGGCGGCGAGCTCGCCGCGCGGCGCGGCGTCGGCCGGCGGGGCGGCCTTGTCCGGCGGAACGGTCAGATAATCGGCTTCGCGCGTGGTGTAGGGCCACATCATGCACCTTTCAGCGGTGATGCGGCGTTTCCTTCCGGTCGCTCGCGTTATGCTGCGATGCAGCATAACGTGAGTCAATCGCGCATTGCTAAATAGGTTGTGAATGTTGCATTGCAGCATGACCGCTGGTCTCAGCCGGTCATCAGGGTATGCACATGAGCGGCGGCGGAAAGGGCAAGGCCGCGCAGGTCGTAGCCGCCCTCGAGGGTGGAGACGACGCGGCCGCCGCAATGCCGGTCGGCCAGGCGCATCAGCTCCTGCGTCGCCCAGGCGAAGTCCGATTCGCTCAGCTCGAGATGTGCCAGCGGGTCGCGGGCATGGGCGTCGAAGCCGGCGGAGATCAGCAGCAGCTCCGGCGCGAAGCTGTCGACCGCCGGCAGCACGATCCGCTCCATCGCCCGGCGGAACTCGACGCCGCCCGACATCGGCGGCAGCGGCGCGTTGACGATGTTGCCGGCGACGCCGGTCTCGTCCTCGGCCCCGGTGCCGGGATAGAGCGGCGACTGGTGGGTCGAGGCGTAGAGCAGGTCCGGCTCGGACCAGAAGATGTCCTGGGTGCCGTTGCCGTGATGGACGTCGAAATCGACCACCGCGATCCGGCCCAGCCCGTGCGCCAGCCGGGCATGCATGGCCGCGATCGCCACGTTGTTGAACAGGCAGAAGCCCATGGCCCGCGCCGTCTCGGCATGGTGCCCGGGCGGCCGCACGGCGCAGAAGGCGTTGCGCGCCTCGCCCGCCAGAACCACATCGACCGCGGCGCAGCCGGCGCCGGCGGCCCGCAGCGCGGCGGCGCCCGATCCGGGTGACAGCACGGTGTCGGCATCGACCGGCCGCAGCCCCTCCGACGGCACCGCGGCCAGCAGGCGGCGGACGAAGCCATCGGGATGGGCACGGGCGATCTGCTCCAGCGTCGCCTCCGGCGCCTCGCGCCGCTGCAGCAGGGCGAAGCTCTCACCCTCCAGCGCCGCCAGCACCGCCCGCAGCCGGTCCGGCCGCTCGGGATGGCCCGGGCCGGTGTCGTGGCCGATGCAGGCCGGATGGGTGAAGAGCAGCGTGTCCATCCTAGCCTGCCTTGCGGATGCTGTAGCGGGTGACGCCGTCGGCCTCCTCGGTGACCGCGACCAGGACATGGCCGGTGGCTTCGCAGAAGGCGGGGAAGTCCTTGCGCGCCGCGGCGTCGGTGGCGAGGACGTCCAGCACCTGGCCCGGCGCCAGCCCCTGCAGCGCCTTGCGCGCCTTCAGCACCGGCATCGGGCAGATCAGGTCGCGCGCATCAAGATCGAGGTCCGCCATGATGGCTCGAAGCCTAGCGCGCTCGGCGCCCGCGGCCAATGTCTCGCGCATCAGCTTTCCGCTGCGCGGAAAGCGGCCAGCGCCGCCAAGGCCCAGCCCAGGATCAGCAGCACCCCGCCGATCGGGGTGATGGCGCCGAACCAGCGCGGCGCGCCGAAGGCCATCAGGTACAGCGTCCCGGAGAAGATCGCGGCGCCGACCAGGAAGGCCCAGCCGGCCCAGCGCAGCGGCCCGGACAGGCCGAGCAGGGCGAGCGCCAGCAGGGCGGCGGCATGGACCAGCTGGTAATGCGCCCCGGTCTGCACCCAGCCCAGCCGCTCCGGCACAGCATTGGCCATGCCGTGCGCGGCGAAGGCGCCCATCGCCACCGCGATCGCGCCGTGCAGCCCGGCCCCGATCAGAAGCACCCGGTCGATCATCCCGTTCTCCCCACAGATGGAAGGCTTCTCGGAAACCCAACACCGTCATTGCGAGCGCAGCGAAGCAATCCAGGGTCGATGCGAGCCGCCCCTGGATTGCTTCGTCGGCTTCGCCTCCTCGCAATGACGTTGTGAGATGAGCACTCCGAAGAAGCCCCGCGAATCGTCCGGGGGACACAGTAGCGGGGCGGGCGCCGCCGTCACATGACCGTAAAGCCGCGGACGAAGGGGTCGCGGTCGTCGAGGAAGATGGTGTTGTAGCCGGTGATCCAGGCCTGGCCGGCAATCGACGGGATGATCGCGTCATAGGGCCCGACCTTGGCCGTGCCCTCGACCCGGCCGTGGAACAGGCTGCCGATGATGCTCTCATGCACGAAGGCGTCGCCGGTCTTCAGCTGCCCGCGCGCCGCCAGCTGGGCCATGCGGGCCGAGGTGCCGGTGCCGCAGGGCGACCGGTCGATCGCCTTCTCGCCATAGAACACGGCGTTGCGGGCATGCGCCTCCGGGTGCTTCGGCCGGCCGGTCCATTGCACATGGCGCAGGCCGCGGATGGTCGGGTCCTCCGGATGGACCATGTCGAAGCGCTCGTTCACCACCCGGCGGACGATCGGCGACAGGCGCTGGATCTCGCCGGCCGAGAGATCCTCCAGATCGGCATAGCCCGGCTGCGGCTGGATGATGGCGTAGAAGTTGCCGCCATATGCGATGTCGGCCACCAGCGGACCGAAGCCCGGCACCTCGAAATCCAGCTTCTCCTTGTAGAGGAAGGACGGCACGTTGCGGATCCGCACCGAGGTGACGTGCCCGGCCGCATCCTGCTCGTACTCCGCGTCGACGATGCCGGCTGGCACCTCCAGCCGCAGCCGGCCCGGCTGCTTCGGCCGCACCAGACCTTCCTCGATCATCACCGTCACCGTGCCGATGGTGCCGTGGCCGCACATCGGCAGACAGCCCGAGGTCTCGATGAACAGGATCGCGGCATCGGCGTCGTCGCGGGTCGGGGCGTAGAGGATCGACCCCGACATCACGTCATGGCCGCGCGGCTCGAACATCAGCCCGGTGCGGATCCAGTCGTATTCGGCGATGAAGGCCTGGCGCTTCTCGCTCATGGAAGCGCCCTGCAGCGGCGGGGCGCCGCCGGCGACGACGCGGACCGGGTTGCCGCAGGTGTGGGCGTCGATGCAGAAGAAGCTGCTCTTGCTCATGGCACTCTCATTGGAAGCGCTGGATGCCGAAAGGCGCAAGCGCCGGGTTTGCCGGTCCGTCGCCCGACAAGAGGCCGGCGGCGAAGCGGGCGGTGGTGGCCGACAGGGTCAGGCCGAGATGGCCGTGGCCGAAGGCGAAGACGATGCGCCGGTCGCGCGGATGCGGGCCGATCACCGGCAGGCTGTCGGGGGTGGAGGGGCGGCGGCCCATCCATTCCGTGCCGCCGGTCTCCGGGATCGCCGGCAGGTAGCGCCGGGCCTTGCGCCGCAGCGCCCGGGCGCGGGCCAGGTTGGCCGGCGCGTCCACCGCCGCCAGCTCCACCGCCCCGCCGATGCGCAAGCCCTCGGCCAGCGGCGAGGCGACGAAGCCGTGATCGGCGAAGACCAGCGGCATCGGCAGGCTCACCGGCGAATCCGGGATGGTGGTGTTGTAGCCGCGCTCCGTCTCCAGCGTCACCTTCAGGCCGAGGCCGCGGACGATGTCGCGCGACCAGACGCCGGCGGCCACGACCACTTTGTCGAAGGCGCGGGCGGTGCCGCCAGCCAGTCGGACGGAGACGCCGCCTGCGCCGGGCTCGACCGCCGTCACGGTGCCGGCGACCAGCCGGTCGCCCAGGCTGCGGCGCAGGCCCTGCAGCACGCCCAGCGGGCTGTCGACCATCCAGTAGGACCGACACAGCACGGCGCGGGCGAAGCCGCCGTTCAGGTCCGGCACCAGGGCGCGGGCCTCATCCGGCGTCAGCGGCTGGAAGTCGTGGCCACCGAGGCGGCGGCGCAGCTCCCATTCCGGCAAGGCCGCCTGGAAGCTGGCCTCTTTGTCGTAGAGGTCGATCGCCCCGGTCTGGCGCAGATGGCCGGACAGGCCGGCGCGGCGGGCCAACTCGTGTTGGTCGTCCAGGGCGGTGCGCATCAGCCCGCCCAGGGCGGCGGTCGACCGCTCCACCTGCTCCGCCTTCGCCGCGGCCAGGAAGCGCAGCAGCCAGGGGGTGAGCGCCGGCAGGTCGCGCCAGCGCAGGGCGAGCGGGCCCAGCGGGTCGGCCAGCCAGCGCGGCACCGATTTCAGCACGCCGGGCCGGGCCAGGGGTGTGATCTCGGGGAAGGCCAGCATCCCGGCATTGCCGGCGGAGGCGTGGCGGTCCTCCGGCCGGCGTTCATAGACCGTGACCTCATGCCCATCCGCCGCCAGCCAGGCCGCCGTGGCGCAGCCGATCACCCCTCCGCCGATGATGGCGATGTCGGCCATGGGATATCCTCAGGCGGGAAGCGAAGGCTGGGCCGGCTCGGCCGCGGGGCCGAGCGCGACGTCGCCACCCACGCCGCTGGCCAGGAAGCCCTGGATCTGCCGCACCACCTGGCTGGCATGGGAGCGGGCCAGGCTGTCGGCCCGGTCGGCGTCGCGCTCGGCGATCGCCTGGATGATCGCCTCGTGCTCGGCCACGAACTCGACCGGCAGATGATCGTCGAAGGAGGCGTAGTAGATCCGGTTCAGCCGCCGGCCCTCGTCCAGCAGCCGACCGAACAGCTCGGTGTAGTAGCGGTTGCGGCCGGCGCGCGCGATCGCCAGGTGGAAGTCGCGATTGGCGTCGGACATGCCGATCGCGTCGGCCGCCGCCACCGCGCGGCCGAAGGCGGCCTGGTGGGTGCGGATCTCGTCGAGGTCCTTGGCGGTGCGGCGCAGCGCGGCCAGCCGGGTGGTGACCCGGTGCATCAAGGTCAGCGCGTCGAAATGGGCGGGCAGGGCGGAGAAGTCGATCGGCGCGACGATGGTGTTGCGGTTCGGCAGGGTCGCGACCAGCCCGTCGGCGGCCAGCCGCACCAGCGCCTCGCGGATCGGGGTGCGCGACAGGCCGAAGCGCTCGGCCAGGCGGCTCTCGTCCAGGGCCGAGCCGGGGGCCAGCACCAGGTCGAGGATGTCGTGCTTCAGCGCTTCATAGACCTTGGCGACCCCGCCGCCGCGCGGCCGCGCCTCGCCGTTCTCCCGTACCTTCGCCGTGCGCGCCAAGGCGTGTCCTTCCCTGCCTCTCGATCCAATCTCGATGATAGGCCGACGGAATGCAGTTTGTCGACAAAGGCGCGCGACCAAGAAAAAGGGCGGCGGAAGGACCGCCGCCCCGAAGGCTGGGCCGCGCGCCGGGCTTGGGACGGGACCGGGCGCAGCCTGGGAGGCGCGTCGGGGAGAGCCCGATTGCCTGCTCGACATATCCATTCGGATACGTCGATTGTCAATGGCTCGACCCACGCCTCGATCCTCCCTGGTTGGGAAGACGTTCTGACCGGACCGACGGAAACGGCCGTTCGGTCGTGTAGGATCAAACGACCGTGATCCGCTCGCGTGCCGCCGATCATCGACGGCAACCCGTGCAGGCTGGAGATTCCGGTGCATCGGCTGCGGATTTGCGCCGGATCGCCAGGCCCCGATACCCGTCCCGAGACCGGAGGACATCATGGGCTTTCTGACCGAAGAGGAGATTGCCGAGCTGGTGCCGTCCGAGCTGCTGCCGCACCGGACGCCGATCCCGACGCAGATCGTCTCCAGCGACGAGTACACGCCGCCGCCGCAGAGCGAGCGGCAGAAGGAGGTCGAGGCGCGTCTCTTGGCCATGGCCGACGAACTCGGCGGCCGCCAGGGGCTGTCGCGCCGCGCCTTCTTCCAGACCGCGGCCGGGATGGCGGCCGGCTTCGTCGCGCTGAACGAGACCTTCGGCGCGGTCTTCGACGCGAGCCGCGCCGAGGCCGCCACGCCCGACATGGCGGGGGAGCGCGCGGCAGCGCTGAAGGACCAGTTCATCATGGACATGCACACGCATTTCCTGCGCGACGACACAAGGCTGGAGAATTTCGTCAGATCGCGCGAGGCGGTGGGCAAGGCCGGCTGGAACCCCGCTCTCGTCGGCAAGCCGCAGACGCTCGAGGATCTCAAGTTCAACAACTACTTCAAGGAGATCTATCTCGACAGCGACACCAAGATCGCGCTGATCTCGAGCTCGCCGTCGGAGATCCCGCGCGACTGGTTCCTGACGAACGAGATGATGATCGAGGCGCGCGACAGGGTGAACCGGGAGGCCGGCGCCCGCCGCATGTTCGCGCATGCGATCTTCACGCCCGGCTGGGACGGCTGGCTGGACCATCTCGAAGGGTCCCTGCAGCGCCGGCCGGAATCGATCAAGGGCTATACCGTCGGCGACAACACCAACAAGGACCAGGCCCGACATCCCTGGTTCATGGACGACGAGGCCGTCACCTACAAGGCCTACGAGCTGTGCGTGAAATACGGCATCAAGAATGTCTGCGTGCACAAGGGCCTGTTCCCGCGGGCGACGGCCGAGCGCTACCCGCATCTCCTGGCCTATGCAGATGTGCGCGACGTCGGACGCGCGGCGAAGGACTGGCCGCAGCTGAACTTCATCATCTACCACGCCGGCTATCGCCATGCCGCCGGAGGGAGCGCCGAGGACGGCTGGCGCGAATTCGCCGAGACCGGCCGGGTGTCCTGGGTCAGCGATCTTGCCGAGATTCCGGAAAAGTTCGGCGTCACCAACGTCTATGCCGATGTCGGCCAGCTCTTCGCCCAGAGCGTCGTGGCCGAGCCGCGGCTGGCGGCGGCGCTGATGGGCATCCTGGGCCGCGGCCTGGGCTATGACCACGTCGTCTGGGGCACCGACGCGGTGTGGACCGGGTCGCCGCAATGGCAGATCGAAGCGCTGCGCCGGCTCGAGATTCCCGAGGACATGCAGAAACAGTACGGGTTCAAGCCGCTCGGCGCCGCCGACGGCCCGGTCAAGGCCGCGATCTTCGGCGGCACCAACGCCAGGCTCTATGACTTCAATATCGGCCGGCGCAGCGACATCGGCCCCGACCGCGACCGCTTCGCCCTGATGAAGGAGGAGTACGAGAGAAACGGGCCGGCGCGTTCGAATCTGCGCTACGGCTATGTTTCCGGTGCCGTCGACTGGTCGGCCTTCGCCTGACGCCTCAGCCGCTCTCCAGCTCGGCGTCGGCGCCGTGCGGGCCGCGCAGGGCGCCGCCGACGGTGTGGCGGTCGAAGGCGACGCTCTTGATCACCGCATGCACCGGCCGGCCCGGCGCCAGGCCTAGCGCCTCGATCGAGCGCCGGGTCAGCCGGGCCAGCAGGCGGTCGCCGGCGCAGTCCAGGCCGATGTCGGCGGTCGGGCCGTCGTCGGGCGCGATCGCCGTCACCGTCGCCGGCAGCACGTTCAGTGCACTCAGATGGTCCGGCGGGCGGGTCGCCAGCATCACGTCGCGGGCGCGGATGCGGATGCGGACCTTGGCGCCGGCCGGCAGGTCGACCCGCGGTACGGTCAGGAGGCCGGCAGCGACGCGCAGCCGGGTCAGCTGATAGCGGTCGTCATGGTCCTCGACCGCGGCTTCCAGCACCGCGCCGGCCTCGGCCCGGGGGAACAGGTCGGCCCGGCCCATCACCTCCGCCACCGGCCCGGCCGCCGCGACCCGGCCGTCGGCCAGCACCACCAGGGTGGTGGCCAAACGCGCCACCTCGCCGATGGCGTGGCTGACATAGACGATCGGGATCCGCGCCTCGTCGCGCAGCCGCTCGATATAGGGCAGGATCTCGGCTTTCCGCGCCTCGTCCAGCGAGGCCAGCGGCTCGTCCATCAAGAGGAGGCGGGGGCTGGCCAGGAGCGCCCGGCCGATCGCCACGCGCTGCTTTTCGCCGCCCGACAGCAGCGCCGGCCGGCGGTGCAGCAGGGGGGCGATGCCGAGCAGCTCGACGACGCGGCCGAATTCGGCGCTGCGCTCGGCCTTCGGCGTGAACCAGCGGCCATACAGCAGGTTCTGCCGCACCGTCAGATGCGGGAACAGCCGCCCTTCCTGGAAGACATAGCCGATGCGGCGGCGATGCGCCGGCAGGACCGTGCCGCGGTCGGTGTCGACCAGGGTGCGGCCGTCGACCACCACCCGACCGTGCTGCGGCCGCACCAGCCCGGCGATGACGTTGACCACCGTGGTCTTGCCGGCGCCGGAGCGGCCGAACAGCGCCGTCAGCCGGCCCTCGCCGCGGAAGCCGACATCCAGAGCGAAGTCGCCCTGGCGGTGGCGGATCTCGATCTCGAGACTCACGTGGCGTGCACCCGGACGCCGGCGCGCCGGGCCATCATCTCGGAGGCGAGGAGGGCGGCCATGGAGATCGCGACCGAGACCAGGGTCAGCCGCAGCGCGCCGAGATCGCCGCCCGGTACCTGGGTGAAGGTGTAGATCGCCGAGGGCAGGGTCTGGGTCTCGCCCGGGATGTTGGAGACGAAGGTGATGGTGGCGCCGAACTCGCCCATCGCCTTGGCGAAGGACATGATGGCGCCGGCGATCACCCCGGGCAGGATCAGCGGCAGGGTGACCGTCAGGAACACCCAGACGGGAGAGGCACCCAGCGTGCCGGCCGCGTCCTCGAGGCGGCGGTCCACCGCCTCGATCGACAGGCGGATGGCGCGCACCATCAGCGGGAAACCCATCACCCCGGCGGCCAGCGCGGCGCCGGTCCAGCGGAAGGAGAAGACGATGCCGATCTCGGCCAGCAGCGAGCCGATCGGCCCCCTTCGCCCGAACAGCAGCAGCAGGATGTAACCGGTGACGACCGGCGGCAGCACCAGCGGCAGATGGACCACGCCGTTCAGCACCGACCGGCCCCAGAACCGGCCGCGCGCCAGGGTCAGCGCCACCAGCACGCCGAGCGGCAGGCTGACCGCCATGGCCCAGAGCGAGACCTTCAGGCTCAAGAGGATCGCGGTCAGCTCGTCGGGGGTGAAGTCGAACACGGGGCTACTGCGCCAGCACGGTGAAGCCCTGCTTCTCGAACAGCGGCCTGGCGGCGGGCGACTTCAGATAGTCGACGAAGGCCTGCGCCTCGGGCCTGGAGCTGTCGGCCAGCACCGCGACCGGGTACAGGATCGGCGGGTGGCTGTCGGCCGGGAAGGTGCCGATGATCTTCACCCCAGGATCCGCCGCCGCATCGGTCTGATAGACGATGCCGAGCGGGGCCTCGCCGCGCGACACCAGCGCCAGAGTGGCGCGGACGTTCTCGGCCTGGGCCACCTTGCCCTCGACCGAGGACCAGACGCCGAGCGTCTGCAGCGCCGCCTGGCCGTATTTGCCAGCCGGCACCGCCTTCACGTCGGCCATGGCCAGGCGGCCGTCGCCCAGTGCCTCGGCCAGCTCGAAATTCGGGCCGATGGCCAGCTGCACCGCCGAGTCCTTCGGCGCCACCAGCACCAGACGGTTGCCCAGCAGGGTCGTCCGAGTCTCCGGCCGGATCAGCTTGCGGTCGGCCAGATGGTTCATCCAGTCGAGATCGGCCGAGATGAAAATATCGGCCGGCGCGCCGGATTCGATCTGCTTCGCCAGCGCCGAGCTTGCGGCGTAGGAGATGGTGGCCTTGTGCTTGGCGTCGGCCTGCCACTGGGCGTTCACGGCGTCCAACGCGTCCTTCAGGCTGGCAGCGGCGAAGACGGTGACGTCCTGCGCCTTGGCCGCGACGGGCGCACCGAAGGTCGTGACCGCCCCCAGCGCCCCGGCCAAAAGCACGCCCAGCCAGCCGCGTCGTGTGATCCGCATCGTCCTGGTCCCCCTTCCCAGTTGCCGGCCGGGCGTGCCGGCCTGTCCGG
Organism: Inquilinus limosus; assembly: GCF_051487185.1. GTDB lineage: Bacteria > Pseudomonadota > Alphaproteobacteria > DSM-16000 > Inquilinaceae > Inquilinus > Inquilinus limosus_F. The sequence continues at coordinate 206,184 of NZ_JAHVDK010000001.1, forward strand.
CGCGATCTTACCGCGCCGTTATATCCGGGCAAACATTTCGCCAAATGACGCGGGACGGGACGATCAGGACCGCCGCTTCAGCCCCTGCTCGGCCAGCACCGACCAGATCCCTTCGGCGCTGTCGGCGAAGTGGAACAGCTGCAGGTCGCGGGCATCGATCATCCCGTGCTCGACCAGCGCGTCGAAGCCGATCACGGCGCGCCAATAGGCCTCGTCGAACAGCACGATCGGCAAGGCCGAAGAGGACTTGCCGGTCTGGCGCAGGGTCAGCAGTTCGAACAGCTCGTCGAAGGTGCCGAAGCCGCCGGGGAACACGACCAGCGCATTGGCCCGCATCGCCAGATGCATCTTGCGCATGGCGAAGTAGTGGAAGCGGAAGGTCAGCGCCGGGGTGGAGTAGGGGTTCGGCTCCTGCTCGTGCGGCAGGGTGATGTTGAAGCCGATGGTGGGCGCGCCGGCCTCCGCCGCGCCGCGGTTGGCCGCTTCCATGATGCCGGGGCCGCCGCCGGTGGCGATGACGTTGTCGCGCAGCCCGCCCTTGTCGCTCACGGCGCCGCCGCGCTCCGACGCGATACGGCCGAACTCGCGAGCCTGGGCGTACCATTCGGCGTGGCGGCCGGGCCCGTCCTCGCGGACGCGGGCGCTGCCGAAGACGACGATGGTGGAGCGCACGCCCCAGGCGCGCAGCGACTCCTCGGCCTTGGCGTATTCCAGCATCAGTCGCACGCCGCGCATGGAATCGCCGAGCAGGAAATCCTGGTCGAGCTCGGGCAGGCGGAACGACGGCGACGCCATCTGCGCCGCGTTCGGACGATCGGGGGGCGGACGGTCGGGGGCAGGCTTGCTCATCGCCCCTGTTAAGCAGATCGCAGCACCGCCGGGAAGAGGGCCCTCCGCCACACCCGGCGCCGCGCGAGGCCGCCCGAGCCGCCGCGTCAGGCCCAGTAGCGCCGGTTCAGGCTGATCCGGCGCTTCAGCGGGCGCGGAATCCGGGTTTCGCGGCGGCCGCAGTGATAGGCGGCCAGCTTGATCGCGCTGCGCAGCAGGGCGGACGGGATCGCCAAGGGCTGGTGCCGGGCCAGGTGCCGCAGCTCGGACTGCATGAAGCGCCGGCCTTCGCCTTCGGCCCTGCCGAAGCGCTCCAGCAGCCAGGGCGCGCGGGCATGCATCACGCCGACATCGAAATAGCGCCGGAACTCCTCGCCCAGGCTGTAGCCGTGCGAATGGCGCACCCGAGCTTCGGCGACATAGGCCTTGGCCCAGCCCGACAGCAGCATCCGGCCGGTCACCGCGGCGTCCTCGCCGAAGATGGTGCCGGACGGGAAGCCGCCGACCATCTCCAGCGCCCGCCGGCGATAGGCGGCGAAGGAGTTGGAGCAGAAGGTCGCCTTGATCCCGGCGCTCACCGCATCCTGCGGGCGCAGCACGGCGCTCTCCGGCGGGTAGTTGAACAGTCGGGCATGCGCCTCGATCGCCCCGGCGCCGTGATGCGGCAGCTGTCGGCCATAGGCGACGCCGACCTGGGGATCGGCGAAGGCGGCGACGATGCGGGCGATGGTCTCGCCATCGGCCGGCACCGCATCCTGGGTCAGGAAGACGACCACCTCGATCCGCGGCGACAGCCGATTGACCGCCCGCTGGCGGGTGCCGCCATGGTCGAATTGCGACCGCGGGATGACCATCACCTCGGCGCCCGCCGCCCGGAAGCGCTCCGCCGTGTCGTCGGTCGAGCTCGAATCGATGACGAGCAGGGCCCGCGGCTGGAAGGACTGGACCTGCAGCGCCGGCAGCAGGACGTCGAGATGCTTCGCCGCGTTCAGGGTCGGGATGACCAGGGCGACGCGATCCTCGGATATCGTCGGCTCGACCCCGAGCACACTATCCGTGTCGAAGGGCGTCATGCTCGTCTCCGCGGATGGTGCAATGCAACATTGTTACGGCAATTTTCCATCGCGGGCCAGTAGTACTCATTCCTAGAGCAGGTTCGAAGGCATCCGCGACGGTCTCTCCCGGGAACTGAACGCCAGGAGAGGCTGAGGGATCGGCCGCCTTGAGAGCCGTAGGAGACGATCTTGGCAGTGTCGGGGCGTTTCCGTGATCGGGCCGTGGCGGTGACGCCTGATGTCGCCGCATCGCCCCTGGCGGCCGGGCACAAGGCCGCGGCCCCGATCGGCGGCGGCCGCGTGTCGCCGCTGCAGGTCGAACTTGTCATGCCGTGCGCGTCCCCCTTCGGTGCGGTACCGGCCGCGGGCAACGAACAAACACGCGACGCGCAACAATGATCCAGCGAAGCGACGCGCCGAGCCAAGGCGCCGGCTTGGCGCGGGCTGCGAAGATGGGGCCTGTGACCGGATCAGGCGCTTTCGATGCTCAGCCGCGGCAGCGGGTCAGCGGATCGCCCCCGCCGATCGAAGGGCGCTCTTCGCCGCTTTCGCCGCCGTAAAGGCCGGATAGCAGAAGGTCAGCAGGAACAGCCTCATGCTGGCCATGGCATAGCGGCGGACGGTTGCCGGGAAGAGGCGCAGGGCCGGATCATTCAGGGTCAGGCCGCTGGTGCGGATCGCAATCATCGCGTTGATCAGCACCCGGATGACGAGGCGGCGCAGGCTGCCATAGGTCTCCGGCTTGAGTCCCGGGGTCTGGAGCATCGTCTCCAGCGTCTTCGCGGCGCAGAAATAGCCGTAGATGTGCCGCTCCGACTTCCGACGGGTCATGATCGAATTGGCGCGGACCCGTCTCAGGAAGTACTCCCTGTCGCACACATAGGCGCGGCCGCATTTCACGAACAGCCGCGGCGTGTGCTCCTCATCCTCGTGGAAGATCGGCAGGAATTCGAGGTCGTTCCGGCGCGACACGGCGAGCCGATGGATGTACAGCCAGGAGGTCGGGAGATAGTTCTTCCGGCCCACCTGGAAGTTCAGCAGGTCCTCGCCGGTCGGGAACAGCCCCTCGGTGCGCTGCCGGTAATCGATGAGCGTGTGGTTGCCGCCCTGATTCTCCTCGTCCAGGAACGAACGCCCGGAGAAGCAGAACAGGTCGAGATCCGGATGGGCTTCCAGCGTCGCGCGAAAATCGGCGAACAGACCGTCCGCGAGGATGTCGTCCGAATCGAAATAGTAGATGAAATCGCCGGTCGCCGCCGCCGTCCCGACGTTCCGCGCCGTGCCGAGCCCCTGGTTCTGCGTGTGGATGATGCGGATGTTGTCGAACCGGCCGTAGAGCTCCTCCACGATCTGCCCGGTGCGGTCGGTCGAGCCATCGTCGACGATGATGATCTCATCGGCCGGCGAGGACTGGTTGACGACGGAATCGATCGCCGCCTGCACGTATCTCTCGACATTGTAGGCCGGGATGACCACGGACAGTCGGGGCGGCTGGTTCGGCATCAGGCATCCCGGAAGTGGGCCGTGCATGCGGGACGGCCTGTATAGTGAGGGGCCAAGGAGATGGCAATGTGATGGCCGAAGCGAGCCGTCGTCCGGGGATCGCCCGGAGCGAGGCCGGTGGGTCGCGTCAGCTCACGCGCCGCAGCAGGACGTTCTCGCCATCCTCGAACCGGAAGTCGGATCGGCGCGCCATGAACTCGTCGGTTGCCGTCCTGCAGCCGGAATAGTCGTGATAGTCGTCGATCAGGACCACGCCGCCGGGGCTGATCCGATCGGCCACCGCCGTCAGGCAGTACAGCACCGGGTCGTACCAGTCGCAGTCGATGTGGGCGAGGCTGATCGCCCCGAGCGGCGCCGCGGGGACGGTGTCCTCGAACAGCCCTTTGTGCAGGGCGAGCGTCCTGCCGTTCACCTCGAGCCCGTGGCGGGCCAGCGACCGGCAGACATCGCCATAGAGGTCCTGGCGATAGCCGTAATACTCGTCGCCGCCGATGCCCCTCGACTGGCCCGCGGCGATCGTCTCGTACCGCTGCTTGGCGCGGTCGTCGTCCTTCTCCGAGGTGGGGGGCGGGATCATCCCGAACACATCGAAGCCGTGGAAGTTGCGCCCGCCGGCGCCGGCGGCCTTGGCCAGGATGATGGTGCTGCCGCCCAGGGCGATGCCGAATTCGACGATGTCGCCCGGAATGTTCCGGTTGCGGATGTGCCGCAACGCCTTCTCCAGACGATGCAGCCTGACCGGAGACAGATAGGTCAGCTTCTCCCGCACCACGGCCTTGGTCGTCTGGCTGAGCGACCGTCGCAGCACCGCCAGGTGTGCGCGCCGGATGAAGCGGTGGGCGGCCGAGATGGGCATGGAAGCTCCGAAGCGGTCGTTGCCGAAGGAGACGATGCGATAGATCCAGATCGCGGGCAAGTGTCGCCGAGGCGTGTCCAGTCCTGGCCGTCACCTCCGCTCGATCCCCGCCAAGTGCCTGGAAACAGGATGAGCGACGATCGAGTGTGTCGAGTCTGAGGATTTGCTGCAGCTGCCGGTCTGAGGCTTTGCTGCAGGTACCAACTGGAGGGCGGATCTCGCCGGCGAGGTCTGGCGAAATATTGCGGGATCAGGTTCGCCCTTCGGCGGAGCGACCAGACATCGTTCCGCCACGATGTGCGGATGACATGAGGCTTGCGCCGTGCGCTCGCAGAGCCCTGATCGCAGCTTGTCGACACACCGTTCCCCTGCTAGGGGAGGCGGCGGCCGGGTGGATATATCGGCGGCGCTCGGGTGCCTTTGGAACCGGCATGAATTGCCAAGTTGGGGCGAATGGCTGCGCAAGGGTTGAGTGGCAAGCTGGCGAGGGGCGCAGCATGGGTTGCCGCAACGCGGGCCTTGATCAACCTCATCGGGTTCGGCAACACGCTGCTTCTGGCGCGCCTGCTCACGCCGGCGGATTTCGGCGTTGTGGCGATCGCCAGCACGGTCTCCTTCGTGGTGAGCTCGTTGACCGAGCTGTCCCTCTCCCAATCGCTGATCCAGCATCGCAATCCTGAGGAAGAGCACTTTCACAGCGCCTGGACGCTGAACCTGGCTCGATCGGCCGTCCTTGCTGCCCTGGTCATCGCGCTGGCCCATCCGATCGCCTGGATCTATTCCGATCCCCGGCTTGGCCCGATCATGCTCGTGATCGGGGCCGGTGCGCTGCTGCCCGGCCTGACCAATCCAAAGCTGGTGACGTTTCAGAGAAACCTCGTCTTCTGGCAGGACTTCGTCCTGAACGTCTCTCAGCGAGCGGCCGGGCTGGCCTTCGCCGTCGTCGTGGCGCTGGTGTTCCGCAACTATTGGGCCATCGTCGCTGGAATCATCGCGACGCAGGTCTCGGCGGTCCTGCTGTCCTTTCTGTTCGTGCCGTATCGTCCGAAGCTGCGACTCCGGCGGGCGCGAGAACTGCTGTCCTTCTCGGTCTGGCTGTCGCTCGGCCAGGCGGTCAATACGATCAACTGGCGCACCGATCATCTGGCGATCGGCTACGTCCTCGGCGGCACCGCGCTCGGACACTACACCGTCGGCGACAATCTGGCGGTTCTTCCGACGCGCGAGGCGACGGCGCCGCTGGCGCAGACCCTGTTTCCCGGCTTCTCGCGCATCAACGACGATCCGGTGCGTCTGCGGAACGCCTATCAGCGCGCGCAGACCCTGCTCTGCGCGGTGGCGCTGCCGGTCGGCTTCACCTTCGCGCTGGTCGCGAAGCCTCTGGTGCTGCTGGCCATGGGGGCCAAGTGGCTTCCGGCGGTGATGATCATCCAGTTCCTGTCCGGGATCTTCGCCATCCAGACGCTTGCGTCCTCGCTTCAGCCTCTGGCGATGGCGCTGGGGGCGACGCGCAGCCTCTTCATCCGGGACCTGATCAATCTCGGAATTCGCATCCCGATCCTCATCGCCGGGATGGTGCTCTATGGCATTCCCGGGGTCATCATTGCCCGCTGCATCAGCGGCATGGCGAGCACGCTGGTCAACATGGCGATGGTGCGGCGGCTCCTGGCCTTGCCCATCCGTGCGCAACTTGCGGCCAATGCCCGCGCGCTGGTCAGCACGATGGTGATGGTGGCGCTCGTGGGCGCCTGGGACAGATGGATCGGAGACGGCACCGACCCCCTGTTCCTGGCCGGCAAGATTGCGATCATGTCGATTTCTGCAGCTTCGATTTATGTGGCGTCCACGGCCTTCCTCTGGAGGATCGCCGGCCGGCCGTCCGGTCCGGAGAGCGAAGTCGCGTCGCTCGTCGCGAGCGCCCTGAGGCGCGGGTCGGCATGAAGGATCGCCGCAACGTCTCAGAGGTCTCCCGGCGGGATCGCGATCGGCCCAGGCCTCTTACGGCTGCACGGTGTTGAAGGGGACACGTTGATGGCCATACCGAAGATCGTCCACTACGTCTGGGTCGGCCCAAAGGCGTTGCCGGAGGAGGACCGGCAGCGTGTCGAACAGTGGCGCGGCGTCCTGCCCGACTGGGAGTTCCGCTTCTGGAACAATGACAACGTCAATTTCGGAAGCCGCTATCTCTCGCAGGCCTACTCGGTCCGGGCCTGGAACCGCGTGTCGGACTATACACGCATGGACGCGCTGTCCAGATTCGGCGGCGTGTATCTGGATACCGACATGGAGCTTCGCCGGCCGCTCGATCCGTTGCTGGGCAATGCCGCGTTCCTGGGCTTCCAGATGGGCGATGAGAGGCCGGATGTGATGGTCAACGGCGCGATTTTCGGGGCGGAACCGGGGCATTGGCTGCCGGCGACGATACGGGACATCTTCGACAAGCAGCTGGACGGCCATACCAATATCGGTTCTTTCGCCGGGCCGGGCCTGATCACAAAGGTGCTCCAGGACAATGGATTGAGAGGCTACTCGGACGAAGGCGTCACCGTGCGGGATGTGACGATCTACCCGAAACGCTTCTTCTATCCCTATTCATGGTTGGAGGAATACAGCCCCGAGGTGGTGACCCCGGACACCTTCGCTATCCATCGTTGGGCTGAAACATGGGTCGTGAACGATCAGAGTTTGCGGACACGGCTCAAGCGTGCATGGATGAGGCAATTGGCCCGCTATCTGCCCAAGACAGCGTTGTGGAGCGCCAAGATGGCGGTGCGACGGGGTAGCCAGCGAGCGACAGGGAGGTCATGATGGATACCGTCGCGATCGTTGACACCGCCATCTGCACCGACAATCTCGGCGACGAGATCATCATGGATGCGGTCAATGACGTGGTCTGGGAGCTGTTTCCGGACGCGTATATTTTCCGGGTCCCAAGTCACGAGGCGTTGTCGGACCGCACACGCAAGTTTATCCGGCAGGCGGACTGGTGCTTCATCGGCGGAACGAATCTGCTGTCCTCCGACATCGGTCCCAAAGGGCTCTGGCGCCTGGACAGGATGGGGGCTGCCGCCTATGGCTCCACGCGGACCGTCTGCCTCGGGACCGGCTGGAACAAGTACATGTCCGACGCGACGCCGGAGACGCGGAGCCTGCTCCAGACCGCACTGTCCCCCGATCTGATCCACTCCGTCCGCGACAGCTATACGGCCAGTCACCTGGAGAAGGTCGGGCGCAAGGCGGTCACGACCTCCTGCATGACCACCTGGTCGCTGACCCCGGAACACTGCAGCAGCATCCCGACGAAACGGGCCTCGTCGGTCGTCTTCACGCTGTCCGCCTGGCGAGCGGATGTGGATGCCGATCGTGCCTTCGTCGAGTTGCTGAGGCGTCGTTACAGACGCGTGTATTTCTTTTCTCAGATGCAGAACGACTACGACTATTTCCGTAAGTTCGGATGGGATGACATATCCGTCGTTGCCGTCACCACCCAGGCGTACGACCGCTTCCTCGAAAATGAGGACGTCGATTTCGTCGGGACCCGGCTCCACGGCGGCATCCGCGCGATGCAGAAGGGCCGGCGTGCCCTGATCCTCGCGATCGACAACCGCGCCACCGAACTCGGCAAGGATACCGGCCTCCCCGTCGTCCAGCGCACTGATACCGCCGGTATCGACGCTTGGCTGGAGCGGGAAGAGCCGATCCGGCCCAGCCTTCCCCGCGACGCGATCGATCGCTGGAAAGCGCAGTTCCGCGGCGAGGCCGCCGCGGCAGTCCCGAAGCCTGCCCCCGTCGCCGAGCCGACCGCGGGGCGATACCTGTCCCGTCTGAGACGGGCCCTGACGCGGGTCTACTCGCCCGCCTGACCTTCCGCTCCGGATAAGACGGATGCCCTGGGGCATCCGTCGCCCTGGCGATGTCAGACGCTGGGACCGCCAGACTGCCTCTGGTACCAGTGCCACGCGGTCCGGATCGACTCCTCCAGACCGAAGCGGGGGCGGAAGCCCAGCGCTGATGCGGCGAGGCTGGGATCGGCGACGAGGGTCGGCGAGTCGCCGGGGCGGGGCGGCGAGAGCCGGACCGGAACCGGGCGCCCGGTCACCCGCTCCACCGCGGCGATCACCTCGCGAACGGTATGGCCCGTGCCGGTCCCGAGATTGAATGCCCGCGACGGGCCGCCGGCGAGCAGATAGCGCAGGGCGCGGACATGGGCATCCGCCAGATCGGCGACGTGGATGTAATCGCGGATGCAGGTCCCGTCGGGCGTGGGATAGTCGTCGCCGAGGATCTCGATATGCGGGCGATGGCCGGCCGCCGCCATCAGGACCAGCGGGATCAGATGGGTCTCGGGATCGTGCGCCTCGCCGATCTGGCCGTCGGGATCGGCGCCGCAGGCGTTGAAATAGCGCAGCGCGGCCCAGCGCAGCCCGTAGGCGGCGGCGAAATCGGCCAGCATGCGCTCGATCATCAGCTTCGAGGCGCCATACGGATGGATCGGGTGCTGCGGCGTGTCCTCGGCGATCGGGATGCGCTCGGGCGGGCCGTAGGTGGCGCAGGTGCTGGAGAACACGACAGTGCCGATGCCGTGGCGGCGCGCGGCCTCGAGCAGGCTGAGCGACCCCGAGACGTTGTTCCGGTAGTACAGGGCTGGCTCCGAGACCGATTCCCCGACATAGGTCAGGGCCGCGAAATGCAGGATGGCGACCGGCTTGTGGCGCGCCATGATCCGGTCCAGCGCCGCCCCGTCGCCGATATCGGCCTCCTCCAGCGGTCCCCATTGGACGAAGCCGCGATGTCCTCGCGACAGGTTGTCGACCGTGACCGGAACAAAGCCGGCCGCCGCCAGGGCCTTGCAGGCATGGCTGCCGATGTAGCCGGCGCCGCCAGTGACCAGGACGGAGGGATTTTCGTGGTTCATCTGGGGGAGAATCCTGCCTTGAAGCCCTTCTGAGACGTGGCCGCCCCGGTCGATATTTCACGCCCGTCGGTCAAGAAGATGGCATGTCTGCCACATCCCCCCGCCGGCCGCAAAGCTGCCCATTCTTCCCGTCTTGAAGACCGATGGCATCAATTGGGTCGGCAGGGATCCGCGGTTGGTATGCCGATCCGTACCTTCGGCGGATCACTGGACGATCAGGGGTACCCTGGCCGCGCCGGTCTCCACGGGCGTGGCCAAGCTTTCGCGGCCGTGATACGAGCATCGTGTTGCCGGGGATCCGTCGCCATGGCGCATGCCAACGGACCCCGAGGGCCGGATGGAGCGGGGCGGATGATCGAGGATCGGTCGAGAGACTCTGCGTGCCCCGATGTGGACGTGCTCGTCGCCACATACAATGGCGAGCGGTTCCTGCCTCAGCTCCTTGACTCCCTGCTGCAGCAGAGCCACGGGCGCATGAACGTCATCATCGGGGATGACGGTTCCAACGACCGGACGCACGAGATCGTCGAAGCCTATCGTCCGCGGTTCGGCCGCCTCGAATTTCACGATTTCGGCGCCGAGGCGTCGCACGGGGCCTGCGTCAACTTCTCCCGACTGATGGGCAAGGCCGGATCCGACTATGTGATGTTCTGCGACCAGGACGATGTCTGGCTGCCGACGAAGATCGAGCGGACCTTGGGGCTGATGCGGTCCGTCGAAGCCGCGCGTGGACCGGATCTGCCGATCCTGGTGCACACGGATCTCAAGGTCGTCGATCGCGACCTGGCGCCGCTCGCCGAATCGATGTGGCGATCGCAGGGCATCGATCCGGGGCAGACATCGGTCCGCAGGTTTATCGTGGAGAACAATGTCACCGGCTGCACCGCCATGATCAACCGGGCGCTTCTCCGCCTTGTCGGCGACGTCCCGCCGCAGGCGATCATGCATGACTGGTGGATCGCCCTTGCCGCGGCCTGTTTCGGGACGATCGCCCATCTGCCGGAGCAGACGATCCTGTATCGGCAGCACGGTGCCAATGCCATCGGCGCGAAGACCTGGGGTGTTCAGGCCATCTGGCGGCAGATGATCGACGTGCTGACGGGAGGAGGGGCCGCCGCGTCAGTGCAGAAGACGATCGACCAGGCGGGCGCGTTTCTCGGCCGCCACGGCGACGGCATGGACGATGCGACGCGAGCGCTCTTCTCGAAATACGCCGCCGTCAAATCGATGCCGAAATTGGAGCGAAAGCTGTTCCTGATCCGGAACGGCCTGGTCAAGGCCAAATGGCAGAAGTCGCTGGGGCAGATCCTGGTGACATGACCGGCCGCACGCCGCCAGCGACACGGATCTTCGCAGGGCGCCGGACGCGCATTTCGAGGACGAAGGATGCCCCAGGTCTCCGTCATCATCCCCACCTACAACCGCGCGGAGACGATCGAGGCTGCGGTGCGCAGCGTGCTGCAGCAGACCTTCCAGGATTTCGAGATCCTGGTCGTCGACGACGCGTCGACAGATGACACGGTCGCCAGGTTGGCCCGCATCGAGGACGCCCGCCTGACCGTAATCGCGGCACCGACGAATGGCGGCGGGGCGCGCGCCCGCAATCTCGGCCTGGAGCGGGCGACGGCGCCCCTGGTCGCGTTCCAGGACAGCGATGATTTCTGGCTGCCGACCAAGCTCGCCAGCCAGGTGGCGCTGCTGCACCAGGCCGGCGCCGGGGCGATCGCCACATTCTGCAGCTTCATCTATCTGTCCGGGCCGCGCACGGCGGTTCTGCCGGCAGGCACTGAGATCGCGCCGGCCGAGATCGCGCGGACGCTGTTCCGGCGCAATCTGATCAGCACCCAGACGCTGCTGGCGCGGCGCTCGGAGATCGAGGCCATCGGCGGCTTCGATCCGGCCATGCCCCGTTTTCAGGATTGGGAGCTGTGCATCCGCCTGGCGCAGCGCGGCGAGATCCGCCACGACCCGGTCCCCCGCGTCGTCGTCTGCGCCACACCGAACAGCATCTCGACCCGGTACGAGGCCAGTCTCGAGGCCCGGCAGCGCATCATCGATCTCTGCCGCAGGCTCGATGCGCCCAGGGAGGCGCAGGCGGCACAGTGCTTCACCCTGGGCACGCGGCTCCTCGCCGTCGGGCGCACACAAGAGGCGGCAGAGGCGTTCCGCGACGCCCGGGGACTCGGCGGCGGCCTCAAGCCGCGCGTTGGGATTGCGCTGTCCTATCTGCCGAGCGGGCTGTTCAAGACCTTCGCCGAGCCCGCTATTATCCGGAGGGACAGCGGCCTGCGCTGACGGCTCTCGGGCGACCAGGCGCGGGTCGCGGGCGGTAGGGGAGTTGATTGTCGCAGCCGTGGCGTTGTAGAGACGTGGGCGCCTTCGACGACATGGACGGTTGGGAAGATCCCAGGAACCGCGGATCGGGACACGAGAACGAAGCCGCCTGGCATGGCACCGGAGTGCGGATGAGGACAGCGTGATCCGATGCACCTCGGCTTTCTGAAGTCGGCGCGGCGAAGGAACCGGGCAGGATCTGCCATGGAGAATCTATGACGGTCACACGTGAATTTCCTGGCCTCAGCGTTCCTGATCCCGTGGTGACGGCACCATCCGGGGCCAGGAGATTCGCCGTTTCGAAGTGGGAAGTCATCGCGGCCGCTGCTGTCGTCCTGTCAGTCTGGATGCTGGTAGGTTTTTATCTGGCAACCGCGATTCCACGTTATACAGCCTCGGTCGTCATTGGATCCGCGGGGCCGGACAGCAATCAAAGTTCAGCTTTATCTTCTGCGCTGTCCGCCCTTTCCATACCGACTTCTACGAGCACAAGAAACAACGCGACTGAGAAGTATCTGTACGTCATCACAACGGCCAGCTTTGCTAAGCGGCTTATCGAAAAGTACGGTTTTGAGAAATTAATTTTCAGGGATCGCTGGAATGGCAGCGAATGGACTGCACCGCGCGGCCTCACCAACAAGCTCTCCATCGCCCTCAGGGAGCTGTTTGGCTACCAGCCTTGGGCTCCACCTGATGAAGTTGATGTGTCCAATTACCTGACCAACAACCTGCTGCTGGAGTCGGACGCCGACAGCGGCTTTGTGAAGATCTCCTTCGACAATAGCAGCCGGGATCTGGCGGCCAGGGTCCTGGACATCGTCACGACAGAGGGTGATGCGTATCTCAAGGAGGTGAACGAGGGGCTTTATCTGTCCCAGCTTGACTTCGTGACGAAGAAGATCGCTGAGACCAGCAATCTTGAGGTGATCAACGCGCTTCGCGCTTATCTCGTGAATGTCGTGCTCAGCAAGACTCTGCTGAGCGACAGCAACAGCTACGCCATCCGCACCTGGGGCGGCGTCAGCGTGACCAGCCTTCCGACCAAGCCGCCGGTGGTGATGGCGTTCCTGCTCGGTTTCGTCCTCGGCCCGATTCTGGCCCTCTCGCTGATATTCTTCGGGCGCTGGATCCGCCCAAGGGCATGACCCGGATCAGGTCGGCAGATGCGTAGCGATACGGGCCGATCCGTCGGCGCGGGCCCTGCGATCGGGCAGGCCGACCGTGCGGCGTTCAGGGGCGCCGTGATGCTGCTGTTCGTGGCCGTCATCCTCGGGATCGGCAGTTCGCTTGCGATCCTGGCCCTGCAGGTGCTGCTGCTGCTGGCGCTTCTCGCCTTTGCCCTGAAGGACGCGATCGCCCGGCGGTTTGCCGTGGATCCGACCTTTGGAGCCCTGGGGTTGATTCTGCTGATTGTCAGCTACGCCATCGTTGCAGCGTTCATTTCGTATTCCGATGCGAGCTATGCGGCAGGCATTCAGATCAAGTTTATGCTCACCTTTCTTTCGACCCTTTTCATTGTTTGGATTTTATATTACTCGATTGTGAATAAATTGATTTCTCCCGAGTCTGTTCTGAAGTGTGCTATATATGCCTTTGTGATATATAGTCTTGGGAAGATCGCGCTTAATATTTTTATCGTTATGCAGTTGCTTCAGGAGAATGAGCTAAGAGAAGTTATCAGAAACAGCCTTGGGGCAGCCTTCATTAGCACTAGTCTATTTTTTGGTTTGATCAGAATTAATTTGCCGCCGGACTTTGGGATACCGGTAGTTATTTTCTGTCTTATAACGTCAAGCAGATTGGGGATCTCGATCTCCGGCAAGGCGAAGGCCTTCTACATCTTTGCCCTGCTGTCGGCCATGCTGATCGCGTATTCGCGCTATCTTTGGGGGGTGGCGTTCTGCGCGACCTTCTTTGCGACCCTGGTCATGGGTAGAAAGCATCTGCTCGTCTTTGTCCTGCTGTCGGCAGGGCTTTCGGGATTTGCGCTAGCAAATGAGGAAATTTGGACCACTATCGAGAATAGATTTTCCTCATACGCGGTCGATGCCTCAGATAAGCTTCGTGATACTCAAATGAAGGCTTTGCTGGATTCAATAAATTCTCAACCCTTTTTTGGAAAAGGGTTGGCAACTTATGTTCCGTATCTTATCAGATCGAAGAATTCTCCTTACAGCTACGAATTGCAGATATTGGCAACAATGATGCAATTTGGAATTATCGGTATAATTCCAATTATGGTTTTCCTCTCCGCCTTTGTGTCCACAATTAAAACAAGAGATATATTTATATATTCGGTCATCTGTGTAATGTATGCATTCTGGATTCTGGCAGGATTCACCAATCCCTCTTTGATCGGGCGGGCTGCGGCGATCGTATTTGTGATGTTTGTATGCGTGGGGTTCTTGTCGCCGCGGCTAGAGCGCGGCGCGGAGTCGCGAAAGACCGGCGCGGAACATGCGGTGGCCGCGGTGCGACGGCCGAGATAGGGGATTGCCCGGCTGTGCGGGGACGATTGCCCGTCCGCGCGGTTTTCGTCGGGAATGGGTGTCGGCGGGAGCGGGCGACGCGGGCGGTCGCTGGGCAGCTTGGCCACATCACCGTTCCGGAGGCTTGACCGGAACTGTCTGAACCGGCAGTTATGGAGCCGGAAAGCGTGCTGTTCGACCCACCTCATGCGGAGTATTCGCAGACCCCTTGCCTCAGAGGGTTAGTCGATGAATATCAAGCAGACCATCAAAAACACGGTCCCGGCGCCGGTTTTCTCCATCATCAGGGATGTTCCATGGGCTGTCCGTGATTTGTTCGATCGCGGTGCTCAAGATGAACTGATGCCGCCATTGCGATTGATGCGCGACGGGCCGAGGGGCCGGAAGATCTGGTCGGAGGCCGGAGAAGAGGTGGTGCGCTTCTACCGCGATATCCTGCGGCTCGATCGAAGCGCTGTCATGCTGGATATCGGCAGCGGTATCGGGCGCCGGACGATCCCGTTGCTGGCCTATCTGGATGACAAGGCGCGTTATATCGGCCTCGACATCGACCCGGATCAGGTCCGCTGGTGCAGCCGCAACATTACGCCGCGGAACTTCCGTTTCAGCTTCATCCACATCGATGTCTTCAACAAATTCTACAACCACTCCGGTGCCATTCCCCCGTCCAAGCTCGTTCTGCCCTTCCCGGACAATTCCTTCGACGTCGTCTCGCTGTGGTCGGTCTTCACCCACATGTATCCGGACGACGTGTCGCACTATCTTGCCGAGATTGGCCGCGTGCTACGCCCAGGCGGCCGGCTGGTCGCGTCGTACTTCCTGATGAACGATGACACCAAGGCCGGCCTGAAGAGCGGGACGATCAATCGCACCCTGTATCCGGGCGACCGCTACTGGACCACCAATCCAAACATGCCCGAGGACATGATAGCGCTGGACGAAGCTTGGCTGCGCCGTGCCTATGCCGATGCGGGTTTGGCCTTCACCGAGCCCGTCCTCCGCGGTCGCTGGGCCGGTGCCAAGGTCGATCCGGGTCTGTTCGGTCTCAACTGGCAGGATATCGTCGTGGCACAGGCCGCAGACTCGACGCACTCGCCCATCCTGTCCGGAGGTGTGGTTTAGGGGGCTGTTTCGAAGAGCCACGTACTCCATATCGTCCATACTGCTCTGGTATCACAGGCCCGGCCGGCTATGATCCGGGCGGTGATGGACGCCCACATCGAGGCTCCATCAGGACCTCGACAGTCCTTGAATCACAAGGTCCACCGCCGCTCAGCCCTTTGAGGGCGGCTCTGGGAGACAAGGAGGAGTACATGGCCTGGGGTAAGCCGTCATTGGCATGCTGTTCGGCTCTGATATGGGCTCTGAGCGGAAGTGCTTCGGCTCAGAGTCTTCTACATTGCGCAGACGGCATCGACGCTCCCGTCTGCGGAGACGGCACGATACAGGCCGACGTGTTTGGTTCGACCCTGAAAATCAGGACGTCGACACGGATGGGTGGCGCGATCGAATCTCTCACCTGGAACGGCAAGGAGTTCATCAACAGCTCGGACCACGGCCGCCTGATGCAGTCGGCCTCGAGCTTCAATAAGCTGGGCGAATGCTACAACCCCACGGAGGCCGGCTCGACCTATGACAAGCGCGGGAAGTCAAGCAGTCAACTGATCGAGTTCTCCGCCCAAGGAAACAGGCTGACGAGCACCAATCGCCCGGCCTACTGGAAAAACTGCGTGCGTGACAGGGGTGACAGGGTTGTCTCCAACTCGTCGTCTCCTCAATTGCTCGAAAGCGTAGGCGGAAAACAGGAGCTGTCAAAGCCTTCAGACCACATGTTCTCGAAGGATGTCACCATAGGGTTTGAAGGACATCCCAATATCATCGTGTATAAAGTGACGTTTCAGCTTCCCGATTCGTCCCCCTTCACGCAGGCCGTCTTTGAGCCATTGACGGCTTACATGCCCACCAACACGGTGTCCGAGTTCTTCAGATACGCGCCCGTCAGCAAGGCGTCCTGTTCCTGGCCGGAGATGTGCCGCTTGCCGGACGCACCAAAAGGATATAGTCAAACACTCCCCCTCATTCTGTCTTCGTCGGACGGTGAGTATGCAATGGGCATCTACTCACCGGATGTTGTTTCCGCCACCGATGCTCGCGCCCGCGAGAATTTCTATAATTTCTTTTCCACTCCCACTGTCGTCAAATGGAATGTAACGGCCGTCAGGGACAATCCTTCGGCTGGAGAATATTCATTTACGGAGTACGTGGTCATTGGTTCGAAGGAGCAGGTGAGGGACGGGATAGATTTTCTCTACACTCGTTTTCACAAAAAATAGGGCTCGCCGAGGCAGCTGCGGCGGACCAGGGCGGTCGGGTCAAGCTGGTTGGGACAGGCAGGCGGACGCGATCGAGGCGTCCGTCGGCTTGATCCCAAGGAGGTGCCTGCCGATAGGCCCGCGCGACAGGCGCGGTTCAGGAGGGGGCGCCGCTGGCCTCGGCTCTGGGGAGTCGACAGGTGGGGGATGGGGCGATAGGGTGGCGCGCCTTTGGAAGTCCGGTGATGGGGGGCTTGAGTTGGTTGAGCTGTCGTCAACTGAAATACCGGACGTGAAGCTCGTCAAATTACGCAGATTCGAGGACGCCCGCGGCTATTTCTTTGAAACCTGGAACTCGGACAAGTTTCGGAACGCGGGTCTGCCGGTCGACTTCGTCCAGGACAACCAAGCCGGCAGCGCCGCCCCCGGTACGATGCGCGGCCTGCATTACCAGGCCCCGCCGCATGCCCAGGGCAAGCTGATCGGCGTGATCCGCGGCTCGATCTTCGATGTCGCGGTCGACATCCGCCGCGGCTCGCCGACCTTCGGCCGCGCCGTCGGGGTGACGCTGACCGCGGCCGAGCCGAGCCGGCTCTGGGTCCCGGCCGGCTTCGCCCATGGCTACGTCACGCTCGAGCCGGACACCGAGGTCGTCTACAAGGTTACCTCCGGCTACGCCCCGCAGGCGGAAGGCGGCATCCGCTGGGACGACCCGGCTCTCGGCATCGACTGGCCGATCCCGCCGGCCGAGATGATCGTCAACGACCGCGACCGCAGCTGGCCGCGTCTCGCCGACGCGCCTGCCCATTTCCGGTACGGTGCAGCATGACCACCTTCGTGACCGGCGGCGCCGGCTTCATCGGCTCGGCCCTTGTCCGCCAGCTCGTCGCCGACGGCGGGACCGTCGTCACCATCGACAAGCTGACCTATGCCGGCAACCTGGACAACTTGGCCGGGCTGGACGCCACCGGCCGGCACCGCTTCGTTCAGGCCGACATCTGCGACGTCGATGCGATGCAGGCCCTGTTCACCGAGCATCGGCCGGACATCGTCTATCATCTGGCGGCCGAAAGCCATGTCGACCGTTCGATCGACGACCCGCTGGCCTTCGTCCGCACCAATGTGATGGGCACCGCCAGCCTGCTGACCGCGGCGCTGGGCTACTGGCGCGGCCTGCCGCAGGGCAACGGCTTCCGCTTCCTGCATGTCTCGACCGACGAGGTCTATGGCGAGCTCGACGCGACCGGCCTGTTCTCCGAGACCAGCCCCTATCAGCCGAACTCGCCCTATTCCTCCAGCAAGGCCGGCTCCGACCACCTCGCCCGGGCTTGGCACCGCACCTACGGCCTGCCGGTGATGGTGTCGAACTGCTCGAACAATTACGGGCCATACCAGTATCCGGAGAAGCTGATCCCGGTCGTCACCCTGAACGCGCTCGAGGGCAAGAAGCTGCCGATCTACGGCCGAGGCGAGAATGTCCGCGACTGGATCCATGTCGACGACCACGCCGCCGGGCTGCGGGCGATCATGGCCAAAGGCCGCCCGGGCGAGACCTATCTGATCGGCAGCCGGTCGGAGCGGACCAACATCGACCTGGTCCGCCGGATCTGCCGCATCCTCGATGAGCTGCAGCCGGCGGCGACGCCCTATGAAAACCTGATCACCTTCGTCACCGACCGGCCGGGCCACGACGCCCGCTACGCCATCGACCCGACCAAGGCCGAGACCGAGCTGGGCTGGCGCCCGCAGCGCAGCCTGGAGCAGGGGCTGCGGGAGACCGTCGCCTGGTACATCGCCAACCGCGACTGGTGCGCCCGGGCCGGCGAGCGCAGCCGCCTCGGCCTCGGCCAGGCCGCATGACGCTCGTCGTCTTCGGCGCCGGCGGCCAGGTCGGGCGCGAGCTGACCGAGCTGGCGCGGGCCCAGGGCCTCGCCGTGCGGGCCTTCGCGCGGTCGGAGGTCGACATCACTGATGCCGCCGCGGTCGCCGCTGCCGTGCAGGGGGCCGACTTCGTCGCCAACTGCGCCGCCTACACCGCGGTCGACAAGGCGGAAGCCGACCGCGACCAGGCCTTCGCCGTGAACGCGACCGCGCCCGGCCTGATGGCGCGGGCCTGCGCCGAGGCCGGCGCGGCCCTGCTGCACATCTCGACCGACTACGTCTTCCGCGGCGACGGCGACCGGCCGTGGCGCGAGGACGACCCGATCGCGCCGCTGTCGGCCTATGGCGAGAGCAAGGCGGCGGGCGAGGCGGCGGTCCGGGCGGCGCTGCCGCGCCATGTCATCCTGCGCACCGCCTGGGTCTTCGCCGCGCACGGCCACAACTTCGTGCGCACCATGCTACGGCTCGGGGCCGAGCGGTCGGAGCTGCGCATCGTTGCCGACCAGCGCGGCGGCCCGACCCCGGCCACCGACATCGCCGCGGCGATCCTGGCGATCCGCGACCGGGCGCTCCTGCCCGGCTTCGCCGGCTGGGGCACCTTCCACTTCGCCGGTGCCCCGGCCACCACCTGGTACGACTTCGCCGCGGCGATCTTCGCCGAAAGGGGAGGCGCGGCCCCGGTGCTGCACCCGATCGCGACCTCGGATTATCCGACCCCCGCACGGCGGCCGTCGAATTCGGTGCTGGATTGCGGCAAGATCGGCCGGGTGTTCGGGCTGGCTCAGCCCGACTGGCGCCGCGCGCTCTCTGCCATCGTGCGGTCGCAATAGGGACGCAGAAAGCCACGCCGGCCGGGGGGCCGCTTCGCATGCGGGGGATGAGTGGTTGATGTGCTGGTGATCGGGCGGTCGAGCTTTCTCGCCCGCAGCTTCGTCGATGCCTATGGCGCCGCCGGCATCCGCCACGCCGCCTGGGCCGATGTGGCGCGGCCGGAGACCTTCGACGGCATTGGCTGCGTCGTCAATTTCGCCCTCGATCCGCGCTACATGCGCGAGGCCTATGATCCGGCGCTCGACTGCGACCGCACACTGGCCGAGGCGATTGGCCGAGCCCAGCGCGACGGCCGCATGCCGGCGGACGCGCATGTGGTGATGATCAGCACCCGCAAGGTCTACGGCCCGGCCGGGGACGAGCCCCTGGTCGAGACCCGGCCGCCGGCGCCGCAAGATGCCTATGGCCGCAACAAGCTGGCGACCGAAGACCTGCTGCGGGACCGGTTCGGCCCGCACCTCACCATCCTGCGCCTGTCCAACATCTTCGGCTTCGAGGACCTGCCGGGCCGCCGCACCTTTCTCGGGGTGCTGCTGCGGTCGCTGCGCGAGGAGGGGGTGATCCGCTATGACGTCAATCCCTTCACGCCGAAGGACTTCCTGCCGGTGGAAGCCTTCGCGGCGGCGCTGGCCAAGGTGGTGCGGGCACGCCCCGGCGGCCTGTTCAACCTTGGCTCCGGCGTCGCGCTCGAGATCGGCTGGCTGGCGATGTGGATCCTCGAGGGCTATGGCCGCGGCAGTCTCAGCATCGTCGATCCGTCCATTCGCGATGCGTTCACGATGAATGTGGATCGTTTCGTCGCGCGGTTCGGCCCGGTCGCCGGCCGCGAGGACATCCGTGCGGCCTGTCTGGCCATTGGAAGGAGACTTGGGGGTTGAACAAGATCGTCATCACCGGTGCCGCCGGCTTCCTCGGCTCACATCTCGCCGACCTGTTCGTGGCGCGGTATCCGGAAGCCCGCTTCGTCTTCTTCGACAAGATGACCTATTCGGCGGATATCGAGAACATCGTGCACCATCTGCACGACCGCCGGCGCCAGCTTCTGGTCGGCGACATCTGCGATCCGGAATTCTGCCGCCAGGCGACGGCGGGGGCCGATCTGGTGATCCACGCGGCCGCCGAGAGCCATGTCGACCGGTCGTTCATGAACGCGACCCGCTTCGTCCACACCAACGTCTTCGGCACTCACACGCTGCTCGAGGCGTGCCGGATGAACCAGGTGCCGCGGATCATCCACGTCTCGACCGACGAGGTCTATGGCGAGGTGCTGGAGGGCGAGGTCGACGAGGACACGATCCTCAACCCGACCAACCCCTATTCGGCGTCGAAGGCGGCGGCGGAGATGATGGTCCGCAGCCTGATCCATTGCTACAGGATGCCGATCCTGATGATCCGCGGGAACAACATCTTCGGCGCCCGCCAGTATCCGGAGAAGATCATCGCCCGCTTCTGCCTGCGCCTGGTGCGCGGCGAGAAGCTGCCGATCCACGGCAACGGTAGCAATGTCCGCCACTATCTGGCGGCGCAGGACATGGCCGAGGCGATCGCCCTGATCAACGAGGTCGGCGAGATCGGACAGGTCTACAACATCGGCTCGGACGAGGAGTACACCAACCTGCAGGTCACGCAGATGATCTGCGACGCCTTCGGCGTCCGGATGCAGGACGTGGTCGAGTTCGTCGAGGATCGGCCGTTCAACGACCGGCGCTACTCGATCTCCTCGCGCAAGCTGCGCAGCCTGGGCTGGGCGCCGCGGCGCCGCCTAGCCGAGGAGATTCCGGCCATCGCCCAGTGGTATCGCGAGAACGCCAAGCGCTACGAGTGGCACGAGGTTTAGCCCGCGGGCTAAGTGTGAAGGGGCGCGCCCGGCCGGACGCGCCCCGTCGGGTCAGGACGGATCGACCCAGAAGGTGTCGGGGCGGTAGATGCCGAAATGCGCCCCCGGGTCCCAGGAGAAGATGCCCTTCTCCGGCACGTTGTGCAGCCGGGTCTTGACCACGACCGGCTGCAGCACGCCCTGCACCGTGCCGATCGAGGTCACCTGGTCGGCCTGGATCTTGATCATCTCGCGGGTAATCGCATCGCGCCGGGCCTGGTCGGTGGTGCCGCGCCATTCGTCGTAAAGGGCCATCAGCGTCTCGCCGAAATCGAGGTCCGGCTTCTCGCCGGCGCCACCCTTGGTCTGCACGTACTGCCCCCATTTCGGGTATTGCAGCCAGTTCTGATCGACCGGCGCCAGCCCCGACGGCACGGTCGTCGGCGTGATCATCGCGTTGTCCAGGCCGCTCCACACCGACATCACCACATCGCCGGCGAAGATCCGCTGCAAGAACACGTCGCGCTGCGACTGGGCGGTGTGCAGGGCGATGCCGATCTTGGCCCAGCTCTCGCGGATCAGCTGCAGGATGTCGGCCTCGATGCTGCGCTCGCCAGCGCTCTCGACCACGATCTCCAGCCGCTTGCCGTTCGGCATCAGGCGGATGCCGTCGCCGTCGCGCTTGGTCAGCCCGATCTCGTCCAGCAGGGCGTTGGCCTTCTCGGGATCGAACTGGGTCCATTCCGCGGCCAGGGCAGGGTCGTAATAGGGCGATTCCGGCAGAACCGTGTTCTGGCTCGGCCGCGCTTGGCCGAAGAACACGGTCTGGTTGATCTCCTCGCGATCGATGCCGAGCGACAGGGCACGGCGGAAGCGGACATCTCGGTTCAGCGCCTGCCAGTCCTTGTCGTTGCAGTTCAGGTTCGGATACAGCGCGACCTCCGAGCCGAGGGCGGTCGGCCACAGCCGCACCTTGTAGCCGCCGGCCTGCTCTCCCGCCTTGAGAAAGCTGATGTTGTCGAAGCGCAGGCCGCGGGCCTGCAGGTCAGATTCCCCGGTCCCGGCCTTGGCCGGGATCAGCGATCCCTCGACCACATTGACGACGACGCGGTCGAGATAGGGCAGTTGCCGGCCCTGGCTGTCGACCCGGTGGTAATAGGGGTTGCGGACGAAGACGAAGCGTTCCGCCGGCGCCTTGGTGCTGTTGACCCAGGGCTCCAGCACCGGCAGCTCCGGATTGGCCGAATCGATCAGCTTGCTGCGCTGAGTGTAGAGCGCCACCCAGTTGCGGGCGCCGGCCTCCTTGACCTTCGTCTCCAGCGCCGCCGCATCGGCGTATTTCTTGTGGAACTGCTTCAGGTAATGCGCCGGTGCGAAGATGTAGAGCGGGCTGGCGCCGGCGACCGCCGGCAGGAACTCCGGGTTCGGCTTGGACCAGGAGTAGCGGACCGTCAGCGGGTCCGGGAACTCGACCTTCGGCAGCTCGCCATCGACCAGCAGGCGTGAATCCGGGCCGTAAGGCATCAGCTCCTTGTCCAGCGACACGTCCTCCCAGAAATAGCGGAAGTCGTCGCTGGTGAAGGGCTGGCCGTCGGACCATTTGTGGCCGGGCCGCAGATGCAGGGTGAAGACCTTCTCGCCCTCGACATCGACCGACTGCAGGAGGTCCGGATGCAGCTTGAAGTCGGGGCCGTAGCCGACCAGCCGGGCGTAGCTGTAGGTGTTCATGATCCGGATGTCGCGGGCGCGGCCGGCCATCCAGCTGATCTGGCCGCCCTGGCGGCCCGGTTCCTTGCCCTCCGCCGCCACGTCGACCACGGATGGGGCCTCGGGCACCCGCTTCGCCACCGGCGGCAGCTTGCCGGCCGCGACGTCCTGCTCGTACATCGGTGTCTCGACCAGCGTGAGCGAAGCGGCGCCGGCCGGGACGGCGACAGCCAGCGCGACGGCAGCCGCAGCGGCCGCAGCAAAACGGAAAATCCAGGTCATCTGCCTACCCTGTTGTGGGTTTTCTGATCGTACCCTCGAAGGCCGGCAGTATCGGTCCCCCAGGGGTGGATTGTGAAGCCGACAATTGGAGCAAGGTCCCAGTCCACCCCTCCGCCGGAACGGAACGGCCCTTCGGAAAGTCATTCCATCTGAGTCCGCTTGCGGTCGCGCAGGCCTTCGACGGAGGCACCGACATGTCGCATTCGATCTGGAAACGCTACGGCTATGGATGGGTGACGCTCGGCTTCTTCATCATTTCCCTGATCGGGCACTGGCTGTTCGGGTGGTTCGCCTATGTCGACGAGCAGCGGCAGCACGGGGCTGTTCCGGAGATCGCCGCCTATGTGGTCGAGATGTCCCGCGACACGCTCGAGAACTGGCAGTCGGAATTCCTGCAGCTGCTCTGGCAGATCGGCGGCCTGGCCTTCCTCCTCTATGTCGGCTCGCCGCAGTCGAAGGAGGGCGACGACCGGATGGAGGCCAAGCTCGATGCCATCCTGGCCGCGGTGGAGCCGGAGCATGCGGACGCCATCATCGACGAGATCGATCGCGAATATACGGGCCGGCATACCGATCCGCGCTGGAGCCGCCTGACTGCCGCCGTAGCGCAGTCGCATCAGGGCGGACAGGGGCGATGACGGGCGAGTCCCGGTCACCCGCCTTCGCGATAGTTCTTGCGGACCGTCTCCTCGGAGGCCCGCTTCATCTCTCGGCTGCGGTTGCGGTGGCGCCATTGCATGGTGCCGTAGATCATGCCCGCGGCCAGAAGCGCGACGAGCAGCACGTCGACCACGAGCCACAGCCATCCGCCGATATCCATGGCGACCTTCCACCGTGATCCGGGCGGGCGACCCGAAAGCCGCCCCTTACAACTCGACGCGCCGGCCGATGGATCGGTTCCCTGGAACCGGCCGGGAGCGCCGCGGGATCAGCCTTCGGTCGACAGGACCCGCAGCGCCTCGTCGGCCACGACCTGCTCCTCGTCGGTCGGGATGACCAGTACGGCGACCGCGCTGCCCGGGGCGTCGATGCGGCCCGGACCGTCCCCCTCGGCGATCCGCACGCCGAGGGGGCCGAGGCGCCGGCAGATCCGGGCCCGGATCTCCGGCTGATGCTCGCCGATCCCGGCGGTGAAGACGATGGCGTCGAGCCCGCCGAGCGTGACGGCAAGCGCGGCCGCCGCCTGGGCGATGCGGAAGGCGAAGATGTCGATCGCCTCACGCGCCCGCGGGTCGTCGCTGGTCAGGAGCTCGCGCGTATCGCCGCTGATGCCGGACAGGCCGAGCAGGCCGGAGCGGCGGTAGAGCAGGTCCGACACCTCCTCGACCCGCATCCCGCCTGGGCCGAGCAGATGCAGCAGCACCCCGGCGTCGAGCGCGCCCGGCCGCGTCGCCATCGGCACCCCGTCGAGGGCCGAGAAGCCCATCGTCGTCTCGACGCTGACGCCGTCCCGCAGCGCGCAGAGGCTGGCACCACTGCCGAGATGGGCCACCACCACCCGCCCGGCCGCGAGCTCCGGATGGTCACGGCGCAGCGCGCCGGCGATGAACCGGTAGGACAGGCCGTGAAAGCCGAAACGCTTGATGCCGCGGTCGTGCATCGGCCGGGGCAGGGCGAAGCGGCGCACCAGATCGGCCTGCCCGGCGTGGAACGCCGTGTCGAAGGAGGCGGTCTGGACGACATCGGGCCGCAGCGTGCCCATCGCCTCGATCAGCCGCAGCGCCGGCGGCTGGTGCAGCGGCGCCAGCGGTACGAGAGCTTCCAACTGTCCGAAGATCTCCTGTGTGACGCGGACCGGCCCGGTGAAGCTCTCCCCGCCATGCACCACCCGATGCCCGGCCGCGGCGAGATCGGCGAGGCCCAGCCGGGCGTCCAGCACGCGCAGGCAGCCGCCGAGCACGGCCCGCAGGTCGCCGGCATCCGCGACGCCGATCTCCGCCTCCCCCGACGCGCCCTCCGCCTTCAGCCGCAGCGCCAGCGGCTGTTCCTTGAGGTCGAGCACGGCCTTGGCGCGGCGCGCCGCCCGGCCGTCGCGATCCTCGAACAGGCCGAGCTTGATCGAGGAGGAGCCGGCGTTGAGGGCCAGGATGGCGGTCGGCATGGCGCCCTCAGTCGAAGGGGGCGGCGGTGCCGCGGCCGGGCCAGCGCCAGTCGGCGATATCGGGCATGTCGCGGCCGTGCCGGCGCACATAGTCGTGATGCTCGGCCAGCCGGTCCTGGAACAGCCGCCGCGCCCGGTCGCCCTCGGCACCGAGCTGCGGCAGCCGGTCGATCGCGGCGATGGCCAGGTGGAAGCGGTCCAGCGCGTTCAGCACCGTCATGTCGAAGGGTGTGGTGGTGGTGCCTTCCTCGCGATAGCCGTGGACATGGAAGTTGTCGTGGTTGGTCCGCTTGTAGGTCAGCCGGTGGATCAGCTGCGGATAGCCGTGGAAGGCGAAGATCACCGGCTTGTCCCGGGTGAACAGGGTGTCGAACTCCTCCTCCGGCAGCCCGTGCGGATGGTGTTCCTTCGACTGCAGCCCCATCAGGTCGACGACATTGACCAGGCGGATGCGCAGCCGCGGCAGATGCTCGCGCAGCAGCGCCACGGCGGCGACCGCCTCCAGCGTCGGCACGTCGCCGGCGCAGGCCAGCACCACGTCGGGGTCGCCGTCGCCCTCGTTGCTGGCCCAGCCCCAGCGGCCGATGCCGGCGGCGCAATGGGCGGCCGCCCGGTCGAGATCCAGCCATTGCGGCGCCGACTGCTTGCCGGCGACGATGACGTTGATGCGGTCATAGGTCCTGAGGCAATGGTCGGTCACCGCCAGCAGCGTGTTGGCGTCGGGCGGCAGATAGACCCGCACGATGTCGGCCTTCTTGTTGACGACATGGTCGATGAAGCCGGGGTCCTGATGGCTGAAGCCGTTGTGGTCCTGCCGCCAGACATGCGAGGTCAGCAGGTAGTTCAGCGACGCGATCGGCTGCCGCCAGGGCAGGTCGCGCGAGACCTTCAGCCACTTGGCATGCTGGTTGACCATCGAATCGACGATGTGGATGAAGGCCTCGTAGCAGGAGAACAGGCCGTGCCGGCCGGTCAGGAGATAGCCTTCGAGCCAGCCCTGGCACAGATGCTCGCTCAGCACCTCCATCACCCGGCCTTCGGGCGCGAGGTGCACGTCTTCGGGCAGGATGTCCTCCATCCAGACGCGGTCGGTCGCCTCGAACACGGCGTCGAGGCGGTTGGAGGTGGTCTCGTCCGGTCCCATCAGGCGGAAATTCTCGGGGTTCAGCCGGATGACGTCGCGCAGCAGCTTGCCCAGCGCCTTCGTCGCCTCGCCACGGCTGCCGCCCGGGTTCGGCACGTCGAGGGCGAAGTCTCGATAATCGGGGAGCTCCAGCTCCTTCCGCAGCCGCCCGCCATTGGCATGCGGGTTGGCGCCCATGCGCCGGTCACCCTTCGGCGCCAGCGCCTGCAGCTCCGGCGCCAGCCGGCCGGCGCCGTCGAGCAGCTCCTCCGGCCGATAGCTGCGCATCCAGGCCTCGAGCTCGGCGAGGTGCGCCGGGTTGTCGGCCAGGCCATCGAGCGGCACCTGGTGCGACCGCCAGAAGCCTTCGGTCTTCAGGCCGTCGACCTCCTTCGGGCCGGTCCAGCCCTTGGGCGTTCGCAGAATGATCATCGGCCAGGGCGGCCGCGCCGTGCCGTCGGCCTGCGTGCCCTCGCGGATCTCGCGGATCCGGTCGACCACGATGTCGAGGGTCGAGGCCATCGCCTTGTGCGTGGGCATCGGGTCCGACCCCTCGACGAAATAGGGCTCGTAGCCCAGCCCCTCGAACAGGCGCAGCAGCTCCTCGTCGGTCATGCGGCCGAGCAGGGTGGGATTGGCGATCTTGTAGCCGTTCAGATGCAGGATCGGCAGCACCGCGCCGTCGACCCGCGGGTTCAGGAACTTGGTGGACTGCCAGGACGCCGCCAGCGGCCCGGTCTCGGCCTCGCCGTCGCCGATGACGCAGGCGACGATCAGGCCCGGATTGTCGAAGGCCGCGCCATAGGCATGGGCCAGGGCGTAGCCCAGCTCGCCGCCCTCGTGGATCGACCCCGGCGTCTCCGGCGCGGCATGGCTCGGGATGCCGCCCGGGAAGGAGAACTGGCGGAACAGCCGGCGCATCCCCTCGCGGTCCCGGCCGACCTCCGGATAGATCTCGGAATAGGTGCCTTCGAGATACGTGTTCGCGACGACGGCCGGCCCGCCATGGCCGGGGCCGCAGATGAAGATCATGTCCAGCTCGTCGCGGGCGATCACCCGGTTGAGATGGGCGTAGATGAAGTTCAGCCCCGGCGTCGTGCCCCAATGGCCCAGCAGCCGCGGCTTCACGTGCTCGATCGCCAGTGGCTGCTCCAGCAGCGGGTTGTCCAGCAGGTAGATCTGCCCGACCGACAGATAATTCGCTGCGCGCCAATAGGCGTCGAGGAGCTCCAGCCCCTGGTCCTCGGCCTGACGTTCCGACATCTCGCCCACCCCTGCTGCGATTGACTTGACCAGCGTAGCGTCGTCCCGGGCCACCGCGTTTGAGGCAGCGCAAGGCGCTCCCGCGCGGTTCGCGTCGCCGTCACCGCAGCAATAGAGGCAGCCGCGATTCCGGTCCCCGCGATGCGACCAATTTTCCTCGGGGGCCGGACCGGAACGGCCTGTCGGCGGTCGCTGTTGCCGGGGTGAGGTCGATACCCCGACACTAACCCCAGCCACAGGAGAAGCGCGATGGCCCGCCCCACTGCCGGCGACATCCTGGTCGAAACCCTGATCGATTGGGGGGTGGACACCGTCTTCGGCATCCCCGGCGACGGCATCAACGGCCTGATCGAGGCGCTGCGCACCCGGCAGGACAGGATCCGCTTCATCCAGGTGCGGCATGAGGAGGCGGCGGCCTTCGCCGCCTGCGCCTATGCCAAATGGACCGGCCGGCTGGGCGTCTGCCTCGCCACCTCCGGCCCCGGCGGCATCCATCTGCTGAACGGCCTCTACGACGCCAAGCTGGACGGCCAGCCGGTGCTGGCGATCACCGGGCTGCAATTCCATGACCTGATGGACACCTTCACCCAGCAGGATGTCGATCTGGACCTGATCTTCGCCGATGTCGCCGCATACAACGTCCGGGTGATGGGGCCCGCCCATGTCGAGAACGTGGTCGAGCTGGCGTGCCGGACGGCGCTGGCCTATCGCGCCGTGTCGCATGTCGCCATTCCGGCCGATATCCAGTCGCAGCCGGTCGAGGCCCGGACGCGGTCGGAGCGCAACGTGCCCCACCATGTCTCGGACGTGATGGCGGTATCGGCGCAGATGCCCAGCGAGGACCAGTTGGCGCGCGCCGCCGCGATCCTGAACGCGGGGAAGAAGACCGCGATCCTGGCCGGCCGCGGCGCGCTCGGCACCGGCGAGATCCTGGCCACGGTGGCCGAGCGGCTGGGCGCGCCGGTGATCAAGCCGCTGCTCGGCAAGGGCACGCTGCCGGACGACAGCCCGTATTCGACCGGCGGCATCGGCCTGCTCGGCACCAGGCCGTCACAGGAGGCGCTGGAGGAATGCGACACCCTGCTGATCGCCGGCAGCGGTTTCCCCTATATCGAGTACTACCCGAAGCCGGGGCAGGCGCGGGCGGTGCAGATCGACCTCGACCCCCAGCGCATCGGCCTGCGCACCCCGGTCGAGGCCGGGCTGGTCGGCGACACGCGGAAGGTGCTGGAGGCGCTGCTGCCCCGTCTGCAGTACCGCGAGGACCGCTCCTTCCTGGCCAAGGCGCAGGCCGGGATGAAGGAGTGGAACGCGCTGATGGTCGAGCGCGGCACCCGGCAGGACAAGCCGATGAAACCGCAGGTGGTGGCACATGAGCTGGACCGGCTGCTGCGCCACGACGCCATCATCGCCACCGATTCCGGCACCGTCACCACCTGGGCGGCGCGGCATCTGACGATGCGGGACGGGATGATGTTCTCCTGCTCCGGCACCCTCGCCTCGATGGCCTGCGGTCTGCCCTATGCCATTGCCGCAGGGGTGGCCTATCCGGGCCGGCAGGTGGTGTGCTTCATCGGCGACGGCGGCCTGACCATGCTGATCGGTGAGCTGGCGACCTGCGTGAAATACGGGCTCGACATCAAGATCGTGGTGATCAAGAACAACACTCTCGGCCAGATCAAGTGGGAGCAGATGGTGTTCCTGGGGAACCCGGAATATGCCTGCGATCTGCAGCCGGTCGACTTCGCCGCTGTGGCGCGGGGCTTCGGCATTCCCGGCTGGACGGTGGACGACCCGGCCCGTTGCGGCGAGGTGCTGCGCCAGGCGATGGCGGCGCCCGGCCCGGCGCTGGTCGAAGCGGTGGTCGACCCGCACGAACCGCCGATGCCGGCCAAGGCGACGCTGAAGCAGGCGGCGCATCTGGCTGAATCCCTGGCCCGCGGCACGCCGGCGCGACGCAGGATCGCGATGACCGTCGCCTCCGACACCGTGCGCGAGCTGGTCTAGGCGAAGATCGCGACCAGCAGGATCAGGAGCAGAACCAGCAGGCCGGCCAGGATCGCCAGCGTCGAGCGCTGGCGGCCCTCCTGCTCCGGCCCGCGCGCCAGGCTGACATCGAGCGCGCTTTCGATCGCCCGGCGGCCCTCGGGCTTGTCTCTCACGGGCCGGTCCGCGGCATCGGGCGGCGCGCGGCGCGGCGTCTCCGCATCCGACATCATGTCTCGCCTCCATGGGCAAGCCTATGCATGGACAGGAAATGGCCGCCGCTGCGCCGGGGTTCCGCCCGGAACGGCGGCGGCGGCGGTGCCGTTGCCCAGGCAGCAACCGGCGAGGGAGCCAGCGATGGCGACGATGAGATCCGTCCGAATCCACAGCTTCGGCGGCCCGGAGGTGCTGTCGGTCGAGGAGATCGCGACGCCCCATCCGATGGCCGGAGAGGTGCTGGTGCGGGTGCATGCGGCGGGGGTCAATCCGGTCGATTGCAAGACCCGCTCCGGCCAGTACCCGCCGGTCGGGCGGGACGACCTGCCGGTCGTGCTGGGCCGCGACATCGCCGGCGAGGTGGTGGAAAGCGGCGGCGGCCGTGGCGATCTGCCGGCGGTCGGCGACCCGGTCTACGCCATGCTGGGCCCGGACCGCGGCGGCTATGCCGACTATGCGGTGGTGAAGGCCGAGGAGGCGGCGCCGAAGCCCGAGGGGCTGAGCGACGCCGAGGCCGCGGCGGTGCCGCTGGCCGCGCTCACCGCCTGGCAGGGGCTGTTCGACCATGGCGGCCTGCAGCCGGGCCAGCGGGTGCTGATCCATGGCGGGGCCGGCGGCGTCGGCCATTTCGCCGTCCAGTTCGCCAAGGCCCGCGGCGCCTTCGTCGCCACCACCGTCTCCGGCGATGACCTGGCCTTCGCCCATGAGCTCGGCGCCGATCAGGCGATCGACTACCGGGCCGACCGTATCGAGGAACGGGTGGAGCCGGTCGACATGGTGTTCGACCTGGTCGCCGGCGAGACCCAGGACCGGTCCTGGGGCGTGCTCAAGCCCGGCGGCATCCTGGTGTCGACCCTGGGGCCGCCGCCGGAAGACAAGGCGCGGGCGCACCGGGCGCGCGGGGCAGGCTATGTGGTGCAGCCGAGTGGCCGTCAGCTCGACGAGATCCGCCGGCTGATCGAGGACCGCCGGGTGCGGCCGGTGGTCGGGGCGGTGCTGCCGCTGAAGGAGGTTGCGGCGGCGCATGAGCGGCTGGAGCAGCATCGCCTGCGCGGCAAGCTGGTGCTGCAGATCGCCACCGACGTCAGGCCGGCGGCCCGGGCCTGATCCTCAGGCCGGGCCCCCGTCGCCGCGCCTCAATGACGCACGAATTTGCAGAAGCGGCTGATCTGGCCGTCGGCCGTACGATCCTGGTGCAGGAAGGTCAGCCCGGCCTCGTCGAACTTCTCGAAGAACTCCTCCCAGGAGATCTCCTCCAGCGACTCGTCCCGCTTCTGGCCGTCGCCGACGAAGTCGAAGCGCAGGACTCCGGCCTCCTCGCCACCACGCTCCGTGCCGCGCACGGTGGTCGGGACCGCGCCGCGCTCCTCCGCCCAGCGGCGGATGGTGTCGTGGTCGCGCGTCTCCTGCGCGACGCTGCTCTCGGTCTGGTGCCGTGTGGCCATGGGAACCTCCATCCTCGATGGCGTCGTCACTCCAGGGCAATGGCGGGGGGCGGAGGCCGGTTCCGGCCGGTCAGAAGAACACGGCGCGGCCGGTGCCGGGGGCGATGTCGCTGGGCGCGGCGTGGATCGCGAGAAGCCCCCTCCGCTCCCCGCCGCCGCTCCGGCCCGTCACCACGATCTCGACCCCGCCTTCGCTGTCGAACAGCTCCGGGTTCCAGTGCATCCAGGCCTCCTCCACCGCCTCGACCCCGCCCGGAAGGGCGATGGCCAGCAGGGCCTCGCGGTGCCGGGAGAGGGCGCTGACCAGGTCCTCGCCCTGGATCTCGACGGGTTCGCCAGCGGGATTCTCGACGTTCCAGCTCTGCATGATCGGCCTCTCGGTGTTCGCCCCTACAGCATCGGCCGGCCGCCGGTCACCGGCAGCACGGCGCCGGTGATGTAGCTCGCCTCCGGCGACGCCAGCAGGACATAGGCGGGGGCCAGCTCCGCCGGCTGCGCGGCGCGGCCAAGCGGGGTGTTGGCGCCGAAGCTCTCGACCGTGTCCGGCCCCAGTGTCGAAGGGATCAGCGGCGTCCACACCGGGCCCGGGGCCACGCAGTTCACCCGGATGCCCTTCTCGGCCAGCAGCTGCGCCAGGCCGGCGGTGAAATTGACGATCGCGCCCTTGGTCGCGGCATAGGGCAGCAGGGTCGGCGACGGCGATTTCGCGTTGATCGAGGAGGAGTTGACGATGGCGCTGCCCGGCTTCATGTGCGGCACGGCCGCCTTGGACAGATAGAACTGGCTGTGGATGTTGGTGCGGAAGGTCCGTTCCCACTCCTCGGCGGTGATGTCGTCGAGCGTCTCGTGGACCCTCTGATGGGCGGCGTTGTTGACCAGGATGTCGATCCCGCCCAGCTCGCGCACCGTCCGCTCCACCAGCATCCGGCAGTGGTTCTCGTCGCCGACGTCGCCGGCGACGGTGACGGCGCGGCGGCCCGCCTTGATCACCCATTCCGCGGTCTCGTGGGCGTCGTCGTGCTCGCTGAGATAGGAGATCAGCACATCGGCGCCTTCGCGGGCGAAGGCGATGGCGACGGCGCGCCCGATGCCGGAATCCGCGCCGGTGATCAGGGCAACGCGCCCCTCCAGCTTGCCGCTGCCGCGATAGCTCTCCTCGCCGTGATCGGGGCGAGGGCTCATGGCCGCGGTCTCGCCCGGCGGCCGCTGCTGCTGCCGGGGCTGCGGCGGGGTCGGGCCGGCGGTCTTCGGATCGGTCATGGCGCTCTCCGTCTCGACCGGGTGCTTCTCCCTGGTCAATGGCGGCGGAAAGCGTGGCGTTCCGGATAGGCAGGCGCACCGAAAGCCAACGATTCCGGAGGGGCCGGGCCGACTGCTGCTCGATATCGGAGAATTGGGTGGTGCCGAAGCGGGGATTTGAACCCCGGACCTACTGATTACGAATCAGTTGCTCTACCCCTGAGCTACTTCGGCGCCGCAGGGCGCGCACCCTATACAGGGCGCGCGCCTTAGCGTCAACCGGCGGTGGCGGCGGGAACCACCGCGCCGGCACCGGTCCCGGCCGGCGGCACCGGCGCGGGCAGCAGGGCGTCGATCTCGACCGGCACCGGGGCCAGGCCGCGGGCCGGGCCGGGGATGCGCCAGGCCAGCGTGTCGAAGCCGTGGCAATGGTCGCACAGCGCCGACCAGCGCTCGGCCCGGGCGCCGCAGGCGTCGCATTCCCAGACCTCGTCCGGCGCCGCCGTCTGCGCCTTGGCCAGCCAGCTGCGCGCCGCGATCGGGTCGTTGCGCTCCGCCGTCTCCAGATCGGCCAGCAGGCGGTAGACGCGGCGCGACGGCGCCACCTGCTCCGCCTTCAGCAGATGGGTGCGGGCGCTGCCCCAGAGCTGGGCCGACAACTCGGCCTCGGCCAGGGTCAGCAGGCCGGTCGCCGAATCCGGCCGCAGCCGCACCAGCTTCTCCAGCCGCTTGACCTTGAGCAGCGTGCCCTCGTCGGCCGGGCCCAGCGCGGCATAGGCGCGGGCGATCTCCGGATGCGGCACGCGGCCCCAGCTCTTCTCCAAGAGGCGCGTCGCCTGGCTGTCGCGGCCGGTCAGCTGCAGCAGATGGCTCTCCTGCAGGGCCGCAGGCACGAAGTCCGGCTCCAGCCCCACCGCCTTGTGGGCGAAGTCCAGCGCCTGGGACAGGTTGCCCGCGGCTTCGGCCTCGCGGCTGCGCTCGACCAGGATGCGGGTCTTGTAGCGCCGCCCGTCCTCGGCCGAGATCGCCTTGACCCGGACCGAATGGGCGAGGCTGAGCTGGGCGTCGGCCCAGCGCCGCTGCGCCACCTCCAGGTCGAAGCAGGCGCGGTGGGTCCAGGCCGCATCCGGCCGCAGCGACCGGGCGCGCTGCGCCATCTCCAGCGCCTGGATGGACTCCTTGTTGCGCAGCGACTGGTTCAACAGGCCGCGCAGGCCCAGGAACTCCATGTCCGGCCGCTGCAGCATCGCCTCGAAATAGCGGGTGGCGGCGCCGTCGTCGCCGGCCAGTTGCGCCGCCTGGGCCGAGAGCAGCAGGGTCAGGGGCGGCTCGTCCAGCAGCACGTCGGCCTTGCGGGCGAAGCGCCGCGCCGCCTCGGCATCGCCGGCCGCGACCGCGACCATGCCGCGGGTCAGGGCGCGGTAGCCCTTCTCGCGCCGGGCGAAGCGGCGGTTCTCGACGAAGCGGCCCGGGGCCCGGCGCAGCGAGCGCCAGAAGCGGTACAGATAAGCCGCCAGCAGCATCAGCGCCGCCGCGGCCGCCACCAGCACCGCGACCGAGGTCTCGATCACCCGGCCCTGCCACTGGATCTCGACATGGCCCGGCCGGTCGGCCAGCCAGACCGCGACCGCGATCAGGATCGCGAGCTTGAGGGCATAGAGCAGCAGACGCTTCATGGCGTCTTCGGGGGCTGGGTGTCGCCGGAACCGCCAGCGCCGCTGCCGGCCGCGGCGCCGCTGGCCGCGGTCAGGCGCTGCACCGCCAGCGCGGACAGGCTCTGCAGCGCCGATTCCGCCGCGAGGCGAGCCTCGGCCTGGCCGCGCCACGCCGCCATCGCCGAGGCGGCGGGGCCGGTCAGCGCCTTGACGGCGTCGACCGCGCCGGCCAGGTCGCCGCGCTGCAGCCGGCCTTCAGCCCGGGCCAGCACCGCGTTGGTGTCGTTGCCCTCGACCTCGCCCGGGGCCGGGCGGACCGTGACCAGGTCCTGCACCACCGCCAGGCTGCGGTCGACCCAGTCGCCGCTCTGCGGCTGGTCGGCCCGGCGCGCCGCCTCCGCCGCCTGGGCGAAGCCGGTGGCCAAGGTGGCGCGGCTCGGCACGCCTTTCGCCGCCGGCTCCAGCGCCGTCACGGCGCCGGCCATGGCCGGATCGGCCTGCGCCAGGCCGCGCAGCAGGGCGAGGGTCTCGTCGAGCGGCGCGCCGGTGTCGAGGGCGCTGCGCAGCTGGCCGGCGGCCAGGCTCAGCGCCTGGGCGCCGGTGTCACTGCTGCGCAGCCGCTCGACCGCCGCCTTGACCGCGTCGACCTGCTGCTGCAGCGCCGCCAGTGTGCTGCCGTTGGCCTGGGCGCCTGAGGACAGTGTGGCAACGGTGTCGCTCAGCGTCTTCACCGCGGCCTGAGCCGATTCCAGCGCTCCGACCCGCGCCTCCAGCGCCGCCACGGCCTCGGGCGCCGGCGCGGCGGCGGGCGGGGCGGCCGGCGCGGGCTGCTGCTGCGGCTGGGCTTGGGCCGGAGGCGCCGCGGCGAGCTGGTCCAGCTTCTGCTGCAGCGCATCGACCCGGGCGGCCAGGTCGGCGCGACCCTTCTCGATCGCCGCGGGATCGACCGGGCCGCCGGGCGGCTTCTCCAGCGCCTCGACGCGCTTGCCCAGCCCGTCGATCGCCTCGGAGATGCCGGACGGGAAGTCGGCCAGCCGCTTCTCGATGAAGGCAACCCGGTCGCTCAGCGTCGGTGAGCCCTGCGGGGCGGGCGGGGGCGTCGTCGGGCCGAACAGGCCCGGCGACCAGATCGGCGCGGTCGCCGACACCGCGGCGGCGACGATGGCGACGATTGCCGCGGTCCAGGCCGAGCGCGCGACATTGCCCGGCGGCTCGGCCGGGGGCGGCGGCGGCAGGGACGGCGGGCCGACGCGCGGCGGGCCGGGCGGGGTCTCGGGCTCGGCCAGCTCGGCCGGCTCCGCGGCGCCTTCTTCGGGCGTCGCCGGGCGGGTGCGCGCCAGCTCGGCCGGGTCGAGCGTGATGCCGTGGGTCTTGGCCGCCGCCAGGATGTCGGCGTGGCGCTGCTCGGGGATGGCGTTGCGCCGCTTCCAGCCCTGCACCGTGGTCACCGGCACGGTCAGCTTCGCCGCCATCGGGCGGATGCCGCCGAAGGCCTCGATCACACGCTCGGTCGGGGTCAGTGCCTCGCCGGTCTCGCCGGGCAGCTCCAGGCCCTCCTCGGTCGGCGGGACGGCCGGTTCGCCCGCCCCCTCCTGCGCGGGACCCTGCCGAGCCTCGGAGGTGGCCGACGCGTCGTCCGGCTGCTGGGAGTCAGGGCCCGAGGGCGCTGCTTCGCCTGGCTTGTCGGGGGTCGGGTCCATACCGTTCGCCGTCCTCGTCTCTTGCTCAGCGGGAAAATCGGAAAGCCGCGCCAGCAGCGACGGCGAATCCGGCCTGTCCGCGATTCGCACCGCCCGCCAGGGCGACGGATCCAGCGCCTGGGCGACGGCCGGGCTCAGGCAGACCGCCGTAAGCCCGGCGAGGCGATGGGTCAGGTCAACCCGGGCGGCGAGGGTAGCAAAGACCTTCGCCGTGCGGGGAGAGAAAAACACCACCCCGGCCAGCCCCGGATCGGCCAGGGCTTCCACCGCCGCCGAGGGCAGCTCGTCCGCCGGCCGGGCGCGGTACAGCACGATCCGGCGCACGGTGAAGCCGGCGGGGGAGAGCAGGGCAGACAGGTCGCGCGCCACGTCCTCGCCCGAGGGGTGCAGCAGCACCCCGGCCGCCGGATCCAGCCGGGCGCGGACCAGCTCGGCCAGTTCGGCGCCGTCGCCCGCGGCGCTGGCCACGTCGCGGAAGCCCAGCGTCCGCGCCAGCTCGGCAGTGGCGTCGCCGACCGCCAGCACCGGCAGGTCGCGCCGCGGCACCCGCCGGGCGAAGGCATCGATGCCGTTGCGGCTGGTGGCCAGCACCGCCTGCACGTCATCGAGCGCGATCGGGCCCGGATCGACCGGCTCGATCTCCAGCACCGGCGCGATCACTGGCTCCAGGCCGCGCTCACGCATCGCCTCGGCGAAGCGCTCGGCCTCCTCCCGCGGCCGGGTGACCAGCCAGCGCGTCATCCGGCCGTCCTCATCCGGCCCGAAAACGCGGCCCGATGCGGCGGCGCAGGGCGTCGCCGGCCTCGCGGCCCAGCTGCTCCGCCTGGTCGCGCCGGCCGCTGCGCCGGTCCTCGTGCATCTCGCTGCCGTCCGGCACCGCGACCCGGGCGGTCAGGGTCAGGGTGTCGTCCGGCCCGATTTCGGCGAGTGCCGCGATCGGCGTGCGGCAGTCGCCTTCCAGCGCGGTCAGGAGCGCGCGCTCGGCCGCCACCCGGTCGCCGGTGTCGCGGTCGTGCAAGGGGGCCAGCAGGGCGCGCACCCGGTCGTCGCCGGCGCGGCATTCGATGCCGATGGCGCCCTGGGCCACGGCCGGCAGCATCTCCCGCGGGTCGAGCACGGCCGAGACCCTGTCGGCTCGGCCGATGCGCTTCAGCCCGGCCAGGGCCAGAAGGGTGGCGTCGGCCGCGCCGGCGTCCAGCTTGGCCAGGCGGGTGTCGACATTGCCGCGGAACGGCACGACGCGCAGGTCCGGGCGCAGGGCCAGGAGCTGCGCCTGCCGCCGCAGGCTGGAGGTGCCGACCACGGCGCCCGGCGCCAGCGCCGCCAGGCTGGCGGGGCCGGTGAGGGCGGAGTCGCGGGCGAACAGGGCATCGCGCGGATCCTCGCGCGGCAGCAGGGCGCCGATGATCAGGCCGTCGGGCAGCTTGGTCGCCACGTCCTTCATCGAATGGACGGCGATGTCGAGGCTGCCGTCCAGGAGGCCGTCCTCGATCTCCTTGGTGAACAGCCCCTTGCCGCCGATCTCGGACAGCGGCCGGTCCTGCACCCGGTCGCCGGTGGTGCGGACCACCTTGATCTCGACCGCGCCGGGCGCGGCAAGGGCTGGATGCGCCGCGATCAGACGCCGGCGCGTCTCCTCGGCCTGGGCGAGGGCGAGCGCGCTGCCGCGCGTGCCGATGCGGAGAACGGTGCTCATGGCCCCGACTTCTAGAAGCCCGCGGCCCGGCGGGCAAGCCGCGCGGGCCTGTTTCGCCCCGGTCCTTTCGCCACACGGCCGAACCGCCTATATCGGGCCGATCATGATCGTGCTCGGCATCGAGACTTCCTGCGACGAGACGGCGGCGG
The DNA here is from genome assembly GCF_051487185.1 of Inquilinus limosus. GTDB lineage: Bacteria > Pseudomonadota > Alphaproteobacteria > DSM-16000 > Inquilinaceae > Inquilinus > Inquilinus limosus_F. The sequence goes on from NZ_JAHVDK010000001.1 coordinate 243,566, forward strand.
CGCTGGTCGACGACCGGCGGCGGATCCTCGCCAATGTCGTGCTCAGCCAGATCGAGGAGCACGCCCCCTATGGCGGCGTGGTGCCCGAGGTGGCGGCTCGCGCCCATCTGGCGCATCTCGATGGGGTGGTCCGCCGGGCGCTGGCCGAAGCCGGGATCGGCCTCGACGCGGTCGACGGCATCGCCGCCACCGCAGGCCCGGGGCTGATCGGCGGCGTCGCCGTCGGGGTGATGACGGCGAAAGGCATCGCCGCCGCCCGTGGCCTGCCCTTCATCGGCGTCAATCACCTCGAGGGCCACGCCCTGACGGCGCGGCTGACCGACGGGCTGGAGTTCCCTTACCTGCTGCTGCTGGTTTCCGGCGGCCATTGCCAGCTGCTCTGCGTCGAGGGCGTCGGCCGGTACCGGCGCTGGGGCACCACCATCGACGACGCGGTCGGCGAGGCCTTCGACAAAGTCGCCAAGATGTTCGGCCTCGGCCATCCCGGCGGGCCGCGGGTCGAGGCCGCGGCGAAGACCGGCGACCCGAAGCGCTTCGCCCTGCCGCGGCCGATGGTCGGGCGGCCGGATTGCGACTTCTCCTTCTCCGGCCTCAAGACCGCGGTGCGCCGCGCCGTCGCTGGGCTGCCGCAGCCGCCGACACGGCAGGACATCGCTGATCTCTGCGCCGCCTTCCAGGACTCGGTCGCGGCCTCGCTGGCCGACCGTGCCAAACGGGCGATCGCCCGGTTCCGGGCGCAGCACCCGGCGGGCGGCGCCTTCGTGGTGGCGGGCGGCGTCGCCGCCAACCAGCGGCTGCGGGCCCGCCTGTCCGAGGTGGCGGAAAAGGCCGGCCTGCCCTTCATCGCGCCGCCGCTCAAGCTGTGCACCGACAATGGCGCCATGATCGCCTGGGCCGGGCTGGAGCGGCTGCGCCTCGGCCTGGTCGACGGGCTCGACTGCGCGCCGCGGCCGCGCTGGCCGCTCGACCCCACCGCCGCGGCCGCGATCGGCGCCGGGGTGAAGGCGTGAGCCCCCAATGAGTCGCGGGCGCATCGCCGTGATCGGCGCCGGCGCCTGGGGCACGGCGCTGGCGCAGAGCTTCGCCGCGGCCGGGCATCCCGTCACGCTGTGGGCGCGCGATCCGGACCGCGCCGCGGCGATGCAGGACAGCCGTGAGAATGCGGCCTATCTGCCGGGCATCGCGCTGCACCTTGGGATCACGGTCACCGCCGACCTCGCCGCGTCCGACGGTCTGCGTGTCATCGCCGTGCCGGCGCAGCATCTGCGCGCGATCCTGGAGCGGCTGCCGCCGCGCCCGGGGCCGCTGGTGATCACCGCCAAGGGCATCGAGACCGCGACCGGGCGATTCATGGACCAGGTCGCCGCCGAGGCGCGGCCGGAGGCGGCACCGGCGCTGCTGTCCGGCCCCAGCTTCGCCGTGGAGGTGGCGCAAGGGCTGCCGACCGCGCTGACCCTGGCCTGCGCCGATGCCGAGACCGGCGCGGCGCTGGCCCGCAGCCTCGGCCATAAGGTGCTGCGCCTCTATTGGAGCGAGGATCTGCGCGGTGTGGCGCTTGGCGGCGCGCTGAAGAACGTGCTGGCCATCGCCGCCGGCATCGTCACCGGCCGGGGCCTGGGCGAGAACGCCCGGGCGGCGCTGGTCACCCGCGGCCTGGCCGAGATGATGCGGCTCGGCGCCGGCCTCGGCGCGCGGCCGGAGACGCTGATGGGCCTGTCCGGACTCGGCGACCTCTTGCTGACCGCCTGCAGCGCCACCAGCCGCAACACCTCGCTCGGCATCGCGCTCGGGCAGGGAAGGTCGCTGCCGGAGATCCTGGGCACCCGCCGCTCGGTTACCGAAGGGGTGTGGACCGCGGCGGCGGCGGCCCGGCTGGCGGCCGAGGCGGGCGTCGAGGCGCCGGTGATCGCCACGGTCGACGCGGTGCTGAACCGCGGCGCCGCGATCGACACCGCCATCGCCGGCCTGCTGCTGCGCCCCGCCCGGCGCGAGGCCTGACCTGGAAACGCCGGAGTCTTTCCGCTAGCGTCGCCACGAAGACGCGTCGTCGATCCGAGAGGCCGAATCGTGAAGCACTGGCTGGTGAAATCCGAACCCGTCAAATGGAGCTGGGACCAGATGGTCAAGGCCAAGCGCACCCATTGGGACGGGGTGCGCAATTTCCAGGCCTCGAACAACCTGAAGGCGATGAAGATCGGCGACCAGGCATTCTTCTATCATTCGCAAGAGGGGCTGGAGATCGTCGGCATCGTCGAGGTGGTGCGCGAATACTACCCGGACCCGAGCGACGAAAGCGGCCGCTTCGGCATGGTCGACGTGCAGGCGGTGAGGCCGCTGAAGACGCCGGTCACGCTGAAGCAGATGAAGGCCGACCCGGCCCTGTCCGGCCTCGCCCTGATCCGCCAGGGGCGGCTGTCGGTCAGCCCGGTCAGCGACGCTGAATGGAAGCATATCTGCAAGCTCGGCGGCATCGATCCGGCGTGAGCGGCCCGGCCGCCCACGCTCATGTCTGGACGGCGGAGGTCGCCGAGGACGATGCCGTGTTCGAGGCGTGCCTGCCGCTCCTGACCGCGGCGGAGCGGGCGCGGGCGGCGCGCTTCATCATGCCGGGCGACCGCCGCCGCTTCGCCGCCGCCCGGTCGCTGATGCGCCGGCTGCTGCAGGACATCACCGGGATCCCGGCCGGCGAGTGGGACTTCGCCATCGGCGACCACGGCAAGCCGCTGGTCTGCCGGCCGGAGGCGGGGCGGTCGATCGGCATCAATATCTCGCACGCCCAGGGCATGGTCGCCTGCGCCGCGGCCCCGGGCACCGTGATCGGCGTCGATCTCGAATGGCTCGGCCGGGTGGTCGAGCCGCGCATCGCCGACCGCCGCTTCGCCGCGGCGGAGGCGGCGGCGGTGCGGGCGGTGCCGGCGAACCGTCGCCGCGAGGCCTTCCTGAGCATCTGGACGGTGAAGGAGGCCTATGTGAAGGCGCTGGGCGGCGGCCTGACCATCGCCCTCGACAGTTTCGTCGTGGAAGCGCTGTCGGAGCGGCCGGTGGTCCGCTTCCTCGACCCCGCAATCGACGACGCCGCCTGGCATTTCCGGCAGTGGCGGCCGTCGCCGCGGCACCTGCTGGGGCTGGCGCTGCATCGGCCGCAGGGGGAACCGGTCATCGCGGTCCGGCACGTCGCCCTGAAGCCCTGATGTGCGGGGCCGGTTCGGGCGGGCCGGGCAGGATCTCGCGCAGATAGGCGGCGATGCCGTAATTCTGTTCCCACTGGTAGGGATAGCCCAGCGACACCTCCTCGAACCGGGTCGCGTCGCGCCAGTCGGTGTGGCGGACATGCAGGTGCCCGCTGATCGCGACCGCGACGTGGAAGCGCCGGTGCCAGTCCTCGGTCAGCACCGTGCCGCACCAGGGGCTGAAGCGCGGGATGCGCGGGATGCGCACCAGGTCGCGGCGCAGCGGATAGTGGTTGACCAGCACCGTCGGCAGTCCAGCCGGCAGGGCTGCGAGGCGCCGGGCGGTCGCCTCGACCCGAGCCCGGCACCAGTCCTGCCGCGTCGGATAGGGGTCGGGGTACAGCAGCAGCTCGTCGGCGCAGACCGCGCTCTCCTCCGCCGCCCAGGCCACCACCTCCTCGACCGGCAGGTCGGGCGGCCGGAAACTGTAGTCGTACAGCAGGAACAGCGGGACGATGACGTGCTCGCCGCCCGGACCGGTCCAGATGGGATAGGGATCCTCGGGCGTGGTCACGCCGTGGCGCCGGGCCAGCGCGACCATCGATTCGTAGCGGTCGACCCCGCGCGGGGCGGCGGGGTTGCGGGCCCTGGTCCACAGCTCGTGATTGCCCGGGACCCAGACCAGCTTCGCGAATTTCGACCCGAGCACGGCGAAGGCGCGGGCCAGCCCGTCCGCCGTCTCGGCGAGGTCGCCGGCCAGGATCAGCCAGTCCTCGGGATGGTCAGGCACGGCCTCCAGCCGCTCGAAGCTGGCGTCGGAGGCGAGGTGCAGGTCGCTGATGGCAAGCAGGCGCATGGGGGCAGCTTGGCTGCTCTCGCGCCGCATGGCCAGTCATCGGCGCAGCGCACGGGCGAGGTCGGTGTTCCGATCGGCGGCGCTCAGAAGTCCGGGTCGCTGTCCATCAGACTGCCACTCCCGTTCATCAGGAGATTCATGTTCTGATCAGCCCTTTCCTGTTGCCGCTGCCAGTCGCGGTCAAAGTCGCGGTTGAACTTTTCGCTATCCCGCTGCCATTGCTGCTGCGCCCGGATGTCGCCCATCAAACTGTCGAAACGCTGCTGGTCTTCGGCCCTCATGGTTGCAGTTTCGACGCATCTGGAAAAATCACCGCTTCCAGGCGCGTAACCATAGGCCGAGCATTTCTGCCGGGCATCCGCGATGATCTCTTCCTGCGTAGGGGCGCAACCTGAAAGGATCAGCACCGCGAAGGACACGCCAGACAGCACCCTGATCATGCTCCCCTCCTTTCATGTCGGGCTGGAAAGCGCAGCGTCCACACGCTCCCGTCACGTCGCGGCACGTCTACGCTGCCGCAGACGAAACCAAGGAATTAGAGCAAATTTGCGATCAATGTCGCCATGCTCGAAAGGATGGCTATGGTAGATCTATAGACAAACAATATCGGATTGCGGCTCGAAGACAATTGTCTTCGAGTTCTGGAAGACCGTCAGGCTTTCAGGGACTGTCGGTCGACTGCCGCTCAGCGCGGACGGCGGCGCTCGGCGAAATGCCGTTCGGCGCGGGCCTCGGCGTAGCGGCGGTCGGCCTGGGCCTTGACCTCGGGCCAGCGCAGCGCGGCCTCGGCGCTGCTCATCTTGCCGTAGAGCGACATATAGGCCTCGTGATGCAGCAGCGTGCGCGGCTTCTCGGTCGCCTGCCAGGCCTCCAGATGCCAGGGCTCGCCGGCATCTTCGAGCGTGCCGGTCGAGGCGTAGATCTGCGCCTCCAGGCGGCTGCCGTCGGCCAGGGCCACGGTCACCGCCTCCAGCGCGTAGTCGTCGCTCTCGAAGAACTGCATCCGGTCCATCTCGGCGTCGGTGAAGCCGTCGACCAGCAGGCCGTCGACCCGGCCGTCGGGATGCGGCACCAGGATCGGATAGCTCTCGCCCTTCACCTTGCGTCGCTGCCGGCCCAGAAGGGCCGCCGGCTGGGTCGCGAATTCCGTCATCGGCCGGCCGATCACCAGCGTGAACAGGTCGGGATCCTGGAGGGTGCCGAAAAAGAACAGGCGCATCGGTCGTTTCCCTCTCCGGACCGGGCGGCTCCGACGGCGGTCGGCCGCCCGACATTGTGGTGCAGCAAGGGGGCGCAATTTGATCCCGTCGCGCCGAAAGTCAAGGTGATTCAGATGAATTTCTCGGGCCGGCCAATCGGGCCTTTTCCCTGCTTCGTCAGGATGTTTGTCGGTTTTTCTGTGATCCCATGCAAATCAGATCTATACTTTTATGTCGCGGCCGGCATCGGCCGCAACACGACGTTGGGGGCAACGGATGTTTCAGGAATTCAGGACCTTCATTGCCCGGGGCAATGTGATCGACTTGGCCGTCGGTATCATCATGGGCGTGGCCTTCACCACGATCGTGAATTCCCTGGTGAACGACATCATCATGCCGCCGATCGGCGTGATCCTCGGTGGTGTCGACTTCTCGAACTACTACATCAACCTGTCGGGCGGCGAATATCCGAACCTGGCCGCGGCGAAGGCGGCCGGCGCCGCGACGATCAACTACGGCGTCTTCATCAACGCCGTGATCAACTTCCTGATCGTCGCCTTCGCCGTGTTCATCCTGGTGAAGCAGGTGAACCGCTTCTACCGGAAGCCCGAGGCGGCCCCGGCCGCGCCGCCGCGCAGCGAGGTGCTGCTGGAGGAGATCCGCGACGCCATCCGCGGCCAGCGGAGCTGACCGCCGAGCCCTTCCTTCCCTGTCATGCCCGGACTTGATCCGGGCATCCAGGCCGTGTCGATCAGTAGGCGATCCGGATCTCGACCCGCCGGTCGCCGACGCTGACGGCCGGCAGGGCGCCGGCCTCGCCATGCGCCTCGACCCGGCGGATCAGGGCCGGCGAGACGCCGTCCTGCTGCAGGGCGACGACGACGGCCTCCGCCCGCTTGGCCGACAGCTCCTGGTTGGCGTCCTTCGGCCCGGCGGCGCCGGCGAAGCCGTCGACGGCGATCGATTTCGCGTTCCAGTTCTTCGCCTCGGCGGCCGCCGAGGCGATCAGCTTCCGAGCGTCCGGGGTCAGCTCGGCGCTGTCCTTGGGGAAGAAGATGGCATAGGCGCCGCCCTGCTTCGGGGCGCAGGCGGCGATGGCGAGGACGGGAACCAGGGTCAGGAGCGCACGACGGCTTGCAATCGGCATGATCGACCTGTTCGCGTTTGTCGTTGGTCAGGACTCTTTACCTGACCCGATCGACCGATAGAAGCAGTTCCGCTTCGTTCCGCTGTAAAAGTCTCCTCAACCCGTCCTGCCGGCAGGTTCAATCGCACCGCGGGCCAGCAGCGCGCTCAGCAGCGCCGCCGCCGCCGGGTCGGCCCAGGCGACCTTCGCTTCCTCCGCCGTCAGCCGGCCGTCGCCGCACAGGCGCAGCGCTGCCTCGGCCGCGGCGCCGGCCGGGGCCGGATGCGCCTCGCCGTCGGCGAACAGGGTGACGCCGCCCTCGCGGACGAAGGCCAGGCGGCTGCCGATTGCCCGCCGCAGCGCCCCGGCCGGGCGGCGCTTGCGCGGCGGCGGGGCCTCGCGCTCCTCCTTCGGCTCGGTCAAGAGGCCGCCCAGCCAGCCGGCCAGGAAGCGGCGGTCATCCAGCTTCTCGGCCAGCAGCGCGCGCACCCGCTCGATCGCCGTCTCCGGGATCTCGCCGGGATGGGCCGGCGGCGTGAGATCCGGATCCGAATAGCGCCGCTCCTCGTCCTCGGCATCGGCGACGGCGGCGGCGAAGCGGCCGGCCAGCTCGGCCACGCTCGGCGCCCGGAAGCCGATCGAGAAGGTCAGGCAGTCGTCCTCGGCGATGCCGTCATGGGCCCAGCCCGGCGGCAGGTACAGCATGTCGCCGGGCGCCAGCACCCATTCCTGCGCCGGCTCGAAATCGGCCAGCAGCTTCAGCGGCTGGTCGGGCAGCCAGGCGGGCCGCAGCTCGGCCGCACCGCCGATCCGCCAGCGCCGGTGGCCGAGGCCCTGCAGCAGGAACACGTCATACTGGTCGACATGGGCGCCGACGCCGCCGCCGGGCGGGGCGTAGCTGACCATGACATCGTCGAGCCGCCAGTCGGGCACGAAGCGGAAGCGCTCGCGCAGCGCCGCCACCGCCGGCTCCCACAAGTCGACGCCCTGGACCAGCAGCGTCCAGTCCTTCGCCGGCAGCTTGCCGAAATCGGCCTCGTCGAACGGCCCGTGCCGCACCGACCACTTGCCGCGGCGGCGGATGACCAGACGGCTCTCCACCCCGTCCTCGCAGGCCAGGCCGGCCAGCTCGTCCGGCGTGATCGGGCTGGTCCAGCCCGGGATCGCCTGACGGATCAGCAGCGGCGTCTTCTGCCAGTGGCGGGCCAGGAAGTCGGCGGCGGACAGGCCGCCGAGCAGGGGATCGGTCATGGATGCCGTGCTTCGCTCGGGGTGACGACGGCGCGCACTCTACCGGGTCGATCCACGCTCGCCCAGCGGCGCCTCCAGCGTGCTAGCATCGGGCCAACGAGACACCGGAGGATGTCATGAGTGCGAATGATCCCGTCGTCATCGCGGGCGCGGCCCGCACCCCGATGGGCGGTTTTCAGGGCGAGCTGAAGGATGTGCGCGCGCCGCAGCTCGGCGCCGTCGCCATCCGCGCGGCGCTGGAGCGCGCCGGCCTCGCGGCGGAGGCGGTGGAGGAGGTGGTGATGGGCTGCGTGCTGCCGGCCGGCCTGGGCCAGGCCCCGGCGCGCCAGGCCGCCCGCGGCGCCGGACTGCCCGACGCGGTGCCCTGCACCACCGTCAACAAGATGTGCGGCTCCGGCATGAAGGCGGTGATGCAGATCCATGACGCGATCGCCGCCGGCACCATCGGCCTCGGCGTCGCCGGCGGGCTGGAGAGCATGACCAACGCGCCCTATCTGCTGGACCGCGCCCGCGGCGGCTACCGCATGGGCCACGGCCGGGTGCTGGACCACATGTTCCTCGACGGGCTGGAGGACGCCTATGAGCCCGGCCGGCTGATGGGCACCTATGCCGAGGACACCGCGCAGCACTACCAGTTCACCCGCGAGCAGCAGGACCGTTTCGCCCTGGCCAGCCTGGAGCGGGCGCGCAAGGCGTCGGAGGACGGCACCTTCGCCCGCGAGATCGCGCCGGTGACGGTCAAGGGCCGCGGCGGCGACGTCACCGTCGCGACCGACGAGCAGCCGCGCACCGCCCGGCCGGACAAGATCCCGACGCTGAAGCCCGCCTTCCGGCCGGACGGCACGGTGACGGCGGCGAATTCCAGCTCGATCTCCGACGGCGGGGCGGCCCTCGTGCTGCTGCGCCGGTCGGAGGCGGAGCGGCGTGGCCTGCCGATCCTGGCCGAGATCAAGGGCCATGCCAGCCACGCCCGGGCGCCGGCCTGGTTCACCACAGCTCCGATCGGGGCGATCGAGATGCTGTTCCAGAAGACCGGCTGGTCGGCGAAGGATGTCGACCTGTTCGAGATCAACGAGGCCTTCGCCGTGGTCACGATGGCGGCGATGCGCGACCTCGACCTGTCGCACGACAAGGTCAATGTCCATGGCGGCGCCTGCGCTCTCGGCCACCCGGTCGGCGCCTCGGGGGCGCGGATCATCGTCACCCTGCTGAACGCGCTCGAGACCCACGGCCTCAAGCGCGGCGTCGCCGCCCTCTGCATCGGCGGCGGCGAGGCGACGGCGGTGGCGGTCGAGCGGGTGGCCGCGTAGGCGGCGATTCCGCCGGAACGAAAGGATAGGACGATGACGGAGAAGAAGCGGATCGGCGTGGTCGGGCTCGGCGGCATGGGGGCGGCGATGGCGACGCGCCTGCTCGACCAGGGCTGGCCGGTCGCGGTGTGGAACCGCAGCGCCGGGGCGGAAGAGCCGTTGGTCGCCAAGGGCGCGGTCCGGGCGGCGACGCCGGCCGAGGCCGGGTCCGGCGGCATCGTCCTCTCCATGGTGGCGGATGATGCGGCGCTGAAGAGCGTGACCACGGGCGACAGCGGCATCCTGTCCGGCCTCGGCCAGGGCGGCGTGCACCTGTCGATGAGCACGGTCAGTCCCACGATCGCCGCCGACCTGGCGGCGGCGCATGCAGCGGCGGGGTCGGCCTATGTCGCGGCGCCGGTCTTCGGCCGGCCGCCGGCGGCGGGATCGGGCCAGCTGTGGATCGCCGTCTCCGGCCCCGCCGCGGCCAAGGAGGCGGTCCGGCCGGTGCTGGAGACGCTGGGCCAGGCGGTGCATGATTTCGGCGAGGCGCCGGAGGCGGCGAACGTCGTCAAGCTCGGCGGCAACTTCATGATCGCGGCGGCGATCGAGGCGATGGCCGAGGCCTTCACCCTGCTGGAGAAGCACGGCGTCTCCGCCCGCAAGGCGCATGAGCTGTATTCCAGCTCGATCTTCGCCGCGCCGATCTACAAGAACTACGGCGGCTTCATTGTCGACCGGCAGTTCTCGCCCCCCGGCTTCCGCATGCCGCTCGGCCTCAAGGATGTCGGCCTGGCGATGGCGGCCGGGGAGAAGGCGGGCGTACCGCTGCCCTTCGCCGCGGTGCTGCGCGAGCGCTTCATCGGCTCGATCGCCCGCGGCCGCGGGGAGCTCGACTGGACCGCGATCGCTCTGGATGCCGCGGAGGCGGCGGGGCTGAAGGTGGATTGAGGGGACAGACGCACTCCTCCCTCGCCGTCATTGCGAGGAGGCGAAGCCGACGAAGCAATCCAGGGCGGCTCGCACTGGCCCCTGGATTGCTTCGCTGCGCTCGCAATGACGCTCTGTCTCACTCTGTAACCGGCTCGGCCACTCGATGCTGGCGGCGCCACAGCGCGGCGTAGAGCCCGTTCCGGGCCAGGAGGGCGGCGTGGCTGCCGCGCTCGGCGATCCGGCCGTGGTCCAGCACCAGGATCTCGTCGGCGCCGACCACGGTCGACAGCCGGTGGGCGATGATCAGGGTCGAGGTGCCGCGCGAGGCCTCGGCCAGGCGCTCCTGGATCGCCTGCTCGGTGGCGCTGTCGAGCGATGAGGTCGCCTCGTCGAAGATGAACAGCCGCGGCCGCTTCAGCACGGCGCGGGCGATGGCGACGCGCTGCTTCTCGCCGCCCGACAGCTTCAGCCCGCGCTCGCCGACCAGCGTGTCCCAGCCGTCCGGCAGCCCGGCGACGAAGCGGTCCAGCTGGGCGATCCGCGCTGACGCCTCGACCTCCTCGCGCGTCGCGTCGGGCCGGCCGAAGGCGAGATTGTCGAACAGCGTCTCGTTCAGCAGCACCGTGTCCTGCGGCACCACGGCGATGGCAGCGCGCAGCGACGCCTGGGTGACGTCGCGCAGGTCGTGGCCGTCGATCAGGATCCGGCCGGCGGCCGGGTCGTAGAAGCGGAACAGCAGCCGGGCGATGGTCGACTTGCCGGCGCCGGAGGCGCCGACCACCGCCACCGTGCGCCCGGCCGGCAGGGTGAAGCTGACGTCGCGCAGGATCGGCCGGCGCGGGTCGTAGGCGAAGGAGACGTGCTCGAAGACCAGTTCGCCCCGACCGGGCGGCAGCGGTACCGCGCCCGGCCTGTCCGTCACCTCCGGCGTCTCGTCCAGCAGCTGGAACATCTGTTCGACCGAGCCGAGGGCGTTGCGGATCACGCGGTAGAGCCGGCTCAGCTGCTCCAGCGGCCGGGCGAGGCGGACGAAATAGGTGTTCAGTAGCACCAGGTCGCCGACCGTCATGGTGCCGGCCTCGACCGCCCGGCCGCCGAGGATCAGCAGCACGGCGAGGCCGAGGCTCAGCACCGTCATCTGGGCGATGCCGTTCAGGCTGCGCAGCGCCAGGCCGCGCGCCGCCAGCCGCTCCACCTCCTCCAGCCGCTCGTCGTAGCGGCGGCCGATCGCGCCCTCGGCGCCGAAATACTTCACCGTCTCGTAATTGATCAGGCTGTCGATGGCGACCGCATGGGCGCTGCTGCTCTCCCGGTTCATGGTCCGGATGGTGGTACGCAGGCTGTCGGCGCCCAGCGTCATCGCCCAGGCGAAGGCGGCCAGGGTGGCGGCGGTGACCAGGGCGTAGAAGGGCGGCAGATGCGCCAAGAGGATGGCGCAGGTGGCGGCGATCTCGATCAGCAGCGGCAGGATGCGGAAGGCGACGTCGTAGATCAGCTCGCGGATGCCGGACAGGCCGCGGCCGAGATCCTCGCTGACCGCGCCGGTGCGGCGGCCCAGATGGAAGCGCAGCGACAGCCCGTGCAGATGGGCGAAGAAGGTGCGGCTCAGCCGCCGCACCAGCCGGTGCTCGATCGGGCCGTAGGCGGCGTATTGCAGCTCGCCCAGGATGCGCCCGATCCAGGAGGCGACGGCGTAGGCGGAGATGATGCCGAGCGCCCCGACCGCCCAGGCATTCGCCTTTCCGGCATAGGCGTCGATCGCCAGCGAGAACAGCAGCGGCACCAGCGCCACGGCGAAGGAGGACAGGAATACCAGGGCGACGCAGGCCAGGATGCGCAGCCTCGCGCCCCAGCTTTCGCCGCGCCACAGATAGGGCATGACCCGCCCCAGCGTGGCCAGGTCGCCGCGCGCGCTGTGGTCCCCCCGGGGCGGTGTCATCGACATGGCCGGACTCGCGTCGTCATGTCCTATCCTAATACACGGCCGGCGCCGTCATCCCGTCGCCATCGCGCTTGCCGCGGCGGCCGAATCATGTAACTTTTAAAGTTACATGAAACGCGATGAACGCCTTTCCGCCGCCCTCCACGTGCTGGTGCACATGGCCGAGCGGCCAGACGCCGCCCTGACCTCGGCCGAGATGGCGGCCTTCGTCGGCACCAACCCCGTGGTGATCCGGCGCGGCTTCGCCGGGCTGCGCGAGGCCGGCATCGTCACCTCGGTCAAGGGCCATGGCGGCGGCTGGCGTCTGGCGCGGCCGCCGGAGGCGGTCACCCTGGCCGAGATCCAGCATGCCCTCGGCGAGCGGGTGGTCTCGCTCACCGCGTTCGAGGTCCCCCAGCCGACCTGCCTGATCCTGCGGGCGGTGACCGCCGCGCTGGACGAGGCGATGCAGGAGGCCGAACGCGCGCTGGACCGGCGCCTCGCCACCCTGACCCTGGCCGACCTCGCGGCCGACGCCCGCCGGCTCAACGCCGGCCGCGGCCGCCCTCACGGAGATCCGCATCATGGTTCATGACGTCATCGTGGTCGGCGGCAGCTATGCCGGCCTGTCCGCGGCGATGCAACTGGCCCGCGCCCGTCGCCGGGTGCTGGTGATCGATGCCGGCCGGCCGCGCAACCGCTTCGCCGCCACGGCGCACGGCTTCCTCGGCCAGGACGGCAAGCCGCCGCTGGCGATCCAACAGGAGGCCGCGCGGCAGCTTCGCGCCTATCCGACGGTGGCGTTCGTCGAGGGCGAGGCCGTGGCGGCCAGCCGGACCGAAGGCGGTTTCGCCGTGGCCTTGGCCAGCGGTCGCGAGGAGACGGCGTCCTGCCTGATCCTGGCCATCGGCGTGGCCGACGAGCTGCCGCCGGTCCCGGGGCTGTGGGAGCGCTGGGGCGCCACCGTGCTGCACTGCCCCTACTGCCATGGTTTCGAGGTCGCGGGCCGGCCGCTCGGCGTCCTGGCCACCCATCCGCTCTCGACCCATCAGGCCGGGATGCTGCCCGACTGGGGGCCGACCACCTACTTCACCCAGGGCGCGTTCGAGCCAGAGGCCGGGCAGGCGGCGTATCTGGCGGGCCGCGGCGTGACGATCGAGCGCAGCCCGGTGGTCGAGCTGCTGGGCTCCGCGCCGGATCTGGAGGCCGTGCGGCTGGCCGACGGCCGGGTGGCGCCGGTCGCCGCGCTGTTCACCGCGGCGCGGATTCGCATGGCCAGCCCGCTGGCGGAGCAGCTCGGCTGCGCCTTCGACGACAGCCCGTTCGGCCCCCGCCTGCGCGTCGACGACTGCAAGCAGACCACGGTGCCGGGAGTCTTCGCCGCGGGCGACGCGGCGAACCCGATGCACAACGCCACCCTGGCCTCGGCCTCGGGCGTGATGGCCGGGGTGTGCGCCCACCGGTCGCTGATGGGGATGGCGGCGTAGGATATCCGGTCGACAGCGCGGCCGGGCTGAGCGAGGCTGTGCCCGGCCGGGAGGAGAGCCGGATGCCGTCGCCGATCGAGTTCTATTTCGACTTCGCCAGCCCCTATGGCTATCTCGGCGCCACGCAGATCGACGCGCTGGCCGCGCGCCACAGCCGCGAGGTGCAGTGGAAGCCGGTGCTGCTGGGCCCGATCATGAAGCAGATCGGCACCAGGCCGATCCGCGATCTGCCGGTGCGCGGCCCCTATCTGGAGCGCGACGCGGCGCGCTTCGCCGCCTTCCTCGGCGTGCCCTTCACGCTGCCGGCGCAATGGCCGATCGCGGCGCTGGCGCCGTCGCGCGCGGTGTGGTGGCTGGCGGATGCCGGGCCGGCCCTGGCGCACGACCTCGCGGTTGCGCTCTACGTCGCGCATTGGGGCCGCGGCGAGGACATCGCAGATCCTGCGGCGGTGATCCGCATCGCCGCCGGGCTCGGCCTCGACGAGGCGGAGACCGCGGCGGCGATCCAGCGGCCGGAGGTGAAGGACCGGCTGCGGGCGGAGACCGAGGCAGCGCTGCGGAAGGGCGTGTTCGGCTCGCCCTTCTTCCTCTTGGACGGCGAGGGCTTCTGGGGCGCCGACCGGCTGGACCAGCTGGAATGGCGCCTCCGGGGCAGCCCTCGCGCGGCTGCCGGCTGATTACCTCACCTTGTCCGGCCTGTAGTACTCCGGCGCCCAGCCCTTGCCGTTCCAGCGGAACAGCCGGTTGCCGTCGACCAGCAGGTCGCGCTTGCCGCCGGTGTAGCTCGGCGCCAAGGCGAAGTCATGTGCCTTGCCATCGGCCACCGGGGTCAGCGATTGCGGGCCCTCGGCGAGGATCTCCCAGGGGCAGCCATTGGCGTCGCAATGCTTGGCGTCGTTCCAGAACACGATCACGTCCGGGGTCAGCTGCGCGGGCTTCTCGTCCAGCTCCATCTCCGCCACCTGGAACGGCGCGTCGCGCCAGTTGATCACCGCCGGCGCCACCATCGGCGCATAGCGCGATTCGAGCAGCGGGATCAGCCGGTCGGGGATCGGGTCCAGCCAGCGCAGGGGCGGCGGCGGGCTGGCCGGGGCGGGCGCGGTCGGCGTCGCGGCGGCGGTGTCGGCCGGGGCCGGAGCGGCACCTGCGTCGGTCGCAGCCGGCGGCGTGGCTGGCGTGAGTGGCGTCGGCGCGCTCGGCGTCGCGGCAACGGGCCGTCCGCCACTGGCCAGATGAGCCACCGTTTCCAGCGTCAGCCCGTCGTTCGGCGACGGGATGTTGTTCTTCTGCTGATAGTCCCGCACCGCCGCCATGGTGCGCCGGCCCGCCACGCCGTCGACCCGGCCAAGGCGGTAGCCCTGTCCGTTCAGGGCACCCTGCACCGCGCCGATCTCGGCCCGGTCGTATTCGATCGTCGGGCTGTCATAGACATAGGACCCGGCGATGCGGGGCGCACCGTCGCAGTTCTCCGGCAACGCGTTGCTCGTCTCGACCGTGGCGCCGCGGCCGTCGAAATGGATCGCCAGGTTGGCGCCGCTGTTGCTGGTCCAGGTTATGGTGTCGCCGACCGGCTTCGCCATGCCGGCCATCAGGCAGATGCCGCCGCGGCTGGAGCGGTGCAGCAGGAAGGCGACTGCGCCGTCCTGCGCCAGCTCCACCAGGAGGCGGATCGGCGCGCCGCCGCCGGCGACATAGGTGCCGGGCTCGATATTGGCGGCGGTCGCGATGCCCGCCCAGCCGGCGATCGCCGCCAGGCAGGCCAGGGCAAGGGGTGAACGCATCTAAGGCTCTCCCGTGTCGTTCGGTCGCGTGCGAAACGCCTGCGGCGCAGGTCGGGTTCCGTTTCCGCGCGGGGTGACGGCGGCGGCGCGATCGGCTAAACCGCCACACCCCCTTGGAAGATGCACCGATGTCCGAGACCCGACCCGAGGCCCGAATCATCAAGCCCCAGCCGATCAGCGGCTTCCCGGAATGGCTGCCGGAGGAGAAGCTGGTCGAGGATCGCATCCTGCGCATCATCCGCGAGGAGTACGAGCGCTACGGCTTCACCCCGATCGAGACGGCGGCGGTGGAGCGGCGCGAGATCCTGACCGCCAAGGGCATCGTCGAGAAGGAGATCTACGCCCTGTCCCGCTTGGCGGCGGGGGAGGGGGAGGATCCCTCGACCGACATGGCGCTGCATTTCGACCTGACCGTGCCGACGGCGCGCTACGTGGCGCAGAACGCGGCGCGGCTGACCTTCCCGTTCCGGCGCTACCAGATCCAGAAGGTGTGGCGCGGCGAGCGGCCCCAGGCCGGCCGGTTCCGGGAGTTCTACCAGGCCGATATCGACGTCATCGGCAACGGCACGCTGGGCTTCCTGGCGGATGCCGAGATCCCCTGCGTCATCAACGCCATCTTCTCCCGTATCGGCATCGGCGAATTCGTCATCCGCATCAACAACCGCAAGCTGCTGCAGGGCTATCTGCTCGACCAGGGCCTCTCGGCCGAAGGCGTGGGCGCAGCGCTGAAGGTGATCGATGCGATCGAGAAGGTCAGCCGCGAGCGCACCGTGGCCGACCTCGCCGCCCAGGCCGGCATCGACGCGGCCGCGGCGGAGCGGATCGTCGACCTAGTCACCCGGCCGGTGACGGTCGATGACCTGCGCGCGATCGAGGGCGGCGACCTCTACCGCGAGGGGCTGGACGAGCTGGGCCAGGTCGCCGACGGCCTCGCCGCCTTCCAGGTGCCGGCGCATCGCTGGCGCATCGACCTCGCCATCGTCCGCGGCCTCGACTACTACACCGGCACGGTCTACGAGACCCAGCTGGTGGCGAACCCGGAGGTCGGCAGCATCTGCTCCGGCGGCCGCTACGAGGACCTGGCCAGCAACTACACCCGGCAGAAGCTGCCGGGCGTCGGCATCTCGATCGGCGTCACCCGCCTGCTGTCGCGCCTGTTCGACGCCGGCCTCTTGAAGCCCGGCGCTGCCACCCCGGCGCCGGTGCTGGTGACGGTGATGGACCGGGCGCAGCTGCCCTATTATCTCGGCCTGGCGACGACTTTGCGCGCCGGCGGCATCGCGACCGAGCTGTTCACCGAGGGCAGGAAGGTCGGCGACCAGCTGAAATACGCCGACAAGAAGGGCTTCCGCCTGGCGGTGATTGCCGGCGAGACCGAAATCGCCGCCGGCACCGCGGTGCTGAAGGACCTGGCCTCGGGCGAGCAGCAGGCCCATCCGCAGTCCGGCCTGGTCGACGCCGTGCGGCGGGCCCTGGCGGGGTAGCCATGGAGCTGCCGGCCGCGCTGCGCGCCGCGGTCGACCGGGCGCTGGAGGGCGTCGGGCTGGCCGAGCTGTCGGCCGCAGCATCGCGGCTGTCGCAGCGCTACCGGGCGGAGCTGCGCGACGGCCGCTTCCATGTCGATGACGACCGGGCGGTCCAGGCCTATCTCGCCACCCGGCTGCCGGCCACCTATGCCGCGATCCGCGCCTGCCTGGGAGCGGTGGCGGAGCGGCGGCTGGACTTCGCCCCCAAGAGCCTGCTCGACGCCGGCGCCGGGCCGGGCACCGCGCTCTGGGCCGCGGCCGAGACCTGGCCGGACATCGCTTCTGCCACCCTGCTGGAGGGCAGCGCCGCCTTCCGCGACTGGGGCGCACGCCTCGCGCACGGAAGCCCGCTGCCGCCGGCCGAGTGGCGCGCCGCCGACCTGGCCCGGCCGCTGCCGGAGCTGCCGGCGCACGACCTCGTCATCCTGTCCTATGTGCTGGACGAGCTGGCGCCGGATCGGCGCGGCGCCCTGGTCGACTGTCTGTGGGCCGCGACCGGCGACGTGCTGCTGATCATCGAGCCCGGCACCCCGGCCGGCTACCACCGTATTCTCGACGCCCGCGACCGGCTGATCGCCTCGGGCGGGCATGTCGTGGCGCCGTGTCCGCACGACCGCGCCTGTCCGCTCGCGGAGCCGGACTGGTGCCATTTCGCGCAGCGCGTCGCCCGTTCGCGCCTGCACCGCCAGGCCAAGGGCGGCGAGGTGCCGTGGGAGGACGAGAAATTCTCCTATGTCGCGGTCTCGCGCCGCCCGGCCGCGCCGATCCGGGGCCGCGTCATCGCCCCGCCCCGCGGCGCCGGATCGCGCATCGACCTCCGGCTGTGTGCGCCCGGGGGGCTGGTCGAGCGGACAGTGACGAAACGCGACGGCGCGCTGCTGAAGACGGCCCGGCGGCTGAGATGGGGCGATGCGGTGGAGGTGGAAGACAGCGGCAGCTAGGGCGGTTCGGCCCGCCTAACGGCTATCCTCCACGCGCAGCAGCTCGACTGTGGGGGGTGAGGTCAGGATCTCGCTGAAAGCGTGCATCCAGCGACCGGTCTCTTCTTCGTCCGACCCGACCCCACGCTCGCGGAACTGGTCGAACTGATCCAGGTTGGTCAGCTCCACCTCGAACTGCAGCGCGGCGCCACCTTGGCCGCGGGTCAGCGGCACCAGCAGCCGGGCCTTGAGCTGGTTGCGCCGGGCAGCCTCGACCTCGCGGTGGATGAAGTCGATCGCGCTTTGGCGGTTGATGGGCTGCACGTCGTACGAGAAGCGGGCGATGTACATGTCGAGCCTCCTCGGGAGAGCATCTCCGGTCGGTTCTACGGGTGACAACACCCGTATTCGGACTTCGGTCCGCCATGGCGTCGCTGGATTACGTTCCGGCCGACACCAAGGCGTCATCGGTTTGCAACATGAATGAATTAGAAGACGCCGAACCTCAGTTCGGATAGCCATGATTGAGTACGTTCATTCCTCCTTGGGACGGCTGCGGGTGCAGCTGCCGCTGTTCCGCCGCAAGCCGCGCATCGCCACCGGCGTGGAGGCGACCATCGCCGCCATCGAGGGCGTGACCTCGGTCAGCGCCAACACCGTGACCGGCAGCGTCATCATCACCTATGACCACCGGGCGCTGTCCGCCGCCGAGCTGTGGGAGGAGCTGGCCCGGCTCGGATATGTCGAGAGGTCGCCCGCTCCCCCGGCATCGCCGTCATCATCCGATTCCTTCGGGACCCTCCCGGAACACTTGGTCGATTTCTTCGGGCGTGCGTTCCTGCAGGTCCTGGCCGAGCGATCCGCCACCGCGCTCTTTCGGGGATTGATCTAGGTCGGTCGGGCCACGCTTCCCTGGTCCAGCAAGCCAGGGATTGGTCCGGCCCGCCAGGAGCGGCAGCGCCCCCGTTCCCAGGGCGACCGCGAGGTCCAGCCCGTCGATCGGGCCGCCGAACAGGCGGCGCAGCCCGGGCAGGAACAGCGCCGCGGCCTGCGCCGCGAAGGACAGTCCGAGGCCCAGCGGCAGATAGGGATTGCCCGGCGGCTGGATCCCGACCTCTGGCGCCGGTCGTGGCGCGCGGCAGGTCAGGGCGTAGAGCAGCTGACCGGTGACCAGCCCGGCCAAGGTGACCGCCTGCGCCCGCGGCGAGGCGCCGTGGCGCAGCGTCGCATAGATCTGCGCCGCCAGCCCGCCGCCGGCGATCAGCGCGCCGTCCCGCACCAGACCTCTCATGTCGAACGGAGGGATGATCGGCTCGGCCGGGTCCCGGGGCGGGTGGCGCATCAGCTCCGGATCCGGCGGCTCGAGCGCCAGCCCCAGCGCCGGCAGCACGTCGCTCACCAGGTTCAGCCACAGGAGCTGCATCGGCGACAGCGGCCCGCCGATGCCGGCCGCGGTCACCGCCAGCATCAGCGCGATCTCGCTCAGATTGGTCGCCAGCAGATAACGGATCGCCCGCCGGATGTTCGCGTAGGTGGCGCGGCCGCGCTCGATCGCGATGCTCAGGCCGATCAGCTCGTCGCCGTGCAGCACCACATCGGCGGTCTGCAGCGCGGCATCGGCGCCGCCGCCGAGGGCGACGCCGATATCGGCGGCCTTCATCGGCGGCGTGTCGTTGACGCCGTCGCCGGTCATGGCGACGACCAGACCCGCCTGCTGCAGCGCCCGGACGATCCGCAGCTTCTGCCCCGGCGTGACCCGGGCGAAGATGCGCGGGACGCTTGCGGCGGACGACGACGCCCGGATCTCCCGCAGCGCCGCTTCGGCGTCGCGCGGGGCGCCGGGATCCGGGGGCGCCAAGGCCAGCGTGCGGGCGATCGCGTTCGCGGTCGCGGCCTGGTCGCCGGTGATCATCAGCACCGCGACGCCGGCCTGCCGCAGCGCCGCGATCGCGTCCGCGGCGCCGTCGCGGAGAGGGTCGGCCAGCCCGGCCAGCCCCACCCAGACCAAGCCGTCGCCGGACCGCATCGCCGCCTCGGCCTCCGCTGCGGTGCCGTCCAGCCGGTAGGCCAGGCCAAGCACCCGCAGGGCCTCGGACGCCATCTCGGCGTTCCGGCGCCGGATCAGCCGGCGGCCGTTCTCGGTCAGGGGGTGGGGCACGCCGCCCCTGAGCTGCCGCCGGCATACGGCGAGCACGTCGTCCGGGCTGCCCTTGATCGCAGTCAGCACCCGGCCGGCCGAGACATGGGTGGTGACCATGTAGGGCCGGTGGTCGGATCGCTGCGACAGGTCTGTCCGCGGCCATTGTCGGCGGAGCGCCGCGACGTCGAGACCAGCCGCAAGCGCCGCCCGTACCAGCGCCGCCTCGGTGCCCGAGCCGGCGATCTCCGGCCCCTTCGGCCCGGCCAGGATGTCGGCTTCGCTGCACAACGCCCCGAGCTGCAGCAGCCGGGCCAGATCCGGCGCGGCGTCGAGATCGACCGGGCGGCCCCTGCGGTGGTCGGCCAGGATGGTCCGGTCGCGGACGACCCGGTAGCGCCGGCGCGGGCCGCAGGCGATGCGGGCCACCGACATCCGGTTCTGGGTCAGGGTTCCGGTCTTGTCGAAGCAGGCGATCTGGACCGCCGACAGGCCTTCCACCGTCGCCAGCTGCCGCACCAGGATGCCGCGGCGGCGCAGATCCTCGAGCCCGAGCGCGAGCGTCGTCGTGGCGAGGGTCGGCAGGCCCTCCGGCACCGCCGCGACCGCGAGCGACACCGCCGATTTCAGCATCGGCAGCAGCCGGTAGCCGCGCAGCAGGCCGACGGCCAAGACCGCGCCGCAGAGGGCCAGCGAGGCCCAGGCGAGCTGGCGGCCGAGCCGGTCGAGCTGGAGCTGCATCGGCGTCTCGGGCGCGGCGGCCGAGTCGACCAGCGCCTGGATCCGGCCCATCTGCGTGTGCGGTCCGGTGGCGACGGCGACCGCCCGTCCGGCACCGCCGGTGACGACGGTGCCGCGATAGACCATGTCGATGCGGTCCGCCAGAACCGCATCCGGCGGCACCGCGTCGGGCCGCTTGAGCACCGGCAGGCTTTCGCCGGTCAGCGCCGCCTCGTTCACCGTCAACCGGTCCGCCGCGACCAGACGGGCATCGGCGGCGATGACCGTGCCCGGCCACAGGTCCAGCACGTCGCCGGGGGCGATGTCCTCGACCGCGACGTCGCGCACCACGCCGTCCCGGACCGCGCGCGTGCCGCGCGATCCGATCTCGGACAGCGCGCCGATGGTCCGGTCCGCCTGGGTCTCGGTCAGATAGCCGATGCCGGCATTCATGCCGACCACGGCCAGGATCACGGCGGCATCCAGCACGGCGCCGGTGAACAGCGAGAGGACCGATCCGGCAGCCAGCAGAGCGACCGGCAGGCTCTGGACCTGGCCGAGCAGAATCTCCAGCCTGCTGCGGCCGTGGGCGTGAGGGATGGCGTTGGGGCCGTGCCGGGCGAGGCGCCGGCGGGCCTCCGCCTGTGACAGGCCGTCGGGCGTGGCGTCGAGGCGGGCCAGCGTCTCCTCGATCGAAAGCCCATGCCAGCGCTCGCCGTCCTCGTCCTCCCCGTCGGGCGGACCTTCGGCCGTGTCCCCGGCCAGCGCGCGGCGCAGCGCCGTCCGGATCTTCGCCTCGACCGAGGCCAGCGGCATCGTCGGGTCGAACAGGACCAGGAGGGTGCCGGTGGTGGTGCTGGCCGAGGCTCTTTGGATGATGCCACCGTTCAGCCGGCGCTCGAGCACCTGCTTGATCCGGCCGCTGCGGCGCAGCCCGTCGACGCGGAAGCGGGCCCGGCCCGGCACGACGACGTGGACCGGCCATATCTCGGCCGCGGACGGGGCGGGACCGCCGTCCGGGTCGGCGGCTGCGACATCGTCCGGCTGCACGGGTCAGGCCTGTTTTTCACGCGTATCGGTCGTGGACGGCGGATGACGCGGCATCAGCCCGTTGCGCCGCCACAGCCCGGCTGCGTCGCCCGCGTACCACAAGAGCGTGATCGCCGGAGCGGCGATCCGGCCGCGGAGGAGCTGGTACACCCCCGCGCCGAGCAGCCCGACGGCGACCGCCGACCGCAACTCGGATTTCGCCGCGCTCCAGCCGCGGCCCAGCCGTCCCTGCGGCCGGCCCGCGGCGCCGCGGATCCAGGCCGAAGCCGGCCGGCCGACCGGCGGGTCGGTCAGTGTGAACAGGTCGTTGGCCGTGGCGTGGGCGTGGAACAGGCCGGCGGCATCCGAGTAATGCACCAGCACGCTCGCCGTCCGCGGGTTGACCGCCACCGCCTCGACCCCGGCCCATTGCGACAGCCGGTCCTGCACCGCGGCGAAATAGGCGGCGTCGTGGCGCCTCTCGGGAATCCGGATGCGGATGCGGCCGGGGGTCAGGTGGCAGATATGGCCTGTGGGTCGGTCAGCCATCGGCGCGCGCCCGCTCACCCGCCGGCCCTGCGGCCTCGTCCCCGCCCTGGAGCTCGTCGCTAGCGGCGGCCCCGGTCGTTTCGGTCGTGGCCGGCGGCACCGGCCGCGGACCTTGCTTCTGCGAGTCCTCTTCGCGCTCGGCCTGGACCTCGGCCACCAGGTCCTCCGCCGTCTCGCCCCATTCCGCAACTGTCTCGCGCCCGCGTTCGTAAAGCGCCAGGCTCGCCTTGATCGCGCCCTTCGCCGCCGGCCGGGCGGCATTCGACAGGCGCGGCAGGATATGCGGCGCGATCGCCGCGCCGACGATGCCGGCCACCAGCGCCGTCAGCACATTGCCGTTGAGTAGCTTGGCCATGGGGTGTCTCCCCTCGGATCGCCGGTCAGGTCGCCCGCGTCAGGCGGTCTGCTCTGCCTTGGCGCGGCGGCTGGCGGCCTGCGTCCTCGTGCCGCCCTCGGTCTCGGCCCGCTCCCGCTCCTGATCGAGCTCCGCCCGCGCCTCGGCGACGATGTCTCCGGTCACCTCACTGATCCCGCTCATCGTCTCGTTGTAGGCGACCATGCCGGTCTTGATCACCGTCTTCGCGACGGGCCGCAGGACGCGGCCGACGGTTGGAAGCACGGTCGGGGCGAGCAGGACGGCGCCAATGCCCACAAGAAGGCCGGTTCCGGCACCGCCTTTCAGGACGTCTTCGAACAGGGCCATTTTGCGTTCCTCCTGGAACGGTTGCTGGACCGCGCGGCGCGTGGGTCAGCGCCCAGGGAGGCGGAAGAGCGGAATAGTCCCTCGAGCTGGTGGAAACCGGCTCGCCAGCTCGGCCCGATCATGGCTCCAGGTATCGGAGGACCCGCGCGTCGCTTGGTCGTCTCCCTCGAAATACGTTAACACCCGATGCGCAGGAACTCTACCTGGGTGTTACATTTTTCTTTCAATTTCAGCGCCGAATCGCTTCGTTTCGATCGGCGGATGAAAGGGCGAAGACTGTTCCGTTCCGGGAGAGAGGGAGGATCGAGACATGGCCTCAGGCCCGCCGCCGCAGCCGGACTCCGCCGTCCCGTCCATCGCGCCGCCCTTCGCATCCGGCCGGACGGAGGAGGTCGCGCGCCGCCGCCTCCGGCGCAACCGCCGGCTCGCGACCGGGCTGCTCGCCACCATGGGGGCGGCCTTCGTCGGCACGCATCTGGTCGAGCAGCCCGGCTTCGCCACGCAGCTGCTGCGCTCCGGCGCGGAGGCCGGGATCGTCGGCGGCATCGCGGACTGGTTCGCGGTGACCGCGCTGTTCCGCCATCCGCTCGGCCTGCCGATCCCCCACACCGCGATCATCCCCGGCAGCAAGGATCGGATCGCGCGCACCCTCGGCCGCTTCATCGAGCGGAACTTCCTGACCGAGGAGATCCTGCTGCGGAAGCTCGCCGATGCCCAGGTCGGGCAGCGCTTCGCCGCCTGGCTGGCGGCGCCGGGCACCGCGCCGGTGATCGCCGGGCTGGTCGCCGGCGCGCTGCCGGGCCTGATCCGGTCGCTGGAGGATCACGACCTGCAGGATTTCGCCAACCGCACGCTGGGCGAGCAGCTCCGCCGCGCCGACCTCGCGCCGATCCTCGGCCGGGTGGTCCAGCTGGTGACGACCAGCGGCGAGGCCGACATCCTGTTCGAGCGGGCGATCGGCATCGGCGTCCGCTGGCTGGAGGAGAACCGGGGCCAGATCGACCGGCTGGTGGAAGCCCGCAGCCGCTGGTGGATTCCGAAGACGATCGACCGCCGGATCGCCGCCGCGATCGTATCGGCCATCGCCGACCTCCTGCGCGATCTGCGCCGGCCGGACAGCGAGGCGCGGCTGCGGTTCCGCGAGGCGCTCGCCGGCCTGATCGAGGAGCTGCTGCACTCGCCGGCCCGGCGCGATCAGGTCAACGCGTCGAAGAACCGGATCCTCGACAGCCCGGAGGTGCAGGCCTGGCTCGCCTCGATCTGGGGCCAGCTCTCCCGGGCGGCGCTGGAGGATCTGGCCGATCCGGCGTCGAAGACGCGCGCCGCGCTCGAGCACGGCATTGCCCTGATCGGCCGCACCCTGGCCGCCGACGTCGCGATGCAGGCGCAGATCGATACCCTGGTCCAGCGCCTGGCGATCCAGCTCATCTCCTGGCGGCGCAAGCTTGGCGGCTTCATCGCCGAGGTGGTGCGCAGCTGGGACACGCGCACCCTGACCGAGCGGCTCGAGCTCGTGGTCGGCAGCGACCTGCAATACATCCGCATGAACGGCACCATCGTCGGCGCCTGCGTCGGCTGCCTGATCTTCCTCGCCACGCGGCTGTTCGGCTGATGCCGGCAGCCCGTAAACGGACTCTTCTTCATACTTCCTGCAAAAGAACCGTCATTGCGAGGAGGCGAAGCCGACGAAGCAATCCATGCTTCCGCTCTTGCGGCCCTGGATTGCTTCGCTGCGCTCGCAATGACGATTCTTTCATAAGCTCGTCGGTAAGACGCGGCGGGTGGGCCGCCGCGCCGGCCTCAATCCGCCTCCACCGCCGAGGCGTGGCTGCGCAGCTCCTCGATGAAGACGCGGCTGTTCTCGGTGTAGTCGACCGGCACGCTGACCAGATGCACCCCGCCCTGGGCAAAGGCCTTCTCCAGCGTCGGCGCGAAGTCGGCCGCGGATTCGATCCTCCAGCCGGTCGCGCCGTAGGCGCGGGCATAGGTGACGAAATCCGGGTTGCCGAAGGTCAGGCCCCAATCGGCGAAGCCCTGCGCCTCCTGCTTCCAGCGGATCATGCCGTAGGCGTTGTCGACCAGGATCACGACGACCAGGTTCAGCTTCAGCCGGATCGCCGTCTCCAGCTCCTGCGAATTCATCATGAAGCCGCCGTCGCCGCACACCGCCATCACCCGACGGTTCGGGTGGAGCATCGCCGCCACCATGGCCGAGGGCAGGCCGGCGCCCATGGTCGCCAGCGCGTTGTCCAAGAGGATGGTGTTGGCGATGTGGGTGCGGTAGCTGCGGGCGAACCAGATCTTGTACATGCCGTTGTCAAGGGCGACGATCCCGTCCTCCGGCATCATTTGGCGCACATCGTGGACGATGCGCTGCGGCAGCAGCGGGAAACGGTCGCTGGTGCCATCCGCCGCGACCCTCTCGAGGATTCTCTGGCGCAGCCCGGCGAAGGCCTCGGCCGCGGTCGGATGCGGGCCGCCGGCCAGGTCGGCGATGCGGGCCAGCGAGGCGCCGATGTCGCCCACCACCTCATGGTCCGGGAAATACACCTCGGCGATGTCGGCCGGCTGGTAGCCGACATGGATCACCTTCTGCCCGGCCTGCTCCATGATGAAGGGCGGCTTCTCGACCACGTCATGGCCGATCGCCAGGATCAGGTCGGCGCGGGTCACCGCGTCGTGCAGATAGTCGCCCTCGGACAGGGCGGCGGTGCCGATATAGAGGTTGGAATTGCCGTCGACGGCACCCTTGCCCATCTGCGTGTTGAAGAAGGGGATGTTCATCCGGCGCACGAAATCGGACAGGGCCGGCACCAGGTGGCGGCGGTTGCCGGCGGCGCCGATCATCACCAGCGGGCGCTCGGCCGCGCGCAGCATCTCGGCAGCGGTGGCGATGGCCGCGTCGTTCCCCACCGGCAGCTCCAGCGGATGCAGCGGCACCGGGCCCAGCCCTTCGGGCGCCGGGGCGGCGGCGATGTCCTCCGGCAGCTCCAGATGCACAGGGCCCGGCCGCTCCTCCTGGGCGATGCGGAAGGCGTTGCGCACCAGGGTCGGGATCGCGGCGGTGCTGACGATCTGGCGCGACGACTTGGTCAGGGGCCGCATGGTGGCGACGATGTCGATGATCTGGAACTGCGCCTGGCGGCTCTTCAGGATCGGCTTCTGCCCGGTGATCATCACCATCGGCATGGCGCCGAGCAGGGCGTAGGCCGCGCCGGTCGCGAGGTTGGTGGCGCCGGGGCCGAGCGTGGTCAGGCACACGCCGGCCTTGCCGGTCAGCCTTCCGTAGGTCGCGGCCATGAAGGCGGCCGACTGCTCGTGCCGGGTGACGATCAGCTCGATGCCGGAGCGGCGGAGCGATTCGACGATGTCCAGGTTCTCCTCGCCGGGCACGCCGAAGACGCGGTCCACGCCCTCATTGACTAGGGCCTCGACGAGAAGGTCGGATCCTGTCCGCTGCGCAGCCATATCGGTCCTCTCTTGCTGGGCGGTGCGATGCCCCGGCAGGATAGGCCTCGAAGCGCGCCGGCGACATGACCTCGCTGCAGGGCAGACGGACGGCATGCGCACGCACGGCATGACCGGGCGGGCTGGCCGGGACCGGCATGGTGATGCGATGATGTCCGCGGCGCCGCGGCACGCGCCGCATTGACCGCGGCGCGCCGAAGGGCTCTTCTCCTGCCATGCAAGACGGACTGCCGCTCGACTGGGACACCCGAGCCATCGCCGACCGGCATCGCGCCGGGCTGCAGGCGCTCGGCCTCTGGCTGGTTGAGGCGACGTGCCGGCCGGTGCCGCTCAAGGGCCTGTTCCCGGGATTCTGCGAGCAGGTGTCGCGGACCATCGTCCCGGCCTGGCGGATCCATCTCGGGCTCGAGGTGCTGCACCCGGAGATCAGCGGCACCATGCTGGTCTGGAGCGACGAGACCATCGAATTCGGAGAGCGCGCCCGGCAGGGAGTCCTGCAGAGCCCGAGCTATCTCAACAGCCCGACCAAGATCGTCGACGACACCGAGCGGGCGTACCGCCGGCGGCTCGACTCCAACGTCACCGACATGCCGCTGCTGCAGGAGCTCTACGAGCTCGGCTCCACCGACTACTTCATCACGCCGCTGCCCTTCCTCGACACCAGCCGCACCCGCTTCCTGTCCTTCGCCACGCGGCAGCCGGGCGGCTTCGACGATGACGATCTGAAGGCGCTGGACACCGCCGCCCGGCTGTTCAGCCCCTATGCCGAACGCCAGGTGTGGAAGCGGATCGCGCTCGACCTGCTCGACACCTATGTTGGCGCCCGCACCAGCCAGCGCATCGTCGAGGGCCAGATCGAGCGCGGCCAGGTCGACTGGATCGAGGCGGCGATCTGGCTGGCCGATCTGCGCGCCTTCACCCGGCGCAGCGAGGTGCGGCCGATCGGCGAGGTGGTCGATCTGCTGAACGGCTGGTTCGGCGACATGGGCGTGGCGATCGAGGCCGAGGGCGGCGAGATCCTGAAATTCATCGGCGACGCGGTGCTGGCGATCTTCCCGGTGACGGCCGAGACCGACCGCGGCGCCGCCTGCGCCGCCGCCCTGGCCGCGGCCGAAGCCTTCTGCGCCCGCGTCGATGCCTGGAATGCCGAGCGTGGCCTGACCGGGCCGGACGCGGTTGATTTCGGCATCGGCCTGCATCTCGGCGAGATCGCCTACGGCAATATCGGCGCGGCCCGGCGGCTCGACTTCACCGTGATCGGCCCGGCGGTGAACCGCGCCAGCCGGCTGGAGGAGCTGACCAAGACCCTGCGCCGCCGGGTGCTGGTGTCCGAGCCGTTCCGCGACGCCTGCGGTCGTCCGCTGGTCGACCTCGGCCACCACGTGTTGCGCGACGTCGAGGGCACGCACCGGATCTTCGGGATCGGGTGAGTCCAAGGCGACCGAGGCAGCCTCTCTTGTCGTCATGGCGAGCCCCGAAGGGGCGTGGCCATCCAGAGATCGAGCCGCTGGATCGCTGCGTCGCTTCGCCCTCGCGATGACGAGGGCGTGCTGGTCCGATAGGGTTCACTCACAACAGCAATAGGCCCATCGATGAAAGCCGTCGTCTTCGAACAGTTCCGCCAGGCGCCGACCGTGCAGACCGTGCCCGATCCGGCGCCGTCGCCGGAGGGCGTCGTGGTCAAGGTGGAGGCGACGGGGCTGTGCCGCAGCGACTGGCACGGCTGGATGGGGCACGACCCCGACATCGTCCTGCCGCATGTGCCGGGGCATGAGCTGGCCGGCACCATCGTGGCGGTGGGCTCGCAGGTCCGGCGCTGGCGGGTCGGCGAGCGCGTCACGGTGCCCTTCGTCGCCGGTTGCGGCCACTGCCCGGAATGCGCCAGCGGCAACCAGCAGGTCTGCGAGCGGCAGTTCCAGCCCGGCTTCACCGCCTGGGGCTCCTTCGCCGAATACGTCGCGCTCGATTTCGCCGACGCCAATCTCGTCGGGCTGTCCGAAGGGTTCGACTCGGCTACCGCGGCCAGCCTGGGCTGCCGCTTCGCCACCTCGTTCCGGGCCATTGTCGACCAGGGACGGGTCCGGAGCGGGGAGTGGGTGGCGGTGCATGGCTGCGGCGGCGTCGGGCTGTCGGCGATCATGATCGCCAGCGCGCTCGGCGCCAATGTCGTGGCGGTCGACCTCACGGATCGGAAGCTCGATCTCGCCCGCCAGCTCGGCGCAGCGGCGACCGTCAACGCCGCCACCTCGGCCAATGTCGTGCACGAGATCCGCGACCTGACCGGGGGCGGGGCGCATGTCTCGGTCGACGCGCTCGGCCACCCCGCCACCTGCATGAACTCGATCCGGTGCCTGCGTCGGCGCGGCCGCCACATCCAGGTCGGGCTGATGCTGGACGACCACGCCCGCCCGCCGGTCCCGATGGACCGGGTGATCGCCTATGAGCTGGAGATCCTGGGCAGCCACGGCATGCAGGCGTTCCGCTACCAGGCGATGCTCGACATGATCCAGGCCGGCAAGCTGGCCCCGCAGAAGCTGATCGGCAGCCGCATTGCGCTCGACGAGGCGGCGGTGGCCCTGACGCAGATGGACCGCTTCGACGGCACCGGCATCAGCGTCGTCACGCGGTTCTGAGGGCGGGGATCAGGCCTTGGCCTCGTCCCAAGGCCATGGGCCGCTCTCGACCAGCCGCTGCCGTGCGGCTTCGACCCGTGCCCCATAATCCGGGAGGAAGGGCTCGGAAAGGGTGCTCTCAAGGTAGCCCTGCAGCCTTGTCAGAGCCCAGAGCTCGCCGTCATGCCGGACGGCTTCGCGAAGCCGGCTGCCGTTCTCGTCGTCCAGCGTCCGTGCCAGAAACTCGAACAGCACGACGGCTTCGTCCTGGGTGAGTGTGAGGGGCACCGCCCCACCGCTGTCCGGCTCCGCTCCGCTCATCTTCTCCTCACGCTCTCCCGGCCCCCAGGATCAGGCGCAGGCCCAGCGCGCCCATGACCGAGCCGGCGGCGCGGTCGAACCAGCGCTTCCAGCACAGATAGACGGCGCGCGGCCGGTCGGCGGAGAAGACCAGGGCGACGATGGTGTACCAGCCGGCCTCGATGGCGAAGATCGCCGGCAGCAGCACGGCGAAGGTCCAGGCCGGCACCTGCGCCGGCAGGAAGGCGGCGAAGATGCTGCCGTAGACGATCGCGGCCTTGGGGTTGCTCAGCTGGGTGACGAGGGCCAGGGTGAAGGAGCGGCGGACGCTGCGCGGCCGGCCCTCCGCCGTCTTCGGCACCACGATCGGCTTGTCCGCCGTGTGCCACAGGGCGAAGGCGAGCCACAGCAGGTACAGGCCGCCCAGTACCTTCAGCGTCAGGTACAACCACTCGACCTGGGCCAGGATCGCCTGCAGGCCGAACAGGCCGAGCCCGCCATAGACCACCCCGCCCACGCCCATGCCCAGTGCCGCGGCCAGCCCGTCGCGGCGCGACAGGGCGATGGCGGTGCGGGTGACGAAGACGAAGCTGGGCCCCGGGCTGGCCGCGCCGACCACGATGGCGCCGAGGATGCTGAGCAGTGGAACGGCAAGATCCATGATGTCCTCCCTGGGACCGCGGCGTCAGGCCGCGGTCTCGATGTCTTCGCCGCCCCCGTGGTCGGGGTGCAGGCAATGCGCGTGGCTGTGGTCGGCCAGCACCTCGATCACCCGGCAATGGCCGATGGTGCCGTGGCGGCACTGCTCCACCATCCGCTCCAGCTCCGCCTTCAGCGCCTCCAACCGGGCGATGCGGTTCTGCACGGCCACCAGTTGCTCTTGCGCGATCCGGTCGGCGGTGGCGCAGGGCTGGTCCGGGTCGTCGGCCAGGGTCAGCAACTGGCGGATGGCGTCCAGTGGGAAGCCCAGCTCGCGGCTGTGGCGGATGAAGGCCAGGCGGTCGGCATGGGCCCGGCCGTAGATCCGCTGGTTGCCCAGGGTCCGCGCCGCCTCCGGCATCAGCCCGATCTGCTCGTAGTAGCGGATGGTCTGGACCTTGCAGCCGGTGCGGCGGGCCAGCTGGCCAATCGGCATCGCGTCGCCGCGGGCGGACATGGATTTTTCCTCTTGAAGCTACAGTCACTGTAGCTCCCATCTTCCCCTGCGACGGTTCTTTCGGCAAGGGAGTGCGTCGCGATGGCGATGATCGCAGCGACTGAGGGGCAGGGCCGGGTCCTGCGGTACCGGGTCGACGGCATGGACTGCCCCAGCTGCGTCGGCAAGCTGGAGACGGCTCTCGGCCGGATCGAGGGCGTCAGCGGCGTCGAGGTCAACTTCGCCGCCGGCACGCTCGCTTTCGGCGCGGTGGGCGCCGCGGCCGACGGCGGCGTGGTCGAGCAGAAGATCCGCGCCCTCGGCTTCGCCCCGACCGCGATCGTCGACACGGCGCCCAAGGCGCCGGCCCAGGCCGAGGCCCGGCCCTGGTGGCGCGAGCGCAAGGCGCGGTTGGTCGGCTTCACCGGCCTGCTGCTGGCCGCCGCCTTCATCGCGGCGCAGATCGTCCCGGCCGGGGCCGAATGGGCCTATGTCGCCGCGGCGCTGATCGGGCTGGTGCCGGTCGCCCGCCGGGCCCTGGCCCTGATCCGCTCCGGCTCGCCCTTCAGCATTGAGACGCTGATGGCCGTCGCCGCGGTCGGCGCCATTGCCATCGGCGCGGCGTCCGAGGCGGCGGTGGTGGTGTTCCTGTTCGCCGTCGGAG
Source organism: Inquilinus limosus (assembly GCF_051487185.1). Lineage (GTDB taxonomy): Bacteria > Pseudomonadota > Alphaproteobacteria > DSM-16000 > Inquilinaceae > Inquilinus > Inquilinus limosus_F. The sequence goes on from NZ_JAHVDK010000001.1 coordinate 274,342, forward strand.
AGCTCCTGGAGACCATCGCCGCCGGCCGCGCCCGCCAGGGCATCAAAGCGCTGGTCGCGCTGGTGCCGCGCACGGCGCAGCGCGAGGCGAACGGCATCCTGGCGACCGTTCCTGTCGACGATCTCGCGATCGGCGACATCGTCCTGGTCCGCCCCGGCGACCGGATGCCGGCCGACGGCGAGATCGTTGACGGCGCGTCGGAGCTGGACGAGGCGCCGATCACCGGCGAATCCGTGCCGGTGGCCAAGGCGGCGGGCGATGCGGTCTATGCCGGCAGCATCAATGCCGGCGGCGTGCTGCGCCTGCGGGTGACGCGGGCGGCGGCCGACAACACCATCGCCCGCATCATCCATAGGGTCGAGGCGGCGCAGGCCAGCAAGGCACCGACGGCGCGCTTCATCGACCGGTTCAGCGCCTGGTACACTCCGGCGGCCATGGCCGTCGCCACCCTGGTGATCGCGGTGCCGCCGCTCTTGTTCGGCGGCGACTTGTCGGTCTGGGCCTATCGCGGCCTGTCGCTGCTGCTGATCGCCTGCCCCTGCGCGCTGGTGCTGTCGACCCCGGCGGCGATCGCCTCCGGCATCGCCGCAGGCACGCGGCGCGGCCTGCTGGTCAAGAGCGGCGCGGCGCTGGAGATGCTAGGCAAGGTCGAGGCCGTGGCCTTCGACAAGACCGGCACGCTGACCGTGGGCCGGCCGCAGGTGACCGATGTCGTGGCGCTGGAGGGCACGGAAGCCGCGGTCCTGGCCGAGGCCGCCGCGGTCGAGAGCGGCTCCAGCCATCCGCTGGCGCGCGCCATCCTGGAGGCTGCGGCCGCCCGCAACGTCGCCGTGCCGGCCGTCGCCGAGGCCTTCGCCGTCGCCGGCAAGGCGGTACTGGGCCGGGTCGACGGCGCGCTGCTGGCGGTAGGATCGCCGCGCTACGTTGCCGAGCGCGGGCCGCTACCTGCTCTCGTGGCCGACCGGATCGCGGCGCTGGAGGGGCAGGGCAAGACCGTGGTCGTGCTGCTGGGCGAATCCGGCCCGCGCGGGCTGATCGCGCTGCGGGACGAGCCGCGCGAGGACGCCGCGGCCGCGGTGGCGGCGCTGCGCCGGGCCGGGGTGCGCCCGGTGATGCTGACCGGCGACAACCGCCGCACCGCCGAGGCCGTGGCCGGCGCCCTCGGCATCGCGGTGGAGGCCGAGCTGCTGCCGGACGGCAAGCTGGCCGCGATCGGCCGGCTGCAGGCGGACGGGCCGGTGGCGATGGTCGGCGACGGCATCAACGACGCCCCGGCGCTGGCCGCCGCCTCGGTCGGCGTCGCCATGGGCGGCGGCACCGACGTGGCGCTGGAGACGGCGGATGCGGCGCTGATGCACAACCGCGTCACCGGCGTGGCCGAGCTGATCGGCCTGTCGCGCGCAACCCTGGCAAACATCCGCCAGAACATCGCCGTCGCCCTCGGCCTCAAGGCGCTGTTCCTGGCCACCACGCTGTTCGGCGCCACCTCGCTGTGGATGGCGATCCTGGCCGACACCGGCGCGACCGTGCTGGTGACGCTGAACGCGCTGCGGCTGCTGCGCCTGCCGGCGGCGATGCAGGGCCGGACCGTCGTCCGCGGAGAGGGCATCACTCCCATAGTATCCGGGGTCGACGATTGCTGCGCCCATGGTGCCTGCCGATCGGACTCCAAGCCAATCGAAGCGTGACCGCAGAGCCGATCTGTGGGACCATATCCCCATTATCGAGCTCATGACCGACAACCGCGGACCACGCTGTCAGGGGGAGTGCCATGGGGCTGATCAATTTCATCAAGGAAGCCGGTGAGAAGCTGTTCGGCGGGGGCGAGGCCCAGGCCGCGACGCCGGACGATCTCAAGAAGCAGATCCAGGCGCAGGGGCTCGACCCCGCCGGCGTCGACATCAAGGTCGATGGCGACAAGGTGAAGATCGAGGGCAACGTCGCCTCGACCGAGGTGGCGGAGAAGATCGCGCTGGCCGTCGGCAACACGCCCGGCATCGCCCAGGTCGAGAACAACCTCGCCGCCGCCACCCCGGCGCCGGAATCGCGGATGTACACGGTGAAGAAGGGCGACACCCTGTCGGCGATCGCCAAGGCGATGTACGGCAACGCCAACGACTATCCGAAGATCTTCGAGGCCAACAAGCCGATGCTGAAGCACCCGGACAAGATCTATCCGGGCCAGGTGCTGCGCATCCCGTAACCGTCCTGGCTAACGCCGAAGGGCCCCGTGCGCCGCGCGGGGCCCTTCGCTTTCCCGTGTCGCACCGCCGCCCGTTGCGCTATCAGCAGGGCGGGGAGCGCATGCGGGAGTCCTCGGGCTTGGCCAATGTCCTGTTCATCACCGCCGACCAGTGGCGCGGCGACATGCTGTCGGCGGTTGGCCATCCCTGCATCCGCACCCCGGCGCTGGACGCGCTGGCGGCCGAGGGCACGCTGTTCCGCCGCCACTACACCGTGGCCTCGCCCTGCGGCCCGTCCCGCGCCTCGCTGCTGACCGGCCTCTATCCCCACACCCATCGCAGCATCCGCAACGGCACGCCGCTCGACGCCCGCCACAGCAACCTGGCGCTGGAGGTGCGGCGCGGCGGGTGGGAGCCGCTGCTGTTCGGCTACACCGACACCTCGCTGGACCCGCGCGGCCGGCCGCCGGGCGACCCCGCCCTCGACACCTATGAGAGCGTGGCGCCGGGCTTCACCCCGGTGCTCGCCCTGTCCGAGTCCAGCCGGGCCTGGATCGCCGACCTCATGGCCAAAGGCTACGACGTGCCGGCGCCGGGGGCGGGGCGGGACCCGCTCTACGACTCCGACCCGGCGGCCGAGGCGGCGCCGGGTGGGCTGGGACCGACCCGGATCCGGGCCGAGGACAGCGAGACCGCCTTCCTGACGGACCAGGTGCTGCGCCATCTGGCGGTGCTGCGCGGCCGGCCCTGGTTCGTGCACCTGACCTATATCTGCCCGCATCCACCCTTCGCCGCCCCGGCGCCCTGGCACCTGGCCTACGATCCCGCCGCGATGCTGGCGCCGCTGCGCGGCCCGTCCGCGGCGGCGGAGGCGGCGCAGCATCCGCTGCTGGCCGGGCTGCACCTGGCGGTGCGGCTGGACAAGTTCCTGAATCATGCCGAGGGGCCGGCCTCGGCCCTCGACGCCGCCGGCGTCGCCGCGGTCCGCGCCGCCTATTACGGCCTGGCGTCCGAGGTCGACCACCATCTCGGCCGTGTCTTCGATTTCCTGCAGGCGAGCGGCCAGTGGGACGACACGCTGATCGTCTTCACGTCCGACCATGGCGAGCAGTTGGGCGACCATTACCTCTTCGGCAAGCTCGGCTATTTCGACCAGTCGGCCCATATCCCGCTGATCATCCGCGACCCGCGCCCGGCGGCGGAGGCCGGGCGCGGCCGGCAGATCGACGACTTCACCGAATCGATCGACATCCTGCCCACCATCCTCGACTGGCTCGGTCTCGCCGTGCCGCGGCAGTGCGACGGCCGCTCGCTGCTGCCCTTCTGCAATGGCGAGCGGCCGACGGATTGGCGCGACGCGGCGCATTGGTTCTTCGATTTCGGCGATGCGCGGGAACCGATCGAGGACGGGCCGGTGCGGCTGCGCCCCGACGAATGCGGCGTCCAGGTGGTCCGCGACGCGCGCCGCAAATACGTGCACTGCACCGCCCTGCCGCCGCTGTTCTTCGACCTGGAGCGCGACCCCGGCGAGTTCGAGGACCGCAGCCGCGACCCGGCCTATGCCGGGGAGGTGCTGGCCTATGCCCAGAAGCTGCTGTCCTGGCGCATGCGGCACGAGGACCGGACGCTCAGCCACATCACGCTGAAGGACGGCTATTTCGAGGGGGAGGCGTGATGACGGCCGGCATCCGCGGCATCCTGTTCGACAAGGACGGCACGCTGATCGACTTCAACTCGACCTGGGTGCCTCTGAACCGCGAGGCGGCGCTGTTCGCCGCGGCTGGGGATCCGGATCTGGCCCGGCGCCTGCTCGAGGTCGCCGGTGCCGATCCGGACAGCGGCATCGTCCGCGCCGACAGCCTGTTCGCCGCCGGGGCGACGCCCGAGATCGCGGCCGCCTGGATCGCCGCCGGCAGCCCCTACGACCTCGACCTGCTGGTGCCGGAGATCGACCGCATCTTCCAGAGCGCGACCTCGGCGGTAGCGATCCGGCCGACCGTCGCCGACCCGGCTGCCCTGTTCCGCCGACTGCGCGGCCGCGGACTGAAGCTGGGCGTGGCCTCGAGCGACGGCGAGGTCGCGATCCGCGCCACGCTGGCGATGTTCGGCCTGCTCGACCTGGTCGATTTCGTCGCCGGCTACGACAGCGGCCACGGCCACAAGCCGAATCCCGGGATGGTCTACGGCTTCTGCGACGCCACCGGCCTGCCGCCGGGCGCTGTCCTCATGGTCGGCGACAACCGGCACGACATGGCAATGGGCCGAGCCGCGGGCGTGGGCCTGTGCGTCGGGGTGCTGAGCGGGACCGGCACCGCGGCGACCCTGGCCGGTCTCGCCGATCTCTGCCTGCCGGATATCGGCGGGCTGGAGGCGCTGCTCGATAGCACCGGCAACGGCCCTGATGGCATCGGCCGCCTTTTAGATTAAAGTCCGGCAAACAAAAATCGTCGCTGGTGGTGGAGGCTTCCCGTGCCCGGTTTTCCGATCGTGGACAGCCACGTCCATATCTATGACCCCGCCCTATTGTCCTATCCGTGGATGGACCAGGTGCCGAGCCTGAAGTCGCGCCATCTGCCGGACGATTACGACCGGCAGCGCGACGGGGTGGCGATCGACCGCTACGTCTTCGTCGAGGTCGACATCGCCCCCGCGCAGCGGGTGGAGGAGGCGCGCTGGGTCGGCGCGCTCGACGATCCCCGGCTCGGCGCCATCGTCGCCTCGGCCGCGATCGAGGACGGCCAGGCGGTGCGGACCGAGCTCGACGCGCTGCACGCCGCGACGCCGAAGCTGCGCGGCATCCGCCGGCTGATCCAGGGCGAGGCCGTCGATTTCTGCATCCAGCCCGGCTTCGTCGAAGGCGTGCGGCTGCTGGCGGAATACGACCTGTCCTTCGACCTGTGCATCTACCATCCGCAGTTCGACAACGCGCTCGAGTTGGTGCGCCGGTGTCCGGAGATCCGCTTCGTCCTCGACCATATCGGCAAGCCCGGGATCCGGGACGGGATCGACCGGCCCTGGCGCGACCAGATGCGGGCCCTGGCGGCGCTGCCGAATGTCTGGTGCAAGCTGTCGGGCGTGGTCACCGAAGCCGATCACGAGGGCTGGACCCGGGCGCAGATCGAGCCCTACATACGTCATACGATCGACTGCTTCGGCTTCGGCCGCACCATGTTCGGCAGCGACTGGCCCGTCTGCGAGCGGGCCTCCAGCTATCGCCGCTGGGTCGAGACGCTGGACGAGATCCTGGCCGATGCATCGGAGGCGGAGCTGCGGCAGCTCTATCGCGACACCGCCATCGGCTTCTACCGGCTCGCCTGAGCCCAACGATCTGACACTGAGAGGACCGCCCATGGACCCGACCGCGACGCGCCCGCTGGGCAAGAGCGGCGTTCCCGTCACCCAGCTCGGCTTCGGCGGGGCGCCGCTCGGCGACCTGTACCAGAAGCTGCCCGACGCCCAGGCGATCCAGACCATGGCGCGGGCCCTCGATTTGGGCGTGACCCTGGTCGACACCTCGCCGCTCTACGGCTACGGCCTGTCCGAGCACCGCTTCGGTCAGGTGCTGCGGCCGCGGCCGCGCGACAGCTATGTGCTGTCGACCAAGGTCGGCCGCTATTTCGTGCCGCCGCGGCGGGGTGAGGCGTTCGACCGCGGCACCTGGGCCGGCGGGCTCGAGTTCAAGCCGGTGTTCGACTACAGCTACGACGGCGCGATGCGCTCCTTCGAGCAGAGCCTGATGCGCCTCGGCATCTCCTCGGTCGACATCCTCTTGATCCACGACGTCGACATCTGGACCCACGGCTCGCGCGAGGCCTATGAGCAGCGGCTGCAGGAGGCGCTGGCCGGCGCCTACAAGGCGCTGTTCAAGCTGCGCGAGGAGGGCGTGGTCAAGGCGATCGGCGTCGGCGTCAACGAGGTCGAGGCCTGCATGCGCTTCGCCGAGGGTGGCGATTTCGACTGCTTCCTCCTGGCCGGGCGCTACACGCTCCTGGAGCAGACCGCGCTTGACGACTTCCTGCCGCTGTGCCAGCGCCGCAACATCGGCATCATGCTGGGCGGGCCGTACAATTCCGGCATCCTCGCCACCGGTGCCGTGCCGGGCGCGCGCTACAACTATAAGGAGGCGCCGCCGGAGATCCTGGAGCGGGTGTCGCGGATCGAGGCGGTGTGCCGGCGCCACGGCGTGCCCCTGCCGGCGGCGGCGATCCAGTTCCCGCTGGCCCATCCGGTGGTGGCCTCGATGATCCCGGGCGCGGTCAAGCCGGAGGAGGTGGAGCGCAACCACGCCCTGATCGCGACGCCGATCCCGGCCGATTTCTGGGCCGAGCTGAAGCGCGAAGGCCTGGTGCGCGAAGACGCGCCGGTGCCGGGCTGAGCCAGGCCGGCCCGCCGTCGTGAACAACACGATCGAGGGAGGGGTGGGTGGCTGAACGACATCTCGTTCCCGCGGCGGGCGGCGCCGGGCTGGTCCTCAGGCGCGGGGAGCGGCTGCGGATCATCGACACCGAAGGCGGGCAGACCGGGGATCTCCTCGCCTATTCCCTCGATGGCAGCGAGCGGCTGTCGAACGGCCGCAGCTTCGACTACGGCGGCAAGATCTATCTCTCGACCGGCGACGTGCTGTGGTCAGACCGCAGCAACCCGATGCTGACCATCGTCGAGGACCAGGTCGGCCGGCACGATTTCCTCTACGCGCCCTGCAGCCTCGAGATGTACCGGATCCAGTACGGGGTGAAGGACCATCACCCGAACTGCCACGATAATCTGCGGGCCGCGCTGCAGGACTTGGGGATCGAGCCGGGTCCCCTGCCGACGGCCTTCAACTTCTTCATGAATGTCGAGGTCGCGGCCGACGGGACGCTGGTGATCGTACCGCCCCGGTCCCGCGCCGGTGACGCAATCGTGCTGCGCGCCGAGATGGACCTCGCCGTGGCGCTGACCTCCTGCCCGGCCGGGACCTGCAACGCCGGCGCGCCGCCGCGCCCGCTCGCTTTTGAGGTTCTGGCGGACTGACACACCCCGCGCTCTCTTGTGCCGGCCGCGGTACCGCTACAGCTCCCGGTCGTCGCGATGATCGGTGAGCCCGCTCGTCACGCGTCGGGTGAGCTCCTTCATGTCCATGTCGACGCCGCTGCCGGACTGGCGCTCCAGCCCATAGACCTCCTCGGCGAAGTTCATCTCGCTGAGGATCCCGTCGATGTCCTCGTACTTGTCGGGCGGGAACAGCTGGGCGGGATTGCCGACCGCCATCCATTTGATCGGGACAAGCGAGTTCGGCGGCAGGATGCTGCGCACATGGACCACGCCGTCGATGCGAACCTCTGTGCGCTGCCCGATGACCGCGCCCTGATAGATTTTGACACCCGTCGCCAGGAAGCACTCATCCTCGACGATGCAGCCCTTGAGCGATGAGTGCGGCCCGATCAGGACATGATCGCCGATCTCGACAGCGTTCCGGCCCGTGCTGCGAATGTTGAGATTCTCGCGGACGACGCACTGCGCGCCGATCCGCACCGGCGCGCCATGCGCCTCGATCACCGCCCCGAACGAGACGTATGTGCGTGGGCCGATCGTCACGTCGCCACAGATCACCGCCGTCGAGGCCACATAGGCGGTTGGATCGATGTTCGGCCGCTTGCTCTGATGCTCGATAAGCATGGCCGGATATGAGGGATATTGACTGAATGAGTTAACAGGCGGGGCCTGCGCGAGTTCCGCCGCGCGGAGGCTGCGGGCCGAGATGGATCTCGCCGTCGCGCTGACCTCCTGCCCGGTTCGGGACCTGCAGCGCCCCTCAAATCAGCCCCAGGCTCCTGAAGCTGGAATGGCCCTTGCGGCCGACGATGACGTGGTCGTGCAGGGTCACGCCGACCGTCTCCAGCGCCCGGGCCACCGCCTTGGTCATCTCGATATCGGCGCGCGACGGGGTCGGGTCGCCGGAGGGATGATTATGCACTAAAATCAACGCGCTGGCGCCGAGCTCCAGCGCCCGGCGCGCCACCTCGCGCGGATAGATCGGCGCCTGGTCGACCGTGCCCTGGCCCGAGGCGTCGTCGGCCAGCAGCGCGTTCTTGCGGTCGAGATACAGCAGCCGCACCTGCTCGACCCCGCCGAACTTCATGGCGACGCCGAGATAGTCCAGTAGCGCCTGCCACGACCCGATCACCGGCCGGTCGACGACCTGCTCCTTCAGCATCCGCTCGGCCGCGGCCTGCACCACCTTCAGCAGGGCGATGGTGGCATCGCTCAGGCCGCCGCGCTGCGCCAGCTGGGCCGGGGTCGCGGCCAGCACCGCGCCCAGGCTGCCGAAGGTGGCGATCAGCTGCTTGGCCAGGGGCTTGGTGTCGCGCCGCGGGATCGCCGCGAACAGCAGCAGCTCCAGGATCTCGTAGTCGGCCAGGGCAGAGGCGCCGGCGGTCAGGAAACGCTGCCGCAGCCGGTCGCGATGGCCGGCATATTGGGGAACCGGTTCCGTCGCGTCCGGCGGCGCGGTCACGACACCGGCCCGATCACGCGACGGGGTATGGCGGCTGGGTGTGGCCGGCGGGGGAGAGGGTGAAGATCTCCACCCCGTCCCTGGTGACGCCGACCGTGTGCTCGAACTGGGCCGACAGGCTGCGGTCGCGGGTCACCGCGGTCCAGCCGTCGGACAGGATCTTCACCGCCCAGTGGCCGGCATTGATCATCGGCTCGATGGTGAAGATCATGCCCTCGCGCAGCGCCAGGCCTTCGCCGCGCCGGCCGTAATGCAGGATGCTGGGCGGGGCGTGGAACACGCGGCCCACGCCGTGGCCGCAGAAGTCGCGCACCACCGAGAAGCGGTGGCCTTCGGCATAGCTCTGGATGGCGTGGCCGATATCCCCCAGCGTGGCGCCGGGCTTGACCGCGGCGATGCCGCGCATCATCGCCTCATAGGTCACCTCGATCAGCCGCCGGGCCTTGACCGCGACCTTGTCGCCGGCGACGTACATGCGGCTCGAGTCGCCGTACCAGCCGTCCAGGATCGGGGTGACGTCGATGTTCAGGATGTCGCCGTTCTCCAGCTTCCGGTCGCCCGGGATGCCGTGGCAGACGACGTGGTTCAGCGAGATGCAGCTCGATTTCGGATAGCCGCGATAGCCCAGGGTGGCCGGCACCGCGCCGTGGTCGCGCATGAAGCCGTCCAGCAGGCTGTCGAGCTCGTCGGTGGTGACGCCGGGGCGCACATGCGGGGCGATGAAGTCGAGGGCCTCGGCCGCCAGCCGGCCGGCACGCCGCATCGCCGCGAACTCGGCCTCGCCATGCAAGGGGATGTGGCCTTCCTCGCGGGTCTGGGGTTCCACCTCGGTCACGCTTTCTATCCTGTCTCGCATCGCCTTTAGCCTATAGCACCGGCACCGGGCCGTCGCCACCCGCGGGGATATGGGGTCGGCCGGCCGGGATTCCGAGGACCGGCCCGCATCGCCGCCGAACATCTTGACTCAAGTTTATAAGCGAATGATCATTTACAAACTCAACAGATAGATCGGGAGGATGCGATGGCGCTTCCATTGGCGGGAAAGGTCGCTCTGGTCGCGGGCGCGACGCGCGGGGCCGGGCGGGGGATCGCGGTGGAGCTGGGGGCGGCCGGCGCCACGGTCTACGTCACCGGGCGGACGACGCGCGAGCAGCCCTCCGAATACAACCGGCCCGAGACGATCGAGGAGACGGCAGAGCTGGTCTCGGCCGAAGGCGGCACGGGGATCGCCGTGCAGGTCGACCACCTCGTGCCCGAGCAGGTGGAACGCTTGGTCGCGCGCATAAGGGCGGAGCAGGGGCGGCTCGACATCCTGGTCAACGATCTCTGGGGCGGCGAGACGCTGTTCGAGTGGAACAAGCCGGTGTGGGAGCATGACCTGCAGAGGGGGCTGCGCCTGCTCCATCTCGGCGTGCACACCCATCTGATCACGGCTCACTATGCCCTGCCGCTCCTGATCCAGCGGCCGGGCGGGCTGCTGGTGGAGATGACCGACGGCACCGCCGAGTACAATGCGGAGCACTACCGGCTGTCGCCCTTCTACGACCTCGCCAAGGTGTCGGTGAACCGGATGGGCTGGGCCCATGCCAAGGACCTGGCGCCGCACGGCGCCACCTCGGTGTCGCTGACGCCGGGCTGGCTGCGCTCGGAGATGATGCTGGACGCCTATGGCGTGACCGAGCGGAACTGGCGCGACGCGACGAAGGTGCAACCGCATTTCATCATCTCCGAGACGCCGCGCTTCGTCGGCCGCGCGGTGGCGGCGCTGGCGGCCGACCCGGACCGGGCTCGGTGGAACGGCCAGTCCCTGTCCAGCGGACAGCTGGCGCAGGTCTACGGCTTCACCGATCTCGACGGGTCGCAGCCCGACGCCTGGCGCTACATCGTCGAGGTGCAGGATCCGGGCAAGCCGGCCGACGCCACCGGCTATCGCTAGCCGCGTTTTCCGCCTGTCTCGCGGCCCGTCCAGGCGATAGCATCGCCCGGGACAACGCCCAGGGCAGGACCATGATCGAGACGCGCATCGTGACCGCCGCCGTTCTGGTGATCGGCGACGAGATCCTCTCCGGCCGCACCAAGGACGCCAATATGGGCTTCCTGGCCGAGCGGCTGACCAGGCTCGGCATCCGCCTGCGCGAGGCCCGGGTGGTGCCGGACGAGGCGGAGGAGATCGTGGCCGCGGTCGACGCGCTGCGGGCCCGTTACGACTATCTCTTCACCACCGGCGGCATCGGCCCGACCCATGACGACATCACCGCCGAATGCGTCGCCCGCGCCTTCGGCGTGCCGCTGCTGCGCCATCCGGAGGCGGTGCGGCGGCTGGAGGCGCATTACGAGCCCGGCCAGTTGAACGAGGCGCGGCTGCGCATGGCGAATGTGCCGGAGGGCGGCGAGCTGATCGACAACCCGGTCAGCGCCGCCCCCGGCTTCCGCATCGGCAATGTCTATGTCATGGCCGGGGTGCCGCGGATCATGCAGGCGATGTTCGACGGCATCGCCCCAAGCCTGACCGGCGGCGACCGGGTGCTCAGCAGCACCGTCACCTGCGACCTGGGCGAAGGGGTGATCGCCGCCGGCCTCGGCGCCATCGCCGCGGTCTATCCGGAGCTCACGATCGGCAGCTACCCGTATTTCCGGGCCGGCAAGTTCGGCACCAGCCTGGTGCTGCGCGGCACCGACGCCGCGCGGCTGTCCTCGGCCACCGAGGCGGTGCGCTCCCTCGTGGTCTCGCTCGGCGGCACGGCGGGCGCGGAGCCGGAGAAGAATGAATAGGCGAGGCCGATCAGGAGCGCGATGCCGAGCCAGAGGGCGGCGTAGAACAGGCCGTGGCCGCCCCAGCCGCGGCGCAGCACGGCGGGCGCCACCAGGATCAGGGCGGCGACCAGCCAGATCAGCTGGATCCAATTGAAATCGCTCATGCCCGGACAATGGGGCGCGACCCGCCTGCCGGCAAGGCGCATTCAGCTTGCGCGGCGGGCGAGGGCGCGCCATAGAGGCCCCGCGCGGACGTGGTGGAACCGGTAGACACAGCAGACTTAAAATCTGCGTCCTTCGGGAGTGCGGGTTCGAGTCCCGCCGTCCGCACCAAAACCAATTGATACCTCTTGGTAGCCAATAACTTACGGGATATCAAGGCTTTTCGGCCGCCCTACCGCTACAAAGGGCGCTACAAAATGGCTATCCCGATGACAACCCTGAAGCGTGCCCCGAATGGCGACTGGTTCAGCCGTAAGGCCATCCCGGAGGACGTGCGGGATGCCTACCGAGTCGCCCACGGCAAGGGGCGGGAGGAGCGGTTCCGCCGTCCGGCATCGCTGCCGCAGACCCGCGCGGTCGCCGAGCTGCGGGATTGGGACGCCGAGATATCGGGCCGGATCGATGCCCTTAGAGCTGCCCGTGAAGGGCGCGGAAGGGATCTCACTCACCGCGAAGCGCACGCCCTCGCCGGGGCTTGGTACTCGTGGTTCACCGCCGAGCATGAGGAGGAGCCGGGCGAGGCCGAGGGCTGGGAACTGCTGGCCGAGCAACTGGACAGCGCCTATTCCCGGTTCGCCCCCATTGGCTCCGATCTTCCCGATGCCGACGCTGCTTGGATGACGAAGCCGGCCGTGCGGCGCCACGTCCGGGCCGTCCTTGCGGGGCTTGCTCGCGTCCCTGAGTTCCTGAACGAGCGGGGCGAGGCCCTGAGCGACGAAGCGGATGCCCTGTTCCTCGATACCCTTGAGGACGAGTTCACGGCAGCCCTAGCCCTCCTGCGGCGCCGCTCAGAGGGCGACTACAGGGCCGATCCGCGGCCCGAGAAATTCCCCGCTGCGGCCCCTCCCGCCGCCCCTGCCAAGCCCTCCGGGATGAACTGCATGGGCCTCTTCACCGCCTGGGTGAACGAACGGAAGCCGGCGACCTCGACCGTGATCCGCTGGCGTTCCGTGTTCTTGGGTCTGGATGAGCACTTCGAAAAGCGCGATGCGGGGCGAATCGCAGAAGCAGAAGCGAGAGAATGGGCTGATACCCTGGTGACGGAGGAACGCTCGGCCGCTGTCGCCAATGACATCTGGTTGCGAGCTGCCAACGTGGTCTTCGGCTGGGCGGCCGGGAAGAGGCTCATCAGCGGGAACTCCTTCGACGGGATCACCTTGGCGCGTCCGAAGGCGGAGCCGAAGCTCCGGGAGCGAGAATTCCAGGAGGCCGAGTGGAAGGTGATCCTCAAGGCCACCCTGGAGAAACCTAATGGGCGTCTCGTAGGGCACAAGGCAGCGGCCCGGCGGTGGGTGCCGTGGCTGTGCGCCTATACCGGCTCCCGCCCTGGCGAGATAACGCAGCTCCGGGGATCGGACGTGCGCCAGCACTCGGGGGGCTTTTGGTTCATCAGGATCACCCCCGAAGCGGGCACCGTGAAGGGCGGCAAGGCGCGGGAGGTTCCGCTTCACCCGCATCTCATCGAACAGGGCTTCCTCGAATTCGTCCAAGGGGTAGGGGAGGGGCCGCTCTTCTACGATCCGAATGCAAAGCGCACCGCCGGGAGCGACCCGACGAAGCCTGCTCGGCCCCCGTGGGTCATCGCTCGGCAGAAGCTTGGAGACTGGGTGCGCGGTCTCGGGATCGATGATAAGGGCATCAGCCCCAATCACGCATGGCGCCATACCTTCAAGCGGCGGGCCGCTAGGGCGGGTATCGAGCGGCGCATTCGGAATGCCTTCTGCGGGCACTCTTCGAGCGACGTAGGGGACCAGTACGAGACCCCGACGCTGGAGGATATGGCGGCCGAGGTGGGGCGGTTTCCCAGGTACGAGCTGAAATGAGGGCTGGGCGAGGGGCATCTATCGAGCCGACGATCCCCCGCAGATTGACATGATCTGGGGATAAGCGGACCGTCCGCCGATGACAACTACGCTGCGCCTCGGGGTGGACTTCAACACCTGTGATCCAGATGGGGCCGTGTGGATAACTTCGGCTGAGAATGATCGGGCGTTCCGAGCTGGCATGCCAGTGACGGTGTTTTGCCTAGAGCCCGCGGATGTATTCGAGTTCGATGGCGTGCTAGAGCTGCGCTCCTGGGGGATGCCACCGAAGCGGTATTGGGTTGCGGTGGTCGATGAGAGCACCTTCCGCAGATGTGGCTAGCTGGGATGTCGTTGTCCCATGCCCCTCCGATCTGGACCTGTGGCGCGCGCCGCTCAGGTGCTTGTGAAATAACACGGTGAGCGGGCGCCATGGGGCTATCCCCTGGTGGGGAACTCCCATAGGCCCATGCTCTCCAAGATAAGGCGTCTAGCCAGCATCTGGACATTGTAGACGTCGTATATTGTCAAGCTGCGGGTATATCTCGATGATGCGTGGGCGCTGACACGACTTCTGAGGAAGCTCGACTGAGCTATGGCGTCCGAGATCGAGATATTTCGGTCTCGTATCCAATTCCGCGCCCACGATGCAGATCGGCCCGGAGGTAACGCGCGCTCTCTCTCGATACGGGTGGGGCTGTTGCGGACTGCCCATGGAAATATCCCATCGACATCGACTCTGGATGCCGCCAAGCGCTCCCGAAGATCCTGAAGGACGGAAGGGTTCCAGGCGCCGTTTATCCTGCTTGGATTTTGAGGTGAAGCTCTAATCTCCAGGCCAACTTGCTCGATCGCAGAATATGCGCCGACTATCGCCTGCGAGAAGAGCGCGTGATTGAGAGGATCTTCATCGACTCTGAAGCGCGTACCATAATGAGGATGCGTTTCTATCCAATCAATACTGCAGAGTCTATGACTAGACCACAATTTTGCGATTGCATAGGACCATCTCGATTTATGGCTAGCCTTAGCCGCAATTTGCGCAGCCATAGCTAATCCTGTCGACGATCTTTTGCTCTGAACTATGAAATCATACCGATCTCGCGTCAGATCTTCGAGGTCGGTAGGTTGTTCGGGGAGGGCGTACAGGTATTCGGTAATGTCTGCACCAGAAACGAGGACATTTGCTGCGCCGATGAGATTAGCAATCTTCTGAGCCGCTTTGCGATCCTTTGCGCATACTATTATCTCGGGGGCGTAAGTCGTCTCCAACGATCCATCTGGCAGATTGTTACTCCTGATAATGGAGCGAAAGTGATTTAGTGTTCTCGGGTCTGGCTGCTCGGACTCATCTCTTGATCCCCGAATAGTCACGAGATGATTGAACTCGATGTGCCAGCCACGCCCGCGGTATGGCGGAGGTGAAGAATACCGATCAGGTTCGGATTCATATAGGCCGGTCTTATACCGCCTGCGAGGCACGTGCCGCTCCTAACCTTCTAGGAGCGGGCGGGGTGCTCCCGACCAACGCTCCCCAATCAACACGGCCCGCTTTCACAGGGGCGCCCATCGCCGTCCCTATCGAGCCTGTAGAGCCCGCATTGGTTCAGGTAGAAGTTCGCCTCCGCGCACGAGTTCATTTGTCCGCACGTCCGCTTCCCCCCGCAGGTGAACCCTGAGCCGGCCCTTCTTGTCTGCCTTACCGGGGCCTCCTGCTGCGGCGCCTCGAACAGCGTCGCCGGGCGGGCTGCCGGCGCCGTCCTGGTGGTGGCCGTGGCTGTAGGCGGCGGCGCCTCCACCGTATCCACAGGCCCCAGGAAGCGCCCGCTCACCCACCCTAGGCGGCCCTGATACGACACCTCCATCCACGCCTCCCCATCGACCTCCTGAGCGTCCCCCGTGTGGATCACGATGGTCCCCCTCGGGAGCGGGGCGCCGTTGGGCTCATAGCCGGTGCCAGGCCCTTTCCGCATGTTCAGAGATTGGGCCGTGACCTTCCGGGGCACGGGGGTGAGGGTTCGTGTCAAGTTGGACTTGACGGGTGCCGTAGAGGGCGCAGGGGGGGCCACGGCTGGAGGCGTTGAGGGGCGCACGCTCGGCCTCGGCAGCGCAACCGGCGGGGGAGCCGTAGAGGTGGCCGGAACGGACGGCGAATAGGTCACGTAACGGGGCGTGGAGGGTGTGTTCTCCCCCATGCATTTGCCTAGAGCGCCGAGAATGATGAGCCCCAGGACGAGGATGCTTGGTTTGGCCTTGGCCAATGGGGTGGTCCAAGAACAAAGCCTATTGGCCCCGCTATCTCCTCGGCTTTCCGTGGCAATGATAGCCGCCGTTCTTATGGTCTTGGTGGCAGCCGTTTGCGTCAGTGCCGCCGGAATGGGCAAGAGCCGCAGTGGCAGTGAGCACCACGAGGCAGGCAGCACCAAGAACAGTCTTCAGCATAACAATCCCTTTCTGTGAAAACGCTGTACCGAATGAACCGGGTGGCCGGCGCGGCTAGTCAACCGGTGCGACGGCGACGCCTCCAGCCTCCGCGCAAGCCTGGGCGGGCTTGGCTAGAGTCAGGGTGCCGATGCGGCAGATGACGGCCCCCGAAGCGGCGGCCGGCTTGCTGGGCTCGATTTGCCGGGCGACTGCGGGCGCGGCGACCAGGGTCGGGCCGGCCTGCGGTTCCAGGGTTACCGTAAGCGTGGGCTCGTACTTGTTCAGCGCGCCGGTGGCGTAGTCCACCAAGCCGAAATCGAGCGTCAGCGCTCCCGCAACACCCCATCCGCTGGCCGAAGAAACCAGCGTCACGGTCTTGTCACGATAGCCGGGCGCCTTGCAGGTGAAGAGGATGTCGTTCCGGCTCTTGTCAACCTTGTAGATGTGCGAGACCGGATCATAGGTCCCGGTCGGGGCGCCCTTCCGGGTGCCGCTGCACGACGCCACGGCGGGTGTGACATCAACCCGGATCTCTTGGCTCGTCCCCTCGGTGATTGACGCGCAGCCGGACAGGCTAAGGGCTGCGATGGCAGCCGCCGAAAATCGCTTCATCGAAAGAGTTCCTAAAATGCCGTCAAACTCCTAAGAGGAAAGCAGCGCGGGGCTGAAAGCGCAAGGGGCGAAAGTATCCGCCTATTCAATCCCTCCGTGGTGCCCTCAACTCAATCCTACAGGCCACCTCACTCCGGCATCCGGTACACCTCAACGCCATCTCGATCCGGAACAGCCGAGCATCGCTCCCGAACCGGTTCATGAGCCGCCGCCGGTCCAGCTCCCGCCTGCGGTTGCACCTACCGCACTTCGCCACGATGCCGGTAAGGGGCGAGATGTCGGAAAGCCGGATGCCGATATCCCAGTTGTTCTGAACACGGTCCCTCACCTGGGGCTTTGGCGGCCCTTTCCCGCGTCACCGAAGATGCGCCTTTCCGCCGCCTCGATCCCGTCCCGGAGAAGCGCCGTGATCTCCTTATCGCTCATCCCGTGTTCCCGTGCGCCCCATATGACCTCCTCGCGGCGGTCCTTCATGGCGCCGATGAGGAGATGCGGGTTCGCCGAGTCGGGGCGGAACGCTGCCCGAAGATCTTCG
The DNA here is from genome assembly GCF_051487185.1 of Inquilinus limosus. Taxonomy (GTDB): domain Bacteria; phylum Pseudomonadota; class Alphaproteobacteria; order DSM-16000; family Inquilinaceae; genus Inquilinus; species Inquilinus limosus_F. The sequence continues at coordinate 291,370 of NZ_JAHVDK010000001.1, forward strand.
CTGAAGGGGCCGCGACGGTGCTTCATGGGGGACTCCTAGCGAGTGAAGTCGATCAACACAGCGAAGCGGCATTCCCGGTCACGGTCGGGAAACCGTTCGCCTGTGCGTCAGGCCCCGGCTCGTCGCAGAACGCTCTTATGGCTGCATCGATCCGCCTCCAGTCGTCGAGGTCGATCCGGCCGCGCCGCTCGATGCGCTTGGCGTCGGCCACGATCTGCTCGTAAGGCTTCGCTGCCATCTTGATGGAGATGTCCATATAGCGGACGAAAGCGGCGCTCATCCTCTGCGGGTCACCGCTCCGCATCGCCTTCAGAGCCTTTCGGGTCGCTACCTCGAATTCCAGTATGTCAGCCGGGATCGGGGTGGTGGTGTTCAGCATGGTCATCGCGTTCTCCTCGCAGGATGCGGCTCATTCCGCCGCGATTGAGAACAGATCGGTTTCATCGGGCTCGGCTTCGTGGACCGGCCGGGCGCCGCCCATCAGCCAGCTCGCCATCCGATCGGTCGGGTAGGGCTTCAGCATCGCCCGGCGCTCGGCCTCGGTGCTCTCGATTTCGCCGAGCCACACCGGCCACTGCTCCGGATCAAGGATGACCGGCATGCGATGGTGGACCTCCGCCACGATCGCATTGGCGTCGGTGGTGATCACCGTGTAGGTCTTGATCCATTCCCCTGTACTAGGGTCGCGCCAGCCCTCCCACAGGCCGGCAAGGGCCAAGTGCGAACCGTCTGCCATGCCGAAGGCATACTTCCGGCCGCGCGGCCTGCCGATCGTCTTGCGTTCGATGAACTCGCTGGCCGGCACGATGCAGCGGCGGCGGGCAAAGGCGTCCCTGAAGGCCGGCTTTTCGTGAACCGTTTCGGCCCTTGCGTTGTACAGCTTGGCGCCGATGGACGGGTCTTTCGCCCAGCGGGGGATCAAACCCCACTGCAGCAGATCCGCGTGGCGCTTGCCGGTATCGGCGTTGAAGCGGATGACGATCCCGCGATCACCCGGCTGATTGTCCTCGGGTGGCCGCTTGCCCTTCCCCTGCGCGGCTTCAAGCGTCAACCGATAGAGAGCATGGATATCGGAGTAGCTCAGGCGGTTGGTGTTCTCGCCGCACATAGCGGCCTCCTATTCCGGGTCGATGCTCAGCGCCCGAAGATGGCGTTCGGCGACAGCGGTCCCCTTGGCGAGCAAGGCGGCGATTTCATCCTCGCGAAGACCTAGCTCTAAGCCGCGCCACCGCAGTTCATTGCGGGTAATGGCGTCTTCAATTTCCGCATCGATCAGCTTGGTTTCGAGGTCGCGGGGCATCGGTTCACTCCGCCACCGGAAGGCGCGGGCCGAAGACCTCGCAAAAGGCTCTAACCTCGTCCCACAGCTCCTCATCGGTGCAGCTCAGGGCCTCGGCCGGGATTGCTGCAGTGTCGACCGGCAGGCTGCCATCGCGGGCCACCTTCTGAAGTGCAGCCAAGGCGTTCTCCAGCTTGACGGGCTCCCGGTTATCGATCCCTTCATTGATCCAGCGGGCGGCCTGCCAGATCGCGGCGCGTTCGTTGGCGCCAAGCGGCGTCGCACAGCTCGGATCTATGTCGCCTTCCCGATCCTGCCCCTTCGCCCGCAGTAGCCGGTCGCCCATCAGTTTCAGGCATTCGAGCCCGAGATTCCGGGCCGCTCGGCTGAGTGCTCTGCCTCTCATCGCGTTGGCGACTACCGGTGGGAGTGCGTCCATTTCCGCCCTCGATCGTACCAATGTTCCCTTTCTGTTCTATGCCTGGGTGTGCCGTGAGTCGAGTCGATTCCTAAAATGCTATATATCGGGCATCAGGGTCGAACGCGCCGCTACATGCTGCGGTCCGTGCAAACCAGGTCGGCGGGAGTCGAGTCGGTCGGTGCAAGGGCGCGGCCGAGCGCGAAGGGGAAGCAAGCTTTCCACCCGTCGATGGACCAGCGCCGATCTCCCAGCCAGCCGATTGCTGCCGGAAGGTGCTCCAGGCCGAGGCCGGCCGTGAAGCAAGTGCGTGTCAAGTTGGCTTGACCGATGCCGGGCCAGTCCCCACAGGGCGCCCCATCAGGTAGGCCATAATCTCCTCCTGACGAACCCTCTCCGACTCCTTCCGGGCCACCTCAGCGTCAACCCCGCGGGCCACGGCCTCGGCAATCCTGGCCTCAAACCGCGCTTGTCTCGCCGCACTCTCGGCGTTGTACTTCGCCACCTGGGCCTCAAAGGCGATTCGGGATGGGGACTTCTCCCGCTCGGTGCGGCGCCGTACTCGCTTCACGCCCTTTCCGCCCTCGCCTTCGCCCTTCGCGGCCACCTTCTTGAGCGAGATGTTGCTTCTGCGGAGGTCCCGCCGGTCGTCATTTGCATAGACGGTGCGGGCGTGGGCGTTGGCCCCGAGGATCAGCCGGGCGACGCTGGTAGGGGTGCGCTTCACGTCCACCCTGACATGGGCCGGGCGGGTGCCACCGGTCCCGTTGAGATACCAGTTGGGCGAGATGCGGCGGGCCATCAGCCGCTCCCAATCTTCGCGGTCCACCAAAGCGACTCCGCCGGCACCCGCTAGGGGCACCTGAACGATCTCCTTCCCGCGCTCGTCCACGGTGAAGATCGGGGCTCGACCGGGCTTCGGCGGGATCAACGGCGCGGCCGGTTTCGCCGCTGTCGGGTCTGTCGTCATCTAGATTGGCTCCTGTGTTTGAAACGAGAAGCCCGCCACGGGGGAACCGGGCGGGCCAGAAGGTGCGAGTTTGAGGGGGTCTGGGCGGGAAGAGGCCGGCGGTAGGCCGACGTACCTCAATCCTCGCCGTCCAATTCCTGCCCCTCAGACTGTGCGGTTTTCATGCCGTAGAAAGGGTTCCGGCCCATCCTGAAGGGCCAGAGCGCGCAGCCGGTGGCGGTGCACTTCCGGGCCTCGCTGGCGTCCCCTCCCGAGCACTCGATGCATTGCGCTCGGATGGCCTTCAGGGGACTCGTGGGGCGCCCGTCCCCCGATGCTCGCAGAGGCTCGCGGGCCATGGCCGCGGGATCGATGGTCCGCGGATCGCGGCCGATCAGCTCCCCGCCATCGACCGCGTAGGGGCTGGGCATGAGGAGGGGCGAGGCGCGGTCCTGGGCGTAGACAAGGCGGGAGGTGATAGTCACGGGGAGAGGTCTCCTGTGTTGGTGGAAACGAGAAAGCCCGCCACGGGGGACCGTAGCGGGCGCGTAGGGGATCGGTTTGGGGAAGCACACAGGCCGCTTTCGGGGCCGTGTCGGCTCTACTGCTGGTCTTCGGTAGTGAAGTCCCGCGGAGGGGGGATGATGCCAGGGTTTCCCCGGCTCATGTCGCGGCGGAAATCCTGTCTGAGGCCGTTCAGCCGGACAGTCTCGTCAATGATCTCCTGCCGCTCCTTGGCCGCCTCCTCCCGCATGTCCGCGCGGATGCTGTCCATGGTGATGTACCGGCGGGCCGGGTCGCTGATCGGGAGGCCGCTCCGGTCGATCACGATCCACCTACCGGCCGAGGCGCCGTCCTGCACCACGGTCAGGTCGTCGAAGTCGTACTCGTCCCGAAGGTCCGCCCCGTCGTCCTCGTAGAGCGCCCTGAGGCGCTTGGTCAGGCGCGCGCCGATGTCCGCCGGGTAGGCCCTGGCATTGGCCCTGACCGCATAGCCGTTAACGTTGAGATGCGACGTGGCGAACTGCTGCGTTGCCACCTCTACGGCTTTTGTGGGGGACAGGCCGAGGTCCATGTTCCGGAAGGCCAGTTCCTCAATCTGGCGCCGAACATCCCCGGTGTTGTGGACGGGGCCGACAATGCCCTCCTCGCCCCACCAGAGCCGCCCGAAGGCGGTCTCCGGCTGAGCCCTGAGGGTGATGCGGTCGCCGGCTTCCCGAACCTCATTGCGCTCCTGGAGGGTCAGGTTCGCCGAGCCGCGCCGGTCGAGCCGGGAAAGCTGGATGGCCTGGGTTGCGGCCTGATCGAAGGTCAGCCCGCCGTATTCCATGCCCACCCGGATATCGTCGTAGAAGGCGCGCTCCCGGCTGCCCTTCAGGAGCCCGTTTTGGGCGTACTTGGGGTTCATCTGGTAGACGGCCGAATAGGCCTCGTAGGCGTCCTGAAGGCGCCCCAGAGAGACCGTCCCTTTCTCGACATCCACAGACCGAACGGAGCTGTAAGCGCTCGACAAAACCGCCTGCGTCTGGTCGTCCTCGAACCCGTTCTTCGCGAACCAATCGGCGTCATACTGCGCCTTCTGGGCAGGCGACCAGTTGTCCGCCTGGGCAAGGCGGTTGCTCGCCTCCTGGAAGGTCTGGACGGTGTCGCGGATCTGATCGGCTCGGCTGTAGTTCACCTCCTCCCCGCTGTCGTTGAGCACCTTCACGTCACTGATGAGGGCGCCCCGGCCCTCGGCAGCGATCCCCCAGGCGGCCCGTCTGGCGGATTGCCGAGATGCATCGGCGGCGTTCGCCAGGGCCAGCTTCTCCACGGCTTTGGCGTTGGCCGCCCGAAGGTCCGCCGCCCTGGCATCCGAGCGGGCGACGAGGGAAATGCGTTGCTCATCGTTGATGAGCCCGGCCGCACGGTCCCTTTCGGCCTGCTCCGCGGTGTAGGTCCCCTTGTCCACCGCCGCGAGGATCGGGGCCATCTGGTCCGGCATTGCTCGCTGGGTCAGTTCCACCCGCCGGGACCGCGCCCGCTCCTTGAGCTGGACAGCATCGGCCAAGTTCTCCCGCTTGTTGCCAAGGGCGCCCACGCCCCCGCGGTCATCGTCCAGCAGGAAGTTGACGGTAGCCTCGTCACCCTCGTCCGCTAGCCGACCGATGACACCCATGAGGACGCGATCCTGATCCGCCCGGCCCATGACGTTGAGCTTGGCGTTGCTGGTCATCTCGGCCCGCACCCGCTCAGCGTAGGCCTGCGGGGTGTAGGAGCCATCCGCCTGCATCTGGGTGCGGATGCTGATGAAGCGTCCCGCGATCAGGTCGGCGCTGTCCTGGGCGAACTGCTGGGCCTTGTCCTGGGCGTTCATGGGCCGCAGGCGGTCCGCGATCTGGCGGAAGGACCGGGCGTATTGGCGCTGGGCGAAGGGGTCGTCCCCCACCTCGGCGAGACCGGCCGCCTGCCCCTGGGCGATGAACTCATCCAGGTTCCCGTTCATCTTGTCGAAGCCGCCGCTCTCGTACTGACGGACCAGCTCCAGCGCCGCAGCGGTGCCAGCGTTCTCGCCGTAGAGCTGCATGAACTTGGCGCGGGCGAACGGCCCCTCCCAGTTCTTGATCTCGCCGCTCTTGATAAACCGGTTCTGCTCGTCGAGGGTCATGCCCCCGATGCGGGCCTCGGCGCGCGCCTCCTCCGCCTGCTTCGCCTTGTCCATCTGATCATCAGCGAACCGGGCCAGGACAGGGGAGAAGTCGCGGAGCCCCTGGGCCAGCGCGAAGAACCCGTCACCAGCTCCTTGGGGGGCCGGCGTGGGCGCGTAGGTGTCCACCGGCTGGGCGACCGGGGCGGTGATCTGGCGGGGCGCGATCTGTGGCTGTGAGGTGCGGATCAGGCGGGGCTCTCGGCGTCCGCCGCCGGCAACGGTGCTGTCCCGCTGCGGGGTGAGCCCCGGCAAGGTTCTAGCCATGGAGGTGGTTCCTCTCTGTGGGTGTGGGCTGCTGCCGGCGGTTGCCGGACAGGCATGAAGAAGCCCGCCTCGGGGTGACCGGGCGGGCTGTGGGTGGTTGCGGTTAGATAGGGGCGTGAAGCGGTCGATGATCCCCTATCTGATCGGGGAACATTCGCCTCAACCGCTGCGGTGCGAGGGCGCCGCTAGGACGGCCGGTCGTGTTCTGGGCTACATGGAGAGCGGCGGTGACAGATCGCTTGTCCTGGCGCTTACCGGGACACGGGAAAGAGCCTCCTGCATCGCCTCCTCCCACGCTCCCTCTACGGCCTCGGCGAAGGCCTCGTAGAAGCGACCATCTTCCGTCTCCTCGGACAGCATCGGCCGCTCCGAGAAAGACCATTCGACCACGGTCCCCGCCCCGACCGTCCCATCTGCCAGGATCTCGGCGGTGGCCTTCACGGTGATCGTGACGGCGCCCGGAAGGGTGGCCGTGCGGGTCACCTCGGCAGAGGCGAGAGGTGCGGTGTCAGTGGGCTTGGTGCCGTTCCAGTGGTGGTACTCGCCGCGGTTGCGGAGGCTGATTGCCATGGTGTCGTGTTCCTTCAATGCGAAACCCGCCTCGGACGTGCCGGGCGGGCTGTGGGTGGTGGTGGCGTCGAGCCGCGATCAGGCGGCGATGGGGGGCGTCAGGTCGAAAAGTCCCTATAGATCAAAGACTTCTACGGGACCTCCAATAGAGCTTCCCTGATCAAGCTACATAGCGATTGGCTTGATGTGAGACCGTAGGTTGATGGTCATCATGGTCGAAGACCATGGCAGGAGATGAGTGATGGTCCTTTGATAAGGGATCTCAAGGGGAAGGCGAAGGGCAGTTACTCCACCTTGACCTGCCCCTCCACGCCAGTGTGCAGGATGAATTTGTGGAGCATCAGCCCCTCGACACGATGGGACTGACTGTCCTGGACAATGAGGCAGTCATGAATTGGCAATGCTACGATGCCCATACCCTTCAGGGTCAGCAGAAGATCGACCATGAGTCCACTCTCGACGAACTGCAGCTCATGGCCTATGCCGCGGTACAGCAGATGGCGGATCGGCTTATGGGCCTGCTCGATTGCCGTCCGAACTGTCCGGAGGGGTGGAGGATTTGCGCCGGCAGAGCCGGGCAGGATGAAAAGTTTCCGAACATCCTCGGGCCACTGGCGGAGACCTGAGGTCGCCTTAGGGTTCTTTTTAAGAGTGCTGTCGAAAGTCATGCTGGCGAAGAGCTTCTTGATAGCATCGCGCGGCCACTGGGCCAGGGGACCGAGTTCATATGGATCTTCATCAGGCATGGCCGCTCCCGCCTTCCCGTACAGCATGCGAAGGCTGGCGCCATTGTAGTCCAGCCCGACCACTGGCTCCCCGTTGATCCTGATCGCTCGTCTCCAGGCCTTCTTCATGGGCTGCCAGAAGCCTCCAAAGAGGCGACCACCGGAGGTGAACGAGGCGTTGGTGAAGCGGCGTCTGAGGCGGCGATAAGAGGTGTCGATACGGTCGGCTCCAGGGGCCGCCGGGTCGATGCTGATGTCTGCCTCGGCCAGCCATGCGTTGATGGCCCGCACTTCGGCCCGCAGCCGCTCGGTGGTCTCATCGTCGCGGTAGTCCACCAGGGCGCCCCGGTTCCCGTCATCGTCTCGACCATCCCGGAGCATGACCAATTCCTGAGTCTCGCACAGATCGAAGTCGGACAGCCGGAGCCCAGCCAGCCGGTCGAGGAGGGCAGGACCTGGGAACACCTCGGTCAGCGTTCCGGGCGTTCCGTCCGATCTACCTCGGGCGCCCTTAGTCACCCGGCAGAGGGCCACGTCCGGCCGAGCCATCACGGCCAGCACGGCGGGCAGCGTCTTGCCCAGCCAGGGCGGGGTGTAGCGCTCCGATCTACGGCATAGCACATCCCGGCTCAGGGTCAGGTTGATCCCTGTTTCATCGTCACCGGTCTCCAGCGCACGATAGGCTAGATCGGAGACTAGAGCCCCGACCAGGGCACGGAAGGTCTCGCGATCAGCGGCACGGCGGGTGCGCTTCCGCAACCGATGCTTCACCTCCTCCGCCTCGACCAGGGCGCAGCAGGTGTCTGCAAGGGCGCGCGAGGCTGCGCTGATGGGGAGGCGGTAGGGCTCGAATGGTCGTGAACGTGTAACAGCATCCTCGCCGCGCGAGGGCTTCGGCATGGCGGTTCCTCTCGGGTTGTGGTGGTGGTGGGCGGAGGTGTCGGCTCGTGCTGACAGCATCTCCGAAAAAAGAATCCAGAGCGCCCCGCCAGACACGCGAGGCGACGCAAGAGGCGGCCGTTCCCGACGCCTGCTTCTTCTATTGGCAGGGTATATCCGCCGAACACCGACCAAAGCCTTCCGAAACAAGGACTTATCTATTCGCCCGCGGGTCTGCGACGCCCGAGCCAAGCGCCCGTTGTATCTACTGGCTGGGCATATTCGACAGAAGCTGAATTACAAATGTGTATCAAAGGGTTAGGCGGCTTCTGCGCAGGAGTGCTCGTATGGGGGCGCTGGCCGGGACTGGCGGGAGCTATTGTCGGTATTTTGGAAAGCCGCCCCGGCCCAGGGTAGGAAGGTGGCGGCGCGGGCTATTGCGCACGTATATTCCAGCTCCCGCCGGTCCACTGCCCAGCGCGGGTCTCCCATTGGGCCGTTTTATTCGACCCGCGCTGCGCCAGCATACCCCCGAAACTTCCGGGGGTAATGAGCCGCGGGTCTTCTAGTGGGGGGGTTTATCCGCCCGCCTTCTCCCATGCGGCAAGCGCGGCCTCGGCCTTGGCCGGCTCCCTCTCGATGCGCCAGATGGTCGCTCGGGTCAGCTTGGTGGCCTTGGAGATGGCGCTGTGCCCTTCACCTCTGCCGAGCATATCGCGGACTTCCTCAAGCTGGGCACGGGTGTAGGACGGCTTCCGGCCGAGATACTTCCCCCGCTCTCCCTCGGCCTTCTCCTTCGCGTACTTGATGCCGGCCCGCTGAGCCTCCTTCGTGGCCTCCGCCTGGGACTGCGCCGCCGCTGCCATGAAGCCGATTAGGGCATCCCGAACGGCCTGCTGAATGGGGTCGGTGGTGGCTCCGTCGAAGGTCATCCGGTTGATGACGGTCTTCACCACGACGCCCCGCCGCATCAACTCGCGGATGGTGTCCGTCACGTCCTGATAGTTCCGGCCGAGCCGATCGACCCAGCGGACCACCAGCACATCCCCGGCCCTCAGGATGTCGAGCAAGCGGCTTCCGCCGGGCCGGTTGGCGAAAGCCGTGTTCACCCCCGAGATGCCGTCATCCTCGATCACCCGATCAATGGTGAAGCCGGCCGCCTCAGCCTGGGCCTTCTGGTGCTCGATAGTCTGGTCCGCCGTCGAGACGCGGGCGTACAGGATGGTTGCGGTCATGGTCTGCAAGCCTGTCCGAAAGAGTGATGCTCGCAGAGATACGTGCTCGAAAGGCAGGAGTCAACCCTAGCGAACACTTTTCCGGACACTTTCCAAACGCTCGTACGGGTATACCCTAGCGGGCAATGGTGCAGCTTCGAGGCGCCTCGTGACACGGCCTGCGGCTTGCCCCATCCTGGCGATCAAGAGGGGAAGGCTATGACATCCGCCAAAGACGACTACGAAGCCCGCAAGCGGTTCATGGGCTGGTTCCCTGAGCGCTACATGAACATCAACCCCGATGCTCCGGACCATCCCCTGAAGGTCCTCGCGAGGTTCGAGGCGACAGCCCCGAGCAAGGCTCGGAAGGGCCTTGATATGGCGATCAACGATTGCGTGGAGATGGCGGAGGGCTTCAGGCCCGATCAGATGCGGGCCGCGGACGAGGAATTGGCGGGCATGGGCTTGCCGACGCTCTCGGCCTTGAGGCTGAAGCGCAACCGGCACCTCAAGGCCGTTCTCAAGCGGGGCAGCATCCGCACGGAGGTGGAGTACTACGCACTCAAGGATATGGCGGACAGCGCCATACACGAGGACGAGCGCGCCCAGCTCTGGCGGCTGCTGGAGGAGTTCGAGGAGCGGGCACGGCCGGCGCCTGTCAGGTCCACTTGACGCGGCCCCGGTAAAGAAGCCGCGGGAGCTATCCCGTGCGACGTGCGCGGTACCATGCCGCCCGCCCGCGCCCGGCAAAGGTCGCGCGAGGGGGTACCGGGGGGTAACCGCGCGCTGCTAAATATCCGATTGCCAGCTCGAAAATTTGGCACATTTTAAGCCGCCCGCCCTCCCTACCGGCCCCCGCTCGGTCTCGCGTACAGTCGCTCCATCGTGGCCTTGGGGAGGGGACGCATGGCCGGTGGGGATCTACCTGGTTGGGCCTCCGAGTTGTTGTCCGTGCTCGTCTCTGGCGGCATCGGCATCCTGGGTGTGTGGGTTGGGGCACGTGTCGCCCATAGAAGCCAGCGGGAGCTTGCGGAGAGGGAGCGGGACGAGAACCGTAAGGGGCTCGCCGCGGCGCTGGCTGCGGAGCTTGAGGGCTACTTCGCCATCGTCCGCCGCAGGCGCCACGTAGAGAGCGCTCGGGAACTTTGCGAGGATCTTGCCGAAGGGCACGACAGGTCCTTGAAGGGCTGGCTACGGGCCGATGAGGGGCCGCTTGATCCGTTCCCCATCGCCCAGGCCCGCATGGCCGACATCGGCATCCTCGGCCCGGCGGTGGTGGCGGACTTCGCCCGGCTCTACTCCTGGATTGCTGGCGTCAGGACGACGCTGATCGATGCAGCCCGAGGCGACTTCGAAGATCGCACGCCGGCCGGCAAACGGGCACTGATCGAGGAGGAGCTTAGGGTCTGGGGAGAAGCTGAGGCCATGGCGAACCAATTGCTCCCGAAGCTTCGTGAGATTGCGTCCGAGCCGAAGCAGCGGTGAGGCTGAGACACAATCAGGCGTCCACGTGGGGGCTCTTCCAGGTTCACCTTCTCGGGGTCGGATGGGGGCCGCTAAAGGGCCACAGTTTGGCGGCCCTTAGGATCGGAAAGGGGCGGCCCCTAGGTGGGGAGCCAGCAGCCTTCCCGTCCAGTTCAGGCCCCACAGTCTGTACGGTTTTCCTTCAATCGCGGCATGGGCGAGGCGGTTGATATCAACTTCAAACGTCGTCCCTTGCGCCCGTCACCGGCGCGACGATATCTCTCTGCGGCGGGTAGGTTGCGCCAACGCTGTTCAACAAAAGGTTGAATATAGGTGTTCGGTAGGAAGTTCAATTGAATGGGGCCGTAACATTTTGTTATCGCTCTTGAGCGTACCAAAAAGTTATCGTGGGCGTCTCATTTTGGGACTCTCAACATGGTCTCGAATTTATCCTTGCATCCAGCTTGGTCCCGCAACTAATCTCGACTCGTCTCGTGGCGAACGAGGGGGCAAGGGGGGAGCTGCAACTCCCCGCCTGTCCGGTAACCAACGGTGCTTCAGAAAGGAGGTCTGTGTGGCTTGGCCCGATTGGGCTATGTGGCAGGCGGAGCGCGATGCCCGGTGCCAGATTAGCCGCGAACGCCGGCAAGTATTGGCAGCAGGGGCTGGTCATCGGCCGCTTCCTCACGAGCGCGATGCGACACTCTATGTCGTGCGGCTTGGGCCGAGCTGTCCATACATAGCGCACACCCCCTAGGGCTTGCACCGCACTTGCTGGTCCTCTCGGCCACCGTGACGGTATGGGGGAGCCAGCAATCCCGGAGGAACGGGAAATAACCACTGTTTCGCCACCGGGTATTCACTGCCCTACCCACCGAGTTATCCACAGAGGAAGCAAAAATTCGATTTTCAATACTTGTTTTTGACTTAAAGTGACGCTTTCTTATCGGAGGCGGATCGAATCGTCGTCCATCCGGTCGGTGCCCGCCGATCTTATGCGAGGAAAAAAGGAAGGCCCCGGGGATGGCGTACATCTCCAGGGCCGAAGCAGACCTTCAATCTTGAGTTCGACCAAGGGGCGATTGCCGTCGCCCCATTGGTCGTCGGACCGGCCAGCGTTGCAGTGCGATGACCGCAACTCAGGCCAGCATCGCTAGGTGTGCACGTACGGGTGTAAGCCCGTTCGCTAGGGGGTGCAAGGTCTCCGTCCTGCGTCATCGCCCCACCTTCGGAGAACGCCGATCATGCGGAAGCCGCTGATCCCCCCTCCTGGGAAGCGCTACGTCTTTCGCCCGTGGCGCCGCTGCCCTGACACCAAGCGTGTGCTTTGGGCGCGAGACTACGGGCTGAGAGCTTGGCCCATCCTTATCGACGACTAGGACAGATCGACCGTCCGATGCGAAATTCAACCCTCACCGAGGGGCGGCCTGAGGAGCCGCCCCTTTCAGCTATCGAGTGTGCTTGCGCCACTCCCAGGGCATCTCAAAGGCCCCCCTCCAGATCCCCTTCCGCGCCCCCTTCGCCGCCGCCTCCTGCCCCACGTAGTCCCGGCTGTAGCGGGTGAACGCCACGGCCCAGCCCTGGGCAGCCATCCATCCGCTCAGATCCTCACCCCTGGCCCGGCAGACAGCAACGATCCGCCGCCACCTGTCGCGGTCCCGTTCGGTACACCTCACGGTCGCCTGTCCGATGAAGTCGCTCAGGGCCAGGGCTGCCCGCTGGCCGCACCTGTAGCGGTCTCCGTCCTCGTCCCGGCAGAGCTGGCGCGACTCGGGGGCATCGACGCCGAACAGCCGGATACGCTGGCCGTGGATCTCCAGGGTGTCGCCATCGACCACCGAAGCGCGGCCCGTGATGGTTTCCCGAGCGGGGGCCTGAGAGGGGAGCGTAAGGAGGACCAGGAGGAGAGCGGCTAGGGTGCCCCTGAGGGGATCGGTGATACTCCAGCTTTGCCGCAAGGCCATCCCCACACAATGCTCGCCCTATCGCCACCACACTGCATACCCGGTCCGAAGCGCCATTAGTAGCGTGTACTGCGGCACGGGAACCCCAACATTCAGAGATAGTTAAAATGCGGCGGTTCCGCCAGGAAGCGGAACACCGTATAATGGACGCAAGAACGCCGCCCCAAGCTTCCACCCCCGGGACGGCGTTCGAGTGCGGAAGAGCAGAAAGGAACTCTCCCTATGTCGGACCTTCTACCACCGGCCACCGTGTGTGGCCATTATCTTGTCGACATCTGGATTAAGGCTAGGGTGCATCCCCATTTGCCCCCGGCGGAATACCGGGTGGACGATGAGGGCCATACCATTCGCTGGGGCGCGTATGGCGACCGCAACGACCCGCACGGATGGGAGGTGGATCACATCACCCCCGTGAGCTTCGGCGGGACGGATGCCCTGGACAATCTCCGACCCCGGCACTGGTACGGCAATTCCCTCGCTGGGGCGCTGCTGGCCAGGATGCGCAGTCCCGATGCTCAAGGGGTATCGTCCGGCCCGCAGCCGCGCTCCACCCTTGGCGCCCTCGGCCGTGGCGGCCTGCTGTCCGGTGCCTTTGGTGATGGCGCCCGGCCTATGCTGGGCGACCTTCTGACCCCCAAGAAGCCGTAGGAGAACAGCAGAACAGACGGGCGGGAGGTGCGGAGAGTCTATACGGCTCTAAGTACCTCCTGTTGCCCGTCCGCGCGCGCCGGGCCGAGACTCGGGTGGCTTGCTACTCAGGGCCGGGCCAATGTTTCCTCAATGGCCGCCACAAGCGCCCTCCCGCGCATCGTGAGGAACACCTCCTTCTCCGCGCGGTTCTCCGGTCGGCTCCGCGTTAGGAGCAAGCCATGGCCGGGGATCGGCACAGCCCTTCCATCCTTGCCGACCCCGAAGCCGCGCACCTCGGAAAGCTCCTGCACATAGCGGGACAGCGAGGATTTCGTCGCCCCCGTCTGCTGCAGGAGAAAGCCCATAGTGCATCCTTCATACCGAGCCGCGACCAACAGCGTAAGGACGCTGGTCAAGGTCATGCTCGGCTGGAGCCGGTGAAGCTCTCGCACGATCTTAATCGCTCTCGACAATCCGTCGCTCATCATCACCCCCCTTGCCGGCCCGCCCGCTACATGGCTGCGAACCAAGTTGGAAACGCGAAACGGCGCCCCCGAAGGGACGCCGCTACGGCATTGCTGGTGCTGTTGGTCAGTCCTCCTCGGTGTACCTCACGGCCACCTTCACGAGCCCGCTACGGCCCGCGTAAAGGACCAGGAGGGCCGAGAGCCCGCCGAACAGGCCGAAGGCCCCGAGCGCCGACCAGCCCCACGCCTGCATGGCGCCGAGGCTTGCCATGATCGCGCCGGCACCGGGGGAGAAGGCGACAGGCACCGCGACCAGGAGCGTGGCGAGGTCCCCGAGGTGCATCCACTGCCGGAGACCATCATGGACCGCGGCGAGCTGGACGAGGGACAGGAGGACGTATCCGGCAAGCGTCGCCACGTCCAACCCTGCGGCGCTCTTTGTCGGCTCCTTCATAGGCGCCCCTGAGGTTCGCCCCGAAGGGCTCCGCGAGCCGCCCACCACGCCCCGGCAACGAAGCCGCCGTTGAACGCCAGGAGGACGCTCCCGGCGAAGATGTAGAGGTTCACCATGTCGGCCGGCCTCTGGTCCTTCACGCGAGAGACCCGGCGGATGCAGCCTTAGGCGCCGCACCGGCTGGCCTTGCAGGGAGGCACCACAGGGCGAAGGCGGGGCAGTCACGGCAGGCACCGGAGAACGCCCGATCTCCGCCGGTAGCGAGGCAGGGGGAAGCCGCGCAGGTCCGCTGCATCGCCTCCAGCTCATCGGCCGGAATGGCCGGGGCCTCGCCGCGCTCATTGGCGGCTCCAGCCGGGTGGGCGGGGAAGCAGCCGATAGCAAACATGGGGCAAGTCCGGCAGGCACCGGAGAAGATGTGGTCTCCTCCGGTGGCGATGCAGGGGGCAGCGGGGGAGGTGTTGATGGTAGCGGACGGGGTGAGCATGCTCGGAACCTTTCCCTTGCCGGCCGCTACAAAGGGCGCTACAAACCCTCTCGAAAGCGGCCGAAATTTACCAATGATATCAATTGTCTAGGGTTGGGTTCGCGGTCTCCCGCCGTCCGCACCAGATAGCCTTGAAGCATCGCCGAGCACGAGGGAGGAGCCGGGGGAGGCCGAGGGCTGGGAGCTGCTGGCCGAGCAACTGGACAACGCCTATTCCCGGTTCGCTCCTCTGGGTTCCGATCTGCCGGATGCCGACGCTAGTTGGATGAACAAGCCGGCCGTTCGGCGTCACGTCCGGGGCGTGCTGGCTGGGCTTGCACGAGTTCCCGAGTTCCTGGCCGAGCGCGGCGAGAGGCTGAGCGACGAGGCCGACGCCCTGTTCCTCGATACCCTGGAGGACGAGTTTACGGCAGCCCTGGCGCTCCTGCGGCGCCGCTCATCGGGCGACTACAGGGCCGATCCGCGGCCCGCGAAGTTTCCCGCGGCGGCTCCTCCTGTTGCCCTGCCAAGCCCTCCAGGATGAACAGCATGGGCCTCTTCGCCGCTTGGATGAAGGAGCGGCAGCCGCCACAAGAGAAGAGGGCACCCCAAGGCGCCCCAAGAGTTCTCTCAAACCATGACGTTCAGGTTGGATATGTTGGTGACCTCAAGCGAGTAGTGGGTGTCTCCGCTTTTGTAAGCTTCCAACACGATGTTGTTGAAGTTGGCCCGGCAGCGAACAACCAGTCCCCCAGCGGCTCCAGTGACACCAGTCTCAGCAGTGTTCCCGCCTACTGGAGATGGGGCTCGGGTGACTACGGCCACACCGCTGGCGTTCACGCGGTAATCCCATGCCTGATTGATCAGCATGCCCACGTCGGAGCCGTTGAAGCGGCCACCTCCTTGGATCAGGATAGTGCCCTGAGTGTTGGCGATGCCGGCGATATTGGCGAAAGCGTTGTACTGGCCCTCGCTCACCAACTCGCTCCCAGGATCGAGCGTATAGCGTCGCTTCTGGCCCCAGCCCGGAACGGCTGTATCATCGATTCCCACTTTGACCATCCGCGTGGCGGCGGAGCCATCCAAATCTCGCCGGGTGGGCACGAACTTGCACGGGACGTAGTAGTTGGTCAAATCGGTCCCGACGAGAGAGAACAGGCGAGGAGTGAACTTACCCGTTCCGCTGTCAAAGATAACATCGGGGGTCACTGTAAAGGGATCTCTGATGTTCATATTCTCTACATAGACGTTAGCACGCTCTCTGATTGAACAGAAGTTCGTCAGCGTCCGACCTGTATGGGCTTCTATATTGGGAGGGTTGCCGAAAGCCCATAGGGTGTCTGTGTACTGATGGTCGAGGATGCGAATGTCTCCCACGTACTCCCGCTCGCCTGGAGCCTGAGATGGGTTCACCAGCAGCCACATGTTGGGGCTGAATGCCCCGAGAGAGTGAGTAGACGTGCCGCCGTAGCAGATGAACCGGGACTGTGGGCTGATGGACAAGACCGCCTGCACTGCGCCTTCCAGGTCGGGCTTGAACATGACCGCTTCGCCGGTATCGAGAAAGAAGTTGACCCGGTTGAAGCTGAAGCGGGGGTTGATGTACGCGACGTTTCCGCCTCGCTGCTTGACGCCAAAGGAGCTCGTTCCGTACCAGTTCTGATCGGAGCCGACGAGCTGGAGCGCCGTGCAACCGTCCATGAGTGACTGGGCGAGGTACCCCTCCTTGTAAAGGCCGTTGAGCTCAAAACCGGTCTGGCAATTCCAGACCTTCACGTCCGAAAGATGCCAGGCCCAAGAGGAGGTGTCGGTGAGGTGCTCATTGCCGATCCTGACCCCGGTTTGGAAGTACCAGACTGCCACGCCGCGGATCTTGCCCTTGCGACCGTCGTTAGCCCCGTTGAAGTTCGCATGGCCCCAATTAATCCCAACCGCAGTGTTGTCCAACTTTCGATGGGTTGAGACCACGTGCAGGTTCTCAATGACCTGACTGTAGCCTTGCCCGTTTCCGCTCTGGATGCCATCGAAGTTCCCGTCCACCATGATCACCGCATGGGACGTTGACGGGATCATCGGCGGAGTCATCGAGGGAAGACGTTCGGCCGGCTGCGGGCCGTACAGCATTTGGCCTTGAAAGGGCATCATTAGGGTGTCTGTGGTCCGGTACAGTCCTGCCGGCAGGTACACGCGCCCTTTCCAGTTCAAGAGGGCTTGGATGTATGGCGTGTCATCCGATATGCCATCCCCCCTCGCACCGATCATTCTGGGATTGACGGTCTCTTCTGCCAACTCCCACCACGCTCCACCGCCGGACTGGAAATGCCATAGGCGAGCCGGTGAAGGCGCCAGATCGAGGCGTTTGTAGACAGCAGCCCCACCATCTCCCGCCGCACTGTACCCGTTGACGATCAGTGTCTTATCCGCCGCCGGGACGGTAAGGCCCTGCGCTTGCGCGCGAGTGTCGTAAACCGAGGTCATCCGTCTCTCCTGCTGGCCATAGGGGAAAGGCCGCGCATTCCGAACCGCGACAATAAAGTGTCGGTTTGCACAAATGGTTCGGCTTCGTGGCCAGTTCTAAAGGATAATCTTTGGCCAATCGCAAATCAATTCACACGTTGTTACCAGTTAACATTTCGTGGACGTCACGAAGATACAGGGACATTATTTCAGATCTCCATTGATGTTTCTTCGTGGGAACTGCTGTGAAATCGTGCGGGCAAGGTGATCCTCAGTCCCTCCGCGGCGCCCTCAGCTCGATCCTGCAGGCCACCTCAGACCCGCATCCCGTACACCTCAGCG
Organism: Inquilinus limosus; assembly: GCF_051487185.1. Taxonomy (GTDB): domain Bacteria; phylum Pseudomonadota; class Alphaproteobacteria; order DSM-16000; family Inquilinaceae; genus Inquilinus; species Inquilinus limosus_F. Next base: position 308,601 of record NZ_JAHVDK010000001.1, read on the forward strand.
CCATCTCGATCCGGAACAGCCGGGCGTCGCTGCCGAAGCGCTGCATGAGCCGCCGCCGGTCCAACTCCCGCCTCCGGTTGCAGCGCCCGCACTTCGCCAGGATGCCGGTGACGGGCGAGATATCGGACAGGCGGAGGCCGATATCCCAGTTGTTCTGGACACGGTCCTTCACCTGGGGCGTCAGCGGCCCTTTCCCGCGTCACCGAAGATGCGCCTTTCCGCCGCCTCGATCCCGTCCCGCAGAAGGGCGCTGATCTCCTCGTCGCTCATGCCCTGTTCCCGTGCGCCCCGGATGATTTCCTCGCGGCGCGCCTTCATGGCGCCGGCGAGGAGATGCGGGTCGGCCGAATCGGGCCGGAAAGCTGCCCGGAGGTCTTCGCTGAAGGGTCCTTTGCGGTGCTTCATGGGGCCTCTTGGCATTCCCGGATCAATCGAATGTTCGCTAAATGTTCTATACCTGCGAGCGGGCCGGAGTCGAGTCGATCGCCATGATGAAGGTCCCGCATCGACAGACCGCTCCGGGGGGCGGCGGTCGCCTTACCGATCCGTCCTCCGTTGTGGCAGCCTGTCCCGCCGTGAGCCGGTTGACTCGCGCCCCATCAACTTTATGCTCGGATATCGATATCGAAACTCGATTCCGCGACTCCGAGCCGCGCATGAACAGTGAGCATGGAGCACCAAGACCTGCTGAGCGGCCTGATCCGGCTGCACGTCCTGCACCACGCGGTCGAGGGCGAGCTGTACGGCCAGTGGATGATCGAGGAGCTGGCCCGGCACGGCTACAAGCTCAGCCCCGGAACGCTGTATCCGATGCTCCGCGCCATGGAGAAGAAGGGCTATCTGGTGTCGCGCGACCAGCGCGTCGGCCGGTCGATCCGGCGCGTCTACTCGGCGACGCCGCTGGGCCGGGACGCGCTGGTGATCGCCAGGGGCAAGGTTCGCGAGCTGATCGGTGAGCTGATGGAGCACGACTGACCGGTCGGCCGCCAATGTCGAAGGGGGCAGGGATGACTGAGAAGGTCTTCAGCGTGCTGTTCCTGTCGCGCCGGAATTCGGCGCGGAGCATCGTGGCCGAGGCTCTCCTGAACAAGGAGGGCAAGGGCCGGTTTCGCGGCTACAGCGCGGCCGTCGAACCGGCCTCGGCGCTCGATCCGCAGACGATCGCCCTGCTGCGGATGGCCGGACTCCCGGCCGAGGGGCTGCGGCCGAAGCCTGTCGGCGAATTTGCCGGGCCGGGCGCGCAGCCGCTCGATTTCGTGTTTACCCTCAGCGACACCGCCGCCGGCGAGACGAAGCCGGAATGGCCCGGCCGGCCGATCACCGCGCATTGGAGCATGCCGGACCCGGTCCTGGCGACAGGCGAGGACTGGGAGCGGCTGCAGGCCTTCTCCCGAGTGCTGCGGGAACTCGAGCGCAGGCTGCGGATCTTCATGAGCCTGCCCTTCGACACGCTCGACCGGATGAGCCTACAGCACCGCGTCGACGAGATCGGCCGCGACCGCCCGCCGGACGCCGGCTGACGCCGCTCGCCCGTCAGCGCGCCGTCGCCCGCCCGCTCTTGGGGAGGCTGCCTGCGGGAAGCCAGAACACCTCGCCGTCGCTGTGCTCCGTCGGCAGCCACAGGAACGGCGTGCGCGGATACTCGTCCTCGAGGGTCTCGCGGTCCTCGCCGATCTCGCAGAGCAGGCCGCCGTCCGGATGCAGATGGTCCGCCGCGCCGGCCAGGATGCGGCGCACCAGGTCGAACCCGTCCTCGCCGCTGGCGAGCGCCATGCGCGGCTCGTGCCGGTACTCCTCCGGCAGCCGGTCCATCACCTCCCGCCCGACATAGGGCGGGTTGGTCAGGATCAGGTCGTAGCGGCGGCCGGCCACCGGCGCGAACAGGTCGCCCTCGAGCAGCCGGATGCGGTCCTGCAGCCCATGGTCGGCGACGTTCTCCGCCGCCAGCGCCAGCGCGTCCGCGGACAGGTCGACAGCGTCGACGGTCGCGTTCGGGAAGGCATAGGCCGCCAGGATCGCCAGCGACCCGCCGCCGGTGCAGAGATCGAGCACCGCGGTCACCGCCGCCGGGTCGGCGATCAGGCCGGTGTCCGGATCCGACCCGTCGAAGAACGGCGAGGCCAGCAGCTCGGCGATGTAGGAGCGCGGCACCAGCGCCCGGCTGTCGGCCCGGAACCGGACCCCCATCAGATAGCCGTGTCCGGTCAGATAGGCGGCCGGGATGCGCTCCTCGATGCGCCGCGCGATGCGCTCGCCGAGCAGGGTCCTTTCGCGCGCCGTCAGCCGCGCATCGGCGAACGGGTTGAAGTCGTCCACCGGCAGCCGGAGGCTTTCGAGGATCAGGAACACCGCCTCGTCGAGCGCCGAAGACGCGCCGTGCCCGAAATGCAGCCCGGCCTCCTCGAAGGCGCTGACGGCATAGCGCAGCACGTCGCGCAAGGTGACGAGCTCCTGGATCTCCCGCCGGGGATCGGCCGTGCGGGCGGGCGGCTTGGCGGGGCGGAAAGGCGTGCGGTCCGGCATGGCGGCATGCTTCTGCTCGCCATCGCCGTCCGGTGCAAGCGATGTTTTCAGGGCCGTGACCGCCTGCAGCCGCCTTCGCCACGAGGGGCTGAGGGTTGCCGTCGGCGGCCCCGGCCTGCGAGGGTGAGAAGGGAAGGACGGCCGATGTGGGTTCACCTGGACAGCGCCCCGCTCGGGGACAGCGTGCTCGACCTCTACGAGCGCGACGGCGTCTACATGATCCGGGTCGACGGCTGGGAGCTGATGAACGGCGAATATCACGAGTCGGAGGACCGGCTCGGCGAGCTCGCCGCCCGGCTGGTCCGCGCCTCCGATCCCGAGGTGCTCGTCGGCGGCCTCGGCCTCGGCTACACCCTGGCCAGCCTGGTCCGGCATCTCGACGGGGCGGGACGAATCACCGTGGCGGAGATGTCGGACGCGGTGATCCGCTGGTTCGGGCGCATCATCGGGCCCCGTCTGCTCGGTGCGCTGCCGGACACCCTCCGGATCCGCCACGGCGATGTCCTCGCCGTGGCGGCCGAGGGCGCGGCCTATGACGCCATCCTCCTCGATGTTGACAACGGCCCCCGGCCGCTCTCCGCGGCCGGGAACGCGGCGATCTATTCGGCGGGGGGCCTGCAGGCGCTGCGCCGGGCACTGAAGCCGGACGGGATCCTGCTGGTCTGGTCCGCTTTCGAGGATCCGGGCTATGTCGCCAGGGCGAGATCCGCCGGCCTGTCGCCCGCCCGGCTGCCGGTCCTGCGGCCGGGCGGGACCGAGCCGTTCCATGTGATCTACGTCCTGTCGGCTTCGCCCCTTGGTCAGGACGAGCTGGACCGCTTCGGCCTGCAGCGGCTCTAACCCGACTTCTCTGGACCGCTCCGCCCCCGCCGTGTACATGGCTGGACGCCCTGTCGCGACCCGCTGGCTGGAGAAGCCCGTTGCCGTTTCCGAGAATTCTGTCCGCCTCGGCCGCCCTGCTGCTGCTTGTCGCCTGCGCCGAGCCGCAGACGGCCGAGAGCGTGACCGCGGCAGCCCGGGAGCGCTTCGGGGAGAGAATCGCCCCCTACCAGGACCACCCCTCGGCGCAGATGATCGCCGATCTCGGCCCGCCCGACCATGAGACCCCGACCTCGGAGGGCGGCCGCAAGCTGGTGTGGGAGCGGCACGACACCAAGACGATCGACGACCAGGTCCTGCCGATCGCCTGCACCGTCACGGCCCTGACCAACAGCCAGGACGTGGTGTTCTTCGTCCTGGCCGGCGGCAACACGATCTACTGCTCCGAGGTCTTCGCCGCCAAAGCCTCGTGACGCGGCCGTTCGGCTGACGCCAGGCGGCGGCGCAGCCCGCCCGTCCGGCCCCATTGCAGCAGGGCGACGAGGCCGGCCAGCGCCAGCGCGGGGATATAGACCCAGAGATGCGACGGCCGGTCCGCCGGCTTCAGCACGGCGGTGACGTCGTAGCCCGCCTCGAGGCCGACGCGGCGGGCATAGGAGCCGAAGCCGACATTGGTTATGGTGACGCCGTCGCCCATGGCGGTGACGGTCAGCCCCGCCGCGCGCAGGCGTTGGGCCGGGTCGGGCTGCGGATCGCCGAGCGGCAGGCTGACGGTCTTGCGGACGTCCTCTCCCTCGATCGAGATGCCCTCGACCACGAAGGTCAGGCGATGGTCCGCCGGCGCCGCGGCGACCTCGGCCAGGAGCGCGGCCGGCGCCTGGGAGACGGTGGACGGGTAGAAGCGGTCGAGCCACCAGTCGGGCCGGAACAGGGCGAAGCAGGCGACCAGCAGCAGCGCGCTCTCCCACAGCCGCGACCGGGTCATGAAATAGCCCATGGTCGCGGCGGAGAATAGGAGGACCGCGGCGAAGGTGACGGTGATGGTGGCCGCGAGGCCGGCCCAGCTGTCGACCCCGATCAGCAGCATCGCCGGGTTGAACACGAAGACGAAGGGCAGCACCGCCGTGCGCAGTGAGTAGAGCGCGCCCTGGAAGCCGGTCTTGATCGGGTCCTCGCGAGAGATCGCCGCGGCGGCGAAGGCGGCCAGGCCGACCGGCGGGGTGATGTCGGCCATGATGCCGAAATAGAAGACGAAAAGATGCACCGCGATCAGCGGGATGGCGAGGCCGGCCTGGGCGCCGAGCTCGACCACCACCGGCGCCATCAGCGTCGCCACCAGGATGTAGTTGGCGGTGGTCGGGATGCCCATGCCGAGGATCAGGCTGATCACGGCGATCAGCGCCAGCATGATCATGACGTTGCCGCCCGACACCGCCTCGACCAGCTCGGTCATCATGAGGCCGAGCCCGGTCAGGGTGACGGTGCCAACCACGATGCCGGCCGTGGCTGTGGCGATGCCGATGCCGATCATGTTGCGGGCGCCGAGGCCGAGCCCGTCAGTCAGCTCGGCCAGTGACCGGCGCAGCGCCGCCCCCGCATCCTGCCGGCGGAACAGGGCCAACAGCGGCCCGCGGGTCGCCAGGATGCTGATGATGCTGGCGGTCGCCCAGAAGGCCGACAGGCCGGGCGACATCTGCTCCACCATCAAGCACCACAGCAGCACCACCAGCGGGATCAGGAAGTCGAGGCCGGTGCGGGTCACGTCCCAGGCCCGCGGCAGGTGCAGCAGCGGCGTGTTCGGGTCGTCGATCGCGAGGTCCGGGAAGCGCGCGGCATAGGCGAGGCTGGTGCCGTACAGCGCGAGGCCTGCCAGGGCCAGGATCCAGGGCGCGGCGGGGCCGAACGCCGCCTGCACGCCGAGGATGCCGTAATAGAGAAGGCCGATCGCGACGATGCTGCCGCTGAGCCCGAGGCCGGTGCGCAGCAGCCGGGTCCGCAGCGCCATGCGCTCGCGCGGGATCGGCTTGGCGCCGATCTTCAGCGCCTCGAGATGGACGATGTAGAGGAGGGCGACATAGGAGGCGACGGCCGGCAAGAGGGCGTGCTTGACGATCTCCGCATAGGGGATGCCGACATATTCGACCATCAGGAAGGCGGCGGCGCCCATCACCGGCGGCATGATCTGGCCGTTGATCGAGGATGCGGCCTCGATCGCCCCGGCCTTCACGCCGGACAGGCCGGTCCTCTTCATCAGCGGGATGGTGAAGATGCCGCCGGACACGACGTTGGAGACGGAGGAGCCAGAGACGACGCCGTTCAGCGCCGAGGAGACGACTGCGACCTTGGCCGGGCCGCCGCGCAGATGGCCGAGGAGGGCGATCGAGATCTGCATCATCCAGTTGCCCGCCCCGGCCTTGTCCAGGAGCGTGCCGAACAGGACGAAGAGGAAGACGAAGCTGGTCGAGACGCCGAGAGCGATGCCGAAGATGCCCTCGGTGGTCAGCCACTGGTGCTGCAGGAACTTGGCCAGGGACGCGCCCTTGTGCTGCACCACCTCCGGCATCCAGGGCCCGGCGAAGGTGAACAGGATGAACAGCGCGGCGACGCCGACCATCGGCAGGCCCAGCGCCCGCCGCGTCGCCTCCAGCAACAGCAGGATGCCGGCGCCGGCGGTGACCAGATCCAGCATCGTCGGCTGGCCGGGGCGCTGCGCCAGCTCGCGGTAGAACAGGAACAGATAGGCGCCGGCGAAGGCCCCGGCGGCGGCCAGGATCCAGTCGATGGCGGGCACCCGGTCGCGGCGCGACCGGGCGAAGGCCGGATAGGCGGTGAAGGCGAGGAACAGGGCGAATCCCAGGTGGATCGCCCGCGCCTCGGTGTCGTTGAACACCCCGAAGCCGAGCCGGAAGGGCAGGGGCGAGGCGTACCACAGCTGGAACAGCGACCAGGCGATCGCCACCGCGGCCAGCAGCGTTGCCGCGATGCCGGTCGGCTTGCGGCCGCCGGTATCGGCTTCGGCGACGAGCTGCTCCAGCTCCGCGCTGGGCTGCAGCCCCGGCGTGTCGGTCATGACCGCCTCTCCCTGTTTGTAGTTGATGCTGGAGGTCGACGAGGTCATCGGAAGGAGGCGGTCCTCTTTTCTGTCATTGCCGGGCTTGACCCGGCAATCCAGGCGGTCTCGACGCCCTCTGGATGCCCGGGTCAAGCCCGGGCATGACAAAAAGGGGGGACTCTCTTCTACGGCGACCCCGGCCGGTCACATCCAGCCCTTCTCCTTGTAGTAGCGCTCCGCGCCCGGGTGCAGCGGGGCGGAGAGGCCGGCCTTGATCATCTGCTTCGGGTGGAGATGGGCGAAGGCCGGGTGCAGGCCCTTGAACTCGTCGAAATTCTCGAACACCGCGCGGACCAGCTGATAGACGGCCTCCTCGTCGGTGTTGGCCGAGGTGACGAGCGTCGCCAGCACGCCGTAGGTCTCGGTCGGGTCCGGATTGGCGTTGTAGAGTCCGCCCGGGATGGTGGCGCGGGCGTAGTAGGGTTTGTCGGCCAGCAGCTTGTCGACCGCGGGACCGGTGATCGGGACCAGCTTGGCGCCGCAGGTCGTGGTCGGGTCCTGGATGTTCGCCGAGGGATGGCCGACGCCGTAGAAGAAGCCGTCGATCTTGTCGTCGCACAGGGCCGGGCCGTGCTCGTCGGCCTTCAGCTCCGAGGCCAGCGAGAAATCGGCCAGGGTCCAGCCCAGGGCCGCCAGCAGCTCCTCCATCGAGGCGCGGGTGCCGGAGCCGGGATTGCCGACATTGAAGCGCTTGCCCTTCAGGTCGGTGAAGGCGGTGACGCCGGCCTCCTTGCGGGCCAGCACGGTGAAGGGCTCGGGATGGACCGAGAACACCGCCCGCAGCTCCTGGAACGCCCCGGCGTCCTTGAACGCCCCGGCGCCGTTCAGCGCGTTGTACTGCACGTCCGACTGGGCCATGCCGAAATCGAGCTCGCCCGACCGGATCGTGTTGACGTTGAAGGCCGAGCCACCGGTCGATTCGACCGAGCAGCGGATGCCATGCGTCTTGCGGTCCTTGTTCAGCAGCCGGCAGATCGCCCCGCCCGCGGCGTAGTAGACGCCGGTGACCCCGCCGGTGCCGATGGTGACGAAGCGCTGCTGCGCCGCGGCCGGGCCGGCGGTCAGCGCCAGCGCCGCGGCGGTGACCGCGGCGGCCAGCGACGCGGTGATGTGAAGCCTCATGATCTCTCTCCCTTTCTGATCGAATGCTGTCATGGCTCCCTCTCTGGTGGAGGGGCGGCCGGATCTCTCAGGCCGCCCTAGTGGCCGGCAGGCCCGCGATGGCGGCGTCGACCGCGTCGCCGAGGCGTTCGACGATAGCCTCGACCGCCGCGCCGCCGACGATGAAGGGCGGCGCCACCAGCACATGGTCGCCCTGCACCCCGTCCACGGTGCCGCCCATCGGATAGACCATCAAGCCCCGCGCCATCGCCTCGCGCTTGATCCGGGCATGCAGCTTGAGGGCCGGGTCGAACGGCGCCTTGGTGCTGCGGTCTGCGACCAGCTCGATGCCCAGGAACAGCCCGCGGCCGCGGATGTCGCCGACCTGCGGGTGGTTGCCGAAGCGCTCGCCCAGGCGCCGGGCCAGGCGCGCGCCCATGGCCGCGACATTGTCCAACAGCCTCTCGCCGCGGATCACCTCCTGCACCGCCAGCCCGGCGGCGCAGGCCATCGGGTGGCCGGTGTAGGTGTGGCCGTGCTGGAAGAAGCCGGAGCCATGGGCGAAGGCGTCGAAGATGCGGCGGGACAGCAGCACCGCGCCGATCGGCTGGTAGCCGCCGCCCAGCCCCTTGGCAATGGTCATCAGGTCGGGGGCGATGCCCTCCTGCGTGCAGGCGTGCAGCGTGCCGGTGCGGCCCATGCCGCACATCACCTCGTCCAGGACTAGCAGCACGCCGTAGCGGTCGCAGATCGCGCGGATGCGCTTGAAATAGTCGGCCACCGGCGGCACCGCGCCCATGGTGGCCCCGACCACCGTCTCGGCGACGAAGGCGGCCACGGTCTCCGGCCCCAGCTCCAGGATCTTGTCCTCCAGCGCCTGGGCGGCGCGGGCGGCGTAGTCCTCGTCGCTCTCGCCCGGCTCCTGCAGGCGGTAGGCGAAGCAGGGATCGATGTGGTGGGTCTCGATCAGCAGCGGCCGGAACGGCGCTCGCCGCCATTCGTTGCCGCCGGTGGCCAGCGCCCCCAGCGTGTTGCCGTGATAGCTCTGGCGCCGGGCGATGACGTGGCGGCGCTGCGGCTGGCCGGTCTCGACGAAATACTGCCGCGCCATCTTCAGCGCCGTCTCGATCGACTCCGACCCGCCGCTGGTGAAGTAGACATGGCTCAGCCCCGCCGGCGCGTCCTCGATCAGCCGGTCGGCCAGGCGCTCCGCCACCTCGCTGGTGAAGAAGCTGGTATGGGCGAAGGCCAGCCGGTCCAACTGGGCGTGCAGCGCGGCGATGACCTCCGGATGGCCATGGCCGAGGCAGGAGACGGCGGCGCCGCCCGAGGCGTCGATGTAGCGCCGTCCCTCGGCATCGACGATCTCGATTCCCTTGCCGCCGGCGGCGGTCGGGTACTCGGCATGGATCTGTCGGTGCAGGATGCGGGTCATGGCGTGGCCTTGGCGATCCGGGGACGGAGATGGGTGTCGAAGGCGGCCAGCTGCGCCTCGGTGCGGCGCAGCGCGGCGGGGGCGTCGGTGCCGCGGCCGGCAACCAGCGCCGCCAGGATCTCGGCGGCGACGAAGCCCGGCGCCAGGCTGTGGAAGAAGGACGGGCTGTCGGTCGCGACCAGGATCGTCTCCGCCGCCGCCTGGGCCAGCGGCGAGACCTCGCTGTCGGTGACCGCCACCACCGCAACGCCGCGCGCCGCGGCCCAGCGTGCGGTCTCCACCGTCGCCCGGGTGTAGGGCGACACGCTGGCGGCCAGCAGCACGTCCTCCGGCGTCGCCGCGCGGATCGGGTCGGTGCCGGTGGCGCCCGCGGCGTCCAGCAGCACGGTCCGCTCGCCCAGCAGCGACAGGACGTAGTGCAGATGCCAGGCCACGGCGTGCCCGGCCCGTAACCCCAGGCAGTAGATGCGCCGGGCCTCGGCTAGCCGCGCTGCGGCGGCGGTCAGGCGGTCCAGCGCCGCCGGCTCGGCCAGCCGGGCGATGTGGCCGGCGACGGTGGTGGCGATCTCCGCCGCCAGTGCCCGGTCGCCCTTCAGCGTCTGGCTGGCCAGCTGCGCGTCGGCACGGCCGGCGAAGCCGATATCCCCGGTGCGCACCGCCTCGGCATAGAGGGCGCGGACCGAATCGTAGCCGTCCAGGCCCAGGCGCTTGGCCAGCCGGGTCATCGTCGCCGGCGGCACGCCAGCCTGGCGCGCCTGCTCCCGCATCGACAGCAGGGCGACGTCCCGCGGCCGGTCCAGCACGTAGCGGGCGGCGGCCTGAAGCTGCGCCGGCATGGCGTCGAAGCGCTCCACGATCCGGTCGGCGAGGGGGCCCTGATCCATGGATCGAACGATAGCAGCCATTGCAGGGTGTGCAACAAGTGTTTCAATATTGTCTGACGTGATCCGATTGGATCGAAAGGGTGATCATGATGGAACGCAGGCCGGTTGCGATCGCGGTGGCGCCGAATGGCGGCCGGCGGACCAAGGCGGATCACCCGGCTCTGCCGCTGACCCCGGCCGAGCTGGCACGGAATGCGGCGGAGTGCCGGGACGCTGGCGCGGCGATGATCCACATCCATGTCCGCGACCGGGACGGGGCGCATCTGCTCGACGCTGACGCCTACCGGGCGGCGATCGCGGCGATCCGCGCGGAGGTCGGCGACGGGCTGGTGCTGCAGATCACCAGCGAATCACTCGGCCGCTATAGCCCGGCCGAGCAGATGGCGGTGGTGCGGGCGGTGCGGCCGGAGGCGGCGTCGCTGGCCCTGCGCGAGCTGGTTCCCGACCCGGCCGACGAGGGCGCCTTTGCCGAATTCCTGCTGTGGCTGAAGCGGGAACGGGTGGCGCCGCAGATCATCCTCTACGCGCCGGAGGAGGCGGTGCGGCTCGACGCCATGCGCCGCCGCGGCCTGATCCCCTGGGACGACATGCCGGTGCTCTATGTCCTCGGCCGCTACGTCGCGGGGCAGACTTCGCTGCCGGCGGATCTGCTGCCCTTCCTGGCGCCTGAGGTGCCGCGCTTCCGGTCCTGGATGGCCTGCGCCTTCGGCCGGCACGAGGCCGCCTGCGCCCTGGCCGCGGCGCTGCTGGGCGGCGACGTCCGCGTCGGCTTCGAGAACAACCTGCACCGGCCGGACGGCAGCCTGGCTTGCAGCAATGCCGACCTCGTCCGTGCGGTCGCCGAGCCGCTGATCGGCAGCGGCGGTCGCCTAGCTGATGCCGCGAACTTGCGAGCCGCTTGGCGCGGCTGAGGGCAGAATGTCGAGCGTGTTGCGTTGCCTCTCCCGCCGGACGCGGGAGAGGCAACGCGTCAGCGCCTCGAAAAGCTCGGCTGTGCCGACCGCCGTCGCGCCAGGACAACCAAGGCAGCGAAAGCGGTGACCGCCAGCAGCACCGCCGCGACCAGCGCCACGCCCTGATAGGTCGAGGAGAAGGCCGCCCGGGCCGCCGTCGCGACCGTGCCGGCCTCCGGCGCCGCCAGCGTCTCGGCCGCGACCAGCGCCTCGCCGATCGACCGCCGCGCCGCCGGCACCGCGGCCTCCAGCAGCGGCGGCAGCGCCAGCCATTGCTGGTACAGCACCGCCATCAGGCTGCCGAACAGGGCGACGCCGAGACCGCCGCCCAGCTCGTAGGCCACCTCCTCGACCGAGGCGACGGCGCCGGCCTGGTGCGCCGGGGCGCTGTTCATCACGTTGGCGGACGCCGCGGTCATGGCCGCGCCCAGCCCGGCGCCGATGGCGACGAAGCTGGCGATGGTGGCGGCCGAGACCGATCCCGGCGGCAGCAGGGCGAGGCCGAGGAAGCCGGCGGCGGACAGGCTCATGCTGGCGGCCAGGCTGGCGCGGAAGCCGAAGCGGTGCACCAGCCCGCCGGCCAGGGGCGAGGCCAGGAAGGAGGCCAGCGGCACCGGCGCCAGCCTGAGGCCGGCCTCCAGCGGCGACAGGCTCAGCACCAGCTGCAGCTGCTGGCTCAGCAGCAGCTCGAAGCCGACGATGACGATCATCGCTACCAGCGCCGCGGCCAGGGCGATGGCGATGCCCGGGTTGCGGAACAGCGACAGGTCGATCATCGGCGTCGCGGCGCGGGCCTGGCGGCGCAGGAAGGCGGCCAGCAGCCAGGCGCCGGCCAGACCGATCGCGGCCGCCTGCCACGGGTTGGCGCCGGCATGGGTGGTCTGCTTCACCGCATAGACCAGGGCGACGATCCCGGCCATGGCCAGCAGCAGGCCGGGCAGGTCCCAGGGCCGCTCCTCGCCGGCGTGGCGGCCGGGCAGCAGCCAGGCGGCGAAGGGCAGGGCCAGCAGCACGATCGGCACGTTGATCAGGAACACCGCGCCCCAATGGAAATGCTCCAGCAGCGCGCCGCCGACCACCGGGCCGAAGGCGGCGCCGCCGGACGCGACTGAGGACCAGATGCCGATCGCGATCGCCCGTTCGCGCGGGTCGTCGAAGGCCAGGCGCAGGATCGACAGGGTGGCGGGCATCATCATCGCCCCGCCGAAGGCCAGAAAGGCGCGGCCGGCGATCAGCCACTCCGGGCGGGGGGCGAAGGCGCAGGCGGCCGAGGCCAGCCCGAACAGGGCGAGGCCCAGCAGCAGCATGCGCCTGTGCCCGATCCGGTCCCCCAGAGTGCCGGCGGCGGGCAGCAGCCCGGCCATCAGCAGCGGGTAGATGTCGATGATCCACAGCAGCTGCGACGCGCTCGGCTCCAGCGCCCGGGTCAGGGTCGGCACCGCGATGTGCAGAACCGTGGCGTCGATCGCCACCAGCAGCAGCGCCACTGAGACGACGGGCAGGATCGCCCAGCGGCTCGCGGATCCGGTCATGGCGAAGCCTCCGGGGCCAGGCACCGGCGGACCATCCGGGGCAGGGCCGCAATCCCGGCGGCGATGTCGAAGCCCGGGTCGGTCGCCACCCGGGCGCTGAAGCCGTCGATCAGCATCAGCAGCCACACCGCCGTCATGTCGCGGTCCAGGCCCGGATCGGCCTGGCCGCGGGCGGCGGCGCGGCCGATCAGATGTGCCAGCGCCGCTCGGATCTCCTGATCGCTGCGGTCGAGCACCGCCTGGATCTGCGGGTTGCGCGCGCCTTCGGACAGGATCTCCAGCCACAGCCGGTGCCCGGCGGCATCGGTGGTCAGGGTCAGGAAGCGCTCCAGCAGTGCGACGATGGCGCCCAGCGGGTCGTCGGTGTCCTCCACCGCCCGGAACAGCGCCGCCGTCTCCTCCCGCTCGGCGTCGACCAAGGCGGCGATCATCGCCTCCTTGTTCGGGAAGTAGCGATAGAGGTTGCCCGCGCTCATCCCCGCCGCCTCGCAGATCTCGGCCATGCCGGTGCCATGGAAGCCGCGCCGGGCGAAGCAGTCGGCCGCCGCCTCCAGGATGCGGCGGCGCTTCTCCTCGCGGCGGGACAGGGGGGTGACGAGGGCTTCGGACATGGCGCGACTAATGAGAATGAACGTTCATTCTCATAGAATCATGCGGACGGGTCAACCGTCGCTGAACCAAGCCCTTGTTGTCATTGCCGGGCTTGACCCGGCAATCCGGAGGGTCTCGACATTTTCTGGATGCCCGGGTCAAGCCCAGGCATGACAATGGTGTGTTTGCCGAGGACACGATGACCGACACCCCGATCCGATGGTTCCGCGACGGCCAGCTGGCGCGGCTGCGGCTGCAGCGGCCGGCGCGGCACAACGCGATCAGCGCCGCGATGTGGCGGGCGCTGCCGGATCTGTGCCGCGAGATCGACGCCGATCCCGAGGTCGCGGCGGTGATCGTCGAGGGGGAAGGCGGCCAGGCCTTCTCGGCCGGGGCCGATATCGCCGAATTCGGCTCGGTCTTCGCCGATGCCGATTCGACCGCGGAGTACAACGAAGCGGTCCGGGCGGGGCTGCAGGCGGTCGAGAGCCTGGACCGGCCGAGCATCGCGCTGGTCCGCGGCCTCTGCGTCGGCGGCGGCTGCGGCCTGGCGCTAGCCTGCGACCTGCGCTTCGCCGGCGACTCGGCGCGGCTCGGCATCACGCCAGCCCGGCTCGGCCTCGCCTACGGCTTCGCCGACACGCGGCGGCTGGTGGCGGCGGTCGGGCCCGCCCGGGCCAAGGACATGCTGTTCTCCGGCCGCCTGCTCGATGCGGCGGAGGCGCTGGCGATCGGCCTGGTCGACCGGGTGCTGCCCGACGATGCGGTCGAGGCCGCAGCGCTGGACTACGCCCGCAGCCTGGCCGAGCGGGCGCCGCTCAGCCTGCGCGCCGCCAAGCGGATGATCGAGGCGGTCATGGCCGGTGCCGATACCGACACAGAAGAGACGGCGGCGCTGTTCGAGGCCGCCTATCGCAGCGCCGATTTCCGCGAGGGGCAGGCGGCCTTCTCCGAGCGCCGCCCGCCCCGGTTTCGGGGACGGTGACCCCTCACTCGGCGGGCGCGGACCGCATCCGGCCGGCGGTCGGCGGCTGCTGGCGTCGCAGCGCGGCCTGGACCACGAAGGTCATCAGCGCGCCGAGCACCAGGCAGGCGGCAAGGAACCACATCGGCGCCAGCTGGCTGCCGGTGGCGTCGCCGATCCAGGGCACCGCGTTCTGGGCGATGAAGCCGCCGAGATTGCCGACCGAGTTGATCGCGGCGATGCCGGCCGCCGCGGTGGCGCCGGTCAGGAAGGTCGGCGGCAGCGACCAGAACACCGGCTGCGGCGCGAAGATGCCGACAGCGGCGATGCAGAGCAGCGCGAACTTCACGGCGTTGCCCGGCACCACGACGCTCAGCGCCAGGCAGACGGCGGCGATCAGCGCCGGGATGACGATGTGCCATGTCTGGTCGCCGGTGCGGGCGGCGTTGCGCGGCACCCACCACAGGGCGAGGGCGACGCAGGCCCAGGGGATGACATTGAGCAGGCCGTTGACCGTGTTCGACACGCCGAAGCCCTTCACCACCGTCGGCAGCCAATAGCTCAGCCCGTAAGCGCCGAGCGGGAAGGCGATGTAGAACAGGGCCAGCAGCTGCACCCGGCGGTCGAGCAGTGCCGCGAACGGGCTGCCGTGCTGCATCTTGCCCTGGGCGTTCTCGCGCGCCAGCACGTCCCGCAGCCACTTCTTCTCGCCGTCATCCAGGAAGGTCGCCGTCTCCGGCCGGTCGGGCAGGAAGAAATAGGTGACGACGCCCATCAGCACGGCCGGGATGCCGGTGGCGATGAACACCCATTCCCAGCCCTTGAGGCCGATCATGCCGTCGAGGTCCAGCAGCGCCCCGCCGACGGTCGAGCCGACGGCGTTGGCCAGCGCGCTCCAGGCCATGAACAACCCGACCATGCGACCGCGATACATCTGCGGGAACCACAGCGTCAGCGCGAACAGCACGCCCGGGAAGAAGCCGGCCTCGGCCGCACCCAGCAGGAAGCGCAGGATGTAGAACATCGTCGCGTTCTGGGTGAAGGCCAGCGCCACGGTGACCAGGCCCCAGGAGAAGATGATCCGGGCCAGCCAGCGCCGGGCGCCGACTCGCGCCAGGATCACGTTCGACGGCACCTCGAAGATGAAATAGCCGATGAAGAACAGCGAGGCGCCGAGGCCGTAGGCGGCCTCGCTGAGGCCGAGGTCGCCGACCATCTGCAGCTTGGCGTAGCTGACATTCTGCCGGTCGATATAGGCGATGAGATAGAGCAGGCCGAGGAACGGCATCAGCCGCCAGGTGATCTTGGCGATCGTCTGCGGGCGGGACTCGGGCACGCGTTCTACTCCCTCAAATCGTATGATGATTTGCGTCTTGGCGCGCAGACAAAACGTTTTGGAGGAGAACGTCAACCCGGGCGACGCAGTGCCGCGGGAACCGGGGCGTTCATCGAAACGACATCCGAGGATCACGCGACTGTAACCCCGCTCTGTTAGGCCGGTCTCGCCGAACGGCCGCGGCCCTCTGCCGCGCCGCGCCCGAAACCGACCGGAGCAAGCCTCATGGCGGAACTCGTGATCGAAGGCCTGACCAAGAGCTTCCGCAGTGTGAATGCGGTCGACGACGTCAGCCTGACGATCGCCCCCGGCCAGATGGTCGGCGTGATCGGCCGCTCCGGCGCCGGCAAGTCGACCCTGCTGCGCCTGGTCAACCGTCTGGCCGATCCGACCGGCGGCCGCATCCTGTTCGACGGCGTCGACGTCACCCGGCTGAAGGGTAGGGCCCTGCGCGATTGGCGGGCGCGCTGCGCCATGATCTTCCAGCAGTTCAACCTGGTCAGCCGACTCGACGTGCTGACCAACGTCCTGCTCGGCCGCATCGCCTACCACTGGACGCTGCCGTCCCTGTTCAAGCAGTTCGGCGAGCGCGAGCGGGCCTTCGCCATCCAGGCGCTCGATCGTCTCGACATGGCCCATGCCGCGCTACAACGCGCCGACACCCTGTCGGGCGGCCAGCAGCAGCGGGTCGCCATCGCCCGCGCCCTGCTGCAGGAGCCCGAGGTGCTGCTGGCTGACGAGCCGATCGCCTCGCTCGACCCGCGCAACGCCAAGGTGGTGATGGACGCTTTGCGCGCCATCAACCGCGAGGACGGCATCACCGTCCTCGTCAATCTGCACACGCTCGACACCGCCCGGCACTACTGCGACCGGGTGATCGGCATGGCCAAGGGCCGGGTCGTCTTCGACGGCGCGCCCGAGGCCCTGACCATGGAGGTGGTCGAGCGGATCTACGGCGTCGACGGCATGCGCGAGGCCTTCGACGAGCGCATCACCTCGACCGCGATCGAGCCCCGGACCGGCGAGCGCGAGCTGGTCCCGGCCTGAGCTCCAATGAACGGCGTGCGGCGCGGCGCCGGACGCCCGAACACATGTGATCAGCAAAGGGGTAGACCCATGTTCCTGCGGCGCACCATCCTCGCGGCGGCCACGGCTGTCGTCGCTCTCGCCGGCCTGGCCGGCGCCGCCTTCGCGGCGGATCCGAGCTGGAAGGCGGACGTTCCGGTCATCCGCATCGGCATCCTCGGCGGCGAGAACGACGCTGACCGCCTGGCCCGCTACGATGGCTTCAAGAAGCTGCTCGAGACCACCTTCAACGTGAAGGTCGAGCTGTATCCGGCCTCAGATTATGCCGGCGTCATGCAGGGCATGGCCGCGGGCCAGCTCGATTTCGCCAACTTCGGCGCCTCCAGCTACGCCGGGCTGTGGCTCGACTGCAAATGTGTCGAGCCGCTGGTGGTACCGAAGGAAGAAGACGGGTCGACCGGCTACTACTCGGTGCTCTACGTCAAGTCCGACAGCCCGTATCAGAAGCTGGACGACCTCAAGGGCAAGTCGCTGGCCTTCGCCGACCCGAACTCGACCTCGGGCTACCTGATCCCGAACTTCCAGCTCAAGGACCAGGGCTACGACCCGGCCAAGTTCTTCGGCTCCACCGCCTTCTCCGGCGGGCATGAGCAGGGCGTGGTCGCCGTGATGAAGGGCCAGTACGACGCCGGCGTCACCTGGATCTCCGGCCAGGGCGACCCGGCCCAGGGCTACAGCCGCGGCGCCCTGCGCAGCATGGTCGACAAGGGCATGCTGAACATGAAGGACCTGCGCATCGTCTGGCAGTCGGACCTGATCCCGAACGGCCCCTGGGCCACGCGTACCGCCCTGCCGGAAGCCTTCCGCAAGGACATGCTGGACTTCATGATGAAGCTTCCGAAGGAGCATCCGGACGTCTACCAGGCGGTCGAGAAGGGCGCCGGCGCGGGCTATGAGCCGGTCACCAACGACTTCTTCGCCGGCATCATCAAGATGCGCCAGACCGAAGCCTCGGCGCGGCGGAGCTGATCGGATCGGGCCTGTGCCCTCAACCGTCATTGCGAGGAGGCGCAGCCGACGAAGCAATCCCTGCCTCCGCTCCTGCGGCCCTGGATTGCTTCGCTGCGCTCGCAATGACGGTAAAAGGCCGAAAACTCTGCGATGACCACCCTGTCCGAAACCCGCCCCTCCGACCCGGTCGCGGCCTTCGAGGCCGGGCGCCGGGCGCTCTTGCGCCAGCGGCGCCGGGCCACGCTGCTCGGCCTCGCGCTGTTCGTCGCCGCCGTGCTGGCCGGCGCCTGGGTCGGCGACTTCTCCCCGTCCAAGCTGGCCGCCGGGCTGCCGCGGATCGGCGACTATATCGAGCGCACGCTTCCGACGCTGAGCTGGGGCGAGATCCTGTCCGACAGCAAGACCGAGGGCTCAATCGCCTACTGGTACTACCGCGCCGGCAGCTATCTCGTGCTGCTGTGGCAGACGGCGCAGATGGCGATCCTGGGCACGGTGCTGGGCGCGTCGGCGGCGCTGCTGCTCAGCTTTCCGGCGGCGCGCAACCTGGTGCGCAGCCATCTGATCTACCATCTCAGCCGCCGCTTCCTCGAGATCTGCCGCAGCGTGCCCGATATCGTCTACGCGCTGTGCTTCGTCTGGGCCTACGGCGTCGGGCCGCTGGCCGGCATCCTCGCCATGGCGGTGCACACCACCGGCGCGCTCGGCAAGCTGTTCTCGGAGGTGAACGAGGCGGTCGACGAGAAGCCGCTCGAGGGCATCCGCGCCGCCGGCGGCACCTGGGTCCAGATCATGCGCTTCGGCGTGCTGCCGCAGGTGCTGCCGAACTTCCTGTCCTATGCGCTGCTGCGGCTCGAGATCAACATCCGCTCGGCCTCTGTGCTGGGCTTCGTCGGCGCCGGCGGGGTGGGGCAGGAGCTCTACTACATCGTCAGCTTCAACTATTACGAGGAGCTGAGCGCGCTGGTGCTGATGATCGTCGCGGCGGTGACGCTGATCGACCTCGGCTCGGAGCGGCTGCGCTCGGCCTTCCTGTCGCGGGAGGCGCATTGATGGGCACCCGACTCGCCCGGATCAGGCCGATCGACGTCGACGCCGCCCGCGCCGCGCTGCCGCGCGCCTTCGGCCGCCCCTGGGGCGAGCGGCTGGTCCGCGCCGCCCTGCTGCTGCTGGCCGCCGCCTATCTCGGCTACCTGCTCTGGACCTTCGATTTCTCGCCGGCCCGGCTCTACAGCGGCCTGGTCAGCCCGAACGGCCTGTTCGTCATCGCCGGGCAGATGGTCGTCTGGCGCGACATGGCGGAATGGCAGTATGCCGAGATCTTCACGGCGCTGGGCCAGACCGTCGCCATGGCCTTCATCGGCACGCTGATCGCCTCGGTGATCGCGATCCCGCTCGGCTTCCTCGGCGCCCGCAACATCGTGCCGATCGGCATCCTGCGCTTCGGCTTCCGCCGCCTGTTCGACGGGCTGCGCGGCGTCGACCAGCTGATCTGGGCGCTGGTCTTCGTGCGCGCGGTCGGGCTCGGGCCCCTGGCCGGCATCCTCGCCATCTGCGTCTCCGACATCGGCTCGCTGTCCAAGCTCTATGCCGAGGCGATCGAAACGGCGGAGAAGAAGCAGATCGAAGGCGTGCGCTCGACCGGCGCCTCGACCCTCTCGGTGCTGCGCTTCGGCGTGCTGCCGCAGGCGATCCCGCTGTTCCTGTCGCAGGCGCTCTACTTCTTCGAATCCAACACCCGCTCAGCCACCATCCTCGGTATCGTCGGCGCCGGCGGCATCGGGCTGCAGATCTCCGAGCGCATCAAGATCCTGGCCTGGGACCAGGTCGCCTTCATCCTGATCCTGGTGCTGGCCGTGGTCGCGCTGATCGACACCCTGTCGAAATGGCTGCGGCTGAAGCTGATCGGCCGCGACGCGGCGCGGGGCTAACGGCTGCTTTCCGATCTCTCCGGCGGCGGCGCCTCGGCTGTCGCCGTCTGCAGCCCGGCCAGCCGCCGCGCGACGCTGGCCGTCGTCTCCTGCTCGATGGCGCGGAATTGCTCGACCAGCCATTGACCGAAGGGGGTGAGCGCGGCGCCGCCGCCCTGCGGGCCGCCGTGCCGGGTCTCGATCACCTTCTCGCGGAAGCAGCTATTCAGGCTGTCGATCAAGAGCCAGGCGCGGCGGTACGACATGCCCATCGCCCGCCCGGCGGCGGAGATCGAGCCGGTCTCGGCGATGTGCTCGAGCAGCCCGATCTTGCCGGGGCCGAGCTGCCGGTCCGGGCCGGCGGGGTCGAAGTCGATGCGGATGCGCAGCCTGGGCATGATTGTGCGATGATACGGGCAGGCGGGGCCGGTTGGAACTCGGCACTGCCGGGTCCGTTATGACAAAAAGGCAATCGAGGGAGGCCACGATGTCTGCTGCCGAGCCACGTCCGGCCGGGCCGGCGCCGGACGACAAGGTCGACGAGGCGGTCGAGGAGACTTTCCCGGCCAGCGATCCCCCGGCCTATCAGGTCGCCGTGACCAGCGGCGCCCCGAACCACGAGGCCGAAGCCGAGCCGAAGCGCAACGCCCCGGTGATGGCGATCATCGCCGTGGCGGCGGTGATCATCCTGCTCTGGGCCTTGTTCGGATAGGCCGAGCCATTCAATTCCCCGGCAGCACCTTGCCCGGGTTGAGGATGCCGGCCGGGTCCAGCGCCCGCTTCAGCGCCTGCATCACCGCGACGCCGTCGCCGTGCTCCTGCGCCAGGAAGCGGATCTTGCCGTAGCCGATGCCGTGCTCGCCGGTGCAGGTGCCGCCCATCGCCAGCGCCCGCATCACCAGCCGATCGTGGAAGGCTTCGGCCCGGGCGATCTCCTCCGGGTCGTCCGGGTTCAGGATCATGCAGGTGTGAAAGTTGCCGTCGCCGACATGGCCGACGATCGGCGCCACCAGCCCGCTGGCCGCGATGTCGGCCTTGGTCTCCACCAGGCAGTCGGCCAGGCGGCTGATCGGCACGCAGACATCGGTCGGCATGCCGCGGCAGCCGGGGCGCAGGGCGATGCCGGCGTAATAGGCCTTGTGCCGCGCCTCCCACAGCTTGCTGCGGTCCTCGGCCTTCGTCGCCCAGCGGAACTCCCCGCCGCCATTCTCCCCCGCCAGTGACTTTACCGTCTCCGCCTGCTCGGCCACGCCGGCCTCGGTGCCGTGGAACTCGAAGAACAGGGTCGGCGCGACCTCGAGGTCGAGCTTGGAATAGGCGTTGCAGGCGCCGATCTGGACCTCGTCCAGCAGCTCGATCCGCGCCACCGGGATGCCGATCTGGATGGTGGCGATCACGGTGTTGACCGCGTCGGCCACGGTCGGGAAGGCGCAGACCGCGGCGGAGATCGCCTCCGGGATGCCGTACAGCCGCAGCGTCACCTCGGTGATGATGCCGAGCGTGCCCTCCGAGCCGACGAAGAGGCGGGTCAGGTCGTAGCCGGCAGAGGATTTGCGCGCCCGGCCGCCGGTGCGGATGATGCGGCCGTCGGCCAGCACCACGGTCAGCCCCAGCACGTTGTCGCGCATGGTGCCGTAGCGTACCGCGTTGGTGCCGGAGGCGCGGGTCGCCGCCATGCCGCCCAGGCTGGCGTCGGCACCCGGGTCGATCGGGAAGAACAGGCCGGTGTCACGCAGATGCTCATTCAACTGCTTGCGCGTCACTCCAGCCTCGACCGTGCAGTCGAGATCCTCGGCCGAGACCCGCACCACCCGGTTCATCTGCGACAGGTCGATGGTGACGCCGCCGCGCAGCGCCGCGATGCCGCCCTCCAGCGAGGTGCCGGTGCCGTAGGGGATGACCGGGACTTCGTGCGCGGCGCAGATCCGGACCACCGCCGCCACCTCCTCGGTCGACTGCGGGAAGGCGACCGCGTCGGGCGGCATGGTCGGGTGCCAGGTCTCCTCCCGCCCGTGCTGCTCGCGCACCGCCGCGGCGGTGGACAGACGGTCACCCAGCAGGGCGCGCAGCGCGGCGAGGGCGCGGTCGTCGATGGCGGGGCGGGGCGACTGGGGAGCGGCCATGATCGGGTTCAAAGATCGGACATAACGGAGGCGGTCGACCTTAGGCCCGCGCCCGCCGCGCGGCAAGGCCGGGCCGTCGGAGCCTCCTTGCCGCAATCCCGTGGCAGAGACGCCGTCAATGCGACACAAAGACGGGGCATTTGACTTCCCCCTGATGACAGATCAGCATTTGATGCAATTTTAAGTCTGGGATTGGCCTATATGAATAAGCTTGTTGCGGCGTTGTCCGCCGCCGTCCTTTCGACGGCTCTCCTCCTTCCCTCGACGGCATCCGCCCAGTTCGAAGGCCTGCTGCAGGGCATTCTGTCTTCAACCACCGGCACCGGTTCCAGCAGCTCCCCCAGCCCGGCGACCGGCGGCGAGCCGTCGGCGCGGGTGACGGCGATCAGCGGTGCCCCCGGGGCCGGGGTCGAGGTGACGGACGGTGTCTACCCCGGCCAGACCATCGATCTCGGCGGCAGCGGCCGGCTGACCCTGGCCTATGGCGACGGCTGCACGGTCGAGACCATCCGCGGCGGCATCGTCACCGTCGGCGTCGCCTCGAGCCGCGTCGCCGGCGGCCAGATGGAGACCAGCGGCGGCAGCTGCGCCCGCACCCAGGTCGCGGCCACCGCCCGCTCGGCCGAAGCCGGGGCCGGCGTCAGCCGGCTGGGCGAGAGTCCGTTCGACCCGCGGCTCTGGGCCGAGACCACCGTGTCCTCCGCCCGGCCGCAATTCTCCGGCGCTGACGGTCTCGTCCGCATCGTCATGCTGGACGCGCCGTCGCCGCAGACGGTGTGGGAAGGCCAGGGCGGCGGCAGCTTCCGCTATCCCGGCAACGCGCCGAAGCTGCAGACGGGCGTGCCCTACCGGATCGAGGCGGGCGGCCGGTCCGCCGTGTTCTCGGTCGATCCCGGCGCCAAGGGGGCGGGCGGCGCGGTGGTGCTGCGCTGACGCGCGGCCGGCAGCTTCTTCCCGCTCCAGATCATGCGAAGGCTCCGCCGCCTGGCCGTGGCGTTCGGGATCGGTGCGGTCCTGGGCGGCGGCGCGCTGCTGCCCGGCGCCGATCTCCTGCAGCGTCAGGGGATCGACGTGCTGCTGTGGCTTGACCGGCCGCTCGGCTGGACCCGCCGGCCGCTGCCGGACCGGCTGCCCGTGGCGGTGGTGGCGATCCGGGAGGAGACCTACCGCACGCCGCCGCTGCAGAACCGCCCGAAGGTGGCCTGGACACCGCAGCTCGGCGCCGTGCTGGCCGGGCTGGCCCAGGGCGGGGCGTCGGTGATCGGGCTGGACGAGATCTACCCGACCACGCTCGACCGGCCGGACCTGATCCGCCACCACGACCGGCCGCTGCTGCAGGCCCTGGCCGTGCTCGGCCCGGCGCAAAAGATCGTGCTGGGCTTCGCCCAGTCCGGCGACCTCGCGCTGCGGCCGGAGCAGGCGCAGGTGATCGCGGCTGGCGAAGCCAATCTGCGGCCGATCAACCTGCTGCGCGACCGCGACGACGTCGTCCGCCTGTACCCGGTCCGGCTGCCGCTGCAGGGCGGCGGCGACACCCCGTCCTTTGCGGCCGAGCTGGTGTCCCGCGCCGGCTATGCGCCACCGCGGGGCGAGCCGCTGATCGACTTCACCATCGGCCCGCGGGACGTGCCGATCTACGAATTCGCCGACCTCGCCGCCTGCGCCGCCGCCGGCCGGGTCGATTTCTTCCGCCGCGAATTCGCCGACCGGATCGTCGTCATCGGCGGCATCCTCGACGTCGAGGACCGCCACACCACGCCGCGCCGGGTGCTGGAGGAGGTGGCGGACCAGGAGCCGGCGGCGCGCTGCATGCCGGCGCCGGGGCAGCCGGTGTCGATGCTGGGCCGCCGCACCACGCCGGGCACGCAGATCCACGCCATCGCCGCGCTGACCTTCGCCCTCGGCCGGGCGCCGCAGATGCTGCCGCCGCTGGCCGCAGCCGCGATGGTCGGCGTAGCCTCGACCGCGCTCGGCACGCTGCTGTTCCTGCTGGCGCCGGGCTGGGGCCTGCTGGCGCTGGCCGGCGCCGCGGCGGTCGCCGTCATCGCTTCGCTGCACGCGCTCGGCAGCGGCGTCGTCCTGCCGCTGCTGCCGCTGCTGCTGGCCTTCGGACTGACCTACACCGCGATCTATGTCTACCGCTTCGTGGTCGAGGACCGGACGCGGCGGCGGGTGGTCCACGCCTTCCGCCACTATCTCGCCCCGGCGCTGGTGGAGCAGCTGGCCGAGAATTCAGAGGCTCTGCATCTCGGCGGCGAGATCCGGCCGGTCACCATCGCCTTCTACGACATTGTCGGCTTCACCACGCTCGGCGAGCGCCTGGCGGAAGAGCCGGAGCAGCTGGTCGCGGTGGTGAACGGCCTCTTGGCCCGCGTCGCCGACGCGATCGAGCGCCATGGCGGCTATGTCGACAAGTTCATCGGCGACGCGGTGATGGCGGTGTGGGGCGCGCCGCTGGCCGATCCGCGGCAGGCCGAGCGGGCGGTCGAGACCGCCTTCGCCGCCTTCGCCGCGCTCGACGACTACAACGCCACGGTGGTGCGGGCGCAGGGCCTGCCGCCGCTCGGCCTGCGCGCCGGCATCAATTCCGGCTGGGCCGTCGTCGGCAATGTCGGGTCGCCGACCCGGCTGAACTACACGGTGCTGGGCGACGCCGTGAACCTGGCCTCGCGGCTGGAGGGCGCCAACAAGCTCTACGGCAGCCGGCTGCTGATCGGCGAGACGACGTATCGGGCTTTGCCGCGGCGCTGGCTGGCGCGGCGGCTCGACTATCTGGCGGTCAAGGGCAAGGCCCGGCCGGTCCGGGTGTACGAGCCGGTGGCGCCGCTGGCCGACGCCACGCCCGGGCAGGTGCAGGCCGTGCGGCGGTTCCACGCCGCGCTGGTTCTCTACTACCGCCGCCGCTTCGCCGAGGCGGCGGATGAATTCGCGGCGCTGGCCGGCACGGATCCGGCCTCAGCACTCTACCGCGACCGCGCCGCGGCCTGGGCCCAGGCGCCGCCGCCGGCCGATTGGGACCGAAGCCATAGTCTGACCACAAAATGAAGAGGGACATTTCGATGAAGCCATTCACGCCCACCACCCTGCATCGCCGCGGCTTTCTGGCCGGGGCCGGAGCCAGCCTCGCGGCGCTCGCGCTCGGCGGCTGCCAGACCGTGCAGGGCTTCGCCAGCGACCCGGTGTCGGCGGCGAGCACGATCGGCCAGCTTTTCGCCTCCAAGAACATGAGCCCGACCGAGGAGCTGGCGATGGGCGAGGGGCTGTATCCCCGCCTGATCGCGGAGTCGGGCGGCGCCTATCCGAACGCCCGGGTTCAGTCGGCGGTGCGCAGCTTCTCCGAGCCTCTGTTCCGGGTCTCCAAGCGTTCCTTCCGCTGGGAGATCACGGTGCTGGACGACAACAGCCCGAACGCCTGGTCGCTGCCGGGCGGCAAGCTGGGCATCAACAAGGGCATGCTGCGCTACGTCGCCGACGAGGCCGAGCTGGCGGCGGTGATCGCGCATGAGATGGGCCATGCCGAGCTGAGCCATCAGGTGGAGGAACTGAATCGCAAGGGGCTGCTCGACCGGCTGGCGACATTCGGCAAGACCGTGGCCCAGACCGAGATCAGCGCCAATGCCGGAGCGCTGAGCGGCGTGGTCGATCCCTTGAGCGAGGCCGCCCTCGATCAGCTCGAGGGGCCGGTGAAGAAGCTGGTCACCTCCGGCTATTCCCGCACGCATGAGCGCGAGGCCGACGCCTATATCCTGACGGTGTTCCGCGCCACCGGCTACGATCCGCGGCAGGCCTCGGCGGTGTTCAGGACCCTGGACTCGCTGGTGCCGCCGGGAACCGACGCCACCACCTCCCTGTTCTCCAGCCATCCCGACACCCGCGAGCGCATCGAGCTGCTGGACCAGCAGGCGGCCCGGCTTCCGGCCGGCGGCGGGACGACGGGATCGGCGGACTTCGCCGAGATCAAGGCGGTGTTCCCGACCCGGCGCTACTATCTGCGCAACGCGCCGGAAGCGAGCTGACCCGTGTCGCCGCACCCCCTCCGCTCCGCTGCGCGACACTGATATCATGGGCGGCGAGGGGCGGCGTATCGGCGAGCGGATCGAGGGATGAGCATCTGGGGAAAGATCGTCGGTGCGGCCGCAGGCCTGGCCATCGGCGGGCCGATCGGGGCGCTGCTCGGCGCCGTGGCCGGCCATGCCGTCGACTGGTATCGCGGCCAGCCGCCGGCGGATGGCGACGCCACTCAGCACATCGCCTTCACCATCGGCGTGATCGCGTTGGGCGCCAAGATGGCGAAGTCCGACGGCGCGGTGACGGCGGAGGAGGTGACGGCCTTCCGCCAGGTCTTCCGTGTGCCGCCGGAGGAAGAGGCGAATGTCGAGCGCCTGTTCAACCTGGCGCGCCGCGATTCCGCGGGGTTCGAGCCCTATGCCCGGCAGCTCGCCGGCATGTTCCGGGACCGGCCGGAGGTGCTGGAGGAGCTGCTGCAGTGCCTGTTCTACATCGCCAAGTCCGATGGCGACGTGAAGCCGGCAGAACTCGATTATCTGCGCGCCGTCGCCGGGCTGTTCGGCCTCGGCCAGGCCGATTTCCACCGGCTCTGCGCCGAGGAATGCGCCGGCTGCGACGTCGACCCTTACGGCGTTCTGGGGGTCGAGCCGCAGATCGACGACGACAGCCTGAAGGCCGCCTATCGCCGCCTGATCCGCGAGCACCACCCCGACCGGCTCGTCGCTCTCGGCATGCCGGCCGACTTCATCGCCGTCGCCACCGACAAGATGGCCCGGATCAACGCCGCCTACGACATCATCCGGCGCGAGCGGAAGCTGGCGTAGCCACCCGAGCCAGAGCGAGAGTGGGTCTCACGATCACCGCCCCCGCTTCGCCGCGGCCCGATGCGCCGCCGCCAGCGCGGCCCGCGCCCAGGCGAGAAGCTCGTCTGGCTCGTCGAACAGCCGCTCCGGCACGCGCCAGAAGGAGAGGTCGATGGTGCGGCCCTTCTTCTCATAGCTGAGGGGCGGAAAGGCCTCGGCTTCCTGGAAGGCCGCGCGGTTGTGCTCGTCGACGCGGACGTACAGCGTGTCCTCCGAAAGCACGCCCAGCATCACCCCGTCGCAGAACACGCCGGTCTTGCCGAACATGCGCCGCATCGTGACGCGGCCGAGCGGGGCGAGTTGATCGCGCAGGAATTCGGCGAAGCTGTCGCTGGTGGCCATGCTCGGTCCTCGGGAAGGGGCTGACCTTACAGTGGGTATGCGATCATCCGCGAACCACCCCGAGTTCGATCATCGACTCTCCATCACCTCTGAACATGCGGCGTCAGTTTGCGTAGGCGCTCGGCAGCCCTTGCAGGTGGTTGTAGTACTGGGACCCGTAGCTCGACGGCGTTCCGGATTCGTCGGTGATCAGGCCGATGTTGAAATCGCTGGTGCCGCAGGTGCCCGGCCAGGTGTTGAAGTTCCAGGCCATGTAGCCTTGCTTCTTGCCCTCGACGAAGGCCCAGAGCCGGTCCAGGTAGTCCGTGTCGCAGCTGGAGCCGAAGTGATTGGCCATGCCGTGCTCGCCGACGATCAGCGGGACCTGGTCCATCACCGGCCCGACCTCCGTCTCCCAGCACTGCTGGCTGGTGCAGACCGCGAAGTTGTACTGGTGCCAGGAGGCGATGATGTTGTTTTCCGGGTCGGTGGGCTTGTAGGCCAGCCAATGGCTCAGATCGCCGGCGGAGCCGAGCCCGCCGACCATGATCACATTCTTCGCCCCGGTGGCACGCACCGTGTCGACCAGCGTCTGCATCCCGACTGCGGTGTAGGATATGTCGGTCTCCTCATAGCCCTCCGTGACTTTCACCGAGCAGCTGCTGCCCCCGTTGCGCCAGCAGCTCCAGGCTTCGGCCGCGGGCGGGTCGTTCAGCAGATACGGCTCGTTGTAGAGGTCGAAGATCACCGCGCTGTTGCCCTTGAAGGCGTTGGCCACGCTGGTCCAGAAGGCGACGGAATGATCCGCGTTCGGCATCGGCTGAAGATCCAGGCCGCTGGTCGACAGCTGGCCCGGCATCGCATAGTGCAGGTCGACGATGACGGCCAGGTTGTTCGCGGTCATCAGATTGACGTAGTCGATGATGGCCTGGCGGTACGGCGCGCCCATATAGGGCGCGTTGGCGCTGGTGGCGTTGATGCCCAGCCAGCATTGCTCGTTCAGCGGCACCCGCACGGCGTTGGCGTTCCAGGACTTGACCGCGTCCACGAACGCCTGATCGCGCGGCGTGGCGTCGTAGCCGTGCACGCATTCGAAACCGGTGGTCCCCCGGTTGACGCCGTGGATGAACAGCGCCTGCCCCTGGCCGTTGAGCAGCCTGTTGCCCTGCACGTGCAGGCCGCTCATCGACACGGTGGACGGGCCGGTGCCCTGCCCGACCATGGCCAGGTCATCGAGATAGAAGCGGGGGCCGGCCGTGTCCGAATAATATTTGATCGCTAGGACGTCGATCGTGGTGTTCGCGGCGCCGAGATCGGCCAGCGGAACCTCGAACCGGGTCCATTGCCCCGCGGTCAGGGGCGCCAGCACCGAGCTGCCCAAAAAGGTCCCGGCGCGGAAAGCGTCCACCGCCAGCACCTGGCCGCCCGCGGTGCCGCCATGGGCCCAGAGCTCGACCGTGTCGAAGTCGGCGGTGCTGAAGCCGTCCTTGTCGAAATAGAACTGGCCCCAGGCGCCGGTGGGCGTGACCGCGATCGACCGGGCGCCCGAATGCACTGGGCTGGTGTTGGCGGTGTTGCTGCTGATGTTCCAATGGCTGCCCGGGGTCCAGCCGTTGCGGAGCTGGTCGTCGTAGAGGACCTGCCGCGTCGGCGCGACGCTGAGCCCGATGTCGTCGACGAAGTATTGCGGCAGGGCGGCCGCGGTGGCGTTCTGGATGACGAAGCCGGTGATCTGCCGGTCCTGCGCGTCCAGCGCCGACAGCTCGACCGAGTATTGCCGCCACTGGCCTGCCGGAAGCGGCGCCAGGGCCACGCTGGTCAGCGGATTGCCGGCGGTGTCGCGGGCATGCACCTGCAGCTGCTGGCCGCCGGCCGGCCCGCCATGCGCCCAGAAGGTGACGGCCCCATAGCCGGTGGTGCTGATCGCTGCGGTGTGCAGATAGAGGCCGCCCCAGCCGCCTTGCACGAGGCTGATCGAACGGGTGCCGCCGTGCACTGTGCCGCTGTGGCTCAGGCTCTGGCCGGACGACCAGCTCCAGTCCTGCCAGCCGGCTTGCAGCGCATCGTCGTAGATCACGATCGGATCGGCGGCGCGGGCGCTGCCGAGGCTCAGCGCGCCGAGCAGTCCCATCAGGACGAGCAGGCCCTGGAGCAAGCGATTGCGCATGGTGTCACCGCCACTTCATTACGCCCTGCCCGGGCGAGGTCAGCCACAGCGCGCCGTTGGCCGCGACCCTGGCGAACAGCGCGAACGGATAGGCCAGGCCCTGGTTCTGCGCCGCCCAGCCGGCGACGCCGTCCGCGCTGGTGACCACGCCCTGGCTGGTCGAGGCGTAGCCTCCGGCATGGACCGCGCTGGAGCTGCCGAAATAGACGCGACCGGTGCCCTGATGGACCGTCACGGTCCGGGCCTGGTCATCGGCCCGGACGCGCGTCCAGCTCTGGCCGTAATCCGCCGACCGGTACAGGCCCTTGCCGGTGCCCTTGACCGCGATCCAGATGTTGCCGCCCCGGCTGGCCAGGTCCATCGGGCCGCCATAGATCCAGACGTCGTGCAGCCAGTGCGTTCCCGGAGTCCAGCCGCTGGTCATGGTGGCGGGCAGGGCCAACTGGCTCCAGGTGCCGGCGCTGCCGCCCTGCCAGGAGCGGTAGACGGCGCCGGCCGACAGGGCAAACACGCCGTTGGTCGCGGTGTAGTAGATCCGGAAGCAGTCGTCGTTCGGGCAGTCCAGCACCTGCGCCCAGGAGACGCCGTCATCCTCGCTCAGATACACATCGCCGTTCACGGCCGCGTACACCCAGCGATAGTTGACGGCGCTGTCGGGCGCCACGGTCAGCCCCTCCAGGCGCCGGATCGGGTTGGGCAAGCCCTGGGTCAGGTTCTGCCAGGTCGCGCCGCGATCCGTGCTCTTCAGCAGATACAGCGGCTCGTCGCAGGGGCTGCCGCAATTCTCGAGATTACCGCCCAGCTGCGCCCAGACCACACCGGCGCGGCTCGGATCCGCGGCCACGCTCAGGGTGTTGCCGCCCTTGCCGGCCCAGCCGCCGGTGTATTGCGCGGCGTTCAGGCTGGTCCAGCTGAGGCCGCCGTCGTCCGAGCGCCACAGGCCGAGATCCATGTAACCGGCATAGATCAGGTTGGCGTCCGCCGCGCTCTGCTCGACCACGATCGGGACGACGTTGTCGATGCCGCGCGAGCGCCACTTGCCGCTGACCGCGGTGGAGACGCTGTCGCTCCAGGTCCTGCCGCCGTCGCTGCTGGCGTAGAGGAACTGGTTGTTGGTCCACAGCACGGTGTTCGGGACCGCCGGATCGTTGCCGATGGTCTGGCCGATCCCCTGGTAGCTGAAGCCCATGCCCCACACCTCATCGGCCTGGGACCACCCGCCGCTCACGCTCAGGGTGTATTTGGTCCAGCTCGTCCCGCCATTGGTGCTCTCCCACAGGAAGCTGCCATAGGTGCCGGCGGGGCGCAGGGCCTGGTCGTCGAGGCCGACGATGCGCACCCGGCTGGAATTGGTTGCGTCGGCCAGAATGATCCCCGAAGGCGCCTGGGTGCCGGAGGCGAGGAGCGTCCAGGAAAACCCGGTCTCCAGCGACTTGTAGACCCGCGGCGCATTGCCGGTGGCGGCCACCGTCGCATACATCAGGTTCAGGTTCTGCGGGTCCAGGCCGTAGGCGATGTCGATCAGCTTGCCTTGCTGCGGGTCCATCCGGGTGAAGGTGGCGCCGCCATCCGTGGAGAAATGGGCCTGGTAGACCACCTGGCTTTCCGCGCGGTCCGGAAATCGTCCCCGGCCGCTGATCGCCCAGACTCCGTCGGGATCCACGGGATGGGTGCGCAGCCCGGTGATGCGCAGGTTGGTCGGCAGGTTGGACCCCGTCGGGCTCCAGCTCTGGCCGGCATCGTTGGAGCGGATGATGTAAGGGCTCAGGCTGTCCCACTGCGGATGCACCGCGGCGTAGACGATGTTCGGATCGGCCGACACGGCGATGGCGGCGATGTAGCCGGTGCTGTATCTCCGGCTGAAGCCGGTGCCATTGCTGCTGCCGACGAACAGCCCGCCATCGGTGCCGACCAGCAGCTTGCCCGTGGGGTGGGCCGCCAGCGAAGCGATATGGGTCGCGGTCAGCCCCTGGGCCGACCCCACCGCCGACCAGGTGGCGCCGGCATCGGTGCTCAGGTAGACGCCGCCGAGGTCCGAGCCGACGGCCCAGTATCCTTCGGCGGTCACCACGGGGGAATTGAACGCGCCGCCGCCGCCGGGGTTGCCGGGCTTCCAGGAGGTCTGGGCATGGCCGACCAGAGGCATGAGAACGATCAGCGCGGCCAGCAGGCCGAGCACGAGCCGGTGCTTGATCGGGCCCCTCGAGACTGTCGAACAGGCCTGGGCTGCGCTCCCGCGCATGGCATCAGCCCCTGCGCCGATACGCGCAAAGCGCCGCGAGTGGCCGAAGCCACGAATACCCTTCCGCATAGAACGATCCCCCGTTTCGCTCCAGCGCCGCAAAATCGATCCGGCTTGCCGAAGTCTGGAGGCCTGGAGCCCCCGCCGCGAATCACATCGAATATCGACAATCCAGACCGACACATTCCTGCAATGGGCGCAAGGTCCCATCGCTATAGAGCAGAAAATTTCACAGGAAGTTCATGCAGGCAGGCAGGACAGACCGCTCACGCGGCGGCAGCAGGGCGAAAGCCGGCCTCGCTGGCCGCAGACTCCAGGAACTCTTGATCCGGTCGCGAAGGGCAGGGAGGGGGCGGGACCACGCCGCCGCCGGCGGCGCGGTCCCCGTGTCGATCAGGCGGCGTCCTTGGACGGCACGTCGACCTTGTGAACGGCGCGGAGGCCGATCTGCACCCTGTTCCAGAGGTTGATCGCCCCGATCAGCAGGGTCAGGTGGCCGATCTCGGTGTCGTTGAAGTGGGCCTTCAGCAGCGCGTAGTCCGCATCCGGGGCGCCCGTCTCGGCGACCTTCGTCAGCCTCTCCGTCCAATTGAGCGCGGCGCGCTCGCGATCGGTGAACGCCGGGGATTCGCGCCAGGCGCTGAGCAGGTGGATCCGCATGGGACTCTCGCCGTGTTTCACCGCGTCGGTGGCGTGCATGTGGATGCAGAAGGCGCAGCCATTGATCTGCGACGCGCGCAGCTTGACCAGCTCGGCCAGGCCGCGGTCGAGGCCGCTCTTCTCGATGGCGGCTTCGACCATCATCATCGCCTTGGTGCCCTCGGGGGCGGCCTGGAAGATATTCAGGCGCGGAGTCATGCGTATCTCTCCTTCAGGGTGGAGCGGGCGTCCGTGATCGCCCAGAGGGTCAGGAGCGCTCCAAGGACTGCCGGGAGTGTGACGGCCGGAAAGTCGCGGATGAGCACCGACGGCCCGCAGATGCCGACGGCGACCTCCCAGTAGTGGAACAGGGCATGGCCGCTCAGCCACAGGGTGGGGGCGGCCCACGAAATCACGCGGTATCGCGGCTCCGCGGCGCCGAACAGGAAGGCGGTGCCGACGAGCAGGAAGATCAGGCCGATATCGCGGATGAAGTGCTGGTTGAACGGACCGGTCGTGGTCACGCCAGGCACCGCGAAGTACCAGCCGTCGGGCGACACCAGCATGAAGACGCCGTTCGCCTCGGCCAGGAACCCCATGAGCACGGCCACGCCGAGGCAGAGATTCTTCAGCATCGATGGATCCTCTCGAGCACCGCGGATCGCGGCGTTGCCGGCTACTTCTTCGGCGGCGGCGGGGGGACGTTGGCGAGCCACCAGTCGAAGCTGGTGGAGCCGAGGCGGGCGTCCGGGCCGGGCATGAGCGACTTGTCGTCCGCTCTGATGCCGAAATAGAGCGCCTCCGGATCGGCGATCACCTGGCGCGGATCCTTGTCGTAGGCGAGCACCCGGCGGACGAGCTCGGCGATACGGAACGCCTCGGGCCCGGCCACCTCCAGCGTCCGGTTCACCGGCGCGGCGAGCGCCGCCTCGGCGACCGCGGCCGCGACGTCCTGCGCCGCCATCGGCTGGAACCGGGCGGTCGACGGGCGGACGGTGTCGCCTTGGGTGGCCTCCTGCGCGATGCCGCGGATGAACTCGAAGAACTGGGTGGCGCGGATGAGGGTGTAGGGGATCGGCGACGCCTTGATCAGGCTTTCCTGCGCCAGCTTGGCGCGGAAATAGCCGCTGTCCTGCAGCCGCTCGGTCCCGACGACGGAGAGGGCGACGTGATGGCGGATGCCGGCCTTCACCTCCGCCATCGTGATGTTCCGGCCGGCGGTCTGGAAGAACTCCATGGCCGGCCCGGCCTCGAAGGATGGCGAGTTGGCGACGTCGACGACGACATCGGCGCCCGTCAGCGCCTCGGCCAGCCCCTGGCCGGTGATGGTGTCGACGCCGGTGCTCGGCGCGGCGGCGACGGCCAGGTGGCCCTTCTGGGTCAGCTTGGCGACGACCTTCGAACCGATCAGGCCGGTCCCGCCTATGACGACGATCTTCATGGGTTCACCTCGCGGACAGGGCGCCGTCTCGGTCGAGGGACGTGGTCCTTCACGTCACGGTCAGCGCCTGGAAACAAGAGGAAGCATCGTGCATCACGGAGGCCCCCCGCCATTGGGCCGACCGGTAGTCCCGCACATCAAAGGATGGGACATCCTGGACCTTGGCACAGGTCAAGCTGCGGGGTCCGCACGGCGCGGCCGTGAACGGGCACAGGTTGTCCCGGGCGAATGCGCGCGCTCACCCGCCGTCCGGCCGGCATGTCCTGGCCCGGGGCGTGCCGCACCGCTCCCTTCGGCCGATCGACGGGGCTTCGGCCGCGCCCATAGCCTTCCCGCGCCGGGTGCGACGGTCCGTGCCGGACCGCGCCCGCACCACCTGAGGAGACTTCCCATGCCGACGATCACCACCAGGGACGGATGCGAGATCTACTACAAGGACTGGGGCAAAGGGCCGGTCGTCACCTTCTCGCACGGCTGGCCCCTGAACGCCGACGCATGGGACGGGCAGATGCTGTTCCTGGCGCAGCACGGCTTTCGCGTCGTGGCGCATGACCGCCGTGGCCACGGCCGGTCGACCCAGACCTCCGGCGGCAATGATATCAACACCTATGCCGACGATCTCGCGGCGGTGATCGAGGCGCTCGACCTGCGCGATGCCACCCTGGTCGGCCACTCCACCGGCGGCGGCGAGGTCGCCCGCTACATTGCCCGCCACGGCACCGGTCGAGTCGCCAAGGCGGTGCTGCTCGCCGCGGTGCCGCCGCTCATGCTCCAGACACCCGCCAACCCGCTCGGGCTGCCGATGCAGGTCTTCGACGGAATGCGCGCCGGCCTGATGCGCGATCGCTCGCAGTTCTACAAGGAGCTGGCGCCACCCTTCTATGGTGCGAACCGGCCCGGTGCCGTCGTATCACAAGGGGTGCTCGATCAGTTCTGGCTGTGGAGCATGCAGACGGGTCTGAAGAGCGCCTATGAGTGCGTGAAGGCCTTCTCCGAGACCGACTTCACTGCAGACCTCAGATCATTCGATGTTCCGACCCTGATTCTGCATGGCGAGGACGACCAGATCGTGCCGGTGATGGACTCGGCGCGCAAATCGGCCCAGCTCGTGAGGAGTGCGACGGCGATCTACTATCCCGGCGCGCCGCATGGCCTGATGTCGACCCACGCCGACCGGCTCAACGCGGATCTCCTCGCCTTTCTGCGCAGCTGATGGCGGCCGGCCTGCCGTGTACAGCGGAGCAGGCCGGTTCCTAGCTCTGCGATGCGTCCGGCTCTGCCGGAAGCCAGAGCCGGAAGCATGCGCCGCCTTCGGGGCGGTTCGAGGCGGCGATGCCGCCGCCATGCGCGGTCACGATCGACTGGCAGATGGCGAGGCCGAGGCCCATTCCTTCATCCTTGGTGGTGAAGAAGCCCTCGAAGATGCGGTCGAGGTCTTCTTCCGGGATGCCGGGGCCGTTGTCCCGGATCACGAAGACGACCTCGCCTCCCGCACCGAGCGCCGTGCTCAGCTCGACACGGCCGTCCTTCTCGCCGGCCTGGCCGATGGCCTGGACGCTGTTGACCAGGAGGTTGACGACCACCTGCTGCAGCTGGACCCGGTCGCCGATCACGCGGGGCAGGCCGAGCCCGAGCCTCACCGACAACCGGATCGCGCGTGTCTCGATATCGTGGCGGATGAACAGCAGCGCCTCGTCGACCACCTCGTTCAGCTCCAGCGGGCGCCACTCCGGCGCGTGCTTCGCCGTCATGGCCCGGATGCGATGGACGATCTCGTTCGCGTGGCGGGCGCTGGCCACGATCCGGGTCGTCAGCTGGGTGACCTTCGCCAGGTTCGGGTCATCGCGCGAAAGCCATCGCAGGCTGGTCTCCGCATTGGTGAAGATGGCGGCGAGCGGCTGGTTCACCTCATGCGCGATCGAGGTGGCGAGCTCGCCGAGGGTCGAAATGCGGGCGGCGCGCGTGAACTCCGCCTGAAGCTGGCGCAGCTGTGCCTCGGTGCGAAGTCGGTCCGTGAGGTCGGTCAGGCTGATGACCGTCACATCCAGCTGCTCCGGCGGCGTCGGAAAGGTCACCGCGATCTGCACGTCGAGCAGCCGGCCGTCGAGCGTGCGCAGCTTCATCACCTCGGCATGGCTGCGGCGCCCGTCGAAATGCGCGATCAAGATCCGCCGGGCCGTCTCGGGGGAGGCCTGGAACAGGCATTCCACCGGGCCGCTCAGATCCGTCGCGCTCCTCGCACCGAACAGCAGCGCCGCGCTCCAGTTGATCTCCGTGATCCGGACGCTCTGCTTGGCGAAGTCGATCAGCTCCGGACGGGCCTCCAGATATGAACCGATATCATGGACGCCCTCTGCCCTCAGCCGCGCGAAGACGTGTCCCATCACTCTCGCATCGACCCGGAGAAGAGGATTGGGCATGTGGTGGATGAGCTTGCGATACCGCTCCTCGCTCGCCCGCAGCGACAAATAGGAACGATGATCGTTCACTGCGCCCTTCACCGCCACGAACACCGTGTCGGCGCCGCCCTCATCCGAGCGCCACACCGTCAACACGGGATCCTGCAGCAGCAGCGAGCTGATGTCGCGTGTCCGGGTCGCGTGAGGGGACGGGTCGGTTGCAACCGCGGCGATCAGTTCGGCGAGGACGGCCTGGCTCTCGGGTGGCCAGAAATCCGCGATCGGCCGGCCGATCATCTCCTTGCGGCCCGCAAAAGCCCCCACCAGATGCACGGCCCGTTCATTGACATCCACGACACGCGAGCGGCCGAGCACCTCACCCACCCAATCCGCCTGGCGCACCTCGCCGCCCGACGGGCCGGTGTTGATGAACGTCCGGACGTCCGCCGTGTCGAGCTTCCAATACGGCGACTCGCGATACGGCGCATCGAGTTCCGGGACGGAACTGGAGTCAGGCTCGCCGGTCGAAGGAAGCGTCTCGTCCATGTCAGCCTCCGGATGACTTCTCTCCGTTGACCTCTTCGCCGGGCCCTTCGTCGTGGCCCAGAGCCGACCTGAGGTGGTCGAGCAGCGCGCTGTCGTCCACAGGCTTGGCCAGGTACGCGCAGGCGCCGCCGTCCAGGGCGCGCGCGCGCCCCGCCGGATCGGGTGCCGAGGTGATCATGAGCACCGGTATGGTGCAGCCGAGTGCGCGCAACCGGCGCTGCAGCTCGATTCCGTCGATCCCCGGCATCCGCACGTCGGTGATGAGGCAGTCGAACCTTTCGGGCGTGTCGCCCGCGAGGA
The DNA here is from genome assembly GCF_051487185.1 of Inquilinus limosus. Classification (GTDB taxonomy): domain Bacteria; phylum Pseudomonadota; class Alphaproteobacteria; order DSM-16000; family Inquilinaceae; genus Inquilinus; species Inquilinus limosus_F. The sequence goes on from NZ_JAHVDK010000001.1 coordinate 344,844, forward strand.
AGGCCGCCGCGCAGTCGAAAGCCTCGGTCGAGAAGCCCATCACCTCAATGAGCTCGCACAGAGCGTCGCGCATGGCTTCGTCATCATCGACGATTGCGATAACGGGCACCTTGGACAAGCGGATGGCCCTCATCGACGCGGCCGGGCTGCCATGTCGCGCCATCCGCGACCCATTTGGAACTATCCCGTGGTCTAGGTCGGCTCTTCGTCGCGAAGGTCGGGGGGAAGGGCCTCCCACGCCCGGATGAGCTCGCCGACCGACGTCGCGCGCATCTTCTTCATCACATTGCTGCGGTGCAGCTTGACGGTGACCTCGCTGATGCCGAGGTCGTAGGCGATCTGCTTGTTGAAGCGTCCCAGCGCCACGGCGCGCAGCACCTGGCGCTCGCGCCGGGTCAAGGTCTTGTAGTGGTCGACATGTTGCCGGGCGATGCGGGCCTTGGCCCGCTGCGCGACGTCGCGTTCGATGCCGGCCGAGACGGCGTCCAGCAGGGTCTGGTCGCGGACCGGCTTGGTCAGGAAGTCGATGGCGCCGGCCTTCATCGCCTGGACCGTCATCGGGATGTCGCCGTGGCCGGTCAGGAAGACGATCGGCTTGTTCTTGCCGGTGGATGCGAGCTGCTGCTGCAGATCGAGGCCGCTCGTCCCGGGCAGGCGCACGTCGAGAACCAGGCATCCGGAGCGATCCGGCAGCTTGCAGTCCAGCAGCTCGCGCGCCGATGCGAAGCCGGCCGCATCGAGACCCACCGACAGCATGAGCTCCTGGAGCGCCAGACGAACTGCCTCGTCATCATCGACGATCAGCACCAGGGGACGCTCGGTTGCGGCGGCCGTGTTCATGGGCGAATCCGGTTCTATGAGGCGGTTGAAGCAGCGCCGGATTTGCGGCCGCGGCCGCTGATCCGGCGGTCGATCCACTCTTGCAGTTCGTTCGGGAATTCGGGCGGCGCCTTGCGATAGACGGCCTGCGCGATATCGGCCAGGGATTGTGCGGCCAGCACCTCCCGCATCGCCTTCTCCGCGCGCAGCATCACGGCGTGGATCGAGCAGATGCCAGCCATCGCCCACGCGGGCGGACTGTCCCCGAACACGGCGCAGCGGCCGCGGATTTCCTGGCAGTCGAACAGCGGCTTGTGCCCTTCGATCGCATCCACGATCGCGAGGACGCTGATGTCCTCCGGCTTCCTGGCGAGCACGTAGCCGCCGCGCACGCCCTCCGTCGCCCGGACGATCCCGGCCTTCTCCAGCTTGGCGAAGATCTTGGCGAGAAAGGTCGGCGAAAGGCCCTGGAGGTCGGCGAGGTCGCGGCAGCTCAGCGGGGTCTCGCCCTTGTCGATGAGCCAGAGCAGGCAATGCATGCCGTATTCGACGCTGACAGTCACCTGGGCCATAACTCGGACTCTAATAGTCCGAGTAACGAGCCGCAACGGCAAACACGGACAGATTCTGTCTTAGTTCAAGTTGGCAGCTCGCTGCAGGCTGTCGGCGTGACCTGTCGGCTCCCCGCGGTGGCGCGGTCCACCGGCGGTGGCTGTGGGCTGTCGTCAGCCCGCCGATCGTCTTCGGAAAACGGTCTGGATGGCGCCCAGGAAGAAATGCAGGCTCCGCCCATGCATCAGCCCTTCGCCTGGACTCGCCCGGGCCTTCTCGACGCGCGCGGACAGGCTGAGGGCGAGATCCTCCGCCAGGGCCGGACGGTTCTCGATCAGCGGCCCGAAGGCGATCTGGTCGATCTCGTAGACGGTCACGCGGGTGAGGGCTTCCAGCGTGCAGGCCTCTCCCATGCTCCCGACCACGCGTCCCTCGGTCCCGTCGCTGAGAACGATCCAGTCGCCGATCCCGAACGGCCGGCCCAGCGTCATGGCGATGCCCGACAAGACATCGCCCAGCGTGTTCTGAAGCGCCAGCCCCAGAATGATGGCGATGACGCCCGACGTGGCGACCAGAGTCCCGATGGGAATGCCGAAGACGAAGGCCAGGACCGACAGGGTCACGCCGAGTGGCCGCTGCCGGGCCGACCTGTGCCAAGGGCCAGGATTTCCTGTCCTTCGGTGTGCCGGATTATCGGTCGGCACAATTGTGGAGGGGCTCCCGAATCCACGATCTTCCATCTCGTTTTCAGGCGCTGGCCGTGCGGTGAAGGATGATGCCCCTCGACCGAGACGGCGCCCTGTCCGCGAGAGGTGAATCCATGAAGATCATCGCCCCGCCTGAAAACGACATCGCCGATCAAGGACATCCCGCCATGAAACACGCCATTCTCGCGGCGCTCCTCGTCCCCATCTCCTCAGGCCCGGTCTTCGCCGATGCTCCGGGCTCCAAGAATGCCAGGGTCACGCTGGTCTATGAGCACGCGTTACCGGACGTGCCCGGGAAGAGCATCAAGGGCGTTCTCGTCGAATATGGGCCAGGTGGCTACTCGCCCGCGCACACCCATCCCAACTCGGCGCTGATTTACGCCACGGTGCTGAAAGGCGCCGTCAAGATGCAGATCAATCAGGGTCCGGTGCGCATCTTCAAAGCCGGCGAGAACTTCACCGAGATGCCCGGCGACCATCATGGCGTCAGCGCCAATGCCAGCGAGACAGAGCCGTCCAAGCTCCTCGCGGTCTTCGTCGTCAACACGGACGAGACAGAGCTGGTGATCCCAGATCCGAAGTGATCAATGCCGTGTGGCCGCATCCTCGCCGCGGCCACACACGATGGCACCGCCCCTATCGCAGCTTAGGGGGCCGACCCATAGCCCCGGTCGGGTCGGACCCTGGCTGTCAGTGACGCCAGCTGACTGTTCGGCACAATCTTGTCTCTCGATGCCATCCACAGGGCCTCGCGCTCAAAGTCCTCGCGACAGAGCGTGCGGTTGAACGCCGTGATCCGTACGGTATAGGTCACGATACAGACGCCGCTTTTATCGAACACGTCCACAACCCGCTCGGCCATGTGAGTCCATTTGCGTGAGGCGAGCTTGCGCCACCCCACGTCCCTCTCTCCTTTAGCGTTACTGTGCGGCATCAGCGGAGTGGCAGCCACTGCCGCGGACGCCTGCAATCAGCTACAGCACGTCCACGTTTCCCCTTTCTCCACCGGCCGACCCGAGAGCCCGGAAGGCCCGTGCCGGCCCCTGCCGTCTATCTCCGCCAGGTGCCCATCCCTTTCGCCGCGACCCCGGATCAGCGCGAGCTACCCTGGATATTCGAACTTCGGGGCATCGTTGAGCTGCTGTCTGGTCATGGTGGTGCGGCCATGATCAGGGGACATCCGGTTGGTCTCGGTCATCGCCGGTGCGGTGGTTCCTTCGGGGGCCGGCGGTGTCGTCCCGGCAGCCGGAGGCGTGGTGCCGGGAGCCGGAGGCGTCGTGCCGGGCGCCGTCGGCTCGGTTGGGGCCGGCTGCGTACCGGGAGCCACGGTTGGAGCGGGACTGATGGGCTGATCGCTCCACTGCACTTGGTCGAATGGGATGGCGACGTCCTTCTCGCCGATGCCGAGGAAGCCGCCGACGCCGACCACAATCGCCTGCACCTGGCCCTGGCGATCGACGAGGATCTCGTTGACGTCCCCGACTTTTTCGTCACCAGGCCCGTAGATGCTGACGCCGATCAGCTTGGAAGCCCGCCAAGTGTCCGCGGACACCTTGTCGGCTGTGATGGTTTCAGTCGGCGCACCGCCAGGCGTGCCGGGTTGCGCCGGCGGGGCTGCGGGCTGGTTGGTCTGCGCCAGCGCCGGCCCCACGCCGAGCGCAGCTATGGCGACGCATGCGATCAGATGCTCCTTCAACATGGAGCCCTCCTTTTCGTGATTTCGGAAGGGTCGGATCGCCGTTCTTGTGGAACGCGGGATCGCGGGGGACCTCAAAGAGCCGCTGACGGCCTTTCGGATGGATGACTGTCCTCGATGCGATCGCGTCGGCGATCATGAGAGTGCCTCCGGCGCTGTGGCCGGGACCGACCCACTTGGTCAGTACAGCAACGGAGAAAAATGGCAGCCGGTTCCGATTCGCCGCGCTCCTCGCGCAAGAGGTGGGATGTCCGCGGCATCAAGGCTCTCGCCGACCGGCGTATATCGTCCTATATAGCGAGGCGGCACGACAGCTGGAGCAGGGGCCCCGCATGGTGCGCGAGGACGAGATCCGGGCGGCCGAACGCGCCGTCGAATGGCCGGCGGCGGCCGATGGCGGCCTCGTCTTCATCGGCCGCATCCGCACGCCCTGGACCTCGCGCCTGGACTGTCCGCGCCAGGGCCGGCCGGACGGCCCGACCTGCCGGATCGAGGTGTTCGCGCCCTGGGACCAGGCCCTGGCCGGCGTCGCCGAATATGAGTGGCTGGAGATCCTGTACTGGCTGCACAGGTCGCGGCGCGACCTGGTGCTGCAGAGCCCGAAGAACGACGGCACGACGCGCGGCACCTTCTCGCTGCGCTCGCCGGTCAGGCCGAACCCAATCGGCACCGCGATGGTCACGCTGCTCGGCATCGAAGGCTCGACGCTGCTGGTCCGCGGGCTCGATTGCCTCGACGGCACGCCGTTGATCGACATCAAGCCGGACCGGTGCGCCTTCACGCCGCTCGCCCCGCCCACCCCGGGCGATGCCGACGTGGGAACGCCTGATGACCGTCGGCCGCCGCGTCGTCGGGCAGGCATGACCAATCCGGGGTAGCCAAGGCCCGCCATAGTTGCGACAAGGGCGGCCTCTCTCGGATCACGGCGCATGACCCTTCTGCTCGCCCTCCGCAACGCCGCCGTCACCTTCGGCGGCGAACCCCTCTGGACCGGCGTCGACCTGGCGCTCTCGGCCGGCGACAAGGCCTGCCTGGTCGGCCGCAACGGCAGCGGCAAGTCGACCATCCTGAAGGCGCTGGCCGGCGCGATCGACCTCGACGCCGGCGAGCGCTTCGTCCAGCCCGGCATCCGCATCGCCTATCTGGCGCAGGAGCCGGACCTGTCCGGCCACGCCACCGTGGCCGACTACGTCGCCTCCGCCCTGCCGGCGGACCGCGCCCACGATCATTGGCGGGTCGAGGCGGTGCTGGATGCGGTCAAGCTCGACGGCGCCCGGCCGACCGGGGCGCTGTCGGGCGGGGAGGGGCGGCGCGCCGCCATCGCCCGCGCCGTGGTCGGCGAGCCCGACGTGCTGCTGCTGGACGAGCCGACCAACCATCTCGACCTGCCGACCATCGAATGGCTGGAGGGCGAGCTGAAGGCCTGGCGCGGGGCGCTGCTAGTGATCAGCCACGACCGCGCCTTCCTGAACGCGCTGGTGCAGTGGGCCTGGTGGATCGACCGCGGCGTGCTGCGGCAGATGGACAAGCCCTTCGCCCAGTTCGAGGAATGGGCCGAGACCATCCTGGCGCAGGAGGAGGCGGAGCGGGCGCGGCTCGACAAGCGGATCGCGTCGGAGACCCTCTGGTCGCGCCAGGGCATCAGCGCCCGGCGCAAGCGCAACCAGGGCCGGCTGCGCAAGCTCCACGCGATGCGGGCCGAGCGGCGGGCCCAGATCGCCCGCCAGGGCGTGGCGGCGCTCGGCATCGCCGAGGCCGGCCGCGGTGCCGCCCGGGTGATCGAGGCCGAAGGCGTCTCCAAGGCCTTCGGCGACACCGTCATCGTGCGCGACTTCTCCACCCGGGTGCTGCGCGGCGACCGGATCGGCGTGATCGGTCCGAATGGCGCCGGCAAGTCGACGCTGGTCAAGGTGCTGACCGGGGCCGAGCCGCCCGATTCCGGGACGGTGCGGCTGGGGCCGGGGATGGAACCCGCCTATTACGACCAGACCCGCGCCGTGCTCGACCCCGAGGCGACGCTGCGCGACGTGCTGCTGCCGCATGGCGGCGACTATGTCCAGGTCGGCGAGCAGAAGCGGCACATCGCCTCCTATCTCGGCGACTTCCTGTTCGACCCGTCGCGGCTGTTCAGCCCGGTGAAGAGCCTGTCGGGCGGCGAGCGCGGCCGCCTGCTGCTGGCCAAGGTGTTCGCCCGGCCCAGCAACCTGCTGATCCTCGACGAGCCGACCAACGACCTCGACCTGGAGACGCTGGACCTGCTGGAGGAGGTGCTGGCGGACTTCCAGGGCACGCTGATCCTGGTCAGCCACGACCGCGACTTCCTCGACCGGCTGGTCACCTCGGTGATCGCGGTCGAGGGCCAGGGCCGGGTCGCCGAATATGTCGGCGGCTACACCGATTATCTGCGCCAGCGCCCGGCGCCGCCCTCGGCGCCCGCCCCAGCGGCCAGGCCGGCGGCCGCGGCGAGGCCGGCGGCGCCGAAGCCGCGCACCAAGCTCAGCTTCAAGGACCAGCGCGAGCTCGACCTGCTGCCCGGCCGGATCGAGGCGCTGACCGCCGAGATCGCCGAGCTCGGTCGCGCGCTGGAGGACCCCAGCCTCTACGCCCGCGACCCGGACGGCTTCGCGAAGAAGACCGCGCGGCTGACGGCGGCGCAGGCGGAGAAGGAGGCGGCGGAAGAACGCTGGCTCGAGCTCGCGGCCCTGGCGGAGGAGCTCGGCTCCTGATGATGAAGCCTGTCGATCTGCTTCTGGCCCTCGGCGTGATGCTGGTCTGGGGCTACAACTTCGTCATCGCCAAATATGGCCTGGCGGAGCTGCCGCCGCTGCTGTTCATGGCGCTGCGCTTCGGGCTGGTGGCGCTGCTGCTGGTGCCCTTCGTGCGCATGCCGCGCGGGCGCTGGCGCGACGTGCTGATCCTGTCGGTGATGCTGGGGCTGACCCATTTCTCGCTGATGTTCACCGGCCTGGCGCATGTCGACGCCGCGGTGGCGGCGATCGTGATCCAGGTGCAGGTTCCGGCCTCGGCCCTCCTGGCCATGATCTTCTTCCGCGACAGGATCGGCTGGCGCCGGGCGCTCGGCATGGCCGTCGCGATCGGCGGCGTCGCCATCCTGGCGGGGGAGCCGCGGCACAGCTCCGCCCTCTGGGCGATCGGCCTGATCGTGCTGGCGGCGATCGTCTGGGCCGCCGCCAACATCCAGATGAAGCGGATGGCCGATCTCGACCCCTCCACCATCAACGGCTGGATGTCGCTCTTCGCCGCGCCGATGCTGCTCGTCGTCTCGCTGCTGCTCGAGGACGGGCAGTGGCAGGCGGTGACGCAGGCCAGCGGGTGGGCCTGGATCGCCGTCGCCTTCCAGGCGGTGGTCGTCGTCATCCTGTCCTACGCCGTCTGGTACCGGCTGCTGCGCACCTATTCCGTCAACCAGACCATGCCCTATACGCTGCTGGTGCCGGTGTTCGGCGTGCTGTCGGGCGTGCTGTTCCTGGGCGAGCCGGCGAGCTGGTCGCTGCTGATCGGCGGCATCGCCACGCTGGTCGGCGTCGGCATCATCATCCTGCGCCGGCCGAAGGTGGTCGAGGCCCAGGCGCAGGTCACGTGAGAGGATTCGCCTGTTTCTGTCATTGCCGGGCTTGACCCGGCAATCCAGAAGGTGTCGACGATCTCTGGATGCCCGGATCAAGTCCGGGCATGACAGGGAAGGGGGCGGCACTTGAACCTTTGCGAATCCAGGAGAGGATCTTGATGGCCAAGCTGACGGAGATCGCCCCGGACCTGCACGCGGCGGCGCAGGTGGACTGCGCCGCGATCGCGGAGATCGCGGCCTCGGGCGCGCGGACGCTGATCAACAACCGCCCGGACGGCGAGGAGCCGGGCCAGTTGCCGGCCGAGCAGGCCCGGGCAGAGGCCGAGCGTCTGGGCCTGACCTACATCCACATCCCTGTGGTCTCCTCCGCCATCGCGCCGGGCGATGTGGAGGCGATGCAGCAGGCGCTGGCCTCGGCGCCGAAGCCGGTGGTGATGCATTGCCGCAGCGGCACTCGCTCGACCCTGCTCTGGGCCGCGGGCGAGGTGCTGGCCGGGCGTCGCGACGCCAGCGACCTCGTCGCCGAGGCGGCGGAGAAGGGCTTCCAGATCGCCTCCTTGCCGGATCTGGTGGCGCGGCTGCGCCAGGGCTGATTCCGTGACGGGTCGGCAGCCGGTCAGGGACCGCCCGGTCTCCTGGATCGACCTGATCGAGATCGGGCTCGACCCGGACGACCGCCGGCCGCTGTTCCAGCAACTCCACCTGGCGCTGCGCGACCTAATCGCCCGCGGGGTGGTGCCGGCCGGCACGCGGCTGCCGGCGACCCGGATCCTGGCCGACCGGCTCGGCGTATCGCGCACCACCGTGGTCGCCGCCTATGACCAGCTGCAGGCCGAGGGCGTGGTGGCGGGACGGGTCGGCGCCGGCACCTATGTCGCCACCGGGATCGAGGCGGAGGAGAAGGCGCCGGATGTGCCGGCCGAGAGCCCTGGCCAGGCCGCCGCGGCCACCGTCTGGCGCAGCGAGACGGTGCCCTTCGCCGCCGGCTTCTGCGGCATGCACCCGGCCACCGAGCGCGCCTGGGGCCGGCTGGTGCAGCGGCATCTGCGCGGCATCGCCATCCGCCAGCGTGCCTATGGCGATCCGATGGGCCACCGGCCGTTGCGCGAGGCCCTGGCCGAATATCTCCGCGTCGCCCGCTCCGTCGACTGCGACGCCGACCGCATCGCCATCGTCTCCGGCAGCCAGCAGGGGCTGGACCTGGTGCTGCGCGCCGTGGCCCAGGCCGGCGACCCGGCCTGGATCGAGGATCCGTGCTATCCGGCGGCGCTGGCCTGCCTGCGCCAGCACCGGCTGAGGATCGCCGCGGTGCCGGTCGACGGGCAGGGGCTGGACGTCGCCGCCGGCCTGGCGCGCGAGCCCGAGGCGCGCCTCGTCTACTGCACCCCGACCCACCACTATCCGCTGGGCGTGGCGATGAGCCTGCCGCGGCGGCTGGCGCTGCTCGACTGGGCGCGCGACGGGCGCTGGGTGATCGAGGACGATTACGACGGCGAGTTCCGCTTCTCCGGCCGGCCGCTCTCGGCGCTGCAGGGGCTCGACCGGCACGGCCGCGTCGTCTACATCGGCACCCTCAGCAAGGTGCTGTTCCCCGGGCTGCGCACCGGCTATGTGGTGCTGCCGCCGGACCTGGTCGACCGCTTCGCCGCCATCCGCAACGCCGCCGACCGCTTTCCGTCCTCGGTGCTCGACGACGTGCTGGTCGACTTCATCAATGAGGGCCATTTCACCCGCCACATCCGCCGCATGCGCCAGGAATACGGCGAGCGGCGTGAGCGGCTGATCGCGGCGCTGGCGGCGGAGGCGGGCGAGCACCTGACCGTCGCCCCGATCGACCGCGGCATGTACATCGTCGCCGATCTGCGGCCGGGGCTGGACGATGTCGCGGTGGCGGAGGCGGCGCGCCGGCGCGGCCTGGTGCTGCGGCCGCTGTCGCCGATGCATGTCGCGGCGCCGCCGCGCCAGGCGCTGATCCTCGGCTTCACCGGCTTCCCGCCCCAGGCCCTCGACGCCGCTGCGCGGACGCTCGGGGCGGTGCTGCGGGGGTTGCGCTAGGATTTCGGGTCGATCATGGCCTCGATGTTGTGGCCGTCGGGGTCCAGGACGAAGCTGGCGTAGTAATTCGGAGTGTATTGCGGGCGAGGGCCGGGGGCGCCGTTGTCGCGCCCGCCCGCGGCCAGGGCCGCCCGGTGGAACGCATCGACCTCCTCCTTGGACTCCACCCGGAAGGCCACATGCACCGAGGTCAGTGGCGGCGCACTGCTCGACTGCTGGATCTCGAAGAGCCCGTCGCCGATGTCGAAGGCCCAGAAGCTGCCCTCCTTCCCGAACGCCAGGCGGTATCCCAGCGGGGCCAAGGCGCTCTCATAGAAACGCTTGCTCTTCTGCAGATCGCTGATGTTGATCGTGACGTGGTCGATCATGGAAAGGCCTGGGGAGTTGCGCCCGCCGTCATGGTCGCGGACCGTGGCACGCCCGGCAAGCTCCATGGCGAGGGGATTGGTCGGCCCGGTCGCATGGAATTGGACCTTTCCAGTTGCCGCGGAACGCGGCATCGAGAGGGCCAATGCCGTTCCGAGGACCGCCATGACCGAGATTCCCTCCGCCCGCGCCCGGCTGAAGCGCCTGGCCAAGCGCGGCGCCTATGACCGCGCCACGGTCCATGCCGTGCTCGATGCCAGCGTGGTCTGCCACATCGCCTATGTCCTCGACGGCCAGCCCTACTGCACTCCGACCGCCTACTGGCGCGAGGGCGACGTGCTGTACTGGCACGGCTCCTCGGTCAGCCGGATGCTGCAGGGCCAGGGCGGCGGCCTGCCGGTCTGCCTGACCGCCACCCATATCGACGGGCTGGTGCTGGCCCGCTCGGGCTTTAACTGCTCGATGAACTACCGCTCGGTGATGGTGTTCGGCACCGCCTCGAAGGTGGAGGACGAGACGCATAAGCGCGAGGCGCTCGACGCCTATGTCGAACGGCTGTTCCCGGGGCGGGTGGCGGAGATGCGGCGCCCGACCGACAAGGAGGTGCGGGCGACCACCGTGATCGCCATGCCGATCGAGGAGGCCAGCGTCAAGATCCGCAGCGGCCCGCCGCATGACGACGAGGAGGATCTCGCCGCCGGCATCTGGGCCGGGGTGATCCCGATCGCCGAGACCATCGGCGCGCCGCAGCCCTGCCCACTGCTGCCGCCGGGGATTGCTTCCGGCGCCACGACCGATCCCTATGCAAGCGGCGCCCGCTTCGATGAGATCCTGCGTGCCAATGTCCGGGGCGCGCTGGCCCCCGCCGAAGCCGGCGAGTGACGCGGAGAGAGACCATGGCCGAGTTCACCAACGCCCTGGGCCAGCCGATCGGTGCCCCTGTTCCCGGCTGGGAGAAGCGGCCGCTGCCGCCGCGCACGCCGATGGAGGGCCGCGCCTGCCGGGTCGTGCCGCTCGACCCCGCCCGGCACGCCGAGGATCTGTTCGAGGCGATGGGGCGGGACACGGACGGCCGCAACTGGACCTATCTCGCCATCGGTCCCTTCGTCGATTTCGGCGCCTTCCGCGCCTGGCTGGACAAGATGGCGGCGGGCAGCGACCCACTGTTCCACGCCGTGATCGACCGCGCCACCGGCCGGGCGGTCGGCGTTGCCTCCTATCTCCGTATCGACCCGGCGAACGGGGTGATCGAGGTCGGGCACATCCATTTTTCGCCGCTCCTGCAGCGCACGCCGATGGCGACCGAGGCGATGTTCCTGATGATGCGCCGGGTGTTCGACGAGCTCGGCTACCGCCGCTATGAATGGAAATGCGACAGCCTGAACGCGCCGTCGCGCGCCGCCGCCGCCCGGCTCGGCTTCCGTTACGAGGGGCTGTTCCGCCAGGCCGTGGTCTATAAGGGCCGCAACCGCGACACCGCCTGGTTCTCGATCATCGACGGCGAATGGCCGCGGCTGCGCGCCGCCTTCGAGCGCTGGCTCGACCCGGCCAATTTCGACGCCGAGGGCCGGCAGAGGGAAAGCCTGTCGGACCTGACCCGGGCGGCGGCCTGATCCTCCGTCACGGATTTGTCATGGGACGGCATGGGCCCGCCTTGCAGGCGGGCCTTCGGCTACCTATACAAGGGGTAGCAGATGGCCGGATGGCCGCTCTGCCGGGCCCAGGCCCGGCGGGGAGGAAAGTCCGGGCTCCACGGAAACACGGTGCCGGGTAACGCCCGGCGGGGGCAACCCCAGGGACAGTGCCACAGAAAGCAAACCGCCCGGCTCCGGCCGGGTAAGGGTGAAAGGGTGCGGTAAGAGCGCACCGCGCGGCCGGCAACGGTCGCGGCACGGTAAACCCCACCGGGAGCAAGACCGAATAGGGGCGGGGCGGCCCGTGGGAAACCATGGGCCGACAGGCGTTTCCGCCTGCCGCCCGGGTTGGTCGCGCGAGGCGACGGGCGACCGTCGTCCCAGAGGAATGGCCATCCCCCGACCCGCCGTCCGAGAGGATACGGGGCCGGGGACAGAACCCGGCTTACAGGCCATCTGCCGCCTTTCCCATCATCTCCCATCCAGCGCCCGCGCCGCGGACGGACGGCGATCCGGGCCGCTCTCTTCGTCGCCAGAAGAGAACAAAAGAAAAACGCTTCCGAGATTCGAGTCGAAAGAAGCGCTCTATCTCCGATTTTGTTCCGGCGTCTGAGGAAGAGTCCCCGCAAATCGGCAAAAAAGCCACGAGCCACAGAAAATCCATTGATTTCCCATGATTTGACCGGCCCGTCCCATTGCGTTCCATCTCCGCCCATGATATCCCATGAACTCCCATCGGAATGGGATCGATCGCCCCGTTCGGGGTACGGGCGACGGGGGTGTTGAGGCGGCGGACGCGCCGCCGGGGGGATGGATGGCTCGGTTCACGGGCACCTACGTCAACAAGGTCGACAAGAAGGGGCGGGTCAGCGTGCCCGCTCCCTTCCGCGCGACCTTGGAGGCGCTGGGTGTTCCGGTGGTGAACGTGAAGCCCACCCCCGATCGCCAGGCCCTGGACGGGGTGACCGAGGCTTACATGGACGAGGTCCAGCGCCGGCTCGATGCGATGGACCTGTACTCGCCGGAGCGCGAGGCGCTGGAAATCCGCGAATTCTCCGAGACGCAGCAGCTGCAGATGGATCCGGAGGGGCGGATCATCCTGCCGCGGCATATGCTGGAGATGGCCGGCATCACCGAGAGCGTCGCCTTCATGGGCATGGGCAGCCGCTTTCAGATCTGGGAGCCGGAGGCGCTGAAGGCACATCAGCAGGCCCGGCTGGCGGCCTCGCGCGACCTGACCCTGGCGCGGGCTGGCGCCGGTGGGGCCGGCGCCGGCGGAGGGGCGGCATGAGCGACGCCCACATCCCGGTCCTGCTCAGGGAAATCGTGGCTGCGGTGGCGCCGCGCGACGGCGACCTGATCGTCGACGGCACCTTCGGCCGCGGCGGCTATGCTCGCGGGCTTTTGGCCGCGGCCGACTGCCGGGTGGTCGGCATCGACCGCGACCCCGAGGCGGTGGCGGAGGGGCGTCGCCTGGAGGCCGAGCAGCCGGGCCGGTTCCGCATCGTCGAGGGCCGTTTCGGCGCGATGGACACGCTGATCGGCGAGCAGGCGGACGGTGTGGTGCTGGATCTCGGCGTGTCGTCGCCGCAGCTCGACGACCCGTCGCGCGGCTTCTCCTTCCGCGCCGACGGTCCGCTCGACATGCGCATGGGGCGGGAAGGGCCGACCGCGGCCGATATCGTCAACACCATGCCCGAGGCCGAGCTGGCCAATGTGATCTTCGAATATGGCGAGGAGCGGCTGTCGCGCCGTGTTGCCCGCGCCATCGTCGCCGCCCGCAAGGAGGCGCGGATCGAGCGGACGCTGCAGCTGGCCGAGATCGTGCGCCGGGTGGTGCCGCGGTCGAAGGACGGCATCGATCCGGCGACGCGCACCTTCCAGGCGCTGCGCCTGTGGGTGAATGACGAACTGACCGAACTCGACCACGGCTTGAGCGGGGCCGAACGCCTGCTAAGGCCCGGGGGACGGCTCGCCGTGGTCACTTTCCACAGCCTGGAGGATCGCCGCGTCAAGCGCTTCCTGGCGGAGCGCAGCGGCGCCGGCGGCGGCGTGTCGCGCCATGTCGCGGCGCCCGGCGGCGAGACGCGGGCCCCGACCTTCCGCCTGGCGGCCAGGCGTTCGGTCACGCCGAGCGAGGCGGAAATCCGCAGCAACCCGCGCGCCCGTTCGGCGCGACTGCGGGCGGCGATCCGGAGCGAAGCCCCGGCCTGGCCGCCCGGGAACAGGGGGAGAGTGGCAGCATGATCCGCGTCGGCACGATGGTCTGGCTCGGCCTCATCGGGGCGTCGAGCGCGTTTCTGTTCAAGACCAGCTACGAGGTCCAGTCGCTGGAGGGGGAGCTGCGCGGCCTCAACCGGTCGATCCTGCGGGAGCAGGATTCGATCCGGGTGATGCATGCCGAATGGGCGTTCCTGAACCAGCCGTCGCGCTTGCAGGCGCTGACGGACCAGTTTACGAAGCTGCGCCCGATCGCGCCCACGCAAATGATCGCCAGTGCGGCGGAGCTCCCGATGCCGCTGCCGTCGCTCGACGGCGAGCCGACGGCGCCGTCGGCGTCGCTGGTCGCCCAGGTCGATGCGCTGCCCAGCTTCGGGCCCGTGCCCGTGCCGGGCCGCAAGCCCGGCGAGGGCGGAGTCCTTCTTGCCGCGGCCGAGCCGATGCCCGTCCAGACCCAAGCCGCCTCGCCCCAGCCGGCCGCTGCCCCGGCCCAGTCGGCCGCGCCCGCCGCCCCGGTGCAGGTGGCCGCCGTCGAGGTCCGGCCGGCACCCGCGGTCGCCCCGGCCGCGCCGCATGCCGGCAGCGACGTGCCGCAAGCCGCAGCAGCCCACCCGGCAGCGGCCGCTCCGCCCGCCACCCGCGTCGCGGCGGCCGATGTTCCGATCCGGCCGGTGGTGGCGCCGCGCCGCCCGGCCGCGCCGCTGGAGGCTGTGGCCCAGGCCCTGGCCCCCACCCGGGCGGCGGCATCGGATGATCCGATCGGCGCGCTGCTCGCCGGACTCGAGGCTCCACGGGGAATTCGATGACGGCCGACGCGCTGGATGGCTTTCCGACCGTACCGCGGCAGACCGAGCCGGCCCTTCGGCCGGCTCAACGGCTTTCCGCGGCCATCGAGACGGGTCGGCAGCGCGTCGTCATCACCGCGCTCGTGTTCAGCCTCGCCTTCGCCGGCATCGGCCTGCGGCTGATCGACCTGATGGCGCTCGGCAGCGACGCCGACAGCGCCCTCGCCACCCGTGCCGTCTCCGCCGCAGCACCGGTCGCCGACCGGGCGGATCTGCGCGACCGCAACGGGCTGATCCTAGCCACCACGCTGCCCTCGGTGTCGCTCTACGCCGACCCGAAGCTGGTGCTGGACCCGATCGAGGCCTCGCTGCGCCTGAGCAAGGTGCTGCCCGAGCTCGACCAGGCCAAGCTGATGGCCGACCTGTCGTCGGACCGCCGCTTCGTCTGGCTGAAGCGCGGCCTGACCCCGACGCAGCAATACGAGATCAACCGCCTCGGCATCCCCGGCCTCGCCTTCCAGAACGAGGAGCGCCGCTATTACCCGGCCGGCAACCTGACCTCGCATGCGGTCGGCTTCACCAACATCGACGCGCAGGGCATCGCCGGGCTGGAGAAGAGCCTGGACGGCCGGCTGCAGAACGGCGAGTCGGTGGCGCTGTCGATCGACCTGCGGCTGCAGGAGATGGTGCGGAACGAGCTGCAGGCAGCGATCACCAAGTTCAAGGCGACGGCCGGCAACGTCGTGATCATGGACGTGAAGACCGGCGAGATCCTGTCCATGGTCTCGCTGCCGGACTTCAACCCCTACGACCCCACCGCCGCCTCCGAGGACGCCCTGTTCAACCGGAACACGCTCGGCGTGTACGAGATGGGCTCCACCTTCAAGATCTTTAACACGGCGATGGCACTGGAAAGCGGCACGTCGACCCTCCAGACAACCTATGACCAGAGCCCGATCCGGGTCGGCCGCTTCACCATCCGCAATTTCCGGGCCGAGCCGCAGTCCGGGCGGTGGAGCGTCTACGAGATCTTCCGGCAGTCGATGAACACCGGCTCGGTGCACATGTTCGAGGCGGCGGGGCTGGAGCGGCAGAAGGAGTTCATGGCCCGGCTGGGGTTGACGAAGCCCTCGCCGCTCGAATTGCCGGAGGTCGGCTCGCCGATGGTGCCGCAGCCCTGGAGCCAGGTCAGCGGCATGACCATCTCCTATGGTCACGGCATGGCGGTCACCCCGGTCCAGCTCATCACGGCGGTCGCCGCCGTGGTCAATGGCGGCATTCTCCACTCGCCGACCCTGTTCAAGCGCGACCCGTCCCAGCCGGTGCCGGGAAAGCGGGTGCTGTCGCCCGAATTGTCGCGGATCATGCGGGCGCTGATGCGCGTCGTGGTCGTCAGCGGCACCGCGACCAAGGCGGACGTGCCCGGCTATTTCGTTGGCGCCAAGACCGGCTCGGCCAACAAGGCGGTGCGCGGCGGCTACAACCGCAAGGCCGGGGTGACCGACTTCGTCGGCATCTTCCCAGCCTATGACCCGAAATATATCGTCATGACCATGCTGGAGGACGCCCAGGCGATCCCGGGCACCTACGGCTACAACACCGCCGGCTGGAACGCGGCGCCGCTGGGCGGCCAGATCATCGCCCGCATGGGGCCGATGATGGGGGTCGAACCGAAGGACCCGAACGATCCTGCGGTCCAGCAGCAGCTGGCGCTGCCCATGGGGCCCGCCGCCGGTGGTACCCAGCAGGCATCGGTCGAGGAGGAATGAGCCATGCCGGGCGTTCCTGAATCCTCGCTTCTTCCTGCCGGCCTGAAAGGGCTGACTGCGGATTCCCGCGCGGTCCGGCCCGGCTTCCTGTTCGCGGCCCTGCCGGGTGCGCGCGCCGATGGCCGCGCCTTCATCGCCGATGCGCTGACCGCCGGCGCTACGGCGATCCTGGCGCCGGAGGGCACGGCGCTGCCGCCGGGCGCGACCGCGACGCTGATCACCGACCCGAACCCGCGGCGCCGCCTGGCGCTGATGGCGGCCGAGTTCTGCCGCCTGCAGCCGGCCACCATCGCCGCCGTCACCGGCACCAGCGGCAAGACCTCGACGGTCAATTTCGCCCGCCAGCTCTGGACCCTGCTCGGCCACCAGGCGGCCAGCCTGGGCACGCTCGGGGTTATGGCGCCGGGGCGCGAGCGCTACGGCTCGCTGACCACGCCCGACCCGGTGGCGCTGCATGCCGAGCTGGCCGACCTGGCGGCGGCCGGGGTGACCAAGCTGGCGATGGAGGCGTCGTCGCACGGGCTCGACCAGTTCCGGCTGGACGGGGTGCGGGTGACGCTGGCCGCCTTCACCAACTTCACCCAGGACCATCTCGACTACCACGCCACGATGGAAGCCTATCTGGCGGCCAAGGCGCGGCTGTTCGACGAGGTGCTGCAGCCCGGCGGCACCGCCGTGTTCAATGCCGACGTGCCGGAGGCGGGGGGCCTGATCGACCGCGCCCGCGCCGCCGGCCGCGCCGTGGTGACCCTGGGCCGCGCCGGGCAGGATTACCGGCTGGACCGGGCCCAGCCGCTGCCGCACGGCATCGACCTGCATTTCACCGCCGGCGGCCGGTCCTACCAGGCGGAGCTGCCGCTGGTCGGCGGCTTCCAGGCCTACAACGTGCTGACCGCCCTGGCGCTGGTGGTGGCCGACGGCGCCGACCTCGACACCGCGGCCGGGTTGCTGGGGCGGCTCAAGGGCATTCCGGGCCGGGTCGAGCTGGTGGCCAGCCATCCGAACGGCGCCCCGGTCTATGTCGACTATTCGCACAAGCCGGGGGCGCTGGAGACGGTGCTGAACGCGCTGCGGCCGCACACCCGCGGCGCCCTCGTGGTTGTGTTCGGCTGCGGCGGCGACCGCGACCGCGCCAAGCGCCCGCTGATGGGCGAGATCGCGGCGCGCCTGGCCGACCGCGTGATCGTCACCGACGACAACCCGCGCAGCGAGGACCCGGCCGAGATCCGCCGCCAGGTGCTGGCCGGCTGCCCCGGCGCCGCCGAGATCGGCGACCGGGCCGAGGCCATCCGCGCCGCGGTCGAGGGGCTGGGCCCCGACGATGTCCTGGTCGTGGCCGGAAAAGGCCACGAGACCGGCCAGATTATCGGCGATGAAGTGCGTCCCTTCGACGATGCGGAGCAGGCGCGCCAGGCCGTGACCCATGTGAAGAGCGACCCGCGATGGAGACCGACGCCATGACCACACCTGCCCTCTGGCCGGCCGCGGAGGCGGCTGCCGCAACCAACGGGATGCAGGTCGGGGAGTGGGCGGCGACCGGCGTCTCGATCGACAGCCGCTCGGTCGTGCCGGGTGATCTGTTCGTGGCGCTGCGCGGGCCGAAATTCGATGGCCACGACTACGTCAAGGACGCCCTGGCCAAGGGCGCCGCGGCGGTCATGGTCGACCGGGTGCCGCAGGGCGTGCCGCATGACGCCCCGCTGCTGGTGGTCGAGGACACCATGGAGGGGCTGACCGACCTGGCGCGCTTCGCCCGCATGCGCAGCGAGGCGCGGGTCGTCGGGGTCACCGGCTCGGTCGGCAAGACCAGCACCAAGGAGGCGTTGAAGCTGGCGCTGTCGGTCACCGCGCCGACCTATGCCTCGCAGGGCAACCTGAACAACCAGTGGGGCGCGCCGCTCAGCCTGTCGCGGATGCCGGAGCAGGTCGCCTACGGCGTGTTCGAGCTGGGCATGAACCATCCGGGCGAGATCGCGCCGCTGTCGCGGCTGGTCGAGCCCGACGTCGCCGTCATCACCAATGTCGAGGCGGTGCACGCGGCGCATTTCCATTCGGTCGACGGCATCGCCGACGCAAAGGCCGAGATCTTCCGCGGCATGGGCCCGGAGAGCACGGCGATCCTGAACCGCGACAACCCGTTCTTCCCGCGCCTGGTCGCCCATGCCCGGACCCAGGGCGTCGGCCGGATCTGGAGCTTCGGCGAGCATCCCGAGGCCGATGCCCGGCTGGTCGACTGCTCGCTGCACACCGCGGCCAGCGCGGTCAGCGCCGTGATCCTCGGCGAGCCGGTACGCTACACCCTGTCTGCCCCAGGCAGGCATTGGGTGCTGAACAGCCTGTCGGTGCTGCTGGCAGCCAAGGCGCTGGGCGCCAACATCGCCGGCGCCGCCCGCGCCATGGGCCGGATCACGCCGCTGCGCGGCCGCGGCGCGCGGATCACGGTCGAGCTGCAGCGCGGCGGCCAGGCCGGCAAGCTGCTGCTGATCGACGAGAGCTACAACGCCAGCCCGGTCTCGGTCGCCGCCAGTCTCGAGGTGCTGGGTGGGGTCGACAGCGGCCCGGACGGGCGCCGCATCGCCGTGCTCGGCGACATGCTGGAGCTCGGGCCCGATTCGCCGGCCCTGCACGCGGCGCTGAAGCAGCATGTGCTTGCCCACGACATCGATCTGGTCTTCACCTGCGGCAGCGACATGAAGCAGCTCTACGACGCCCTGCCGGAAGGCCGGCGCGGCGCCCATGCGGCCGACAGCGCCGCCCTGGCGCCGATCCTGGCCGAGGCGGTGCGGCCGGGCGACTGCGTCATGGTCAAGGGCTCGCTGGGCAGCCGCATGGCCGTGATCGTCGAGGCACTGGAAAATCTCCGCGTGGCGCGCGAGAACCGGGCCCCCCACACCCAGCCGTCGCCGAAACGCGTCGCCAACGGCATCTGAAAAGGAACAGTCCCCGGTGCTTCCGGCCCTCTTTGCCCCGCTCGCCGACCAGGCCCTCATCTTCAACCTGTTCCGGTACCTGACCTTCCGGACCGGGGCGGCGGTGATGACGGCGCTGATCATCGCCTTCGTCATGGGTCCCTGGCTGATCCGGTCGTTGAAGGCGCGGCAAGGGGCGGGGCAGCCGATTCGCGAGGACGGGCCGGAAGGGCATTTCAAGAAGCGCGGCACGCCGACCATGGGCGGGCTGATGATCCTGATCGCGATCTGCATCTCGACCCTGCTGTGGGCCGATCTGCGCAACGCCTTCGTCTGGATCACCCTCCTGGTCACGGTCGGCTTCGGCCTGGTCGGCTTCGGCGACGACTATCTGAAGCTGACCAAGCGCAACCCCAAGGGCCTGTCCGGCAAGCTGAAGCTGCTGGTGCAGGGGGCGATCGCGCTGGTCGCCGTCTACTGGTACCTGCAGGTGACGCCGGAGGTGCAGGAGACCGCGGTCGCCATCCCGTTCCTCAAGGATGTGATGGTCGAGCTCGGCATCCTGTTCTTCCCCTTCGCCATGCTGGTCATGGTCGGCGCCTCGAACGCGGTCAATCTGACCGACGGGCTCGACGGCCTCGCCACCATGCCGGTGATCATCGCCGCCGGCTGCTTCGGCCTGATCGCCTACCTCGCCGGCAACGTCGTGTTCGCCAACTACCTGCAGATCCATCACGCCCCGGGCGCCGGTGAGCTGGCGGTGTTCTGCGGCGCACTGATCGGCGGTGCCCTCGGCTTCCTCTGGTTCAACGCGCCCCCGGCCATGGTGTTCATGGGCGACACCGGCTCGCTGTCGATGGGCGGCGCGCTCGGCGCCATCGCCATGATCACCAAGCACGAGATCGTGCTGGCGATCATCGGCGGTCTGTTCGTGCTTGAGGCGGTGTCGGTGATGGTCCAGGTCGCCAGCTTCAAGATGACGGGCAGGCGGGTGTTCCGCATGGCGCCGCTGCACCACCATTATGAGAAGAAGGGCTGGGCCGAGCCGACCATCGTGATCCGCTTCTGGATCATCGCCGTGATCCTGGCCCTGATCGGTCTCTCGAGCCTGAAGCTGAGGTGATCCGATGATCGACCTCTCGCATCTCAAGGGCCGCAGCGTTGCCGTCCTCGGTCTTGGCAAGTCGGGCACCGCCGCGATCCGGGCGCTGAAGGCGGCGGGGGTCGAGGTCGTCGCCTGGGACGACAAGGTCGCCGGCCGCTCCTTCGCCGAGCGCGAAGGCGTGCCGGTGCGGGACTTCGCCGCCGAGGGCATGGGCAGCGCCGATCTGGCGATGCTCAGCCCCGGCATCCCGCGCACCCACCCGCGGCCGCATCCGGCGGTGGCGCGGGCGCTGGAGGCCGGCTGCCGCCTTGTCGGCGACATCGACCTGCTGGCCGAGGCCCTGCCGGACGCCAATTTCCTCGGCGTCACCGGCACCAACGGCAAATCCACCACCACGGCACTGCTGCAGCACGTGTTCCAGGCGGCCGGCTTCGACTCCGAGGCCGGCGGCAATCTCGGGCCTGCGGCGCTCGGGCTGCGCCCGCTCGGGCCGGGCGGCTGGTACGTGCTCGAGGTCTCCTCCTATCAGCTCGAGACCATCACCGAGGTGCCGTGGTCGATCGGCGTCTTCATCAACATCACGCCCGACCATCTCGACCGCTATCCGGACATGGCCGGCTACGTCGCCGCCAAGACGCGGCTGCTCGACGGCATCCGCCCGGGCGGCACGGCGGTGATCGGGGTCGACGACGACTATTCCCGGGCGGTGTTCGAAAAGACCAAGGCGCGGCCGGAGATCAAGGCGATCCCGATCTCGGCCGAGCGCGCGGTCGAGGGCGGCGTCTTCGTCCGCGACTTCCTGCTCCATGACGCGACCGAAGGCGCGGCCCGCCCGGTGCTCGACCTGCGCCAGGCGCCGGCGCTGCCGGGCGCCCATAACGGCCAGAACGCCGCCTGCGCCTGGGCTGCCGCGCGCGCCGCCGGCGTGCCGGAGGACGTGCTGGCCGCGGCGATCCGCACCTTCCCGGGCCTGGCCCATCGCCAGCAGCTGGTCGGCACCTTCGCCGGCATCCGCTTCGTCAACGACAGCAAGGGCACCAACCCGGATGCGGCGGCCAAGGCGCTCGGCTCCTACGACACGATCTACTGGATCGCCGGCGGCCGTCCGAAGGAGGGCGGGCTGGAAGCGGTCGACCCCTATCTGCCGCGGGTGCGCCGGGCCTTCCTGATCGGCGAGGGCGCGCCGAAATTCGCCGCCCATCTCGAGGGCCGGGTGCCGTATCAGCGCTGCACCGACCTCGACGCCGCGGTCGAGGCCGCTTACCGCGCCGCCGATTCCGACGGCATCGCCGGCGCCGTGGTGCTGCTGTCGCCCGCCTGTGCCTCCTTCGACCAGTTCGCCAATTTCGAGGCGCGGGGCGAGGCGTTCGCCGCCTCGGTCAAGGGGCTGCAGGTCCGGGTGGAGAGGGGGGAACTCTAGATGGTGACCCTGGATCGCGCCGACAGCTCGGTCATCGGCCGCTGGTGGTGGACGGTCGACCGCTGGATGCTGCTGCTGCTCGGCATCATCATGGGCATCGGCGCGATCCTGATCCTGGCCGCCAGCCCGGCCGTGGCGCAGCGCATCAATCTCGGCGAGTTCCATTTCATCGAGCGGCATCTAATGATGCTGCTGCCGGCCATCGTGCTGATGTTCCTGGTGTCGCTGCTGAGCCCGCCGGCGATCCGCCGCACCTCGGCGATCGTCTTCGTGCTGTCGCTGCTCGGCGTCTTCGCCACCCTGTTCGTCGGGGTCGAGATCAAGGGCGCGACCCGCTGGATCCAGCTGCCCGGAATGTCGGTGCAGCCCTCGGAATTCGTCAAGCCGGCCTTCGCCGTGGTCGCCGCCTGGCTGTTCGCGCAGCAGAAGACCCGGCCGGGCTTCCCCGGCTACGTCGCCTCGACCGTGCTGTACGGCCTGATCGTCTTCCTGCTGCTGTCGCAGCCGGATCTCGGCATGACCGTGGTGGTCACCGCGGTCTGGTTCATCCAGTTCTTCATTGCCGGGCTGCCGATGATCCTGGTGATCGCGCTGATCGGCATGGGCGCGGGCGGCCTGGTCGGCTCCTACTTCCTGTTCGAGCACGTCCGCAGCCGCATCGACCGCTTCCTCGACCCCTCGACCGGCGACAACTACCAGGTCGACCGGGCGATCGAAGCCTTCACCAATGGCGGCCTGTTCGGCACCGGCCCGGGCGAGGGCACGGTCAAGCTGTACCTGCCTGACGCGCATGCCGACTTCATCTTCGCGGTCGGCGGCGAGGAGTTCGGCCTGTTCTTCTGCCTGCTGCTGGTGGCGCTGTTCGCCTTCATCCTGGTCCGCGGCCTGTCGCGGGTGATGAACGAGACCAACCTGTTCATCATGCTGGCGGTGGTCGGCCTCGTCACCCAGTTCGGGCTGCAGGCGGCGATTAACATGGCCTCGACCCTGCATCTGATCCCGACCAAGGGCATGACCCTGCCCTTCGTCAGCTATGGCGGCTCCTCCCTGATCGCGCTCGGCTACGGCATGGGCATGGTGCTGGCGCTGACCCGCAGGCATGCCGGGGGAGGGGGGCTAAGGTGACGCTGTCGGGGCCCATCCTTCTGGCCGCCGGCGGCACCGGCGGCCATGTTTTTCCGGCGGAGGCGCTGGCCCGGACCTTGATCGCCCGCGGCCATCCGGTGCGGCTGGCGACCGATCCGCGCGGCCGCGCCTTCGGCGACCGGCTGCCCGAGGTGCCGGTCGACCCCGTCCGCTCCGCCACCATGGCGCCGGGGCTGCTCGGTAAGCTGAAGACGGCATCGCTGCTCGGCCTCGGCTATCTCGACGCCCGCGGCGTGCTGCGCCGGCACCGGCCCGCCGCCGTGGTCGGCTTCGGCGGCTACCCGTCGGCGCCGACCGTGCTGGCCGCCGCCCATGCCGGCATCCCGGTGCTGCTGCACGAGCAGAATGCCCTGCTGGGCCGGGTCAATCGCTGGCTCGCCCGCCGCGCCGCCGTCATCGCCACGGGCTTCCCGCTGCAGGGCGCGGCAGGCCAGGGTGGCCGCCGAGTCGAGGTCACCGGCAACCCGGTGCGCCCGGCCATCGCCGCCAAGGCCGGCGCGCCCTATCCGGCGCCGACGGAAGACGGAAGGCTGATGCTGCTGGTGCTCGGCGGCAGCCAGGGCGCCCGGGTGTTCAGCGAGCTGATCCCGGCCGCGGTGGCGGCGCTGCCGGAGGCGCTGCGGACCCGTCTGTCGATCGTGCAGCAGTGCCGGCCGGAGGACATCGAGGCCTGCCGCGGCCGCTACGCCGCGATCGGCGCCGACGCCACGCTGTCGACCTTCTTCGACGACGTGCCGGAGCGTCTGGCCGCGGCCCAGTTGGTGATCTGCCGGTCCGGCGCCTCGACCGCGGCGGAGCTCGGCGTCATCGGCCGCCCCGCCATCCTGGTGCCCTATCCCTTCGCCATGGACGACCACCAGACCGCCAATGCCAGGGCGATCGCGGCGTCGGGCGGGGGATGGCTGATGCCGCAGTCGGATCTCTCTCCGGAAGTGCTGGCATCGCGCCTCGAACACCTGTACACCCGCCCCTCCGTCCTGGTGGAGGCCGCCGGCGCCGCGCGCGCCGCTGCCCATCCGGATGCCGCCGAACGACTCGCCGATCTCGTCCTCTCCCTCGCAGGCCAGGAGGCGGGCGCCCGCGCGCGGGTCGCAACCGGAGCGTAAGTTAGGAGTACCGCCGATGAGGCAGATGCCGCTCGACATTGGGACGATCCATTTCGTTGGCATCGGTGGCATCGGCATGAGCGGGATCGCCGAGATCCTGCACAATCTCGGCTATTCGGTGCAGGGCACCGACATGGCCGAGAACGCCAACGTCCAGCGGCTGCGCAAGGCCGGCATCGACGTCAAGATCGGCCACGCCGCGGCCCATATCGGCGACGCCGCGGTGGTCGTGATCTCCTCGGCGGTGAAGAGCGACAACCCGGAGGTCAAGGCCGCCCGCGCCGCCCTGATCCCGGTGGTGCGCCGGGCCGAAATGCTGGCCGAGCTGATGCGGCTGAAATGGTCGATCGCGATCGGCGGCACCCACGGCAAGACCACCACCACCAGCCTGGTGGCGGCGATGATCGACGGCGCCGGCATGGACCCGACCATCATCAATGGCGGCATCATCAACGCCTACGGCACCAACGCCCGGCTCGGCCAGGGCGACTGGATGGTGGTGGAGGCGGATGAGAGCGACGGCACCTTCACCCGGCTGCCGGCGACCATCGTCGTCGTCACCAACATCGACCCCGAGCATCTCGACTTCTATGGCGATTTCGACTCGGTGAAGGCGGCGTTCGAGCAGTTCGTCACCAACACGCCGTTCTATGGATTCGCCGTGCTCTGCATCGACCATCCGGAGGTGCAGGCGCTGATCTCGCGGGTCACCGACCGGCGCATCGTCACCTACGGATTCAGCCCGCAGGCCGACGTCCGCGCGATCGATTTTTCGATCGAATCGCGCGGCTCGCGCTTCACCGCCGTGCTCCAGGACCGGCAGTCCGGAAAAAGCCGTCTGATACGCGATATTGTGTTGCCAATGCTGGGCCAACACAATATCCAGAATGCATTGGCCGCTATCGCCGTGGCCCATGAGATGGGAATGGACGACGGGCAGATCATCGAAACGCTTGCGCGCTTCAGCGGTGTGAAGCGCCGGTTCACCAAGGCCGGCGAGTCGGGCGGCGTGACGGTGATCGACGATTACGGCCACCACCCGGTGGAGATTGCGGCGGTGCTCAAGGCGGCCCGGGCCGCGGCCCAGAAGCACAAGGTGATCGCGGTGGTGCAGCCGCACCGCTACAGCCGGCTGGCCAGCCTGTTCCAGGAATTCTGCACCTGCTTCAACGACGCCGACATCGTCGTGGTCGCGGATGTCTATGCCGCCGGCGAGGCGCCGATCGAAGGCGCCACCCGCTCGGCCCTGGTCGAAGGTCTGCGCGACAGCGGCCACCGCCGGGTGATCCCGCTGCCGGGGCCCGAGGCGCTGCCGCAGCTGGTCCACGACCTGGCGCAGCCGGGCGATTTCGTGGTCTGCCTCGGCGCCGGCAACATCACCGCCTGGGCCAACGCCCTGCCCACCGAGCTCGACGCGCTGCGCGCCAAGAAGGCGGCGGGGGCCGGCCGATGAAGTCCGTCGCGGTCCTCTACGGCGGCTGGTCGGCGGAGCGCGAGGTCAGCCTCGTCTCCGGCAAGGCCGTCGCCATGGCGCTTCGCGACCGCGGCCACCGGGTCGGTCTGATCGATGTCGGCCGTGACCTCGACGCGCTGCTGCGCGCCCTGCGGCCGGCGCCGGACGTGGTGTTCAATGCGCTGCACGGCAAGGGCGGCGAGGACGGCACCATCCAGGGCGTGCTCGACATGCTGGGCCTGCCCTACACCCATTCCGGCGTGCGGGCCTCGGCGATCGCCATGTCCAAGCCGCTGACCAAGCTGGTGCTGGCATCCGCCGGCGTCCGCACCGTCCGCGGCGCGGTGGCGCCGCCGCAGCAGGTGGCCGAGCGCCACCTGATGGAGCCGCCCTATGTGGTCAAGCCGGCGGAGGAGGGGTCGAGCGTCGGCGTCCGCATCGTCCGCGCCAACGACAACGCCCCGCCGATCGATCTTGGTTCCTGGCATTTCGGGGACGCCCTGGTTGAGGAGTACATCCCCGGCCGCGAGCTGACCGTGGGCGTGATGGGCGACCGCGCCCTGACCGTGACCGAGGTCACCCACAGCCACGCCTTCTTCGACTACGAGGCGAAATACACCGAAGGCCACGCCGTCCACACCTTGCCGGCGCGGGTGCCGGAGACGGTCTTCGCCGAGGCCATGCGCCTGGCTTTGCTGGCGCACCGCACCCTGGGCTGCCGCGGCATCAGCCGCACCGATTTCCGCTGGGACGATTCCCGGCCGGGGACCGAGGGGCTCTACTTCCTTGAGATCAACACCCAGCCGGGCTTCACCCCGATCTCGCTGGTGCCGGAACAGGCCAAATACGTCGGCGTCGATTTCGCCGATCTCTGCGAATGGCTGCTGGAGGATGCCGCATGCGGCCGCTGAGCGCCGAACCCGACGCCGCGCGCCGGCGCGGCAGCGGCGGCACTTCGGTCCGCCGCAAGCCGATGCCCCGCCGCCAGGCGGCGGCGCTGCGCCTGGGCGGCATGGCGCTGGGCGGCATCGCCGTGTTCGGCCTGCTGGCCGCGCTGTGGACCAGCGGCACCCTGACCGCGGCCGGGCGCGGCGTCCACGGCGCGGTGATGGGCCTGACGGCGGCGGCCGGCTTCTCGGTGCAGGAGGTGCTGGTCGAGGGCCGCCGGTCGGTCGATGGCGCCGCGATCATGGCGGCGCTCGGCGTCGGCCGCGGCGACCCGATCTTCGACCTCGACCCGGACGCGGCCCAGGCCGCGCTGCTGGAGATTCCCTGGATCCGCTCGGCCAGCGTCGAGCGGCGGCTGCCGGACACGATCTTCGTGCGGATCGAGGAGCGGGTGCCGCTGGCGCTGTGGCAGAACAACCAGAAGTTCAGCCTGATCGACCGCGAAGGCCATGTGCTGCCGGTGCCGTCGGTGGCCGACTATCCGGACCTGCCGATGGTGGTCGGCGCCGATGCGGCCCAGACCGCGGCGCCGCTGATCGACGCCCTGTCCAAGACGCCGGACATCGCCCGCAGGATCCGGTCGGCGATGCGGGTCGGCGGCCGGCGCTGGGACCTCGTGCTCGACAACCACGTCACCGTGAAGCTGCCGGACGGCGACGTCGCCCCGGCGCTGGCCCGGCTGGACGAGGCGCAGCGCAAGGAATCGGTGCTCGACCGCGACATCGTGGCGGTCGATCTGCGCCTGGGTGACCGGATGGTGATCCAGCTCACCCCCGCGGCGGCGGCGCAGCGCACGCCGTCGAAGGACAAGACATGATGGGCGGCGCGGATGGCTCTCATGGGATTTAACGCGATGCGCCGCCCCCGCACCCGCGCCAGGGGCTCGATCGTCGCCGCGGTCGATCTCGGCACGACCAAGGTCGTGTGCTTCATCGCGCGTGTGGCCGACGAGGGCCGGGCCCAGGTGATCGGCATCGGCCACCAGGCCAGCCGCGGCGTCCGCGCCGGCGCCATCGTCGAGCTCGACGCGGCGGAGAAGACCATCGCGCTGGCGGTCCAGGCGGCCGAGCAGATGGCCGGCGAGACCGTCAACGAGGTGATCGTCAACCTGTCCGGCGGTCATCCGGCGTCGCAGAGCCTGTCGCTGCAGGTGCCGGTCGGAGGCCGCGAGGTGAACGACAACGACCTGCGCCGCGCCGCCCGCGCCTTCAACGGCAGCGTCGCCACCGACGCCGAGGTGATCCACGCGGTGCCGATCAGCTACGGCCTGGACGAGGTGCGCGGCGTGCGCGACCCGCGCGGCATGGTCGGCGACCAGCTCTCGATCGACCTGCACCTGATCACCGCCAACACCGGCGCGGTGCGGAACCTGTCGAGCTGCGTCAACCGGGCCCATCTCGAGGTCGAGAGCATCGTGCTCTCGCCCTATGCCTCGGGCCTGGCCTGCCTGGTGCCGGACGAGCGCGAGCTGGGCTGCACCGTGATCGACATGGGCGGCGGCACCACCTCGCTGGCCGTGTTCATCGAAGGCCGCATGGTCTTCGCCGACTGCCTGCCGGTCGGCGGTGCCCATGTCACCAACGACATCGCACGCGGCCTGACCACGCCGGTGGTGCATGCCGAGCGAATGAAGACGCTCTACGGCTCGGCCCTGCCCTCGGTCGCCGACGACCGCGAGGTGATCGACGTGCCGCAGGTCGGCGAGGAGGAGGACAGCCAGCCGACCCATGTGCCGAAGAGCCTGCTGACCGGGATCATCCAGCCGCGCATGGAGGAGATCTTCGAGCTGGTGCGCTCGCGGCTCGAGGCCAGCGGTTTTGACAAGGCCTTTGGCCGCCGGGTGGTGCTGACCGGCGGCGCCTCGCAGCTGCAGGGCGCGCGCGAGCTGGCGCAGCTGGTTCTCGACAAGCAGGTCCGCATGGGCCGCCCGCTGGGCCTCGACGGCCTGGCCGAGGCGACGGCGGGGCCGAGCTTTTCGACGGCGACGGGCCTCCTGGCCTACGCCATTTCGGGGCCCGCCGACCTGGTCGGCTCAGGCCCGGGGCTGGAGGAGAGCGGCGCCTCGGGCGGCGGCTTTCTCAGCCGGATCGGGGGGTGGTTCCGTGACAACCTCTGAGCAGAGACCAATAAACCCGGCACGCCTGGGCCCATCCGGGGCGATGCCGGGAGCACGGATCGGACGGATGGAAGCGGTCGAAGGGTGAATAGGGGACAGTAGGGGAGCACCGATATGATCAATCTGAGCATCCCGCAGGGCGATGTCAGCCTGCAGCCGCGGATCACCGTGGTGGGCGTGGGCGGCGCCGGCGGCAACGCCGTGAACAACATGATCCGGGCCAACCTGGCCGGCGTCGAGTTCGTGGTGGCCAACACCGACGCGCAGGCGCTGGCCGGCTCCGCGGCGCAGAAGCGGATCCAGCTCGGCGCCGGGCTGACCCAGGGCCTCGGCGCCGGGTCGCGGCCCGATATCGGCCGGGCCTCGGCCGAGGAGGCGATGGACCACATCGTCGCCCATCTCGAAGGCGCGCATATGGTGTTCATCACCGCCGGCATGGGCGGCGGCACCGGCACCGGCGCGGCGCCGGTGATCGCCCGGGCGGCGCGCGAGCAGGGCATCCTGACCGTCGGCGTGGTGACCAAGCCCTTCCACTTCGAGGGCGCGCACCGCATGCGCATGGCCGAGCAGGGGCTGCAGGAGCTGCAGCAGTATGTCGACACCCTGATCATCATCCCGAACCAGAACCTGTTCCGCATCGCCAACGAGAAGACGACCTTCGCGGACGCCTTCCGGATGGCGGACGAGGTGCTGCATTCCGGCGTGCGCGGCGTCACCGACCTGATGGTGCAGCCGGGCCTGATCAATCTCGACTTCGCCGACATCCGCACGGTGATGGCCGAGATGGGCAAGGCGATGATGGGCACCGGAGAGGCCGAGGGCGAGCGCCGCTCGATCAGCGCCGCCGAGGCCGCGATCTCGAACCCGCTGCTCGACGACATCTCGATGAAGGGGGCGAAGGGCGTCCTGATCAACATCACGGGCGGCCTCGACATGACCCTGTACGAGGTCGACGAGGCGACCAACCGCATCCGCGACGAGGTCGACCCCGACGCCAACATCATCTTCGGCTCGACCTTCGACGAGAGCATGGAGGGCCGGGTGCGGGTGTCGGTCGTCGCCACCGGCATCGACATGCAGATCAACCAGGCGGCGCGGCCGCAGACCTACAGCACCACCACGCTGCCCTCGGGCGACCGCGCCCGGCCGCAGCCGGCCGCCGCCCCGGCACCGCAGCCGGCGATGCCGGTCCGTCCCGCGGCGGTGACGCCGCAGCGCTTCGCCCCGGCGCCAAAGCCGGTCGCCCCGGCCCCGGTTGAGCCGCAGGCTCCGGCGGCGGCCGCCCCGGTCGAAGCGGCGCCGGAGCCGGACTACGCCCCGGCGGCCGAGAACCAGGCCGAGCCGGCAGCCGAGGCGCAGGAGCCGGTGGCGGCGCAGCCGGCCGCGGCCCGCGCCCCGGCAATGTCGGCCG
>NZ_JAHVDK010000002.1:0-364162 GCF_051487185.1 Inquilinus limosus
CGACGGCCCCGACCCCCACGGCGCCGACGCCGGCCGCGCCGACCTCGATCGTGCCGAAGCCCGCGACGCCCGCCGCCCCGGTGCCGCCGGTCGCCAGCACACAGCCGCCGGCGGCGGCCGCGACCCAGCCGCCGGCCCGGGCCTCCGGCCGCTTCGCCTGGCCGGTGTCCGGCTCGGTGATCGCCGGATACAACGCGCCGCTCGGCGGCAAGCCGAACCAGGGCATCAACATCTCGGCCCCGGCCGGCACCCCGATCAAGGCCGCGGGCCCCGGCGTCGTGGCCTATGCCGGCAACGAGCTGCGCGGCTACGGCAACCTGGTGCTGATCCAGCACGGCGACGGGCTGGTCACCGCCTACGCTCATGCCGCATCGCTGTCGGTGAAGAAGGGCGATCAGGTCACCGCCGGCCAGACCATCGGCACGGTCGGCCAGACCGGCGCCGTCGACCAGCCGCAGCTCCACTTCGAGGTGCGGAAGAACAGCCAGCCGGTCGACCCGAAGCAGTATCTGCAGTGAGCTAGGAGCGTTCCACCGGCGCCAGCTCGGCCAGCAGGGCGTCGCGGAAGGCGCGCACCGCGGCCGGCAGGGTGCGGCCGGCCATGGTCAGGATGTGCAGCGTGCTGTCGGTCATGCCCTCGTCGGCGACTGGTACGGCGACGAACTCGCCCATCTCCACCCGGCCGGGGTCGCGGATCGCGCTGGTGAAGTGGATGCAGCCCTCGATGTCGCCGAAGCGGCGCAGCGCGGCCATGGAGTTGGTCGACAGCACCGGCTCCAGCGCCAGCCCCTGCAGGTTGCAGCAGGCGTCGATCAGCTGCCGCTGGGTCCGGTCCGGATCCGGCAGGGCGACGGGGTAGGGCAGGGTCTCGGCCATGGTGATCGACTTCCGCCCGGCCAGCGGGTGAGTACGCGGCATCAGCGCGTGCATCGGCCGGCGGATCATCCGCTCCACTGTCACGCCGCGCGGGGGCGCCAGGTTGAAGGTGATGCCGATGTCGGTCTCGCCGTCCCGCACCCGCTCGGCGATCTGCACCGAGGTGCCGACCCAGAGATGGAAGCTCACGCCCGGATGGTCGCGGCGGAACGCGGCCACCGCCGCCGGCAGGATGTCCAGGGCGAAGCCCTCGAAGCTGGCCAGCCGGACATGGCCGCGATGAGGGCCCTGCAGCTCGCGGATTTCGGCGGCGGCGCGTTCGCCGTCCAGCATTGCCCGCCGGGCGTGCGCCGCCAGGATTTCCCCCGCCGCGCTCGGCACCATGCCGCGCGGCCGGCGCTCGAACAGCTCGGCCCCCAGCTCGCGCTCCAGCTTCGCGATCTGCCGGCTGATGGCGGAGCCGGCGACGTTCAGCCGCTTCGACGCATCCGCAATCGAACCGGACCGGGCGACCTCCAGGAAGTAGCGAAGCGCGGTGCTCTGCATGACGTTTCTTTCGTCCGTTGCCGGTGCGGCAACGCGTTGTTCGAATTATAGCGCTTGTGGCATGCGGATCCCCTCCATACCACGGATCGACGAACCAAGACCTGAACAGGGATGGCGATGGAGAGCTTTTCGCCCGAGGCGATCGCGGAAGCCGTGGAGATCCGCCGGCATCTGCACGCGAACCCCGAGCTGAAATACGAGGAGCATGGCACTGCCGATCTGGTGGCGTCGCGCCTGCGTGGCCTCGGCTACGCGGTCGAGACCGGCTTGGCCGGGACCGGCGTGGTCGGCCTGCTCGACACCGGCCGGCCGGGGCCGACCATCGCCTTCCGCGCCGACATGGACGCCCTGCCGATCCTCGAGGACACTGGCCTTCCCTATGCCTCGAAGACCCCCGGCAGGATGCATGCCTGCGGCCATGACGGGCACACCGCCTCGCTGCTCCTGGCGGCCCGCGGCCTGGCCGGCATCGCCGACCGCCTGTCCGGCCGGATCAAGCTGCTGTTCCAGCCGGCGGAGGAGGGCGGGCTCGGCGCCGCCCGGATGATCGAGGTCGGGGCGCTGGACGGTGTCGAGAGGATCTACGGCTACCACAACCGCCCGGCTTATCCGCTCGGCCGCGTCTTCGCCAAGGCCGGCCCGACCATGGGCGGCAGCTCGCTCTACGAGGTCACCATCTCCGGCAAGGGCGGCCACGCCTCGCGGCCGGATCTTGCGATCGACCCGATCTTCGTCGGCACCGCCGTGGTGCAGGGGCTGCAGAGCGTGGTGTCGCGCCGCCTGTCGCCGCTGGAATCGGGCGTCGTCACCGTCACCCAGTTCCATGGCGGCAACAGCCACAACATCATCCCGACGGCGGCGACGCTGTCGATCAACACCCGCGACGGGTCGCCCGCGGCCTATGAGCGGATCGACCAGGAGCTGCGCTGGGTGATCGTCCAGATCTGCGAGGCGCATGGCGCCACCGCGGCGATCGAGCAGACAATGCGCATCCCCTCGGTGGTGAACGACGCCGCAGAGACCGACTTCGTGCTGACGACCGCGCTCGACCTGGTTGGCCCCGAGCGCTCCGGCCGGATGGACTCGCTGCCGACCATGGGGGCGGAGGACTTCGCCTTTTACCTGGAGAAGGTGCCGGGCTGCTTCTTCTTCGTCGGCAACGGCGAGGACAGCGCCTATCTGCACCACCCCCGCTACGACTACCGCGACGAGATCCTGCCGGTCGCCGCCGGGATGTTCCTCGCCATCGCCGAACGCCGCCTGGGGGTGGGCTGACCATGACCACCGCCACCACCCGCGCCGAAGGCCGCTCCGCCATGCAGCGCTTCCTCGCCCTGATCGAGCGGGCCGGCAACCGTCTGCCGCACCCGTTCCTGCTGTTCCTCATCCTCTGCGGCGTCGTCGCGGTGCTGTCCTGGCTGATGTCGCTGGGCGGCGCCTCCGGCATCAACCCGAAGACCGGCAAGGAGGTCCTGGTCCAGAGCCTGATCTCCGGCGACGGGCTGGTCTTCGCCCTGACCTCGCTGGCCAAGAACTACGTCAATTTCCCGCCGCTCGGCGTGATCCTGGTGATCATGCTGGCGATCGGCGTGGCCGATAAGGTCGGGATGATCGCCAGCCTGATGCAGGTCAGCGTGATCAAGGCGCCGCGGCATCTGACGACCTTCGTCATCTTCCTGGTCGGCATGTGCAGCCACCTGGCCTCGGACGCCGCCTATATCGTGCTGATCCCGCTCTCAGCGATGATCTTCCAGGCGGTCGGACGCAACCCGCTAGTCGGTGCGGTCACCGGCTATGTCGCGGTCGGGGCCGGCTACGATGCCAGCCTGTTCATCACCCCGGTCGACGTCCTCCTGTCCGGCATCACCACCGGCGCCGCGCACACGATCGACCCGAACGCCTATGTCTCGCCGCTCGACAACTACTACTTCATCGCCTGCTCGGCGGTGCTGCTGTCGCTGGTCGGCACCCTGGTGATCGAGCGGATCGTGGAGCCGCTGGCCGGCAAGTACACCGGCGACGTGGTGCTGAAGCTGGAGCCGATCGGCGCCGCTGAGGCGCGGGCGCTGAAGCGCGTCGGCTGGGTGACGCTGGCCTTCCTCGCCGTCGTGCTGGTGGCGGTGCTGCCGGCCGGGTCGCCGCTGCGCAACGAGCAGGGCGGGCTGGTGCCGTCGCCCTTCCTCGAAGGCATCGTCGCGATCCTGGCGGTGTTCTTCCTGCTGCTCGGCTGGGTCTACGGCTCTGCGGTCGGCAAGGTCAAAAGCGCCCGCGACATCGCCGGTTACATGGCCGAGGCGGTGAAGGAGCTGGCGCCGACGCTGGTGCTGTTCTTCGCCATCTCGCAGTTCCTGGCCTGGTTCCGCTGGACCAATCTCGGCGAGTGGATCGCGATCCACGGCTCGCATCTGCTCGACACCGGTGGGCTGGGCGGCACGCCGCTGGTGCTGGCCTTCATCCTGCTGGCGATGGTGATGAGCGTCTTCATCACCTCGGGCTCGGCGCAGTGGTCGCTGATGGCGCCGGTCTTCGTGCCGATGATGATGCTGGTGGGGCTGGAGCCGGCGCTGGTCCAGGCCGCCTTCCGCATCTCGGACTCGGTCACCAACGTGATCTCGCCGATGAGCCCGTACTTCGCCGTCTGCCTGGCCTTCCTGCAGCGCTATCAGAAGGATGCCGGCATCGGCACGCTGGCGGCGATGACGCTGCCGATCTCGATCGGCTTCCTGATCGCCTGGTCCGCCTTCCTGGTGCTGTGGGTCGAGCTCGGCCTGCCGCTGGCGCCGGGCGTCGGGCTGTTCCTCAACTGAAGGAAAGGGGCGGCGAGAGCCGCCCCTTCTTCTTACTTCGCAGCCTCGAGCCGTTTGCCCAGGCGGCCGGCCAGGTCCTGGATGTACTGCCAGGCGACGCGGCCGGAGCGGGAGCCGCGGGTAATGGTCCATTCCAGCGCCTCGGCGCGCAGCGTCGCAGGATCGATCTCGAGGCCGAAGGCGGCGGCGTAGCCCTCCACCATCTCGAGATAGGTGTCCTGGTTGCAGCCGTGGAAGCCGAGCCACAGGCCGAAGCGGTCGGACAGCGACACCTTCTCCTCCACCGCCTCGCCGGCGATGATCGCGGTCGACCGCTCATTCTCGATCATCTCGCGCGCCAGGATGTGGCGGCGGTTCGAGGTGGCGTAGAACACCACGTTCTCCGGCCGGCCTTCGATGCCGCCCTCCAGGATCGCCTTCAGCGACTTGTAGCTGGCGTCCTGGCCGTCGAAGGACAGGTCGTCGCAGAACAGGATGAAGCGGCGGGTCGAGGCGCGCAGCAGATGCAGCAGGCGGGGCAGGGAGGAGATGTCCTCGCGATGGATCTCGACCAGCGCCAGGACGCCGCCAGCCTCACCGTTCACCGCCGCGTGCACCGACTTGACCAGCGAGCTCTTGCCCATGCCGCGGGCGCCCCAGAGCAGCGCGTTGTTGGCCGGCAGGCCCCGGGCGAAGCGGCGGGTGTTCTCCAGCAGCAGGTCGCGCTGCAGCTGAATGCCCTGCAGTAGGCCAAGATCGACCCGGCTGACCGTGGCGACCGGCTGCAGCCGCCCGTGCTCGGCCTCCCAGGTGAAGGCGTCGGCGCTGGCCAGGTCGGTCGGCACCGGCGGCGGCGGCGCCAACCGCTCCAGCGCATCGGCGATGCGGGTCAGCTGCTGCAGATATGTCGGATCCAGGTCGGCCACTGGACGTTCTCCTTCGCATTCGGCCAGCCGACGCTAATGATCGTGCCGCGCGGCTGTCGAGATCAACCGCCGCAGGGCTCCCCTGCCCTGGCAGGATGGCCGGGCCCGGCCATCCTGCAAACCTCCAAGTCCGGCAGGATCGCCGAGGCGATCCTGCCGGGGCGCAGGCAGACCGGATTCCGTTGCAACCGCGGCCCCGGCCGCTATAGTCGCGCGCGACTGTAAAGGTGGAGCGAAGGATGTTCATTTCCGAGGCCTATGCCCAAGCGGCCGATCCCGGCGCGGCCGGGGGTGCCGGCCTGCTCGTGCAATTCGCGCCGCTGATCCTCATCTTCGTGGTGTTCTATTTCCTGCTCATCCGGCCGCAGCAGAAGCGGGCGAAGGAGCACCGCGACATGCTGGCCGCGCTGCGCCGTGGCGACCGAATCGTCACCGGCGGCGGCATCGTCGGCACCGTGCAGAAGGTCGCCGATGACGAGCTGACGGTGGAGATCGCCGAGAACGTCCGGGTCAAGGTGATCCGCAGCACCGTGACCACGGTGCTGGCCCGCACCGAGCCGGCCAAGAACGGCGGGTCGGGCAACGGCGACAAGGCCGAGGAGGCCGCGGCTCCGGCCGCCGCCAACGCGCCGGCCGAGGCGGAGAAGCCCAAGGGGCTGGCCCGCTTCCTGGCGCGCAAGTGAGCTGAGCGGGACGGAGCGGGATCGTGGAAATCTCCTCCGTCATACCGCCCGGGCGGCGGATGATCGACGGCTATCAGCCGGGCGGCTTCCGCATCGCCGGAGAGCTGCATCAGGGGCCGATGCTGGTGTGGCCGGAGGGCGAGGCGCCCTGGCCGATCGGCCGGATCGAGGATCTGGCCCTGGCCGATCTCGACCCGGTGAAGCGGATCGAGCCGCCGGTCGAGGTGCTGCTGATCGGCTGCGGCCCACGCATGGTGCTGCTGCCCTCGGCGTTGCGGCGGCAGATCCGCGAGGCCGGCATCGGCATGGACGCGATGGATACCGGCGCCGCCTGCCGCACCTACAACGTGCTGATCTCGGAGGGCCGCCGCGCCGCTGCGGCGCTGATCCCGGTCTGATAGTCTTGGAGCGGCTCGGCCGAGAGCCGGGCAGCAGAGATCGGGGAGGCGCGACATGAAGGCGATGACGGCGGGCATCACCGGAGCGAACGAGGGGATCGACGGCATCTCCTGGTCGATCCTCGGCCAGACCTATGTGCCGAAGCAGATCTCCGAGGACAGCTTCGCCTGGCACGCCACCTTGGGCATCGGCACCTTCGTGCCGCCGCATATCCACCCTCTGCAGGACGAGTTCCTCTACATCCTCGAGGGCCGGCTCGACTTCCTGCTCGACGGCAAGAACGCATCGGCCACGGTCGGCGACCTCGTGCGCCTGCCCAAGGGCATTCCGCACGGCATCTTCAACAACAGCGGCGCGATCGCGAAATCGCTGTTCTGGGTGGCCCCGACCGGCCGGCTGGTCGAGCTGTTCCAGGCCCTGCACGACCTGCCGCAGCAGACGCCGGAGGCGGTGGTGGCGCTGGCGGCGAAGCACGATGTCGAGTTTCTGCCGCCGCCTGCTTAGGGTCAGTTGGGGCGACGGAGCTGGGCCGGGGTGAAACCGGCGACCGTCGC
Organism: Inquilinus limosus; assembly: GCF_051487185.1. Taxonomy (GTDB): domain Bacteria; phylum Pseudomonadota; class Alphaproteobacteria; order DSM-16000; family Inquilinaceae; genus Inquilinus; species Inquilinus limosus_F. The sequence goes on from NZ_JAHVDK010000002.1 coordinate 6,771, forward strand.
ATAGCCCCGGACGATCGCCTGGCGCTCCGCATGCGGCAGGACCGCCTCGATGTCCTCGAAGCCGTCCGGCGCCAGCTGCTCGACCACGTCGATCACGCCCTCCGGCCCGCCGCTGCGGTTGAGCCGGACGATCTCCGCGGTCTTCGGCCGCCGCTCCGCCTCGTAGCGCTCCAGGGCGGCCTCGGCGTCCGGCGCCTCCGCCAGGGCATCGGCCAGGGCCCGGGCGTCGAGGATCGCCTGGGACGCGCCGTTCGACCCCACCGGGTACATCGGATGCGCCGCGTCGCCCAGCAGCGTCACCCGGCCGTGCCGCCAGCGCGGCAGCGGGTCGCGATCGCACATCGGGTACTCCCAGAACTCCGCCGTCGCCTGGATGATCTCGGTGATGTCTGCCTCCGGCAGCGCAAAGCGCCGGGCGTGCGGCAGGGCCTCGTCCAGCCGGCCGGGCCGCGACCAGTCCTCGCGCCGGGGTGGGGGAGCACTGCCGTTGCCGATGCGCGCGCACACGACCCAGTTGGTCAGCCGCCGGTCCGGCGCGGTGCCCGGCGCGATCGGGTACAGCACGACCTTCGCCTGCATGCCGCCGGCGACGATCATGGTCCGCCCGTCCATATAGCCCGGCCAGTCGATCGCGCCGCGCCACATCATGACGCCGTTCCAGGAGGGCGGCCCCTGGTCGGGATACAGCGTGTCCCGGACGATCGAATGGATGCCGTCGGCCGCGATAAGAACGTGGCCCCGCGCGGTGCCGGCCGGCGCGCCGTGGCGGTCGACGAAATGCGCGACGACCTCGGCTCCAGTCTGCTCGAATCCGGCTAGGCGGCGCCCATGGTGGATCTCGCCGCCGAGCCGCTCCCGCGCCGCCCTGTGCAGTTCGCCGAGCAGCCGGCCGCGGTGGATCGAGAATTGCGGCACAGGAAAGCCGGCATCCAGGCCGCGCGGCTCGCGCCACACCACTTGGCCGAAGCGGTTGCAGTACAGCAGCTCCCGGGTGCGGATGGCGACGGCGTCGAGCCGGTCGAGCAGGCCGAGCCCGGCGAGCTCCTGGATCGCATTCGGCAGGGTGTTGATGCCGACGCCGATCTCCCGCGGCTCGGCCGACTGCTCGAACACCGCGCAGTCCAGGCCGCGTGCGTGCAGCATCAGCGCCGTCGTTAGACCGCCGATGCCGCCGCCGACGATGATCGCCTTCATCGGTCACCTCCCGATCTGTATCCGGCCGAGTGTTCAACCTCGGAGCATGGCTGGCAAGCTCCGGTGGCGGGCGGTGCTGCGAGCGGGCATATAGGGGCCGCCATGCCGACGACCGATCCCCTGGGGCAGAACGGCGAGCAGGTTCGCCGCCTCGACCACGACCGCTACCTGACCTGCCTGCTCGCCCCGGCGCCGCGCCGGCCGGCGCTGTTCGCGCTCTACGCCTTCAACATCGAGGTGGCGAAGACGCGCGAAGTAGTCAGCCAGCCGCTGCTCGGCCAGATCCGGCTGCAATGGTGGCGCGATGCCATCGGCGAAATCTATGAGGGCCGGCCGCGGCGTCACGAGGTGCTGGACGCGCTGGCCCCGGCGGTCTGGGCCCATGACCTGACCCGTGCGCATTTCGACACCGTCATCGATGCCCGCGAGCGCGACCTCGACGACGAGCCGCCGGCGACCCTGGCCGATCTCGAGCGCTACGCCGCGGACACCGCCGGGCCGCTGCTGCGCCTGCATCTCGAGGTTCTGGGCGTGCGCGACGAGGCCGCGCATCGGGCGGCAACGGGGATCGGGACCGCCTGGGCCCTGGTCGGGCTGATGCGCGCCGTGCCGTTCCACGCCCGGCAGAAGCGTCTCTACCTGCCGCAGGAGATCGTCGCGGCCGAGGGCGTCGACCGCGGCCTGCTGTTCGAGATGAAGCCGCATGATGCGCTGAGCCGGGCGGTGGCTCGCGTCGTGGAGGCGGCGCAAAGGCATTTGGACGAGGCACGAGCCCTACGGCGCGAAGTGCCGCGGTCGGCGACGCCGGCCCTGCTGTCGGCTCGCCTGGCCGACGGCTATCTCCGCCGGCTGCGGCGGGCGGGATACGACGTCTTCTTGGCTCTGGTCCAGGAACCGCCGCCGCTGCGCCAAGCCGACTTGGTGCTGGGGGCGCTTCTCGGCCGGTACTAGCCGTCGCCAGATTCTGCAGATCCCGATCTTGATCCACAGCCCGGCGTTTCCGCCGGGCTTTTGCCATGCGCCGTAAACGGGGTTGATCGGCCTCTGCGGCGGTGGTTAGAGTTTCAATATTCGAAATTCTAGTTCCGTAAAATGGAACTTCTTTGAGGTGGCTTCATGACCACGCTCGAAAGCGCCGCCGCTGTCCTGCGCTGCTTCTCCGCCAGCCGCACCGAGATCACGGTGACCGAGGCGGCGTCGCTGCTGTCGCTACCGAAGAGCAACATCTCCCGCCTGCTGCGGTCGATGCGCGATGCCGGACTCCTGGAGACCGTCGGCGAAACCAAGCGTTACCGTCCGGGGCCGCTGATCCTCGGCGTCGGGCACCTGTTCCGCACCACCTCCTCGCTGGTCGGCCGGGCGGATGCGGTGGTGGGGCGGATCGTCGCCGCGGTCGGCCATACCGGCTACGTCTCGATCCGCGACGGCGGCGAGGTGACCGGCCTGACCTATCATCCCGGGACCAATGTGCTGCGTGTCGCCACGCCGGTCGGCCGGCCGCTCGCGGCCCATTCCAGCGCCACTGGCCGCTCACTTCTGGCCCGGCTGTCGGATGAGCAAGTCCGGGAGCTGTTCCCAGAGCCGTGGCAGCCAGTCTCGCCGACCGCGCCGCAGACCCTCGATGAGCTGCTGGAGCGGCTGCAGACGGTCCGCCGCCTGGGCTTCGCGGAATCGCATGACGAGGCCAATCGCGGCGTCGGGGCCGTCGCCACCGCCGTGGGGTCGCCCGAGACGGGCGAGGCGGTCAGCCTCTGCATCGCCTATCCGATCTCCACCGTCACGGCGGAGGAGCGGGAGGACATCATCGCCCGGCTGCTGGCCGCGGCACGGGAGGTCGCGGCCCTGGCCTGCGACCCGCACTGGACGAACCAGGCCGAGATCTCGGCCTCCGCAGCATGACAATGGACGGATCGATCATGTCGCAGACCACCTTGCCGCAGGCGACGCGCTGGCGCATCGGCTTCGACATCGGCGGCACCTTCACCGACTTCATCCTCTATGACGGCGAGGGGCGCACGGTGAAGCTGCACAAGCGGCTGACCACGCCGCACGACCCGTCCGAGGCCGCGTTGCTGGGGATCGAGGAACTGGTGGAAATGGCCGGCATCCGCCTGTCGGATGTCGGCGAGATGGTGCACGGCACCACCCTGGTCACCAACGCCGTGATCGAGCGCAAGGGCGCCAAGCTGGGGCTGATCACCACCCGGGGCTTCCGCGACGTGCTCGAGATGGGCACGGAGCAGCGCTACGACATCTACGACCTGTTCCTGCAGTTCCCGGAGCCGCTGGTGGCCCGCCGGCTGCGGCTGGAGGTACCGGAGCGGGTGGACCGCGACGGCACCGTGGTCGAGCTGCTGGACCATGATGCGGTGCGTGCCGCCCTGCGCCGGCTGGTGGCGGAGGGTGTCGAGGCGGTCGCCGTCTGCTTCCTGCACGCCTACCGCAACCCGGAGCATGAGCGGATCGTCGGTGACATCGTCCGCACCGAATTCCCGCAGCTTGCCGTCTCCCTGTCCTCTGAGGTCGTGGCCGAGCTGTGGGAGTACCAGCGCTGCGTCACCACCTGCGCCAACGCCTATGTCCAGCCGCCGATGGACCGCTATCTCGGGCGGCTGGAGCGGGAGCTGGCGGTGCGCGGCTTCGCCGGCACGCTGCGGCTGATGCATTCGGCCGGCGGGCTGGTGGCGCCGGAGACGGCACGGGCCTTCCCGATCCGTCTGCTCGAATCCGGCCCGGCCGGTGGTGGCTTGGCGACCGCGCTGTTCGGCGCCCTGGCCGGCAAGGCCGACGTTATCTCCTTCGACATGGGCGGCACGACCGCCAAGGCCTGCCTGATCGAGGACGGCCGCGCCGAGATCGCGCCGATGATGGAGGCAGGCCGCGTCCACCGTTTCAAGAAGGGCTCGGGCCTGCCGATCAAGGCGCCGGTTATCGACATGATCGAGATCGGCGCCGGCGGCGGGTCGATCGCCTCGATCGACGAGGTCGGACTGCTGCGGGTTGGGCCGCATTCCGCCGGTTCCGACCCCGGCCCGGCCTGCTATGGCAAGGGCGGCACCCAGCCGACGGTGACCGACGCCAATCTGGTGCTCGGCTACTACGATCCCGGCTTCTTCCTGGGCGGCCGCATGGCGCTCGACAAGGCGGCGGCCGAGGCCTCGGTCGCGCGGGTGGCGGAACCGCTCGGCCTGTCGGTCGAGGAGGCGGCCTGGGGCATTCATAAGGTGGTGACCGAGAGCATGGCCGCCGCCGCCCGGGTGCATCTGGTCGAGAAGGGCAAGGACCCGCGCCGCTACGCCATGGTCGGCTTCGGCGGCGCCGGGCCGGCCCATGCCGCTGGCGTGGCGCGGATCCTGGGTGTCGCCGAGGTGATCATCCCGCCGGCCTCCGGCGCCGCCTCGGCGCTCGGATTCCTGGCGGCGCCGCTGTCCTTCGAGCTGGTCCGCTCGCACCCGGTCCGCTTCTCGGGCGATTTCGACGCCGACGTGGTCAACGGCGTGCTGGCGGAGTTGGAGGCCGAGGGCCGACGGCGCCTGGCCGAGGCGGGCGTCGATGCGGCGGCGGTCACGGTCGAGCGCAGCGCGGACATGCGCCTCGTCGGCCAGATGCATGAGATCGCCGTGCCGCTGCCGTCCGACCCGATCGGCGCCGGCAGCCTGGAGGCGATCCGCACCGCCTTCGCCGAGGTCTACACCGCCCGCTACACCTCGCTCTATGGCGGCGCCGAGATCGAGGCGATCAATTTCCGCGTCCGCTGCCTGGGCCCGACCCCGACGCTGTCGCTGACTGGCGCGGCCGGGGGCGGCGACACCGCGGCCAAGCGCAAGCGCACGCGGCTGGCCCGCTTCGCCGACGGCTCGGTCGAGGCCGTGGTCTATGACCGCTACGCGCTGGCGCCGGGCGATCGGATCGAAGGGCCGGCGATCATCGAGGAGCGGGAATCCACGACCGTCGTGCCGCCCGGCGACGTCGTGCGGGTCGACGACAGCCTGAACCTGCGCATCGCCATCGGCATCGCTGCGCCGGTCCAGGAGCTGGTCACCGTCGAGATGCCGCTGTCCGAGGCGATCGCCCGGATCGAGGCCGACCCGATCGCGCTGGAGATCATGTGGAGCCGCCTGGTCACCGTTGTCGAGGAGATGTGGCTGACGGTCTGCCGCACCGCCTTCTCACTGGTAATTTCCGAGGCCCAGGACTTCGCCTGCGAGCTCTTGGATCCCGAGGGCGAGACGCTGGCCCATTCGCCACGGGCGATGCCGGTGTTCAACCTGACCCTGCCGCGGGCGGTGAAGGCGCTGCTGAAGGAGTATCCGGCGGAAACGCTACGGCCCGGCGACGTGCTGGTCACCAACGATCCCTGGCTCTGCGCCGGGCACCTGTTCGACATCGCCGTGGTCACGCCGGTGTTCCACGACGATCGATTGGTCGGGCTGATGGGCACGGTCGGCCATGTCTCCGACATCGGCGGCACCAAGGACAGCCTGCGCGCCCGCGAGATCTTCGAGGAGGGATTCCAGATCCCGCCGATGAAGCTCTCCGAGGAGGGACGGCCGAATGCGACGCTGTTCCGCCTGCTGGCGGAGAATGTGCGCAACCCGGCGCAGGTGACGGGCGACATCCATTCCTTCGTCGCCGCCAACGCGCTCGGCGCCGAGCGGCTGGTCGCTTTCATGCAGGAATACGGCATGCAGGACCTGCGGGCCCTGGCCGCGGTGGTCCAGGGTCGGTCCGAGACGGCGATGCGCGAGGCGATCGCGGCGTTGCCGGACGGCGTCTACCGGTCGGAGATCGAGAACAACCCGTTGGGCGAGCGGCTGCGCTATCCGCTGGAGCTGACCGTCCAGGGCGATCGCATCACCCTCGACTTCGCCGGGGCGCCGGCGCAGCTGCCGCAGGGCGGGCTGAACTGCACGCTGAACTACACCGCGGCGCACGCGACCTATCCGCTGAAATGCATGCTGACACCGAATGTCCGCGGCAATGCCGGCTGTTATCGGCCGTTCGAGGTGAAGGCGCCGGAAGGGTCGATCCTGAACGCCACCCGGCCGATGGCGGTCAATCTGCGCACCCGCACCGGCTGGTACATCGCGCCGAACATCTTCCGGGCGCTGGCCGAGGCGGCGCCGGACAAGGTCCAGGCCTTCACCGGCCTGCCGGTCGCGGCCACCATCTACGGCCGCGACGCGGCGGGCGCGACCTATTCCGACATGCTGTTCATGGGCGGCGGGCAGGGCGCCTCGTCGCATGGTGACGGCAAGTCGGGCCTGCTGTGGCCGACCTCGGCCGCCAACACCTCGGTCGAACTGTTCGAGACCCGCGTCCCGGTGCTGGTGCTGGAAAAGACCTATGTCCGGGACTCCGGCGGGCCGGGGCGCCACCGCGGCGGGCTCGGCCAGCGCGTCTCGCTGCGCAAGCTGGCCGATGACGGGCTGACCACCTTCGTCGCGGTCTATCCGGAAGGCGTGAAGTCGAGCAACCCCGGCTTGTTCGGCGGCGCACCTGGCGGTGCGGCGCACGGCGTGGTGCGCGATACCCACGGAAAGATCCTGCGCGACTGCGGCACCGGCGAGCTGGTGCAGCTGGCCAAGCCGGACGAGATCATCGAGATCGTCCTGGCCGGTGGCGCGGGATTTGGTGATCCCGCCGAACGCCCCCGCGCGGCGCTGGACCGCGACGCCGGCGACGGGCTGGTCTCGACGGTGGCCGCCGCCGACGCCACCAAGGCCGCATGACCTTCAGGGCCGCGCCCTCCACGGAGAGGCGCGGCCCTTTCTCGATAGGGACACGCCCAAGAGCCCGCATCACGAGATCAAGGCCGCGGCAAGCGGCTTCACAAGGAGGCTTCATGCAGCACGACCTGACCGCGGACCAGACCGGGTCCCCCGCCACAGGCCTTCCATCCGCCGCGCGCCGGCATCCGAGCGTGTTCGAGCCGGCGACCCTCGCCCTGATCGTCCTGCTCTGCATATTCGGCGCCATCATCGGCATGCAGATCCTGGTCAGCCTAGGCGTCTCGGCGAACACTTCGCTGATCGGTGCCCTGGCCGCCATGGTTCTGGCGCGCGTGCCGCTGGGCCTGTTCGCCCGCTACCGCTCGATCCATCTCCAGAACCTGGCGCAGAGCGCGATCTCCAGCGCCACCTTCGGCGCCGCCAACAGCCTGCTGCTGCCGATCGGCATCCCCTATGCGCTGGGCCGGCCGGACCTGGTGCTGCCGATGTTCGCCGGCGTCGCCCTGGCCATGCTGCTCGATGCCTATCTGCTGTACCGGATGTTCGACACCAAAGTGTTCCCGGCGACCGGCGCCTGGCCGCCGGGCGTGGCCGCGGCCGAGGCGATCAAGGCCGGCGACGAGGGCGGTCGCAAGGCGGCGCTGCTGGGCGTCGGTGTCGCCATCGGCGCTGTCGGCGCCTTCTTCAAGATCCCGATGTCGGCCTTCGGCATCGCCTTCATCGGCAACATCTGGGCGCTGGCCATGTTCGGCATCGGCCTGCTGCTGCGCGGCTATTCCGCCCAGCTCTTCGGCGGCGAGGCCTTCGCCGGCATCATCCCCGGCGGCGACCTGGCCAAGGCCTATATCCCGCACGGGGTGATGATCGGCGCCGGCCTGGTGGCGCTGCTGCAGGTGGGCTCGACCATCCTGCGGCGGGACACCAATGGCGGCGTCCGTACGCAATCGGATGCGGCGCTGCGGCGGGCGCTCGGCCTCGGCACGGCCGGCTACATCCTCCTGGCCATGCTGATCGCCGCGGCCGGCGGGCTGTGGACCGAACTGTCCTGGGGCATGCTCGTCGCGTTCGTCCTCTACGCGGCCTTCGCGGCCTTCGTGCATGAACTGATCGTCGGCCTCGCGGCGATGCATTCCGGCTGGTTCCCGGCCTTCGCCGTGGCGCTGATCACGCTCATGATCGGCATGCTGATCGGCTTCCCGCCGGCGGCGCTGGCGCTGCTGGTCGCCTTCTCGGCCGCCACCGGGCCGGCCTTCGCCGATATGGGCTACGACCTGAAAGCCGGGCACATCCTGCGCGGCCACGGCGCCGATCCGGAGTTCGAGCGTGACGGCCGGCGGCAGCAGTTGTTCGCCGCGATGGTCGCCTTCCTGGTGGCGATCGTCGTCGTCTTCCTGTCCTGGGAGGCGTATTTCGCGCAGGACCTGCTGCCGCCGGTCGACCGGGTCTATGCCGCCACGATCGGGGCCGGGGTGGCACCGGAGGTGGCGCGGTCGCTCGCCCTCTGGGCCATCCCGGGGGCGATCGTCCAGTGGCTCGGCGGGTCGCGGCGGCAGATGGGGATCCTGTTCGCGACCGGCCTGCTGCTGAACGCCCCACTGGCAGGCTGGGCGGTGCTGGCCGGCATCGTCATCCGCTTCCTGTGGACCCGCTGGCGCGGCGAGGACGGACGGGGCGAGATGGAGGTGGTCGCCGCCGGGGTCATCGCCGGCGACGCCCTGTTCAGCTTCTTCGACTCCGTCGCCAAGCCCTTCACCGGCCGTCGGTAGACATGGCCTGCCGCCGCTGCAGGAAATCGACGAAGGCGCGCAGCGGCGGCGGCATCTGTCGGCGGCTCGGATAATAGAGGTAGAAGCCGGGGAAGGGCGGCGTCCACGCCTCGAGCAGCCGCACCAGCCGGCCGGCCTCGACCAGCGGCCGGATCTGGAGGTCGAAGAGATAGGCGATGCCGACGCCGTCCAGCGCTGCCCGGATCGCGACCTCCGGCTCGGTGACGGTGAGCGGGCCCTCCACCGCCACCTCCAGCTTCTCCGCGCCGCGCTCGAACTCCCAGCGGTAGAGGCTGCCGTCGGTCGGCCAGCGGAAATTGATGCAGCGATGGTGCCGCAGGTCGCGCGGCGTCTCGGGCACGCCATGGCGGTCGAGATAGGAAGGGGCGGCGACGGCCATCAGCTCGATCTCGCCGCCCAGCTTCACCGCGACCATGTCGCGCTCGACCATCTCGCCGAGCCGCAGGCCGGCGTCGAAGCGTTCGGCGACGATATCGACCAGCCGGTCGTCGACCACGATGTCGAGGGCGATGTCCGGATAGGCCTCATGAAAAGGGCCGATCAGTGGCGCCAGGTGATGGATCGCGGCAATGCGCGAGGCGTTGATCCGCAGCAGGCCCGCCGGCGTGTCGCGCAGGGCACGGACATTGGCGAGAGCGGTGTCGAGGTCGGCCAGGGCGGGCAGCAGCTCGGCCAGGAGCCTTGCCCCGGCTTCGCTTGGCGCCACGCTGCGAGTGGTGCGGTTGAGCAGCCGGACACCCAGCCGGCCCTCCAGCTCCCGGATAGTCTGACTCAGGGCCGATCGCGATACCCCGAGATGCGCCGCGGCGCGGGCGAAGCTGCCATGCTCGGCGATGGCGGCGAAGGCTCGCAGCTCGGCATAGTCGCTGCCCCGCATTGTGCATCATTCCCTTAACAGCCCATGCGGATAATGCCGCCTTCAGCGAAGGATGTCAGCGCGCCATCTTCCGGCCAACCACAGCAGGAGATGACCATGAGCGACACGCTGTCCCTGGACTTCTATCGGTTGCTCGGCCGGTCCGGCCTCAGGGTCTCGCCGCTCGCCCTCGGCGCGATGACTTTCGGCACCGATTGGGGCTGGGGCGCCGACGAGGCGGAAGCGCGCAGGATCTTCGATAGCTATGTCGACCGAGGCGGCAATTTCATCGACACCGCCAACCAGTACACCGACGGCAGCTCCGAACGCCTGGTCGGCAAGTTCGCGGCCGACCGGCGCGACCGGCTGGTGATCGCGACCAAATACACGCTGCCGCTGCGGGCCGGGGACCCGAACTCCGGCGGCAATCACCGCAAGAGCCTGGTCCGGTCGGTCGAGAGCAGCCTGCAGCGGATGCAGACGGATTACATCGATCTGCTCTATCTCCACGCCTGGGACTTCACGACCCCGGTCGAGGAGATCCTGCGCGCCATGGACGACGTCGTCCGCGCCGGCAAGGTGCTCTATGTCGGGATCTCCGACGCCCCGGCCTGGCAGATCGCGCGCATGCAGACGACCGCAGATCTCCGCGGCTGGTCACCGCTGGTCGCGCTGCAGATCGAATACAGCCTGATCGAGCGGACGGTCGAGCGGGACCTGATCCCGATGGCGCGGGAGCTCGGTCTCGGGGTCATCCCCTGGTCGCCCCTGGCCAGCGGCGTGCTGACCGGCAAGTACAGCCGGGCTGACCTCGACATCGGCGGCGGCTCGGCCGAGGCCGCGGGGACGCGCAAGAACGTCGCCGCCGCCAACGGCGCCCTGACCGAGCGCGGCCTCGCGATCGCCGAGGAGGTCAAGGCGGTGGCGGTCGAGATCGGCAAGACGCCGGCGCAGGTGGCCCTCGCCTGGACCCTGCTCAACCCCGCCGTGACCGCGCCGATCATGGGCGTGCGGACGCTGGCGCAGCTCGAGGACAATCTCGGTGCCCTCGACGTCGTGTTCACCGATGGCCAGAAGGCGCGGCTGGAGGCGGCGAGTGCCGTCGACCTCGGCTTCCCGCACGAATTCCTGGCCCGGCCGATGACGCGCAACGTGATGTTCGGCAACGTCCGGATAGCCCCGCGGCGCTAAGCTCACGCCGGCCACAGCCGTCGGGCCTGGCGCTCCGCGGCCTCGCGCTGCTCCTCCTGCCGCTGCTGACGCAGCTTGGCCTTGAGGGCGACGGCGCGGCGAATGCCGAGGAAGAGGCGGTTGAAGCCGGCTTCGGCCTTCCCGGCGCGGTCGAGATCGCCGGCCTGGATGGCGGCGAGTCCCCGCGCCTGGAAGGCCCGGGCCAGCTCCAGGCTGAGCTCGGCCATCAGGGACACCATCTCGGTGTCCCGGGCGGCCTCGTCCGACGCCGGTGGGGCGGCGGCGGGCGTCTCGGCTCGAGCGCTCCTACTGTGGGCCGCAATTTGCCGTCAGGTACTCTACAATCGCCGCGGCATCGGCTTCCGCAATCGGCGCGCCGAACCGGTCGACCATCTTCTTGACCGTCGCTTCCCATTTTGCCCTGTCAAGAAAGGGCGAATTCATCTGGATGTAGTCCAGGCTGTGGCACGCGGCGCAGTTCGCCTCGACCACGTCACGGCCGGAGCCGTCCTTCAGCACGATCTGCTCTTCGCCGGCCATCACCGGCGGGGCGAGGAGCGCGGCGATCAGCAGGATCAGTGCACGCATGGCCTCCTCCTCATCATCACGCCGCGACGATCGCGATCTTCTGAACGGCGTTGTGATGGTAGCCGGCCGGATTGAAGATCGGTGTGACAGGCTGGCTCGCGCCGATCCCGTTGGTTGCCTTGACCATGAGCGCGTGTGTGCCGGCGGTTGGTGCGAACCGGTAGCTCCACGGCCGGAATGAGAATCGCCCGAAATCCTCGCCGAGCGCCGCCGGCCGCCAGCTTTCGCCGCCATCGGTCGAGACCTCGACGGTCTGGATGCCATAGCCGCCGTCCCAGGCGATGCCCTTTACTTCAACGGGCTGGCCAGCCGCGACCTTCGTATTGTCGGTGAGATTGGTGATGAGCGAATTCACCACCATCTCGGTGATCGGTGTGTTGGCGTCGGTCTCCTGCGAGAGGAAGCGGTCGACCAACGCGAATTTGCTCTTCGGAATACGATAGGCCGGATTCATCCAGTAGCCGCCTTGCGGCTCGGCCCGGACGTCGATCGAGGTGAGGTGCTTCACCCAGTAGGTCCCGGTCCAGCCCGGCACGACGACCCTGAGCGGATAGCCATTCCAATGCGGCAGCGGCTCGCCGTTCATCTCCCAGGCAAGCAGGGTGTTCTCGTCGAGCGCGCGCCAGATCGGTATACTCTTGATGAAGTCCGGCGTCTTCTCGACGACGGCCCTGTCGGCGCCGTCGAAGGCGACCTCGATCGCCTCCTTCTTTACGCCAGCCTTTTCGAGCACGTCCTTGAGCCGCACACCCTTCCAGCGCGCATTCCCCATCGCGCCATAGCCCCACTCGACGCCTTGCACATGCGGGTTCGAGAGCCCGCGGCGGTTGCCGGAGCATTGGTTGACCGCGACAAGCTCGATCTGCTCGAAGTCGCTCTGCAAATTCTGGAGGGTGTATTCGACACGGCCTTCCGCAGCGTCGCCCCCGACCGCGAGCTTCCAGGTCGATACGTCGACCTCGGGAATGTCGGCAAGATGGTAGCGCACGAAGAAGGCGTCGTTCGGCGTCAGCAGCTCGCTGAAATACTCGAGCGGCGTTTCGTAATTGGGCGGCCGATAGCTGAGCTTGATCAGCGGCTTCTTGCCCGGAAGGGCGTCAAGCACCGCGCTCGCGGCGGCGCCCGCCGGAATGCCCTGCTGTCACTGGGGTGCCCGCCGCCCATGCGATCCGTGGCAGGCCGAGACCGGCGCCGAGCGCTGCCGATCCGAGCACCAGGGCGCCGTCCTTCGCGCGCCCCAACACTTCGCGTCTGCTTAACACATCTCGTTCCCTCCCCTTGATGGCGAGAGCCAGACGGCCGCGACACCGGAGAGACGCATGACGGTCGGGACGGATCGTATCACGCTTCGCGATCGCCTCAAGCCTGGCAGGGCACTCCGCTTTCGCTCGCATTCCGCAGGGTGCTGTGGATCTCCGCGTCCGGGTGCTCGTCTCCGATGATGGCCGTGGCGGGCCGCAACGGTCGATCAGCGCCGAACGGACTGACAGCCGCCCGGCCGGCCTGACCCTCAAACCCGTTCTGGTAGCGCCTCCTGAGAACGCGATCGTCGGCGGCCGGCTCGGAATCGCTCCGAGTTTCCAGCTCACGAAAGGATCGCGCCAGTTGCGCAGCGGCGATTATGATCGTGCGTGAAAATTGTTTCCGCGTTCACGGAGCGGATCCCCGGCGTCGACCGCCGGGGATCCGCCGCCGAGATCAGGCGAGATCGAAGCGGTCGAGGTTCATCACCTTGACCCATGCCGCCACGAAGTCCTTCACGAACTTCTCCTGCGAGTCGGCGCTGCCATAGACCTCGGCCAGCGCCCGCAGCTGCGAATGCGACCCGAAGATCAGGTCGACCCGGGTGCCGGTCCACTTGACCTCTTCCGTCTTCCGGTCCCGGCCCTGGAACATGCTCTCGGCGTCCGAGGACGGCCGCCACTGCGTGCCCATGTCGAGCAGGTTGACGAAGAAGTCGTTGGTCAGCGCGCCCGGCCGCTGGGTGAAGACGCCATGCGGGGAGTTCCCAGCATTGGCGCCCAGCACGCGCAGGCCGCCGACGAGGACCGTCATCTCCGGCGCCGTCAGCGTCAGCAGCTGCGCCCGGTCGACCAGCATCTCCTCAGGCGTCAGGGCCACCAGCGTCTCGCCGAGATAGTTGCGGAACCCGTCGACCTTCGGCTCGAGCGGCGCGAAGGAGGCGACGTCGGTCTGCTCCTGCGACGCATCGGTGCGGCCCGGGGTGAAGGGCACCTGCACGTCCTGCCCGGCGTCCTTCGCGGCCTTCTCGACCGCAGCGCCGCCGGCGAGGACGATCAGGTCGGCCAACGAGATCTTCTTGCCGCCGGCCGCCGAGGCGTTGAACTCCTGCTGGATCGCTTCCAGCTTGGAGAGCACCGTCGCCAGCTGGTCCGGCTGGTTGACCGCCCAGTCCTTCTGCGGCGCCAGGCGGATGCGGGCGCCATTGGCGCCGCCGCGCTTGTCGGAGCCGCGGAAGGTCGACGCCGACGCCCAGGCGGTGGAGACGAGCTGGGCGACGGAGAGGCCGGAGGCCAGCACCTTCGCCTTCAGCGCGGCGATGTCCGACGCATCGACCAGCGGATGGTCGACCTCGGGGACCGGGTCCTGCCAGATCAGCGTCTCGTCCGGCACGAGCGGGCCGAGATAGCGCACCTTCGGCCCCATGTCGCGATGGGTCAGCTTGTACCAGGCGCGGGCGAAGGCGTCGGCGAATTCCTCCGGATGCTCGAGGAAGCGCCGCGAGATCTTCTCATAGGCCGGGTCGAAGCGCAGCGACAGGTCGGTGGTCAGCATCGCCGGCGCGTGCCGCTTCGATGGGTCGTGCGCATCCGGGATCGTGCCGGCGCCGGCGCCGTCCTTCGGCTTCCACTGATGCGCGCCGGCCGGGCTCTTGGTCAGCTCCCATTCGTACTGGAACAGGTTCTTGAAGAACTCGTTGCTCCACTTCGTCGGCGTCGAGGTCCAGGTCACCTCCAGGCCGCTGGTGATCGCGTCGCCCGCGTGGCCAGTGCCGTGGGTGCTCCGCCAGCCCAGGCCCTGCTCCACGATGTCGGACCCTTCCGGCTCCGGCCCGACCAGGGCCGCGTCGCCGGCGCCGTGGGTCTTGCCGAAGCTGTGGCCGCCGGCGATCAGGGCCACCGTCTCCTCGTCGTTCATCGCCATCCGGCCGAAGGTCTCGCGGATGTCGCGGGCCGCGGCGACGGGGTCCGGGTTGCCGTTCGGGCCTTCCGGATTGACGTAGATCAGGCCCATCTGCACGGCGCCGAGATGGCCTTGCAGCTCGCGGTCGCCGCTGTAGCGCTCATCCGCCAGCCACTTGCCTTCGGGGCCCCAGAAGATGTCCTGGTCGGGCTCCCAGGTGTCCGCGCGCCCGCCGCCGAAGCCGAAGGTCTTGAAGCCCATCGACTCGAGGGCCACGTTGCCGGCGAGGATCATCAGGTCGGCCCAGGAGATCTTCCGGCCGTATTTCTGCTTGATCGGCCACAAGAGCCGGCGCGCCTTGTCGAGATTGCCGTTATCCGGCCAGCTATTGAGCGGCGCGAAGCGCTGCTGGCCCCGCCCGCCTCCGCCACGGCCGTCGCCGATGCGGTAGGTGCCGGCGCTGTGCCAGGCCATGCGGATGAACAGCCCGCCGTAGTGGCCGAAATCGGCTGGCCACCAATCCTGCGAATCCGTCATCAGGGCGTACAGGTCCTTGATCACGGCGTCGAGATCGAGGCTCTTGAATTCCTTGGCATAATCGAACGACTCGCCCATCGGGTCGGACAGGGCGGAGTGCTGATGGAGCACCTGAAGGTTCAGCTGGTTCGGCCACCAGTCGCGGTTCGTGTACGCGCGGGTCCCACCCGTGACCGGGCACTTGCCTTCGTTGGCCATGTTCCCTCCGATCGCGTTGCGTAGTTTTGACCCGTTCTAAACTACACGAACCTTCGCCCGAGTCACCAACGCTTCGGACGCGGCGATGAAAGATCGCATGGGCGGGATGTCCGTCGGCTCTTGCTAGGTCAGCATCGGTCCGTCACATCAGGCTCAGGCCGGCGTCAGCCGGCCCGGAGGATGACCTCAGAACCGGTAGCCGACCGCGAGCCCGATCGAGGGCTGCACTCCGCTCTCGGTGATCGGGCTGTCCGCCGCGTCGCCGAGCAGGATGCCGACACCGACATTCGCCGTGGTGAACCAGCTGTCGGACAGGTTCCAGGTGAGGCCGACCCGGAAATCGACGCTCTTGAACCCCGCCCCGGCGTCGAAGCGCTCCAGCCCCGACCTCCGGGACTGCGAGGGAGAGACGCCGAAGAAGGTCTGCATGTAATCGTCGTCGGCCCAGGTGGCGGAGAGGCCCGACGACAGCGTCCAGGTCTCGGACAGCGGCACCTTCACCGACACGTCGGGCCGTACCTGCAGACCCTCGCTGCCGCCGAAATCCTTGGCTACGTCGATGCCGAACTGCACCATGCCGACGGAATAGGATGCGAAGACACGGCCGCGCGCGGCCGGGTCGATGTCGCCCAGCCCCTTCAGGTGGTCCTCGTCGTCCTCGTCCCGGCCCGGCGCGAAATTCACCGACAGTCCCAGCCGGAGCGTCTCCGTCCGCACGACATTGACGCCCAGCCCGTGTTCCATGTCGAGGAAGACCCGGTCCCTCCAGTTGATCGCGACGAAGGGCCCCGGCGACACCGAGAACTTGTCGGAACCTTCGTAGCTGAGCGCGACCCGGGCGCCGGCGCCGAGCACGAAGGTCCAGTCGCCGCCGGGACTGGCGGCCTCCGGGGCGGGAGCGTCCTCCGGCGGCACGATGATTACGTCTTGGGCCTCTGCACGTATGCTGATCGCGACAAGGAACAAGCAGGCACCGGTCAGGACGAGCGGCGCGCAAGTTCTGACTCGACAGATATTTCGTGGCGACGAGGAGACGGCAGTCGACAGTGACACTGACATTCGGTTCATCCCGAGGCTCGATTGAGCTGCGAGAATAGAAGCCGGCAGAACAGGTCGGTTTTAAGTTATGTTAAGAGATGTTGCGGGATTTCCGGCGGTCATCGGCGACTCATAGATCGGGTCCCGGCCGGAGATCGTATCGGCTGCAGGAAGCGACATCCGGACGATCAGGCCGTGCGGCACATGGTCGAGCAGCTCGATGCGGCCACCATGGCCACGGACGACGTCGCGTGCGATCGACAGGCCCAGCCCGAACCCTCTGCCCGACGTCGCGGGCCGGCTGTCGTCGCCCTTGAAGAAGGGATCGAAGACCTTCTCGCGCAGCCCCGCGGGGATGCCCGGACCATCGTCCGCCACCTCGATCTCCGCCGCGCCGCCGTCGCCGATGCGCAGGCCGACCCGTACCGCCGATCCGTGCTGAACGGCGTTGTCCACGACGTTGCTGACCGCCCGGGCCAGCGCGTTGGGCCGGCAGAACCAGGCCAGGCGCGGCGGCCCGGCATAGGTGACATTGTGCCCGACATCGCCGAATTCGGTGCAGACCGTCTGCAGCAGACTCGTCAGATCGACCCGCGACATCCGCTCTTCGCGGATGCCGGGGTGCAGATACTCCAGGGTCTCGTCGAGCATGCCGCTGATCCGCACGACCTCATGCAGGATGCCGTCCCGCAGCTCCGGGTCATCGATCCGTTCGGCCCGCAGCCGCAGGCGGGTCAGCGGCGTCCGCAGGTCGTGGCTGATCGCGGCTAGCATGCGGGTGCGGTCGTCGATCAGGGCCCGGATGCGGGTGCGCATGTCATTGAGGGCATCGGCCATCTGGCCGATCTCGCGCGGTCCGCGGCGGTCGATCATGCGGGCGTCCTCGGGCGAGCGCCCGAAGGATTCGGCCGCAGCCCCCAGCGCCGACAGCGGCGCGATGATCCAGCGCACCGCGTAGATCGAGAGGAACAGCACGAACACGATCATCGTGACGATGATCAGGACCGTGGGCTTGAGGATGAACCGCCATAGGCCGGCCCAGGTCGGTGTCGGGAACAGCAGGACGAACCGATCGTCGACCTGCACGACGAGACCATGGCCGGCACCGGAAGGAAGGTTGGCACCGCGTGCCTCGATGCCCCAAAGGGTCTTCAGTTGATAGGCGATCAGCTCCGACAGGATCGACGTCGGCCCGCCTTCAGACTGGGCGGCGAATTCCCCTGACGGCATTCGGATGACATCGGCGCCGGCACGCCGGGCGACGTCGAGGATCCCGTTGGCCTCTTCCGGGGTGTCGGCGCTCTGGACGATCTGGGTGATCTTGGCGATTGCAGCCGCCGAAAGGATGACGCCGTCCCGCGCGTCGGGCTCTCTGAAGAACAGGAACAGAACGGTGCCGGTCAGACCGATGCCGAGCAGCATCGAGGCGGCGACGATCCCGGTGATCTGGCTGACGACGCTGCGCGGCAGCAGGCGAGAGAGGTATCGCATCAGGCATGCTCGACGCGTTCGGCGAACATGTAGCCGCCGAGGCGCACGGTCTTGATGTAGCGCGGGTTGTCGGGGTCCGGCTCGATCTTCTGCCGGATGCGGCTGACATGGACGTCGATGCTGCGCTGGACCGGGCTGGCCAGGCCGCTATGCGTCAGCTCGATCAGCTGGTCGCGCGACAGCACCTGGCCGGAGTGCCGGCACAGCGCCGCCAGCAGATCGAACTCGACGCTGGTCATGGCGACCTGGACCCCGTCGGGGTCGTGCAGCTGCCGAGATGCCGGATCGATCCGCCAGCCGGCGAAGCGCAGCGGGCGCATGCGGCCGCCGCCGTTCCCGCCTTGGGCGCGCCGCAGCAGCGCCCGGATGCGCGCCACCAGCTCGCGGGAATCGAACGGCTTGGGCAGGTAGTCGTCGGCCCCGATCTCCAGCCCGATGATCCGGTCGACCGCGTCGCCGCGGGCCGTCACCATGATGATCGGGATTGTCGAGGCGGCCCGGAGCCGACGGCAGATGCTGAGCCCGTCCTCCCCCGGCAGCATGATGTCGAGCACGACGAGATCGACCTCGGCGCGGGCCAGCACCGCGTCCATCCCGGCCGCGACGGTTGCGGCGGAGACGATGAAGCCGCTCTCCGCAAGAACGCCCTGCAGCATCCGGGAGATCTCGAGATCGTCCTCGACAAGGAGCACATGCGGCTGAGCCTCCGGGGGTGCCGCTGCGGAGGTCGACATGGTCTTTCTTGATCCCGCCATGGCCCCATTGTCTCAGCGGGCCGACGAACGAACATCCGTCCAAATATTATTTTTTGTAAACGCCGCTCCGTCGACGCTCTGTCAGGTCGCTGCGCGCCGGCCGAGCCAGAGATCGAGATCGGCCAGCGCCCGCTCGCTGTACAGGCTCTTGCGGTCGCGGCCTTTTACCTTCTTCTGGCCGGGCTGGCGCTCCGGGATCTCGGGGGGCGGGAACAGGCCGAAATTGACGTTCATCGGCTGGAACGTCTCGGCCTCGCCGCCGCCGGTGATGTGGTTCAAGAGGGCGCCGAGAGCGGTGGTCACAGGCGGCGGGATGATGGCCCGGCCCAGCCGCTCCGCCGCCGCCATCCGGCCTGCCAGCAAGCCGATCGCGGCGCTCTCGACATAGCCCTCGACGCCGGTGACCTGGCCGGCGAAGCGCAGCCGCGGCATCGCCTTCAGCCGCAGCACCGGGTCCAGCACCCGCGGGCTGTTGATGAAGGTGTTGCGGTGCAGCCCGCCCAGCCGCGCGAACTCCGCATTCTGCAGGCCCGGGATCATGCGGAACACCCGCACCTGCTCGGCGTATTTCATCTTGGTCTGGAAGCCGACCATGTTGAACAGCGTGCCCAGGGCGTTGTCCTGGCGCAGCTGGACCACGGCCCAGGGCCGGCGGTCGCTGTGCGGGTTGGTCAGGCCAACCGGCTTCATCGGGCCCCAGCGCAGCGTGTCCGGGCCGCGCTCGGCCATCACCTCGATCGGCAGGCAGCCGTCGAAATAGGGCGTGTCCTTCTCCCAGTCCTTGAACTCGGTCTTCGGCGCGGCCAGCAGCTCGCTGATGAAGGCCTCGTACTCCTCCTTCGACATCGGGCAGTTGATGTAGTCCTTGCCGGTGCCGCCCGGGCCGGGCTTGTCGTAGCGCGACTGGAACCAGGCGGTGCCGAAGTCGATCGTGTCGCGGTAGACGATCGGCGCGATGGCATCGAAGAAGGCCAACTCCGCCTCGCCGGTCAGGCCGCGCACCGCCTCGGCCAGGGCCGGGGAGGTGAGGGGGCCGGTGGCGACGATCACGCTGTCCCACTCCTGCGGCGGCAGGCCGGCGACCTCGCCGCGCTCCACCGTCACCAGCGGATGGCCAGCGAGATTGGCGGTGACGCCAGCGGAGAAGCCGTCGCGGTCGACCGCCAGCGCGCCGCCGGCCGGCACCTTGTGGGCATCGGCGTGGCGCATGATCAGCGACCCGCAGCGCCGCATCTCCTCGTGCAGCAGGCCGACGGCGTTGTACATCGCGTCGTCGGAGCGGAAGGAGTTGGAGCAGACCAGCTCGGCGAAGCCGTCGGTCTGGTGCGCCTCGGTCCGCCGCACCGGCCGCATCTCGTGCAGCACCACCGGCACGCCAGCCGAGACCAGCTGCCAGGCGGCTTCGCTGCCGGCCAGGCCGGCGCCGATGACATGGACGGGGGCGGGGGTGCTCATCGAACCAATCTCCTGCGAAGGGCGTGATTGATACGCCCGATCGTTCCGTAGAGGCAACGGGCAGGCGCCTTTGTCATGCCATTCTCCTGCATGTATCTAGGATGTCGGGCGCATGGCGGGAGGGGACGGCGTATGGCTTCGAGATGGGCCTGGATGCTGGCGGCGACGGCGCTGGCGTTTCCGCTCCCGGTCGTGGCGCAGCAGACGCCCGAAGGTGGCACCAACAACTCCTGCATCTTCGCCCATGACGGCGAATGCGACGAGGCCAACGGCACCTGCGCCCCCGGCACCGACAGCGCCGATTGCCGGCCGGAAGCCGTGGTCGAACCGGCGAATGCGTGCCGCTACGCCTTCGACCAGCGCTGCGACGAGCCGGGCAAGGGCTCCGGCCTCTGCGCCGCCGGCACCGACACGGCGGATTGCGCGGCCGCCACGCCCGCGCCGCCTCCAAGCGCGCCGGCCCAGGGGCCTAGCGACGACAGCTGCCCCTTCGCCCGGGACAATGAGTGCGACGAGCCGGGCATCGGCTCGGGCGCCTGCGCCGCAGGCACCGACACCACCGACTGCAAGGCCCGGCGAGGCGATCAGCCGGTTCCGACTGCGCCCGCGACGCCGACCGGACAAGGCGACGACAGCTGCCCCTTCGCCCGCGACGGCGACTGCGACGAGCCGGACATCGGCTCCGGCGCCTGCGCCGCGGGGACCGATGCCACCGACTGCAAGGCGAAAGCAGGCACCGGCCAAGCCCCCGCGGCGCCGGCCGCGCCCTCGGCCGCGGGCGACGACAGCTGCCAGTTCGCCCAGGACGGCGAGTGCGACGAGCCGGGCCGCGGCACCGGCCTCTGCTCCGCCGGGACCGATGCCACGGACTGCTCGGCTGCGGGCGGTGACGCCCCCAGCACCGGCTCGGGGGGCGCCGCAACTCCGGCGGCCTGTCCCTTCACCGGCGACGGCGAATGCGACGAGCCCGGCAAGGGCTCCGGCCTCTGCGCCGCCGGCACCGATGCGGAGGATTGCCGGGGGAAGTGAGCGGCTGGCTAGATTGGCCTCCAATCGAATCGTCAGCTCCTCGCGGAAGGACCCATGCCCAAGCTCATCGACATCTCGATCCCGCTCGAGAACGACGTCCCGGCCGACCCGCCGTTCCAGAAGGTCTCGATCACCTACCGCGCTCATGAGGAGACGGCGCGCGAGGTTGCGTTCGTGTTCCCGGGCCTGCGGCCGGACCAGCTGCCGGAAGGCAAGGGCTGGGCGGAGGAGCGGGTCGCCATCTCCACCCACAACGGCACGCATCTCGACGCGCCCTGGCACTACCACCCGACGATGGATGGCGGGAAGCGCGCCATCACCATCGACGAGGTGCCGCTGGAGTGGTGCTTCCAGCCCGGCGTGAAGCTGGACTTCCGGCACCTGCCGGACGGCCACATCGTGACGCCGGACGAGATCGATGTGGAGCTGGAGCGGATCGGCCACACGCTGAAGCCGCTGGAGATCGTGCTGGTCAACACCAGCGCCGGCACCCGCTACGGCCAGGCGGACTATGTCGACAGCGGCTGCGGCATGGGTCGCGACGCCACGCTGCACCTGCTGCGCCAGGGCATCCGCCTGGTCGGCACCGACGGCTGGAGCTGGGACGCGCCGTTCAGCCACACGGCCAGGCGGTTCCAGGAGACCGGCGACGCCTCGCTGATCTGGGAAGGCCACAAGGCCGGCCGGGAGATCGGCTACTGCCATCTGGAGAAGCTGTACAACCTGGAGGCGCTGCCCGCCACCGGCTTCACCGTCAGCTGCTTCCCGGTGAAGATCCGCGCCGCCTCCGCCGGCTGGACGAGGGCGGTGGCGATCCTGCCGGACTAAGTCAGCCCGGCAGCAGGCTGCGCATCGCCGCGGCGGTCGCGATCGCCGCGGCGACGTCCTCGTCGTCGTCCCCGTCCTCGACATGCCAGAGGGCGGAGAGGACGGCCTGGGCGAAGGCCCAGCGCAGGATGCGCTCCTGCGGCAGACCCAGGCCTTCGGCGAAGAGCCGTACGCGGCGGGTGATCTGCCGGGGATCGTTGTAGAGGTGTTCGGCGCCACCCGGGTTGCGCAGGCTGGCGCCGGTCTCATAGGCCAGCTCGCCGATCACGCCCTTGGGGTCGATCACCAGCCAGCCGCGGTCGCCGCCGTCCAGCACGTTCTCGTGGTGCAGGTCGCCATGCAGCAGGAAACGCCGGCCCTGGGTGGCGCAGAGGTCCCTGTACTCGGCCTCGGCGCGGTCGAGCAGGCCGGCCGGGACCTCGTCATGCGGCTCGCCGGCGCGGTAGCGGGCGAAGGCGCGGCCCCAATCCTCCACCGTCGGCCAGGGGCCGGGCGGCGGGTCGTCCTGGTGCAGATTGGCGATCACGCCGCACAGGACGCGGACGGCCTCGTCGTCGCGGCCGGAGAGCGCGAGCTCGGTCAGCTCCGTCCCCGGCAGGGCCCGTTCCAGCAGCACGGCGTTCTGCTCATGCCCCAGCACCCGCACGGCGCTGCGGCCGCGGTAGTGGGCGAGCATTGCCGGGCCGAGAGCCTCGTCACTGCCCGGCTTCAGCACCTTCAGCACGGCCCGGTGGTCGCCGCGACGGACGAAGGCGACATCGGCGCCGTTGCGCTCGATCAGCTCACCGTCCGCCTCCAGCTCCCAGCGGCCGAGCCACAGCTCGATCGGAGACAGCGCGCTGCTCACGGCTTCCAGCCGAGCATCGACTCCAACACGCGGCGCAGCACCGTTTTCAGTGGCGGCGCCACGTCCGGCCGGTAGGCGAAGGGCGAGTCCTCGTCCATGTAGTGGCGCTGCGCCAGCTCCATCTGCAGCGCGTGCACGTTCCGCTCCGGCTGCCCGTATTGGCGGGTGATGTACCCGCCCTTGAACCGGCCGTCGACGACATGGGTGAAGCTCTCGGCCGTGCGGCAGATCTCGGCGATCCGGTCCTTGAGCGCCGGCGCCGCCGAGGCGCCGCCGTTGCTGCCGAGGTTGAGGTCGGGCAGGAGGCCGTCGAACAGCCGCGGCACCCGCGAGCGGATCGAATGCGCGTCATAGAGCAGGGCGTAGCCGTGCTGCGCGCGGAGCCGCTCCAGCTCCGCCGCCAGAGCGGCGTGGTAGGGCTTCCACACCGTCTCGATCCGTCCGGCGATCTCCGCCGCATCCGGCTCGGCGCCGGGCCGGTACAGCTTCACGCCGTCGAAGCGGATGGTCGGGCACAGGCCGGTGGTGGCCTGGCCGGGATAGAGGCTCTCGTCTCCCGGCGGCCGGTTCAGGTCGATGACGTAGCGCGACTGCACCGCCTGGATGATGCTGACGCCCAGCCCCTCGGCGAAGTCGTAGAGCCGGTCGAGATGCCAGTCAGTGTCCGGCAGGTCCTGCGCCTCCGGCGCCAGGCGGTCGCGGATCGCCTCCGGCACCGCGGTGCCGACATGCGGGATGCTCAGCAGCAGGGGGGCGGTGCCCCGGTGCAGGCGGAAGGCGTCCATCACGCGGCCTCCAGGGTGCTCGGCAGCAGGCCGGGCATATAAGGCAGGAAGGTGCCGGCCCGGACCAGGGCCTTGGCGGCCTCGATGTCCGGGGCGAAGAAGCGGTCGGTTTCCCACGCTTTCACCCGGTTACGGACGGCGGCCATCGCGGCCTCGATCCGCTCGGCGCTGCGCAGCGGGCGGAGGAAGTCGATGCCCTGCGCCGCGGCCAGCAGCTCGACGCCAACGATCGCCGCCGTGTTCTCGGCCATGTCGGCCAGGCGGCGCCCGGCATGGGTCGCCATCGACACATGGTCCTCCTGGTTGGCCGAGGTCGGCAGGCTGTCGACCGAGCTCGGATGCGCCAGGCTCTTGTTCTCGCTGGCCAGGGCGGCCGCGGTGACATGGGCGATCATGAAGCCGGAGTTCACCCCCGGATCGGCCACCAGGAAGGGCGGCAGTCCGGAGAGGTTGGAATCGGTCAGGAGCGCGATGCGCCGCTCCGAGATCGCGCCGATCTCGGCGATCGCCAAGGCCAGGTTGTCGGCGGCGAAGGCCACCGGCTCAGCGTGGAAGTTGCCGCCGGAGATGACGTCGCCCGAGTCCGGGAACACCAGCGGGTTGTCGGAGACGGCATTGGCCTCGATCTCCAGGATCCGCGCGGCGTGGCGGATCTGGTCGAGGCAGGCGCCCATCACCTGCGGCTGACAGCGCAGGGAGTAGGGGTCCTGCACCCGGTCGTCGTTCTCGATATGCGAGGCGCGGATGGCGCTGCCCGCCAGCAGGCCGCGCAGCACTGCCGCCACCTCGATCTGGCCCGGCTGGCCGCGCCATTCGTGGATGCGCGGGTCGAAGGGCGCGTCGGAGGCGCGGGCGGCGTCGACCGACATGGCGCCGGCGACAAGGCCGGCGGCGAACGCCTCCTCGGCCGCGAACAGGCCCATGAGGGCGAGGGCGGTGGAGACCTGGGTGCCGTTCAGCAGGGCCAGGCCCTCCTTCGGCGCCAGGGTCAGCGGCGACAGGCCGATCTGGCGCAGCGCGTCGGCGGCCGGCCAGCGCTTGCCGCGTAGCCGGATCTCGCCTTCGCCGAGCAGCGCCGCCGAGAGATGGGCGAGGGGGGCGAGATCGCCCGAGGCGCCGACCGAGCCCTTGGCCGGGATGCAGGGGTAGGCGCGGGCGTCGAGCAGCGCCTGCAGCGCCTCGATCACCACCCAGCGCACGCCGGAGCGGCCGCGGGCCAGGCCGTTGAGCTTGAGCGCCAGGATCAGCCGGACCGTGGCATCGTCGAGCAGCGGGCCGGTGCCGGTGGCGTGCGACAGCACCAGGTTGGTCTGCAGCTGCTGCAGCCTTTCGGTCGGGATCCGGGTCTGGGCCAGCTTGCCGAAGCCGGTGTTGACGCCGTAGGCGGTGCGGTTCTCGTCGACGATCGCGGCGACGGCGGCGGCGCCGGCCTCGATCTCCGGCCGGCAGGCGGGGTCGAGCCGCACCGCGGCGTCGGTGCGGGCGATGGCGCGGAGCTGCGGCAGCGTCAGCCGGCCGGCGGTGAAGGTGATGTCGGCCATGTCAGTACAGGTGGTTCCGGTAGGAGTTTTCGAGCCGGGCATCGGCCTCGGCGGTGTCGACGCCCTTGATCTGGTCGGCCAGGATCCTGCCCAGGGTCGGGAAGCTGCCGCGCTCGATCTGCACCGCCGGGTCCCACAGGCGGGACCGGATCAGCGCCTTGCCGCAGTGGAAGTAGAGCTGCCCGACCGTGACGCGCAGGGCCGAGGCCGGGACCTTGCCGTCCACCGCCATCGGCTGCAGCACCGCCGGGTCGGTGGTGATCGCGGCGCTGCCGTTGACCCGCAGCGTCTCGTTGACGCCGGGGACGAAGAAGACCAGCCCGACCTTCGGGTTCTCGATCACATTCGACAGGCTGTCGCACAGGTTGTTGCCGCGCCGGTCGGGGATCAGCAGCGTCCTGTCGTCGGCCACGGTGACGAAGCCGGGCGCGTCGCCGCGAGGCGAGGCGTCGGCGCTGCCGTCGGCCCCGGCCGTGGCGATCACCAGGAAGGGCGACAGGCCGATGAAGGCGCGGGCGTGCCGGTCGATCCGGTTCAGGAGCTTGTTGCGGACCAGCTCGCTGGGCTCGGCGTAGCGGCTGCGCAGCTCGGTCTGGTCGCGGACGATGCCGTCGTGGCGAACGATCCCGTCATCCATGCGTGTCCTCCAGCATCGGCAGCTTCAGGCCCTGCTCGCGGGCGCAGTCGCGGGCGATGTCGTAGCCCGCATCGGCATGACGCATGACGCCGGTTCCGGGGTCGTTGGTCAACACCCGCTCCAGCCGCCGCGCCGCCTCCGGCGTGCCGTCGGCGACGATCACCATGCCGGCGTGCTGGCTGTAGCCCATGCCGACGCCGCCGCCATGATGCAGGCTGACCCAGCTGGCGCCCGAGGCGGTGTTGAGCAGGGCGTTCAGCAGCGGCCAGTCGGAGACGGCGTCGGAGCCGTCCTGCATCGCCTCGGTCTCGCGGTTCGGGCTGGCGACCGAGCCGGAGTCGAGATGGTCGCGGCCGATCACGATCGGTGCCTTCAGCTCGCCCTTCGCCACCATCTCGTTGAAGGCGAGGCCGAGCCGGGCGCGCTGGCCCAGGCCGACCCAGCAGATCCGTGCCGGCAGGCCCTGGAAGGCGATGCGATGGCGGGCCATGTCGAGCCAGTTGTGCAGGTGCGGGTCATCGGGGATCAGCTCCTTCACCCGCTGGTCGGTCCTGTAGATGTCCTCCGGGTCGCCGGACAGGGCCGCCCAGCGGAACGGGCCGATGCCGCGGCAGAACAGCGGCCGGATATAGGCCGGGACGAAGCCGGGGAAGTCGAAGGCGTTCTCGACACCCATGTCCTGCGCCATCTGGCGGATGTTGTTGCCGTAGTCGAGGGTCGGGACGCCCATGGCGTGGAAGTCCAGCATCGCCCGGACATGCGTCGCCATGCTCTCCTTGGCCGCGCGCACCACGCCCTCGGGGTCGGTGCGGCGACGCTCCTCCGCCTCGGCCCAGCTCCAGCCCGCCGGCAGGTAGCCGTTCAGCGGGTCGTGCGCCGAGGTCTGGTCGGTCACCGCGTCCGGGCGCCAGGCCGGGTCGGCCTTGGCGCACCGCACGATCTCCGGGAACACCTCGGCGGCGTTGCCGAGCAGGCCGACCGAGACGGCCTGCCCTCGCGCCTTCGCCTCGAGGACCATCGCCATCGCTTCGTCCAGGCTCTCGGCCTTGCGGTCGAGATAGCGGGTGGCGAGGCGGCGCTCGATCCGGCTGGCCTGGCATTCGACCGCGATCATCGAGGCGCCGGCCATGGTCGCCGCCAGCGGCTGCGCCCCGCCCATGCCGCCGAGGCCGCCGGTCAGGATCCAGCGGCCCTTCAGATCGCCGCCATAGTGCTGGCGGCCGACCTCGGCGAAGGTCTCGTAGGTGCCCTGCACGATGCCCTGGCTGCCGATATAGATCCAGGAGCCGGCCGTCATCTGGCCGTACATCATCAGCCCCTTGGCCTCGAGCTCGCGGAAATGCTCCCAGGTGGCCCAGGCGGGGACGAGGTTGGAGTTGGCGATCAGCACCCGCGGCGCGTCGGCATGGGTGCGGAACACGCCGACCGGCTTGCCGGACTGGACCAGCAGCGTCTCGTCCGGCGCCAGCTCCTTCAGGGTGCGGACGATCGTGTCGAAGGACCGCCAGTTGCGGGCCGCCTTGCCGATGCCGCCATAGACCACCAGCTCGTCCGGGTTCTCGGCCACCTCGGGGTCGAGATTGTTCATCAGCATCCGCATCGCGGCCTCGGCCTGCCAGGTGCGGCAGCTCTTCTCCGGCCCGTGCGGCGCCCGGATGACGCGGCGGTTGGTGACGGTCGTCACGGCAAGCCTCCTGGATTGTTTGGTCTTGGGCTGAACTGGTATAGAGTTGTATATACAAGCTGTGACAGGCCGACAAGGGCCGGAGAGGACGCCCGCGAACCGTGATGGATCCCCAGCCGCTGACATTGACGCTCGACGAGCCGCTGCCGCTGTACCGCCGGGTCAAGGCGATGATCTTGCGCTCGATCGAGACCGGGGAATGGCCGGCGAACGGGCGGGTGCCGTCGGAGAACGAGTTGGTGCGCTCGCTCGGCATCAGCCGGATGACGATCCACCGGGCGCTGCGCGAGCTGACCGAGGCCGGGGTGCTGGTGCGGGTGCAGGGCGTCGGCACCTTCGTAGCCGGAGCCAAGCCCGAGGCGCCGCTGATGGAGATCCGCAGCATCGCCGACGACGTCCGCGCCCGCGGCCACGCCCACAGCGCTGCGGTGGTGCTGCTGCGGCCGGAGACGCTGACCGGGGAGGCGGCGGCGCGGCTGGAGGTGCCGGACGGCGCCGCCGTCGCCCATTCGGTCCTGATCCATCACGAGGACGGCGTGCCGATCCTGCTGGAGGACCGCTTCGTCCGGCTGGAGACCGCGCCTCATTACCTGGCGCAGGACTTCACCCGGATCACGCCGCACGACTACCTGATGCAGCAGGCGCCGCTGTCGGAGGGCGAGCATGTGGTCGAGGCGGTGCTGGCCGAGCCCTGGGAGCGCGAGCATCTGAGGATCGGCCGGCACGAGCCCTGCCTTCTGGTGCATCGCCGCACCTGGTCGGCGGGCCGCCTGGTCAGCGTCGCCCGCCTCTTGTTCCCCGGCTCGCGCTATCGCATCGGCGGGCGGTTCACCCGCCGGCCGGCGTCCGCGGTGCCCTGAGGGCGCGCCGGCGGCGCCGTCAAGGCAGGATCGACCGGTGGAGATCGTCATCGCGAGGCGCGCAGCGCCGTGGCGATCCAGGGGTCGGTGTCGCTGGATGGCCACGCCCCTTCGGGGCTCGCCATGACGGGAAAGGGAGACCGCTCCCGATATCAGACCCACATATCGTTCTGCGCCGTGCGCTCGCCGCCTTCGTGGCCGGTGTTGAGGATGCCGCGCGGCTCGATCAGCATCAGCTTCACCTCGCCCGCGGCGAAGGGCTTGTGCTCGACGCCCTTCGGCACCACGACCATCTCGCCCGGGCCCAGCGTCACCGCGCCGTCGCGGAAGTCGATGCGAAGCTCGCCCTCCAGCACCAGGAAGGCCTCGTCCGTCTCCGGGTGGTGGTGCCAGAGGAAGTCGCCCTCGAGGCGGACGATCTTGAACTGCAGCTCGTTCATCTCGGCGACCACGCGCGGCTGCCACTGGTCGGTGAACAGGCTGAACTTCCGCGCCAGGTTGATCGGCGCCTTCGGGGCAGGGGCGGGCATCGCGGGCACTCCTCTCGATGGGATCGCCGCAGAGATGGCCCGGCCGGCGGCGAGGGTCTTGTATCGGCGTGCGCGGGAGAGGGGGCGCAGCGCTTCCCTGCGCAACAATCGCTTGGCGGCGCCGCCCGACATCGCGAGGATGCGCGCCATGGACGCATCGATCCTCACCTATCCCCACCCCACGGCGCCCGAACCCGGCGTGCCGGTGGAGGTGGCGCCCGGCCTCTTGTGGCTGCGCTTCCCGCTGCCGATGGCGCTGAACCACGTCAACCTGTGGCTGCTGCAGGACGAGGCCGGCGGCTGGACCCTGGTCGACACCGGCATCGGCAACGCCGCCTCGCGCGAGATCTGGGAAACCCTCCTGGCCGGGCCGCTGAAGGACCGGCCGGTCCGGCGGGTGCTGGTGACCCACATGCATCCGGACCATATCGGCCTGGCCGGCTGGCTGTGCGAACGCTTCGCCGCGCCGCTGGTGATGACGCTGTCGGAATACGCCATGGCCCGCGCCACCTGGTCGGACGACCGGCCCGAGGTGGCGGCCGCGCATGCCGCCTTCTACCGCGCCGCCGGCCTGCCGCCGGAGGCGGCGGAGGCGGTGGAGTCGCGCGGCAACGTCTATCGCCGCGGCGTCTCGCCCCTGCCGGTCGCCGCCCGCCGCATCCGCGACGGCGACCTGCTGCCGATCGGCGGCACGGGCTGGCGGGTGATCGTGGGCGAGGGCCATTCCAGCGAGATGGCCTGCCTGTACGATGCCGGGCGCGGGATCCTGATCTCGGCCGACCAGGTGCTGCCGAAGATCAGCCCGAACGTCTCGGTCTGGCCGTCGGAGCCCGAGGCCGACCCGCTCTCGGACTTCCTGCGCAGCCTCGCCGTGCTGCGGCAGCTGCCGGCGGAGACGCTGGTGCTGCCCTCGCACGGCCTGCCTTTCTTCGGCCTCGGCGAGCGGATCGACTGGCTGGTCGCGCATCATGCGGAGCGGCTGGCCCTGACCCGCGAGGTCTGCCGCGATCCGGCGACGGTGGCCGACCTGATGGCGGCGCTGTTCCGGCGCGAGCTGGACCGGCAGCAGCTGATGTTCGCGGTGGGCGAGGCGACGGCGCATCTGAACCACCTGGTCGCGTCCGGCGAGCTGGCGCGGGAAACGGGGGCGGACGGGGTCTGGAGATACGCGCCCGCCCGATAATGCGCCCGGTGCGGCCGTCTGACGGCGATTGTTCCGCTTCCGGTGCTCACGGACCTTCATGTCCGCTGCGCTCCGGTTCTCACAATCACCGCCAGCCGACTCACGCCGGACGCATTCTCGAACGGGCTCGGCGGGCCTGAGCCGGATTCCACCGGCCCATCCATCTTTCCCTCCTCCGGGAGGATCTCCGCCGCCCGAGCAACACGACCGTCATCGCGAGGCGCGCAGCGCCGCGGCGATCCAGAAGCCGGTGCCGCTGGATTGCCACGCCCTTCGGGCTCGCAATGACGGTTTCATGGTCGGGACAGCCGGTCTCGGCGATGAACGGCGCTCAGCTGCTGTCCGGCTTCGACGGCCGCTGCACGGGCCGGCCGGAATCGAACTCGTCCGGCGTCCACGGCCATTCCTCTGCGGGCTCATGATCGGCGGCTGCGGCCCCGGCGGCCTCCATCGGCAGGCCGGAGGCATTGTCATTGGCCCGGGTAACGTCGTCCCAGCCCTGCGGCAGCCGGCTCGGATCCAGCCGGCGGCCGAGCCAGCGGCAGACCTCCCGCACGAACTCATCGGCCGACAGGGTGTCGAGCTGCACGTCCAGCACCTCGTCCTCGGTCAGCCTCTCCCACACCTGCTCTCGCAGCCGTTCGGTCTCTTCGGAGGTGACAGTCTCGTCGACCTCGGCGAGATCCGCGGCCTCGGCCGCCGTGACCGCCTCGACCACGGCCTTGACGGCCTGCTCCCGCCGCCGGCGGCGGCGCTCCAGCGCCCCCGACTCCTCAGCCTCGGCCCGGCGGTGCAGGTAGTCGCCGCGGATCCGCTCGGCCATCGCGATCGACAGCCGGATCGAGCGGGACAGGCGCGACTGCATCAGCGGGAAATCGGGCGGTTCCTCCGGCCCCGCCAAGGTCGCCTGCTGCTGCCGCTCGGTCAGCCGCTTGCAGCGGATGTCGATCTCGACCACCTCGCGCAGCTTGTCCAGCGCCCATCCCGTCCAGTTCAGATCGGGATCGGACGGCCGGGCCTCGCCCGCCTCGCGATCGGTCTGCGCCATGTCCATGGAACATATCATGAACAAAATTGCGGGTTAACGCAACCGGAACATTACGTTTCCCTAGCCGAGCGATGCGCGGCGGCATCTTGCGACGTCCAGGGATTCAGTCTTAACTGTCCGCCATGCCCGGCGCGGCGAACAACCGCAGGGGGCGAGGGGGCATATATGATCATCGATATTGAGACCGCATCGGCGATTGCGTTGCATCTGATTGGCGTCGGGCATTGCCGACTGTCCGCTCGGCACCATTCCGGTTAGGCGTTTTCGATAGGCCTGTCCCGGCCGAGACCACCGCTTCGATCGAACGAAGCCTGTTGTTCTTCCCACCATATACGGAACGCCGGATCGCGAGCCGGACGAGGAGATTTGTATGGACCTCCAAGAGGGTGATGATTTTCTGACCTGCCCGCTCAGCGGTGGTGCGGATTGTGTGCCGGTGCGCTGTCAGGTCTCTGAAGTTTGAGGGTGGGAAGTGGCAAAATCTCTGGTGCATGATGCGCTGGGCATAGCTGAGGCGCTTACGCCGCCGACGCCGTGGCCCGGGGCAAATGCGCGGTTGCTTGGGCTTGGAGTTGGGTTGCCAGTGAACCCCCTTGATCGCCTTGCCCAGTTTAGCGCTGCTGAGTTCGAACGATTCGCTCTGGAATGGGCCTCTGACTATCTCTCGACCAAGGTCCCTGAGATTGTCGAGGTCCAACAACGTGGCGGTGCGGGCGACAAAGGCCGTGACGTAATTGCTTGGCTTGACCCTCCTTCCGTATTGAAGCGTCGCTGGCGCCTTTATCAGTGCAAGCACTATGGCGTAGCTCTGGGTGCAGGGGCGGCTGCAGGCGAGATTGCGAAGGTCATGTTCTACACAGAGCGTGGTGACTATCAGCCGCCCGTCGAGTACCACTTCGTCACTCACAAGGGCGTGACTTCTCCTTTTCAGGATCTGCTGGACGTTCCTGAGAACCTTCGAGCATTTGTTCTCAATAATTGGGATAAGTATTGCCGAGGGGCTATCAGAAAGGACCCGGTCGAACTGACGGAGACGCTGCGAAAGCACATTGAAGCCTTCGATTTCAGCATATTTCGAGCGAAGCAGCCTCACGATCTGCTCAAGGAGCATAGCCAGACGCGTTATCATCTAACTGTGTTCGGTCTGCCTCTGATCGAACGAGCTAAACCGCCTACACCGCCATCGGAAGTTACTCCTGGAGAAACTGGTTACGTCTGTCAACTATTTGAAGTGATCGCTGCAGAAATCGGCTCGCCTATCTCCGCGGTAGAGGACTTTAGCCATCTAGATAAGCATCGACGTCTTTTTGATCGATCAAGAATTACTTTCTATTGTGCGGAAGGGCTGAAGGAGCTTGCGCGTGATCAAATGGCAGATGTCGGTTTTTTCGACACGCTGCTCGACGAATTCCGCAACGGCCTCTATCACTGGTATAGCGAGACGAACGCTACGGGCTATCAACGACTTACCAATACGGTGAAGGGGGCTCAGCAACTCCAGCTCGGTGCACATGTTCTCGCGCCTCATGTGCTCGCCAACGATCGGGAGGGTATGTGCCATCAGATGGCAAACGAGGGCCTAGTCAGATGGTGCGAGCCGTGATCGATCGTGCCCGCTCTGCACGACCTTTCAACTCGCCGCTGGAGTGCGGGTTGCGACTCTTGTTCGTGTTGGCGGCCGCCGATGGTGCGCCCCTCGATCTGCAGCGCCTCGTATCCTACGACTACCTGCTCGTCCATTCCGGTGACGTCCCTGGGGGGCCAAAAAGTCTGCACCCATCAGTGCCGTTTCGCGGCGCCGAACTGCTTGTGAAGCGCGACCTGCTGCAACTCGGACTGAATCAGATGTTCGCACGCGAACTTTTGCAGAAGACCTTTGATACGTCAGGGATAACATACCGCTCGACTCCGCTGACCGATGCCTTCCTGGGTTTGATGAGGACTGGTTATGCGGACGCGTTGCGGCAACGATCGGCATGGGTAGTGACGAATTTCCGGCACTTCGATGACCGTGCTCTGCAGAGCTATATGTCTGAGAATATTGGGCGTTGGGGGGCGGAATTCGACCGCATGACGGCTATCAATAATCTGGAGCTGTAAGTTGCTGCAACTTCGTAAAATTCTATTGCGCGGATCAGGAGTCGTCGATGCGAGCGTCGCGTTCGTTGCCGGCGGAAACATTGTCGCGGGTGAATCAGATACTGGCAAAAGCTATTTAATGCACTGTCTCGATTATATCTTTGGGGCAGACGAACTGCGTAAGCGAATTCCTGAGGCTGAACCGTATGAGCAGCTCTTTGTTGAGTTCGAAAACTCGGAAAAGACGTTTCTCACGTTGGAGCGCAGTCTATCCGGTGGCGATCTTGCTGCTCATAGATGCCGAATAGACGAGATCTCCAAAGAAGGGGAAAAGATAGCGTATCGCCGCCATGGAAAGAGCAATGCAGTCGATGTAACGTCAATTCTCTTTCCGTTCGCAGGAATCTCGGAAGCGAAGTTGCGATCAAACAATGATGGTAAGACGCAGCGACTGACGATCAGGACACTTATGCCAGTGATCACGGTCGACGAGATCTCGGTGATTGAAGAGCAGTCGCCCGTCCTCGGGCGGTCAGGTTACGACAATACGGCACGTGAACGTATGTTCGCATTCATGCTTTCCGGAAAGGACGATCAAGGGGTCATAGCAGCTGAGAAACGAGAGATCGCGAGAGCCAAGCTTAATGCCCAGCTGACCGTTATTGATGATCTATTGGAGCCACTCGAAAAGCGATTCGCGAGCTTGCGGCAGGCTGATCCTGATGATTCTATTGAGCGAGTCGACAGTACGATCGCTTCCATCTCGGCGGCCTTGGCTCGATTCGAGGATGAACGTGAGGCGTTATTTCGGGAGCGGCAAGCGGCAACGGCTGAGCTTCAACATGCCGATGCTCAGATACTAGCTATCGATGAGCTGCTAACGCGCTATCATCTTTTAGATGAGCGATACGGCTCGGATCTTGAGCGTTTAGATTTTATTGCTGAAGGAGCTCATTACTTTGATGGGCTTCAAGAGGTAAAATGTCCGCTTTGCGATCAGCTGATGACACCAGACCACGCGCATTCTGCCGCGTCTGGAAGCGTAGAAGTCTACGCATCCGCACGCGCCGAAGCTGCGAAAATTCTGGCGCAGCGCAAGGACTTAGAAGATGCCATTGCAAGCCTCGAACTGCGTCGCGAAGCGCGCGCCCGACAGCGGAACTCTGCGCTCGAAGTATTAGATCGTACCGGCCGCCGCCTAGACAGCGTCGTGCAACCTAGCCTACAGACAAACACCGCACGGCTCCAATCCCTCGTTTCCCGTCGCGTGGAACTCGAAACGACGAAAATCGATCGCGAACTGCTCGAAAGTCTTCGCGTAAAGAAGAATGAGATTGAGCGTGCGGCGTCAGCTACACGTGGTACAAAGAGACAATGGGAACCACTCCCTAGTAAAGCGCTTCGCACCTTCTGCGAAGAGGTCGAAGCCGTTTTGCGGGAATGGCGATGGGTTGGCGCAGGTCGGGTCGAGTTCGACGAGCGCACATTCGACATCATTGTTGATGGCCAGGCCCGTCAGTCGCACGGCAAGGGTGTTCGTGCTGTGCTCTATTCAGCCTTTGTGATTGCTTTGCTGCGCTATTGTCAGCGCGAAGGCCGTCCACATCCTGGCCTTGTTGTGATCGATTCACCTCTTACGAGCTACAAGAAGAGAGGGACTCAGGTCAAGGGTGCCGACGGTCCGATCGATGCAAGTGTCGAAGCAGCTTTCTGGAGTGCACTAAAGTCAGTCGATAAGACAATCCAAATCATTGTTATCGAAAACAAAGAACCGCCGAACGATGTCGCAAGCGCCGTCCACTACGAATGGTTTGCCGGTGACACCGCACAGGAAGGCGATCGTGTAGCATTCATTCCTGCCGCCATGTCATAGGTTAGATCGCGCATATGGGTATGGGGATAGGCTTATCCCTTCGTATCCCCAAATCCAGCCCTGCTCATCCTGCATCCGCCTCACCTGTCCCGATTGTCCCGGTCATGCCCTGATGCGGATCGAGACAATCGGGACACAATCGCGCCAATTAGGGCGCACCGAGGAGGAGGGCCGCCATGTGGATGCCGTCGCTGGTCGACCGCTCGGGGCCGAAATATCTCCGCATTGGCGACGCCATCGCCGAGGACGTCTATGCCGGGCGGCTCAAGGTCGGCGAGCGGCTGCCCACCCATCGCGATCTCGCCTGGCGGTTCGGCGTCACCGTCGGCACCGTCGGCCGCGCCTAAGCCGCTGACGGCAGCACCGTCTTTTGCCGAGGAAAGGCCGGGCGGAGCCGTGCCGGAACCGGAGATCGGAAACCCTTGTTGTCTCCGTACTCTCGAAGCAGCGTCTGCCGACCGGCGCCTCGGCGACGCGTGCAACAAGGCGCCACTGGGAGGCACAGCCATGGACCCGCAGTCCGAAGACGCCGGCGATTCCACGAAGACCCCATTCGAGGCGGGAGAGCCAGCTGCCTCCCCGACCACGGCCGCGCCCGCCGGCAGCCTTCGCAAGACCGGTGATGCGATCAAGCGAACCGTCCGGGACGTCGCCGGACGCCAGAAGCAGGCCGGGGCCGATATCATCGATGCGACAAGCCGGGCAATGCGCTCGGCCGCCGACGATCTGGAAGGCCAGAGCCCCGCGGTGGCGGATGTGATTCGGGACGGCGCCGAACGCATGTCGAGCACGGCCTCCGCATTGCGGCAGCGAAGCGTCGACGAACTGTTCGAGGGCGCGGACCGGTTCGCCCGCAGCAGGCCAGCCCTCTTTTTCGGGGCGGCGCTGCTCGCCGGCCTGGCCTTGTCACGCTTCCTGAAGAGCTCGGCGAAGCCCATCCCCTAAGGAGAGAAGCCATGGCGGTCGCACGGTTCCATCGTCCGGTCTCCGAGGTCATCACCGACGTCGTCATCCAACTCAGCAACCTGGTTCGCGCAGAAAGCCGCCTCGCCCGCGCGGAAATCTCGGAAAATATCGGCCGCGTCGGGGCCGGCATCGCCCTGACGGCCATCGGTGCGGTCCTGATCATTCCCGGCTTGGTGGTGCTGCTCGAAGCCGCCGTCGTCGCCCTGGTGAACTCCGGGCTGACGGCGTGGGCGGCGGCGCTCATCGTCGGCGGCGCTGCGCTGATCATCGGGCTGATCCTGCTTTTGGTCGGCATGGGCCGGCTGAGAGCCGCGAGCTTGGTTCCCGACAGGACAATTCACCAGCTGCAGCGTGACGCGGCCGTGGTGAGGCAGGAGACGAGCCATGACGCACACAGAGCAGCTTGAGCGCGAAAGCGAGCAATACCGGGCCGCGCTGAGCGACTCGCTGGCGGAGCTTCGCACGCGGATGACGCCGGGCCATGTCCTCGACGAGGTGATGGGTTATACGCGGGATTCGACGGGTGCCGCCTTCGTCGGAAACCTCAAGCGCCAGGCCGTGGACAACCCGTTGCCCTTGGCCCTTGTCGGGACCGGGCTTGCCTGGCTGATGCTCGCCGGGACCGGCCGCGCCGAGGCCAGGGAGCCGTCAGAGTCGGGCGCCGTTGTGGGGGCGCGCACGGACACCGAGGAGGAAACGGCCGGGGGCGGCGCCGGAGTCACGGAGATGGCGTCGCGCCTCGGCGACAAGGCCAGCGACCTCGGCCAGCGCGTCGGGACGGCGGTTGAGGCCGCGGGCTCCACGATCGGCAGCGGCGTGTCGTCGGCTTACGAAGGCATCGCAAGCCGGGCCAGCCGCGGCGCCTCGGCCGTCGGCGGTTCCGCCGCTGCCGTCGGACACCGGATGGCGTCGGTCACCCAGAGCTTCCGGCAGCTGTGCCGCGACGAGCCGCTGGTCCTGGCCGGACTCGGCATTGCGATCGGGGCCGCACTCGGCGCCATGCTGCCTGGAACGGAGATCGAGAACCGCACGGTCGGCAGCAGCAAAGACAAGCTGAAGCAGGAGGCTGAGGATTTCACCCTGCGGCAGCTGGACAAGGCCGACCAGGTTGCCGAGCATGCCGTCAAGGAAGCCGGCGCCGAGGCGGAACGCCTGGGACTGACGGGCGAGGGCGTCACGGAAGAGGCGGTCGCCGCCCTCGAACGCGGGAATGTCGTGCCCCCGCGCGACCCGTCGTCGGGCGGGGCCTGACGGTCACGCCTCTCGACAATCCTGTCATGTCCTCGTCGTAGCCAGCCTCTTCTGGCCTGATTGTCCCGATCGTGCTGTGATGTGGATCGAGACAATCGCGCCAAGGAGGCCGCCATGTGGATGCCGTCGCTGGTCGACCGCTCGGGGCCGAAATATCTCCGCATCGCCGACGCCATCGCCGAGGACGTCTATGCTGGGCGCCTCAAGGTCGGCGAGCGGCTGCCCACCCATCGCGACCTCGCCTGGCGGCTCGGCGTCACCGTCGGCACCGTCAGCCGCGCCTATGCCGAGGCGGAGCGCCGCGGCCTCGTCGCCGGCGAGGTCGGGCGCGGCAGCTTCGTCAAGGCCGGCGCCCGGTCCCAGGCCACGCTCGACATGCCCGCCGTCGGCGGGCCGCAGACCATCGAGCTCGGCGTCAACCGGCCGCCCACCCATGTCATCGCCCCGGAATTCGCCGAGGCCATGCGCCGCATCGCCGGCTCCAACGCCCTGCCGGAGTTGATCAACTACCAGGCCCATACCGGGCGGTGGGAGCACCGCGCCGCCGGCGCCCAGTGGATCCGCCGCCGCGGCATCGAGGTCGGGCCCGAGCGCGTGCTGGTCACCAGCGGCGCCGAGCACGGCATCACCGCCGCGCTGATGGCGTTCAGCGACCCCGGCGACCCGATCCTGGTGGAGGAGCTGACCTGGTCCGGCGTGCGGGCGCTGGCCAGCCTGCTGCGCCTGTCGCTGCGCCCCGTCGCCATGGACGAGGAGGGGATGACGCCGGAGGCGCTGGAGGCCGCGGCCCGGGCCTCGGGCGCGCGGCTCCTCTACACCACGCCGACGCTGCACAACCCGACCACCAAGACGATGTCGGAGGGGCGCCGCCGCGTGATCGCCGAGCTGTGCCGCGACCTCGGCATCACCATCGTCGAGGACGACATCTACGGCTATGTCGCCGAGGACCCGCCGCCGGCGCTGGCCAGCTTCGCGCCGGAGCGCAGCATCTACATCACCGCGGTGTCGAAGAGCATGGCGCCGTCGCTGCGCATCGGCTTCGCCGCCATGCCGTCCGACCGCATCGGGCGCTTCAGCTCCGCCGCCCGCGCCACCAACTGGATGGCGCCGCCGGTGATGGGGCAGATCGCGGCGGACTGGATCGAGGACGGCACCTGCGACGTGCTGGCCGACCGCATCCGGCGCGAGACCAAGGCCCGCCAGGCCGTGGCGGTGCGGGCGCTGGACGGGCTGACCTGGCACACCAAGCCCGGCTGCTTCCACATCTGGCTGGAGCTGCCGGAGCCGTGGCGGGCGCAGGATGTGGTCGCGGCGGCGCGGCAGCGGGGCCTCGCCATGACCTCGACCGAGCTGTTCGTGCCCGGAAGGGCGGAGACGCCGCACGCCATGCGCATCACCCTGACCGCCGCCTCCGACGCCGAGGAGCTGGAGCGCGGACTGCGCGCGCTTGTCGAGCTGCTGCGCAGCGACCCGGATCTGAGCCTGGCGGCGGCGTGAGCAAGTGGAGAGGCCTGCGCCGCCCCCTCACCCGAAATCGCTGCGCGATTTCGACCTCTCCCCGAGGAGAGGTGTAAAGGGCCGGAGCCCTCCTTTCCCTCTCCTCGGAGAGAGGGAGGGGCCCGACGCCGCAGGCGGCGGGAGGGTGAGGGGGTGACGGTGCCGCAAAGCAGCCTGTATGACACGGGAGGCCGCGCCGCCTCCGCCCATCCGACCACCAACGACCACACCAACCGGAAAGACGCCGCCCCGTGACCGCCATCCTGTCGATCCAGTCCTCCGTCGCCTACGGCCATGTCGGCAACTCGGCCGCGGTGTTCCCGCTGCAGCGCCTGGGCATCGATGTCTGGCCGGTGCTGACCGTGCATTTCTCCAACCACACCGGCTACGGCAGCTTCCGCGGCCCGGTGCTGCCGGCCGACCAGATCGCCGAGGTGCTGCGCGGCGTGGAGGAGCGCGGCGTGCTGCCGGGCTGCGACGCCGTGCTGTCGGGCTATATGGGCGACGTCTCGCTCGGCCATGTCGTGCTCGACGCCGTGGCCAAGGTGAAGGCCGCCAACCCGAAGGCGATCTATTGCTGCGACCCGGTGCTGGGCGATGTCGGCCGCGGCTTCTTCGTCCGCCCCGGCCTGCCGGAGTTCATGCGCGACCGCGCGGTGCCGCAGGCCGACATCATCACCCCGAACCAGTTCGAGCTGGAGTACCTGTCCGGCTTCAGCGGGCAGGGGCGGGAGGTCAGGACTCTGGCCGACGCGCTGGAGGCCGCCCGCATCGTGCAGGCCACCGGGCCGAAGATCGTGCTGGTCACCAGCCTGACGCGGAGCGACGCGCCGGCGGAGGTGATCGAGATGCTGGCGGTGGCGCCGGAGGGGGCCTGGATCGTGGCGACGCCGCGGCTGCCGATCACCGTCAACGGGTCGGGCGACATCACCGCGGCGCTGTTCCTGGCGCATTACCTGCGCAGCGGCGACCCCGCCGCGGCGCTGGGCCGCACCGCCGGCACCGTCTATGCGGTGATGGAGGCGACGCACCGGTCGGGCCAGCGCGAGATCCAGATCGTCGCCGCCCAGGACGCCATCGCCCATCCGCCGGAGCGGTTCGAGGTGAAGATGGTGAAGGAATAGGGCGGGGCACGGCGTCGAGGCCGGGGCCACCCCCTCACCCGAAATCGCGTGCCGCGATTTCGACCTCTCCCCAAGGAGAGGTGTTTGAGCATCGCCGTCCTTTCCCTCTCCTCGGGGAGAGGGAGGCGCCCGTTGCGTCAGCAACGGGAGGGTGAGGGGGATGGCCGTCAAAACGCCGCTCAGTGATCGCCATCACCCGCGACAGGCCGCTCCGCTCGTGTAGTATCGCGGGGCCGGGCGGGGGGACGCCCGGTTCTGCCGATGGGGTCCCATGCCCGATATCGCCCTGGCCGTGCTGGCCATCGCCGTCCTTCTCGTCCTGGTCGCGCTGCTGCAGCCGCTGGCGACCCGGCTGTCGCTGCCGCATTCCGTCCTGATCGCCGGGCTGGGCATCGCCCTCGGCAGCGTCGCCACCGTCACCGGCGCGATCGGCAGCGGCGGGCCGCTGTCCGAATTCGCCCATGCGGTGACCGGCGGCGAGATCCGGTCCGAGGCCATCCTGCACATCTTCCTGCCGATCCTGCTGTTCGAGGCCGGGCTGCATATGGATGTCCGGCGGATGATGGACGACCTGGCGCCGATCCTGACCCTCGCCGTCGTCGCCGTGCTGGTGTGCAGCCTGGTGGTCGGCGTGGCGCTGTGGGGCACCTCGAGCCACGGCCTCGTGCTGTGCCTGCTGCTGGGCGCCATCGTCGCCACCACCGACCCGGCGGCGGTGATCGGCATCTTCCGCGACGCCGGCGCGCCGCGGCGCCTGACCATCCTGGTCGAGGGCGAAAGCCTGCTGAACGACGCTGCGGCCATCACCCTCTACATCGTGCTGGTCGGGCTGCTGACCGCCGGTGCCGGCGGCCATGGCGAGGCCGATGCCGGCGGCGCGCCGCTGCTGTTCCTGCGCTTCTTCATCGGCGGCGGGCTGTTCGGCTTCATCGCCGGCCGCCTGGCCTTCATGGTGATGCGGCCCCTGAACCGCTACCCGGTGGCCGAGGTCGCCTTCACCCTGGCGCTGCCCTACATCGCCTATGTCGTGGCCGAGCGCTACCTGCACGTCTCCGGCGTGGTCGCGGTGGTGACGGTGGCGCTGGTGGTCGGCTCCACCGGCCGGGTGCGGATCTCGGCCGAGGGCTGGGAGGGGCTGGAGAAGGTGTGGGCGCTGCTGGGCTTCTGCGCCTCGACCCTGATCTTCATCTTCGCCGCAATGCTGGTGCCGGAGTTCCTGCGCGACGCCACGGTCGAGGACGGTCTCCTGCTGCTGGTGCTGGTCGCCGCCGCCTTCGTCGCCCGGGCGATCGTGCTGTGGGGGCTGCTGCCGCTGCTGACCGCGCTCAAGGTGGCGCAGCCGGTCAGCACGCCCTACCGCCTGGTGATCCTGTGGGGGGGCCTGCGCGGCGCCGTCACCCTGGCGCTGGCGCTGGCGGTCAGCGAGAACCCGCTGCTGGGCACCGAGGCGACGCATTTCGTGGTGGTGCTGGCCACCGGCTTCGTGCTGTGGACCCTCTTGGTCAACGCCACCACGCTGCGCCTCGTCATGCGCGCGCTCGGCCTCAACGCGCTGTCCGCCACCGAGCTGGCGCTGCGCGACCGCGCCCTGCACCAGGCGCGCGAGGGCATCGCCGAGCGGATCGAGGAGATCGGCGCGGAGCAGCACCTGGCGCCGGAGGTGGCGAAGGAGGCGGCCGAGGCCTATCGCAGCCGCCTCAGCGGCCTGGCCAGCCGGCCCTTCATGCTCGACCCGAAGGAACGCGAGCGCATGGGGCTGATGGCGCTGGCCAATCGCGAACGCGACCTGGTGGTCGAGCATTTCGACCAGAAGCTGATGTCGCGCCGCACCACCGCCGACCTCCTGGCCCAGGTCGGCCGGCTGCACGACGCGGCGATGACCGGCGGCCGCGCCGGCTATCTCGCCGCGGCATCCCGCAACATCGGCTTCGGCCCCGGCTTCCGCCTGGCCATCCTGCTGCAGCGCACCACCGGCTGGGAGGGGCCGCTGTCCAGCCGCATCGCCGACCGCCTCGAGATGCTGAAGGTGGCGCGGATGATGATCGAGACGCTGAAGCGCCACGCCGAGGCCGAGTTGCGCCGGCTGCTCGGCGCCGAGGTGTGGCAGTCGCTCGATGCCGTGCTGACCACGCGGCTCGACGCCATCGTCGCCGCGATCGAGGCGCTGAGGCTGCAATATCCGGACTACGAGCGGCGGATGTCCGAGCGCTTCCTGCGCTGGGCGGCGCTGCGGCTGGAATCGGCGGAGTATGACGAGCTGCGCAACCAGCAGTTCATCACCGGCGAGATCTACGAGGACCTGCAGCGCGACGTCGGCCGGCTGTACGAGACGCTGCAGCGGCGGCCGGCGCTGGACCTCGGCCTCGGCACCGCCGAGCTGGTGCGGCGCCTGCCGTTCTTCCAGGGCCTGTCGGAGGAGCGGATCGAGCAGATCTGCAAGCTCTTGAAGCCGATCTTCGCGGTGCCGGGCGAGACCATCGTCCAGGCCGGCGACCGCGGCGACACCATGTATTTCATCTCCTCCGGCGCGGTCGAGATCGGCCGCGGCGGGCGCAAGTTCCGGCTCGGCCGCGGCGACTTCTTCGGCGAGATGGCGCTCTTGATCAGCGGCCGCCGCACCGCCACCGTCACCGCCATCGCCTTCTGCAAGTTGCTGGCGCTGACCGCGCGCGACCTGCAGGCGCTCGCCGGCGCCCATCCCGACCTGCGCCGCACCATCGCCGAGGTCGCCCGCGCCCGCAGCGCCGAGACGGAACGGACCATTTCGGCGCTGGGGGAGGAAGAGGCGGTGTGAACCCTGGTCGTCATTGCGAGCGCAGCGAAGCAGTCCATGGGGCAGCAAGAGCGGAGGCGTGGATTGCTTCGTCGGCTTCGCCTCCTCGCAATGACGGTTCTAGGGAGCGGATGAGGACGGGGCCGATCATGGGCTCACCGGGCTGACAGCATCCGGTGGCCGCTTCTCTCTTTATCATTCAATTGTTTTATTGAATGATGTGTCGACAGATGCCGGCCCGCGGGCCGGGCCCCACTCTCTGGAGACACGGAATGACCGCACACCGATTGTCCGAAGACGCTGCCTCGCCGAGGACGAGGCTTGGCTTCACCGTCCTCGCGGTGGTGCAGGGGACGCTGATCTTCACCATCGCCCTGATCATGGTGCCGCTGCCCAGGATCGCCGCGGAGTTCGCCCTGACCCCGGCGGATCTGCTGCTGCTGCAGGTGGCCTACGGCCTGCCGTTCAGCGGTCTGCTGCTGTTCGGCGGACGGCTGGCGGACCGCTATCGCGGGCGGCGCATGTTCGCTCTGGGGCTGATCCTGTTCGGCGGCGCCTCCCTGGCCGCCGCCGCGGCGCCCGGCTTCGCGGTGCTGGTCGGGGCGCGCTTCGCCCAGGGCGTCGGCGGCGCGCTGACGGCACCCGCCGCCATGGCGGTGCTGCGCACGCTGTTCCCCGAGCCCGCGGCCTATGGAAGGGCGATGGCCGCCTGGGGCGGCGTCTCCGTGCTCGGCGCGATCCTGGGCTTCGTCGTCTCGGGAATCCTGACCACCTGGCTGTCCTGGCGCTGGATGTTCGCCGTTCCGGTCCTGGTCGCGCTGGCCGGCCTGGCGTCGACGCGCGGCCTGCTGCCGGCCGACCGGACCACCGGCGGCCGGCCGGGGCTCGACCCGGCCGGGGCGCTGCTGGCCACCGCCGGCATCGTGCTGGCGAGCTTCGGCCTGATCGCGAGCGGCGAGCAGCCCTGGAGTTCGGCCGCCGTGTGGGGGCCGCTTGTCGCCGGTGTCGCCCTGCTGGCCGCGTTCCTGGGCGTCGAGCGGATCGTCCGGGATCCGCTGCTGCCGCCGGACTTCCTGCCGAATCCCTGCCGGATCGCCGGCCTCCTTGGGATGCTGCTCGCGGCGGCCGGCTCCGCCCTGATCGAGTTCGTGCTGTCGCTGTATCTGCAGCAGGCGCGGGAGTGGAGCCCCCTCGCCACGGCGCTGGCCTTTCTGCCCTTCGCCGTCGCCCTGATGGCGGCGAACCATCTCGCCCCCGCCCTGGTCGGCCGCTTCGGCCCGGCGCGGGTGACCGTTGCGGGGCTGCTCGCCGCCGCCGCCGGGCTGGGCCTGCTCGCCGGCATCGACCGCGGGACCGACTACGCCGCGGGCCTGCTGCCCGGCATGGTCCTGCTCGCGACTGGCCTGTCGCTGATGTTCTCCGGCTCCGCCGTGCTGTCGACGATGAACGTTCCGCAGCGGCAGGCCGGCCTGGCCGGCGGAGTGATGAACACGGCGATGGAGCTGGGGCCGACGGTCGGGCTCGCCGCGCTGATGTCCATCGCCGCGACCCGGGCGGATGCCGTCGACGGCTATGCCTGGGCCTTCGGCGCGGGGGGCGCCGCCTTTCTCGCCATGGCGCTCGCGGCGGCGCCGCTGCTGTCGCGCGCGGCCTGCCGTGCTTCGCCGCAGGCGGAGCCGTCGCCGTCCTATTGAGCCCTTCCGGGCGGGCGGTGCGGCGCGAGCGGTGCGATGTCCCGGCGCGCCGTCTCGGCTAGAGTGGCGGGATGGCGCGATTCCTTCCCCGCCGCTGGACGGCCGGCCTCTCGGCCCTGCTCACGCTGCTGACGGCCCTGGTCGGGCTCGTCGTCGCCGCGCGGTGGCTGCTGCCCGGCTGGGTCGAGGCGGAGGCGGTCGCCCGCCTCAGGGCCGAGGGCGTGCCGGTCGAGCGGCTGACCGTGTCCAGCGTCGACCTCGGCTCGGCCGAGATCGGCGGCGTCGCGGTGGCGGACGGGCGGATCCAGATCGACCGCATCTCGCTCGGCTTCAACCCCTGGACCCTGATCCGCGAAGGCCGGCTGTCCTCGATCGCGCTCTCCGGCGTCTCGATCCGGCTCGGCATCGACCGCTCGGGCACGCTGGACCTGCCGCGGATGGAGGTGCTGACCCGAAGCTCCGGCGAGGGCGGGGGAGGGGGGCTGACCCAGATCCCGTTCCAGACCATCTCGGTGCGCGACAGCACGATCGTGATCGACACCCCCTGGGGCCGGATCCGCACGCCGGTCGAGGCCGAGGGCGCGGTGAACGAGATCGGCCGGCTGGTGTGGAGCGGGCGGCTGCGCCCGGCCGGCGCCGGCGGTGTCGCCCAGGCCAA
Source organism: Inquilinus limosus (assembly GCF_051487185.1). Lineage (GTDB taxonomy): Bacteria > Pseudomonadota > Alphaproteobacteria > DSM-16000 > Inquilinaceae > Inquilinus > Inquilinus limosus_F. Next base: position 51,624 of record NZ_JAHVDK010000002.1, read on the forward strand.
GTTCGACCTGACCAACACCCCCCAAGGCCAGGTCTGGGGCGGCGTGCAGCTGGAACAGGCGACCTTCCGCTCGGATCAACTGTCGCTCGCCGGGGTCAGCGGCTGGATCGCCTATGGCGGCGAGCGCGACACCAGCGGCACAATCGAGGGCGCGCTAACGGTGTCGGAGGTCGAGCGCGGCGCCGCCCGGTTCCGCGATTTCGGCGTGCAGGGCAACGGCACGCTGCAGCGGCTGCAGCAGCTGATCGTCGGCGCCAAGATCGGCGCGGGGGATGGCAGCCTCGGCCTGCAGGTCCAGGGCTCGACGCAGGGCGAGGGCACCGATCTGGCTCTGCAGGTCGCGGCCAACAACCTGGCGGCGGTGGCGCCGGCCCTGGGCTTCGAGGGCGGCCTGACCGGCCGGGCCAACATCAACGCCTGGCTGACGGTGCGGACCCCCGGCCTGCCCAGCCTCGCCGATCTGCCGGCCCTCCTGGCCGACGGCTTCATCCGGGTCTCGACCGACGGCGTCCAGGCCGGCACCGGCGTGGCGCTGCAGACCGGGCAACTCAGCGCCACCATCGACCTGTCCGGCGGCACCCTGACCCTGGCCGGCAGCCGGCCCTGGAAAGTGGCGGGCCACTTCGCCTCGGGCAAGCTGTCGGTCGATCTCGACTGGCTGCCGGGCGAGGGCGGGCCGCAGCGCCTCGAGCTCAGCCGCGAGGGCGACACCTGGTGGACGCGGCTGACGGGCGCGACCAAGGGCAATGTCGCCGGCTTCGACGTCGCCGGCTCGGTCGACGCCGAGCTCGGGCTGAACGATGCCGGCCAGGCCAAGGTGCGGGTGCCGGAGGCGGTGTTGGACCTCGATCCCTTCGAGGCGATCGGCCTGACCATCGACCCCGGCCCGATGACGGTGTCGGGCGAGACCACCGACACCGGCTGGACCGCGACGCTGTCGGGCAGCTCGGCCATCGGCCTGCCGGGCAAGGAGGGCGGCAACGCCATGGCGCGCGGCACGGTCCGGGTGGATACCATCGGTTCGCAGCTGACGGTGCGGCCGGTGAACGGCGAATGCCTCTTGCTGGACGTGCCGGCGCAGGACTTCACGCCGCGGCTGCGCCTGGCCGTACCGGCGGCGGCGCAGCTGTGCCCGGACGCCGAGGGCCGGCCGCTGCTGGAGACTGACCTCGAGTCCGACCGGCCGCCGCTGGTGCGCGCGGCGGTGCCGGCGCTGGCGCTGGACCTGTCGATCGGCGCCGACGCCAACCGGCTGACCGCGACCACGCCGGTGCTGGCCATCGCCCCCGCGCAGCCCGAGGGCACCTACCGCCTGACCGCGGCCGACGGGAAGCTGGCGCTGCCCGATGCCGGGCTGTCGGTCGAGGATGTCGACGCCGATGTCGCGGTCGTCCCGGGCGCGAGGATTCCGTTCGACGCCAGCCTCACCGCTGGGCGGCTGGCGATCGTGGGCGACCCGGTGGTGCCGCTGAAGGCGGAGATGCGCAGCCGGCTCGACGCCACCACCGATATACTGTCGCTGGAAGCCGAGCTGACCGATCCGCAGGGCCGGGCTCGCGCCACCGGCACCGGAAAACACGACCTGACGACCGGCGACGGCGGCCTCGACCTCGTGCTCGATCCGGTGCGATTCCGCCGGCGCGGGCTGCAGCCGAAGGACGTGGTCCCGGCCCTGGCCGGCACACCGCTGGCCTGCGTCGACGGCCGGCTGGAGGGTGGCGGGCAGATCGCCTGGGGCAGCGCCGAGGAGACGGCGATCGGCCTCAGGCTGCGCAACGCCGCCTTTCGCACGCCCTGGGGCCGGGCCGAGGCGGCGACCGCCGATCTCCGGCTCGACCGGTTCTCGCCGCTGCGGCTGCCGGCGGGGCAGCGGGTCAGGATCGGCCGCTTCCTCATCGACGATGCGATGCCGCCGCTGACCGATGTCGATGCCCGCTTCGGCTGGAGCCGGTTGGGCGGCGTCGACCTGCGGCGGCTGACGCTCGACTGGACCGGGGCGAAGGTCAGGGTCGAGGGCGGCTCCGGCGGGCGCCGCGGGCGGCCCTCGGTTCTGCATATCGAGGGACTCGACCTGGCCCGCGCCGTGGCCGCGGCCAGGATCGGCGACCTCCGCGCCACCGGCACGGTCGACGGCACCATCCCGTTCCGCCTCGACCGCGACACGATCGTGGTCGAGAACGGGTTGCTGGCGACGCGCGGCCCGGGCGAGATCCGCTACGGCGGCGCGACGGCGCCGGAGGAGATCAAGGCGGCGGCCGCCGCCGAACCGGGCATGGACACGCTGATGACGGCGCTGCGCAACTTCCAGTACCAGTCGCTGCGGGCCACGCTGGACGGCCGCAGCGATGGCGAGGCGAATGTGCGGCTGGCGGTGCGCGGCTCGAACCCCGACCTCTATGGCGGCTTCCCGATCGCGCTCAACGTCAACCTGTCGGGCGCGCTGTACCCCATCGCCCGGCGCAGTTTGGCGCTGGCGCGGATCGGCGACCGGATCCGGGACTATTACGTCGAACGGCTGGGGCGCCGCACCGAGCCGCCGTGCTGACGAGAAGAGACCGAGCCCAGATGACCGACCGATCCCGCGCCGCTTGCGCCGGCCTCTGCCTCACAGCCCTGCTCGGCGCCTGCTCGCCGGTGATCCGGGTCGAGCCGCCGGACAAGCCGATCGAGATCAACCTCAACGTCCGGGTCGAGCAGGACGTCAAGGTGCAGGTCGACCGCGAGCTGGAGAAGGTGGTCGGCAGGAACCCGGCAGAGCCGTAGGAGAGGCCCGCGATCCGAGAGGCCTCAGGCCGCCGACGGCATTGCTTCCGGCGGGGCGAAGGTCTGGCCGTGCATGATCGCGATGCCGATGACCCGCTCGATGGCTGCCGGCGACGGCGGGCCGGATGGCACAGGCGATGCGGCCGTGACCGGCACGCCTGCCTCGCGGAAGAAGGCTTCTAGGCCCTGGGCACAGGTGATCAACACGCGAACCGGCGCGGAACCGGGATTGCGGAAGCCGTGCATGACCCCGCCCGGAATAGTGACGGTATCGCCCGGCCCGACGTCAATCCATTCTCCGCCGCTCGCGCCTATGCGGCAGAACTGCGCCTGGCCCTCAAGCACATAGAAGGCTTCCTGCTGCGCGTGCTGATGCAGCGGCACCCCAGCGCCCGGCGGCACAACCGCCTCGAACAGGCTGTAGTGCCCGCCGGTTTCAGCTTCACTGATCTTCGCCTCGAGCAGAATGCCGAGAACCTCGATCGTCCCTTGCTCCCCACGAGCTGAGCGGCGGACGTTGCCGAGCTCGCCCTCTTGCTTCTTGCTCATGCTTCCTTCTCTCTCTCCTGGTGATACTTGGATGCTCAAAGTGGGTTTCCGTCGGGAATGCTTGGCACCGCATGGTCGCCGGGCAGACGCCGAATGGGACCGTACTTACCTTTCGCAGATGCAATGACGGTCTTCGCCCGGAATACGAGGGTCGCGAACAGCAGAATTCCGGCAATGGACAGCGTGCCGCCGATGATGGCGAGCGTCTCTCCGACGGCGTGGCGGCCGAACGCAATGAAGACGAGGCCTGCCGTCATGCTGACGACGCCGAAATGGGCCAGCACGAAATGGATCCATTGAACCCGGTGTGATCCGGCCTCGGGATGCAGCCTCAGGAAGAGGCCGTAGAGCGAGGCCGAAACCCAACCCAGAAGGTTGAGATGGGCGTGCGCAGGCATCAGTGAAAAATCCTGGCGCGCCGCCATCGCCATGCCCATCGTCATGCCGATCGCCGCGTAGCCGACCGCAGCGCGGAGATGCAGGGAAGCTGGTACCATTTTTCAACTCGGGTTGCTGGAAGTGCGGCTCAGCCGAAGGCCGGGTTCGGTGAGAGGAGTAGTGTCCGTTGCGACTACTGCGAACCGCCGAAGAATTTCTAGAAGCGATCGAATATTTCGATGGGATGATGGGATGAATGTCGAAGGATTGTCTCTCGACCAGATGCGTGCGGCTCTGGCGATCGCGGAAGAAGGCGGGTTCTCGGCGGCCGCGCGGCGGTTCAACCGCACGCAGTCGGCCGTCAGCTACGCCGTTGCCGAACTCGAGGCGCAGCTCGGCGTGAAGCTCTTCGACCGCTCAGGCTCGCGGGCGCAGCCGACGGCGGAGGCGAATCTGCTGCTCCGCGAGATCGCCCGCATTGTCGGACAGACGGATTCCCTGAAACACAAGGCGCGTGCCATTTCGCACGGCACGGAAGCTCAGCTCAACCTGGTCGTCGACGCTCTGTATGACCGGGCCCAGTTGGGACCGATCTTGTTGGAATTCCAGGCCGCCTTTCCCGGCACGGCGGTGAACATCCATACCGAGATCCTGTCGGGAGTGACGAAGCGGGTCGTTGAGACATGCCATGTGGGCATTCTCGCCAGCCTGCCGTCCGCTGGTCCGGGCATCATGAGCGCGACCCTTCCGCACATCCGCCTGGTGCCAGTGGCCCGGCGCGATCATGCGCTCGCCGCGCTTGCGGGGCAGTCGCTTGAATTCGCGCGCGGCGAGCATGTGCAGATCGTGGTGGCGGACCGATCGCAGGCGACGGCCGGCGACTACTTCGTGCTCGGCACCCGGCTCTGGACGGTCGGGGACATCGAAACCAAGCATATGCTGCTGCGCGCCGGCATCGGGTGGGGCTTTATGCCGGAGCACCTCGTGGCTCCCGAAATCGAGTCCGGCGATCTCGTTGTGCTGGCGCTCGAAGGATTGCCGGTTGAAGACCATCAGCCGGTGTTCGTGATCTGGAGCGAGGAGCGCAGTCTTGGTCCGTGCGGGCAGTGGTTCGTCGGGAAACTGCGAAGCCTACGCTCTTTTTCCGGGAGCACGAAATGAGGGCGGCTTGTCGAGGTGTGCCCTTCCCAAGGCGAGTATCTTTGGGCCGTGGCTTACGAGACGAGCCAAGACGGCGCATGGTCCCCACCCCCAGGCCGGCGGGTCGTGGCGCCGGACAAGCCGTTCGTCCAGGTCGACCGCGAACTGGAGAAGGTGGTCGGCAGGAACCCGGCGGAGCCGTAGGAAGCTTCGGGATTCGCGACCCAGCTCAGACCCCGACCGGCAGCCGGAGCTTCCGATCCATAGCGGACGCCTGGTCCACTGCGCCATCTCGAGTCGGCATTGGAACGTCTTGGACAAGCTCGGTCGCGTCCAACTTCATATACGCAACGGTTTCTCCCGAGGACGGATGACCCTGACGGTAGCGGTTGAGCATCGCTTCCCGTTCGTCGATGTGTTCCTTTTTGGCCCCGGTCCGCAACAGCGAGAACGACACTGCGACGCGGAACAGGTCTTTCGGGAGTTCCCCGTCTACTCGTTGGCGGATGTATCTTTCCGGATCGGGATGGGCGGCGGGGTCGTATCCCCTAAAGACCGCCAGGAGCCGGTCCCGCTGGGCTTGCGTTGTGTCACTCCTGACCAGGAGTGAATGAACGATCGTGAGGAGGAGCGGTTGCTCAATGGGGATAATAATATTGAAGGGGCGGGCGGTTGAGTCATTTTCGATACTGCAGTAATATTCTTTCCTTCCATAGCAAAGAGATATCTGTTCAGAGCAATAAATCGCATCAATTTTCACAGATTTTTTATTGATCCTCGCGGAGCTGTGATACTCTTTTTCCTCTCCCGTCAGAAATTCGAATACAGAACTAGAAGAAATATCGACTGTCAGGTGAAGGCGGGTTGTCATCTTGGGCTCTATTGTACGTTCGTCAATATGGAAGCAAAAAATTTAGTCAAAATACAGTATCCATAGGAGCTAGATAGCCATACCACTTCCGAATGATGTGGACGAAGGGCTCGGCTTTCTCCGTACGCGAGAGGGCTCTCGGAGCCATGGGCACGCCCCGAGCAACCGCTCTCGGCCATACTTAGCAGGCCAATCCACCTCTTCAGACCGATCAGGGCATCACCCCCAGGTCAGCGGATCGAGGCGGAGATAGAAGGCGAGCCGGCCCTCGTCCGGCGGGAGAGCGAGGATCTCGAACAGGCGGTCATGGGCCGCCTGCGCCTGCTCCGGCCCGGTCCAGGTCTCGCGGGCGTTGGCGAGGAGGAGGGCGAGGTCGACATAGCGGTCGGCGGCGCCGAGCCGGCCGAGGTCGATCAGGCCGACGCAGCGCAGCGTCTCCGGGTCGATCATCAGGTTCGGCATGCAGGCGTCGCCGTGGCAGACGACGCGGTCGCCCTGCTCCTGCGCCAACCGCTGCGGCAGCTCCGCTCGCACGCGGTCGAGCAGGGCAGGGGGTGGGACCTCCCGGTCCTCCTCGGCCAGGAAGTCGGGATTGACCGCGTCGCGCGCGACCACGTCCTCGGCGCGGGCGACCATCGCCGCCAGGCCTCGGTCGAAGGGGCAGTCCGCGGCAGGCAGGGCGTGCAGGGCCTTGATCCGCTCGGCGATCGATGGCCAGGCCTGAACCAGCTCCGGCGCCGTCAGCTCGCTCGCCGGCACGCCGGGGACGGCGCTCATGACCAGGCAGGCGGCGCCGTCCGACGCGACCCAGTCGAGCACTTTCGGCGATCCGAGGCCGAACCGGGCGAGCCAGTCGATGCGGCGTCGCTCCCCGTCCAGGAGAGCGGCGCCGTGCCCGGTGGAGATCTTGGCATAGGCGGCGCCGTCGCTGCGCCGGTAGACGCGGTCGCCGGATTCGCCATGGCGGACCGGAACCCATTCGCGCCCCGCGGGCAGGCGCGGCAGGAGGCCGTCGAGGTGCATCACGGGAAGGCACAGATCTCGCTGGTGACGCGGACGAAGCTGCGCTCGCCCTCGACCAGGCTGAAGCGGTACTCCTTGTCGCCCATCACGATGGTCTGGAACATCGGCAGGATGCCGGTGGCGGTGGCCTGCTTGCCGTCGATGCCGCGGAGATTCACGGTCACGGACTTGCCCGGGTCGAACCAGGCCTGCGCCTTGCCGTTCTCATCCACCGCGCTCTCGCCGCGGCCGGTCACCGCGATGGTGTTGTTGGCGAAGGCGACCGAGCTGTTGGCGCCCACAGCGTTCTGGGTTGGCAGGATGAAGCGCTTGCTCTCGCCCGGCTTGCAGTCGCGCGGCGCCGAGGCCTGGTCGATGTAGAAGGCCAGGCGCTGCGGGTCGAGCCCGCTCTGCAGCCGCTGCGCCACCTTGTCGGCCAGCTCGCGATAGATCCCGGTCGGCACCTCACGCTCGAATCGCGCCATCAGCTCGCGATACTGGATCTGCGCCGTCTGCGCTGCCGCCTGCAGTTGCACCCGCTCCTGCTCCAGCCGGCTCTTGTCCTGGGTCAGCCCGGCGACCTGGGACTGCAGGGTCGTGATCTGCCCCCGGTTCCGCTCGACCCCGATCTGATAGGCGAAGGCCGCCACCACCACCAGCACCGTGATCGAGAAGAAGACGCGGATGATCGCGCCCCAGACGCGCCGCCGGTAGCGGCGCTCCGGATCGTAAAGACCGAGACCCATGCAACCCCATCCTGACGCTTTGCCGGCGGTCCTGGCCGCCGTAGCATGGCGGGTAGTTACGACAGCGGCGCCCCGGCCGCCAAGCCCGTCGCAGCGGGCGCGGCGATTCGGACGGTTTTCCGGCTGTCGGTGAGAAAGAATTCTGTTCTGGAGGAACGCAGCCTTGGGTTCGATCCATCACTTCATCGACGGCAAGGCCGTGCCCGGCCGCAGCGGCCGCGCCGGCGACGTGTTCAACCCGGCGACCGGCGAGGTCTCGGGCCGCGTCGACTTCGCCTCGGCCGAGGAGGTCGGCGCCGCCATCGTCGCCGCCCAGAAGGCGTTGCCCGCCTGGGCGGCGACGCCGACGGTGGTGCGCGCCCGCGTGATGTTCCGCTTCAAGCAGCTGATCGAGGAGAACATCGAGGAGCTGGCGCGGATCGTCACCTCCGAGCACGGCAAGGTCCTGTCCGACGCCAAGGGGTCGATTCAGCGCGGACTCGAGGTGGTAGAGTTCGCCTGCGGCATCCCGCATCTCTTGAAGGGCGAGTTCAGCGAGAATGTCGGGCGCGAGATCGACAGCTTCTCGATCCGCCAGCCGGTCGGCGTCTGCGCCGGCATCACGCCGTTCAACTTCCCGGTGATGGTGCCGATGTGGATGTTCTCGATGGCCATCGCCTGCGGCAACACCTTCGTGCTGAAGCCGTCGGAGAAGGACCCGTCGGCCGCCAACTGGCTGGCGGCGAAGCTGATCGAGGCCGGCGCCCCTCCGGGCGTGCTGAACGTGGTGCATGGCGACAAGGTCGCGGTCGACACGCTCTTGACCCATCCCGGCGTCGCGGCGGTCAGCTTCGTCGGCTCGACCGCGATCGGCGAGTACATCTATGCCACCGCGGCGGCGCACGGGAAGCGGGTGCAGGCGCTGTGCGGCGCCAAGAACCACATGGTGGTGATGCCGGACGCCGATCTCGACAAGGCGGTCGATGCGCTGATGGGCGCGGGCTACGGCTCGGCCGGCGAGCGCTGCATGGCGATCTCGGTCGCGGTCGCGGTCGGCGATGTCGGCGACAAGCTGATCGAGAAGCTGGAGCCGAAGGTGCGGGCGCTGAAGATCGGCCCCGGCACCGACCCCGAGGCCGAGATGGGGCCGCTGGTCACCCGGCAGCACTACGACAAGGTCCGCTCCTATGTCGATCTCGGCCTCCAGGAGGGGGCGAGGCTGGTGGTGGACGGCCGCGGCCTGAAGCTGCAGGGATACGAGAACGGCTATTTCCTCGGCGGCTGCCTGTTCGACCAGGTGCAGCCGGAGATGCGGATCTACAAGGAGGAGATCTTCGGCCCGGTGCTGTCGGTGGTGCGGACGCCGGACTTCAAAACCGCGCTGGATCTCGTGAACCGGCACGAATACGGCAACGGCACCGCGGTCTTTACCCGCGACGGGGACGCGGCGCGCACCTTCGTCAGCAACTGCAATGTCGGCATGGTCGGCGTCAACGTGCCGATCCCGGTGCCGATGGCGTTCCACAGCTTCGGCGGCTGGAAGCGCTCGGCGTTCGGCGATCTCGGCATGTACGGGCCGGATGGGGTGCGCTTCTACACCAAGCTGAAGACGGTGACCGAACGCTGGCCGACCGGCATCAAGGGCGGGGCCGAATTCACCATGCCGGTGATGCGCTGACCCTTCGGTCCGACCGGACCAAAAGCGGCGAGGCGGGCCCTAGGCCCGCCTCGTTGCGTTTCAGGCAGGTGAGGACGGTTAGGCGGCCTCGGCCATGCCCGGCGAGGCCTTGGCCTGCTGATGCGCCTCGGCCAGGGCACGGTCGCGGTGCTCCGGCCCGTAGCCCACGCCCTCGGCCCGAACGAAGTCGATGTCGGTGACGCCGATGAAGCCAAGCACGGTGCGCAGATAGGCCTCCTGGTGGTCCATCGCTTCCAGCCCCGCGGTGTAGATGCCGCCACGCGATGAGGCGATGATCACCTTGCGGCCGCCGGCCAGGCCGATCGGGCCTGTCTCGCCGTAGCGGAAGGTGCGGCCGGCCTGCAGCAGCCGGTCGAGCCAGGCCTTGAGCTGGGTCGGGACGGTGAAGTTGTACATCGGCGCGCCGATCACGACGACATCGGCCGACAGGAACTCTTCGACGATCGCGTCGATCAGCGCCCGCTCTTCGGCCTGGGCCGGCGTCAGCTCGGCGTCCTTGCCGAACTTGATCACCGCCAGGCGCTCGGCCGAGAGATGCGCCGGCGCGTCGGCGGCGAGATCGCGATACACCAACTCGGCCTGCGGATACTGCGCCCGCCACGCATCTACGGTGGCGCGGGTGAGCTGGCGCGACACCGAGGCGTCGCCAAGCGGGCTGGAATCGATCTGCAGGATCTTCACGGGTCTGCCCTTCCGTCTGTGGCGGGTTCATTTCGCCATTGCATTTACGGATGGGGCCAATCGACCTGTAGTGTGGAAATCTGCGATGGATCGTTCTACTGTCGGCAACAATCCGTCCGAGGATGACCATGCTCGACCTGAACGACCTCCGCCTGTTCGCCAAGGTGGCGCAACTCGGCGGCTTCACCGCGGCCGGCCGGGCGCTCGGCCTGCCCAAGTCGCGGCTCAGCCGCCGCGTCGCGGCGCTGGAGGAACGGCTGGGCGTCCGGCTGCTGCAGCGCTCGACCCGCCGGCTGTCGCTGACCGATGTCGGCGAACGCTTCCTGCGCCATTGCGAGACCATCCTGGCCGAGGCCGAGGCGGCGGAACAGGCGGTGGCGCAGGTGCGGTCGGAGCCGAGCGGGCTGATCCGCATCACCTGCCCACCGATCCTGGCGCAGACCATGATCGCGCCGCTGCTCAATGATTTCCTGGCCGTCCATCCGGCGGTGCGCATCTCGATGGAGCTGACCGGCCGCCGCGTCGATGTGATCGAGGAGCGGGTGGACCTGGCGTTGCGGGTGCGGCTGCCGCCAACAGAACCGTCCGACGTGGTGGTCCGGGTGCTGGCCCAGACCCGTGGCGTGGTGGTCGCGGCGCCGGCGCTGCTCGACCGACTCGGTCGGCCGGCCGAGCCGGCGGATCTCGCCAGGCTCGGCATGCTCGACCTGCATCGCGCCGACGGTCGGCATGTCTGGACAATGGTCAACGGCTCGGGGGCGGCTCAATCGGTGCCGCTGGTGCCGCGGCTGGCGACCGATGACATGTTCCTGCTGCGCCAAGCCGCGATCGCGGGGCTCGGAGTGGCATTGTTGCCGGACTATATGTGCCGGCCGGCGCTCGAGGCCGGCCTGCTGGAGCACATCCTGCCCGACTGGCGCCTGCAGGAGGCGGAGGTCCAGGCGGTGTTCGCCTCGCGCCGCGGCTTGGTGCCGGCGGTACGGGCCCTGATCGACCATGTCGTTCGCTGGGTGCCGCGCATGGTGACGCTGTGCGAGGCCGAACGGCCGCCGGGGAGCCGCCTGCCGCCCTTCATCGACTCCGGCGCCAATGCCGCCCAGCTCGGCCTCGACATGCTGTTGGCGACGCAGCCGGCCGGCCGTGCTGTGACGTAACTGGAGGGGGGGCGGGCGCCGGTCAGGTGCCCGGGGTGCGGTCCTGCTCGCTGCTGAACTTCAGCGGCACCTCGCCGAGATTCTTCAGGCTCAGCGTCAGGAAGAAGGAATAGCCTTCCTTCTGGTCCTCGGCGGTCGTGAACTGGCGCTGCGCGGTGACGCCGAAGATGAAGCATTCGTCGGCATATTGCGCGCCGACGCTGTAGCGGTACGGCCGCATGCCCTCGATGTCGTAGGTCATGCCCGTGGACAGCGTCCAGTAATCCGAGATCTTGGCGCTGGCGCCCGCGCCGACCTGCTGCTGGTCGAAGGTGTTGCCGTCATTGTCCTCGCCCTTATCGTCGAGCAGGCTGTAGTTGACGTTGAGGTTCAGCCAGTCCGCGGGGTTGGTGCTGGCCTGGACGTATTGCCGGCGGCTGTAGAAGTTGTCCTTGTCCAGCCGGAAGCGCCAGTCGAGGTTCAGATACGGCCCGGGATGCAGGGTGACGCGGCCGACATAATCCGACAGCTTCTCGCGGAGGCCGGAGGCTTCCGAGAAGTCGTCATCCTCCTGGAAACGGTAGCTCTGGCCGAAGAAGGCGGTGGCGGAGGAGCCGTCCGACCCGTACAGGCCGTAGCGGAGGCCGTAGGAGACGTGCTGGCCGGTCTCGACCCGGTCCAGGCCCGGGAAGCGGTTCTCGTTGAACAGGTTGATCTCGTCGAACTCGATGTCGGCGCTGTCGTTGTTCGGGATGTCCTTGTTGCTGCTGTCGATCGCGGTCGATGCGCTGAAACTGACGACCGGCTCGATCATCTGCTGATACGAGCCGAGCTGCCCGACGAAGGGATAGCGCGCGGTCACGTTGACCGCCGGATACAGCCGGCCGCCGACGACATTGTCGCGGAGCAGGACCTCGCCGTTCTCCTCCCCGTCCGGCACGTCGCTGGACTGGTACAGGTCGCCGCGCATATAGGCGCGGGCCGACAGCACGATGCCGGAATCGGTGTAGACTTCGCGCTGCCAGCCGATCTGGCTGGACAGGCGGCGGGTGTCGATGCCGCGGTCCGGGTCGTCGGTGGTCGGGTCGTAGTCGCGCAGCAGGTTGATGGCGCTGGCGTTGACGAACCACTGGCCGCCGAAGACGGCGGTGTTCGGCTCGCTGACGTAGCTGGCCTGCGCCCAGGGCAGGATGGTGGGCGAGAAGCCGCGGCTGCCGATGCCGGTGCCGGGCACGCGCAGGTCCTGCCAGTCCAGCGCCTCGACCGAGATGTAGTTCAGCCCATAGAAGCCTTCGGCGTAGACCCGGCTCCGCAGCACGTCGGCGCTGGAGATGTTGAAGTCGTCGAGATAGGTCCGGTCCGAGGTGCGGTTGATATCGGCCCCGAACCGCCAGTTCTGGTCGAAGTCGTATCGGGCGGAGCCGAAGAAGTGCCAGCGGAACTGCTGCGGCCGGAAATCCGAGGTTCCGTTCTGGTTGAGCTTGAGATAGCCGCTCTGGTTGACGCTGCCTTCGAGGACGACCTGGCCCTTGTCGAAGCGCTTGCGGTACTGGCCGCTGAACATCGGGCCGTTGTCCCGCGTGACCAGCGCGCCGAGCGTCGCGTCCTGGTCCGGTGAGATGTCGAAATAGTACTGCAGCCCGAAGAACGGCCCGACGTCGGAGGTAGAGCCGAAGGTCGGGAACAGAAAGCCGGAACGCCGGTCGACCGAAGGGTCGGGCATCGAGAAATACGGCGTGTAGAACAGCGGCACACCGAACAGGTCGATGAAGGCGTCGTGATAGATGATGTCCTTCGACACCGCGTCGCTGGTCACCCGCACGGCGCGGATCTGCCACAGGGGCGGCCGGGTCGGATCCTCCTTGCACAGGTTGCAGGGCGAGTAGACGGCGCGGTCGATGGTGGTGACCTCGCCGCGCTCGCGCACCGCGCTGTTGCCGATCATCCGCGAATTGTCGGCCAGGATCAGCGACACCTGCTGGATGAAGCCGTCCTTCATGTCGTCGGTCAGCTCGGCGTAATCGCCGAACATCACCTCGCCGCCCGGCTGCACCAGGGTGACGTGGCCGCTGGCGGCGACCACCTGGGTCTTCTGGTTGTAGGTGACCTGGTCAGCCCGCAGGATCTGGTTGTTCTGGTGGATCTCGACCTTGCCGCGGGCGGTGACGAGGCCCAGCGTCTGGTCGTAGATCAGTTCGTCGGCGCTGATGACCGGCGGCTGCTGTTGCCCGGCCGGCGCGGCCGGCTGCGTCTGCGGCTGGCCCTGCTCCTGGGCCGAAGCACCCATCGCGGTGAGCATGGCGGCCATGGAAACGGCGCCGAGAAAGGTCGATAACCGATTGATTCGCTTCACTGCCGCTTCCACGCTCCGCCGCGAGCCGTCGCCCCTTGTGCCGAAAGCGAAGGGGCGAAGTCAACGACGGTTGCGGCAGTGCAGTATCGATGAGCGGGTCAGGCGGCGGTTTCGGTTACCTCCGCCGCGCTGCGTTTCCGTTGCGGCACGGGGCGCAGCAGGAAGGCCGGGACATGGTCGCCGAGGCCGAGCACCGGCACATCCTCGTGGTCGTCGCGGTGCCGCCGCCGGTCGTGGTCGTCCCGACGAGGGGCCTCCCGGCGTGGCCGATCGCCGCCGCGACGCGCCTCGTCGGCACGCGGCCGGTCCTCGACGGGACGCGGCGGCGCCTCGGCGCGCTCATCGCGGCGCGACTCCGGCGCCGAGTCGCGATGTCTGTCCACCTTGGGGCGCCTGGCCGGCTCCGGCCGCTCGCCACGCCGGCGGGCTTTGCCGCGCTGCTTGATCTCGTCCTCGGACAGGAAGCCCTCGACGCCGATCTCGGGCAGGACCAGCACCGGGATCGGCTTCTTGGTCAGGCTTTCGATCGCCTTGACGAAGCGGCCCTCCTCGGGCGTGGCGATGGTGTAGGCCTTGCCGGTCTTGCCGGCGCGGCCGGTGCGGCCGACGCGGTGGACATAGTCGTCGGCATGGATCGGCACGTCGAAGTTGAAGACGTGGCCGATGTCGCTGACGTCGATGCCGCGTGCCGCGACATCCGAGCAGACCAGCGTCGCGATCTCGCCGCGCCGGAACCGATCCAGCGTCTCGTTGCGCATCGACTGGACCATGTCGCCGTGCAGCTGGCCGGCGTTGAAGCCGTGCTTCTGCAGCGACTTGAACACCACCGAGACGTCGCGCTTGCGGTTGCAGAACACGAAGGCGCTCTTGACCTCCTCCTGCCGCAGCAGGTGGCGCAGCGCCTTGCGCTTGTCCTCGGTCTCGACGATGACGACGCGCTGCTCCACCGTCTCGGCTGTGGTCGCGGGCGGGGCCACCGAGACCTGCTTCGGATTGCTGAGGAAGGCCTCCGACAGGCGCCGGATCTCCGGCGGCATGGTGGCGGAGAAGAACAGGGTCTGCCGCAGCGGCGGCAGCAGGCCGACGATGCGCTCGATATCCGGAATGAAGCCCATGTCGAGCATGCGGTCGGCCTCGTCGATCACCAGGATCTTGACGTCGGCCAGCAGGACCTTGCCGCGCTCGAACAGGTCGAGCATGCGGCCGGGCGTGGCGATCAGCACGTCCACGCCGCGGTCCAGCTTTTTGATCTGGTCCTCGAAGCTCTCGCCACCGATCAGGAGGGCGTAGGACAGCTTCTCATACTTGCCGTACAGCTCGAAATTCTCGGCCACCTGGGCCGCCAGCTCGCGCGTCGGCTCCAGGATCAGCGACCGCGGCATGCGCGCCCGGGCCCGGCCGGAGGCGAGGATCTCGATCATCGGCAGGGTGAAACCAGCGGTCTTGCCGGTGCCGGTCTGCGCAATGCCGAGGACGTCGCGTCCCATCAACACATAGGGTATGGCCTGGGCCTGGATCGGGGTCGGCGTGGTGTAGCCGACATCGTCCACGGCGCGCAGGATTTCGGGCTTCAGCCCAAGATCCGAAAAGAGCATCGTACAGGAATCTTTACTAATGGGGGCGGCCGCGCGGCCCGCCGCAGGCCCTTTAAATGGGGAAAACCCGCGTCAAGTCAATTGAAACTATCGAGACATCCGGGCATGGCTCGCCCTAGCTTGAGGCTGGCCGACGCGATTCGCGCGGCCGCGGGGACGAATGGAACGAGGTGACGAATGCTGCTCGACCGGAACGACGGCATCCTCCTGGTGGTCGATGCGCAGGAGAAGCTGGTGCCCGCGATGCACGACTTCGCGGTGGCGCGGAAGGGGATCGAGACGCTGATCCGCAGCGCCGTGGCGCTCGACGTGCCGGTGCTGTTCGCCGAACAATATCCGAAAGGGCTGGGCCCGACCCTGCCAGAGCTGACGGCGCTGGCGCCGGACGCGCCGGTGGTGCCGAAGACCCGCTTCTCCGCCGTCGGCGAACCGGCGCTGCTGGACCATCTCGAAGGCATCGGCCGCCGCACCGTCGTGATCTGCGGCCTGGAGAGCCATGTCTGCGTGCTGCAGACCGCCTTCGACCTGCACGACGCCGGGTTCCGGCCGGTGGTCGCGATCGACGCCACCACGGCGCGCGCACCGCGCAGCACTGCGGTGGCGGAGCTGCGGCTGGTGCAGGGTGGGATCGAGGTGGTGACCGCCGAGATGGTCTGCTTCGAATGGCTGGGCGAAGCGGCGACCGAGGAGTTCCGCACCGTCAGCGCCTTCCTGCGATGAGCCTGCCGGTCCTGTTCCTGCCCGGCCTCTTGTGCGACGCCGATCTGTGGGCGGAGCAGCTCAATGTCCTGTCGGCCGGGCGGCCGGTGGCGGTGGCCAGCCTGACCGGCGCCGACACGGTGGCGGGGCTGGCCGCGGCGGCCCTGGACGCGGCGCCGCCGCGCTTCGCCCTGGCGGCGCTGTCGATGGGCGGCTATGTCGCGCTCGAGATCATGCGCCGGGCGCCGGAGCGGGTGGCCGGCCTGGCCCTGATCGACACCTCGGCCCGACCGGACAGCGAAGAGCAGAGCCGTCGCCGGCGCGGCCTGATCTCGCTGGCCCGGACCGGGCAGTTCAAGGGTGTGACGCCGCGGCTGCTGCCGATGCTGCTGCACCCCTCGCGGCTCGAGGATCCGGTCCTGACCGGGCGGGTGATGGCGATGGCGGCGCGGATCGGCCGTGACGCCTTCCTGCGGCAGCAGACCGCGATCCTGGGGCGGCCGGACAGCCGGCCGGACCTGCCGCGCATCGGCTGCCCGACGCTGGTGGTCTGCGGCCGGCAGGACGCGCTGACGCCGCTGCCGGTATCCGAGGAGATGGCCGGGCTGATCCCCGGTGCCGAGCTGGTCGTGGTCGAGGACAGCGGCCATCTCTCGACCATGGAGCAGCCGGAGGCGGTCAACGCCGCACTGGCCGCCTGGCTCGGGCGGTTGACGGATTAGGGGAAATCCGGCCGGCCGAAGGGCACCGGCGCGACGTAGGGGAAGAGCTGGATGGTGAGGTGGCGGACCAGGGAGACGAATTGCGGGTCGTCCGGCCCGGTCGCCTGGTCGAGATAGCCCGCCACCGCCGACTGCTCGCGGCCGAGGATGCAGAAGGCGGCGCGCACCACGATCGGCCGCTTGGCCGGCGCCGTGGTCCAGGTCTTGCGGTCGCACAGATTGAACGGGTTGACCTCGGGCTGGGCGTTGAACACCACCGAGACGAAGTAGTTGCGGTTCTCCGTCGGCCCCGGAGTGGTGGTGAAGCGGGTGCGCGGCCCGACATAGGTGCCGGTCATGATCTCGGTCACCCGCTGGTCGAAGCCTGGCGTGCCGAAGGGATTGCCCTGGACCACGGTGCGCAGGTCGCGGCCGTCGGCGGCGGCGAACAGCTCGCCGGTCGAATACATCATGCCGAGATCGCTGCGCACGATCCGCGGCCCGGAACAGGCGGCCAGCGCCAGGGCCAGGGCGGCAAGGGGCAGGAGGCGGCGGAGGTGCTGGATCATGTCCGTTCTCGATGCAGCCGGTCTTAATGATACGCACACAGCGGGACGCCCGCCAATCGGCGGGCACCAGTGTTCTACGCCGACTGTTCGGTCCGGCTTGTGCCCAGGGTCACAGCCTGCGGCCGCGCGTCCCGGCCACACGCCCCAGCTTCAGATGTCGAGCTCGGTCGCCTTGTCGGCGTTCTGCTGGATGAAGCGCAGCCGCAGCTCCGGCTTGCGGCCCATCAGCTGCTCGACCAGGTCGGCGGTGCGGCGGCCGTCGATCTCATCCTCCGGATCGTCCGCCAGCTCGACCCGCAGCAGCGACCGCTTGGCCGGGTCCATGGTGGTGTCGCGCAGCTGCGCCGGCATCATCTCGCCGAGGCCCTTGAAGCGGCTGATCTCGACCTTCTTGCCGGCGAACTGGGTGGCCAGCACCTGGTCCTTGTGGGCATCGTCGCGGCAATAGACCGTGGTGGTGCCGGCCTGCACCCGGTACAGCGGCGGCTGCGCCAGATACAGCCGGCCGTCGGCGATCAGGCCGCGCATCTCCTTGTAGAAGAAGGTCATCAGCAGCGACGCAATATGGGCGCCGTCGACATCGGCGTCGGTCATGATGATGACCCGCTCGTAGCGCAGCTTGTCGCTGGAATACTGGCTGCGGGTGCCGCAGCCCAGCGCCAGGATCAAGTCGGCGATCTCCTGGTTGCCGGCCAGCTTGTCGGCCGAGGCGCTGGCGACGTTCAGGATCTTGCCGCGCAGCGGCAGGATCGCCTGGGTCTCGCGGTTGCGCGCCGCCTTGGCCGAGCCGCCGGCGCTGTCGCCCTCGACCAGGAAGACCTCGGTGCCTTCGGGCGCGTTGCGGCTGCAATCGGCCAGCTTGCCGGGCAGGCGGACGCGAGAGGTCGGGGTCTTGCGCCCGTTCTCCTTGGCCTGCTTGCGGCGCAGCCGCTCCTCCGCCCGGTCGGCCAGGAATTCCAGCAGCCCTTCCGCCGATTTCGGGTCGGCCGACAGCCAGTGGTCGAAATGGTCCTTGATCGCGCCCTCGACCAGCTTGGCCGCCTCGGGCGACGACAGCCGGTCCTTGGTCTGGCTCTGGAACTGCGGGTTCGGGATGAAGATCGACAGCAGCACGGCGACGCCGGTCATCACGTCGTCGGCGACGATCTGGCCGGCGCGCTTGTGGTTGGCCAGCTCGGCGAAGCCGCGCAGGCTGCGCAACAGGCCGCTGCGCAGGCCCTGCTCATGCGTGCCGCCTTGCGGCGTCGGGATGGTGTTGCAGTAGGTGTGGACGAAGCCGTCGTCATCGTCCTCGGGCCATGCCACCGCCCATTCCAGCTGGCCGCCGCCATCCGGGAAGGTGGCGGTGCCGGCGAAGGCGGTCGGCGTGCGCATCGGCCGGTCGTTCAGCGCCGCCTTCAGATAGTCGGAGAGGCCGCCCGGGAAATGCAGCACCGCCTCGTGCGGCGTGCGGTCGTCGCCAGCCACCAGCGCCGGGTCGCAGCGCCAGCGAATCTCGACGCCGCGGAACAGATAAGCCTTGGACCGCGCCATCCGGTACAGCCGGCCGGGCTGCAGCCGGGCATCGGCACCGAAGATCTCCGGATCCGGGTGGAAGCTGATGGTGGTGCCGCGCCGGTTCTGGACCGCGCCGCCGCGCTCCAGCGAGCCCTGTGGCAGGCCGCGGGAATAGCGCTGGAGATAGAGCTGACGATCCCGCGCGACCTCGATCCGCAGCTCGTCCGACAGGGCGTTGACAACCGACAGGCCGACGCCGTGCAGGCCGCCCGAGGTGGCGTAGACCTTGTTCGAGAACTTGCCGCCGGAATGCAGCGTAGTGAGGATCACCTCCAGCGCCGACTTGCCGGGGTACTTCGGGTGCTCGTCGACCGGGATGCCGCGGCCGTTGTCGCGGACGGTGACGAAGCCGTCGGCGTCGAGCGACAGGTCGATCGTGTTGGCATGGCCGGCCACCGCCTCGTCCATGGCGTTGTCCAGCACCTCGGCCACCAGATGGTGCAGGGCGCGGTCGTCGGTGCCGCCGATATACATGCCGGGCCGGCGGCGTACCGGCTCCAGCCCCTCCAGAACCTCGATGTCGCTGGCGGTGTAGCGGCCGTTGGAGTTGCTGCCGGGCTCGAACAGATCTGCCATGATCCGGAATCGGGGTCGTCTCGTGGATTTGCGGGCTGCCTCCATCATATAGACACTTCCGGCCTTCAGCGTAACCAAATCTAGGATTGCCTCCGTGACCACCCTCCTGCTGCCGCCCGGGATGCCGGCCCTCCGCACCATCGCCATGCCGAAGGACGCCAATCCGAACGGCGACATCTTCGGCGGCTGGCTGCTGTCGCAGATGGACCTGGCCGGCGCGGTGGTGGCGCATGAGCGGGCGCGGGGCCGCACCGCGACGGTGGCGGTGGAGGCGATGAGCTTCCTGGCCCCGGTCAGGATCGGCGACACCGTCTCCTGCTATGCCGAGCTGGTGTCGACCGGGCGCAGCTCGATGAAGGTGCGGATCGAGACCTTCGTACAGCGGCGCACCGACCACAGCGTGGTCAAGGTCACCGACGGCACCTTCACCTATGTCGCGATCGACGCCGACGGCAAGTCCCGGCCCCTGCCGCCGGAGCAGACGGCGATCGGGTAGGGCAGGGAGCTCACAAGCCCCAGGCGTAGCCGAACACGGCCAGGCCGTAGCAGATCCCGAACAGGAGGGTGAGGGTCACGGTCTCGCGGATGAAGGTCCAGTCGCACATGATGTTCCCTTTATGTTCTGATCTTCGGATGAGAACATAGAAGGAACATTCGGTCAAGCGGGGATCCTTATGCCGGCTGTGGCCGGCGGCCGAGGACGGCGATGCGCTCGGCCAGGAGTGCGGCCGGGGCGACCAGCGCCATGGTCACGGCCATGGCCAGCGGCGTGCCGTCGGACAGCGCCGCCGCCAGCGAAGCGACCTCAGCGATCGGCGGCGAAGAGCAGGAAGGCCGGGCGCTCCCGCTCGATGGCATATTCCGGGTGCTCGGCGATCTGCTCCGTGGTCGGGCCCCATTCCTCGAGATGCGACAGGGCGAAGCCGGCGCGCAGCAGCAGGCCGACATAGCTGCCGATGGTGCGGTGCCGCTTGACCACGCCCTTGGCCAGCCAGTCGGTGACCCGCGGCCCTTCGTCGAGATAGCGGTCGACCGGCCAGACGTCGCGCCCAGCCGGGTCCCGCACCCATTTCGGGTCGGACGGGGCGGAGTAGATCGGGTGCTCGACCGACGCCACCAGCCGGCCGCCCGGCACCAGCGCCCGGTGGACCTGCGCCAGCAGCCCGTCCAGGTTCTCCAGGTAGTGCAGCGCCAGCGAGCTGTAGGCGAGATCGAAGGACCCGGGTGGCAGCTCCAGCCGCTCCAGATCCTGCCGGCGATAAGTCACAGCCTCGTCCGGGTCGGTGGCCCGGGCGCGCGCCAGCATGTTCTCCGAGACGTCGAGGCCCAGCACCTCGGCCGCGCCCGCCTGCCGCGCCCAGCGGCAGAACCAGCCGAAGCCGCAGCCGAGATCGACCACGCGGCGGTCGCGCAGATCCGGCACCAGGGCGCGCAGGGCGGGCCATTCCGGGGCGCCGTCCAGGCCTTCGATCGACCGGCGCAGCCGGCTGTATTCGGCGAAGAAGGCCGCATTGTCATAGATGTTCTGGGTCATCCGCGAACTCCATCTGAACGATCTGCAAACGGTCGGACGGGGTGCGCGATGGTCATGAAAAAGCCCCGTCCGTTTCCGGCGGGGCTGCACGCGTGCGGGCGCTGATCGATGATCAGCGCACACAGAGTCCGGGCGTCCCGCCGACGGCGATGCGGCTGCGTCTGACGACGATGCGGGTTGCGATCACGGACATGCTTTCTCTATCGCGGATGGCAGGCGCCGCGTCAAGAATGACTTCCCAGAATCGGGTTTCTCTTGCTGCAGGGAAACCGGCGCGATCCGCCGGCGCGGCGGACCGCGCCGGGGCATCACCAGTAGCCCTTGCCCTTCAGGTTGCCGGCAACGGCGCCGGCCGCGCCGCCGATCAAGGCGCCGAGCCCGGCATTGCCGCCCGCAAGCGCACTGATCGCGGCACCGCCGGCGGCGCCGATCGCGCCGCCGCTCAGCGTCGCCTGCTGCTCGCGGCTCATGTTGGTGCAGGCGGCTGCGGCGAGGGTGCCGCATAGCAGCACGGGCAGGAGAATTCGCTTCATCATCGCACCCTCCCTATTTCCGCTGAGGTTCGAGCTTGGCGACGTCGGTGACGATGACCTCGACCACCGCCCGCGAGACCTGGTCCGGATGCGCGGCGTAGTAGTCGTCGATCGCCTTGGAGATGTCGGCCAGCGACATCGGTTGCAGTCCAATGATCAGGTCGTCGACCACGCCCGGCTGGGCGCGGCGGCGGTCGTCGCGGCGCAGCTCGTACTCGACCGAGATGATGTTGGCGGCGCCGACCAGGAAGGCCTTCTTCTCGGCTTCGGAGGCCTTGATCCAGTGATCGCCGGTGACCAGCGGCACGTCCCCGGCCCGGGCCGGCACCGCCGCCGCAGCGGCGATCAGCGCGGCTCCGACAAGAAGGGGTTTAATGGATACTCCGGCCATTATTCTCTCCCCTGTGAAATGATGGAACTATCCTTCCGCCTTTGCGGCGGATAGGCAAATGGAAGATGGATGGCCGGGGGAGGATACTGGCGGGCGGCCGTCGCCCCGCCGGGCCGGACTACCAGTAGCCCTTGCTCTTCAGATTGCCGGCCACGCCGCCGGCCGCAGCGCCGACCACCCCGCCCGCCAGCAGGCTGCCGCCGGTGAGGGCGGTCAGGGCGACGCCGCCGGCCGCACCGATGCCGGCGCCGCTGAGCGTGCCCTGGGCCTCGCGACTCATGTTGGTGCAGCCGGCGGCGAGCAGGGCGGCGGCGAGGGCGATCGGCAGGAGGCGACGGGTCATCTGGTGCTCACGAGGACGGAACGATCGAACGCCAGGAAACCCGTATCGCCGCGCTTTGTTCCGTTTCGCCTCGCCGCCGGCCCGCCCGTCAGAGCACGAAGTCCCCGGCGGTCAGGGCCAGACCGCTGCCGATCAGCGCGATCGACAGGTCGGCTTGGCGGTCGCCGTCGATATCGGCGCTGACCACGGAGACCACGCCGTCATTGACGAAGCGCAGCTCGCCGGCCTGGCCGGAGAAGGCGGCGCCGTCGATGAAGGTGAAGGCGGTGTCGCCGTTGCCGGCGTCGCCGTCGGCGTCGATGCCGCCAAGATCGATCTTGTCTCCGTCGGCCGAGGAGAAGTCGGCGATGACGTCGCGGGTGTCGAAGCCGGTGCCGGTGTCGCCCGCGGCGGCATAGACGAAGCTGTCGGCGCCGGAGCGGCCGATCAGCGTGTCGGCGCCCGCGCCGCCCTCGAGCCGGTCCTCGCCATCGCCGCCGACCAGCCGGTCGTCGCCGCCGCCGCCAGTCAGCACGTCATCGCCGGTCAGGCCGCGCAGGATGTTGCCGCGATCGTCGCCGGTCAGCGTGTCGCCGAACCGGCTGCCGTGGATCGCCTCGATGTCGTCGCCGATGACGTCGCCCTCGGCATTGCCGCCATGGTACTCGTCCGTCGCCAGGTTGATCGAGACCGCGACCGCGTTCTCGGCGTAGCTGGCGATGTCGATGCCGTCGCCGCCGCTCAGGATGTCGGCGCCGGCGCCACCACGCAGCAGGTCATTGCCGGTGCTGCCATCCAGAATGTCGGCGCCGTTGCCTCCGGCGATCATGTCGCGGCCGTCGCCGCCGGTGATGACATCGTTGCCGGTGCCGCCGCGGACCCAATCATCGTCGGCGCCGCCATCGATGATGTCGAAGGCCTCCTCGCCATCAATGATGTCGTTGCCGGAGCCGCCGGTGATCACATCGGGGCCGCCGCCGCCATTGATGACGTCGTCGCCGGCGCCACCGCTCACCACGTCGCGGCCGCCGCCGGCGTCGATGGTGTCGTCGCCCGGCGTGCCGGTCAGGATGTCGGTGTCGTCGGTGTTGCTGTTGGTCGCTGTCATGTCCGTTTCCCCCTTCCAGTCAAAAGCGATGTTCCAAAAACAACGCCCGCCGCGGGCGGGGCCAAAGGCACCACGGGGCCCGGCCGGGGCGCGGCCCTGCCAAAGGCAGCGGCCGCCGAAGGCCACGAAAGCTGGCGCCGGGATCCTTTGGCGATATGGCCAGGAAGGTTTCGTCAGGCGCTGACCGGTTTCGGGCTGGAGCGAAACCTATATAGACTCTTTCCTGGCGACAAGAAGAAAGATTCTAATTCTCAGACTTTCTGTTTGGAATGTCGGAATTTAAGCAAATGATATGGATTCGAGACTCGGGTATCGTGTGCATATTCATGTATTATTTATTTGAGGCAATTGTGGGTGGAATGCCGAAGAACTTGAGGGTGAGGCTGCCTCCACGCCCTTACTTCAGCGCGGCGCGGCGACCCAGGGCCTTGCCGAGGCGCTCGATCGCGAAATTGACCAGGAAATAGATCGCCGCGGCCAGCAGATAGAACTGCAGACTCATATAGTTGCGGCTGATCACCTCCTTGGTCGCCAGCAGCAGCTCGGTGACGCCGATCACCGACAGGAGGGTCGAGGCCTTGACCATCTCGGTCCCGGTGTTGACCCAACTCGGCAGGATCTGGCGCAGCGCCTGCGGGATCAGGACCAGGATGATCGTCTGGCGGAAATGCAGGCCGAGCGACTTCGCCGCCTCGATCTGGCCGCGCGGGATCGCCTGCAGCGCGCCGCGCACGATCTCGCCGACATGCGAGCTGCAGAACACGGCCAGCGCGAAGATGCCGGCCTGCACCGCGGTCAGCTGGATGCCGACGACGGAGAGGATATAGAAGGCGGCCAGCACCAGGACCAGCACCGGGGTGCCGCGGACGAAGTCGACGAACAGCCGGGCCGGCCAGCGGATCGGGGCGGTGCCGTAGGTCAGGGCGAGGCCGACCAGCACGCCGAAGACGGTGCCGGCGGCGATCGACAGCACCGAGATCTGCACCGTCAGCCAGGCCCCGTCGAGCAGGGCCCAGCGCGCCACCCAGATCTGCTGCAGGAAAGCGTCCATCGCCAGGGCCTCAAGGCAGCCGCAGCCGCGCCTCGAGCCGGCGCAGCAGGAAGGCGATCATGGTGCAGGCGCAGACATAGAGCAGGCTGGTCACCATCCAGGTTTCGATTACGCGGAAGCTCTCGGTGTTGATCTTGCGGGCGTAGAAGGTCAGCTCCGGCACCGCGATGGCGGCGGCCAGGGAGGTGTCCTTGAACAGCGAGATGAAGTTGCTGCCCAGCGCCGGCAGGATGTTCCGCAGCATCAACGGGGCCACCAGGAGGCGGCGGATCTGCATCGGCCGGAGGCCGAGCGCCGTGCCGGCCTCGTGCACGCCTTTCGGCACTGAGAGGATGCCGGCGCGGAACACCTCGACGAGGTAGGCGCCGGCATAGACCGACAGCGAGGCCACGAAGCTGTCGATCTTGTCGAGGCGGATTCCGGCCCGCGGCAGGGCGAAGAA
Organism: Inquilinus limosus; assembly: GCF_051487185.1. Taxonomy (GTDB): domain Bacteria; phylum Pseudomonadota; class Alphaproteobacteria; order DSM-16000; family Inquilinaceae; genus Inquilinus; species Inquilinus limosus_F. The sequence goes on from NZ_JAHVDK010000002.1 coordinate 75,996, forward strand.
CACGAACAGCAGGATCACCAGGATCGGCAGGTTGCGGAAGAAGGTGACGTAGCCGGAGGCGAGGCCGCGCGCGACCCGGCTGCGCGAGGTGGCGGCGAAGGCGCCGACCAGGCCGATGACGCAGCCGATCAGGATCGACAGCACCGCCAGGCCGAGCCCGAGCGCCAGGCCGCTCAGCAGCAGGTCGCGGCTGGCCCAGACCACGCCGAAATTGAACTGGTAGGTCACCCCTTGTCCTCCGCCGATCCGCTCCCCAGCCCCGTCATCCCCGCGGAAGCGGGGATCTCTTCACCAAAAGAGCGGGACGAGATTCCCGCTTTCGCGGGAATGACGAGGAAGAGATCGGGGATTGCTCACCGCATCTCGGTCGGGAAGCCGATGGCCGGGGCCGCCGGGCGCTGGCCGAACCATTGCTCGAAGGAGGCGGCGTAGGTCTCGAACTCGACTCCGGTCAGCGCCTCGTGCAGCGCGGTGTCGACGAAGTTCAGCCAGTCCTGGTCGCCCTTCTTCACGGCGCAGGCATAGGTCTGCGGGTTCCAGCCATAGCCGGCGTCGAGATAGCGGTCCGGGTTCTGCTTCATGAACCAGCGCAGCGACGACATGTCGGTGGCGGCGGCGTCGGCGCGGCCGGAGTTCAGCGCCTCGTACATCAGGTCGGTGCTCTCGTACTGGTCGACCGTGGCCTCGGGCAGCGCCGCGTGCACCATGGCCTCGGCATAGACGTTCTGCAGCACCGAGACGGTGACGCCGCTGCCGGCCGCCTTCAGCTCGTCATGGCTCTTGTAGCGGCCGTCCTTCAGCAGCAGCAGGCCGACGCCCTCGCGGTAATAGGGGATGGTGAAGTTCACCTGCTGCGCCCGGGCGGCGGTGACGGTGATGAACTGGCAGGTGATGTCGACCTTGTCGGTGGTCAGGTTCGGGATTCGGGCGTCGGAGGACTGGACCACGAACTCGACCTTGCTCGGGTCATTGAACAGCCCCTTGGCGATGATCCGGGCGATGTCGATGTCGAAGCCGGCCAGGTCGCCCTGCTCGGTCTTGAAGTGCCAGGGCGGGTTGGTGCTGCCGGTGCCGACGATCAGCTTGCCGCGGCTCAGCACCTCCTGAAGCTTGTCCGCGGCCAGAGCGCCGCCGGCGGTTCCCAGCAGCAAGGCGGCGGCGCAGACACTCGTCAGAACGGGGGCGGACAGCAGGGTCCGGGCGATGGGTTGCATCTCAGCCTCCTGTTTGTTGTCCGGTATATCAGACAATCATCTTGTATGTTGGACAACTGGTACGATAAGCTCGTCTCCGGGCGAGCGCAACCGAGCGCGGTGACGGGGAAAGCATGGCGAAGGAGACCGGGCGGGAGCGGGGCATCGACCGCGCGGTGGCGATCCTGGAGCATCTGCAGGCGCGCCGGGCGCCGATGCGGATGGGCGAGCTGGCCAAGGCGATCGGCGCGCCGCGCTCGACCCTCTACGAGATCGTCGGCCGGCTGACCGCGGCGCGGATCCTGGAGCCGGCGGGGGAGGGCGGTGCGGTGTTCTTCGGCCGCGCCGTCCACTACTACGCCCAGAGCTATGTCGCCGGGGTCGACCTGTTGAGCCGGGCCCGGCGCGAAGTGCTGGGGCTGGCGACCGAGACCGGCGAGACGGCGCAGTTCTGCATGCTGGACGGCGCCAAATACGTGGTGATGCTGAACGAGCCCGGGCGGCGCACCTTCCGCATCACCTCCGAGGTCGGGATCCGGCTGCCGATCCCCTGGACCGCCTCCGGCCGTCTGCTGGTGGCGCATATGAGCGCGGCCGAGATCGCGGAGTTCATCCCGGCCGAGGATTTCACGTTGCCGTCAGGGGCACGGATCGAGCCGGCGGATTTCGTCGCCGAGACCGAGGCGGCGCGGGCACGCGGCTATGCCGTGACCAAGGAGCTGGTCGACCGCTTCACCTGCTGCCTGGCGGCGCCGGTGGTGGACCATGACGCGCGGGCGGTGGCGACCCTGTGTCTGGTCACCCCGCTCGACACGCCGGAGGAGCGGCAGCGCGACCTGCTCGACACCCTGATCGCCGCCGCCCGCCGCCTGTCCCTGGCCCCGCCGGGGGCGGTGGGGCTGTAAGGCGGGATTCGAGCGATTGAGGGCCGCTATCGATCTCGACGGACTGCTGACGACCGATCCCTCGACCCGGCTCCGCAGGCGTCATCGCGAGCGTAGCGAAGCGATCCAGCGGCACCCCGCCTGGATTGCTTCGTCGGCTTCGCCTCCTCGCAATGACGGTGGGAGGTCCGTGAGTATTCCTCTTGTACCTTCCTGTTACTCAGGCCGATGGCACACCGCCTCGATCCGGTTGCCGTCGGGGTCGAGGAGGAAGGCGGCGTAGTAGCTGGGGTGGTAGTCCGGCCGCAGGCCCGGGGCGCCGTTGTCGCGGCCGCCATGGGCCAGGCCGGCGCGCCAGAAGGCGTCTACCGCCGCCCGACTCTCCGCCTTGAAGCACCAGTGGCGGCGCGGCGCGTCTTCCGGCCGGGGCCCGAGCCGGATCGACAGGTAGCTGCGCTCCGGATGCGCGGCGTCGCAGCGCTCGCCATAGCCGATCCAGGTCCGGTCCGTGCCGACCTTGGCCACGCCGAGCGCCGCCAGCACCGCGTCGTAGAAGCGCTCGGCTGCGGCGAGGTCGGAGACGGTGATCGAGACGTGGTCGAGCATCATGGGCCTCAGGAGCGACCGGCCGGGGTCTCCAGCCGGAAGATCTCGATCGCGGTCCGGCGTCCCGGAACAGCCTGGGCGCCGAGGCCGCGCAGGCCGGAGCGGTCGCCGGCCAGCAGGTCGACGGTCTCGCCGCTGACCAGCACCACGATCTCATCCGCTGGCGCCACGGCCTTGCCCAGCTGCTCCAGCCGGTTGCCGAGATTCACCGCGTCGCCGACGATGGTGTAGCCCGACCGGCCGCTCATGCCGATATTGCCGGCCACCACCGGGCCGCTGTGCAGGCCTATGCGCAGGCGCAGCGGGGCCAGGCCGCGGCTGCGCCGGGCGGCATTGTCCGCCGCCACCGCGGCGGCGATGGCGCGGGCGGCGCGCAGGGCCCGGTCGGCATGGTCCGGCTGGTCGTCCGGCGCGCCCCAGAAGGCCATGACGCAGTCGCCGATGAACTTGTCGATGGTGCCGCCCTCGGCCTCGACGCAACGGCCCAGCAGGTCGAAATGGGCGTTCAGCATGGCCGCGACCTCGGCCGCCGGCATCCGCTCCGCCGTCGCGGTGAAGTCGACGATGTCGGTGAACATCACCGTCACCATCCGCTCCGCCGACGGCACCGCGCCGCCGCTGCGCAGCAGGCGCCGCACCAGCGCCTTCGGCACATAGGTCTCGAGCCAGCGCAGCCCGGTCAGCATGGTGTTGTAGGCGCGGGCCTGGTCGTCCAGCTCCGAGAACAGGCTGCCGGGCAGGGGGCGCAGGGCGGAGAAATCGAGCGAGCCGACGGCGCGCACCTGCCGTGCCATGGCGCCGACCGGGCGGGCGATGGCGCGGCTGACCGCGATCGCGACGAGGATGGCGATCAACAGCACCGCGAGCCCGGCCAGCCCGGCGCGCAGCAGGTCCGAGCCGGGCTTGTCGAGGACGTCGACCGGGACCTCGACGCCGACGATCAGCGGTGCCGGGGCATAGCCGGTGACGGTGCGGGTCAGGATGACGCGGCCGTCATCGCCGAGGCGCACCACGCGGGCCTCCAGATCGGCCTCGCCGACCGTCTCGGGCCGGCCCTCGGTCCACAGCGCCGCCAGGAACGGGTCGCCGACCTCGCCCAGCAGGGGCAGGGGATGCTCGCGCGACAGGGCCGGCCGCTCCGTCGCCATGTTGGGATGGGCCAGCACCCGGTCGCGGCCATAGAGGATGAAGGGCGTGGTGCCGGGGTTGGCCTGCGTCCGCAGGTGGTCCGACAGGGCGTCGACCGTGATCGTGGCGCTGAGCACCCCGACGAAGCGGCTGTCGGCATGGACCGGCCGGCGCAGATTGGCGACCGAGGTGCGCATCGGCTCCGCCGGCACGAAATAGATCGGGCCCCAGGCAGCGTCGTCGCGGCCGCGCGCCTCCTCGATCTCACGCCGCTCATTGTCGGTGTGGATCGCGTCGGTGAAGGCGAAGACGCCGTGCGGGCCCTGGGTGACGCCGCGGATCGCGCCGTCCGGGGTGGTCAGGGACAGGACCCGGACCTGCGGCGTCCCGGCCAGGGCGCCGGTCATCAGCCGGTCCAGCCCCGCGCCGTCCGCTGGGTCGGCGCGCCCGGCCGCGATCTCCCGCGACAGGAAGGCGAGCTGATCCTCGACCGGGGTGAAGCGGTCGGTGATCCGCGCCTGGACCGAATCGAGCCCGAGTTGCGCCGCCTTGGCCAGCAGGTCGCGCGTGGTGCCGGCGGTCATGAACCAGAACACGGCCAGCACGTCGATCGCGGTCAGCGCCACCAGCCCGGCCATCACCGCGGCCAGCGTGCCGGACAGCGGGATGGTGCGGCGCCGGGCGGGCGCGGCGCGCCGATCCGTCGTGATCTCCAGCTGCTCCGTCGCCAAACCGGCCCTCCTCGCTGGCCGCACCTTACACCAGTCCTCATTGAGGTCGACTCTCCGGCCCCTTCCTCGTCATGGCGAGCGAAGCGTGGCCATCCAGTCATGCAGCCAGAACGAACCCAACCATGCTGGATGGCCACGCCCCTTCGGGGCTCGCCATGACGGTGAGGGACATGTGTCATCGGTTATGAAGGCTGATTGCATCACGTCGACGGAAATCCCCGCCGGGGTGTTGTCTGCAGGATGACCGACGTCCCGACCTATATCGGCACCGCCGGCTGGAGCGTGCCGTCGCGCCATGCCGACCGGTTCCCGGCCGAAGGCTCGCAACTCGAGCGCTATGCGCAGCGGCTGAACGCGGCCGAGATCAACACCTCCTTCTACCGCCCGCATCGCCGCGAGACTTATGAGCGATGGGCCGCCTGGGTGCCGGCGGGTTTCCGCTTCGCGGTGAAGCTGCCGCGGAGCGTCACCCATGAGCGACGCCTGAAGGATTGCGGCGACCTGATCGACCGGTTTGCGTCGGAGGTAGAAGGGCTCGGGCCGAAGCTCGGGGTGCTGCTGGTGCAACTGCCGCCGAGCTTGGCCTTCGAGGCGGAGGCGGCGGAGGCGTTCTTCGCCGACCTGCGCCGCCGGATCGATGCGCCGGTGGCCTGCGAGCCGCGCCACGCGAGTTGGTTCGGGCGAGAGGTGGAGGACCTGCTGGCGGCGCTGCGGGTGGCCCGCGTCGCCGCCGATCCGGCCCGCGCGCCGGGGGCAGGGGAGCCGGGCGGCTGGGGAGGGCTGGTCTATTACCGGCTGCACGGCTCGCCGCGGATCTACTATTCCCACTATGACGACGCCGTGCTGGCCGGGATGCGGCGGCTGCTGGAGGAGCACCGGGCGGCGGGCGTCCTGGCCTGGTGCATCTTCGACAACACCGCCGCCTTCGCCGCCCTTGGCAATGCTCTTACCGTCGCGGGCCTGTAGCCGCATCGGCGACCAGCGCGCCCGCCGGGCCGGTCTGCGCCGGGCGGATCTCCTCCGCTTCGACCAGGTAGCGGTAGGGGCCGCGGGTGGTGGCGTCGAAGGGCCAGCAGGTGGCCAGCACCAGGTTGCGGCCGGGCGCCCGCGGGTCGATGCCGGAGACGTCCCAGGCGGCGACCCGCGTGCCGGTCACGCGGAAGCTCACGCGACGTCCGTCGCGGCGGGTGACGGCGATCTCGTCGCCCAGCTTGACGTCGCGCAGGACCCGGAAATGGGTGTCGCGGTGGGCGGCGTAGACGGCGGTGCCGGGATCGCCGGCCTCCGGCGTGTCCTGGACATGGCCGGGGCCGAAGGCCAGCGCCTGGCCGCTGCTGCCGGCCAGCACGATGGCGCTTTCGCCGAGCCGCGGCAGCTCGATCCGCGCCACCGGCCAGGTGTCGGCCCAGGGCCAGGGCTTCACCGGCCGGCCGGCCGCCAGCGTTTCGGCGAAGGCGCGGTCCAGGAGAACCTGCGCCAGCGTCGCCTTGGCGTGGATCCACAGGCCCTGGCCGGCCAGCATCAGCCCGGCCAGAACGAGGAGGAGGGCGGCGGCCATCCGCAGTCGGGGCCGGCGCCGCTGCCCCACCGGCCGGTGGGGGAGGGGGACGGTCAGGCTCATGCGGCCCTCCCCGTCCGGCGGGCCAGCGCCAGGCCGAGACCGGCGAGCAGCAGCAGAAGGCCGGCCATGATCCGCAGCTCGGCATCGGTCGCGGTCTGCGGCAGTACCACGTCGTCGACCGGCGCCGGCTTGTCCGCGGCCGCCGGGCCCTCGCCGCGGGCGGCCGCGGGCAGCAGCAGCCCGGCCTCGCGGAACTCGGGCTTGGGCCTGGCGCCGAAGACCTTGTCGAAATCCCAGCCGGCGGGGAGGTTGAGCGGGATGTCGGTGCGGGTCAGCGTCGCCCCCTCCACCCGGCGCGGTGTCTTGTCGACCGCGACCAGGCTGGTCAGCCGCGTCACCAGATGGTGCTGCAGCGCCAGCGATAGGATGCGCTGGTCGGCCTGCTCCGGCGTGATCCGGCCCAGCGTCTGCGCCACCTCGGCATCGGCGATCCGGCGCCGGGCCCACAGCTTGGAAAGGCCCCGGCCTTCGGCTGCCTGCGCCACCGGCAGGGTGACGATCCAGGGCCGGTCGCCGATCATGCCCTTGATCTCGATCGTGCCGGACAGCGAGGCCAGCTTCGCCGCCAGCACCACCGGCTCGCCGCGATACAGGTCGGGCAGGGTCTCCGGCGTCGCATCCGCCCCGCCGGCCGAGAAGCCGGCCGAGAGGCTGGTGACGACCGGGCTCTCCAGCTTCTCGAACAGGCTGCGCATCCGCTCCTCCACCTGCTCGGGTGCGCCGATCTGGGTGAAGCTGCCGCGGCCCAGCTCCGCGGCGCGGCTCATCAGATAGGTGTTGGGGGCGGAGCCGATGCCGACCATGAACACCCGCGACCGGCCGCGCATGCCGGCGATGGTGTCGAACAGCTGCTGCTCGTTGCCGATGGCGCCGTCGGTCAGGAACACCACCTGGCGCAGGCGGGCGCGGCCATCGTCACCGCGGTCGGTGAGGGCCGCCCGCATCGCCGGCACCATCTCGGTGCCGCCCGATGCCTCCAGCGCGGAGACGAAGGCCTTCGCCTCGCCGAGATGCTCGGCATCGGCCGGCACCACGTCCGGGAACAGCACGTCCAGCGTGTCGTCGAAGCGCACCACGTTGAAGCGGTCAGCCGGGGACAGGCGGCCGAGGGCATAGAGCAGGCTGGCCTTGGCCTGGTCCATCGAGGCGCCGCCCATCGAGCCGGAATTGTCGATCACGAAGACCACGTCGCGCGACCGCCTGTCCTCCGTCTGCGGCAAGGCCGGCGGGGTGACGAAGGCCAGCACGTAGTCCTCGCCGCCGACCGTCTCCCGGAACAGCCCGACCGAAGGCGCGGCGCCGGCCGCCGGGGTCCAGCTCAGCTCGAAGTCGCGGTTGGCCGGGACCGGGCCCTTCATCGTGATCGCACGGCTGTCCGGCCCCTGCGTCTCGATGTCGACGGCATGGTTGGCGCTGACCACCTCGCCGATCGGGAAGCCGGCCTGCAGCCGCACCGTCAGCGTCACCGGGTTGACCGGGGCATCCTCGCGCGGATCCAGCACCGGCGGGGAGATGCGGTCGCGGTCCGGCACGGGGTCGGCGGTCCGGCCCCAGCCGGTCTGTCCCGGCGCGAAATCGACCGTCTGGGCCACCGGCGCCGGGCTGTAGCGCGGCGCCACCACCAGCGGCACGCGCAGCGAGAAGCGGTCGCCGGACTGGCGCACGCTCTCCTGGTATTCGATCTGGATCAGCACGGTCTCGCCCGGGCCGACATTGGCCACCGAGGTGGTGAACAGGTTCGGCCGCTCCTGCTCCACCAGCCCCGCCGTCTGCCCGGCCTGCTTCGCCGCCTCGTAGGTGCGGCGCGCCTCCTCGCGTGGGGCGATGTCGCCGGTGATGATGCGGTCGCCGACCACCATTTTGAGGGTGTCGACTGCGCCGTCCTCCGGCAGCGGATAGACATAGACGGCCTCGACCCACCGGTCGGTCGGGTTCTGGAAGACCTGAGTGACACGGGCGCGCGCCGTCGGGCCGCTGACCGAGAGGTCGACATCGGTGCCGAGCCGCGGCGCCTCGACATAGCGACCCTTCTCATTGGCGCGGAACAGCAGCGCGCCGGACTGCATCTCGCCGGGCGTCACCAGCGCGGGGCCGGCCTCGGCCCGGGCCGTGCGGCCGGCGACGGCCAGCGTCAGCACCGCCAGCACCGCCAGCAGCAGAGAGAGCAGAAGCAGCGGCGCCCCGCGTATCATGCGTGTCATCGAACCCTCCGTAGACCTCGGGCCGGCGTCCGTCCGGCCTTGTTTTTTGTTCGTCCGGCGGGCTCTGTCCGGCCACGGTGATGATCCGGCTTGTTCGGCAGGCGGCGGCCGCGATAGGTCTTGCTGCGCACCGGCCTGTGCGGATCGGTGCGGATCTGTGCGCAGGAGGGCGCTTTGGTGGGGGGCACGCACCCAGCCGAGCACGAGCTGTCGGAGGAGCAGAGCCACGCCGTCGCCGGGCTGGTGCGGGAGGAGCTGGCGCGCCGCCGCATCTCCCGCCAGTTCCTGGCCGACCAGGCGAAGATCAGCCTGTCGACACTGGAAAAGGCGCTGTCCGGGCGCCGGCCCTTCACCCTGGCCACCCTGATCCGGCTGGAGGAGGCGCTGGGCGTCAGGCTCCGCCATCCGGAGCCGCGATCGGCAACACCGACCGCAGCCGCGCCGGCCCCGCCGGCCGGGGTGGCGCCAGCAGAGCTCGGCTCCTATGCCCGGCCGGCCGTGTCCTGGATCGAGGGCGTCTATCTGACGCTGCGGCCGTCCTTCGGCGATCGCCGCGCGGTCTACGCCTACCGCACCGAGATCCATTGGGACGAGGCGGGCTCGTGCCTGGCCTTTCGGGAATCCGAGCGGGTCGACGCCGCCTTCACCCAGAATGGCGCGGTGTCGGTGCCGCACCAATCCGGCCACATCTACCTGGTGACCAACACCCACGGGCAATACCGGATCGCGATCCTCGGCCGGCCGACCATCACCGGCGAGATGCGCGGCATCCTGACCACGCTTCAGGCCGGGCCCGGTTCGCAGCTGACGCCGGTGGCGGCGCCGATCGTGCTGGTGCCGATGGCGGCGGCGGGCACGGCGGAGTTCGGCCGCATCTCGGTCGATCACCCCTGCCACGCCCGCTACCGCGACATCCTGCGGCGGACGGTGGAGGAGCCCTTCGCCCGGTTCCTGCCGGCGGCCGTCGACTAACGTCGCAGCGTTTGCCCCTCCAGCCCAGCGTCTTATCATTCTCGGATCGGCGCCCGAGTCCCGCCGGGGCGATCCGCGGGCGCGCAGGACACGGGACCGCCATGCGCTTTCACGCCGATCTGCACGTCCATTCCAAGCATTCGCGGGCGACCAGCCGGGACCTGGACCTGGAGCACCTGGCGCATTGGGCGGCGCGCAAGGGCATCGGCGTGGTCGGCACCGGCGACTGCGTGCACCCGGTCTGGCTGGCCGAGCTGAAGGACAAGCTGGTGCCGGACACGCCGGGTCTGTTCCGGCTGCGGCCGGACCTCGAGGCCGCGGTGATGGCGACGCTGCCGGCGCCGTGCCGGACGCCGGTGCGCTTCATGCTGTCGACCGAGATCTCGACCATCTACAAGAAGGGCGACCGCACCCGGAAGATCCACCACCTGATCTACGGGCCGGATTTCGACACGATCGACCGGCTGCAGGCCAGCCTGGCGCAGATCGGCAACATCGCCTCGGACGGGCGACCGATCCTCGGCCTCGATTCCCGCGACCTCCTGGAGATCACGCTGGCCTCGGGCCCGGGCGCCTATCTGGTGCCGGCCCATATCTGGACGCCCTGGTTCGCGGCGCTGGGCTCGCAGTCGGGCTTCGATTCCATCGCCGAATGCTACGGCGACCTCTCCGACCACATCTTCGCGGTCGAGACCGGCCTGTCCTCCGACCCGGCGATGAACTGGCGCATATCCTTCCTCGACCGCTACCGCCTGATCTCGAACTCCGACGCGCACTCGCCGGGCAAGCTGGGGCGCGAGGCGACGGCCTTCGACTGCGACCCGGACTATTTCGCCATCCGCCGGGCCCTGGAGACCGGCGAGGGCTATGTCGGCACGGTCGAGTTCTTCCCGGAGGAGGGCAAGTACCACGCCGACGGCCACCGCAAATGCGGCGTCCGGCTGGCTCCGCGCGAGACGCTGGCGCTGGACGGCCGCTGCCCGGTCTGCGGCCAGCCGGTCACCGTCGGCGTGCTGCACCGGGTGGAGACACTGGCCGACCGCAGCGAGGCCGAGGCGGTGCCGCCGCCGACGGCCGGCGAGATCGCCAGCCTGGTGCCGCTGCCCGAGATCCTGTCCGAACTGCTGTCGAGTGGGCCGGCCAGCAAGGCGGTGGAGCGCAGCTACGACCGCCTGGTCGGCACGCTGGGGTCGGAGCTCGGCATCCTCGGCGAGGTGCCGGTCGAGGACATCGCCCGCGCCGAATCCGAGCTGCTGGCCGAGGCGGTGACGCGGCTACGGCAGGGGCAGGTGATCCGCGACGCCGGCTATGACGGCGAATACGGCTTGATCCGCCTGTTCGAGCCGCAGGAGCTGAAGAGCCGCACCGCCGGCGGCCTGCTGTTCGACCTGCCGCAACGGCGGGCGGAGGCGAAGGCGGCTTCTCCAGAACCGTCATTGCGAGCGCAGCGAAGCAATCCAGAGGCCACAGGCACCGACTCCTGGATTGCTTCGTCGGCTTCGCCTCTTCGCAATGACGAGGTGAAGCCGGATCCCGGCCTCCTCGACCGGCTCGATCCCGACCAGCGGGCGGCGGCGGAGACGGTGGCGGGGCCGCTGCTGATCGTCGCTGGGCCGGGCTCGGGCAAGACCCGGACGCTGACCCACCGCATCGCCCATCTGGTCGCAGGCGGCGCGGCGCCCGAATCCTGCCTCGCCATCACCTTCACCCGCCGGGCGGCGGCGGAGATGCGCGAGCGGCTGGAGACCCTGCTGCCCGGGGCCGCGGCGCGGATGCCGATCCACACCTTCCATTCGCTCGGCCTCGCCATCCTGCGCGAGCACGGCGATGCCGCCGGGCTGCACCGCGACTTCCGGGTGGCGGGGGAGGCGGAGCGCGCGGCCCTGCTGCAGGAGGTGCTGGAGGTGTCACGCACCAAGGCGGAGCGGCTGCTGCGCGCCATCTCCCGCGCCAAGCGCACCGGCGTGACGGCCGATCCCGATCTTGCCGAGGCTCTGACCCGCACCGACGAGGCGCTGGCGCTGCGCAACTGGATCGATTTCGACGATCTGGTCGGCAAGACCATCGCGGCGCTGGAGGGTGATCCCGGCCTCGTCGCGCTCTACCGCGACCGGTTCCGCCACGTCTCGGTCGACGAGTTCCAGGATGTCGACGACAGCCAGGTGCGCCTCTTGTCGCTGCTGGTGCCGTCCGGCGGCAATCTCTGCGTCATCGGCGATCCGGACCAGGCGATCTACGGCTTCCGCGGCGCCGACGCCTCCTGCTTCGACCGGTTCCACCGCGACCATCCCGGCGCCGCCGTGATCCGGCTGCGCCGCAACTACCGCTCGACCGGCACCATCGTCACCGCCGCCTCGCGCTTCATCGGCGCGGATGGGAGGGAAGAGCCGGCGGCGGAGATCGTGCGGGCGATGCAGGACCGCATCTCCGCCCATGCCGCCGCCAGCGACAAAGCCGAGGCCGAGTTCGTGGTGGCGGAGATCGAGGCGCTGCTGGGCGGCCACAGCTTCTTCTCGATCGACAGCGGCCGGTCGAACGGCACGGCGCGGGATCAGATCTCCTTCGCCGATATCGCCGTGCTGTACCGCACCGAGAGCCAGGCCGAGGCGGTGGCAGACGCGCTGGGCCGCGCCGGCATGCCGGTCAAGACCAGCTCGCTGGCGCCGCTGGCCGACGACCCGACGGTGCGGGCGCTGATGGCGGCCCTGGAGGAGGAGGCGGAGGAGGGGCCGCTGGCGCAGCAGCTGCAGCGCGCGGCGGAGCGGCTGCGTCGCGACGGCGCCGACCCGGCCGCGGCGACGGCGGCGCTGCAGCGCCTGTCCCTGATCGCGTCCCGGCAGGATGGAGAGGACCGCGCCGGCTTCCTGGCCGCGGTGGCGCTGGCCACCGAGACGGATTTCTGGGACCCGCGCGCCGACCGGGTCTCGCTGCTGACCTTGCACGCCGCCAAGGGGCTGGAGTTCCCGGTGGTCTTCATCCTCGGCCTCGAGGACGGGGTGCTGCCGCTGCGCTTCGGCGAGGCCGACCCGGCGGCGCTGGCGGAGGAGCGGCGGCTGTTCTATGTCGGCATGACCCGGGCGATGGACCGGCTGTTCCTGTGCCGGGCGCGCGAGCGGCGCTGGCGCGGCGGCACGGTCCGGCTCGAGCCGTCGCCCTTCCTCGGCGAGATCGAGGCCGAGCTGCTGGCCCATCGCCGCCCGGACCCGGCGCCGAGGCGGCCGGCCGAGCGGCAGCTGAGCCTGTTCTAGGCGCCGTCGTGCAGGACACCGACAAGCATGCGCGGCTGTTCTCGGCGGCCGCCGACATTTTATCGGGACGGCGGCCGCCAGAGGCGGAGATGGCAGCGCCGGCGCGGCAGCTGCTCCTGGGCCTCGGCTTCGCATCGGAGGCCGGAGAGGCGCTGGAGCCTCATCGCGAGACCGTCCCGAATGCGGTCGCGCTGCTGGACGCGGCGGCGCATCTGTCCGCGCTGTTCCGGCTGCCGGCGCCGGATGCGCCCGGGCTGGTCTTCGTCGGCGGCGAAGCCGACCCGCGGCGCCTCGGCCTCATTGCAGGGGAGGATACCATCGCCAGCCTCGCCGGCGCCGCGCTCGACCATGGCCGTGCCTTCGCCGCCTGCGTCGGCGAGGGGGTGGAGTATCTGTCGCAGTTCATCCGGCCGGGGGATCACCTGACGCCGGGCAAGGCGCTGGACGCGGGCGGGCTGCCCGAGGCGGAAGCGCAACAGGTCTTCGCCGCATGGCTCGGCCTGCCCGACGCTGCGGCGTTGCGGCAGCGGTCCTGGACGCCGGGACGTCGACTCGACGGCGGGGAGGCCGTCTGGCTGCCGGCGGAGCTGGTGTTCCGCGGGCTGGCCGGGACGGCGCGCATCGCCCTCGGCACCGGCTGCTCCGCAGGCGTGAGCCACGCGCGCGCCACGACCGCGGCGCTGCTCGAGGTGATCGAACGCGACGCGGTGGCGCTGTGGTGGCGCGGCGGGCAGCCGGGGCGGCGGCTCGACACCGGGATGCTGCGGTGTCTCGGCGCGCTCGATCTCATCTCCACGTTGCGGGGGACAGCGGCGGGCCGCGAGACGATGCTGCTCGACATCTCCACCGATCTCGGCGTGCCCTGCGTCGCAGCGCTGTCCTTCACCACCGCAGGCGATGGTTTCGCCGCCGGATTCGCCGCCGGCGTCGATCTTCGGCGCGCCGCGCGGTCGGCCCTGATCGAACTGTGCCAGATGGAGTTGGGCCTTCATCTCGTCGTGGCCAAGCGCCGTCATCGCGGCGAAGGTGCTCTGAACGATGCCGATCAGCGCCAGCTCGACCGTGCCTCGGGCGTCCGGCTGAACGAGCTGCCGATCCTGGAGACTGCGCCGGACCGGGAGCTGCCGCCGTTCACGGGCAGCGACCAAGAGATGCTCGACACCCTGGTCGGCCGGCTGGCGCAGGCCGGCCATCGCGCCTATGCGGCCGACCTCGGCCGCGCCGAATTCGGCATCGCCGTCGCCCGGGCGCTGGTGCCGTCTCTGCAGCCGTTTCCCGCCGGTCCGGTATCGCCACGCCTGTATCGCGCCATGGAAAAGAACTGGCGCAATCCGCCCTGGGAACGTGGTATCGATCTTTTCTGAATGTTTCTGGATTGAGCCATTTTCGGACAGGAAGCCGCGCCGGGCGCGGGTCGTGTGGGCGGGTGATGGAAATACAGCCGATCGGGCCGGTGACCGGAGCCAGGGTAAGCTTGACGACGTTGGGGCAGGTGTCGTTGCGGGCCGACGGCACGCCGATCCCGATCGCGAACCGCAAGTCGCAGGCGCTGCTGGCCTATCTGGCGACGACGCTGAACGGCCGGGAAAGCCGGGAGCGGGTCGCCGGCCTGCTGTGGAGCGAATACGAGGAGGAGAAGGCCCGGGCTTCGCTGCGGCAGACGATCGCCGATCTGCGCCGCGCCTTGGCCACGCATGGCCCCACCGTCTTCTCGGCCGACCGGCTGACCGTCTGCCTCGATCTCGGGCAGCTCCATGTCGACTGCCTCGCTATCCTCCGGGACCTCGAGGCCGGGGAAGTGCCGGCGATGCTGCTGGCGGAGAAGCGCCTGCCGGACAGCTTCCTGGCCGGGCTCGACGATATCGACCCGGCCTTCCGCGCCTGGCTGCTGGTGCAGCGCCAGATCCTGCAGGAGCGCATCCTGCGCGAGCTGGAGGACCGGCTGCCGGGGTCAGCCGATCCGCGCCTGGCCAAGCGGATCGGCACCGCCATCGTCAATCTCGACCCGACCCACGAGGTCGGCTGCCGGGCGGTGATCGAGGCCTCGGCCCGGCTGGGCGACCTCGGCGGGGCGCTGCGCGCCTATCGCGACCTGTGGGACCTGCTGGACCAGGAGTTCGGCATGGAACCCTCGCCGGAGACCCAGGAGCTGATCCTCAAGGTCAAGGCGGGCGAGTTCGGCGATCCGAAGGCCGCCCAGGCCGCCGCGGCGCCGGTGCCGGCGCCTCAGCCCGCCGTGCCCGCCTCCCTGCCGGCCCTGGCCGGTCGGGGCCAGGCCATCGTGGTCACCGAGTTCGACATCGCCGACATCGCGCCGGAGCAGCGCGGCATGATCCGCGCCTTCCGGCACGAGCTGATCGCCTCGCTGGTCCGGTTCCGCGACTGGAGCATCATCGACGGCAGCGAGGCGGTGGCCCAGGCCCAGATGCCGAACGCCTATCGCATCGACGGCACCGCCCTGCCGGACGAATCCGGCACCCGCTTCATCCTGACGCTCAAGGATTCCTTCGGCGGCCGCTTCGTCTGGAGCGAGCGCTTCACCATCGTCGAGCATGGCTGGCGGCCGGCGCAGCAGCGCATCATCCGCCGCATCGCCGGGGCGCTCGACATCAACCTGTCGACCGAGCGGCTGACCCAGATCTCCGGCAGCCCGGAGCTGTCGCTGGCCCACCACGACCGCTGGCTGCGGGGCCATTCCCTGAGCTTCCAGTGGCGGCCGGACGACGAGGCGCGGGCCGAATCGATCTTCCGGTCGCTGATCGAGGAGGCGCCGAGCTTCGCCCCGGCTTATGCCAGCCTGGTCCAGATCCTCAATTCCCGGCATCTGGTCTTCCCCGGCATCGCCCGGACCATGGAGCGGCACCAGGAAGCCCTCAAATTCGCCAAGATGGCGGTCCAGCTCGATCCGCTCGACACGCGCGCCCACCTCTCCCTCGGCTGGGCCAATGCGATGAGCGGCAATTACGACAAGGCGCCGGTCAGCTATCAGCTCGCCTGCGACCTCAACCCGAACGATCCCTGGACGCTGGTGTCCTCCGCGCTGGGCTATGCCTATTGCGGCGACACGGCCCAGGCCGCAGCGACCGCCGAAATGGCGCTCGATCTCGGCCTTGGCATTTCCCGCCTGCATTGGGCCTATCAGGCGGGGGTCCGTTTCGTTCTCGGCGACTATGCCGGCGCGATCGCCGCGGCGGAGAATGCCGGTGACGTCCTCTACTATCTCGGCGGCTGGAAGGCGGCCGCCCACGGCCTTGTCGGCGACACGGATGCCGCCCAGGCCGAAGGCGCGCGCTTTGTCGAGACCGTGCAGGCCGCCTGGTTCGGGGACCCCGACCCGGACGAAACCGATGTCGCCAGATGGCTGCTGCACTGTTTTCCGATTGCCGATCGCAAGGTGTGGGAAGCACTGCGGGATGGGCTGGCGATCGCCGGGCTCATCGAGCGCGACTCCGCGATCGCCCCGTTCCCGCAGTCTGCCCGCCTACTTGCAGCCCCGAATCGTGTAATCCGAGATGCGTGAGTAGTAGAACTCGACATTGTCGAACGGCTTCTGGCCGGTCAGCATATCGAGGTAGAAGTGCGGCGGATCATAGGAGGCCACGCCCGGATTCTCCTTGGCCTGCTTCTTCGCCCGGCGCTCGGATTCCGTCACCTGCCGGTTGGGCGGCAGGCGCAGGATGAAATGGTGGTCGTCGCCCTGGCAGATCTCCAGCGTCTCGTACCGCTCCGGAATGTCGACCAATCCCTTGAGCTGCGCGCGGAACTCGGCCATGTCCTTCGGCCGGGTCTCGGGCTTCTGCGCCCACATCACCACCTTCCGCCCCGCCGCCTCGTAATCGAGGATCTTCATCGGCTTCAGCTCGTCTTTCCCGCTCATGACCTTCCCCTCTCTTCTTGGATATCGGCGCCCCCGGCGGGAGCGCGGTGACGGTGATGTGATTCAGATGAATGGCGGCTCGACGGATTCGAGCTTCAGCGCCTTGGCGACGAAGACGATCAGCTCGCTCATCGTCCCGGGCACGGACCGGCCGAAGACGTGGGCGACCGCCTCCTCGGTGGTGATCCCGGCCACCGGGTCCCGCGCCTCCTCGATCAGGTCGCGGGTCTGCTCCAGCGCCCCGGCGAAGACGTCCGCGGTGATGACTGAGGCGAGCGTGCCGAAGCTCTTGCCGTCCTCCTCATGGGCGGCCTCGAACAGCAGGTAGAACAGAAGCGGCGGGTCGGCGGCGATGGCGTCGCGCTCCCCGGGCTCGAAGGCGACGGTGTCCCCCGCGTCGAGCCAGGCACGCAGCGTCGCGATGCGGTGCTCGCGGTCGGCGAGCAGGCGCGAGCGGTCGAGCACCGCGGCCGGCATCAACTCGGCCAGTGTGTTGACGGTCCGCAGGCCGCTCAACGACCCGCGGACCAGGTCGCGGTAGAGCAGCCCCGACATCGTCCCGTCGACGGTGTCGTCGGATCCCGGCGCATAGGCGTTCCGGAACAGGCTGTCATAGAGCATGACAGCGTTGTAGGAGGGGCCGATGCGCCGGCTGAGCTGGGGCCTCGACTCGTCGATCGAGAAGAAGCGCGACCATTCCCAGACCCAGATGTCGCGGATCGGCGTCTCGCGCGCCCGCCGGGCCGAGGAGGTCTCGATCATGTCGCGGACGCCGAAGGTCTCGGTCTGCCGGCTCATCCGGTAGCTCGCCCGCACCATGGCATGGCCGAGGCGGTAGGCGGCGTCGCAGAACTCGATCGGCATCCGGCCGTCGGGCGTGTCGGCCAGCGGCCGGGGGCGGGCCTGGTTGTACAGCTTCCAGATCTCCGGCCGGATCAGGCGGGGCAGCAGGTCATTGACCACGATGCCGCGATAGACCGCCGCGGTGATCTGCCGGGCCAGCGAGAAGCGCGCGAAGCTGAGCAGCTCGGCCGAGGCCGAGACCTCGTCCGGGAACGGGCTGCGGCTGCGCAGGATGTCGATGACCGCGTTGTGGAACATCAGGAACAGCGTGGTCAGCTGGGACAGGTTCACGCTGTCGTCGTTGCGCGGGTCGGTCAGCAGGGTGTCGGCCGCACCCTCGGTCGCCGGGTCGCTCAGCCCCTCGATCCGCGCCCGCGGAACATCGCGCGCGGTGTGCACCGGGCAGGCAGCGTTCGGCTTGCCCGGCTCGGTGATACGGATGTGGCCGAGGCGCAGCTTCTCCCGGAGTTCGCCATGGGCTTCCGGCATCTCGTAGCTGATCGGATCGTCGGTCGGGCCGCGGCCGTAGATGGTGTCCAGCACCAGCGGCCGGGACCGCAGGTTGACCCGCGGCAGGGTGCCGTCGGCCAGGCTGACGGTGGTCATGGCGCCGTGGACGATATCGTGCCCGGCGAGCTGGGCGAAATAGGTGTAGCCGGCCGGGATCCGCCCGTTGTCGGTCGGATCGGCATGCGCCTTGCCCTCATCGGCATAGCGGTGCGGTTCCTGCATCCGCCGGATCAGCTTGCAGATCAACGTCTGCGCCGCCAGCGGCTCCTCCGCGCGGCGATGAACCTCTGCCGCCGACGGCGGGTCGCCGGAGCCGAAATTGCGAAAGGCCTGCGCTGTGCCTGTCTGCGTGGTCGCGCCCGCCAGCGCCCCGGCGCCCGGCCGCTTGCCGAACCGCGCCGTGAATGACGGGCAGTCCAGTCCGCCGTGTTGCCCCATTATCCTCCCTTTCCACGACTGGGTTCCGACACGTGCCGCGTCCCGGAATCTGCTGTGCCGGAGCCCATCGAGCCGACGGCTTCGATTGAATATGCCTCTCCGACTATGCGGTACGATTGAATATGACGGCGCATGAAATAGCTAGCGAAGCAGAGGCTCGATGGGGCGACCATCCGGGCGAGACGGCATGGACCACGCTAGCGGAGCGACGTGAACCCAGCGTGAAATGGCGGCGTCCGGCCGGGGACGTCCCGGCCGGGCGGTCACGAAAGGATCCGGCGAATGACCTATGAGCTCTACTACTGGCCCGAGATCCAGGGGCGCGGCGAGTTCGTCCGGCTCGCGCTCGAGCAGGCCGGCGCCGACTATGTCGACGTCGCCCGCGGCGAGGGCGACGACCTTCCCGGGTTGATGCACTTCCTGCAGGACGAATCCGTGGCCGAGCCGCCTTTCGCGCCGCCCTATCTCAAGGCCGGCGACCTCGTGATCGGCCAGACCGCCAACATCCTGCTGTTCCTGGGCGACCGGCACGGGCTGGCGCCGGCGGAGGAGGGCGGGCGGCTGTGGACCCACCAGCTGCAGCTCACCATCGCCGACTTCCTGGTCGAGGCGCACGACACCCACCACCCGATCGGCAGTGGCCTGTACTACGAGGAGCAGAAGCCGGAGGCGAAGCGCCGGGCCGCGGATTTCCTGGCCCACCGACTGCCGAAATATCTCGGCTATTTCGAGCGGGTGCTGGCCCGCAACCCGGCCGGCGACGCGCATATGGTCGGGGACAAGGTGACCACGGCCGACTTATCGATGTTCCAGATGATCGCCGGGCTGCGCTACGCCTTCCCGAAGGCGATGGCACGGATCGAGCCGCAGCATCCGCGCCTCGTGGCGCTGCACGATCTTGTGGCGGCTCTGCCGCGGATCAAGGCCTATCTCGCCTCGCCCCGGCGCATCCCGTTCAACCAGATGGGCATCTTCCGCCACTATCCCGAGCTCGATCCCTGACCTATCTTGTCTGACAATAGAGCGGTGAGGGAGGAGCAGATGATCATCGTCACTGGCGGCAGCGGCCAGGCGGGGCGCGCCTGCCTGAAGGACCTGATCGCGCATGGCTATGACGTCTGCTCGGTCGACCTGGCGCCGCCGGCCGACCCGTCGGTCCGGCACAGCCGCGTCGATCTGACCGATTTCGGCCAGACCATCGCCGCCTTCTCGGCGATCGACGACCGGGTGTCGCAGGTCACCGGCATCGTCCATCTGGCGGCGATCCGCGCCCCCGGCCTGGCGCCGAATCACGTCACCTTCGCCACCAACACGGTCAGCACCTACAACGTGTTCGAGGCGGCGCGGCAGCTCAGGATCCGCAACATCGTCTGGGCATCGAGCGAGACCGTGCTGGGCCTGCCCTTCGACACTCCGCCGCCCTATGTGCCGGTGGACGAGGAATATCCCGGCCGGCCGGAGACGGCCTATTCCCTGTCCAAGCTGATGGGCGAGGAGATGGCGAAGCAGTTCTGCCGCTGGGACCCAGAGGCCAAGATCATCGGGCTGCGCCTGTCCAACGTCATGGACCCGGAGCGCTACGCCGAGTTCCCCGGCTTCGACGACGATCCGCGCAAGCGCAAATGGAACCTCTGGGCCTATATCGACGCGCGGGACGCTGCCCAGGCGATCCGGCTGGCGCTGGAATCGAAGCTGACCGGCGCGGATGTTTTCGTCATCGCCAACGCCGATACGGTGATGAATCAGCCGAACGACGCGCTGCTCGACGCCGTCTATCCCGGCGTGCCCCGCAAGCGCCCCTTCGGCCCGAACGAGACCCTGCTGTCGATCGAGAAGGCCCGCCGGGTGCTCGGCTACGAGCCGCGTTACAGCTGGCGCGACCCGCGCCAGGCCTAGAGATTCAGTCCGCGCGAACGAAGCCGTCCTCGGTCAGCGTCATGCTGGCCAGGTCCAGGTTCATCCCGCGCGCACCCTGCGACACCGCCGCGGCGAGCTGGCGGCTGAGCGCGGGGTTGCCTTGGCTCTGCTTCATCGCTTCCCCGATCAGCGCCGCCTGGATCAGCAGGCTCTCGGCCATCTCCTGCTTGGCCGCATCGCTAGCTCCGCGCAGCGCGCCGGTGGACGCCATCACGCCGGCCACCTGGTTCCTGACCGCCGTCGCCATGCGGCGGCTGACATCGTCGTCGACGCCGCGGCTCGCCTGCCAGGCATTGATCCAGTACACGGCATAGGCATCGGCAACGTCGTCGATCCGCAGCCCGGCCTCGGCAAGCGGGGCTCGCATCGCCTCGATCACATCGGTCGAGGCGAACACCCTGGCGAGATCGTCGGCGCCCTTGGGATCGTTCTGCCGGCTCTTGGCCACGAACTGCGCCAGGTTGGCGGTGCGGCGCTGGAGCGAAGGGGTGTACCGGAAGGTCGCAGCGGAAGGAACTGCCGGTTTCGGCTGCTGACCCCCGTCTTGCTGTTGCTCTCGCAGATTGCGCAAATGAAGGCCGAGCGTATCGGTGCCGGTGACCGCGGGCAGCGTCGTCGACCAGAACATGTCCTGAGCGTGACCCGCCATCGGCGAGGCCGCGGCCGTCCAGATGACGGCGCACAGTAGAGTCCGTCGCATCACTCCCCCCGATCAGGACGAACGACCGCCTGCACAGGCCCGACGGGCTTTCCACCACTGCGGCGGTCCGCCTCGACTCCCTGCCGGCTCCATCTTCTTACCATCATCCCATGGCACTTCTGAGGCATGGCCCCGGCGCTGCCGGGCAGGCTTGTCTCCGTTTATGTTGCGGTGCACAATGACCGGAGCGGTCGCTGGACCGATTTCGAGAGCAGGCCGTGGCGGGGCCCGGTGACGTTGCGTCGCAGCCACGGAAGCCGGCCGGCGCGGGATCGGTTGTCGATCCGGAACGAATCTCCAGGAGGAAGCCCCGGGTGGTGCACAACCCAGGGAGCGGTAGCATCATGGACTTGTTCACCACCCTCATCCTCGTCTGCGCGACGGCGATGCCGCAGCGCGACTGCAACCGGGAGACCGCGGTCGACGTGGTCGCCGGTCCCGTGGCGAGCTCGCCGCTCGGCTGCGGCGTCTCCGGCCAGGCGATGCTGGCCAGCACCGCGCTCGGGCCGAAGCTGGGTGAGGGGCGCTATCTCAAGGTCGTCTGCGACCGGCGAAGCGAGAAGGGCTGACCGGCCGGCCCAGGGCGGCTCGGTTGCCCGGGGCGGCGTGAGGCCTTCATCACCGCAGCGCCGCGGCGAAGGCGGTGGACGGGACGGCGAAGTTCAGCGTCAGCCGGTCGGTCGAGCCGGCGACGGCGACGCCCACCACCCGCCATTCGCCGTCCTGCAGCGCCAGCAGCGGGCTGCCGCTGGTGCCGCGCGTGCCGTTGCAGTCGTGGATCAGCACCAGGCCGCGCGCCGTCCGGTCGGTGCCGAGCACCATGCAGGCGGTGTCGGCGGTGATGATCTGCGCCTTGTCCTGGCTGTAGCCGCCGAGCACGACGGCCGTGCCCGGGGGCGGCACCGATTCCGCGACCAGCAGCGGCGGAGCCTGCGGCGGGGCATCCGCGGCCAGCACCAGGATCGCCCAGTCCACCGCATACTCCTCCCGCGGCCGCAGAGGGTCGTAGGCTTCGGCGTGGACCACCTCGGCAACCTGGGCGTGCTCGATGAACTCGCCGCGGTCGTAGCCGAACAGGACATGCAGCGAGGAGGCGGACAGGAACCGGCGGGTCCGCGGGTTGAACAGGCAGTGCGCCGCGGTCAGCACGCGGCGGGGGCCGATCAGGGCGCCGGTGCAGCGGCCGCCGATGCCGGTCTGGACCTTGGCCAGGCTGCGCCACGGTGCGGCCGTGCCGTCCACCGGCACGCGCCGGTCGTCGGGGCCGAGGCCGGGCAGCAGCAGCGGCGTGGCCGCCGGAGCGGCGAGGGCGGCGAGGACGAGGAGCGCACCCGCGAGCAGAGCTGATGTGAGCCGCATCCCTGTTCGTCCCTCCGGACCGGGCCGTTCCGGCCTTCCGGCTGCGAGTATCGCCGTAGCACCCGCCCGGGCCAAGCGCCCGCACGCGACCCGCGCAAAAAAGAACCCCACCCTGCACGGCGGCAGGGTGGGGGCGTGCGGGAGTGGGTTCAGAGCACGAAGTCGCTGGCCGTCAGCGTGTGATCCGACAGGACGATGATCGCGATGTCGGGGTTCTTGTCGCCGGTGGTGTCGCCATAGACCGCCTGATAGCCGTTGGACAGCGCCACCACCCGCAGCTCGCCGGCCACGCCGGTGAAGGCACCGGTGCCGAAGGTGAAGGCGCCACCGGACCCGTTGGCGTCGATCGCGGACAGGTCGATCCGGTCGCCGGTCGCGAAGTCCTCGATCACGTCGCGGCCGGCCGCGGCCACGGTGCTATCGCCGATGGCGGTGTAGACGAAGCTGTCGCTGCCGGCACCGCCTTTGAGGGTGTCGGCCCCGGCGCCGCCGGTGAGCACGTCATCGCCACCATTCCCCCAGAGCCGGTTGGCCCCGGTGTCGCCGGTCAGCGCATCGGCGAGGTTCGAGCCGTAGAGCTGCTCGATGCTGGTCAGCGTGTCGCCGACGGCGTCGCCGCCGGAGACGCTGCCGGTGGCGAGGTCGATGGTCACCCCGGCCGTGCTGTTGATGTAGTAGGCCGTGTCGGTGCCGAGCCCGCCGTCGATCGCATCGGCGCCGGCCCCGCCATTGATGATGTCATTGCCGTCATTGCCGCTGATCGTGTCGGTCCCGTCCGCGGCGGTCAGGACGTCGTCGCCGGCCCCGCCATTGATGGTGTCGTCGCCGGCACCGCCACTGACCGAGTCGTTGCTGGCCCCGCCATTGGCGGTGTCGTTGCCGTCCCCGCCGACGAGGCGGTCGGCGCCGTCGCCGCCGTCGAGATTGTCATTGCCCTCCTCGCCGGAGAGAACGTCGTCGCCGCCATTGCCGACGATCGTGTCGTTGCCGAGCTCGCCGCCGATGATGTTGTGGTTGTCGTCCCCGGTCAGGTTGTCGTCGAAGCTCGACCCGTACAGGTTCTCGATGCTGGTCAGGGTGTCGCCTGCGGCATCGCCGCCGCTGGTGGTGCCGGTCAGCAGGTTGACCGTCACTCCGGCCGCCGACCCCTGGTAGTTGGCGAAGTCCGACCCGGCGCCGCCATCGATGGCGTCGGCACCGCCGCCGCCGCGGAGCGTGTCGTTGCCGTCCAACCCGATGATGGTGTTGGCCGAGGCGTTGCCATACAGGTGGTCGATGAAGTCGGTGCCGGTGATGTTGCTGATGCCGTTCAGCGTGTCGCCTTCGGCGTCGCCGCCGCTGGCGGTGCCGTTCTGCAGGTCGACATCGACGCCGGAGCCCGAGCCGGAATAGTCGACCGTGTCGACGCCGCCGCCGCCGCTGATGGTGTCGGCGCCGGCACCACCGACCAGCGTGTCGTTGCCGGTGGACCCGGTCAGGTTGTCGTCCCCGGCGGTGCCGATCACCCGCTCGATGCCGGAGAAGGTGTCGCCCTCGGCGTCGCCGCCGCTGGCTGTGTTGGTGGTGAGGTTGACGGTCACGGGCGTAGCGGAACCGGAATAGTCCACCGTGTCCGTGCCGGCGCCGCCCTGCAGAGAATCGGCGCCGGCCCCGCCGGTCAGCAGGTCGTCGCCGTCGCCGCCGAGCAGGGTGTCATCCCCGCCCTGGCCGTCCAGGGTGTCGTTGCCGCCCTGGCCGTTCAGGGTGTTGGCGGCGGCGCTGCCGCTGAGGTTGTCGCCCCCCCGTGTCGGAGCCGAGCAGGTTGACGATGCCGACCAGGTAGTCGCCCTGAGCGTCGCCGCCGAAGCCCTGGGAGGCGCCGGTGAGCTGGATGTCGATGCCCAGGATCGGAAGCACGAGGTCGACGATGACTGAGAGGTCGACCGTCGCGCCTTCGGCGGAATTCGTGTAATCCGCTGCATCGATACCCGAAAGGGTGATGACGCCGGCGGCGTTCAGCAGACCGCCGATGATCACGTCCGCCCCGGCGCCGCCGCGGATGACGTCGTCGCCGGACCAGCCGATCGCGACGTCATCGCCGCCCTGGGCGTCGACGAAGTCGTTTCCGATGGCCTGGACCGGTCCGATGATGAGGTTGGGTATGATTTCGGCGCCGTTGGTGCCGGTGAAATCGGTCATGATTAATATATTTGTATGATGTATTGGATCAGGGTTGTAGATCTCACGGAAAGGTCAGAGCGTCTGACCTTCTTTCAATGTCTGCTGGGCGGTTCGCGTCAGATCTGGCATCTTCAGGCACGTCATCCGGGAAGGGCATGGCGGAGTCTCCGCGTCCTTCTCGGGAACACCGGTGTCGATGCATGCGTTTCCCCGGCACCGGCGTCGACCGGATGCGGCGACGGCCGCATCCCGAACGAGGGAGAGATCGCCATGGATCGCGACTTCACGCGCCAGGTGGTGCGGGCCAAGCAGGCGGCGCGGGCGACGAACCGGGCGCAGCGGGCCTTCCGCCACACCGACCCGTCGGGCCTGTCCGGTGTCGCCGGCGCGGCCTATGTCACGGAAAAGCGGCGCGCGCTCCGCTTCGCGGTGGCGGAGGCTGCCGCCTTCGATCACGCCGTGGACCCGGTCGTACGCGACCTAGCCGCGCGGGATCGGTAGGGGAGGGCTTCAGGACCGCCAGCCCAGAAGCCGCTCGATCCGGCTCGCCGCCTCCTGGACGGCGACGCTGTAGGTGCGCTCGCGCTCGCGCGCCTTCTGCTCGGGCAGCACGACGCTGATCGTCGCCTCGCAGTCGCCGTTGGGATTGCAGATCGGGGCGGCGATGCAGGCGACGGCGAAGTCGGATTCGCTGAGCTGGATCGCCAGCTTCTCGGCCAGCGCCGTCTCCGCCGCCCGGCACAGCGCCTCCGGGTCGGTCTCGGCCATACCGGTGGGTGAGGGCTGGGCGGCGCGGCGCATCAGCTCGATCCGCTCCGCCCAGGGCAAGTGTCCGATCAGCAGGCGGCCGGAGGCGGTCCAGTTCAACGGCACTCGGGTCCCGACCTTGGACGAGACCCGGAAATGCCCGGGCGGCTCGGCCATCGCCAGCACCACCATATGGCCCTCGTCGCGACCGCAGATCTGCACCGTCTCGCCCAGCAGGCGGCTGAGCTCCCGCATCTCCTGCGACGCGGTCTCCAACAGATTCAGGCTGCGGCCATAGGCCAGGCCATAGTGATAGAGGCGAGGGCCGAACCAGAGCAGCCCGTCGCCGTCGCGCGACAGCAGGTCCTGCCGCAGCAGCGAGTCCACCACGCCGTAGATCGTCGACATCGGCGCGCCCAGCGCCTTCGACACGTCATAGGCGGTCAGCGGCCGGCCGACGGCCAGCAGATGGTCGCAGATCTGCACGGCGCGCTCGATGCCGCTGACCCGGCTGCGCTCGCCCGCCTTCTCGGCCTTCGTCACCGCTGCTTCCACCATGGTCCCGTCCTGTCTGCTCCCGGCCGCTGCTCCGGCCGAGTGGTATAGCCCGCGCCTGTCCGAAGCTAGGCTTTGTCTCGCATTGCGGTCAATCGCCGAGCAATTCCGCCGCTCGGCCCGATCGGATGGGGTTGACGCCCCGGCTGCATCGGTTTTAGCGTATTCCGCAACGGAAGATGTTGCTTCCTAATAACGGAATACTAGAGGCTCACGACAGGGGGAGTCAATGCTGCGAATCCTGTGCCTGATCGCCCTCGGGCTGCTGCCGGTGTCGTCCGGCGCCGCGGCCGCGCCGGCCAAGGGCGGGTCGATCACCGTGGCGACGATCGGCGAGCCGCCGGCGCTGGACCCGATGGTCAGCACCGCCGACCTGGTCGGCATCATCACCCAGCACATTTTCGAGACGCTCTACACCTTCGACGCCAACTGGACCGTCACGCCGCTGATCGCCGAGGCAATGCCGGAGATCAGCGCCGACGGCCGCGTCTACACCATTCGGATCCGACAGGGCCTGACCTTCCATGACGGCTCGGCGCTGGATGCCGACGACGTCGTCGCCTCGCTGAAGCGCTGGACCGAGGTGGCGTCGCGCGGGAAGCTCGCCGTCGCCAATTTCGAGGCGATCGAGAAGGTCGACCCCTACACCATCCGCATCACGCTGAAGCAGCCCTTCGCGCCGCTGCTGGC
This sequence comes from Inquilinus limosus, assembly GCF_051487185.1. GTDB lineage: Bacteria > Pseudomonadota > Alphaproteobacteria > DSM-16000 > Inquilinaceae > Inquilinus > Inquilinus limosus_F. Next base: position 102,376 of record NZ_JAHVDK010000002.1, read on the forward strand.
CCTGCTGGCCTTCAACAACAGCGCCGCGGTGATCGTGCCGTCGGAGAAGATCGCGCCGGAGATGAAGGACCCGATCGGCAGCGGCCCCTACATGCTGAAGGCGCGGGTGCCCGACCAGTACATCCAACTGGTGCGCTTCGACGGCTACAAGCCGCGCGAGGGCGAGCCGGACGGCTATGGCGGCGCCCGCAAGCAGTATCTCGACGAGATCCGCTTCGCGCCGGTGCCGAATGCCAACACCCGGGTCGAAGGGGCGGTGGCCGGCCAGTTCGACTACACCGATTCCCTGCCGGTCGAGGCTTATGACAAGGTCAAGGCCGGAGCGTCGGAGCCGATCATCCTGAAGCCCTTCGGCTGGCCGGTCTTCGTCATGAACACGAAGGAAGGCCTGCTCAGCGACGTCCGCCTGCGCAAGGCGGTGCAACTGGCGCTGAACGAGGAGGACATGCTGGCGGCCGCCTTCGGTAGCACCGACTTCTACGCCCTCGACGGCGCCATGTATCCCGAAGGCTATCCCTGGCGGACCGAGGTCGGCACCGAGATCTACAACAAGGGCGATGCCGAGGGCGCGCAGAAGCTGCTGGAAGAGGCCGGCTATGACGGGCAGAAGCCGATCCGGATCCTGACCAGCCGGCAATACGAGTTCCACTACAAGATGGCGCTGGTGGCGGCGGAATACCTGAAGGCCGCCGGCTTCCAGGTCCAGCTCGACGTCACCGACTGGGCGACGCTGACCCAGCGTCGGACCGACCCGGCGCTGTGGGAGATCTATATCAGCCACAGCCCGTTCCTGCCGGAGCCGGCGCTGATCGGCGCCCTGGCCAAGGGCTCGCCGGGCTGGTGGGACACCCCGGCCAAGGAGAAGGCGGTCGGCGCCTTCAACCAGGCGCTGACGCAGGACGAGCGGGTGAAGCTCTGGGCCGGCGTGCAGCAGGTGATGGCCGAGGAGGTGCCGCTGATCAAGGTCGGCGATTTCAACGCCCTGTCGGCGAAGTCGAAGGCGCTGCAGGGCGTGACCCCGGCCCCCTGGCCGTATTTCTGGAACGCGTACGTCGAGAAGTGACGGACGCCTGAATGACACTACACCGTCATTGCGAGCGCAGCGAAGCAATCCAGGGCAGCTTGCCTTGGCTCCTGGATTGCTTCGTCGGCTTCGCCTCCTCGCAATGACGGTCAGGGTGGCTCCTCTGCGCTTCTTCCCGACCGCCGTTGCCGCCGCCGAACGCAAGCCATGAAGACCCAGCCCATGCGCCGCCTGCTGCTCTCCCTCCTCGTTGCCGCCGCCCTGGTGCCGGGCGCGGCGTTCGCCGACCCGGTGAAGGGCGGCACGATCGACGTCGCCACCATCGGCGAGCCGCCGACGCTCGACCCGATGGCGAACACCGGCGATCTGCTGGGCATGATCACCCAGCATGTCTACGAGACGCTGTTCACCTTCGACGGTGAGTGGCGGCTGCAGCCGCTGCTGGCCGAGGCGATGCCGGCGATCTCCGACGACGGCCGCACCTACGACATCGGGATCCGCCCGGGCGTCACCTTCCATGACGGCGAGAAGCTGACCGCGGCCGACGTCGTCGCTTCGCTGGAGCGCTGGATGCGGGTCGCCTCGCGCGGCAAGCAGGCGGCGCCGATGATCGAGAGCGTGACGGCGACCGGCGACCTGTCGGTCCGTATCAAGCTGAAGCAGGCCTATGCGCCGCTGCTGTCGCTGCTGGCCTTCAACAACAGCGCCGCGGTGATTATGCCGAAGGCGCATATGGACGAGCCGCTGACCGAGGTGATCGGCACCGGCCCCTACAGGCTGGCCGAACGCAAGCCCGACCAGTATATCCTGCTGACCCGCTTCGACGGCTATGCCGCCCGCAACGAGGAGCCGAGCCGCTATGCCGGCCGGCGCACCGCGTATCTCGACGAGATCCGCTTCATCCCGGTGCCGAACGCCAACACCCGGATCGAGGGCGCGATCTCCGGCCAGTACGACTTCTCCGACCTGCTGCCGGTCGAATCCTACGACCGGCTGACCGGCCTCTCGACCACCGAGCCGGTGATCCTGAAGTCCTTCGGCTACCCGATCATGATGCTGAACACCAAGCAGGGACCGCTGGCGAAGCTCGAGCTGCGCCAGGCGGTGCAGGCGGCGCTGAGCGAGAGCGACATGATGCTGGCCGCCTTCGGCAAGCCGGAGTTCTTCACCGTCGACGGCGCCATGTATCCGGAGGGCTTCCCCTGGCGGAACGACGCCGGGGTCGACACCTACGACCAGGGCAATCCGGAGAAGGCGCAGGAGCTGATGGAAAAGGCCGGCTATGCCGGCGAGCCGATCCGGATCCTGACCAGCCGGCAATACGAGTTCCACTACAAGATGGCGCTGGTGGCGGCGGAATACCTGAAGGCGGCCGGCTTCAAGGTCGACCTGCAGGTGTCGGACTGGGCGACCTTGACCCAGCGCCGCAACGACCCGGCGCTGTGGGAGATCTTCTTCACCCACAGCCCGTTCCTGCCGGAGCCGGCGCTGAATCTCGGCATGTCCGAGAGCGGCCCGGGCTGGTGGTCGACCGAGCGCCGCCGCGCCGCCTTCGACGCCTTCAATGCGGCCTCGGACCCAGCGCAGCGGGCGAAGCTGTACGCCGACGTCCAGGCCGCGATCATGGCGGAGGTGCCGTTCATCAAGGTCGGCGACTTCAACGCCCTTTCGGCCAAGTCGCCGAAGCTGAAGGGTTACGAGCCGTCGCCCTGGCCGTCCTTCTGGAACACGTGGGTGGAGAAGTGAGGGCCGTGCTGGTGCTCGACCATTCTCCTTTATTGTCATCCTCGGGCTTGACCCGAGGATCCAGGGCGGCCCGAGCCGCTCTCGGTGGCCCCTGGATTGCCGGGTCAAGCCCGGCAATGACAGAAAAAAGATGCCTGCAGACGCTCAGGACGCTGTAGCCCCATGCTCTCCTACATCGTCAATCGCCTGATCGGCATGGTCGCGGTGATGTTCATCGTGGCGACGGTCGTCTTCGTCATCATCCGGGTGACGCCGGGCGACCCCGCCGCGGTGATGCTCGGCCCCGAGGCGCGGCCGGAGGATGTTGCCGACCTACGGTCCAAGCTCGGCCTCGACCAGCCGCTGCCGGTGCAGTACGTGACCTGGCTCGGCCAGATCTCGGTTGGCGACCTGGGCCAGTCGATCTTCCTGAACCAGCCGGTGCTGAGCGCGATCGGCGACCGGGCCGAGCCGACGCTGATGCTGACGGTTCTGTCGATCCTGATCGCGGTGGCGATCGCGCTGCCGGTCGGCATCGCCTCCGCGGTGTGGCGCGGCTCGTCGCTGGACCAGGCGGTGCTGACCGTGTCGATGTTCACCGCCAGCATCCCGAGCTTCTGGCTGGGCCTGATCCTGATGCAGATCTTCGCGGTCAAGCTCGGCTGGTTCCCGGTATCGGGCTACGGCGGGCCTGGGGCGACCTTCCTTGAGCGGATGAGCCATCTGGTGCTGCCGGCGATCGTGCTGGGCCTCGTCAACTCGGCCCTCATCACCCGCTTCACCCGGGCCAGCATGCTCGACGTGCTGAACGACGACTATGTCCGCACCGCCCGGGCCAAGGGCCTGCCGGAGCGGCGGGTGGTGCTGAAGCACGCGCTGAAGAACGCGCTGATCCCGATTCTGACCGTGATCGGCCTGACCACGGCGCTGCTGGTCTCCGGCGCCGTGGTGACCGAGACGGTGTTCGGCCTGCCCGGGGTGGGCAATCTCGTCGTCAACGGCGTGCTGCGGCGCGACTACCCGGTGATCCAGGGCGCGCTGCTGGTGATCGCGGCGCTCTACGTCCTGATCAACCTCGCCATCGACTTGCTCTACCTCTTCGTCGACCCGAGGGTGCGCACCTGATGGCCGCCACCGCTACCATCTCCGTTGCGGGCGAGCGCCTGAAGCTGGCCCGCCTGCTGGTCCGCCGCAAGACCGCGCTGATTGGCCTGGTGATCCTGGCGGTTCTGGTCCTGGCCGCGGCCACGGCACCCTGGATCACCGCCTACGCGCCGCAGAAGCTGTCGATCGTCAACCGCCTGAAGCCGCCGGATCTGGCGCACTGGTTCGGCACCGACGAATTCGGCCGCGACGTCTTCACCCGCGTCATCTATGGCGGCCGGCTGTCGCTGTTCGTCGGCTTCGCCGTGGTGATCCTGTCCTCGCTGCTGGGCATCGTGCTCGGCCTCGTCGCCGGCTTCTTCCGGCCGGCCGACAAGGTAGTGGCCCGGGTGATCGACGCCATGATGGCCTTCCCGGACATCCTGCTGGCGATCTCTCTGGTCGCGGCGCTGGGGCCGTCGCTGGTCAACGTCATCGTCGCCCTCGGCATCGTCTACACGCCGCGCCTGGCCCGCATTGTCCGCGCCTCGACCTTGGTGATCCGCGAGCTGCCCTTCGTCGAGGCGGCGCGGGCGCTCGGCGTCTCGACCTGGCGCATCGTCACCGCCCATGTCCTGCGCAACCTGTGGTCGCCGATCCTGGTGCAGGGCACCTTCATCTTCGCCTACGCCATCCTGGCCGAGGCCGGCCTGTCCTTCCTCGGCGTCGGCGTCTCGCCCGAGATCCCCACCTGGGGGACCATGATCAATGCCGGCCAGCAATACATGGGCTCGGCCGACTGGATGATGGTCTTCCCCGGCCTCGCCATCGTGCTGTCGGTGGTGTCGCTGCAGATGGTCGGCGACGGCCTGCGCGACATCCTCGACCCCCGCCTGCGCAAGGAACTGTGATGTCCCGTCCTGTCCTGATCCGCGCCGCCCGCCCGGCCGGCTTCCCCGACCACCCGGACGACGGTCCGCTCGACATCCTGATCGCCGACGGCCGCGTTGCCGGTGTGGGGCAGGGGATCGACGCCCCCGCCGATGTCGAGATCGTCGACGGCCAGGGCGGCTGGGTGTCGCCCGGCTGGGCCGACCTGCACGCCCATGTCTATCACGGCGGCACCGACATCTCGATCCGCCCGGCCCAGGGCGGGCTGGCGCATGGCGTCACCACCATCGTCGATGCCGGATCCTCGGGCGAAGGCAACTTCGTCGGCTTCCGCGAGTTCATCGTCGAGCCGGCGGCGGAGCGGGTGGTCGCCTTCCTCAACATCGGCTCGATCGGCCTCGTCGCCTGCAACCGGGTCAGCGAGCTGATCGACCAGCGCTCGATCGACATCACCCGTACGCTGAAGGTGATCGAGACCAACCGCGACATCATCCGCGGCATCAAATGCCGGGCCTGCAGCACGGTGACCGCCGCCTGGGGCATCACGCCGGTGAAGATCGCCAAGAAGGTGGCGAAGATCTCGGGCCTGCCGCTGATGGTCCATGTCGGCGAGCCGCCGCCGCTGCTGGAGGAGGTGCTGGATGTGCTGACCCCCGGCGACGTCCTGACCCACTGCTTCCACGGCAAGCCGGGCGGCAACATCCTGGAGGATGAGGAGCTGTTCGGCATCGCCAAGCAGGTGGCGGAGGCCGGGGTGCGGCTCGATGTCGGGCACGGCGGCGCCTCCTTCTCCTTCAAGGTGGCGCGCGCCGGGATCGAGCGCGGCCTCTACCCCTTCTCGATCTCCACCGACCTGCATCTGCGGTCGATCGAGGGCCCGGTCTGGGACATGGCGACGACCATGTCGAAGCTGCTGGCCGTCGGCATGCCCTTCGCAGAGGTGGTGGCCGCCGCCAGCACCCGCCCGCGCTCGGTGGTCGGGCTGCCGGCCGAAGGCAACCTGCGGGTGGGGGCGGAGGCGGACTTCACCGTCTTCGGGCTGGAGGAGGCGTCGGTGACGCTGCCGGATTCCTCCGGCGACAGCGCCACGCTGGACCGGCTGTTCGCGCCGCGCCATGCGGTGCTGGGCACCAAGTCGGTCAAGGCGGGCCGGTTGTTCGACCCGGCGGTCCATACATGAGTGCGTCCACCCGCGACATCGTCCTCGCGGTCGAGGACCTGCGGACCTGGTTTCACAGCCGGGACGGCATCGCCAAGTCGGTCGACGGCGTGTCCTTCGACCTGGCGCGCGGCGAGACGCTGGCGATCGTCGGCGAGAGCGGCTCCGGCAAGTCGGTCACCAGCCTGTCGATCATGGGGCTGCTGCCGAAGCCGGCCGGCCGGATCGAGAGCGGCGCCATCCGTTTCCGCGACCGCAAGGGCACGAAGCACGACCTGGCACACGCCTCCCAGGCGCTGCTGCGCCGCCTGCGCGGCGCCGAGATCGCGATGATCTTCCAGGAGCCGATGACCAGCCTGAACCCGCTGTTCACCGTCGGCGACCAGATCGCCGAGGCGGTGCAACTGCATGAGGGCGTCGGCCGGGCCGAGGCGATGGCGCGGGCCAGGCGGATGCTGGAGCTGGTGGAGATCCCGGCCGCGGCGTCGCGTCTCGATGACTATCCGCATCAGATGTCGGGCGGCATGCGCCAGCGGGTGATGATCGCGCTGGCCCTGTCATGCAACCCCTCGGTGCTGATCGCGGACGAGCCGACCACGGCGCTGGACGTCACCATCCAGGCGCAGATCCTGGATCTGCTGCGCCGGCTGCAGGCCGAGATCGGCATGTCGATCCTGTTCGTCACCCACAACATGGGCGTGGTGGCGGAGATCGCGCACCGCGTCGCCGTGATGTATGCGGGGCGGGTGGTGGAAGAGGCGCCGGTGCTCGAGCTGTTCGACCGGCCGCGCCACCCCTACACAAGCGGCCTCCTGTCCTGCATCCCGAACGCCCGCACCGGCGGCCGGCACGACGACGCCCGGCTGCAGCCGATCCCAGGCACCGTGCCCAGCGTGATGGCGCTGCCGCCCGGCTGTGCCTTCGCCCCGCGCTGTCCGCTGACCGAAGCGCCCTGCGAAGCCGCGGTGCCGGACCTCGCCGCGGTGCAGCCCGGCCACCGCTCCCGCTGCCGGAGGACCGACCAGCTGTGACCGCCACCGCCCTCCGCATCGCTCCTCAAGCCGATGCCGCCGCGCCGCTGCTCGACGTGCAGAACCTGTCGGTGCATTTCCCGATCGGCGGCGGCCGCGTCGTCCGCGCCGTCGACGGCGTCAGCCTGTCGATCCGGCGCGGCAGCATCGTCGGTCTCGTCGGCGAATCTGGCTCGGGCAAGACCACGACCGGCCGTGCCGTGCTGCGGCTGATCGAGCCGACCGGCGGCCGGGTGATGTTCGACGGCACCGACGTTACCGCTTTGCCGGAAAAGGCGTTCCGCCCCTGGCGCCGGCGGATGCAGATCGTGTTCCAGGACCCCTATGCCAGCCTCAACCCGCGGATGAGCGTGGCCGAGATCCTGGGCGAGGCGCTGGACACGCACGGCTTGGCCCGCGGCCGGCGCAGCCAGCGGATCGGCGAGCTGCTGGAGCGGGTCGGCCTCAACGCCGACCACCAGCGCCGCTTCCCGCACGAATTCTCCGGCGGCCAGCGCCAGCGCATCGGCATCGCCCGGGCGCTGGCGGTGGAACCCGACTTCATCGTCGCCGACGAGCCGGTCTCGGCCCTCGACGTCTCGGTCCAGGCCCAGGTGCTGAACCTGATCCAGGACATCCAGCGCGACCTCGGCCTGACCCTTCTGTTCGTGGCCCACGACCTCGCCGTGGTCGACTATCTCTGCGACGAGATCGTGGTGATGTATCTCGGCCGGATCATGGAGAAGGGGCCGACCCGCCTGGTCTACGACCGGCCGCGCCACCCCTACACCAAGGCGCTGCTCTCGGCCGCGCCGGTGCCGGACCCGCGGGCCAAGCGCGACCGCATCATCCTGAAGGGCGACATCCCGAGCCCGATCGCGCCGCCCTCCGGCTGCGTGTTCCGCACCCGCTGCCCGGCCGCGACCGAGGCCTGCGCCCGGGCCGTGCCACCGCTCGAGAAGCGGGAGCCGGGGCGCTTCGTCGCCTGCATCCGCGACGCCGAACTGAACGACCAACCGACCACGGACTGATCATGCCCAATGTCTACGACCGTCTCGCCGCGCTCGGCATCACGCTGCCCAAGGCGCCGCCGCCGGTCGCCAATTTCGAGACGCACCGGGTGTCCGGCCAGCTCCTGTTCCTGTCGGGGCAGGGGCCTCTGGAGGCCGACGGCACCCTGCACCGCGGCAAGGTCGGTGCCACGGTCGACCGCGAGGTCGCCTATCGCCATGCCCGGCTGACCGGCGTCAACCTGCTGGCGGTGATGCAGGAGGCGCTGGGCGACCTCAATCGCATCACCGGCATCGTCAAGCTGCTCGGCATGGTCAACGCGGTGCCAGAGTTCGAGCATCATCCGGAGGTGATCAACGGCTGCTCCGACCTGTTCGTCGAACTGTTCGGGCCGGAGATCGGCCGCCACGCCCGCTCGGCCGTCGGCATGGGGTCGCTGCCGCGGCAGATCACCGTCGAGATCGAAGCCGTCGTCGAGTTCGCGCGCTGAGGGAGGCACGCCCATGAAGTCGAACGAGGATATCCGCCGCCGCCTGGGCCTGCGCCCGGTGATCAACGTCTCGGGCACCATGACCTCGCTGGGCGCCTCGATCGTGGTGCCGGAGGCGGTGCAGACCATCGCCGAGATCCTGCCGCAATTCGTCGAGATCACCGACCTGCAGCGCAAGGCCAGCGTCCGGATCGCGAAGTCCTGCGGCACCGAGGCCGGCTTCGTCACCGCCTCGGCCTCGGCCGGGATCAGCCTGGCCGTGGCCGGCGCCATGACCGGCACCGACCTGCTGGCGATCGAGCGGCTGCCCGACACCACCGCTCTCGCCAAGACCGAGGTGCTGCTTCAGGTGGGCCACATGGTCAGCTACGGCGCCCCGGTCGACCAGGCGGTGCGGCTGGCCGGCGCCAAGGTGGTGCCGGTCGGCACCGCCACCCTGGCGCAGGGCTATCAGCTGGAGGGCGCCATCACCGAGCGCACGGCCGCGGCGCTCTATGTCGTCTCGCACCATGTGGTGCAATACGGCCAGATCCCGCTCGAGGAATTCGCCGAGATCTGCCGGGCCAAGGGGGTGCCGGTGATCGTCGACGCCGCCTCGGAATACAACCTGACCGGCTTCCTGGCCCGCGGTGCCGACCTCGCCATCTACAGCTCGCACAAGTTCCTGGGCGGCCCGACCGGCGGCATCGTCGCCGGCCGCGAGGACCTGGTGCGCGCCGCCTTCCTGCAGAACCGCGGCATCGGCCGCGGCATGAAGGTCGGCAAGGAGGGGGTGGTCGGCACCATCGCCGCGCTCGACGCCTGGGAGAAGCGCGACCATGCGGCGGTGCGGGCGCGGGAGGATGGGCATCTCAAGTTGTGGCATGAGGGTTTGGCCGGGCTGCCGGGCGTGACCGCGGTGATCGAGCCCGACCCGACCGACAACCCGCTGGACCGCCTCCGGGTGACGATCGACCCGGCCAAGGCCGGCCTCGGCGCCTGGGACATGGCCGACCGGCTGGCCGCCGGCGACCCGCCGGTGATCGTCCGCGACCACGAGGTCGAGCACGGCTATTTCTACCTCGACCCCTGCAACCTGCATGACGGCGAGGCGCAGGTGGTACTCGACCGCCTGCTCGCGATCCTGCGCGCCGCTGCCGGCGACCCGCCCCAGGGCGACGCCAGGGCCCGGCTCGTGGCGCGGGAGCGGAGGGGGCTGGAGTCGCTGCTGCGGTTCCCGCGGTGACGGGACCGGCGGCGCACGGTCATCAGCGGCGCCGGCCTAGAACTGAAAGTAGGCGAACTGCCGTACGACGGTGAGATTCGTCGATACGGCCAGCGTCAGCATGGTGACCATGAGATTGGCGTGTCGACGGATAGGGCCCCTTCGATTGCCGCCGAGCGGAATGTAAAGATAGTCCCGAAGCCAGGTCGAAAGCGTGATGTGCCAACGCTTCCAGAAGTCGATGATGGAGGTGCTCCGGTATGGCGAATTGAAGTTGTAGGGCAGCCGGATGCCGAACATCCGCGCCAGGCCGACCGCCATGTCCGAGTAGCCCGAAAAATCGAAGTAGAGCCCGAGGCCGAAGGCAAGAACGGCGATCCAGGAAGAGACGAAATCCGGTCGGACAAGGAGGGCTCCATCGAAAACCGGATCAGCCAGGCCGGAAAGCTGGTCGGCGATCAGGACCTTCTTTGAAAGACCCAGCACGAAGAACGCCAGCCCGGACGAGAACGCGGCGGCATCGAATCTCATGCGCGACTTCTGAAACTCTGAGATCAGCTGCCAATGGTGAACGATCGGGCCGGCGATCAACTGCGGGAAAAACAGAACAAACAGGATATATTCAAGATAGGTATAGCGAGGGGCCTGCCCACGATATTCATCTACTAGATAGGCGATCTGCTGAAAGGTGTGAAACGAGATCGCCAGAGGCAGGATGATGTACAATGCGGTGAAATGAATGCCGGATAGCTGAGTGACTGTTTCCAGGAAGAAGTTGGCGTACTTGAAATAGCCGAGCAGCGTGAGGTTCAGGGCTACCCCGATGATCAGCGCGATCCACGCCCTCCGCGTGGCGATGTGCCGGGAGAGATATTTCCCTATGAAGAAGTTGGCCGTGAGCTGGGCCACGAGCATGGCGCCATAGGCAACGCTCCAGGCGCCGTAGAAGACGAACGATGCCGCCGTCAGGAAGGCATATGCGAGATTTCGACTGATGCGGGCGCAGAGAAAATATCCGATCAGAGAAATCGGCAGGAAGATCGTGATGAATTCGAAGGAGTTGAAGAGCATTCACCTCCTCCTCAACGTGCGATCGGCGTCAGAACCGGTCCAAGCCGGTCGGCCAGGGCCGCCGAGAAGAGGCGTGCGCCTCGCCAGTTGAAGTGGACCGCGTCGACATAGAGGGCGCCGTCGGGAGAGAATCCCCGGCTGGAGACGAACACTGTCTCCTCCTGCGACAGCGAAGCCTTCAGTTGTGCTTCGAACGCCCGGCTGACCTGCCCCTCCGGGTCGTATTTGGAATGCCAAGCTGGATGTAGTGGAAAACTGATCAGAATGAGCTCTACGCCGCGGCCGGCGAGCATCTTCTCGAATGCGGCAAGAGCCTGAAAGCATTTGTCGTCGAAGGAAGGGGCCGGATTCCAGCCTGTCGTGCCTTCCATCGGCCCGGATCCGAAGGGTCCCATCACGATCGGCGTTCCCGACGCGGGGTCGGAGCGCCTTCGGGCGACGTGACGGGCGTCGCGGATCAGCTGCAGCGGGCGGAAGTTTGCCGCGTAGATGAGCAGCGGCGACGAGTCGCGGAAGACATAGGGGGCAGCCTGCTCCGGATAGAAGAATGACCGACCGGACTCCGGGCACGTCTCGAAATCCCTCGGCGCGACCACGGTGATGACGGTTCGGACGTTCTTTAAGTGATCGAGAAGAAATTCTGTGAAGAACGCCGTCTGATGCATGTAAAGCAGGCAGGGGGCGGCGTTCAGCGGGTGTTCGGACAGGCCGTTCGCGACGAATGGGGTGAAATCGATATTGCGCCACGTCACGGACGACCCGACGGCCAGCAGGTCGACGTCGGCGAGCTCCTGCTCCGCGAGGAACTTGAACTTCTCATCGATGCAGAAGGTGCCGGTCAGAGGAGGCGCCGGCAGGGAACCGAGTGCCCTAAGGGTATAGAGCATCACAAGAAATAAACCTGCGCCCAACGCAAGGAAGGCGGCGAAGTACCGAAGGAACGAATGTTCGGCAGCACGGCGTGTGGCTTGCATGGGTCATCGACTGAACTCGTGGAGATCATCGAGAGCAGCGGCGCAGCGATCAGGCCGGCGCGGGAAGGGATCGGTCGGGCCGGATCAGAAGCCCTTGCAGGCAAGTGTCTTCTCGACGTGCTCCGCGATGAGGAGCGTCATCGTCTGACCGTCGCTGCTGCGTCGATATCGCGTTGCGTTGTCAGGCGGATCAGCGGCCGGAGGAGCCACCCGGAATTCCACCGGGTCCATGCGAGTGACTACTAGAGTAGGCGAGTTTGACCGGCTCGCAACCCCTCTCGGCCTCGTCCGATACTGTCTATTGGGACGTTGTCCGAAGAGATGATCAGGTGAATTCTTGCCGGGCCTGGCTCCAGTGAACGGACATTTGCGCCCCTCCCATTGGGCGATGGCATTCATCCCTTTGGATCGTGCCGAACCGCGATGGCGGAGGTCGCCCCTCAACCACGGTCGGTCCGGCACCTACCGCGTGATGCCCCGAGGGCGGAGAGCCTACACCGGATCCTCCAGGCTGAACTGGCCGCTCTCGCCGTCATAGGCGAAGAGCTCGGCGTAGCGGCCCCAGGAGATCGCGGCGCGCAAAGTCTCCTCCGCCCGGTCCTCGGACATGAAGTCCTCGAGCTCCTCGGTGAAGCGCAGCCGCGGCGCGCGGTGGCTCGGCCGCTCGTCCAGCACCCGCCGGATCAGCGCCGCGATCGGCACATGCGCCAGCAGATGCGCCGCGAACAGCCGCTTGCGCTGGTCGACATCGGAGTCCACGAACAGCCGACCGAGGTCGGTCAGGTGGATGTCGCCGTCCGCCAACTCGGCGAAGCGCAGCAGCTGCAGGGCCTCGGCGATCGGGAACAGCTCGTCCGCTTCCATCTGCAGCGTCGCCGCCAGATCCGGCAGGTCGGCGCGGCCGTTATAGGGCGGCGCGGCCAGCGCCTCCATCAGGCCGGACATCAGGTTGGTCGAGACATGCGGCAGCTCCATGCCGATGCCGGTGCCGTGGAAGCCTGCCTTCGGCCCGGCCTTCTCCGGCGCCCGGTTGGTCATGCGGGCGTAGATGTCGTCGACCATCCGCCGGAACTCCGGGTCCAGGCGGTTGCGCGGATGCGGCAGGTCGATCCGGACCTCCGCCGCCACCCGGCCGGGGTTGGCGGAGAAGATCAGGACGCGGTCGCACATCAGGATCGCCTCCTCGATGTTGTGCGTCACCATCAGGATCGACTTGATCGGCAGCCGGCCTTCCATCCACAGCTCGATCAGGTCGGTGCGCAGCGTCTCCGCCGTCAGCACGTCGAGCGCCGAGAACGGCTCGTCCATCAGCATCAGCCGCGGATGCACGACCAGGGCGCGGGCGAAGCCGACGCGCTGGCGCATCCCGCCCGACAGCTCATTCGGATAAGCGCTCTCGAAGCCGTCGAGGCCGATCAGGTCGATCGCCTCCAGCGCCCGGCGCCGCCGCTCCGCCGCCGGGATGCCCTGGGCCTCCAGCCCGATCTCGACGTTCTGCAGCACGGTCAGCCAGGGGAACAGGGCGAAGCTCTGGAATACCATCGACAGGCCTTCGGACGGGCCGTCGATCGGGCGACCGCACCAGGTCACCGTGCCCGCGCTCGGCGGCACCAGCCCGGCGATGATCCGCAGCAGCGAGGACTTGCCGGAGCCGGAGCGGCCGAGCAGCCCGACGATCTCGCCCTCGCGGATGGTCAGCGAGACGTCGTCGAGCACCAGCAGGTCGGCGTTGTCGCCCTTGTGATAGGCCTGCCGGACGCCGGCGAGGTCGACCAGGACCGGGGTATCGTTCGCAGGCTTGGCGATCGGGCGGAGGAGGGTGGTGTCGAACATGGTCGTGGCCCTCAGTCGAGGCGCAGCCGGCGGGCGGCGAAGGTGAAGAGCGGCCGCCACAGCAGCCGGTTGAACAGGGTGACGAAGACCGACATCACGGCGATGCCGAGCACGATGCGCGGATAGTCGCCGGCGGCGGTGGCCTGGGCGATATAGGCGCCGAGGCCGTGCGCGGTCAGGGTGGTGTCGCCCCAGCTCGCCACCTCGGCGACGATGCTGGCGTTCCAGGACCCGCCGCTGGCGGTGATCGCCCCGGTGACGTAGTAGGGGAAGATCCCGGGCAGGATCACCTTGCGCCACCAGTTCCAGCCGCGGATGCGGAAGCTGGAGGCCGCCTCCTTCAGGTCGGTCGGGAAGGCGCTGGCGCCGGCGATGACGTTGAACAGGATGTACCACTGGGTGCCCAGCACCATCAGCGGCGCCAGCCAGATGTCCGGGTCGAGGCCCAGCCGCACGATCGCCACCACCGCGAAGGGGAAGGCGATGTTGGCCGGGAAGGCGGCCAGGAACTGGGCCAGCGGCTGCACCCGCTCGGCGACGCGGGGGCGCAGGCCGACCCAGACGCCGACCGGCACCCAGACCAGCGTCGCCAGCGCGATCAGCACCACCACCCGGATCAGGGTGAAGACGCCCAGCAGCACCGCCTCGCCGGCGTCGCCCCAGCTCAGCTCCGTCGCTACGAAGCTCACGATCTGCCACAGGGCATAGGCGATCGCCGCCAGCAGCAACGCGGCGAAGGCCCAATCCGCCCAGCGGCTGAACCAGATCCGCGCGACCATGCCGTCGCCGGCGGTCCCGGCCGGGATGAAGGCGAAGCGCCGGCGAGAGACGGTGCGGACCAGGAGGCCGACCGGAGACAGCGCCAGCTGGAACAGCCGGGTCCGCTGCACCAGGTCCAGCAGCCAGGAGCGCGGGGCGCTGGTGCCGGCCGACTGCTCGAAGCGGAACTTCTCGGCCCAGGCCACCAGCGGCCGGAACAGCAGCTGGTCATAGGCCAGGATCACCGCGCCCATCACCAGCACGGCCCAGCCGACGGCGGCCAGGTCGCGCCGGTCGATCGCCGCGGCGACATAGGAGCCGACGCCGGGCAGGGTGATGGTGGTGTCGCCGACCGAGATCGCCTCCGACGCCACCACGAAGAACCAGCCGCCCGACATCGACATCATGGTGTTCCACACCAGGCCTGGCATGGCGAAGGGCACCTCCAGGCGCCAGAAGCGCTGCCAGGGCGTCAGGCGGAAGCTGCGGCTGGCCTCGTCCAGGTCGCGCGGCACCGTCTTCAGCGACTGGTAGAAGCTGAAGGTCATGTTCCAGGCCTGGGAGGTGAAGATGGCGAAGACCGCGGCGCATTCGACGCCCAGCACCTGGCCCGGGAACAGGGCCATGAAGCCGACCACGGTGAAGGACAGGAAGCCCAGAACCGGCACCGACTGCAGGATGTCGAGCAGCGGGATCAGCACCATCTCCGCCCGCCGGCTCTTGGCCGCGGCGGTGGCGTAGACGAAGGTGAAGAGCAGAGAGGCGACGATCGCCGCCAGCATGCGCAGCGTGGTGCGTAGAGCGTATTCGGGCAGCGCCAGGGGATCGAGCGAGATCGGCGTCTGCTCGACGCTGGCCAGCGGCGCCAGGGTGGCGCGGCCGCCATGGGCGGCCAGCACGATGGCGCCGAAGACGAGGGAGAACGCCACCAGGTCCCAGAGATTGGGCAGATAGCGCGGACGCTCCCCCGCGAGGGCGGGGTGGTGCAAGGTCATGATGTCCGTCCGAAAGGCAGGCGGTCGCGATCACCGCGCATCCCGTGGGGATGTGCGGCGCGGAACGGCCGGTGAGCGCCGGCGTCAGCCTCGCCCTCGGTCGTCGCCCTCCAGGGAGAGGCGCCTGTAGAAAGGACGGAGATCGGATAACAGGTGCTTCATGGTTCACCTCGCACCGGCGCGGCCCGGCCGCGACGAGGTGAACCTGGGGTCAGGCTCGCAGCGTCGGCGCCGGCAGAGTCGCGCTAGGTCGACTGGGCGTGCTCATCGGAGCGGCGGATCCTTGATTGCGTCGGGGAACTGGCCTCGACACGGGCGATATCGCGCTGCGAAGCGCAGCGGTCAAGCCGTTTTCCGCGCCTGAACGATTTGTAAGGAGAGGGCCAGGATCAGGCGGCTGGTCCGGCCTCCAGCCGCTTCAGGAAGCGCAGAAGCGCGGCCTCGCCGCGGCGGCCGTCCTGGTCGTCGCCGGGCGGCCAGCGCAGGGTCGTTGCCAGGCGGCCGTCGAGATAGGCCTCGACGATCTCCGGATGGACATAGCAGGCGCGGCACACCGCCGGGGTGTTGCCCAGCTGCTCGGCCACCTGCTTGATGCAGCGCACCACCTCGGCCTTGGTCGGCGGCGCCTCGGGATCGGCGGTCGACAGCAGCCGCGCGGCGAACAGGGTGCCGGCCCAGGTGCGGAAATCCTTGGCGGTGAAGTCCTGGCCGGTGATCTCGCGCAGATACTCGTTCACGTCGTCCGAGCCGACCGAATGCCGCACGCCCTCGCCATCGACATACTGGAACAGCCGGTGGCCGGGCAGGTCCTGGCAGAAGCGGACGATGCGGGCGATGCGTCGGTCCCGGAACCCGGTGCGGTACAGCCGGCCGCCCTTGCCGCGGAACTCGAAATACACGGCGCCGCCTTCGACATCGGCATGCCGCTTGCGCAGCGTGGTCAGGCCGAAGCTCCGGTTAGCGCGGGCGTATTCGTCGTTGCCGACGCGCAGCAGCGTCGCCTCCAGCAGCCGGACGATCGCCGCCAGGATCTTGGTCCGGGGCAGGCCGTGCCGCGCCAGGTCGGCGTCGATCCGCTTGCGGATGCGGGGCAGGGCGCGGCCGAAGGCGACCATGCGGTTGTACTTCGTCTCCGACCGCACCTCCTTCCAGCGCGGATGGTAGCGGTACTGCTTGCGGCCGCGCTGGTCGCGCCCGGTGGCCTGCAGATGACCCTGCGGGTCGAGGCAGATCCAGACATCGGTGTAGGCGGGCGGGATGGCCAGCTTGGCGATCCGCATCAGCGTCGCCTTGTCTTGCACCGGCTGCCCGTCCGGCATCCGGTAGGCGAAGCCCTTGCCGGACCGGCGTCGGCGGATGCCGGGCTCGGTGTCGGAGACATAGCGCAGCCCATGGGCCTCCGCCTGGGCGGGCGGGGACGGGTCGGGCAGCGCGCCCGGCGATGCGATGGAGTCGGCCATGCGGGGAGGCGGGTTCTCGGCAGGGAACGGCGCTTGGACCAACGGCACCGCCGCCGCTATGGTTCCGGTCCCGACCCGCAGCCGCGCCGTGCCCGTGACCGACCCGATCCGCATCCTCGTCGACGCCGATGCCTGCCCGGTGAAGGCGGAGGTCTACCGCGTCGCCGAGCGCTACGGCCTGGAGGTGTTCGTCGTCACCAATGGCGGGGTGATGGTGCCGCGCGACCCGCGCATCCAGCTGGTGATCGTCGGCGAGGGCTTCGACGCGGCCGATGACTGGATCGCCGAGCGGGCCGGGCCGGCGGACATCGTCGTCACCGCCGATATCCCGCTGGCCGACCGCTGCCTGAAGACGGGGGCCACGGTGATCGGCCCGACCGGCCGGCCCTTCACCAAGGATTCGATCGGCATGGCCCTGGCCAGCCGAGCACTGATGGCCGACCTCCGCGCCATGGGCGTGGCCGGCGGCGGCAACAAGCCGATGTCGGCCAAGGACAAATCGGCCTTCCTGTCGGCGCTCGATGCCGCGGTGGTGCGGCTGCGGCGCAGCCGGCCGCAGGCCTGAGCCTCAGGAGACGGTCTCCGGGGCGAACTGCCCGTGCGGCGACACGATCATGTCCCGGGGCACGCCCGCGTGCAGCAGCCCTTCGCCGATCTGCCGCTCGGACGGGAAGCTGGAGATCACCACCTTGCGGCCGCTGCGCAGCACGTCCTCGGGCGGGATCACGACATAAGAGCCCAGGCTGTGCCCGTGCTTCTGCGGGTCGCGATCGGTGATCCCGAGGATCCGGGCATGGCTCTCGAGCGAGGTTCGCTCCAGCATGGTCGAGGTGTGCAGCCCGGCGCCCCAGACATAGACCTCCTCGCCCGGCCGGATCGCGGCCTTGAGCCGCTGCTCGACCGCGCCCCAGCGCCGCTTCTCGACATTGCCATAGGCCTGGCAGAAGGCGCGGTTCTTGGCGACGCCGTCGACCAGCGGCGCATCGGGCTGCGGCGTCTGCTTGCGGGCCAGGACGGTGATCACGGGGTAGGGGTAGTGATCGACCGTGACCGGCGCCTGCAGGATGCCGAAGCCGGTCCGGGCCAGCAGGTTGGCCAGCGACGTCTCGTCGAAATAGTTGACGTGCTCCATCATGAACAGGCCGGGCGGGTTGACCTCCGGCGCGGCGAGGCACGGCA
The DNA here is from genome assembly GCF_051487185.1 of Inquilinus limosus. Classification (GTDB taxonomy): domain Bacteria; phylum Pseudomonadota; class Alphaproteobacteria; order DSM-16000; family Inquilinaceae; genus Inquilinus; species Inquilinus limosus_F. The sequence goes on from NZ_JAHVDK010000002.1 coordinate 120,244, forward strand.
CCTCGAGCAGCAGCAGCCCTTCCGGGGCCAGGGCGGCATGGACGCGCCGCAGCGTCGCCGCCGGGTCGTAGACATGCTCCAGCACATGCGAGAAGGTGATCAGGTCCTGGCCGCCGCGGCGCGGCAGCGTGTCCTCGTCGGCGCCGAGCTCGACATCGATGCCGTTGCGTTCGCGCGCCTGCTCGACCGCCTTGGGCGACAGGTCGCAGCCGGCCACGGCCCAGCCCAGCTTGCGGAAATGCCAGAGCATCGACCCACTGGAGGCGCCGACATCGTACATCCGGCCCGGCCGCACGCCCTCGGCCTGGACCATGGCGATCATGCGGCGGGCGGTGTCGATCAGCGGCGGCTCGCCGGCGCCGAAGGCGGTGTAGTTGGAGAAGGTCTGGTACTGGCGCATCATGGTCTCGGGCGAGACCGCGGGGTCCTGCAGCGTCAGACCGCAGCCGGAGCAGCAGCGCAGGGCGTAGGTGACGCGGCCGAGGCCGCAGACATCCATCGCCGTCTCGAACACCGTCTCGCCTTCGGTCGAGCCGCAGACAAAGCAGGCGCGGCGGATCGTCGAATTCAGCATCAAATTCCCCTCGGAAATGCTCGCATACGTCCGGAAACGCGCCGGCAGGATAGGGGGCATAACCCGATCTGTCACGCCCGGCGAGGACATCGGGGCGAGGATGCGGAAGATCGGGAGATGGTGCCGGATGCAGGGATCGAACCCGCGACCTTCGGTTTACAAAACCGCTGCTCTACCAGCTGAGCTAATCCGGCCCCGGCCCATTCCCTATCGAGTCCCGCCGCCGCTGTCCAGCGGGGAGGAGGCTGTGCAACGCGCTGGCCGCGCTATGGCCTCAGGCCGTATGATTTCCGTCTCCGTCATATGGGGACGGGGACGGATCTTGTCTGCGGGGCCGGCGATGTGGGACGACCTGGCCAGGCGGAGCGCCAATGACAACGTGCCCGAGGCCGGGCGGTCGACGCCGGCCGGGTCGCCGGCTTGGCGCCTGCTGCTGGCGCTGGAGGATGCCCTGGAACGGGTCCGCCAGCGCCGCGATCTGGCCCGGCTGTCGGAGCCGGCGCTGAAGGATCTCGGCTGGACCCGGTGCGACGTGCTAGCCGAGCTGGCGAAGCCGTTCTGGCGATAGCCGTTCGTTGAGTGAAAGCCGGGGCCGCCCGCAGGCAGGCGGCCCCGCGATGTGCTCACACCAGCAGCAGGTCCGATACGGCCAGCGTGGTCACGCCGGTCAGGGTGACGACCAGTTGCGCCTCGGCCTCGTTGCCGGCGCCGTCGGCGTCGAACCAGAGCCGGCCGCAGTCGGTCTCGAACAGGAACTGCGGGCCGCTGCCGGTGGCCTGCGGATCGGCGCCGGTGATCAGCGACGGCTGATATCCCGCGTCCAGCCCGAAGCCCGCCCGGTCGATCACCAGCCGGTCGGTGCCGCGGGTGAAGTCGGTGATCTGGTCGCCCGAGCCGATGGCATCCTCGCCGAAGACGAAGCGGTCGCGGCCGGCGCCGCCGGTCAGCAGGTCGCCGCCGGAGCCGCCCTCAAGGGTGTCGTCGCCGGCGCGGCCGTCCAGCGTGTCGTCGGCCCCGCCGCCGGACAGCGTCTCCCCGGCCGCGGCGCCGCGCAGATCGTCGTCGAGGTCGGTGCCGACCACCGCCTCGAAGCCCGACAGGACCAGGCCCTTCGCCAGCCCGTTGTTGCGGCTGCTGTCGGCCAGGTCCACGATCGCGGACAGGCCGAGGTCGTTCTCCAGGAAGGACAGGGTGTCGAACCCGTCGCCGCCGGTGAAGCGGTCCGTCCCCCGGCCGTCACCATAGTCGCGGATGAAGCTGTCGTTGCCGGCATCACCGAACAGCTGGTCGCTGCCGGCGCCGTCGAGCAGCGTGTCGTGCCCGGCACCCCCGCGCAGCACGTCGTTTCCGGCGTTGCCTTCGAGCCTGTCGTCCAGGGCGCCGGCGGTCACCGTGTCGTTGCCGCTGCCACCTTGGAACTCCAGCGATTCCATCGCGGCGAAGCGGGTCGTGGCGTCGACATTGACCAGGCCGGTCGAGAAGGTGAAGGTCACGCCCGCGGTCTGATCGGCGAGGTCGACGAAGACGCGGTCGACTCCGGCGCCGCCGGTGGCGTAGTCGCCCTTGTTGATGTGCAGCGCATCATTGCCGGCGCCGCCGTCGAGCGTGTCGGCGAAGGTATCGCTGAGGTCGTCGTCCCGGCCCCAGATCACGTCGTCGCCGTCGCCGCCCTGCAGCGTGTCGGCGCCGTCGCCGCCTTCGAGCGTGTCGTTGCCCCCGAGGCCGATGAGGATGTCGTTGCCGCCATGGCTCTTGAACTCGTCGTCGAGCGCGCCGCCGGTCAGCTTGTCGGCGCCCGAGCCGGTCTCGATATGGACGCGCTCGATGTTGAGCAGGGTGACGCCGCCATTGACCAGCCCCGCGGCCGCCGACAGCGTGAAGGCCAGGTTGGCCGTGGCGTCGGAGCGGTTGACCCAGGCCAGGTCCGTGCCGGCGCCGCCGTCGACCTTGAAGGTGCCGTGGGTGGCGCCGCCCACGGGATTGAGATGGGCCGCGTCGTCGCCGGCGCCGAGCCAGACATAGCTGCTGTCGCCGCCTGCGCTGGCGCTCTGGACCTCGATCTCGACGCGATCGTTGCCGTTGCCGGCATCGATGGTGTTGTTGCCCCCGGCGTCGCGGATGGTGTCGTCGCCATCCTTGCCACTGATCGTGTCGTTGCCGGCGCCGCCGTCGAGCGTGTCGCCGCCGGCGCTACCGGTGAGCGCGTCGTTCCCGGCGCCGGCGCTGAAGCTGACCTGCTGCGCCACCCCGGCATGGAGCTTGTCGGCGCCGGACCCGGTGGTGAGCCGGATGATCTCCGCATCGGTGATCACGGTGCCGTCCGACAGGCTGGCGGTGCGGCCGGCGAAGGTGAAGGTCAGGCCGGCGGTGGCGTCGCCCCGGTCCAGCTCGACGGTGTCGATGCCGGCCCCGGCATAGATCGTGTCCTTGCCGCCGCTGCCGGCGACCAGCCGGTCGTTGCCATCGCCGCCGTCGAGGAGATCGACACCGGTGCCGCCGTCGAGCACGTCGTCGCCGCCGCGGCCGCCGAGCGTGTCGTTGCCGCCCAGCCCGTTCAGCACATCGTCCCGGTCATGGCCGCGGAAGGCGTTGGCGGCGGTGGTGCCGCTGATCGTGTAGGCCTCGACATTGATGAACCGCGTGCCGTCGGACAGCCGGCCGAGCACGGTGGAGGCTTCGGCGATGAAGTTGCCGGTCACGCCGGTCACCACCAGCCGGTCGATGCCGGCGCCGCCGTCGATCTGGTCGGCGCCCTGGCCGATCGCCACGGTCGCCGTGTCGTCTCCGGTCCCGCCATAGATCACGTCGGCGCCGAGGCCCCCCTTCAGGCCGTCGTTGCCGTTGCCGCCGATCAGCCGGTCGTCGCCGGCATCGCCAGAAAGGATGTCGTCCTGGTCGCCGCCGTCGATCACATCGGCATCGTCGCCGCCGTCGATCACGTCGTTCCCCGCCTCGCCATAGAGCCGGTCGGCCCCGGCTTCGCCCTGGATGAAGTCCCAGCCGAAGCCGCCGCGGGCGGAATCGGCGCCGTCCCCGCCGTTGATGGCGTCGAAACCGCTGCCGCCGTCGAGGATGTCGTTGCCGCCTTCGCCATTGAGCTGGTCGCTGCCGCCGCCACCGCGCAGCGCGTCGTTGCCCTCGCCGCCGATCAGAAGGTCGGTCCAGCGGCCGCCGGTCATCGAATCGGCGAAATCCGTGCCGGTGATGAAGTGGTGCTCGATGCCGACGATCACGGCGCCGCCGGGCAGCGTCCGCGCGATGATCGGGTCGACCGCGGTGAAGGACACTCCGGCCGACTGGCTGGAATAGTCGATCATCAGCATGTCGAAGCCGAGGCCGCCGTCGATCTGGTCGCCGGCAGCCTCGGTCGGATCCTGGATCACGATGATGTCGTCGCCGGTGCCGGCCCGGATGTAGTCGGCCCCCGCGCCGCCGGTGAGATTGTCGGCGCCGGACCCGCCCTGGAGGACGTCGTTGCCGTCGTCGCCCATCAGCATGTCGGCCTGGAAGCCGCCGTCGATTCTGTCGGCACCGTCGCCGCCGACGGCGATGTCCGTGGCGAGGCCGCCCGACAGCGTGTCGTTGCCGCCGAGACCGTAGAGAGTGTCGCTGTCCGGGAGCGGGCGGTCGCCGACGAGAACGTCGGCGCCTTCGGTGCCGGTAATGATGGCCATGAATGAAATCCGTTCCGTTGATATCGCGAGACGACGACGCCCACCCCCGGCCCGCAAATGGCGCGTACAACTGCTCCGGACTCTTAGAGAGCCGGGACCGATGCATGCGCATCCGGGAGTGGGCGCGGCCCGCGCCGTGACGGTTCGTCCTGGCCGGGCGACGGCATAGAATCATCACGGGCCCGGGCCCGTCACCCCCCGAATGGAGGGGGAAATCTAACTTTCTGACCGGTTATGAAGCGGGGCTGCACCCGTCCATATCGGAGACGGTCTCTGTGCTGGCCGGAACGCACCGCGGCCCGCGATTGACAAGCCCTCTCGGCCCCCTTAAGAACCCCGGACCAAGCGGCACCGCCGCTGGACGGAGGGGTGGCCGAGTGGCTGAAGGCAGCGGTTTGCTAAACCGTCCACGGGGGAAACCCCGTGCCCGGGTTCGAATCCCGGTCCCTCCGCCATCCTGCTTCGCGCCGACGCACTTCGCAGGACAGTAGAACCGCGCGATCGCGAAGCAGGATGCCTGCCGTGAGCCATGGCGGAGAGGGCTTTTCCACCTTCAGCTCAGCCGAGAAAAATCCGCTTCGGATCAGCGTTTCCGCCGATTTGGCTCGTTCCGCCGCCGGCGCCGGCCCACCCGTGGCGCGGGCGCATCAGCCTGTGGCAAATCTGCCTCCGGCTGCGGCATCGTCGCCGGATTCTCTTGATCGGGCCATCGCTCCCCTATAGTGCTGGGAGGAGTACCGGGCAGGAAATTTATGGGGTGCTTCGGCCGAATGTCTGCCGTCACGGTGCCAGAAAGACCGACGCCGATGCCGCCCGAACCGCTGGATCAAGCCTGCCGAAAGCGAAGCTGAATGAAGCCAGTCACGCCGCTGCTCGACACCATCCGCACCCCTGAAGACCTTCGACTCCTGCCGGCTTCCGACGTGAAGCAGGTCGCCGACGAGCTGAGGGCCGAGACCATCGACGCCGTCTCGACCACGGGCGGCCATCTCGGCGCCGGGCTCGGCGTGGTCGAGCTCACCGTCGCCCTGCACCGGGTGTTCGACACGCCGCGCGACAAGCTGATCTGGGACGTCGGCCACCAGGCCTATCCGCACAAGATCCTCACCGGGCGGCGCGACCGCATCCGCACCCTGCGCCAGGGCGGCGGCCTGTCCGGATTCACCAAACGGTCGGAAAGCGAATTCGACCCGTTCGGCGCGGCGCACAGCTCGACCTCGATCTCGGCCGGCCTCGGCATGGCCGTGGCACGCGACCTGAAGGGCGACGACTTCCGAGTCGTGGCGGTGATCGGCGACGGCGCGATGAGCGCCGGCATGGCCTATGAGGCGATGAACAACGCCGGCGCGCTGAAGAGCCGCCTCGTCGTCATCCTCAACGACAACGACATGTCGATCGCGCCGCCGGTCGGCGCCATGAGCGCCTATCTGTCGCGGCTGATCTCCTCGCGCTCCTACCGCTCGCTGCGGCACCTGATGCGCGACGTCACCGCGATCTTCCCGCGGCCGGTGGCGCGCGCCGCCAAGCGGGCCGAGGAATACGCCCGCGGCTTCGTCACCGGCGGCACGCTGTTCGAGGAGCTGGGCTTCTACTATGTCGGCCCGATCGACGGGCACAATCTCGACCACCTGCTGCCGGTGCTCGAGAATGTCCGCGACGCCGATGAGGGGCCGGTTCTGGTCCATGTGGTCACCCAGAAGGGCAAGGGCTACGGCCCGGCCGAAGCGTCGCCCGACAAGTACCACGGCGTCAGCCGCTTCGACGTCATCACCGGCGCCCAGGCCAAGCCGAAGAGCAACGCGCCGAGCTATACCGGCGTCTTCGCCCAGGCGCTGATCCAGGAGGCCGAGGCCGACGACCGCATCGTCGCCGTCACCGCCGCCATGCCGTCGGGCACCGGCCTCGACAAGTTCGCCCAGCGCTTCCCGAACCGCAGCTTCGACGTCGGCATCGCCGAGCAGCATGCGGTGACCTTCGCGGCGGGGATGGCGACGGAGGGCTTCAAGCCGTTCTGCGCCATCTACTCCACCTTCCTGCAGCGCGCCTACGACCAGGTGGTGCACGACGTCGCCATCCAGTCGCTGCCGGTGCGCTTCGCCATCGACCGCGCCGGCCTGGTCGGCGCCGACGGCGCCACCCATGCCGGCAGCTTCGACATCGGCTATCTCGGCATGCTGCCCGGCATGGTGCTGATGGCGGCGGCGGACGAGGCCGAGCTGGTGCACATGGTGGCCACCGCCGTCGCGATCGACGACCGGCCCTCGGCCTTCCGCTATCCGCGCGGAGACGGCGTCGGCGTCGAGCTGCCGGCCCGTGGCACGCCGCTGGCCCTGGGCAAGGGCCGCGTGCTGCGCGAGGGCACGAGTATCGCGCTGCTCAGCTACGGCACCCGGCTGCAGGAATGCCTGGCGGCGGCCGAGACGCTGGGCGGCATGGGCCTGTCGACCACCGTCGCCGATGCCCGCTTCGCCAAGCCGCTCGACACCGAGCTGGTGAACCAGCTGGCCCGCCACCACGCCGTGCTGATCACGGTGGAGGAGGGGGCCGAGGGCGGCTTCGGCAGCATCGTGCTGCACCACCTGGCCCGCACCGGCCTCTTGGACCAGGGGCTGAAGATCCGGCCGATGACCCTGCCGGACCGGTTCCAGGACCACGACAAGCCGGAGCTGCAATATGCGGAGGCGGCGCTGTCGGCGCAGCACATCGTCGCCACCGCCGCCGCGGCCCTCGGCCTCGACGCCCCGGCCAGCGAGGTGGTGCGGGCCTGATCCGTCCGTCCTTCGCGACCAGCGGCCGCTCCGATCCGTCGGGGCGGTCGTTTTCGTTTGGTCGGGCCCGATTTCCCGTGCGGCCGGTGTGCCGCATCGGCGATGATGGCTGGCGAATCGATCCCGTGGGGACGGGAAGGGGGACAGAATGAGGCTGCGGCACGCCATCCTTGGGATGGCTGCGATCATGGCGCTGGGCGCCTGCGCTCCGCCATCCGGGGAGACCAAGGCGCCGCCGGCTCAGGCGGTCCCTGCGGCGGCCGAGCCGGCCGCTGCGTCGGGGATCGCGGCGTTCCGTGGCTCCTGGGTCGGTGCCAGCCAGGGCGAGGGCGAGACCCGCCGCGCCGCCGGCCTTGTGATCGACGCCTCGGCTGATGGCGGCCTCTACCTGCAGTGGCGCAGCGCCGAAGGGCCGCGCGACGGCGCGGCGGACGACCCGCTCAAGATGCGGGAGGAAACGGCCCTGTTCCCGCCCGGCAAGACGCCGAATGTCTGGTCGACCCGGCTGGACAGCGGCGCCCGGGCCAAGGCTCAGCTGGAAGGGGCGACCCTGACCGTGGAGCTGACCGCGAAGACGAACGGCAAGACCGAGGTGCAGACCTATCGCCGCACCCTGACCGCGCCGGACAGGATGTCGCTGCGCTACACCCGGGCGGTGGCCGGCAAGGTCGAGAGCACGATCGACGCGGAGTTCGTCAAGCTGCCGTGAGCGGCGCGAGGTGCGCCGGCTCGTCGCCGATCTCCGCCATCTTTCTGTCGAGCTTCTCCCTGAGTGATCTGACGATCCCGGCATAGGCCGGATCGGAATAGACGTTGAAGAGCTCGAGCGGGTCCTTCTCGCAGTCGAACAGCTCCCATTCCCGGTCCTCGCCGCCCTGGTTGGTGCCGGGAAGGTCGAAACCCTCATTGTACCAGTAGATCAGCTTGTAGCGCTGGTCGCGGACGCCGTAATGCGCGAAGACGTTGTGGTCGGGGTCACGGTGCATCCAGTAGCGGTGATAGGCGACATCCGGCCAGTCGTCCGGCCGTTCGCCCCGCAGCAGCGGCCGGACGCTGCGCCCCTGCATGTAGGACGGGACCGTGAGCCCCGCGAGGTCGAGGAAGGTCGGCGCGAAATCGACATTGCAGACGATGTCGTCGCAGACCGTGCCGCTCCGGACCTCGCGCGGATAGCGGATCAGCAGCGGCATCTGGAAGGATTCTTCGTACATGAAACGCTTGTCGAACCAGCCGTGCTCGCCGAGGAAGAAACCCTGGTCGGAGGTGTAGATGACGATCGTGTCGTCGGAGAGCCCGTTCCGGTCGAGATAGTCGAGCAGCCGCCCGACGCTTTCGTCGATCGAGGCGATGGTCCTCAGATACCGTTTCAGATAGCGCTGATATTTGAAGCGCCCGAGCTCGTCCTTGTCCTTGAAGGTGAAGACCGCGCCGGTGTCCCGGTCGATGAGCCGCAAGCCGGAGACATCATCGGGATTCGGGATCCTGCGCTCGTGGCTGTACGCCCGCACCCGCTCGCCGACCTCCGCGCCGCCTTCCGGCTGCACCAGGCCGAGATCGCGGTATTTCATGTCGTCCTTGATCCGCATCTTCGCTTCGGCCGCGGCCCGGGCGCGGTTCTTGTAGTCGTCGTCGAAGCTGTCCGGCACGCGGATGTCATCCTGGTACAGGCCCCTGTGCTTCGGATGCGGCTCCCATTCCCGGTGCGGCGCCTTGTGGTGGCACATCAGGACGAAGGGCCGGCCGGGGTCGCGGCGATCCAGCCAGGACAGGCATTTGTCGGTGATGATGTCGGTCACATAGCCCGGCACCTCGATCTCCTGGCCCATCTCGATCAGATAGGGATCGAAATACTCGCCCTGGCTGGGCAGCACCGACCAGAAGTCGAATCCTGTCGGCTCATGCGCCTTGCCTTCGCCGAGATGCCATTTGCCGATGATCGCCGTCTGGTAGCCGCCGGTGCGCAGATGCTTGGCCACGTTGGGCAGGCGGTTGTCGATCCACATGTCCAGCACGGTCACCCCGTTCACGTGGTTGTAGGTGCCGGTCAGGATCGCCGCGCGGCTCGGCGTGCAGATCGAGTTGGTCACGTAGCAGTGGTTGAACCGCATGCCGCCGGCGGCGATCCGGTCGAGATTGGGCGTCTGGCCGATCCCCGCCCCGTAACAGCCGATCGCTTTCGCTGCATGGTCGTCCGCCATGATGAACAGGATGTTGGGCCGATCGGTCATCTCGGTCTCCTCGCTGTCCTGGTCGTGGAGCACGACGCCGTCAGGCGGCGTCCGGAGGGGCAGCCGGCAGCCGGTCGTCCGGACCGGGAGCCTCGTAGCCGAAGCGGCATGCGGCATCGCGGGTGATGTCCCGGATAAGACCGCGCTCTTCGGCGGTGAAGCTCGGGCGGTAATAGCCGGGTGCGGCGACCCGCGCCTGCGCCTCGGCCGGCAGATCATGCGGCGGCAGGTCGCAGCGGGCGAGGATCCCGGCCAGCACCTCGGCGGGACGCGCGCAGAGATCCTCGTAGCGGACGATGACGGTCGCGGCGCGGAGATCCGGCCGGTCCTCGAGCGTGCGGGCGAGATGGCCGTAGACGAGCCGCCAGTGCTCGGCCCAGCCGGCGACCTCTTGGCCGCTCCGCCACAACCGCTCGATCCGGGCCGTCGCCTCGGCGTCGCCGACATGGGTCGCCCGCCGGTCGAGGCCGAACTCGAAATGCCCGCTGCGGCGCATGTGCCGCAGGACGCGCGGGTTCCGCCGCTCCTCCCGGCAGAACAGGGCGTGCTGCTTCATCAGGGAGGCGATGTGCCACTCGGGATCCCGGACCGGCACGATGAAGCGGGCATCGGGGAAGAGCTTCAGGAGATAGGGAAGCCGCGTGACGTTGTAGTTGCCCTTGGCGAGATAACGGGTGCCGCCGCGGATCAGCAGCATCTTGCGGATGTGGTCCCGGTAGAAGGCCTCGAAGGTCGGGTTGTCGGCATCGTCGAGGACCGCGTTCGCCGCGGGATCGTGCAGGTGGCGGAAAAAGGCCATCCAGACCACCTCCTCGAAGGCCTCCGGGCTCTCCGCCGTGACCGCGATGCGGTCCCTGTGCGCGCGTTCGCTCGCCACCTGCGGCCTGGTCGCGGCGCGATCGACGAACCAGTTCCAGATCCAGGGGGTGAGGAGGAGCGGGAAATCCCGGTAGCGATGGGTCGCCAGTTCCGGATGCCGGCTCAGGAGCTCGAGCAGGATCGTGCTGCCGGACCGGGCGAGCCCTGCGATGTAGATCGGGCTGCGGATCGGCAGATTGCGGATCCGGTCCTCCAGCAGACGGGTTTCCCAGTTTCCGAGCCTGATGAAGGCCTGCGGGTGGCGTTCGAGCCAGCTGCCGAGGATATCGGTCCATCCGGCGACATGGGGTTCCGCGCCGTCGGCGGTCTGCTGCGCCATCGCGTCCTCCGAATGCCTCATTCGATGCGCCGGAGATGTTTGAATGTCAGCGTGAAGCCGATCAGGGCGAGGAAGAAGACGAACTCCCAACCGCGCATCCATGGTGGGCCGAGGGACAGGACCTCCTGCCGCGGGAAGTCAAGCCGGACCAGCTCGACGGGAGATGCGTCGTCGAGATAGCCGGCGGGATTGCCGACCAGGAGGTTCCACCAGTGCTGCTTGTGGAGAACCGGGATCGGCGCGTTCACGGCAATGTCGGCGAGGACTCCGCCGTCGGCATTCAGGATCTGGACCCGCGGCGGGCCCGCCGCGACGGAGCCGATCCACCGGCCCACATAGGGTTCGCCGACCTCGACTGACATCGGCTCCCCGGATCGGGGAAAGGCCCGGCCATAAGCGGAATCGATCCAGATGATGACGGCGAGGAGCGGCAGCGAGGCCATGATGGTCGCGGGGAAGACCACGCCGACGCGGCGGAGCGCGAGGGACAGCATGCGGCCGATCAGCGGCCAGGCGTCGTCGAGATCGCCGTCATGCCCGGAGAGGCGCCGCTTGGCGTCCTCGAGCTCGCCTTTCAGCGCCGTGATCCGGCGTTGCGGCGACAGCAGGCGATACAGCTCCATCGACAGGATCGCGCCGAAGGCCGCCCACAGCACGAGCCTCGGGGCGGGCGGCAGGACCGCGCCCAGCCATTTGTCCACCCAGGCGAAGAGAGGCGAAGGCAGCCCGAAGAGTCCCATCGCCTCCCCTCAGGAATCTCGGTGCTCCCGAGGAGCCTCACGGGTCTGGAGTCCCGCCTGCCGCCTCCGGCGAAGCGCCCTGCGCACCGGCCATGCAACCACGAACAGAACCGCCGTTCCCACCGCGAGGATAAGCGCCCACAGCGCGCCGAGCAGGCTGATGCCGGCGCCCGGGCCGACATAGGCGAAGGCCGCCGCGGGAATCATGAGACACGGGATCAACGTCACCGTGAATGCGAAGCGCTTCATGGCCCAGATTCCTTGGCTTGCAGATTACTCTGCGGTTTCGGCTGCAGCAGGGACGGGTCGAGATCCTTCGGGTCCAGACGGTGCGCCGAGGCGATGACGGGGGTCAGGGTCTGCCCATTCACCGGCGGGCTCCGCACCGGATTGACGAACTCCCAGGCGATCTCTCCCTCCGGCGTCACCTCGAGGAGCCGTCCGCCATTGGACTCGTTGATGAAGGTGTTGCCGTTCGGGAGCCGCTGCTGCGAGGAGCGGATCGAGCTGTCCAGCGGGCGATCGGCCGTGCCGCCGTACTGCCAGGTGATCTTCATCGTCCCCGGATCGAACTCGATGACGCGCGATCCCCCCTTGGGGCTGTCGAAGTTGCCGTAATTGTCGAACAGCAGCATGTGGCCGTTTGGCAGGATGTCGGGATCATGCTGCCCGATCCACGGGCCGCGCGTCGCCCAGACGAGCTCCTCTTTGTCGGGATCGACGATGCCGATCGCGTCGAGCTCCCGGAACGAGACGAGGATCTGGCCGGGGCGCGCGAAAGGCAGCTTCGCCGCCATCTCTTCGGTGATGTAGTCGACGTTGTTGGTGTGCAGCGGGTCTTGGACCCCGAACCAGGAGACCGTCTTGAGCAGCTGCCGGTACCGTGATTTCGCAACCAGATGGATGAGCGACAGCCTCTTCAGCTCTTCGCCGTCCGGCGACAGGACGACGAGGAAATCGTCGAGGCGCGGTGACTTGATGTTGTCGAAGCCCGGGAGCGGCTTCCGGACGATCTTGTTGGTCAGGGTGTAGATCCGGCCATCCGGTCCGATGTCGAGATCGTGGTGGGCGCGGCCGAAGTAGCTCCAGATCAGGTTGGAGTCGCGGTCGAGCTTGACGACGCCGTAGCCGTAGGGGGTGTCGCCGTTGCCCTCATAGACCGCGACGAGGTCTCCATTCGGATAGACGCGGGCTTCCTTGAAGTAGACGCGCGCATCGGGCTGGGGCTCCTTGATCGGGGCACCCTCGTGCCAGACCGTGCTGAACGGCCTCCGCCATTCATGCAGGACCCGCCCGTCCATCCCGACGAGAAACGCGGCCGCCTCGTGCCCGGAGGTGTAGAGCGTGACGCCGTTCTGTGCCCGGGCCGGCAGATAGGTGATCACGCCCTTCTCGGCCCTTCGCTCGGGCTGCCAGAGATCGGAGGAATAGATCTGCCGGTTGGCGACGACCTTGGCATAGAACGCCTTGCCGCCCTCGTAGGCCTTGGCGATCTGCGGGCCCGGAAACGTGTTCGCCGCCGTCAGGATCGCCCCGAGCACAAATACCAGCAGCGCTGCCGATGCGAAGAAGGCGAGACGGAAAAATATATCGGCAGCGGATTTTCCGTCACTTTCTGCTGGGCGATCCTTTTCTTGCTCCCTTTGGCTCATTTCGACCACACCACTCCCGCGTGTCTACTCCGTAACTGAGAACGGGCAGCTCCTGGATAAGGGTTCCTCCGCGGCTCAAGCCTCGAGCTTGATCTTCCGTCTGATCTCGGTGGCCGAGATCGCTTCCAGGCCGTCGTTCAGATCGATGCGTTCGATCGAGTATCCGACGTCGCGGCCGTAGAAGATGGCGGTCACATTTGGCAGGGGAACCACGATGAAACGCCCCACATGCCGGGCGAGCACCTTTTCGATGCGGTCCCTGACCGCCTCGAAGGGGAACGGGTTGCGCCCGTCCCGGCCATAGGTGTTGCGGACGGCGATGCAGGCCTGGCCGACCCGGCGGATGCCCTCTTCGATCAGCGCCTCGTGACCGTCGTGAAACGGCTGCCATCGCCCGACGAACAGCGCCGTCGGGCGCTTGGGATCGAAGATCGGCTGCAGCTTGCGGGCGACCGTCTCGGCCCAGTATTCGGGCGTGCCGTCCGCCGTCACGCGCACGTCCCACCGCTCGGGCGGCACGAAGATCCGGTTGGTGTCCTCGAAGCGGCTCTCGGCGATGCGGTCGACCCAGACGATGAAGGCATCGCCGAAGGCGGCGCGCGTGTCCGGCGTCGGGCAGATGAAGTCGGCGACCGCGAAGCTGCCCGTCTTCACGACCTGGTCGCACAGCCAGCCCATGCGCCGCGCGTGCTCGATCCTGTCTTCGATCGAGAAGCCGAGATCCCTGTTGATCCGGGATCGGACCTCGTCGGCGTTGAAGTGAACGGCATTGAGACGCCGCACCAGCCGCTCGGCCAGCGTTGTCTTGCCGGACCCCGGCAATCCCATGACAAGAATCTTCCTGGTCGCGACGAGCATGCCTCAGCCCCTTGGTTGCTCGCGGGAGGTCGCTAGACCCTCCCGTTCCGTCGCAGGTTCCGGTTTATCAACCGTTCAAAGAGGCTTTTGTTTCTGTCGATTGCGCATACCGGAAAGGCGCTGCCAGCCGGGGTGTCCTGTTCGGCCGGTCGCAGGCGGGTGTTCCTATCCCGTCGGCCGTCTCGGAGACCGTCACCCCGCCCGCCGCCCGATCGGCTCGGCCCGGTAGTCGTTCGGGTCGATGCCGTGGCGGGCCAGCTTGTCGTAGAAGGTCTTGCGCGGCAGGCCCAGCGCCTCGACCGTCGCCCGCACGTCGCCCTTGTGCGTCGCCAGCGCCTCGCGCAGCAGCGCCGCCTCGTAGCGCTCGACCCGCTCCGGCAGGCTGGTCCGGCCCTCCGCCGGCGCCGGCTCCTCGACCTCGGCCAGACCCAGCGCCACCCGGTCGGCGAAATGCGCCAGCTCGCGGACATTGCCCGGCCAGTCGTGGTCCAGCAGGTGCCGCCGCACCGCGTCGCCCAGGGTCGGCGGGTCGCGGCGGAAGCGCTCGGCGGCGCGGGCCAGGAAATGCGCGAACAGCAGCGGGATGTCGGCCCGGCGCTCGCGCAGCGGCGGGATCCGCAGGGTCACCACGTTGAGCCGGTAGTACAGGTCGGCGCGGAACTTGCCCTCCTGCGACGCCGCGGCCAGGTCGACCTTGGTCGCGGCGACGACGCGCAGGTCGACCGGCCGGCGCTCGTTGGTGCCCAGCGGCTCCACCGCCCGTTCCTCCAGCACCCGCAGCAGCTTCACCTGCAGCGCCGGCGGCATGCTCTCCACCTCGTCCAGGAACAGGGTGCCGCCGTCGGCATGCTCGATCCGGCCGATGCGGCGCTTCTGCGCCCCTGTGAAGGCGCCGGCCTCGTGCCCGAACAGCTCGCTCTCGATCACGCTCTCCGGCAGGGCGCCGCAGTTCAGCGCCACCAGCGGACGGGCGCGGCGGCGGCTCCAGCGGTGCAGCGCCTCGGCCACCACCTCCTTGCCCGATCCGGTCTCGCCCAGCACCAGCACGTCGACATCGGCGTCGGCGACGTCGCGCACGGTGCGGCGCAGCCGCTCCATCTCCGGCGTGTCGCCCAGGAAGGCCAGGTCGTCGGCCGCCTCCAGCTGCGCCTTCAGCCGGCGGTTCTCGATCACCAGAAGCCGCTTCTCCACCGCCCGGCGGACGCTGTCGACCAGCCGGTCGGCCGGGTAGGGCTTGGCCAGGAAGTCGTAGGCGCCGTCGCGCATCGCCGCCACCGCCATGGCGATATCGCCGTGGCCGGTGATCAGGATCACCGGCAGGTCGGGGTCGATCTCGCGCAGCCGTTGGAACAGCGCCAGCCCGTCGATCTCCGGCATGCGGATGTCGGTGACCACCGCGCCCGGGAAGTCGCGGTCGAGTGCATCCAGGGCTGCGCGGGCGGAGTCCAGCGCCGTGACCTCGAACCCGGCCAGCTCCAGGCTCTGCACATTGGCGTGCCGGATCTCGGCCTCGTCGTCGACGAAGACGACCCGTCCCGCTGCGCTCATGATGCCCGCTTCAGGGTGACGGTGAACACGGCCCCGCCGCCGTCGCTTCCCCCGTCATCGCGATTGGCGGCGGCGATGCTGCCGCCGAAGTCCCGCGCGATGTCCTGGCAGATCACCAGGCCGAGGCCGAGCCCGGCCGGCTTGGAGGTGGCGAAGGGGATGAACAGCGCCTTCATCGTGTCCGGGTCCAGGCCCTTGCCGGTGTCGGAGACGGCGATCCTAACCTCCTCTGCCCCTGCGTCCACCGCGATGCGGATCTCGGGGTCGGGCAGGCCGGCGACGGCGTCGAGCGCATTCTGCAGCAGGTTGACCAGGATCTGCTCCAGCCGCACCCGCTCCGCCACCACCCGGACATCGCCGGGCGGCAGGTCCTGCACCAGCCGCACCGACTGGCGGCGGATCCGCGGCCGGGTCAGGATCAGCGCGCCCTCGACCGCGTCGGCGCAGGAGGTCGCCTCGATCCGGTTGGTCGCCTTGCGCGAGAAGGCGCGCAGATGCTGGGTGATGGTGCCGACCCGATCGGTCAGCCCGGCGATGGTCGACAGGTTCTCGCGCACCGCCTCCCGCTTGTCGCGGTCGAGGAACACCGAAGCATTGTCGGCATAGGCTCGGATCGCCGCCACCGGCTGGTTGATCTCATGCGCCACGCTGGCCGCGACCTGGCCGAGAATGGCCAGGCGGTTGGCCTGGGTCAGCTCCTCCTGCAGCTGCTGCCGCCGCTGCTCGGCCCGGCGCCGCTCCTCGATCTCCTCGGTCAGGCGGCGGTTGGCGTCGTTCAGCGCCCGGGTGCGCTCGGCGACCCGGCGCTCCAGCTCCGCTTGCGTCGCCGCCTGCTGCGCGGCGCGGCCGAGCGCGCGGTTGCGGCGGTAGAGCAGGGCGGCCGCGGCGGCCAGGGCCAGCAGCGTCACCAGGCCCGCGATCAGGCGCGTGTCCATGGCGGCGCGGTCCGCGGCGGGCGCGGTCGGGGCCAGCAGGTGCAGGGTCCAGCCGGTGGTCGGCACCGCGGCGGCGACGGCGAGGAAGCGGCCGGGCTGGCGTGACCCTGGCAGGGTCGCGGTGACGATGTCGGGCCGTGACGACGCCGCATCCGGCGCCACCGGCAGCGGGTCCAGTGGTGCCGCGCCATATTGCAGGCTCTCGCGCACCGCCGCGCGCTCCGCCTCCGGCAGCGGGCCATAGCTGCGAAAGCGCCACTCCGGCACGTCGGTCAGCAGCACGACGTTGCGCTCGTCGGTGACGAAGGCGGTCTCGGCGAAGCGGCCCCAGGCCTGCTCCAGCTCGTCGAACTCGACCTTGACCACGATCACGCCCAAGAGGCCATTCGGCCCGTCGATCCGGCGCGACAGATAGGCGCCCGGCTGCCGGCTCATCGTGCCCATGGCGAAGAACTCGGCGGATCCGGCCTCGACCGCCCGCTGGTAATAGGCGCGGAAGGCGTAGTGCTGGCCGACGAAGCTGGTCGGCTCGCGCCAGTTGCTGGCGGCGATCGCCGTGCCGCTGCGGTCGAGCAGATAGATCACCGCCGCCCGCGTGCCGCGGCTCAGCGCCTCGAACTTGGCGTTGATCCCGTCCAGCCGCTCCCGGTCGTTGGCGGCGACCAGGGCGGCGCGGACATCCGGATCCTGGGCCAGCACGAAGGGCAGGGAGCGCTGCTTCTCCAGCTCGCTGCGCAGCATGGCGACATGCAGGCCCAGCGCCGCCTCGGCCGAGCGTGCGATCTCGCCCAGAGCCCGGTCGCGCCCGACCGGCCCGGCCAGCCAGACGACGCCGGCGAACAGCACGATGCCGATCGCCGCGAACACCACCCAGCTGCGCCGGCTCGGCACGGCGGGCCGGGCCGGGGTGGCGGCGGTCACAGGGCGGTCGAGGGCGGTCATGCCGGCGAGTCTAGCATCCCGGGACCGGGATGGCTGCGTCAGGTTGACAGGCCGGCGCCGCGATCGTTTGCTTCCCCGGGAACAGAGGAGCCGCCGCCATGTGCCGTATCTTCGCCTGCCAGCCCCCCGAGACCTACGCCTTCCAGACCCGCTCCGTCCGACTGGGCGGCCAGGCGACCTCGATCCGCCTCGAGGCCGCGTTCTGGCGCATCCTCGAGGAGATCGCGGAGCTGCAGGGCACCAGCCTGCCGAAGCTCCTGACCATGCTGCACGACGAGGTGCTGGAGTTCCGCGGCGAGGTGCCGAACTTCGCCTCGCTGCTGCGATGCGCCTGCCTGACCTATATGAGCGAGGGACGAGAGGCGATCGCGGCGCAGTCCGAGCCGAGGGCGCGGCCGCGCGCCGGCACGGAATTCGATCACCCCCGCGTCGCCATCGGCTGAGCGCAAAAAATCTCCCTTGTAGTATGCCGCTAACACCCCGGCCGGGCCTCGGCCCGCTACAGTGACCGGAACGGTGGCCATCGGGCCGCCGGCCGGTTCCCAGGGGAGACCCATGGCGAAAGCCATCCACATGATGGTCCGCGTCCTCGACGAGGCCCGTTCGGTCGCCTTCTATCGGGACGCCTTCGGCCTCGATGTCGCCGACCGCTTCGTCTTCGACGGCTTCACGCTGATCTACCTGCGCAATGCCGAAGCCGATTTCGAGATCGAGCTGACGGTCAATCACGGCCGCACCGAGCCTTACGCGCTCGGCGACGGTTACGGCCATCTCGCGGTCGTGGTCGATGATCTCGATGCCGAGCACCGCCGGGTGACCGAGGCCGGCCTGGCGCCGAACCCGATCCGCGAGATGCAGCACGACGGCAAGCCGCTGGCGCGGTTCTTCTTCATCACCGACCCGGACGGCTACAAGGTCGAGGTCCTGCAACGCCAGGGCCGCTATCGCTGAAGCACCGCCCGGCGGAACGCGCCGGGCGGCAAGACGCACCGAGGCCCGGACGGCGCGCCGCGAACAACAAGATCGGGGCGCCCGCCGAAGGGAGGTATGCCATGGTCAAGCGCATCGCAGTCCTCTGCGCCATCCCGTTCCTGATGCAGCCGGCCCTGGCGCAGGATCAGCAGCAGCTGCCGGGCGCCGTTCCGGTCACCGAGGCGCGCGGCGTCGCGACGCTGAAGGCCAACCCCCGGCGCATCTGGGTGGTGGACACGGCCTTTCCTGCCGCGGAAGCTGCCAAGGTCTGGATCCTCGACGGCGCCAGCGGGAAGATCGAGGGCATGTTCAACATGGGCTACTGGCCCAATATGGGCTTCTCACCGGACAAGTCGGAGGTCTATTCGCTCGACAGCTTCTGGGAGAAGCACACGCGCGGCGCCCGCCATGACTACCTGACCACGCGCGACGCCGCGACGCTGGAGATCAAGAGCGAGGTCGAGCTGCCCAAGGGCCGCTTCCTCGTGGTCACCAAGAAGCAGAACTACGATGTCACCCCGGACGGCGGATACGGCCTATCCTTCAATCTCGCCCCGGCGACCACGGTCAGCGTCGTCGACCTCAAGGCCAAGGCCTACAAGGGCGAGATCCAGATCCCTGGCTGCGGCCTGATCTTCGCCTCGGCCCCGGACCGTTTCACCAATGTGTGCTCGGACGGCACGCTGCAGACCGTCACCTTCAAGGTCGAGGGCGACACGATCACCAGCACGGCCGAACGGACGCAGGCGCCCATGTTCGATGCCGAGAAGGATCCGGTGTTCGAGCATGCCGGCATCGATCGCCGGAACCGCAAGGTCTATTTCGTGTCCTACGGCGGCACTGTCTATCCGGTCGACCTGTCGGGAAGCGTGGCGAGGCCGGAACCCTCCTGGTCGCTGCTCGACGACGCCGCGAGGAGGGAGGAGTGGCGCCCGGGCGGGTGGCAGCTGGCGAGCTTCAACCAAGCCACCGGACGGCTCTACGTCCTGATGCACCAGGGCCCGGAATGGACCCACAAGGACGCGGCGACCGAGCTCTGGGTGGTCGATGTGGCCGGCAGAAAGGTCGAGAGCCGGATCAAGCTGGCCGAGAAGACGATCTCCGTCGCCGTGTCGCAGGAAAGCGATCCGCTGATCTTCACGGTCGCGGAGACGACGGACGTCATTACTTATGACGCCCAGGGGCGCGAGGTCGCGAAGCAGGAGAAGCTCGGCTTCTCGCCGCAGGTCATCTACGTCGACGGCGAATACTGACGGCGAGCCGGCGCTGGAGGCCGACCATGATCGACCCGTTGCTGCAGCTCACCTCCGCCCTGCTTCTGGCGCTCGTATTCGGCGCCGCGGCGGCCTCGAAGCTCCGCCACCTCGAGACCTTCGAGGGGGTTGTCCAAAACTACCAGATCCTGCCGCACCGCCTGGCCAGGCCGGTCGCCTATGCCCTGCCGGTGGTCGAGGCAGCACTCACCGTCGCCGTGCTGGTGCCGGCGACCCGCGCGGAAGCAGCGATGGCTGCCTTGCTGATGCTCGCCGCCTTCGCGGCCGCCGTGGCGGTCAATGTCCGGCGCGGCCGGACCGCGATCGATTGCGGCTGCTTCAGCGACACTCTGCGCCAGCCGATCTCCTGGTGGATCGTGCTGCGCAATCTCGTGCTGATGACGGCGTCGCTGCCCTGCCTGATACCGGCCACCGGCCGGGCGCTCGGCACAGGCGACTTGATGCTGGCCGCGCTCGGCGCCGCCGCTCTCTTCATCCTCTCGCTCGCGGTCGGCCTGGTCACGAAGGCGCCGCCGCCGCGCTACGAGGACAATTACCGCGCCTCGCTGCGGCGGGCATAAGGGGAAGGGGATCACGCCATGGACACCACCGCTCTTACCTGGGCCGTCGTCCTCCTCGCCGTCGTGGTCGTCGTGCTGGCCGTGATGCTGCTGGCACTGGCACGGCAGATCGGCATCCTGCACGAGCGGATCGCGCCGATGGGGGCCATGGTCAACGACCGGGGCCCCGAGGTCGGCGAGATGGCGCCGGACCTGCGGGTAACCACGTTCGCCGGCCAGGAGGCGCGGATCGGCGGCCCCAGCGCCACTGGCCGGATGCGCCTGATCTTCTTCGTCTCGCCGAGCTGCCCGGTCTGCAAGAAGCTGCTGCCGATCGCCCGGTCCTTCGTCGGCAGCGAACGGCTCGACGTCCTGCTGGTGGGCGACGGCGACCCCGCCGACCAGGCGCGGATGCGGGCGGAGCACGGCATTGAGCATGTGCCCTATGTGAACTCGCCCCAACTCGGCATGGCCTTCCGCGTGGGCAAGCTGCCCTACGCGGTGCTGATCGACGAGGAAGGGGTGATCCGGGCCAAGGGGCTGGTGAACAGCCGGGAGCATCTTGAGAGCCTCGTGATCGCCAAGGAGTCGGGCTACGGCTCGATCCAGGCCTATCTCAAGGCCCGCGGCTATGTCGGCGAGGCCGCCGCGGGTGACAAAGACACCCGGCATTGAGGGAGGATCAGATGCGACGCGTGTTCGACATCCTGGACGGCGGCTTCGAGCGGCTGTCGCGCCGGGCCGCCCAGCGCCTGTCGCGGCGCAGCACACTGGCCGGCATCGGCGCGCTCCTGGTCGGCGCCGGGGCGGTGCCGATCCTGCCGGTCAGCCGCAAGGCGCAGGCCGCGCCGGACGGAGCGACCTTGGCCTCGCGCTTCGCCCGGACGGCGCAGACGGATGACCCGACGGCCTGCAACTACTGGCGCTACTGCGCCAGCGACGGCTATCTCTGCTCCTGCTGCGGCGGTTCGCCCTCCACCTGCCCGCCGGGAACCGCGCCGTCGCCGACCTCGTGGGTCGGCAGCTGCATCAACCCGGCCGACGGCAAGACTTACCTGATCGCCTATCAGGATTGCTGCGGCCAGGATTCCTGCGCCCGCTGCCCTTGCCTGGGGCAGGAAGGCGATTTTCCGACCTACCGCCCGCAGGTGAACAACGACATCATCTGGTGCTTCGGTGCCACGAGCATGGTCTATCACTGCTCCAGCGCCGTGCTGGTTGGGCTCGCCGAATAGGCGATGCAGAGCGGACCCCTGTCCGTCAGCGCAAGTCTGCTGGGCGTCTGCCTGGCGGCTGCCACCCTGGCCGGCGAACCGCCGCCGATCACGCTGGATGTGGGGGCGGCGCGCACGGTGCCGGACGTCCAGCTTCGCGACAGTCCGCTGCGCCTTGCCCGCATCCTCGGGCCAGCCCAGGATTTCGCCAACAACTGCCAGGGTTGCCACGGTCCGGGCGGGGTCTCGGTCGACGAGATCCCGGCGCTGGCCGGCCGGGTTGGCTACTTCGCCCGCATTCCGGAGGGACGGGCCTATCTGGTCGAAGTGCCGAACGTGGCCCAATCGCAGCTCGACAGCGCCCGCATCGCCGCGCTGATGAACTGGATGCTGCGCACCTTCAGCCCCACGGAACTGCCTGCCGACTTCCAGCCTTACACGGCGGAGGAGGTGGACCGGTTGCGGCGCGCCAGGATCAACCCCGTCGTCGAGCGCCAGAAGATCATCGCCATGCTCGTCGAACGCGGCCAGCTGGACGACGGCACCCGGCTCGCCCTGAAGCCGTTCCGGAACTACTGACGTGACGCTGCAACTGACACGCCGCGGCTTGATGGCCGCCGGCATCGGTGTCGGGGCGATCGGGCTTGGCGGCGCGCTTGGGGGCTTCGCCCTGGGCGACGAGGGTCCGGAGTTGCCGGTCCTGCCGGAGCTGCCGGTCGACCGCAGCGAGCCGGGGCTGGCGCGGGCGCATCTGATGGCGGCGCCGATCGCGAGTCCTCTGGCGGGCAATCTGCTCGGCTATGCCGGCCGATACCCCGGCCCGCTGCTACGCCTGCGCGAGGGCGAGCGGCTGCAGCTGATCTTCGAGAACCGCACCGGGATGGCCACCAATCTCCACTATCACGGCCTCTCGGTCGAACCGGGAGGCTCCGGCGACAATCCGTGGATCGTGGTGCCGCAGGGCGAGCGCTTCCGCTACGAGTTCGACGTCCTGCCGGGCAATGCCGGGCTGCACTGGTATCACCCGCATCTGCATGGGCGGGTCGGCCTCAGCGCCTTCGCCCAGATGCGCGGCCTCATCGGGCCGATCCTGGTGGAACGGGCTGAGCCGGATGGGCTGCCGCCGGCGGACGACCGCATCCTGGTCCTGCACGACATGGCCATCGTGGACGGCCAGGTCCGCTGGCCGCGTTTGAACGACTGGGCGGTCGGGCACGAAGGCACGCGGCTGCTGGTCAATGGCGTAGAGCGGCCGCGGATCACCGCGCGCCGCGCCTGGGTGCGGCTGCGGCTGGTCGCCGCCGCCAACGCCCGGTACTGGCGCCTGGCGCCGTCCGACGCCGGGCCGATGTTCCTGGTGGCGCAGGACGGGGCGCTGCTGGCCGCGCCGGAAGCGGTCCCGGAGATCTTTCTGCCGCCCGGCGCCCGTGCGGAGGTGATGATCCCGGTGGCCGGCCGGCCCGGCTTTGATCTGCTGGTCCGGCCCTATGACCGCATGGGCAGCGTCCACACCGCCGAGACTCCGCTGATCCGTATCCGGCCCGAAACCACCGATACAGCCGTGCCCGACCTGCCGTCGCGCCTAGCCGACTGGCCTCGTTTCGATCCAGCGGCCGTGGCGCGGCGGCGCGAGATCCCGATCGCTCTCCTGACCATCTGCGGCCGGCTCTATGACGGCGGCCGGGTGGACTTACCGGTTGCGGCGGGATCGTCGGAGATCTGGACGCTCCGCAATGTCGACCTGATGGATCATCCGGTCCATCTCCACACCTGGCGGTTCGAGGCGCTGGCGCTGAACGGCGCGCCGGTCGCACGACGCGCACGGCTCGATACGCACAATCTCCGTCCCGGCGACGCGCTCGACATCGGCATCCGCTTCGACCGGTTCCGTGGCCGATCCTTGTTCCACTGCCACATCGTCGAACATGCCGATCAGGGCATGATGGCGGTCGTCGAGGCCGCGTGATCTCCGAAAGCACAAGGATAGAAAAGATGAAGCCAGCCTGGATCGCCGGTCTCGTGATGCTGTCCGCCGCAGCGACCGCTCCGGCGCAGGACATTGCCAAGGGGCAGCAGATCTACACCGCCTGCGCCTCGTGCCACGGCGGCGACGGCCGCGCCACCACGATGCCGCAGTACCCGAAGATCGGCGGCCAGAACCAGGCGTATCTGATCAACGCGCTGAAGGCCTATCGCGATGGCAGGCGACAGGGCACCTATGCGGCCATGATGGCGGTGTCGGTTAAGGCCCTTTCCGACCAGGATATCGCTGATGTCGCCGCCTATGTGACCTCGCTGGACAAGCCGGATTAGGGCGGGGCTGTGCGGATCTCCGCACACCTCAGCCGGCGGGTGTGCGGAATTCCGCCCGGGCGGCGTCCGGCTGACTATGGGCCGGCGGGAAACGGCCGTTTCCGATCAATGACATAGCGGAAGCCCTTCATAGGCACACCGGCTGGCATGGCGATTGCACCGTTCTCGGCGCCGTCCGCAAGAAGGGGCATCCCCGGGGCGGCAGGAAACCCCATGCCGGCGTCGCCGCGGTCATCGCGGTCCGCGCCCCGAGGAGTGTGTGCCATGGCCACTGCCGACGCCGCCCCGCGTCCCATCCCCTTCTACCGCCATCTCTACGTCCAGGTGCTGATCGCCGTCGCGATCGGCGTCCTGCTCGGCCATTTCTACCCGGACCTCGGCGCATCGCTGAAGCCGCTCGGTGACGGCTTCATCAAGCTGGTGAAGATGATCATCGCGCCGGTGATCTTCCTGACCGTGGTCACCGGCATCGCCGGCATGCACGACCTGGAGAAGGTCGGGCGGGTCGGCGCCAAGGCGATGATCTACTTCCTGGTCTTCTCCACCCTGGCGCTGGTGGTCGGCCTGGTGATCGCCAACCTGGTGCAGCCGGGCGCCGGCCTGCACATCGACCCGGCGACGCTCGATGCCAAGGCGGTGGAGAAATACGCGACCCAGGCGCACGAACAGTCGATCGTCGGATTCCTGACCAACATCATCCCGACCACGATGCTCAGCCCCTTCACCGGCGGCGACATCCTGCAGGTGCTGTTCGTCTCGGTGCTGTTCGGCGTCGGCCTCGCCATGACCGGCGAGAAGGGCGCGCCGGTGCTGAACATGCTGAAGTCGATCTCCGGCGCGGTGTTCAAGGTCGTCGCCATCCTGATGAAGGTGGCGCCGATCGGCGCCTTCGGCGCCATGGCCTTCACCATCGGCAAGTTCGGCATCGGCTCGATCGCCAACCTGGCCTTCCTGGTCGGCACCTTCTATGTCACCGCGCTGGTCTTCGTGCTGGTCGTGCTCGGCGCCGTCGCCCGGTACAACGGCTTCTCGATCCTGGCCCTGATCCGCTACATCAAGGCCGAACTGCTGCTGGTGCTCGGCACCAGCTCCTCCGAGGCAGCGCTGCCGGCGGTGATGGAGAAGATGGAGCGGGCGGGCTGCGCCAAGCCCGTGGTCGGCCTGGTGATCCCGACCGGCTACTCCTTTAACCTCGACGGCACCAACATCTACATGACCATGGCGGCGCTGTTCATCGCCCAGGCGACGGACACGCATCTGTCGCTTGGCGACGAGATCCTGCTGCTGCTGGTGGCGATGCTCAGCTCCAAGGGCGCGGCCGGCGTCACCGGATCGGGCTTCATCACGCTCGCGGCGACGCTGTCGGTGGTGCCGACGGTGCCGGTCGCCGGCATGGCGCTGATCCTCGGCATCGACCGCTTCATGTCGGAATGTCGGGCGCTGACCAACTTCATCGGCAACGCCGTCGCCGCCGTCGTCGTCGCCCGCTGGGAAGGCGCGCTCGACGAGACCCGGCTCAAGGCCGCCCTGGCCGGCGAGCCGCTGCCGGCCCCGGAGGAGGCCGCGGCCCCCGCCCCGGCGGAGTAAAGCGAAGGGCGGCGGGCCGACGGCTCGTCGCCCTCCCTTATACGGTTCGGCAATCGTATTATCTTGATTGGCAAATATTTCTCCATAAGTTCCTTAAAATCGAAGAAATGACCGTGCCGACACTCTGTGAGATATTGCCGTCCCATTCTTCATGACTGGGGGCGGCAATGGCACGGTTCTATGGAACTCCGGGCGACGATCACATCATCGTGTCGTCGAATTCAGCATCCGCGACACGATCGACCTGTCGTGCATCGACGCCGATCTGACGACGGCGGGCAATCAGGCCTTCGTCTTCCTCGGCACCGCCGCCTTCAGCGGCACGGCCGGCGAGCTGCGATACGAGGTCGTGGGGAATGATCTCCTGCTGTCGGCGGATGCCGATGGCGACCAGGTGGCCGACTTCGCCGTCAAGCTGCCGGGCCTGGAAGGGCTGGTGGAGGACGACTTCATCCTCTGATCTCGTCGACGATCACATCAGGCACCATTCGTGGAGGAATGAGATGACAGGAATCCAAGAATTTGCCGCTGGCGGTTGGGATTCTCTCGAGATCTATGGAACCGATGGCGATGATCATCTCGTCGTGCCCGCCAATGATTATTGGAATTATGTCTACGCCTACACCGGGTCGGATGTGATCGAGGTGGACGGCGGGAATACTGGGCACGTCAACATTGACCTCAATGATGGAGGAGACACGATCCACGGTGGGGCCGGCGCGGATCTGGTATCCATGATGGTGATGGATGACTCGTTGATAGAAAACGTGGAGTTCCATGGAGGGGCCGGCGACGATCGGGCCTTCTTTGCAGGCTCCGGGCCGGGAATAGGCGAGGGCAACTTCCTGGACGGCGGCGAAGGCAAGGACAAGTTCGATGCCGACGGCCGAGGCGCCTTCGTCCATCTTGAGAACGGAACCGCACTTCTCGGTCCCAAAGACGAGCCGGTCGTATTTTATCAAATGCCGATACTCAATTTCGAAGACGTCATCGGCAGCCTTGGGCACGATATTTTCGTCGGGACCGATGGCGGGAACTTCTTTCTGGGAAGCTCGGGGGACGATCTTCTCTCGGGCCGTGGCGGTACGGACCGACTGGAAGGCGGCTCTGGCGACGACATCCTCGTCGGCGGCCGCGGCGCCGACGGCCTCGAAAGCAACGAGGGCGCCGACATCATCCGGATCGACCGGCTGGTCGAGAGCCAGCCGGGGCAGGAAGACACCATCCTCGATTTCACCTTCCGCGACACGATGGACCTGTCGCGCATCGACGCCGATCTGACGACGGCGGGCAACCAGGCCTTCACCTTCATCGGGACGACAGGCTTCAGCGGTGCGGCCGGCGAGCTGCGCTATGAGGCCGTGGGCGCAGATCTCCTGGTCTCAGCGGATGCCGACGGCGACCTCGTCGCCGACCTCGCCGTCAAGGTCCGGGACCTGACGGAGCTGACGGCGGCGGACTTCATCCTCTGATCGGCCACAGCCGCCGGCGCGTCCGGCCGATCTCTTTATTCCTGGAGGTGCGACATGGCCAACTACCAAGGAACCGTCGGCGATGATCACATCATCGTACCGGCCAATGACGATTTCGATTCCGTCTATGCTCTGACGGGATCGGATCTGATCGAGGTGGACCCCGGGCACACCGGGCGCTGCAGCATCTCGCTCCGCGACGGAGGAGACACCGTCTACGGCGGATCTGGGGTGGACTATCTAAGCTGGTACGAAGACTCGCCGATCGAGGACACGCAATTCTATGGAGGTGCCGGCAACGACATCGTCTTCTTGAACGATACCGCCGAAATCGGCGACGCCATCGTCCTGGATGGTGGCGCTGGTCGGGATTCATTCTGGGTTCACGGCCGTGGTGCTTTCGTGCATCTCGGGAATGGAACGGCGCTGATCGGGCGCGACGGCGAGCCGGGCGTGTTTCACGAGCTGTCACTGCTCAATTTCGATTGGGTCGACGGCACCGGGGAACACGACATCCTGGTCGGATCCGACCGGGGAAATGCCTTTCGCGGCTTCCTCGGCGACGATCTCCTCTCCGGCCGCGGCGGCACGGATCACCTGGAAGGCGGCTGGGGCGACGACATCCTGGTCGGCGGACGCGGCGCCGACGGCCTGCAGAGCGACAGGGGCGCCGACATCCTCCGGATCGACCGGCTGGTCGAGAGCCTGCCGGGCCAGGAGGACACTATCCTCGACTTCAGCACCGACGATACGATCGATGTCTCGCGCATCGACGCCGATCTCACGACGGCAGGCAACCAGGCCTTCACCTTTACCGGCACCGCAGCCTTCAGCGGCGCGGCCGGGGAGCTACGCTATGAGGTGCAGGGGTCCGACCTGCTGGTCTCGGCCGATGCCGACGGCGACCGCGTCCCCGATCTCGGGGTCAAGGTCCTGGATCTGACGGCGCTGACGGCAGAGGACTTCATCCTCTGACCGTGCGCCGGGCGCCGCAGGAGTCGCGGACCACCAGTTCGGTCGGCAGCGCGATGCGGCGCTGCTCCACCGTCTCGCCCTTCAAGAGGCGGATCAGCAACTGCGCCGCCTGGCGGCCCTGTTCGACGCCCGGGTTGCGCACCGTGGTCAGGGCCGGGCGCAGCTGGGCGGCGAAGGGCAGGTCGTCGAAGCCGACCACGGCGATGTCGTCCGGCACCGACAGCCCGGCATCGGCCAATGCCGCCATGGCGCCCAGCGCGATCGTGTCGTTGCCGGCGAGGAGGGCGGTCGGCCGCGCGCCGCCGCGGTCCAGCAGCTCGCGCATCGCCCGGTGGCCGCTCTCGGCGCTGAAGGCGCCATAGGCGACCAGCCGGTCGTCCGGCTCGATGCCGTGGGCGCGCAGGGATTCGCGATAGGCGTTCAGCCGCGCGTCGGTGGCGACGAAGCCCGGCGGCGAAAAGCCGATATGGGCGATGGTCCGGTGGCCGAGCCCGACCAGATGGTCGACCGCGCGGCGGATGGCGCGGCGGGTGGAGAAATTGACCGCATGCTCCCGCGGGTGGCGGACCGAGCCCAGCAGCACCAGCGGGAAGCCCTGGTCGATCAGCGCGTGGATCTGCGGCGCCTCGGTCGGCGGGTTCAGCACGATCAGCCCGTCGATCCGGCGGCCCTCCACCAGCTCGGCATAGGCGTGCGGGCCGGCGCCGGGCTCCACCCCCTCCAGCAGGATGCGGTAGCCGCTCTCGCTCGTGGTCTGGCTGATGCCGTAGAGCAACTGCGGCACGAAGCCGTCGACGGTCAGCACCTGCGGGTCGGTGACCACCAGGCCGATGGTCTCGGTGTCGCCGCGCACCAGCATGCGCGCCGCCGAATTCGGCCGGTAGCCCAGTGCCGCCGCCGCCTCCAGCACGCGCTGCCGGGTCTCGGCGCTGATCGCCACCGCCTCCGACCGGTTCAGCACCATCGACACGGTGGCGCGCGACACTCCGGCCCGGCGGGCGACATCGTGGCTGGTGATCTTGCGTCGTTCCATTTCATCCGCTTCCCAGGCGTCCGGCCATCGGAAGCGCCTTGTTCCCTGTGCCATGCCGGTCGGTGCTTGACAAGCCGGTCCGATCCCGTTTGACTATAGCTAACACGTGTTAGTAACGATAGTGACACGTGTCATTCGTCGACAGAGAACCGGCGGTCATAGCCGCCAGGGTCCGATCCGGGGAGGAGTGTCGAGGATGGTGGCAGCGGAATGGAGCAGGCCGGCCGCCGCCGGCTGGCTGCGGTCCCGCCCGAAGCTGCGGGCGGCGCTGCAGCGCAACGTCACCGGCTGGCTGTTCATCCTGCCGGCGCTGATCGGCTTCGGCATCTTCTATCTCTACCCGACGCTGCGGGCGGTCGAGATCAGCCTGACCGACTGGAACCTGATGCGGGCGCCGAAATTCGTCGGCTTCGACAACTATGTCCGGCTGGCCGAGGATCCGCGCTTCTGGCAGTCGGTGCGCATCACCATCGCCTATGTCCTCTACAATATCCCGCTGCAGACCGTGCTGGGCCTCGGCCTCGCCGTGCTGATGGACCGGCTCAGCCGGTCGGTGGCGGTGCGGGCGGCGGTGATCGCGCCCTATCTCCTGTCCAATGTCATCGCCGCGCTGATCTGGCTGTGGCTGCTGGACCCGCTGCTGGGCATGACCAACGCCTTCCTCGGGCTGATCGGGGTGCCGCGCCAGTCCTTCCTGGCGGCGCCGGATCTCGCGATCATGTCGATCGCGGGGATCAACATCTGGCGCCATGTCGGCCTGACGGCGCTGCTGTTCTACGCCGGGCTGCAGGCGATCCCGCGGCCGCTGTACGAGGCGGCGCGGCTAGAGGGGGCGGGGGAGTGGACGGTGTTCCGCCGCATCACCCTGCCGCTGCTGCGCCCGGTCCTGGTCTTCGTGCTGGTGACCAGCGTGATCGGGTCGTTCCAGGTGTTCGACACTATCGCCGTCACCACCCAGGGCGGGCCGGCGAACTCCACCAGCGCGATCATCTGGTACGTCTACGAAAGCGCCTTCCGCTTCTCGAAGATGGGCTACGCCTCGGCGATGTCGGTGGCGCTGTTCGCGGTTCTGATCCTGGTCACCATCCTGCAGATGCGGGCGCTGCGCGCCGGCAGCTCGGATCTCGAGTGAAGAAGGGCGCCGCCATGACCGCGACCTTCGCCCTGCCGCTGCCCTCCGCCCGGCGTCTGTCCTTCGGCCGCATGGTCGCCTGGGCGGTGCTGGCCGCCTTCATCGTCTGCTCGCTGTTCCCGCTCTGGATCACGCTGAAGACGGCGCTGGTGCCGAGCGCGACCCTGTTCGACCAGGCGACGCTGCTGGTGCCGACGGACGTCACCCTCGACAATTTCCGCCGCGTGCTGGGGCTGGCGCCGATCAATCCGGCGACCCCGTCGACGCCGATCAACTTCGCGCTGGCGTTGCGCAACAGCCTGATCTTCACGCTGTTGACGGTGGGCGGGCAGATCTTCTTCTCGGCGCTGGCCGCCTACGCCTTTGCCCGCATCCGCTTCGTCGGGTCGTCGGTGATCTTCTACCTGTTCATCGCCGCCACCATGATCCCGGCGATCGTGCTGTTCATCCCGAACTTCGTGCTGATCCGGGAGCTGGGCTGGCTGAACACCTTCCAGGGCATGGTGGCGCCGACCCTGCTGATGTCGCCCTTCGCCGTGTTCTTCCTGCGCCAGTTCTTCCTGTCGACCCCGCGCGAGCTGGAGGAGGCGGCGCGGATCGACGGCGCCACGCCGTTCCGGACCTTCTGGAGCGTGGTGCTGCCGGTGCACCGCAGCGCCATCGCCACGCTGGCGATCCTCTTGTCGATCAACGCCTGGAACGATTTCTTCTGGCCGTTCCTGGTCGGGCGCGATGCCGAGGTCCGGGTCATCTCAGTGGCGCTGTCCGCCTTCAAGTCGCAGCAGCAGAGCGGCAATCCGGACTGGACCGGGCTGACGGCCGCCACCGTGCTGTCGATCGTGCCGGTGGTCGTGCTCCTGGTGCTGTTCGGCCGGCGCGTCGTCGAATCCCTGCAGTTCAGCGGGCTGAAATGACCCGCGGCATCAACAACGAGATCGGAGGAGGCTTGAGATGCGCGTGAGCCTGTCGAGGACCCTGTTGCTCTCCATAGCGGCCTTGGCCGCAACCGGCGCCGCCCGGGCCGAGACTCAGCTGAACTACTGGCTGTGGGACGCGCTGCAGGCGCCGCACTATCAGCAATGCGCCGACGCCTTCCACGCCAAGCATCCCGACATCACCGTCAAGGTGACGCAATACGCCTGGACCGAGTACTGGACCACGCTGTCGACCGGCTTCGTTTCGGGCGAAGCGCCGGACGTCTTCGCCGACCATCTGCGCTCCTACCCCGAATTCGTCGCCAACGAGCAGATCATGGACCTGACGCCGCTGGTCCAGCGCGACAAGGTCGACACCGGCATCTACAGCCCCGGGCTGGTCGACCTCTGGACCCGGGAGGGCAAGCTCTACGGCATGCCCAAGGATTGGGACACGGTGGCCCTGGTCTACAACAAGGAGATGCTGGACAAGGCCGGGGTGACGGTCGAGGAACTGCGAAACGCCACCTGGAACCCGAAGGACGGCGGCACCTTCGAGAAGATCCTGGCCCGGCTGTCGCTTGACGCCAACGGCAAGCGCGGCGACGAGCCCGGCTTCGACCCGAAGCGCGTGGTGCAGTACGGGCTGATCGCCCCCAAGATCGGGCCCGACGCCTATGGCCAGACGCAGTGGAGCTGGCTGGCCGTCTCCGCCGGCTTCAAGTTCACCGACGGGCCCTGGAGCACCAAATATTATTACGACGATCCGATCCTGGCCGAGACCCTGACCTGGCTGCGCGACCTGTGGCTGAAGAAGGGCTACGCCCTGCCGCAGAAGGATGTCGGCGGCCTCGGCGGCACCGCGCTGCTCGGCGCCCGCAAGGGCGCGATCGTCCCCGACGGCTCGTGGAACGCGACCTGGTACGCCCAGAACGTGTCCTTCCCCTATGGCTTCGTGTCGTTGCCGAAGGGGCCGCAGGGCCGCAAGAGCATGTTCAACGGCCTGGGGGATTCGATCTGGACCGGCACTCAGCATCCGGACGAAGCCTGGGAATGGGTCAAGTTCCTGGGATCGATGGAGTGCCAGGGCATCATCGGCAAGGCCGGCGTCGTGTTCCCGGCGATCCCGGAGGCGGCGAAGATGGCGCAGGACGCCTTCGCCGCCCGCGGCCAGGACGTCACCGCCTTCACTAGCGAGGCGACGCCGGACCAGACCTTCCTCTACCCGATCACCGATTATTCGCCGCAGGTCGTGTCGACCATGAACGTAGCCTTCGACCGGATCTTCCTCGAGGACGTGCCGGTCGCGCCGCTGCTGAAGGAAGCGAACGACCAGGTCAACGCGCTGTTCGAATAGCGCGCCTCTTCAACCATCCGCCAACCGGAACCCGACCATGAGCTCTCCCAAGATCACCTTCATCGGCGCCGGCAGCACGGTCTTCGCCAAGAACCTGATCGGCGACATCCTGTCCTATCCGGAGCTGGCGGATGCCCGCATCACCCTGTTCGACATCGACCCGGAACGGCTTTCGACCTCCGAGATCGTGGCCCGGCGCATCGCCGAGACGCTGAAGGCGCCGGCCACGATCGAGGCGACGCTGGACCGCAGCCGGGCGCTGGACGGGGCCGACTATGCCATCACCATGATCCAGGTCGGCGGCTACAAGCCCTGCACCGTGACCGATTTCGAGGTGCCGAAGACCTACGGGCTGCGCCAGACCATCGCCGACACGCTCGGCATCGGCGGCATCATGCGGGCGCTGCGCACCGTGCCGGTGCTGCTCGACTATGCCCGCGACATGGAACGGCTGTGCCCGGACGTGACCCATCTGCAATACGCCAACCCGATGGCGATGAACTGCTGGGCGCTGAACCGGGCGACCCGGATCAAGACCGTCGGCCTGTGCCACAGCGTGCAGGGCACCGCGGCCGAGATCGCCGAGGACATTGGCGTGCCGGTCGAGGAGATCAGCTATCTCTGCGGCGGCATCAACCATATGGCCTTCTACCTGAAGTTCGAGCGCGACGGGCAGGACCTGACGCCCCTGATCCGCAAGGTGGTGGAGGAGGGGCGGGTGCCGGAGTGGAACCGCGTCCGCTATGACATGTTCCTGCGGCTCGGCTACTTCGTCACCGAATCCAGCGAGCATTTCAGCGAATACGTGCCCTGGTACATCAAGCGCGGGCGGGAGGAGATCGTCGACCGTTTCAACATCCCGCTCGACGAATACATCACCCGCTGCGAGAACCAGATCAGCCGCTGGGACGCCCTGCGAGCCCAGCTGCAGGACCCGACCGTGCCGCTGGAGATCAAGCGCAGCGTCGAATACGGCTCGACCATCATCCACGCGAAGGAGACCGGCACGCCGGCGGTGATCTATGGCAACGTCCAGAACCGCGGGCTGATCGACAACCTGCCGGCCGACTGCACGGTCGAGGTGCCGTGCCTGGTCGACCGCAACGGGGTGCAGCCGATCGGCATCGGCCGGCTGCCGCCGCATCTCGCGGCGCTGATGCAGACCAACATCAACGTCCAGTCGCTGACGGTCGAGGCGCTGCTGACCGGCAACCGCGACCATATCTACCACGCCGCCATGCTGGACCCGCACACGGCGGCGGAGCTGGACCTCGACCAGATCTGGAAGCTGGTCGACGACCTGCTGGCCACCCATGGCGACTGGATCCCGCAGGCGCTGCGGCCGCCCGCCAAGCCGCAGCCGCTGCCGCGGGTGGCGTAGGGCAGATCGTACCGCTAGTGCCAATGTGTTGCCTCTCCCGCTTGCGGGAGAGGTCGGAGACGCGAAGCGGCTCCGGGTGAGGGGAGTGTGTCGAGGCCGGGACCAGCCCTCACCGGTCGTCCTGCGAACGCCCGACCGCTCCCGCCAGGCGGGAGAGGTTACGCGAGTAGCTGACGCCTCCTCTAACCCCCCGCCGTGTGCGCCGCGCTCTCCATCAGCCAAGCGCGCACCGTCTCCACGCTCTCCCGGCCGGCGGTGCCGCGGGCGACGGTCAGCCAATAGGCGTTCCACGACACCCCCAGCCCGGGGAATGGGGCGACCAGCCGGCCGCTGCGCAACTCGTCCTCGGCCAGCACGTCACTCTCCAGCACCACGCCGAGGCCCTTCACCGCCGCCTCGATCGCGACATGCGACGGGTCGAGCTGGACCCGGGCGAAGCCGTCGTCGAGCGCGATGCCCTGGCGCCGGAACCAGCCCTCCCAGGACAGGTGATTGTCTCGGGTGACGATGAGCGGCCGGGCCAGCAGGTCGCGCGGCGAGTGCAGATCACCATGGGCGGCCAGAGCCGGGGCGCAGAGCGGCTGGACCGTCTCGGCCAGCAGCGATATGGCCGTCGCTGGAGCGTGATCGCCGTACCCGATCACCAGATCCACGCCGTCGGCTTCCGAGCGGCTGCCGCTCTCGGTCGCGAGCCGAAGGTCGGCATGGATCCGGATGTCGATCTCCGGGTGCTCGGCCAGAAAGGCGGGCAGGCGGGGCAGCAGCCAGCGGCCGGCCAGCGACGGCGGGGTGCGCAGCAGCACCACCTCCGCCCGGCGGGCGCGGCGGCCGCGCCGCGCAGCGGTCTCGACCGCCTCGGCCAGGGCATCGAAGCTGTCGCGGATCCGGCCGAACAGCTCGGCGCCGTCGGACGACAGCACGACGCCACGACCGACCCGATTGAACAGCCGCAGGCCGAGCCGCGCCTCCAGGCTCCGGACCTGATGGCTCACCGCCGACGGGGTCAGCGCCAGCTCCTCCGCCGCCGCCCGGAAGCTCTCCAGGCGAGCGGCGGCCTCGAAAGCCGCGAGCGCGCGCAGGGGCAGGTTCGACCGCTTCATCGCCCGATGAATGGTGAATTCCTCTCATGAGTCCAGCGAATTCTCTGCGTTTGCGGCCGGGGCGGGTGAGGCGGAGGATACCCGGGATGGGCGCCACGCCCGCCCACGCCTCTCCTGGAGGGAAGCCTGCCATGGATGCCATCCCGGCCGAACTCGACGCCGCCTTCTGGACCCGTGCCCGGCGGCACCTGCTGCGCTACGGCGGCGACTTCGTTCCCTTTATCCCGGTGCGGGCCGAGGGCGCCTTCCTCTATGACGCGGCCGGCCGCCGGGTGCTGGACTTCACCTCCGGCCAGATGAGCGCCATCCTCGGCCATTCCCACCCCGAGGTCGTGGCCACAGTGCGCGACGCGGTCGGGCGGCTCGACCACCTGTTCTCGTCGATGTTGTCGGCGCCCGTGGTCGATCTGGCCGAGGCCCTGGCCGGGCTGGTGCCCGGCCTGCCCAAGGTGATGCTGCTGTCGACCGGCGGCGAGTCGAACGAGGCGGCGATCCGGCTGGCCAAGCTGGTCACCAGCAAATGGGAGATCGTCGGCTTCACCCAGTCCTGGCACGGCATGACCGGCGCCGCCGCGGCGGCCACCTACAAGGCGGGGCGGCGCGGCATCGGCCCGCTGATGCCCGGGCAGTTCGGCATCCCGGCGCCGAACGCCTATCGCCCGCGCTTCGCCGGCGTGGACTGGCGGCAGGAGCTGGACGATTCCTTCGCCCTGCTGGACCGGCAGTGCACGGGCAACCTGGCCGCCTTCATCGCCGAGCCGATCCTCAGCAGCGGCGGCGTGCTGGACCTGCCGCCGGGCTATCTGGCGGCGCTGCAGGCGCATTGCCGGATGCGCGGGATGCTGCTGATCCTGGACGAAGCGCAGACCGGGATCGGCCGCACCGGCCTGATGTTCGCCTTCGAGCGCGACGGCGTGGTGCCGGACATCCTGACCCTGTCGAAGACGCTCGGGGCCGGGCTGCCGCTGGCTGCGGTGATGACCACCGAGGCGATCACCGCCGAGGCCGAGGCGCGCGACTTCCTGTTCTACACCACCCATGTCAACGACCCGCTGCCCGCCGCGGTCGGGCTCAAGGTGCTGGAGATCGTGGTCCGCGACCGGCTGGCGGCGAGGGCCGCCGCGAGCGGAGCGCGGCTGATGGAGGGGCTGCGCGGGCTGCAGCGGCGTCATCCCTGCATCGGCGACGTCCGCGGCCGCGGACTGCTGCTGGGGCTGGAATTCGCGGACGCCGTCGGCCGCGATGCGGCCTGGATTTCCGACGCCGTGACCGACACGGCGCTGGAGCTCGGCCTGTCCGCCAACATCGTCCGCGCCGGCTCCTCCGGCGGCACCATGCGCATCGCCCCGCCGCTGACGGTGAGCGACGCCGAGATCGATCTGGGCGTCGAGCTGCTGGATGCGGCGATCGCGCGGGTCATGGCCTCCGGCGGCGGCTAGCGGCCGGCGGGGCGTGTGACCAGCCGGATGCCGAGCGCGATCGGCACCACGCCGAGCAGGTCGAGCGGCGGCACATGCTCGCCCAGCACCGCCCAGCCGAGCAGCAGGCCGATCGGCGGCACCAGGAAGTGCAGCGCGCTGGCGGCCGAGGCGCCGAGCCGGTCGAGCATGTCGAACCACAGCAGATAGCTGCACAGCGAGACGGCGAGGGCGAGCCAGAGGAAGCCGGCCAGCAGCTCCGGCGTCCAGCGGATCGCCGAGACCGGCTCCAGCGCCAGGCCCAGCGGCAGCAGCGCGACGCCGGCGGCCAGGGTCTGGATCGCGGTGCCGTACCAGAGGTCGCCCGACGGCGCGATCCGTTTGTACAGGATGGTGCTGGCGGACAGCGCGATCAGTGCGCCGAAGGTGAAGGCAATGCCGACTGGACCCTCGATGCCGCCGCCGAGCCGGCTCTGCAGCACCACGGCGACGCCCGCGACGCCGAGCGCGAGCCCGGCCAGCTTCGCCCCCGTCAGCCGCTCGCGCAGCAGCGGCGCGGCCAGCACCGCGGTCAGCACCGGATTCATGCTGATGATCAGCGCGGCGAAGCCGGAGGTGACGCTCTGCATCCCGAAATAGGACAGGGCCAGATAGACCGCCATGGTGACGATGCCGAGCAGGGCGAAGCGCAGCACCTCCCCGCGGCCGAAGCTCCATCTGCGGCCCGACAGCCGAGCGAGCGCCGCCAGCACCACACCGGCCAGCAGGAAGCGCGTCGACAGCAGCAGGAAGGGCGGGGCGTAGGTCACCGCCACCTTGCCGGCGGTGAAGGCCGAGGCCCACAGCACCACGAACAGGGCGGGGAAGCCCCAGCGCACCAGCGCGCTGCGGTCGGAAGCCGGAATCGAGGCGGCGTCCATGATCGGTCTCCTTCGGATCGGCCGCACCATAGACGCCGGCGTGACCATTGGGAAATTCAATGGTTAAATGCGGTTCAGTGGAAAAGCCGATGGGAGGTCCCATGCTCGACCTCGACCTGCTGCGCAGTTTCGTCTCCGTGGTCGATGCCGGCGGTTTCACCCGCGCCGGCCAGCGGGTGCACCGCACCCAGTCCACAGTCAGCCAACAGATCCGCAAGCTGGAGGAGGCGGTCGGCTGTCCGCTGCTGCACCGGCAGGGGCGTGGCGTGGCGCCGACGGAGGAGGGCGAGCGGCTGCTCGGCTATGCCCGCCGCCTGCTGGCGCTGAGCGAGGAGGCCGAGGACGCGCTGCGCCGGCCGGACGGGATGACCGTGGTGCGGGTGGGCTTGGGCGAGGATTTCGCCGCCGAGCGGCTGACCGAAGCGCTGTCCGGTCTGGCCCGGCTGCGCCCGGCCCTGCGGCTCGACGTCCGCTGCGATGCGGGGCCGGAGCTGCGCCGCGCCTTCGCCCAGGGCGAGCTGGACATCGCCGTGATCAAGCGCGACGCCGGAATCGGCCTCGCTTTCGCCGCCTGGCCCGAGCGGCTGGTTTGGGTGGCGAGCCGCCGTCACGGCGTCCCCGACGGCGATCCGGTGCCGCTCGTGGCCTATGCCCAGGGCTGCATCTACCGGGCCCGGGCGATCCATGCGCTGGAAAGCGCCGGGCGGCGCTGGCGCATCGCCTTCACCGGCTCGAACCTGTCGGCGGTGCAGGCCGCGATCGCCTGCGGCTTCGGCATCGGCATCCTGGTCGAGCGCTCGGTGCGCGACGACCTGCGCATCCTGCGGCCGGAGGAGGGCTTCCCGCCGGTCCCGCCCAGCGAGCTCGCCGTCATGCTGCAGCCCGGCGCCGCCCCGGCCGTCCGGCTGGTGGCGGAGCAGCTGGCCGAGAGCTGCGCCGAGGCGAGGCCGGAGGCCGCTTGACCATGCCCCACCTCGTCATGGCGAGCGCAGCGAAACAATCAATGGGGCAGCTCGCGCGGCTCCATGGATTGCTTCGTCGGCTTCGCCTCCTCGCAATGACGGGGAGGGGCCTTACGCCTCCCGCTTGACCCAGGCGGTCGGCTTCGGGTTGCGCTCGTCGAAGCCGGTCTGGTGCCAATAGGGATAGGTCGGCATGCGGTGGCTGGCCTCGTCCAGGAGCGCCACCTGCTCCGGCGTGAGATTCCAGCCGACGGCGCCGAGATTCTGCTTCAGCTGCTCCTCGTTGCGGGCGCCGATCACGATGTTGGCGACGGTCGGCCGCTGCAGCAGCCAGTTCAGCGCCACCTGCGGGATGGTCCTGCCGGTCTCCTGCGCCACCCGGTCGAGCGCGTCGACGACATCGTAGAGATACTCGTCATCGACCACCGGCCCGCCTTCGGCGCCGCCGGCGGCGATGCGGCCCTGGCCGGCCGGCTGGCCGCGCCGGATCTTGCCGGTCAGGCGGCCCCAGCCGAGCGGGCTCCACACCATCAGCCCGACCTTCTGGTCGAGGCCGAGCGGCATCAGCTCCCACTCGTAGTCGCGGCCGACCAGCGAATAGTAGCCCTGATAGGCGACATAACGGGCTAGCCCGTATTTCTCGGAGGTCGCCAGCGCCTTCATCAGCTGCCAGCCCGAGAAGTTGGAGGCGCCGATATAGCCGATCTTGCCGCTGCGGATCAGGTCGTCGAGCGCGCGCAGCGTTTCCTCGACCGGCGTCAGCGCGTCGAAGCCGTGCATGAAATAGAGGTCGATGTGGTCGGTGCCGAGCCGCTTCAGGCTGGCCTCGCAGGCCCGGATCAGGTGGTAGCGCGACGACCCCTTGTCGTTCGGCCCCGACCCCATCCCGAAGGTGGCCTTGGTCGAGATCAGCACCTGGTCGCGGCGGCCCTTCAGCGCCTGGCCCAGGATCTCCTCCGACGCGCCCTGGCTGTAGACGTCGGCGGTGTCGAAGAAGTTGACGCCGGCCTCCAGGCACAGATCGACCATGCGGCTGGCCTGGGCGACATCGGTGCTGCCCCAGCGCTGGAAGAACTCGTTGGTGCCGCCGAAGGTGGCGGTGCCGAAGCTGAGCACGGGGACCTTGAGGCCGGACCCGCCGAGCAGACGGTGTTCCATGCATCTCTCCGTTGGTGACGGTTTGACGGTTTGCGGCCGCAGGCTAGCAGCTTGTGCCGGGCCGACCAGACCGCCTGTCGCCGCGGGTCAGGCCTGCGGTCTTCGCAACCGGGCGGGGGTTGAACCCGTCAATGCCAGCGCGGCGGCGGCAGCCAGGGCGGCGGGGCCGGGGCGACCGAGGCGGCCGAGGACGCTGCCTCGACCCCGGCGCGCCGGATCACGTCGCGCACCACGCCTGCGGCGACGGCGGCGCCGCGCCCGGCCTCGGCGGCGGCCTGCCGGATCTCGTCCTCTGGGGCGGCGACGAGCTCGGCCTCCAGCGCCTCCAGCAGGCGGTCGAGCGCGCGGTCGGATCGATGTGTCATGGCGACCATGTGAGGCCATGGCGCAGCAGCGCCCGCCTCATCCTCTTGCGCGTGGAGTCGTATTCGGTCGCGGACAGGCCGGTGCGTCGCCGGATCTCCTCGGCCGACAGCCCCTGGCTCAGGCCCAGGATCACGGCAAGCGCCGCCGGGTCGTCGGCGAACAGCCGGTCGATCGCGGCCAGGGCCTGGGTGGCGGCGACGATGCGCTCGGGGTCGGCCGACTCCGAGGGGAGATCGGCCAGCTCCGCCACTTCCGCCAGTAGCAGCGCCCCGGCCCGCTGCTGGCGCCAGTGACCGCTGCACAGGCTGCGCATGACGCCGGCGAGGAAGGCGATCAGCGGCACGCCGCGCGGCCAGGGCCGCGATCCGTCGAGGGCGCGCAGGACGGCCTCGTGCAGCAGTTCCCGCCAGTCCAGCCCCGGCAGGCCGCGGCAGCGCAGCTTTGCGATTGCCTCCAACCGCAGCAGGTCCGGCTCGGACAGCGCCGCGAGGGCGCGCCGGATGTCCTGCTCGGTCCGGCCGAGGGCCTGGAGCGCGATCCGCGGCTTGAGGGGCGAGGTGTCCTGCATCCGCAGCACTATGCGCACGCCGCGGCCGGGTGCGGACAGGGGCCATGAAAAATATTCCTGGTCCGCGGGCGGGCGGGTCCTGCGCATTCCCCGGCAGACATTCCTGCCGGAGGGATCATGGAGCCGGAGATCGAAGAGCACATCACCCGCTTCCTGGGCATGCTGGACACGGCCTTCCGCCGCAGCGGCGCGGAAGGCCTGCCGGAGCGGCTCCGGCAGGCGGTGCGGGAGGCGCCGCGCCATCGCTTCGTGCATCGGTTCCAGATCGATCGGGACAGACCGGTCGAGGATTTCGACGCCGAGCCGCAGCGCCACCTCGCCGCCGTCTACAGCGACCGGGTGCTGGCCCATCTCGGGCCGGACGACGCCGCGCTCGACTCGACCAACTCCCAGCCCAGCTACGTGCTGTGGCTGCTGCATCGTCTGGGGTTGCAGCCGGGGCACAAGGTGATCGAGATCGGCTCCGGCTCGGGCTGGCTCGCCGCGGTGATGGGCCGGCTGGTCGGCGGCGACGGCCGCGTCGTTGGAGTCGAGATCCTGAGCGATCTTGTGCGGCGCAGCCGGGATGATCTCACGGCGCTGGGCATCGCCAATGTCGAGATCGTCGAAGGCGACGGCGCCGCCGGCCACGCCGCAGGGGCGCCCTACGACCGGGCCATGATCACCGCCGCGGTCTGGGACCTGCCGGCGGCCCTGTTCGACCAGGTCGCCGAGGGCGGCCGTCTGTTGCTGCCGATCGCGCTGGCGGGCGGCGCTGGCCGCGACTGCCATGTCGCGGTTCTGCGGCGGGAGGGCAACCGGTTTCGGGCGCTGGAGGCGGTCCCCGGCCGCTTCGTCCGGTTCACCGGCCCGGGGCAGGAGCGGGGATCGGAGCGCCGGCGGCTCGGTGCATTGCCGTTCTGGCCAGAGATCAATTCGAAGCCGGCGCTGCACTGGCCGCTCTCGCTCGGTATCCGTGATCCAGCCCGTTTCGGTGGCGCGGCCTATGCCTTCCGCCTGTTCCTCGGCCAGACCGAGCCTGGCTTCGCGGTGTTCGACGACGGGGCGGCGGAGACCGAGGAGCTGTCAGTCTCGCACTTCGGCCTGGTCGACGAGGCGGCGAAGTCGGTTGCGATCTGCCGGCCCGGGATGCTGCTCGGCTACGGCTCCGCCGCGGCCGCGCGGCGGCTCGATGCCGCCTATCGGCGCTGGACCGACCTCGGCATGCCCGGCCCGGCCGCCTTCGAACTGGAGGTGGTGCGGGCCGCGGAGGCGCCGCGGCCCGAACCGGGCCTCTGGGTTGAGAGACGCGGCGTCAGCGCCCTGGTGTGGCGGCTGGCCGGCGTGGCCTCGCCGCCTCGGCCGAAGCGGCGGAAACCGGCACCGACAGCCCGGGACCGGCCGCTTCCGATCGGTCCCGGGGCCGGCATCACGCCGCCTGCGCCGTGATCGTCGAGACCCTGTCGAGCGCCCCGGCCACGGCCTTCTCCGCCATCTCGGGGCCGAAGGAGACGCCTTCGACCGCGATCGCCTCGACATCGGTCAGGCCGATGAAGCCGAGCAGGTGCCGCAGATAGGGCTCCTGGAAGTCGAAGGGCTTGTACGGGCCATCGGAATAGACGCCGCCGCGGGCCTCGACCAGATACACCTTCTTGCCGGTGACGAGGCCCTCGGCGCCGGTCTCGCCGTAGCGGAAGGTGACGCCGGCGCGCAGCAGATAGTCGAACCAGCTCTTCAGCGTCGAGGCGAGGCCGAAATTGATCATCGCCGAGGCGATGACGATGGTGTCGGCGGCGAACAGCTCCTGCACCAGCGCATCGGACAGGGCCAGCGCCGCCTGCTGCGCTGGGCTGCGGGCCTCGATGGGCAGCGCCTGGGCGGCCAGGAAGTCCTCGCCGATATGCGGCAGCGGCTGCGCCGCCAGATCGCGGCGGACGACCACGGCGTCCGGGGACTGCGCCTGCAGCCGGTCGACCAGGGCGGTGGCGACCTTGGTCGACAGCGAGGCGGCGCCGCGCGGGCTGGAGGTGACGAACAGGATTCGGCTCATCGGGAACGGATCCTCATGGTCGAGGGGGCAGGGGATGGGCCGGCCGGCGGATGGAACCCCGGGTTGATCGGACCTGGGGTAGTCACATTTAGTGACTGGGGCTAAACTGATGACTACCCGGACGCCGCGCAAGGAGGCACATTTTTGGAACCGAGCAACACCGATGTGCGTGACGAGACGCACGACCACTGCCGGGCGGTCAGCGACGTGCTGGCCCGGGTCGGCGACAAATGGACAGTGATGGTGGTCGCCCTGTTATCGGACGGGCCGATGCGCTTCAACGAGATCCGCCGGACCATCGGCGGCATCTCGCAGCGGATGCTGACCCTGACCCTGCGGGGGCTGGAACGGGACGGGCTGGTGACCCGCACCGTGTTCCCGACGATCCCGCCGCGGGTCGACTACGAGCTGACCGAACTCGGCCGCACCCTGATCGAGCCGCTGAAGGCCCTGTTCGCCTGGGCGACCACGCACCATCCGACGATCGAGGCCGCGCGGCAGGTGTTCGATGCTGAGAAGCCCGGCGCCGAGGTGCCGCATCCGCCGCGGAAGGTTCCTGCCCTGGTGCGGCCCCGGCGGGCGCCCTGGCCCGACATCGCCGCGGACGGGCGGAACGGCCGCTGAGCCCGGAGGGCGAAACAGGAGAAGCTGCCCGGAGGGCGGGCAAAAGAAAACCCCGCCGGCTTACGCTCGGCGGGGTTTTCGTGACCCTGGTCCGGGGGAGGAAGCGGACCGGGTGCCTCCGGTCGGGCCGATCACGCGGCGCGACGGATGACCGAATCTTCGTTCGCGGCAGCGGCCACGGCGGCCGGGCGCAGCACGGCGACATTGGCCGGGGCGGTGCGGGTGTCGCGCGAGGCGCGGGCCAGGCGCTCCATGATGGTGCCGCGGTTCATGCCGATATCGGCCAGCAGGCGGTCGTCGAGCTGCATCAGGGCAGCATAGGCACGACGACGTTCCCAGGCGGCGACAAGCTTGTTGATCAGGTTCACTTCAGCATTTCCTTCTTCACGTGCCGCGTCCAGCGAGGGGTTCGCGGCGCGGTGTGCGTTGCATCGCACGGCCCGATATATGCGCTTACCTTCGTCACGCATGTACCCCTCTTATCGCACCGCAGCAATGCAGCGCCTGCATTGCCTGACATTTAGGCGCCGCCTCTGCCCAGCTTCTACCTCGAAGACCGGGATTCGTCGCAATTCCGCCACAATGCTCCCCGTTGCAGTGCAAACCGATTGGGCGGGTGCTGCGCGGCGTGTGAGCGGCGACGCATGATAAGTGTGATTACCATCACACCCGAGCGGCATGGTCCGGCAGGGCCAGGCCGTCGGC
The DNA here is from genome assembly GCF_051487185.1 of Inquilinus limosus. Classification (GTDB taxonomy): domain Bacteria; phylum Pseudomonadota; class Alphaproteobacteria; order DSM-16000; family Inquilinaceae; genus Inquilinus; species Inquilinus limosus_F. The sequence goes on from NZ_JAHVDK010000002.1 coordinate 163,374, forward strand.
GAGATGCCGGGCCAGCAGCTCGCCGGCCGGCGGCAGGCCGGGCGCGCGATGCAGCCGGATATCCGCCTGCGGCAGCGGCGGCAGGCCGTCGCGCTCGCCCAGGGGGCGCAGCTCCGGCGGCAGCAGCCCGGCCTTGACCACGGTGACGGCGAGGCCCTGCGCTGCGATCGCGGTGACCGCCGCCAAGCTGTGGCTGACGAAGGCGAGGCGCCATGGCCGGCTGGCGGCGTCGAGCGCCGCCATCGCCCAGGCGCGGAACAGGCAGCCCTGCGGATAGAGGGCGAGGGGCAGCGGCGAGCGGTCCGCGGCGGCCCCAAGGGGGTCGGCGTCGCGACCGGCGGCCCAGACCGCCTGCTCCCGCCGCAGGAAGGTGCCGCCGCCGTCGCCTGCCGGATGCATCGCCACCACCAGGTCGAAGCGCTCGCCCAGCCGCGGCAGCATCGGTCCGGTCAACCCGGTCACCATCTCGATTTGGATGCGAGGGTGGGCGGCAGCGAAGCCGGCCAGCAGCGGCGGCACCAGCCGGGTGCCGTAATCCTCCATCACGCCCAGCCGCACCGTGCCCTCGACCCGCAGGTCGCGCAGCCGGCCCATCGCCTCGGCCGAGACCGCCAGGATCCGGCGGGCATAGCCCAGCAGCACCTCGCCGGCCGGGGTCAGGCGCAGGCCGCGGCGGCTGCGGTCCAGCACCGGGGCGCCGATGGCGTCCTCCAGCCGCCGGATCTGCATGCTGACCGCCGACTGCGTCCGGTTCAGCGCCGCCGCGCCGCGGGTGAAGGAGCCGTGATCGGCGACGGCGACGAAGGCGCGCAGCAGGTCCGGGTCGAGCATCCGCCTCTCCATCACGGTTCATGATGCAGCGGATCATAGTTATGCGTTTCCGTGAAGCCGGCGGCCGTTCCTATCCTGCCTTCGCAGGACGGAGGAGGCAGGAATGGTGCGAGAGGGACTCGGTGTGGCGGCGGCGCTGGCGTCGAGCACGCTCGGCGGTACCTCCGTGGTGGCGACGCGCTTCCTGATGGGCGTCCTGGATCCGGCGACGCTGGGTGTGTTCCGTTTCGGCATCGGCTGCGTGCTGCTCGTGCCGGTGGTGCTGGCGCTGCGGTCGCCATGGCCGTCGCGGCGGGACCTGCCGGGGGTGGTGCTGCTGGGCCTGCTGTTCTTCGCCGCCTTTCCGTTCCTGTTCAACGCGGCGCTGGCCCACACGACGGCCGCGCGCGGGGCGCTGGCGCTGTCGACCCAGCCGCTGCTCACCTTGGCCGCCGGCGCGGCGCTTGGGATCGAGCGGCTGACCCTGCGCAAGGCGGCCGGCGTGCTGCTGGCCATGGCCGGGGTGGCGCTGGCGCTCGGCACCGGTCTGGCGGAGGCGCCGCCGCGGGCCTGGCTGGGCGACCTGCTGATGGTCGGGGCAGCGGGCTGCGGCGCTCTCTATAACATCTGGTCGCGGCCCTTCATCCGGCGCTCCTCGGCCCTGTCCTTCAGCGCGCTCGGCATGGCCGCGGGCAGCCTGGCCTTGGCGGCGCTGGCGCTGTGGTCCCGACCGGCCGTGCTGCCGGTGCTGGATCCGGTGGGCTGGGCTGCCGTGCTCTACCTCGGCGTGGTCGGCGGCGCCGTCACCTTCTTTCTCTGGGCCTTCGCCCTCGGCCGCACCACGCCGACCCGGGTGTCGGTCTCGGTCGCCGTCAACCCGGTCGTGGCGGCGCTGTTCGGCACGTTGGCGCTGGGCGAGCCGCTCGGCGGGCCGCTGCTGGCGGGGCTGGCCGCGGTGGCCGCCGGCATCGGCCTGGCGGCCACGGACGGACGGCATAGGGCCCCGACGGAACCGGCTTCCGCCACCGCTTCGCCGGGGTCCGCCGGCCTGCCTTGAAATTGCCCTGCGGCGCGGCCGCACGCGCACTGGACGGGCGCGGCCGGCGGTGCCATAGTCCGCGCCGTTCGGCGGCCGGGGGCCGTCACTCGGCATGTCCTTGGGATCCATGGCCTTCGATCTGACCGAATTCGGGCTTCGCACCTATCTCCGCTTCGTCACCTGGCGGCGCGGCGAGCTTGTCGGCAAGGATGCCTTCGGCAACCGCTACTACCGCAGCCGCAAGGTCGCCCTGGGCGGGCGCGAGAAGCGCTGGGTGGTGTTCAACGGCGGCGAGTCCGAGGCGACCCGGGTGCCGCCGGAATGGCATGGCTGGCTGCACCACACCTTCAAGGAGCCGCCGGGCGATGCCAGCCCATTCCGCCGGCCCTGGCAGCAGCCGCCCGAGACCAACCCGACCGGGACCGGCCACGCCTATCTGCCGCCCGGCCATCCGCTGCGCGGTAGCCACCGCGCCAAGGCGACCGGCGACTACGAGCCCTGGACGCCGGCGTGAGAGTTTGGCCTGAAACTCGGCCCGGACCGGTCTGAGGAGCAGTGATGCACAGGAACGTCATCGAGACGGTCATGGGCGCGGTCGTGCTGGCCGTCGCCCTGGTCTTCCTGGGATTCGCCTATACCAGCGCCAATCTCCGCACCGTCCCGGGCTATCGCCTCAAAGCTCAGTTCGATCAGGCCGACGGCATCGCCCCCGGCACCGATGTGCGGATCGGCGGCGTCAAGGTCGGCACCGTCACCGATGTGACCCTGAATCCCGAGACCTATCTCGCGGATGTCGAGCTCTCGATCGATCCCTCGATCAGGCTGTCGCAGGACACGGCGGCGGCGATCAGCAGCGACGGGCTGCTCGGCGGCCGCAGCCTGACCCTCAGCCCCGGTGCCCGGCCGGACGATCCCAATGGCTGGCTGAAGGACGGCGACACCATCGACCACACCCAGTCGAATCCCAGCCTGGAGCAGCTGCTGGGCCAGGTGATCTTCAGCATCGGCCAGCTCGGCGACCGCGCCAGTGGCAGCGGGGCCGGCGGGGCGCCGGACCAGGCGCCGCAGGGCAAGCCTGGCGGCATGATGGGGAATTGAGCCGGATCATGCGCAGCCTTCTCGTGCTTCCCGCCCTTGCGGCGCTCGCCGCCGTGGCGCTTCCGACCGCCGCGCAGGCAGCGGCCACCATCGATCAGCCGATCGCCGAGCTGCGTGGCCTCGACAAGATCACGGCGCGCACCCAGCCGCTCGAGGCCAAGGTCGGCGAGACGGTGCAGTTCGGCACGCTCGGCATCACCGTGCGCGCCTGCCGCAAGGCGCCGCCGGAGGACCCGCCGGAAAGCGCGGCCTTCCTCGAGATCACCGACACGCCGCCGGGCAAGCCGGCCGCCACGGTCTTCACCGGCTGGATGTTCGCCTCCTCACCCGGCGTCTCGGCGCTCGACCATCCCGTCTACGACGTCTGGGTGGTGAGCTGCACCGACACCTCGCCGGCCGTCGCCGCGGCTCAGCAGGAGGTGGACGAGAACGTGCCGGAGGCCTCGCCGTTGCCGCTGCCGGAGATGAAGATCATCCCGCCGGCGCTGCCGCCGGGCCGGCAGTAGCCGCCAGCGCGAACAGGCCGAGGACGCAGAGGAAGCCGAGCGACCAGATGCTGGAGCGCAGGCTTGGCAGGTCGGCGGCGTAGCAGGCGGTGTAGGCAACGCGGAACAGCACGAACAGCCCGGCCAGAAGGTCGACCCAGCCCTGCGGTGCGCCCGCCATCTGGGCGATGATCACCGCCGCGGCGAAGGCCGGGAACGTCTCGAAATGGTTACGGTGCGCCCAATCCATCCGCTGCTGCCAGCCGGTCATCCGCTCCATGTCCCGGCGCGGGGCGCGATTGTCGATCCGGGACGTCACCTTCGCCGGCATGACGGTCAGGTAGGGCAGCAGGATGGCGGCCAGGACCATCCAGAGGGCGAAGGTCATCGCGGCGACTCCGGCAGAGTGTGCCGCATTGTCTCCACCGCCCGCCGGCCGGAAAAGCCCTATCCGGCGGCCGGGCAATCCTTGGCATAGACCGGAACGGTCTCGGCGACGGCGAAGCCGTGGCGCCGGTATAGCGCCAGGGCCGCGTCGTTCGCCGCCGCCACCGTCAGCGCCGCGCTGCCGGCCCCGGCCGCGTGCAGCCGGCGCAGGCTCTCGGCCACCAGGATGTCGCCCAGCCCGCCGCCGCGATGGTCCGGATGCCGACCGATCAGGGCGACGTCGCCCTCGCCGCCGGCGGCCTTGGGCGGATGCACGCGCAGGAAGCCGGCGACGTCATCGCCGCGCAGGATCAGCCCATGCTGGTCGGGCATCGCCCGGGCGCGGGCGGCGAAGCTCTCGAAATCCGGGATGCTGGCGCCGGGAACGGCCGCCATGGCGCGGCAGACGGCATCGTGCTGGCTGCGCATGGTCGCCTCGGTCGGCGGCGCCCAGCGCAAGCCCTCGGGCAGCGGCGCCACCGGCGGCGGGGCCGTGTCCAGGGGGCGGCGCATCAGATGCATGCGATAGGCCTCGCGATAGCCGCGCGCCTCCAGCTCGGGGCCGCGGCCGAGGAACAGGTCCTCCGCCTCGACCTCCAGCCGGTCGCGGGGGCCGGCGGCGGTGATCGCCTCGGCCTCGGCCAGCAGGAAGCCGGCGAGGGCGTCGCGGTCGCTTTGCGGATGGAAGCACAGCAGCACCAGCGTGGCCGAGTTGCTGGCATTGCTGCAGGCGTCGACCACGGCGGCGATGGCGATCCGGCGGCCCTCGCCGTCGACCGCGTCGATGATGCTGCCGGGCCCGAGGACCAGGCGGTCCAGGCCCCAGCGCGGCTCGAAGGGCGGCGAGGGCACCGGGTGCGCCTCGATGAAGCCGATCAGTGCGTCGTCGACCGCGCCCTCCGGAACCGGCCGCCGGCGCAGGGGCAGGGCGGTCATGGCTCTCCCCGCCGCTGGTGCAGCAGCCGGTCCAGCTCGGTCGCCGGATCGGTGCCGGCCCAGTCCGGCCGCAGTGCCAGCGCCGCCTCGAGACGGCGGCGATACTCGGCGCGCTCGATCTCGACCGTGCCGAAGCGGGCCAGGTGGTCGGTGACGAACTGGGTGTCGAGCAGGATGAAGCCGGCGGCGCGCAGCCGGGCGACGAGATGGACCAGCGCCACCTTGCTGGCGTCGGTGGCGCGGCTGAACATGCTCTCGCCGAAGAAGGCGCCGCCCAGCGCCACGCCGTAGAGCCCGCCGGCCAGCGTATCGCCGTCCCAGCATTCGATGCTGTGGGCGAAGCCGGCCCGGTGCAGCGTGGTGTAGAGGCCGACGATCTCGTCGTTGATCCAGGTGTTCGGCCGGTCGGGCGTCGACGCGGCGCAGCCGGCGATCACCGCAGCGAAGGCCTGGTCGGCGGTGACGCGGAAGCGGCCGGCCTTGACCGTGCGGGCCAGGCGGCGCGGCACATGCAGGCCATCGAGCGGCAGCACGCCGCGGCGCGGCGGGTCGAACCAGTGCAGCTCCTGGCTGTCCGCCGATTCCGCCATCGGGAACAGCCCGGCGGCATAGGCGCGCAGCAGCAGCTGGGGCGTGACGCGAGTCATGGCCGGGACCGGTTTGTGGTCCCAAGGATATGGGACGGCACGGCGCTCATGTCCCGTCGATAGCGGAGGGCAGGGGCCGCGTCCACCCCGGCCGCTTCCCATCGCGGCCAAGCCGCACTATCTTGCAGGCATGATGAAGCCCGCGATCCAGTTCCCGACCTGGTGGCGCAGCGCCTGACGGCGGCTGCGCGTGCTTCGTCCTGCACCCCCGGCCGCTCCGATGGAGACGGCCTTTTTCATGTCCGAGAGACGGCGATCCATCCGAGCGGCCCTTCACCTCTGCTCGAAAGGACTCGTCCCATGCCCGATACCGCCCTGGTGCATCCGGTGCCTGCGCCGGAGATCACCGAAACCGACGTGGTGCTGACCGGCGACCGGCCGACCGGGCCGCTGCATCTCGGTCACTATGCCGGCTCGCTGGCCAACCGGCTGCGGCTGCAGCGCCTGTGCCGGCAATTCGTGCTGATCGCCGACCTGCAGGCCCTGACCGACAATGCCGGCGATCCCGGCCGGGTCAGCCGCAACGTGACGGAGGTGGCGCTGGACTACCTCGCCATCGGCCTCGACCCGGCGCGCAGCGCCATCGTGCTGCAGTCGGCGGTGCCGGAGATGGCCGAGCTGGCGATGCTGTACCTCAACCTGGTCACCATGGCGCGGCTCGAGCGCAACCCGACGGTGCGCGACGAGATCCGCCAGCGCGGCTTCGCCCGCGACCTGCCCGCCGGCTTCCTGTGCTATCCGGTCAGCCAGGCGGCCGACATCACCGCGGTGGCGGCGACGCTGGTGCCGGTCGGGGCCGACCAGGCGCCGATGCTGGAGCAGACGGTCGAGATCGTGCGCGCGGTCAACCGCCTGGCCGGCGCAACGGTGCTGCCGGAGCCGCGCATCCTGCTGTCGAACACGCCGCGGCTGCCGGGCCTGGACGGCCAGGGCAAGGCCAGCAAATCGGCTGGCAACGCCATCGATCTGCGCGACGACGCCGACACCGTGCGCGCCAAGATCCGCCGCATGTACACCGATCCCGGCCATCTTCGGGTCGAGGATCCGGGCAAGGTCGAGGGCAATGTCGTCTTCGCCTATCTCGATGCTTTCGACCCGGACCGGGCGGCGGTGGCGGAGCTCAAGCGGCGCTACCGCGCCGGCGGGCTGCCGGACATGGCGGTGAAGCGGCGGCTGGAGGAGGTTCTGGAGGCGCTGCTGGCCCCGATCCGCGAGCGCCGCGCGGCCTTCGCCTGCGACCCGGGCGAGGTCCGCGCCATCCTGCGCCGCGGCACCGAAGCGGCGCGGGAGCAGGCGGCCCGGACCCTGGAGGCGGTGCGCGGCGTGTTCGGGCTGGTGCGACCGTGAGGGGCCACACGCCACTTCACGTCGGTTGGGTTCGCGGCACGCGAACCCAACCTAAGACGCGGGTGAATGTCGCCGATCAGTAGCTGACGGCGACGTTCAGGCTCTTCACCAGATCCATCGACTTGGCGTCGCCCGGCTTGATCGTGGCGAACTGCGCCAGCGGCACCGGCGCGGCCGGGTCGATCGAGATGGTCAGCGGCCCCTTCGGCGCCGGGAAGTCCTGGACGAAGGACATCAGGCTCTTCACCGCGATCTCCGGCACGCCGAAGGCCGACAGCGCCGCCATGCCCAGCACGGCCTGGCTCTTGCCCTGCTCGACCGCGGCCTTCGGGTCTTCGCCCTGGGCCGCGGCGAAGGCCATGGCCTTGTCGATGATGCCCTTGTTCTCGAAATGCAGCTTGATCTTGCGCAGCGAGGCCGTGCCGAAGAGCTGGCTCGGGTCGGCGGCCGTGCCTGCGTCGTCCGCGCTGATGCCGTCGAACGCGCCGGTCAGCGCCAGCTGGCCGAGCGCGTCGCCGCTGAGCTGGAACTGATTCAGCGTGAACTGCTTGCTGGCGGCGTCGAGCGCATAATCGACCACCAGGTCGAAGGACTTGGCGTCGCCGAAGAACTTCTGCGCCTCCGGATTGTCGATCGAGATGCCCTTGGCCTGCGCCACCAGCGTGTCCGACGGCTTGCCGTCATAGGCCTTGGTGAAGTCGAGCTTGTCGAGCGTGACCTCGGCGATCGAGATGGTCGTCGGCGTCGCGCCCGCCTCCACCTTGTCGGCCGGCTCGGTCATCTTCAGGTCGGTGAACTTGCAGCCGGACTCGCCGTAGGATTCGATCGAGCCGGCCTGGGCGTTGTGCATCGGCGAGTCGTCGGGGGCGATGGTCAGGAGCCCCTTGCAGCGCTCGACCGGGTCGGACGGCACTTCAGCCGCCAGGGCCGGGGCGGCGACCAGCGCGACCAGCGCCGCCGCCGTCGAAGCACGAAACACGCTCATCAGCATCTCCTCGCAAAACGGGGCGGCACCGGACCCGCAGGCCAAGCCGGAACCTGCGACAGCGATCACATCCCCTCGATCGCCGGTCCCGAGCGCGATGCCCGGGACGCTCATCCATTGTTATTCCTAGAATTGGGCTGAATTCAGGCCGGTGGCCGTCACTTCGCCATCAGCCGCTCGAGCCAGCGGATGTCGTAGTCGCCGTTGATGAAGTCCGGCTCGGCGATCAGCCGGGCGTGCAGCGGCAGGGTCGTCTTCACCCCGTCGATGACGTATTCCTCCAGCGCCCGGCGCAGCCGCATCAGGCACTCGTTGCGGGTGGTGCCGCGCACGATCAGCTTGGCGACCAGGCTGTCGTAATGCGGCGGGATGCGATAGCCGTCATAGATGGCGCTGTCGACCCGCACGCCCAGCCCGCCCGGCGCGTGGTAGCCGTCGATCCGGCCGGGGGAGGGGGTGAAGCTCTCCGGGTCCTCGGCGTTGATCCGGCACTCGATGGCGTGGCCGTGGAACTCGATGTCCTGCTGGCCGTAGCCGAGCGGCGCGCCGGTGGCGACGCGGATCTGCTCGCGCACCAGGTCGATGCCCGAGATCTCCTCGGTGATCGGGTGCTCGACCTGCAGGCGGGTGTTCATCTCGATGAAGTAGAACTGTCCGTCCTGGTACAGGAACTCCATCGTGCCGACGCCGCGATAGCCCAGCTTGCGCGCGGTCTCCGCCGCCAGGCCGCCGATGAAGGCGCGCTCCTCGGCGTTGAGCGCGGGCGAGGGGGCCTCCTCGATCACCTTCTGGTGCCGGCGCTGGATCGAGCAGTCGCGCTCGCCGAAATGCACCACGTTGCCATGGGTGTCGGCCAGCAGCTGGATCTCGATGTGGCGCGGATGATCGAGATACTTCTCGACATAGACACTGTCGTTGCCGAAGGCGGCGCGGGCCTCGTTCCGGGCCATGCTGTAGGCCTCGGCCAGCTCGGCCTCGCCGCGGGCCACCTTCATGCCCTTGCCACCGCCGCCGGCGGTGGCCTTGATCAGCACCGGGAAACCCATGTCCCGGGCCAGCTTCATCGCCTCCTCGACCGTGTCGACGGCGCCGTCGGAGCCGGGGACCACCGGCAGGCCGGCGGCCTTGACCGCGTCCTTGGCGGCGATCTTGTCGCCCATCACCCGGATGTGCTGCGCGGTCGGGCCGATGAAGACGAAGCCGTGCTCCTCCACCATCTCGGCGAAGCGGGCGTTCTCGGCCAGGAAGCCGATGCCCGGATGGATCGCGTCGCAGCCGGTGATGGTCGCGGCAGAGAGCAGCGCCGGGATGTTGAGATAGCTGTCGCGCGCCGATGGCGGGCCGATGCAGACCGCCTCGTCGGCCAGGCGCACGGCCATGGCGTCGCTGTCGGCGGTCGAATGCACGACCACGGTGCGGATGCCCATCTCGCGGCAGGCGCGATGGATGCGCAGCGCGATCTCGCCGCGATTGGCGATGAGAACCTTCTCGAACATCAGTCGATCACGACCAGCGGTTCGCCGAACTCGACCGGCTGGGCGTCCTCGACCAACACCGCGCGGACGGTGCCGGCGCGCGGGCTGCGGATCGGGTTCATCACCTTCATCGCCTCGACGATCAAGAGCGTGGCGCCCTCGGCCACCGTATCGCCGACCTTGACGAAGGGCGCGGCGCCGGGCTCGGGCGACAGATAGACGGTGCCGACCATCGGCGAGGTCACCGCGTTCTTCGGCGGGCCGGCCGGGGTGGCGGGGGCGGCGGCCGGGGCCGCGGCGGCGGCGACCGGGGCGGCCGCGGGGGCAGGCGCATAGGCGGTCACCGGCGCCGGCTGGCGGTTCAGCCGGATGCGGCGGTCGCCCTCCGAGAACTCGATCTCGGTCAGGCCCGTCTCGTCGAGAAGCTTGGCCAGGCCGCGAACGAATTCGGGATCGAGGTTGAAGGTGCTCATCTGGGGTTCACCGGTCGGTTTCAAGGAGCCGCGCCATCGCCTGCAGGGCCAGAAGATAGCCGTGCACGCCCAACCCGCACACCACCCCCGTCGCCGCCAGCGAGACATAGGAATGATGCCGGAACGCGTCGCGGCGGAAGATATTGGAGAGATGGACCTCGATCACCGGAAGTTCCGCGGCGCTCAGCGCGTCGAGAATGGCGACCGAGGTGTGGCTGTAGGCGCCGGCATTGACGATGATGCCATCATGCGCGGTACGGGCCTCCTGGATCCAGGTGACCAGCTCTCCCTCATGGTTCGATTGCCGGAAGTCGATCTCGAGCTCGAGCTGCTCGGCCTCGTCGGTGCAGGCCTGCTCGATGTCGGCGAGCGTGTCGCGGCCATAGATCTCAGGCTGGCGCACGCCCAGCATGTTGAGATTGGGGCCGTTGAGGATGAGGACCGTCGGCCGGTCCGACTGGATCGCCGTCACGCGTCGCTGCTCCCGGAGTCAATAGCGCCGGGGGTATCATAGGCGGTGCGGCTTTCACAAGCGCCGTCGCGAGATCCTGTAACGGTTCACAGGATGACCGGGCCGTCCGGCAGCTCCTCGGCGTTGGCTTCGCCGGGCGGCGCCGGCCAGGCCCGCAGCAGCTCGGCCTCGATGGCGGCCAGCGCCTCCAGCACGCCCTCCTCGTACCGCCCCGCCTGGAACCGGTCGCGCAGCGCGGCGCAGATCCGCGGCCAGACCGCGTCGTCGACCCGGGCGGTGACGCCGCGGTCGGCGACGATCTCGATCCTGTGGTCGGCCAGCAGCAGGTACAGCAGCACGCCGGTCGCCTGCGCCGTGTCCCAGACCCTGAGGCGGCCGAACACCTCCAGCGCCCGTTCGCGGCTGTCGCGGATATGCGGCGGGGCGGCGGCTTCGACCGCGACCACGATCTCGCCCAGGTGCCCGCGCTCGCTGCCGCGGATCGCCTCGTGCAGCCGGGCCATCACCGCCGGCCCGAAATGCCGGCGCAGCAGCCGCTGGCCATGCCATTCGGCGACGGGACGCAGCCGCCGCAGGGCTCTACCAACTCCCGGATGCACCACCGCCTCCGCTCGATCCGCCGCCGCCGCTGAAGCCACCTCCGCCCGAACCGCCGCCGAAACCGCCTCCGCGCGATCCGCCGCCGAAGCCTCCACCGAAACCGCCGCCGAAGCCCCCGGACCCGCGGCGCGAGCTGTAGGTGCCGCCCGGCCCGCCGAAGCTGCCGCCGATCCCGCCCAGGATCACCGCGCCGATGGCGCAGAACGCGCCGAAGAAGATCAGGCCGGACAGCGCCCAGCCGATGCCGCCGGCGACGAGCGCGCTGCCGCCGACGGGCAGCGGCATCGGCAGCCCGGCGGCGCGAAGAAAGCCGCGGACCACGACGCCGCCGATGATCGCCAGGATGACGATCTGGAAGATGTCCTGCGGGGCGTTGTCCGATGATCGGCTCTCGGGCGGGGGCGGCGGCAGCGGCTCGCCGTCGATCAGCCGGATCAGGCTGTCGACCGCATTGCCCAGGCCGCCGGCATAGTCCCCCTGGCGGAACGCCGGCGCGATCTGCTCGCGGATGATGCGGCCGGCGGTGATGTCCGGGATCGCGCCTTCCAGGCCGTAGCCGGGCTCGATCCGCACGGTGCGGTCGTCCTTGGCGACCAGCAGCAGCACCCCGTCGTCGACGCCCTTGCGCCCCAGCCGCCACTGGTCGAAGACGCGCCGGGCATATTGCTCGACGGTGTCGGCGCCGGTGGTCGGCACGATCAGGATGGCGATCTGCGCGCCCTTGCGCCGCTCGACCTCCGCCAGCTTGGTCTCCAGCGCCTGCCGCTCGGCAGCGGACAGGGTGCGGGTCAGGTCGGTGACGCGTTCGCTCAGCTGCGGCACCGCGACCGACTGCTGCGCCGGCGCCGGGGCCACGGCGAAGATCAGCAGCCAGCACGGGAGGGCCAGCCGGCGCAGCATCGCGGCCATGCTCAGGGCTGTGAGCCTCAAGGCTTCGGGGCCGACGAATTCCCGAAATCGACCTTGGGCGCGGTCGAGATCGCGGCCTCGTTCTCGACGCTGAAATTGGGCTTGGCGGAGAAGCCGAGGACGCCGGCCAGCAGGTTGCCGGGGAAGCGGCGGACGCCGACATTGTACTCCTGCACCGCCTGGATCGAGCGGTTGCGCGCCGTGGTGATCCGGTTCTCGGTGCCTTCCAGCTGCGTCATCAGGTCCCGGAACAGGGCGTCGGATTTGAGCTGCGGGTAGTTCTCGGTGACCACCAGCAGGCGCGACAGGGCGGAGGACAGCTCACCCTGTGCCGCCTGGAACTTCTGCAGCGCCGCCGGATCGTTCAGCGTCTCCGGCGTCACCTGGATGCTGCCGACCTTGGCCCGCGCCTCGGTCACCTGGGTCAGCACGTCCCTCTCCTGGCCGGCGTAGCCCTTGACGGATTCGACCAGGTTCGGCACCAGGTCGGCCCGGCGCTGGTATTGGTTCAGCACCTCGGACCAGGCGGCCTTGACGGTCTCGTCGCCCGCCAGGAAGCGGTTGTAGGCGCTGCCGCCCCACAGGGCCACCAGCACGACCAGGACGACGATCACGATCAGTCCGGTGAAACGACGCATCCGATCCCCCTCGATCAGCGCAGCAAGCCCACGCAGATTGCACCATCAACCCGTGGCCGCGACAATCGTGCCTTGCGGCCGCCGCGGGACTGGCTTCCCATCAGAGAGACTCCCGAATCGCTTCGCTTCGCAACAGGAAATCGAGAATGGGCAAGCTTCTCAGCGTGCTGATCGGCGTCGTGATCGGCGCCGCCGTCGTGTCCGGCTTCACCTGGTATCGCTACGTCACCAACACCGAGAGCCCCTTTGACGAGATCGGAATCGCGCTGAACAGCCATATGCCGGCGCCGCTGCGCGACTGGGGCTGCGCCCAGCTGAAGGCGCATTTCGGCAACGGCCTGCCGCCCCATGGTTGCCAGGCCACGGACGGCAAGGCCTGGGCCGTGCCCTGACCGGTGCTCACGCCGCCAGCGCCTCCGGCCGGCCGATGGCGCCGTGGATCTGCTCCGCCAGCCGGGTCACCGCGGGCGTCCGCGGCCGCGCGCCCCAGGCCAGGCCGATCTCCAGTGCCGGCAGGGGCGGCAGCCCGTCGCGCTCGCCCAGCACCCGCATCCCGGGCGGCAGGCTGCACTCCACCACCACCGCCACGGCCAGGCCGGCGCGCACCACGGCCAGGAGGCCGACCAGGCTGGGGCTCGAATAGGCGATGCGGTGGCGGCGCTGCGTCGCGGCCAGCGCCTCCAGGGTGACGCCGCGGGCGACGCAGCCGGGCTCGTACAGCGCCACCGGCAGCGGATCCTCCAGATGCGGGTCGTGGTCCGGCGACCCGAACCAGACCAGCGGCTCACGCCGCAGCAGCTCGCCGTCGCGGCCCGGCCCACGGGTGATGACGGCAAGGTCGATCTCGCCGGCGGCGAGGCGCCGGTCCAGGAAGGTCGTCTGCTCGCAGATCAGCTCGACCTCGACCTGGGGGTGGCTGGCGGCGAAGCGCGACAGGATCGGCGGCAGCAGCGAATAGGCGTAGTCGTCGGGGATGCCGAGCTGCACCCGGCCGCGCAGATCGGGCTCGACCAGCGCCGCCCAGGCCTCCTCCTCCAGCCGCAGCATCCGCCGGGCGTGGCCCAGCAGGCTCTCGCCGGCCGGGGTCAGCCGCACCTGTCGGCTGCTGCGGTCGAACAGCCGCTTGCCGACGGCCTCCTCCAGCCGCCGCACCTGCATGCTGACCGCCGACTGGGTGCGCCCGACCCGCGACGCGGCCAAGCTGAAGCTGCCGCCCTCGGCGATCGCCACCAGGGTGCGCAGCACGTCCAGATCGAGCCGTCTGTCCATGGCCGGATCATAAATCCATGTGATGGCCGTCTTCAAATCTATTCGTTTGATTGAAGGGCGCTCTGGGCGCAGCGTCCCTCCATCGGATCGTGGAGGCGACGATGGGCATCGAGACGGCGGCGGAACGGCGGACGGGGATCCTGCAGCTTAGCCTGGGCATGGCGGTGGTCGGCACCGTCGGCGTGTTCATGGAGGAATCGGGGCAGGGGCCGATCAACGCGGTGTTCTTCCGCTGCGTCTTCGGGGCGCTGGTCCTAGTGGCCTTCTGCGCCGCCCGCGGCTGGCTGCGCGACCTGCGGTTGTCCCCGCACCAATGGGGCCTAATCCTGTTCGGCAGCGTCTGCATCGTGCTGAACTGGGTCGCGTTCTTCGCCGCGATCCGCCACACCTCGATCGCCTTCGCCACCATCGTCTACCACGTCCAGCCCTTCTGGGTGGTGCTGGCGGGCGCCGTGCTGTTCGGCGAGCGGCTCAGCGGCCAGAAGCTGGGCTGGATCGTCCTCGCCTTCGCCGGGCTGGCCCTGGCCACCGGCATCGGGTCCGAGGGGGTGGAGCCGGGACGGCTGCTCGGCGCCGGCCTCGCCGTGCTGGCCTCGCTGCTCTACACCGGCACGGTGCTGTCGACCAAGGCGCTGCGCGGGGTGCGGCCGCATCTGACGGCGATGATCCACGCCGCCACCGGCATCCTGCTGCTGGCGCCCTTCGTCGGCGTCGCGGAGATGCCGGCGACGCCCGGCCCCTGGGGCTGGCTGGTCGGGCTCGGCGCCGTCCACACCGGCCTGGTCTATGTGCTGATGTACGCCGCCTATCCGAAGCTGCCGACGCCGGTGATCGCGGTGCTCGCCTTCGTCTACCCGGCCTCGGCGATCCTCAGCGACTGGCTGGTCTACGGCCACCGCCTGGGGCTGGAGCAGGCAGCCGGCATGGGGCTGATCGCGCTGGCCAGCCTGGCGGTGACGCTCGGCTGGCGCCTGTGGCCGGCGCGGCGGCCGGCGGCGGCCGGCTAGCCCCGGCGCGCAGGGCTTGACGCCACGATGCATTCCGTTCATGATTTGTTCATGACCGGAGCCAAGCCGCCCGCCATCGCCCTCACCATCGCGTCCGATCCGGAGCTGGTGCGGCTCGAGCGACGAATGCAATCGCTGCATGAGCTGGCCGAGAGCTGCATGGCGGAGGCCGAGGCTCTGTCGAAGGAGCCCGACAAGCTCATGGAGACCTGCGACCGCTTCATGCAGCTCTCTGACCAGGTGCTCCGGGCCGTCGCCCAGTCACACAAGCTGCGCCAGCAGTACCGGCGCCGGCGCGAGAAGCTCGAAGCGGAGCGGGCCAGGCGCATCGCGGCCGCCCGCGCTCAACTCCTGGCTGCCGGCCCGCCGCCCGAAGGCTCCCGTCACTAGGCATCTCTCGCTCCGCGACCGCCGGAACTTCCTCCGCCGCCTCCTGTTGCCCAGATGAGCGAGCGAGGACCGCATGCCGGATCAGGATCCCCGAAAGCGGGAGCCGCCGGCCTATCCGGCGGAGAAGGCGCGTCAGGGCGAGATCATCCTGCGCACCCGCACACAGCGCGTGATCTTCATCGCCGGGCTGGTTCTCCTCGTCCTCTTCGTCCTGCTGGCCCGGTTCTGGCTCTGACGGCCCGGTCCGGCGGATCGAACGGAGACAGCGATGGCCGATCCGAGAGTGTCCGAACGCGCCCGGGCCGAGGCCCAGGCCGATGTCGTGGCTCAGCTGAGCCGGCACGGCGAGCCGATTCCCTCGCCGGACAATGCCGAGGCATTCGGCGCGCCGTTCCGTCGCTTCGGCGACGCCCGGGTCCTGCTGCTCGGCGAGGCCACCCACGGCACCGCCGAATTCTACCGGGCACGTGCCGCCATCACCCGCATGCTGGTGGCCGAGCACGGCTTCTCCATCGTCGCGGTCGAGGCGGACTGGCCCGACGCCGCCCGCATCGACCGCTATGTCCGGCATCTCTCGCCCGAGCCGTCGCGTGAGCAGGCCTTCGCCCGCTTCCCGACCTGGATGTGGCGCAACGCCGAGGTGCTGGAGTTCGCAGAGTGGCTGCGCGCCTTCAACGAGGCGCGGCCGGCCGAATGCCGGGTCGCGTTCCGCGGCCTCGACGTCTACAGCCTGGGCGCGTCGATCGAGGCGGTGCTGCGCTATCTCGACCGGGTCGACCCGGAGGCCGCGGCCGAGGCGCGGCGGCGCTACGCCTGCCTGACGCCGTGGCAGGGCGAGCCGGCGCGTTACGGCCGGGCGGTGCTGACAGGCCGCCAGGAGCCGTGTGAGGACGAGGCGGTGGCCCAGCTGCGGGCGCTGCTCGACAGCCGCTTGGCGGAGCTCGACGGCGAGGCCCATTTCGACGCGGCGCAGAACGCCCGCATCGTCCGCGCGGCCGAGCAGTATTACCGCCTGATGTATCGCGGCTCGACCGAGTCCTGGAACCTGCGCGACCGGCACATGTTCGAGACGCTTCAGGCCCTGCTCGCCGCCGGCGGCGAGGGGGCGAAGGCAGTGGTGTGGGCGCACAACTCGCATATCGGCAATGCCGCGGCGACCGGAATGGGCTGGCAGGGCGAGTTCAACATCGGCGAGCTCTGCCGCACCGCCTACGGCGAGGATGCCGTGCTGATCGGCTTCGGCACCGCCCGCGGCACGGTGGCGGCGGCGTCCGACTGGGACGAGCCGATGGAGATCAAGACCGTCCGCCCGGCCCGTCCGGACAGCTGGGAGCACGCCTTCCGCCGCTCCCGCCTCTCCCGATCGCTGACCGATTGGCGCGGCCTCGCCCATCCCACCCTGACCGCAGCGCTGTCCGGCGTCCTGCTTGAGCGTGCGATCGGCGTCGTCTACCGGCCGGAATCGGAGCTGGCGAGCCATTACTTCCCGGCCGTGCTGGCCGAACAGTTCGACGCCTATGTCTGGTTCGAGGAGACGCAGGCGGTGACGCCTCTGGGCCCCGCCCGGCCGCAGGGCGTGCCGGACACCTATCCGTTCGGGCTTTGACCATGACACGCGACATCGTCCATCCCGTCGAGATCGGCCCCCAACGTCTGCAGGGGCTGCTCGGCATGCCGAAGAACCGGTCCGAGGGCCTGGTGATCTTCGCCCATGGCAGCGGCAGCGGCCGGCACAGCCCGCGAAACAACCATGTCGCGGCCGGGCTGCGCTCGGCCGGCCTCGCCACGCTGCTGCTCGACCTCCTGTCCCCGGAGGAGGAGCGGGATCGCGCCAATATCTTCGACATCCCGCTGCTGGCGGAACGGCTCGACCTCGCCACCGACTGGGCGGCGCGGGCGGCCGAGACCTCGGCGCTGCATGTCGGCTATTTCGGCGCCAGCACCGGGGCCGCCGCGGCGCTGGTGGCGGCGGCGAAGGGTGCGGCCCGGGTCCACGCCGTGGTGTCGCGTGGCGGCCGGCCGGATCTGGCGGGCAGCGCCCTCGAACGGGTGCGGGCGCCGACACTGCTGCTGGTCGGCAGCCTCGACGAACAGGTGCTCGAGCTCAACCGCGAGGCCTATGAACGGCTGCCAGGGGAGAAGGAGCTGGTCGTGGTGCCGGGCGCCGGCCATCTGTTCGAGGAGCCGGGCACGCTCGACCAGGTGGTGCGGCAGGCGACGCTCTGGTTCGGCCGCTATCTGGCGGCGAGAGGCGGAGGATGATCATGTCGGCGATGCGGTTCCGGGACCGGACGGAGGCCGGGCGGCGGCTTGCCGGGGCGCTCGCCCGGTATCGCGACGCCCACCCGATCGTGCTGGCGCTGCCGCGCGGTGGGGTGCCGGTGGCGTTCGAGGTGGCGCGGGCGCTGGCGGCGCCGCTCGATGTCCTCCTCGTGCGCAAGATCGGGGCGCCGGGCTATCCCGAGCTGGGGATCGGCGCGGTGATCGACGGGAAGAATCCGCGGGTGGTGCTGAACGACGCAGTCATGCGCGAGGTGGCGCCGCGCCCCGGCTATGTCGAGGCGGAGACCGAGCGCCAGCTGGTCGAGATCGAGCGCCGGCGGCGCCTCTACCGCGGTGACCGGCCGGCGCCCTCCATTGCCGGCCACACCGTGATCCTGGTCGATGACGGCATCGCCACCGGCGGCACCGTGACCGCGGCCCTGCAGGGGCTGGCGGCGGCGCAGCCGGCCCGGCTGGTGCTCGCGGTGCCGGTGGCGCCGCCGGACGTGCTGCAGACGTTGTCCCAGCTGGCGGACGACGTGGTCTGCCTTTCGGCGCCGCATTTCTTCGGCGCGGTCGGCCGGTTCTACGACGATTTCACCCAGACCACCGACGAAGAGGTGATCCGGCTGCTGGCCGAGGCGGCGGCCTGGCCGGATTCTCCCGCCGCCTGACCTCGGAGCGCTATTTGGCGAAGAGCTGGCCCATGTCGGCGAAGGCCTTGAATTCCAGCGCATTGCCGGACGGGTCGAGGAAGAACATCGTCGCCTGCTCGCCCACCTGTCCCTTGAAGCGGACATAGGGCTCGATCACGAAGCGGATGCCTGCCGCCTTCAGGCGCTCGGCCAGGACTTCCCAATCCGACATCTCCAGCACCACGCCGAAATGCGGCACCGGCACGTCGTGGCCGTCGACCGGATTGTGGTGCAGGGCCTCCTCGCCTTCGGGGGCCGGCTTCAGATGGGCGACGATCTGGTGCCCGTAGAGGTCGAAGTCGATCCAGCTGTCGGAGCTGCGGCCCTCGGGGCAGCCGAGAACGGTGCCGTAGAAATGGCGCGCGGCGGCCAGGTCCCGCACCGGGAAAGCGATATGAAACGGCATCACCATTCTCATGGGTCCTTGCTGAAGGTCGTCGGGCGCCCCTTGCGCCGGGGCCGGAATTAAGCGGAGAGTCTGCAGCCCGACAATCGAGAAAGGATCCCGGATCGATGAGCTCCGCTCATGGATATCGCCGGCCGGTCACGGACCGGCTGCCGTCGCTGAACGGGATCCGCAGCTTCGCCGCGGCGGGGCGGCATCTGAACCTGACCGCGGCGGCGGAGGAGTTGGGGGTGACCCAGGGCGCGGTCAGCCGCGCGGTGCAGGCGCTGGAGGCGGAACTCGCCACGCCCCTGTTCCGCCGGGTCGGCCGCGGTATCGAGCTGACGCCCGCCGGCGCCGCCTATCACGCCCGGGTCGCGGACGCGCTGGCGCAGATTGCCGCCGCCACCCGCGCCCTGCGGCGGCCGGAGCGCGACGGCATCCTGTCGCTCAGCGTGCTGCCGACCTTCGCCCTGCGCTGGCTGGTGCCGCGCCTGCCGCGCTTCCACGAGCGCCATCCCGAGATCCAGGTCGACCTATCGGCGTCGGAGGAGGTCATCGATTTCGGCGCCGACCCGATCGACCTGGCGCTGCGCAACGGCACCGGCAGCTGGCCGGGGGCGGAGGCGACGCTGCTGATGAACGAGACCGTTGGCGTGTTCTGCGCGCCCGAGCTGCTGCGCCGGCACGGTGCGATCGCCGGACCCGCCGATCTGCGCGACCATCGCCTGCTGGTGCACACCACCCGGCCCGCGGCCTGGGCCGAGTATTTCGCCTCGCTCGGCCTGGCGCCGCCCGACGTCTCGGGCTCCCCCGGCTTCGAGCATTTCTTCATGCTGGCCGAGGCGGCGGCGGCCGGCATGGGGCTGGCGCTGCTGCCGCTGTTCCTGGCGCGCGGCGACGTCGCCGCCGGCCGTCTGGTGCAGCCGCTCGACCACACCATGCAGCCCGCCAGCGCCTATTACCTGCTGCACGCGCCCGGGCAGGGCTCGGTGTGCAAGATCCGCCTGTTCCGCGACTGGCTGCAGGCCGAGGTGGCGGAGGCGGTCTAGAAGCCTCCACGACCGCTCCGCCTCCGAACCGTCATGGCGTGCCCCGAAGGGGCGTGGCCATCCAGGAATCGAGCCGCTGGATCGCCGCGTCGCTTCGCTCCTCGCGATGACGGCGTATGGATGGGACTTAGCCGATCCCCTCGTACTCCACCGTCGTCATCATGCCGCCCTCCATGTGGTAGAGGTGATGGCAGTGGAAGACCCAGCGGCCGGGATTGTCGGCGTCGAAGGCGATGGTGACGGCCTTCCCCGGCGGCACCAGCACCGTGTCGCGCAGGGCGCCGGACAGCGGCGTGCCGTCGATCGCCACCACCTGGAAATGGTGGCCGTGCAGATGCATCGGATGGGCCATCATCGACGGGTTGGTCATGACGATCTCCACCCGCTCGCCGCGCCGCACCGACAGCGGCGTGTCCTGGCCGTGCACCTTGCCGTTCAGGGTCCAGACATAGCTCGCCATGTCGCCGCCCAGCTCGACCGCCAGGCGCCGGTCGGCCGGCCGCGCCGACAGCGGCTGCGTCGTCCGCAGCCGCGACTCCAGCGCGAGGTCCAGCGGCGCCGTCTTCTCCTCGCCCAGCTCGGCGATGCGCGTGACCGCGGCACCGGGGGCGGCCAGCACCAGGCCGGTGCGCTGCCGGTCGCCCTCGCGCAGCGCCAGCACCGGCAGCGCCTGGCCGGCGGGGACGGTGAGGCGGATGTCGAGGCGCTGGGCCAGCGCGATCGGGAAACGCCGGCCGGTCACCGGCGCGACCGGTTGGCCGTCGACCGCCACCAGCGTGCCCTCCACGGGGCCGAGATCGATGTGGAAGTTGGTGGCCGCGGCGCCGTTGATGATGCGCAGCCGCACCCGGCCGTCGCGCTCCACCCGCACCACCTCCGGGTCGGCCAGGGTGCGGTCATTGGCCAGATAGGCGTCGTATTCGACGTCGTTCAGGTCCATGGCCATGCCGCCCGGCATGCCGTGCTGCATCCCCGGCATGGCCTGAGTCGCGCCCATGCCGTGGCCGCTGTGGTCCATGCCGGCCATTCCCTGATTCATGCCGCCGTGATCCATCCCCGCCATGCCGTGGCCCTGGCCGCCGCGCAGCCCGGCCATGATCTCGGCCGGGTCGCGGAAGCTGAAATCGTGCAGCATCAGCACGACCTGCTGCTCGTCCAGCCCGGCCTCGGCCGGGTCGGCAATGATCAGCGGCGCCGCCAGCAGCGCCTGTTCCTGCAGCCCGAGATGGGAATGCATCCAGTAGGTGCCCGGGCGGGTCAGCGGGAAGTCGTAATCGATGCCGGCGCCCGGCGGCAGCGGGTCCTGGGTCACGCCGGGCACGCCGTCCTGGCGCCAGGGCGGCGTCAGCCCGTGCCAATGCACCAGCGACGGCTCGGACAGCGCATTGGCCAGCCGCACCCGGAAGGCGTCGCCGGCCGTGGCCTGCAGGCCATGGGCGCCATCCGGCTGCATGATGCCGAACACCGTGGCCGGCCGCCCCACCACCTCCAGGCTGCGGGTGCCGATGGTCAGCTCGGTGGGCGCAGCGGCGCGAGCGAGTCGGGGCAAGGTGCCGGTCAGCACGGCGCCAAGGGCTGATGCTGCGGCACCGGACAGGAAGCGGCGGCGGGTCAGGGCGGTCACGGTCGGAACCTCGTTCGGTCGGCGTTGACGCGAATCTGAAGCTTCCTCCAGCTGGAACGTAAAGCGCGTCACGACGTCGCCTTTTTTCCGCGCCATCACCGGCCGATCGGATCAGGAATGCGAGGCAGCATGAGCACCGAATCCTCCCGCCGCCATCTTCTCGGGCTTGCCGTGGCCGGCGCTGCTGGCGGCCTCGCCGCGGCCTGCGCCCGCAGCCAGGCGGCATCGCCGGCCGGCACGGAGCCGCAGCCGCCCGTGTCCCAGGCCGAGCTCGACAAGCTGAAGGGCCTGATGCTGCGAGTCGTCCGGCCGGGCGAGCCGGTGACCATGGATTTCCGCGCCGACCGCCTGACCGTGGAGGTCGACGGTCAGGGCAAGATCGTGCGCGCGTCGATCGGCTAGCTCGCAGCCGGGCTGCGGGTCCGTTCATAGTGCCGCCGCGCCTTGTGCCGGTTGCCGCAATCGGCCATCGAGCACCAGCGCCGGCTGCGGTTGCGCGAGGTGTCGAGGAACACCCAGGCGCAGTCGGGGTCGGAGCAGCTGCCGACCCGTTCGGCGCGGCCGGAGACCAAGAGCTCGGCCGCGTCCCACACCACCGGCCACAGCGGCTGCTCCAGCGGATCGGTCTCGCTCATGGTCCAGGCGAAGCCGGCCCTGGTCGGCGCGAGGCCGGTGCGGATCGGGGCCCGGGCCAGGAGGGCGTTCAGCACCGCGAGATCGTCCCCTGAGGCGCCGCCCGGCGCCGTCAGGATCCGGCCCAGCGCCGCGCGCAGGCGCAGCGCCGTGGCCAGCACCGCGGCCGCGGCCTCCGGGCGCTGCCCCGCCTCCTGCGTCAGCCGGCGGACCCCCGCCCGATCGAGGATGCCGAGATGGCCGGCCCACAGGGCCAGCTCGCCATAGCTGGTCAACCGTTCGCCGCGCTGCGGGACGTCGCCGCGCCACATCTCGGTGTTGACGAAGTCGAGGCTGAGCGAGCCGCCGATCCGCTTCGGCGGCCGCAGCGCGTAGGAGGGGGCCTGGGTCTGCATCGCCTAACCATCCTACCGGTTGACTTCTCCGGGGCAAGCCCGGCATCGTCGGCCAACCGGTACGGGGGTTAGGGATGCCGACAACCGATCGCGACGCGACGCTCGAATGCCGGCCGGTGACGCCGGACCGGCTCGGCGATGTCGAGGCGGTGTTCGCAGAATGCGCCGATGCCAATCGCTGCTGGTGTGCCTTCTGGCGTCGGGAACGCCGGGACTTCCGGGCCGGGATGCGGGACGGCAGCAATCGCGCCCTGTTCCGCAGCCTGGTCGAGGCCGGCGAGCCGCTGGGGCTGATCGGCTATCGCGACGGCGGCCCCGTTGCCTGGTGCGGCGTCGCCCCGCGACCGGACCAGCCGCGGCTGGTCCGGTCGCGCAACCTGGCGCCGGTCGACGGCCTGCCGGTCTGGTCGATCACCTGCTTCGTCACCGCCAAGGCGCATCGCCGCACCGGCCTCCTGCGCCCGCTGGTCGCGGCGGCGGCGCGACTGGCGCGGTCGCGCGGCGCCCCGGCGCTGGAAGCCTATCCGATCGACGCCGCGCGGCATTTGGGATCGGGCGAGATCTACACCGGCGTGCTGCGCCCCTTCCTCGACCTCGGCTTCCGCGAGGTGGCGCGGCGCAGCCCGACCCGGCCGATCGTCCGCTTGGACCTGACCCGAGGGGAGGACCCGACATGATTGCACGCATGTGGCGCGGCCCGGTGCCGAAGGCGAAGAAGGACGCCTATGTCGCCTATCTGCGGGAGACCGGCCTCGACGACTACGCGAAGACGCCGGGCAACCGCGGCGTCTGGCTGCTGTGCCAGGACAAGGGCGAGGAGGTGGAGTTCCTGACCCTGACGATGTGGGAGTCGGTGGAGGCGATCAAGGCCTTCGCCGGCGAGGACTACGGGAAGGCCCGCTACTACCCGCGCGACCGCGACTTCCTCACCCGCTTCGACCCGGAGGTCGAGCATTTCGAGGTGATCGAGGGCCGGAGCGCCTGACGGGCCGATATCAAGGGGAGGAGACGATGCAGTTCCATCAGGGCCGGCTGATCGACCACGTCCACTTGGTGGTGCGCGACCTCGAGGCCAGCAGGCGCTTTTACGCCGCGGTGCTGGCCGCGGTCGGCCGCGGCATCACCCGTGAGGGGCCGGGTTTCTTCACCTCGGACGAGCTGTTCGTCAGCCCGGGCGAGGCGATCAGCCACGTCCATCTGGCGTTCCAGGCCGCCGACCGCGACACCGTCCACCGCTTCCACGCCGCGGCGCTGGCCGCCGGCGGCCGCGACAATGGTGGGCCGGGCGAGCGGCACTATCATCCGGGCTATTACGGCGCCTTCGCGCTCGATCCCGACGGCAACAACATCGAGGCGGTGTATCACGGCCCGGCGGCGCGCTCAGCGGAGTCGATCGTGATCACGGCCGGAGGCTGACACCGACGTGACATCCGAGATCCATCTGCGCCCGATCGCCGAGGGCGAGCTCGCCGCCTTCGTCTCCGCCGCCACTGACCCGGCTCATCTGGACGACGTGCGGCGCTATGTCGACGACCTGCTCGGAAAGGGCGCGTTGCGCCGGGACTGGTGCTTCCTAGCCGAGCGGGACGGACAGGCCGTCGGCCGTATCGCCTTCTGGACCCTGCCGGGGTCGGCGGCGCCCAGCGACATCGTCCTGTTCGACCTGCCCTGGTCGGCGCCGGAGGCCGAGGCGATCGGCGCTGCGATGCTGCGGCAGGCGGCGGACCGGGCGCGGTCGCTCGGCGCCGGGGCGCTGGGCCATGTCCTCGACACGCCGCTTCAGGCGCCGCAGTGGCAGGCCGAGCCGGACCGGCGCCGCGCGCTGTTGACCGGCAGCGGCTTCGCGATCCTCCGCGAGACCGTCCGCTTCGAGCTCGATCCGGGCACGCCCGCCCCGTCGGCGGCCGGTGGGCTGGTCTTCCGGTCGATGGCGGAGGTGGGGGAGGCCGCGTTCCGCGCCGCGACCGACCGGGTGACGGCCGGCACGCTCGACCGCCGCATCGGCGACGAGGACATCTTCGCCGATATGCAGGGGCTGGAGCACGAGCCGGGCTGGTGGGAGCTGGCCTGTGAGCCGGACGGCACGCTGGTCGGGCTGGTGATGCCGGCGCTGGCGCCCAGCATGGCGACGATCGGCTATGTCGGCGTGGTGCCGGAGAAACGTGGGCGCGGCCACATCCACACCCTCCTGGCGCGCGGGACGGCGACGCTGGCCCGCATCGGCCGCTGGCCGGTCAAGGCCGATGCCGACACCCGCAACACGCCGATGGCCAACGCCTTCCGCCGGGCCGGCTGGCGCGAATTCGCGATCCGCACGGAATTCGAGCGGCCGCTGGCGGGCTGACGCCGGCCCCCCCGGGTTCAGTTGGCCGCGATCGGGCCGGCCACCTCGACCGCCGTGCCCCTTTCATAGGGGCACTGCTTGTTCGGTCCGATGCCCGCCTCGACCGCCGGAAGGCAGCCCTCCCCGAACCGGCCGGCCTCGAGGGGCAGGAACAGCGCCCCGCAATTCTCGGGCGCGACCGTCTCCGGCAGGCCGCTGACGTTGCAGATGAGGGCGCCCCCCATCTTGACGCCGGTCAGGTTCGCCCCGTCGAACTTGGCTCCGGTCAGGTTCGCGCCGCGGAAATCCGCATTGCTCAGGTCCGTGTTCACGAAGCTGGCCTCCGTCAGATCGGCCCGGACGAAGATCGCGTCCCGCAGATGGGCGTTGTCGAACCGGGCCGACCGGAAGAAGCCGTCGGAGAAATCGGCCCCGGAGAAATCGGATCGCCGCGCCTGAGTGCGGCTGGGGGTGGAGATCGAGGGGAGATCGGAAAAATTCGTCCTGGGGGCGCATGCGGCGTTGAACCTGGCGCCCACCCCCTTGGCACCCAGGAACGTGGCCCGGCTGAGCGTGGCGCGCCCGAAATCCGCCCCGCCGAGCTGCGAGTCGTCGAGACGGGCGTCATTCATCATCGCGCACCAGAAATTGGCCCCCTGCGCGTTGGCGGTGACGATCTGGGCACCGCCGAGCTGCGTCCGCAGATGGGGCAGCCGGGGCAGCCCGGGGGAGGCGAGATTCTCGTCGGGCCCGAAATTCGCCCCCGCCAGGGACGCGTTCGCGAAGCTCGCCCGCGTCAGGTTCGACCCGCCGAAATCGGCCTTGTCCAGGCTCGCCCAATAGAAATTCGCCAGGTACAGCTCGGACGCCGAGAGATCTGAGCTCCGCAGGTCGGACCGGATCAGCTGGGCGTAGGCCATGGCGGCGCCGCGGAAATATCCGCGCGACAGGTTGAGCGGCACTTCCTTGGTATAGGGCTCGCAGCCGCGCAGGGCGATGACGGCGAGGGCCGCTTGGGTGTCAGCGTTGATCGCCACCTCGTGCGATACCTCTTCCTGCGCCCGGCGGGCCGTCTCTCCGTCTGTCTGCGCGAGATGGGAAGAGGCGACGGCATGGGCGGCGATGCCTTCCAGCGCCACCCGATAGAGCTGGTTCTCGATGGAGGAGACGGGGGCATTCGCGGCGGGGGCGGCCCTGCCGCCGTTCGAGGACAGGGGTTTCTGGTTGCCGTCGGGGCAGAGCACATCCGGGCGATCGCCGCCCATCTGCTGCGCCAGGGCATGGATCCCGTTCAGCCGCGTGGCGATGGTGTCGCTCGCCAGGGCCTCGAAGCCGTAGCTGTACTTCTCCTGGTGGCTCTTCTCGGCGCTCTCGCGCGCGGCCCGGGCCGCCTGGTGCAGGGTGTAGAGGGCAGCGATGACCAGGATGGGGACGGTGAGCAGCTGCCCGATGTTGCGGCGGTAGCGATCTGCGTCCTCGGCGCGCTCCTTGCGCGACTCGTATTTGTGTCGCGACGTCAGCAGCGCCGGTCCCCACAGCCAGGCGGCCAGGGCCAGAAGGGCCGCGGCCACGGCCACGGCGATGGCGGCGTTCGGATGACTGTCCAGATACGTCTCGGCTTTGGCGAGCAAACTCATCATCAAAACTCTCCTCGACCGCGCCGCGTATCGGTGGCGGGCGGCCGCCTGGTCGGAACGGCAGGATCAGCAGGGCAGGGGGCGCGCTGTTGGCGGTCCGGATCGACGGTCGTTACTCTCTCGGAATGGTGGATTCGAAATTGCCTCGCCGGACTATAGAAAATCTGTGTTTCGGATCTGCGGTATCGAGTGCTGATTTGACTGATGTATCTGTCGGATAGTGCATACTTGCAAGAATGATTTTAGAACCGGCCTGAAGAAAATAAGAAATATCGCGCTGGAAAGTAAATTTCCGTGAGTGTTAATTTGCTTAATCCCGACATGAAGCCTGCGGCCGGCGCACCTCCGGACGGGCCGCATGTGCCGGTTCAGGTGAGGAGAAGGATAACCACCGGCCAACTCTCATCGCCAGGCGGGGCCTCGGCACGCAGCGCAATTTCACCGCAAGATCCGGGTGGCACAGGCCCGCGGCTGCGGCGAGAACAGGACTATGGCCTCCACCTCTCCGCGCCTCCCGCGCCCCGCAGCGCCGCCGCCCATGGACCTCGCCGACTGGCTGCTGCTGATCGCCCTGTCGGTCGTCTGGGGCGGGTCGTTCTTCTTCGCCAGGGTGGCGGTGGCCGAGGTGCCGCCGCTGAGCATCGTCCTGGTCCGGGTCGGGCTGGCGGCCGTCGCCCTTCTGCTGGTGCTGCGACTGATCGGCCAGGCCATGCCGCGAGACCGGCGGGTCTGGGCCGCCTTCTTCGGCATGGGGCTGCTGAACAACCTGATCCCGTTCAGCCTGATCTTCTGGGGCCAGATCCGGATCGGCAGCGGGCTCGCCGCCATCCTCAACGCCACCACGCCGCTGTTCACCGTGCTGGTCGCCCATGTCCTGACCGCCGACGAGAAGCTGACGCCGCGGCGGCTCGCGGGCGTGCTGCTCGGCCTCGCCGGGGTGGGGGTGATGATCGGCCCGCAGGCGCTGGGCGGGCTCGGGGGAGAGGTCGTGGCCCAGCTTGCCGTGCTCGGCGCCGCCCTGTCCTACGCCTTCGCCGGGATCTTCGGCCGCCGCTTCCGCGCCCTGCCGCCGGTGGTCACCGCCACCGGCCAGGTCGGCGCCACCAGCATCATGATGCTGCCGGTGGTCTGCCTCGTCGACCGGCCCTGGACCCTGCCGGCGCCGGGCTGGGGCACGGTGCTGTCGCTGATCGGCCTCGCGCTGCTCAGCACCGCTCTCGCCTATGTCCTCTATTTCCGGCTGCTGTCGCGGGTCGGCGCCACCAACACGGCGCTGGTGACGCTGCTGATCCCGCCCAGCGCGATGCTGCTCGGCCACCTCGTGCTCGCCGAGGCCCTGTCGCTGCGCGCCTGGCTCGGCATGGCGCTGATCGCGCTCGGCCTGATCGCCCTCGACGGCCGGCTGTTCGCGATGGTGCGCCGTATCTTTGACCGATCGACCGGTCAGGCCACCTCGTC
Source organism: Inquilinus limosus (assembly GCF_051487185.1). Taxonomy (GTDB): domain Bacteria; phylum Pseudomonadota; class Alphaproteobacteria; order DSM-16000; family Inquilinaceae; genus Inquilinus; species Inquilinus limosus_F. Next base: position 190,844 of record NZ_JAHVDK010000002.1, read on the forward strand.
GTAGGTGACACCCAGCGAGGCCAGCGCATCCCAGTAGCCAGGATAGGTCTTGGCGACGCAGCCGGGGTCGAGAATGGTGATGCCGCCGATCTTCAGCCCGGCGAGCGCGAAGCTCATGGCGATGCGGTGGTCGGCATAGGTCTCGATCCGGGTCGGCAGCACCTGGCCGGCCAGGGCGGGGTCCGAGGCCACGATCAGGTCGTCGCCCTCCTCGCGGCCGAGGCCAGGGCGGATGCGTGACAGCTCGGTCGCCAGCGCGGCGACGCGGTCGCATTCCTTGACCCGGAGATTGGCGATTCCGGTGAAGCGCACCGGGGTCTGGTTGAACGCCGCCAGCACCGCCAGCGTCGGCACCGCATCCTGCATCTGCGACCCGTCGATCACGGCCGGCAGATGCGGGAACCGCGCGATCAGCGCCTGCGCCTTGGCGTCGGGCTGGGTGAAGGCCTCGGCCGGCACGCCCAGATCGATGGCGCCGCCGGTCAGCACCTCGGCGCCCCACAGATAGGTCGCGGCCGAGGCGTCGGGTTCGATCCGGTGGTCGACGGCGCGGTAGCCGGTCGGCTGCACCCGCCAGGTCGCCTCGTCGAGCTGCTCGACCTCGGCGCCGAAGGCCCGCATCGCCGCGACCGTCAGGTCGACATAGCCGCGGGCGCCGATCTCCTTGCCGGTCAGCGCCATCTCCACCGGCCCGGTGCCGCAGGCCGCGGCCATCAGCAGGGCGGAGATGTACTGGCTGGACAGGCCGCCATCGATCTCGACCCGGCCGGCGGCGAAGGGGCCGCGGCCGCGCACCGTGACCGGCGGGCAGCCGTTGGTGTCGGTGACGTCGATGCCCAGTGAGCGCAGCGCCTGCACCAGCGGCCCGATCGGCCGCTTGCGCATATGCGCGTCGCCATCCACCACCACGGTGCCGTCGACCATGGTCACCGCCGCGGTCAGGAAGCGCGTCGCCGTGCCGGCATTGCCCAGGAACAGCGGTTCGGCCGGCGCCTGCAGCCGACCGGTGCCGGTGACCGTGAAGCTGGTGTCGTCCGGCTCGTCGATCGCCACGCCCATGGCGCGCAGGGCCTGGGCCATCAGCTTCGTATCGTCGCTCTTCAGCGCCCCGGTCAGGCGGCTGGTGCCGCGGGCCAGCGCCGCCAGCAGCAGGACGCGGTTGGTGATCGATTTCGACCCCGGCGGGGTGACCCGGCCGATCAGCGGGCGGCCCGGCGCCTTGATCGTCAAACCCTGCACACGCGCATCCATGCCGGTCGCCTCACATCTTTCGTCCGTCTGTCCTAGCGGCCCTGGCCGGCTTCGGCCAGCGCGATCGGCTCATTCGAGCCATTCGGTGATGAAGGTGCCGTTCTCGTGGATGTCGATGGTCTGCAGCGGGCCGGGGCCGGCATTGGTGAATTTGTGCGGCGTGTTCGGCGGCACCACCACGATCTGCCCGGCCTCGGCCAGGATCTCTCGGGCGCCCAGCGTGAACCGGGCACGGCCCTCCCGGATGATGAAGGTCTCGGGATAGGGGTGGCGGTGCAGCTTCGGCCCGCCGCCCGGCTCGGCCCGGTCGAAGAAGATCACCGAGACCCCGGCGCCGTAGCGGCCGAGCTGGATCTCGCCGTGCCAGCGCTCGGGTCCTCGGCCCATTCATGGCGGTCGATGACGGGATTCATGGCGTTCTCCCTTTGGTCTCGGTCCTGTTGTGCTTTGGTAACCATATCCCACAACCGTCATGGCGAGCCCCGAAGGGGCGTGGCCATCCAGGGCCGCTCGCACCGGCCCTGGATGGCCACGGCGCTGCGCGCCTCGCCATGACGATCTTAGGGTGGGCGCAGCCGCTCTCCTATAAGTCCGGCCCCAGCCTCTGCGCCTCGTCGAGCAGCCAGTCGCGGAAGGCGACCAGGCCGGGGCGCGGCGTCCGGTCGGCCGGCACGGTGAACCAATAGCCGTGCCGGCTGTGGAAGCCGAGCCCTTCCGGATTGACCAACCGCCCGGTCAGCAATTCCTCCTCGATCAGGCAGCGCGGCACCAGGGCCAGGCCCTGGCCGGCGATGGCGGCGCGGATCACCAGCGCGTAGAAGCCGAAATGCACCATATGCGCCGGCGCGAACTCGGCCAGCCCCTGCGCCTCGGCGAACTCGCTCCAGCGCAGCGGCGTGTGGCGGTGGTCCAGAACGGTGTAGCGGCGCACATCCTCCGCCGTCCGGATGCCGCCCATCCGGGCCAGCAGCGACGGCGCCCCGACCAGGGCGACGTTGCGGCCGAACAGATAGTCCGCCTGCTGCTGGCCCGGCCAGTCGCCCTCGCCGAAGCGGAACACGCCATCGGCCTCCTCGATCGTGTCGCCGGTGGCCTGGGTGGTGAACTGCACATCCAGCTCCGGCCGCGCCCTGGCCAGCTGCGACAGGCGCGGCACCAGCCAGCGGTCGCCCAGGATCGGCAGGACATGCAGCCGGATCACGTTGGGCGATCCGCGCAGCGCCGCGATGCGCCCCGCCGCGATCTCCAGCGCGCCCAGCGCGATCCGCGCCTGGGTGACGAAGATCCGCCCGGCCTCGGTCGGCACCAGGCCGCGGCCGGTGCGGGTGAACAGCGGCATGCCGGCGATCTCCTCCAGGGTGCGCAGCTGCTTGCTGACCGCGCTCTGCGTCAGGTTCACGCTCTTCGCCGCCTCGGAGGCCGAGCCGTGCTCGACCAGCGCGGCCAAGACGCGCAGCGCGGTGGTGGAGGGCAGGGGGCTCGGCGGCATGTCTCCGGCTATGACCGTTTGGACTGGCGCGCACGATATTCCATTTCCGACTATCCCGGGGAAATCATTTCCATTGTGGCTTCCCCCGCGGGTTGCCAGCATCCGGCCCCTGAACAGGGGGCAAGCATGACCGAACCGACCCGCCTCTGGGGCGCCCGCTTCCGCGCCGCGCCCGCGCCGGAGCTGATGGCCCTGTCGCGCTCCGACCCCAGCCATTTCCGTCTGGCGCCCTACGACCTCGCCGCCTCGGCCGCGCATGCGCGCGAGCTGGTGCGCACCGGCATCCTGACCGGGGCCGAGGGCGAGACGGTCGCGGCGGCGCTGGCCGAGCTGGCGCGCGACGTCGCCACCGGTGCGGTGGCCCCGAACGACGCCGACGAGGACGTCCACACCTTCCTCGAGCGCGCGCTGACCGAGCGGCTCGGCCCGCTCGGCGGCAAGCTGCGCGCCGGCCGGTCGCGCAACGACCAGGCGGCCAACGACCTGAAGCTATACCTGCGCGACGTCGCCCGCCGCCTGGCCGGCCATGTCCTGACGCTGCAGCAGGCGCTGGTGGCACAGGCCGAGGCGCATGTCGAAACGCTGGCGCCGGGCTTCACCCATCTGCAGCCGGCCCAGCCGGTCACCTTCGCCCACCAGCTGCTGGCCCATGCCCAGACCTTCGCCCGCGACATCGAGCGGCTGCAGGACTGGGACCGGCGCAGCGCCCGCTCGCCGCTCGGCGCCGCGGCGCTGGCCGGCTCCGCCATCGCCCTGCGACCGGACCTGTCGGCCGCCGAGCTCGGCTATGACGGCCCCTGCGAGAACTCGATCGATGCCGTCGGCAGCCGTGACCATGTGGCGGAGTTCCTGTTCGTCGCCGCGATGCTGTCGGTGCACCTCTCGCGGCTGGCGGAGGAGGTGTTCCTGTGGTCGTCGCGCCAGTTCCGCTGGGTGGAGCTGGACGATGCCTACGCCACCGGCTCCTCGATCATGCCGCAGAAGAAGAACGCCGACATCGCCGAGCTGACGCGCGGCCGCGCCGCCCGGCTGATCGGCGGGTTGACGGCGATGCTGACAGCGCTGAAGGGGCTGCCCTTCGCCTACAACCGCGACCTGGTCGAGGACAAGCGCGCAGCCTTCGAGGCGGTCGACACGCTCGACGCCGTTCTGCCGGCCATGGCCGGGATGGTGCGGACCATGCGGGTGAATATCGAGACTCTGCGGCGCCAGTCGGTCGAGGGCTTCACCTTGGCGACCGAGGTGGCGGACTGGCTGGCCCGGCGCGGCGTGCCCTTCGCCGAGGCGCATGAGATCACCGGCGCCCTGGTCCGCCGCTGCGAGGACCGCGGCATCGGGTTGGAGGATCTGGAGGATACCGACCTGGCGGCGATCGATCCGCGGCTGGCGCCGGAGATCCGGTCCTGCCTGACGCCGGAGGCGGCGGTGGCCGCTCGCAGCGGCCATGGCGGCACCGCGCCCGACCGGGTGCGCGAGCAGCTGGCGCGGCTGCGCGAGCTGCTGGTCGAGCAGGGCAGCTGGGCCCGGGCCTACAGCGGTCCGCGGGCCTGAGTGAGGGAGGGGGCAGCGATGACCGACACGACCTATTCCATCGCCCATCTCCGCCACGTGCCGCGCCGGCACTATGGCCGCTGGGTCGCGGCGGCGCTGATCCTGCTGGCCCTGGCGGCGATCGTGAAGGCCTTCGCCGAGGGCCAGATCGCCTGGCCGGTGGTCGGACAGTTCCTCACCGCCCCGGCGATCCTGTCGGGCCTGGTCAACACCATCCTGATGACGGCCTGCGCCATGGCGCTGGGCATCGCGCTCGGCGTCCTCTTCGCCATCATGGTGATGTCGCCCAACCCGGTGCTGAAGGCGGTCGCGGTCGGCTACATCTGGTTCTTCCGCGGCACGCCGCTGCTGCTGCAGCTGCTGCTGTGGTTCAACCTGGCGCTGGTGTTCCCGGTGATCGGCATCCCCGGCCTGTTCGAGGCGCGGACGGTCGAGGTGATGACGCCCTTCGTGGCGACGCTCTTGGGCCTCGGCATCAACCAGGGCGCCTACACGGCCGAGGTGGTGCGCGGCGGCATCCTGTCGGTCGATCTCGGCCAGACCGAGGCGGCCAAGGCGATCGGCATGACCCGGCTGGTGGCGCTGCGCCGGATCGTGCTGCCGCAGGCGATGCGGGTGATCATCCCGCCGGTCGGCAACGAGGTGATCAGCATGGTCAAGCTGACCTCGGTCGCCAGCGTCATCCAATACGCCGAGATCCTGCGCAACGCCCAGACCATCTACTACGCCAACGCCCGGGTGATCGAGCTGCTGATCGTCGCCGCGATCTGGTACCTGGTCGTAGTCACGCTGCTCAGCATCGGCCAGCACTTCCTGGAGAAGCACTTCGCCCGCGGCCGCGGCGGCAGCACCCGCAGGCGGACCTTCGTCGACCAGCCGAAGGAGGCCTGAGCCATGCCGCCGATGGTGGTCGCCGCCGATGTCCACAAGCATTTCGGGTCGCTGCACGCGCTGCAGGGCGTGTCGCTGCAGGTCGAGCGGGGCGAGGTGCTGTGCATCATCGGCCCGTCCGGCTCGGGCAAGAGCACGCTGCTGCGCTGCATCAACCAGCTGGAGAGCGTCGACGGCGGCGCCGTCTGGGTCGACGGCGAGCTGGCCGGCTTCCGCCGCGACGGCGACGCGCTCTATGCCCTGACCGACCGCGAGGTGGCGCGCCAGCGCCTGGCCAGCGGCATGGTGTTCCAGCGCTTCAACCTGTTCGCGCACATGACCGTGCTGGCCAACATCATCGAAGGCCCGGTCACGGTGCAGAAGCGGCCGAAGGCCGAGGCGGTGGCTGAGGCCATGACGCTGCTGCAGCGCGTCGGCCTGGCCGACAAGCGCGACGCCTATCCGGCCGAGCTGTCCGGTGGACAGCAGCAGCGCATCGCCATCGCCCGCGCTCTGGCGATGAAGCCGAAGCTGATGCTGTTCGACGAGCCGACCTCGGCCCTCGACCCCGAGCTGGTGGGCGAGGTGCTGGCGGTGATGCGCGACCTCGCCGCCAGCGGCATGACCATGATCGTGGTGACGCACGAGCTGGGCTTCGCCCGCGAGGTGGCGAACCGCGTCGTGTTCATGGACCGCGGCCGGATCGTCGAGATGGGCCCGCCGCAGCAGGTGCTGGGCAGCCCGCGCGAGGCGCGCACCCGCGACTTCATCGCCGCCGTCCTGTCGTGACCGGCGGAATTCACATCAACAGGAGAGGCTCACCATGACCCGTTTCGCCCTGCTCGCCGCCGCCGCGGCCGTTCTCGCCGCGATGCCGGCCGGCGCCCAGGACCTGCCGGCCCGGATCAAGCAGGCCGGCAAGATCGTCGTCGGCACCAATAACAACTACCCGCCGATCATCTTCAAGGACCCGGCGACGAACGAGCTGCAGGGCGTCGACATCGACCTCGCCAAGGCGATCGCCAAGCAGCTCGGCGTCGAGGTCGAGTTCCAGGAGATCGCCTTCGCCCAGATGCTGCCGTCGCTGCAGACCGGGCGTATCGACATGGTGATGGCGGGGATGAGCGACACGCCGGCGCGGCGCGACATCGCCGATTTCGTCGACTACATGAAATCCGGCGCGCAGTTCTACACGATCACGGCCCTGGCGGGTGAGATCAAGTCGACCGACGATCTGTGCGGCAAGACGGTGGGCGCCAGCCGTTCGACCAACTGGCCGCAGCAGATCGGCGAGTGGAGCGACGCCAACTGCGTCGCCAAGGGCAAGCCGGCGATCACCGTGGTCGGCACCGAAGGCTCGGCCGACGCCCGCACCCAGCTGAAGACCCAGCGCCTGCAGGCCGCGGCCCAGGGCAACGAGACGCTGCCCTATTTCCAGACGCTGGAGCCCAACACCTACGTGCCGATCGGCGAGGCTTTCACGGAGTCCCTGGTCGGCATCCCGGTGCTGAAGAGCGAGCCGCAGCTGCGCGACGCGGTGAAGGCGGCGGTGGAGAAGCTGCAGGCCGACGGCACCTACGACCAGATCCTGGCCAAGTACGGCCTGCAGGCCAACAAGCTGCCGGTGGCGCTGAACCAGGGGAAGTGATCGTCCTGCCCATAGCTAGGGCAGGCCAACCCCTGATTGTCATTGCCGGGCTTGACGCGGCAATCCAGAGAGCGTCGACACCCACTGGATGCCCGGGTCAAGCCCGGGCATGACAGCTTGGGGGGCCCGGAGGACCTCCACGCACCTCAATCCTCCAGCCGGTACCGCCCCCGGTCCGGCACGCGCCGCTCGGTCGCCCTGTTCTCATGGCATCCACCTTTGTCCGGAGGATGCCGTGAAGGACAGTCCCTGGTTTGACCGCTTCGCCACCCGGATCTCGCAATTCGCTGGCCATCCCGCCACCTTCAGCGTGGCGGCGGGCGTGATAATCGTCTGGGCCGCGGTCGGGCCGTTCGTCGGCTTTTCCGACTCCTGGCAGCTCACGGTGAACACCGCTACGACGATCGTGACCTTCCTGATGGTGTTCCTGATCCAGAGCACTCAGAACCGCGACACCGCCGCGCTGCAGATCAAGCTGGACGAGCTGATCCGCGCCACCAAGACGGCCCGCAACTCGCTGCTCGACCTCGAGGAGCATTCCGAGGAGGAGATCCGCCAGATCCGCGAGGAGTACGAGAAGCTGGCGGAGGAGGAGCGCCGAAAAAGAGGTGCCAGCCGGTCCGAGCCGGCGTGATCGCTGTCAGCGCATCTCCGGCAGCTGCTCCCGGCCGTGCGGCGCCGTCAGGTCCAGCACCGGGCCCTTCGGCACGATGCCGGTCGGGTTGATGGTGCGGTGGCTCTCGTAATAGTGCCGCTTGATGTGCGTCATCTCGATCGTCGCGGCCACGCCGGGCAGCTGCGCGATCTCGCGGGTGAAGCCCCACAGCGCCGGGTATTCCCGCAGCGCCCGCAGGTTGCACTTGAAGTGGCCGTGATAGACCGGGTCGAAGCGCAGCAGGGTGGTGAACAGCCGGATGTCGGCCTCGGTCAGCTGGTCGCCGACCAGCCAGCGATGCGCCGACAGATGGGCCTCCAGCCGGTCCAGCATCTCGAACAGCCCGGTCACCGCCTCCTCATAGACCGCCTGGTCGGTGGCGAAGCCGGCCTTGTACACGCCGTTGTTCACGCGATCGTAAACCTCGGCGTTGATCGCATCGATCTGGGGCAGCAGATCGGCCGGCGATAGATCGACCGACCGTTCGGCCCATTCGTCGAACTCCGAATTCAGCATCCGGATGATCTCGGCCGATTCATTGTTCACGATCGCGCGGGTCTGCTTGTCCCACAGCACCGGCACTGTGACCCGGCCGGTGTAGTCCGGCTTGGCCAGGGTGTAGACCTCGTGCAGCGCGGCCTTGCCATTGACCCGGTCGCCGGTCGCGCCGGGCGACCGGATGCCGGTGCGGATGTCGTCGAAGGTCCAGCCCTGGGCGCCCATGAACGGGTCGACCACATCGACCGAGATCACGTCCTCCAGCTTCTTCAGCGCCCGCACGATCAGGGTGCGGTGCGCCCAGGGGCAGGCGTAGGAGACGTAGAGATGATAGCGGTCGGGCTCGGCTTTGAAGCCGGAGCTGCCGTCGGCCGTCACCTTGCCGCGGAAGGCGCTCTCCTGCCGCACGAAGCGCCCGCCGGTCGATTTCGTGTCGTACCACTGGTCGGTCCAGCGGCCTTCGATCAGCAGACCCATCGTCTCCTCCTTCGGCCGCCGGGCGGACTTGGCGGTGCCATTCTACAGTTAGTGCAATTGCTTGCAGCGTCTCCGGTAGCGCATGGGGCGCTGTCCGATTGCCTCTCCCGCTTGCGGGAGAGGTCGGAGACGCGAAGCGGCTCCGGGTGAGGGGATTTTGTCGAGGCCGGGACCAGCCCTCACCCGGTCTCGCTGCGCGAGCCCGACCTCTCCCGCCACGCGGGAGAGGCGATGCAAGGCGCCGACATACACAGCTTAAGCGATTGCCTTGATCCTACGGCCTCAGCCTCTCAGCTTCGAGGCGATCTTCGTGACATGCGCGCCCTGGAAGCGGGCGGCGGCGAGCTCGTTGGCGCTCGGCTGGCGCTGGCCCTGGCCGCCGGCGATGGTCGACGCGCCGTAAGGCGACCCGCCGGTGATCTCGTCCAGCGTCATCTGGCCCTGGAAGGAATAGGGCAGGCCGACCACCACCATGCCCTGGTGCAGCAGCACGGTGTGGAAGTTCAGGATGGTCGATTCCTGGCCGCCATGCTGGGTGGCGGACGAGGTGAAGACGCTGCCGGGCTTGCCGATCAGGGCGCCCTTCATCCACAAGCCGCCGGCCTGGTCGAGGAAGTTCTTCATCTGCGCGGCCATCATGCCGAAGCGGGTCGGGACGCCGAAGATGATGGCGTCGTAATCGGCCAGCTCGTCGATGGTGGCGATCGGCGCCGCCTGGTCGAGCTTGAAATGGGAGGCACGGGCGATCTCCTCCGGCACCAGCTCGGGCACGCGCTTGATCGTGGGCTCGCCGCCCGCCTCGCGGACGCCTTCGGCCACCGCCGTCGCCATGGTTTCGATATGGCCGTAGGAGCTGTAGTAGAGGACCAGGACCTTCGTCATCGGATGGTTTCCCTTCGAGCAGGCAGCCTGTGCTGCGGGTGAAAGGTAACCTTCGGGGCGAAGCGGGATAACCCGCCGATGCGGAACAGGATTGTTTCCCGGAAGGAGACGATCGGGTCCGGTGATCTGCTATCGTTCCCGCATGACGACCACGATCCCCGTCCTCGAGACCCGCCGTCTCATCCTTCGCCCGCTTGAGCTCGCCGACGCCGCGGCGGTGCAGCGGCTGTTCCCGCATTGGGAGATCGTGCGCCATCTCAACGCCCAGGTTCCCTGGCCGTATCCGCCGAACGGGGCGCTGACCCATCTGCGCGATGTGCTGCTGCCCGGCATGGCGCGGGGTGAGTCCTGGCATTGGTCGCTGCGCCTCAGGACCGCTCTGGACCAGCTGATCGGCTGCATTAGTCTGATCGCCGGGGAGACCGAGAATCGCGGCTTCTGGCTCGGCCTGCCCTGGCAGGGCCAGGGCCTGATGACCGAGGCCAGCGACCGGGTGACGGACTACTGGTTCGAGGATCTCGGCTTCCCCGTGCTGCGCGTACCCAAGGCGATCGAGAACACGGCGTCGCGCCGGATCTCGGAGAAATGCGGCATGCGGGTGATCGCGACGGTGGAGAAGGACTATGTCTCCGGCCGCCTGACCTCCGAGCTGTGGGAGATCACCCGCGAGGAGTGGCGGGCCTATCGCCGGCGGCAGGCGGCCGAAGGGTGAGCGTCCTTCACGCCGGCTGGCTCGCGGCCGGGGAGGCCGCCCGGCGCCGCGCCGTCGCCGCCAGCAGGGCGAGGGCGATCGCGGCGGACAGAGCGCCGACCCAGCCGAGGATGGTGACGCCGCCCCAGGCCAGGGTCGCGGCCCCCAGCGCCGAGCCGAAGGCGATGCCGGCATAGAGCGCCGAGGCGTTGAGCGACGCCGCGATCATCCCGACCTCCGGCGCCAGCCGGATCAGCCGCGTCGTCTGCGCCGGGTGGAAGGCCCAGCCGGCGACGGCCCAGGCCAGCATCAGCGGCACCACCGCGACCAGCGCCTGGCCGGCCGGCAGGGCGGTGGCGGCGGACAGGCCGGCCAGGGCGAGCGTGAGGACGGCGAGGGCGCCGAGCTGCAGCCGGACCGGGCCGATCCGGTCGGTGAGTTGGCCGCCGATGGCGTTGCCGATGGCGGAGCCGACGCCGAACAGGAACAGCATCAGGCTGACGCCGTCGGGGCCGAGACCGGCCGTGCGCTCCAGATAGGGCGCGATGAAGGTGTAGAGGACGAAGGCCGCGGCGATCCAGAAGAAGGTCACCAGCAGGGCCTGCAGCACCGCCGGCCGGCGGGCGACGGCCAGCCGCTCGGCCAGCGTCGAGGCGCCGAGCGGCAGCTTCGCCGGCAGGCCGAAGCGCAGCCCCGCCACCCCGGCCAGGCCGAGGCCGGCGACGATCAGGAAGGTCGACCGCCAGTCGGCATGGCTGCCGATCCAGGCGCCGAGCGGCACGCCCAGCGCGGTCGCGATGGTCATGCCGCTGGTCACCGTGGCGATCGCCCGGCCGCGCCGGTCGGGCGGAACCAGGGAGGCGGCGACGGCATAGGCGGTCGGCATGAACAGCCCGGCGCTGAGCGCCAGCAGCACCCGGGCGGCGACCAGCTGCCACAGGCTCTGGCTCACCGCCGCCAGCAGGTTGGCCAGGGTGAAGGCGAGCAGGGCGAAGACCAGCAGACGGCGCCGGTCGAGGCCGCCGAGCAGGGCCGAGAGGATCGGCGAGCCGACGGCATAGGCGAGGGCGAAGATGGTGATCAACTGCCCCGCCGCGGCGACGGAGCTGTGGAAATCCGCGGCGATCGCCGGCAGCAGCCCGGCGATCATCAGGGCTTCGGTGCCGATGGCGAAGGCGCCGATCGCGAGCCAGACCAGGGAGGCGGGCATCGAGGATGTTCCATTGTTCAATGATTGTTGAACTATACCGCTGCTTCCGGAGCGCCCGTCAAGCGGATTGTTCAAAAGTCATTGAACATTGAACGGCCGGGGCGGATCGACTAGATCTGCGGCATGCGTCCGCCCTACCATCCCAATCGCGACCAGCTCGATCTCGTGACCATCCTGGCCGCGCTCAGCGACCCGACCCGGCTGGGGATCGTGGTCACGCTGTCCGAGGTGGGCGAGGTCTCCTGCAGCAGCTTCGGCGACGCCGCCACCAAAACCGCCCTGTCCTACCACTACGCCAAACTGCGCGAGGCCGGCGTCACCCGGACGCGGATCGAGGGGACGCAGCGCTTCATCTCGCTGCGGCTGGACGATCTCGAGGCGAAGTTCCCGGGGCTGCTCGACTCGGTCGTGACAAATGCGCGCAGGACGAAGGGGGCCGGAGCGGCGTCATAGCGGGCTCCGCGGCCAGCGGACGGCCGCGCATTTCCCCATTACCAAAGGGTAATTTCACCGGCGGCGATCCGAACCGCTATGGTCCCGCACTGCAAAGCTTCGGGAACGCAGCGCGCCTCCGAGCGTTTCGAGCCCGAAGATCCTGCGCAATCCAGATGACGGCGATCCTACGTCGCCCTGACCCGAGCCCATGCGGACATTCTCAGTCGTCACCACCTGCCACGCTGCCGGCTACGCCGAGTACGGCCAACGCATGATCGAAACCTTCGATCGGCATTGGCCGGAGGCGATTCCCCTGATCCTTTATCAGGAGAATTTCGAACCGGAGGTGCCGAGCGACCGGATCATCGTGCGGGATCTGATCGAGAGCTGCCCGGACTTGGTCGCGTTCAAGCGCCGGCACGCCGACAACCCGCTGGCGCATGGCCAGACCCAGCGCTACCGCTTCCGGCTGTCGCGCAACCCTTACAAGAACCGGATCAAGCTGGGCGAGCGGAACTGGGGATCGGGATTCCGCTGGGATGCGGTGCGCTTCGCTCACAAGGCCTTCGCCATCTTCCACGCCGCCGCCCACACCGACACCGACGTGCTGATCTGGGTCGACGCCGACAGCCTGTTCTTCGCCGCGCCGCGCTGGGAGGAGCTGGAGAGCTTCGTCCCGCCGGACTGCTTCGTCGGCTGCCTGAAGCGGCCGACCTATTCGGAGTGCGGCTTCATCGCCTACAACCTGCGCCACCCGGCGACGCGGCAGATGCTGGCGGCCTTCGAGCGGCTGTACACCGAGGACGAGCTGTTCCGGCAGTACGAGTTCCACGACGCCTATCTGTTCGACGTGGTGCGCCGCCAGATGGAGCAAGCCGGCCACAGGTCGCACGACATCGCCGACGGCATCGGCGCGCGCGCCAAGCACGTGCTGATCAACTCCTGCCTCGGCCGCTTCATGGACCACGTCAAGGGCGACCGGAAGGATGTCGGCCGCAGCCCGCGCCACGACCTGGTGGTGGATCGCCGCGAGGCCTACTGGGCCCGTTCGGCATAATATCCTGCCGCACAATTGATACGGTTCTGGGGCATCGGACGGCGTGTGGCCGATGCGGCTGGCTTTGTATTGCCTCTCCCGCCGGACGCGGGAGAGGTCGGACATCCGCCAGGATGTCCGGGTGAGGGCTGGTCCCGGCCTCGACAAACTCCCCTCACCCGGAGCCGCTTCGCGTCTCCGACCTCTCCCGCACGCGGGAGAGGCAATCGGATAGTGCCGAAGGATCTGTGAGTCAGACATTCCCTAAAGCCGGCACTGGTGGCAACAAGACGCCGCGCTTGCGGCCTCTTATAAGGCCGGCTTCTAAGTTCATGCATATCTTGCCGGCTAATCGCCAGCCACGGCGCCCTCTATATCCCGCTGCTGATCCGGCAGGCCTCCGAACCGACCGCGCCCGCGGTTAGCGGCTGGCCCGCGACCGTTAAGCAGTTCAGCAGTCTCGAGGACATCGATGAGCGTGCCAATCGCCGCGGAAAGCGACGTCATATCCTCGCGTCCCCCGGCCTGGGGGGCGGTCTTCGCGATGACGCTCTGCGTTTCGGCGCTCATCGCATCGGAATTCATGCCGGTCAGCCTCCTGACCCCGATCGCCTCCGATCTTCACATGACCGAAGGGCAGGCGGGCCAGGCGATTTCCGTGTCCGGCATCTTCGCCGTCCTGACCAGCCTCTTCGTGTCGGCGGCCACGCGCCGGCTCGATCGCCGCATCGTGCTGCTCTCCTTCACCATGCTGATGGTCGCTTCGGGCGCGATCGTGGCCCTCGCGCCGAACTTCGCCGTCCTGATGACCGGGCGCGCGCTTCTCGGGGTCGCGATCGGCGGCTTCTGGTCGATGTCCACGGCCACGGTCATGCGCCTCGTACCCGCGGATGCCGTGCCGCGCGCGCTGGCCGTCCTGAATGGCGGCAACGCGCTGGCGACGACGGTGGCGGCGCCGCTCGGCAGCTTCCTCGGCACCTATCTCGGGTGGCGGGGCGCCTTCTTCTGTGTGGTCCCCTTGGCCGCCCTGACCTTCGCCTGGCAGATGGCGAGCCTGCCGTCGATGCCGTCGGCGCGCCGGTTCGACGCCGGGGCCGTGTTCAGGGTCCTGCGTCGCCCGCAGGTACCGTCCGGCATGCTGGCGGTCATGCTTCTGTTCATGGGGCAGTTCGCGCTGTTCACCTATCTGCGGCCGTTCCTCGAGACGGTGACGCGCGTGGACGTCTCGACGCTGTCCCTGATCCTGCTGGTCCTCGGCGTCGCGGGTCTGGTCGGAACCTATCTGATCGGCTTCGCCCTGAAGGCGCATCTCCACGGCGTCCTGATCGCGATCCCACTGGGCATGGCCGCGATCGCCGTCGCGCTGATCGCGCTGGGCCACTGGCCGCTGGGGGGCGCGGTGCTGTTGGGCGGATGGGGCCTGCTCGGCACATCGGCGCCCGTCGGCTGGGGAACCTGGCTGAGCCGGACGCTGCCGGACGATGCGGAAGCCGGCGGTGGGCTGATGGTCGCCACCATTCAGCTGGCGATCACCGCGGGCGCTTCGTTCGGCGGGCTGCTGTTCGACCTGAGCGGCTACCAGGCCACCTTCGGCGCAAGCGCCGCTTCTGTGCGGCTCGGCGTTGCTGGCGTTCATGAGCCGGCGTTCCGGCGGAGCCGGTCTTCGAGGCAAGCGATGATAGGCCCCATTAAGAAGGGGTGCTTATAAGCTCATTCGGATCCGGGCCCCTAATCATACGCCAATTCCCCCGCCACATTCGCAGGGCGGAGCGGCCGCGACCTTCGCGCAGCGAGGTCGCCCCGACGCCTGGGCTGCCGCCAAGGCAATCGTGACCGGTCGGCGGCCGGTCACCAACAGCCGACCAAGAACAGATTGGGACGCCACATGCACCACCCTGGAGAGCTCGCGATGACGCGGCGCGATCTGATGATTGGAACCGCCGCTTCCGCGGCGATGACGGCGGCGCCGTCCGTCGCCGAGGCGCAGGCCGGCGCCGCCGGCGCGCAGACCTTGTCGAAGGTGTCCTTCTCGGTGAACGGCCAGGTCCGTCACCTCGAGCTGGACACCCGGACCACGCTGCTCGACGCCTTGCGCGAGCACCTGCACCTCACCGGCACCAAGAAGGGCTGCGATCACGGCCAGTGCGGCGCCTGCACGGTGCTGGTCGACGGCCGGCGGATCAACGCCTGCCTGACGCTGGCGATCATGCATGAGGGCGACAGCGTCACCACGATCGAAGGGCTGGGCGTGCCCGACAGCCTGCATCCGATGCAGGCCGCCTTCGTCAAGCACGACGGCTACCAGTGCGGCTACTGCACGCCGGGCCAGATCTGCTCGGCCGTGGCGATGCTGGACGAGATCAAGGCCGGAATCCCCAGCCATGTGAGCGCCGACCTCACCGCCCGGCCGCAATTCACCGAGGCCGAGCTGCGGGAGCGGATGAGCGGCAACATCTGCCGTTGCGGCGCGTATTCCAACATCGTCGAGGCGATCACCGAGGTCGCGGGGAGGGAGGCATGAGATCCTTCACCTATGAGCGCGCCCGCACCCCCGCCGAGGCCGCCGCTGCGGCCGCGCGCACCGAAGGCGCCAGGTTCATCGCCGGCGGCACCAACCTGCTCGACCTGATGAAGCTTGAGATCGAGACGCCGACGCATCTCGTCGACGTGAACGGCCTCGCGCTCGACAAAGTCGAGGCGACGCCGGAGGGCGGCCTGCGCATCGGCGCGCTGGTGCGCAACACCGACCTCGCCGCCGATGAGCGCGTGCGGCGCGACTACGGCCTGCTGTCGCGGGCGCTGCTCGCCGGCGCCTCCGGCCAGCTGCGCAACAAGGCGACGACCGCGGGCAATCTGCTGCAGCGCACGCGCTGCCCGTACTTCTACGACACCAACCAGCCGTGCAACAAACGCCAGCCCGGCAGCGGCTGCGCCGCGATCGGCGGGTTCAGCCGTCAGCATGCCGTGGTGGGCACCAGCGAGGCCTGCATCGCGACCCATCCGAGCGACATGGCGGTGGCGATGCGCGCGCTCGACGCGACGGTCGAGACCGTGAAGGCCGACGGCGCGACGCGCAGCATCCCGATCGCCGAGTTCCACCGCCTGCCCGGCGACACGCCGCAGATCGAGACGGCGCTCGAAGCCGGGGAGCTGATCACCGCGGTCACGCTGCCCAGGCCGGTCGGCGGCACGCAGATCTATCACAAGGTGCGCGACCGGGCCTCCTACGCCTTCGCGCTGGTCTCGGTCGGCGCGATCGTGCAGCCCGACGGCACCGGGCGCGTCGCCCTGGGCGGAGTCGCCCACAAGCCGTGGCGCGTCGAGGCCGCCGAGGCCGAGCTGCCGCGCGGCGCCAAGGCCGTCACGGAACAGTTGCTCGCCGGCGCCAAGCCGACCCCTGAGAACGCCTTCAAGCTGCCGCTGGCCGAGCGCACGCTCGCCGCGGTGCTGGCCGAAGCGAGGGCCTGAGACATGAAGTTCGACACCCCCGCCACCACCAATCCGATCGACCGGCTCCAGGTCGTCGGCCGACCGACCGACCGGATCGACGGCCCGCTCAAGACCACGGGCACGGCGCCCTATGCCTATGAGCGGCACGATGCCGTGCGCAACCCGGCCTATGGCTATGTGGTCGGCGCCGCCATCGCCAAGGGCCGGATCGCCTCGATCGACCTCGGCGATGCGAAGGCCGCGCCCGGGGTGATCGCCATCGTCACCGCGGAGAACGCCGGCACGCTCGGCAAGGGCGACTTCAACACGGCCAGGCTGCTCGGCGGCCCCGAGATCCAGCACTATCACCAGGCGATCGCGGTGGTCGTCGCGGAGACCTTCGAGCAGGCCCGCGCCGCGGCGCAGCTGGTCCGCGTCGACTATGCCCGGGCCGAGGGCGCCTTCGATCTTGCGGCGGCGAAGGACTCCGCCATCGAGAAAGCCGGGTTCGGCGGCCCGGCCGACTCCGCCGTCGGCGACTTCGCCGGCGCCTTCGCCGCGGCGCCGGTCCAGCTCGATGAGACCTACACCACGCCCGACCAGTCGCACGCGATGATGGAGCCGTATGCCTCGATCGCGGCCTGGGACGGCGACAAGCTGACGCTCTGGACCTCGAACCAGATGATCGACTGGGGCGTGGGCGACGTGGCGAAGACGCTCGGCATTCCGAAGGAGAATATCCGCCTGGTCTCGCCCTTCATCGGCGGCGGCTTCGGCGGGAAGCTGTTCCTGCGGTCCGATGCGCTGCTCGCGGCCCTCGGCGCCCGCGCCGCGCGGCGGCCGGTGAAGCTGGCGCTGCCGCGGCCGTTCGTGATGAACAACACCACGCACCGTCCGGCGACGATCCAGCGCATCCGCATCGGCGCCACCCGGGACGGCAGGATCACCGCGATCGGCCACGAGAGCTGGTCGGGCGACCTGCCGGGCGGCGGGCCGGAGGCCGC
Organism: Inquilinus limosus; assembly: GCF_051487185.1. Lineage (GTDB taxonomy): Bacteria > Pseudomonadota > Alphaproteobacteria > DSM-16000 > Inquilinaceae > Inquilinus > Inquilinus limosus_F. Next base: position 207,970 of record NZ_JAHVDK010000002.1, read on the forward strand.
GGTCTACCAGACCCGGCTGCTCTATGCCGGCGCCGACCGGATGACGGCGACGCGGCTCGCGGTGCTCGATCTGCCGGAGGGCAACGCCATGCGGGCGCCGGGCGAGGCGCCGGGCCTGATGGCGCTGGAGGTCGCGATCGACCAGATGGCGGAGAAGCTCGGCCTCGACCCGGTCGAGTTCCGCATCCTCAACGACACCCAGGTCGATCCCGAGAATCCCGAAAGGCCCTTCTCGCAGCGCCGCCTCGTCGAGTGCCTGCGCACGGGCGCGGAGCGTTTCGGCTGGGACCGGCGCAACCCGCAGCCCGGCCGGACTCGCGACGGGCGCTGGCTGGTCGGCATGGGCGTGGCTGCCGCGCTCCGCAACAACCTGCTGATGAAGTCCGGCGCCCGCGTCCGGCTCGACCATCGCGGGGATGTGACGGTCGAGACCGACATGACCGACATCGGCACCGGCAGCTACACCATCATCGCCCAGACCGCGGCGGAGATGATGGGCGTGCCGCTGCACAAGGTCGTGGTCCGTCTGGGGGACTCCCGCTTCCCGGTCTCGTGCGGCTCGGGCGGGCAGTTCGGCGCCGCCAACTCGACCTCCGGCGTCTATGCCGCCTGCGTGAAGCTGCGCGAGGCGGTGGCGACGAAGCTCGGCTTCAACTCCGCCGACGCGGTCTTCGCCGACGGCGTGGTCCGCGCCGGCAACCGCAACGTTCCGCTGGGCGAAGCCGCCGGTGCGGAGGGTCTCGTCGCCGAGGACATGATCGAGTACGGCGATCTCGACAAGCGGTACCAGCAATCGACCTTCGGGGCGCATTTCGTCGAGGCGGCGGTCGACGCCGCCACCGGCGAGATCCGTGTGCGGCGGATGCTGGCGGTGTGCGCCGCGGGCCGCATCCTCAACCCGAAATCGGCGCGCAGCCAGGTGATCGGCGGAATGACCATGGGCGTCGGGGCGGCGCTGATGGAGGAGCTCGCGGTCGACAAGCGGCACGGCTTCTTCGTCAACCACGACCTCGCCGGCTACGAGGTGCCGGTCCATGCCGACATCCCGCACCAGGAGGTGATCTTCCTCGACGAGACCGATCCGATCGCCTCGCCGATGAAGGCCAAGGGCGTCGGCGAGCTCGGCATCTGCGGGGTCGGCGCGGCCGTCGCCAACGCGATCACCAACGCCACCGGCGTGCGCGTCCGCGACTATCCGATCACGCTCGACAAGTTCCTCGACCGGCTGCCGGAGGTGGTTTGATCAAAGGGCTCGTCATCGGACTCTTGCCACCTCGTCATCCCGGGCGCGGCGCAGCACGGAGTGATGCGCCGCAGAACCGGGATCTCTTCGAGACTGGCACCGAGATCCCGTGTCTGCGCTGCGGCACTCCGCGCCGCAACGCGCACGGGATGACGATCAGTTCAGGACCTTCTGGTATAATCCACTCGGACCTATAAGCGTCGGCGATGAATGCAGCGCGGCAGCCTGGATGACCTGGTGGTTCTCGTCGCGGTGGCGCGGGAGCGGAGCTTCACCAACGCCGCGGCGAAGCTGGGCGTCTCGCAATCGGCGCTGAGCCAGACCATCCGCCAGCTCGAGGCCCGCCTCGGCATCCGGCTCCTGACCCGGACAACCCGGAGCGTCGGCCTGACCGAAGCCGGCGAACGGCTGCTGCGCACCGTCGCCCCGCGGCTGGAGGAGATCGATGCCGAGTTGGCGGCGGTCAGCGAGCTCCGGGAAAAGCCCGCCGGCACGATCCGCATCACCGCCGGCGACCACCCGGCCGAAACGATCCTCTGGCCGAAGCTGGAGAAGTTCCTGCCGAACTATCCCGACATCAAGGTCGAGGTCGCCATTGACAACGGGCTGACCGACATCGTCGCGGAGCGCTACGACGCCGGCGTGCGCATGGGCGAGCAGGTCGCCCGCGACATGATCGCGGTGCGCATCGGCCCCGATATCCGCTTTGCCGTGGTCGGCGCCAAATCGTATCTCGCGAACCGGCCGCGGCCACGGACGCCGCAGGACCTGTTGGCGCACAGCTGCATCAATCAGCGCCTTCCCACCTATGGCGGCTTATACGCTTGGGAGTTCGAACGGGACGGCCGCGAGCTCAAGGTGCGCGTGGAGGGCCAGCTGGTCTTCAACGGCGTTTTCCAGGTCCTGAAGGCCGCGGTGTCGGGTTTCGGCCTGGCCTATGTGCCGGAGGATCTGGCACTGCCCCATCTCGCCGCGGGCCGACTGGAAAGGCTGCTCGAAGGCTGGTCGCCGCCCTGGTCGGGCTATCACCTGTACTACCCGAGCCGGCGCCAGTCTTCGGCGGCGTTCGGCCTGCTGGTCGAGGCGCTGCGCCACCGGGGCTAGGCTCGGAACGCGGCCCGGCCGGTGCGAAAGGTGGCGCTCAGCCCCGCCGCCGCGGCCAGGGTGACGGCCGCCAGCGCGGCGGAGAGCCACAGCGCCGCGGCCTCGCCCGCCCATTCGATCAGCGCGGCATAGGCGATCGGCGCGGCGGCGGAGCAGAGGAAGCCCGGCACCAAGAGCCGACCGGCGATGGCGCCGTAGCGGCGCGGATCGAACAGCACCAGGGGCAGCGTGCCGCGGGTGATGGTCAGGAGGCCGTTGCCGGCGCCGTAGAGGAAGGCGAAGGCGATCGCCGCCGCCGGCACCTGCCCGCCCCACAGCCCGGCCAGGAAGCAGACCGGCAGCACGGCGGCCGCCCCACGGTCAGCGCCAGCGGCGACAGCCCGCCGCCGAACAGCACCTCGGCCAGCCGGGCGCCGGACTGGCCGATGCCGCGCAAAGTCGCGATCCACACCGCGACCGGCGCCGCCAGGCCCAGCCCGGCCAGGATGCCGATCATATGCGCCGACATGCCGGCATTCAGGATGTTGGTCAGGGTCACGATCAGGGCGTAGAGCGCGCCGGCGATCCAGTGCTCGCGCCGGCTTCCGGCCAAGGGGGCGGGCGCCGCATGCCGCGGCCGCGCGCTATAATTGTGGCTGCCGGCGGGCAGGGCGAGGTGCAGCGGCACCGTGAGCAGGGCGAAGCCGGCATAGGCGAAGACCGCGCCGCGCCAGCCGAAGGCGGACGCCAGGCTCTCGCCGATCGGCCAGAATGCGGTCGACGCCAGGCCGCCGAGCAGGGTGATCTGCGCCATCGGCCTGCGTGCCTCCGGCCCGCCGATCCGCGCCAGCGCGGCGAAGGCGGCGTCGTAGAGGGTGCAGCGCATCGCCAGGCCGAGCACCAGCCAGGCGGCGTAATAGGGCAGCGGGTCGCGCGCCAGGGCGAGGCCGACGCAGCCGAGGGCCGACAGCACCGATCCCGCCGTCATTACCGCCCGGCCACCCAGGCGGTCGATCAACCGCCCGATCCGGGCGGAGGACAGCCCCATCACCAGCAGGGCGGCGGAAAAGCCGCCATGCACCAGGGTGTGGCTCCAGCCCGTCTCGGCGATGATCCGCGGGCCGAAGCCGCCGATCAGGTAGTAGGTGGTGCCCCAGCTGATCAGCTGCGCCAGGCCGAGGCACAGCACGGCGCTGCGGCGGATCACGCCCCGCGGCCCGACAGGGGCGGGGTGGCGTCGCCGGGGCCGAGCGCCCGCTGCATCAGCACGCTGTCGACCCAGCGGCCGAACTTGAATCCGACCGACGGGAGCAGGCCGACCCGCCGGAAGCCGAGCCGCTCATGCAGCGTGATCGAGCCGGTGTTGCCGCTGTCGCCGATCACGGCGACCATCTGCCGCCAGGGGCCCGCCTCGCAGCGCTCGATCAGCGCCGCCAGGAGGGCCCGGCCGATGCCGCGGCCGGCCTGGCCGTCGGCGACATAGACCGAATCCTCGACCGTGTAGCGATAGGCCGGGCGCGGCCGATAGGCGCCGGCATAGGCATAGCCGACCAGCCAGCCCTCGATCTCGGCCGCCAGATAGGGCAGGCCCTGGGCCAGCACCGCCGCCCGCCGCGCCGCCAGCTCGGCCACGTCCGGCGGCGTCTCCTCGAAGCTGGCCAGGCCGTGCAGCACGTGGCGGGCGTAGATCGCCTGCACCGCCGGCAGGTCCGCCTCGGCCGCGTCGCGGACGATGATCGGGGTGGGCGGGAAGGCGAGGTGACGGTCGGGCATGATCGGTTCGGTCTCTCGGTCGGGGTCGGGGCGTCCGCGCAGCGCCTCGCCGCGGGTGATGCCGAGATCGGCGAGGCGCCGGTCGTCGAGCCCGCGCAGGATCTCGACCTGGCGCCGGCGCGACTGCGGCGACCCGGCGAGCCAGTGCAGCATCTCGGATAAGGACAGGCAAGGCATCGGACACGGCCGTGGTGGCGGACGCGACGAGATTGCAGCTTTGTGACGGATAAGGGAAATTTGGATATTCAATGCAGATGATAAGGGTTTCTTTGAATGCGCGAACTCAACCTCGACCAGCTCCGCACCTTCGCCGAGGTGGTCCGGGCCAGCAGCTTCTCCGGCGCCGCGGCCCGGCTGAACCTGACCCAGCCGGCGGTCAGCCTGCAGATCCGGCAGCTCGAGGCCCGGCTCGGCGTCCGGCTGGTGGAGCGGGTCGGGCGGCGGGCGACGCCGACCGCGGCGGGGCGTGAGCTGCTGGTCCATGCCGGGCGGATCGAGGCCGAGGTCGCGGCGGCCGTCGACGCGATGGCGGAACATGCCAGCGGCGCCGCCGGGCGGGTGCGTCTCGGCACCGGCGCCACCGCCTGCATCTATCTGCTGCCGCCGGTGCTGCGGGCGCTGCGGCGGCGGCTGCCGTCGCTGGAGATCGTGGTCAGCACCGGCAACACGGCCGGCATCCTGCGCCTCCTGGAGGAGAACGCGCTCGACCTCGGCCTCGTCACCCTGCCAGCGCCGGGCCGCGCCTTTTCGGTGACGCCGCTGATGGAGGAGGAGTTCGTCGCCGTCGCCCCGGCCGAGGCCGACGACCTGCCGCCGATGGTGACCCCGGCGGCGCTGGCCGGCCGCCCGGTGGTGCTGTACGAGCCGGGCGGGCACACGCGGCGCATCGTCGACGATTGGTTCGCGCGGGCCGGGATCAGCCCGAAGCCGGTGATGGAGCTGGGCAGCGTCGAGGCGATCAAGGAGCTGGTCGGCGCCGGCCTCGGCTGCGCCGTGCTGCCGAGCATGGCGGTGGCACAGGCGCCGGGGCTGACCGCCCATCCGCTGTCGCCGCGGCTCCACCGCCGTCTCGGCCTGGTGCTGCGCCGCGACAAGCCGCTGGCCCGCGGCCTGCGCGAGACCATCGCGGCGCTGCAGCAGGCGGCAGCGGAGCGCTCATAGGAAAGCGCCGGGCGGCGCGAACCGTCCGGCGCTATCTGGCATCAGTTGATCAGGCCGCCTTCTTCTCGCCCGCCTTCTTCTCGCCCGCCTTCTTCTCGCCGCTGACGGTGATGCGGCGCATCTTACTCTGGGCAGGCGCGGTCTTCGGCAGGGTGACGGTCAGGACGCCGTTCCTGAACGTCGCCTCGACCTTATCCTCATCGACCTCGCGGCCGATCGCGATCTGCCGCTCGAAGCGGCCATAGCTGCGCTCGCTGAAGTGACGCTCCTTGTCCTCGACCTCGGACTTCTTCTCACCGCGGATGCTCAGGATCCCCTCGGCGAGGGTGACTTCGACATCCTTCTCGGTCAGGCCGGGAATCTCGGCACACACGGTCACGGCCTTGTCATTCTCGGTCACCTCCAGGTTCGGCCAAGCCGTGCGGCCGAACAGCGAGGGCGCATCGAAGCCGCGGAAAGCCTCATCGAACAGACGGTTCATCTCCCGATGCAGCGACAGGAGCGGGCTCTCGTCCTCGCGATAGGGCATCGCCGAACGGCCGCCGCGGCCCCACGGAATCAGATCACGCATCATTTGGTCCTCCTTCCATATCCTCGACACGAGCAACATGGGCTGAGGGTGGTCCGGAGAGCCGGAGCTCCCTCAGGACCGCCGGTCCCCGGCAGGGCAGGCAACCGGCGTGACCAATACATGGGGATGACAGGGTGGGTTTTCAAGGGCAAAAGTCACGAAATTACAATGCTCTAGAGAGACATTCTATCACGCCGTGCCGGATCGCTCCGCTGCGTTGCGAACGGACCGGTCTTTCGATCATTGACCCCGGAGCGCGGCTCATGGAGCTTGCGAACCATGGACATGCCCGGCGCCATGATCGTTTTCGCCCAGGTCGTCGACAGCCGCAGCTTCTCGGCCGCGGCGGCGCGGCTCGGCCTGTCGAAATCCGCGGTCAGCAAGCAGATCGCCAAGCTGGAGGACCGGCTGGGCGCCCGGCTGCTGAACCGCACCACACGCACCTTGAGCCCGACCGACGCCGGGCAGGACTTCTACGAACGCTGCCTGCGCGTCGCCCGCGAGGTGGAGGAGGCGGAGCGGGCGATCACCCATCTCTCGGCCGAGCCGCGCGGCGTGCTGCGGCTGAACGCGCCCGCCAGCTTCGGCCGGGAATATGTGGCGCCGCTGGTGCCGGAGATGCTGGCGCGCTGGCCCGAGCTGCGGGTCGAGGCGATCTTCGAGGACCGCTTCGTCGACGTCGTGGCCGAAGGCTTCGACCTGGTGATCCGCATCACCCGGCTGCAGGATTCGAGCCTGGTGGCCCGTCGCCTCGCCCCCTGCCGTCGGCTGGTCTGCGCCGCGCCGGCCTATCTCGAACGGCACGGCGTGCCCCGCGTGCCGGCCGATCTCACCCGCCACGACTGCGTCCTCTACAGCTACGCCACGGACCAGAATGAATGGGAGTTCGTCGGCCCGGATGGCCGGGTGGAAACGGTGCGGGTCGACGGAAGGCTGCGCGCCAACAGCGCCGAGGTGACCCTGGCGGCGCTGCTGGCCGGCGCGGGGGTGGCGCTGTCGCCCGACTTCATCGTCGGCCCCGACATCGCCGCCGGGCGCCTGGTACCGCTCTTGACCGACTACGAGAACCCGTTCGGCGCGATCTATGCGGTCTGGCCGCACAACCGCAACCTGGCGCCCAAGGTGCGCGCGGTGGTGGACTTCCTGGTCGAGCGCTTCGCCAGGGAGCCGATCTGGGAGAGGCGGCCGGTGCGTTGAGAGCCGCGGGTCGTGCTCCCTCCCTTTGCTGTCATTCCCGCGAAAGCGGGAATCTCTTCCGGTCAGTGCGTGACGAGATCCCGCTTGCGCGGGGATGACGAAGTTGTGGATTTTTCAACAGGCCCGGCTCGTCGGTATCAGCCCTGACCCGCCCCGCCGCCTTCGCTGCCGCTATGGGTCTGGCTGCGCAGCGGCCGATGCTCCACCCGCATATAGGCCAACATGCTGAGCGCGAAGACCGCCGCCACCGCCGCGAACAGCACGGCGAAGGCGCGGGCCACGTCGCCGCGCTCGGCCTCGGTCAGCGGCCGGCGCACCAGCTCCTCCAGCCCCGAGACCGAGGCGACGGAGGGGCTCCAGGCGACGATCAGCCCCAGCACCAGGGTCGTCCCCGCGGCGACCAGGACGGCGCCGCCGAGGGCGCGGGAGAAGCCGACGGCGCCGGTCACCGCGCCGAGGTCGCGCACCGGCGCCGCGTTCTGCGCCGCCACCATGCTGGCCGGGAAGATCGGCCCGACGCCGAGCCCGACGATCATCAGGAGGCCGGAGGCGACGAGCGGCGTGGCCTGGGTCGCCACCGCGGCCAGCGCCAGCACCGCCAGTATCGCGACCGGCAGCCCGATCACCGGCGGCCGGCGATAGGTGCCGGTGCGGGTGATGTAGCGGCCCGACAGCGAGGCGGTGACGGTGGTCGAGACCATCAGCGGGATCATCATCAGCCCGACCTCGCCGGTCTCGGCCCGCAGCGCCACCTGCAGATAGGTCGGCGCCAGCACCGCCAGCGCCAGATAGCCGCCGAAGGCCAGGAAGACCGACAGCAGCACCGGACCGACCACGGCGTCGCCCAGGAAGCGGGGCGGCAGCACCGGCTCCTCCACCCGCGCCTGGCGGCGGAAGAACAGCCAGCTTCCGCCGGCGGCCACCGCTGCCGCGGCGACGACCGGCGTCGAGGCCCAGGGGAAGGCCGTGCCGCCCCAGGACAGGCCCAGCAGCAGGGCCACGGTGCCGAGGGAGAGCAGGCCGACAGAGGTGAAGTCGATCCGCGACCGCACCCGCGGCACCGGCAGCTTGCGCAGCGACCGCTCGACGATGGCCAGGGCCACGAGGCCGAGCGGCAGGTTGATCCAGAAGATCCAGGGCCAGCCGGCATATTGCGTCAGGACGCCGCCCAGCGTCGGGCCGATCAGGGCGGAGCCGGCCCAGACCGTGGCGAAGTAGGCGGCGTAGCGGCCCCGCTCGCGCGGCGCCACCACGTCGGCGATCACGGTCTGCGCCAGGGTCAGCAGCCCGCCGCCGCCCAGCCCCTGCAGCGCCCGGGCCGCGATCAGCATGGTCATGGAGGAGGAGAGGGCGCACAGCGCCGAGGCGATCAGGAACACGACCAGGCAGGCCAGCAGCATCAGCCGGCGGCCGTACAGGTCGCTGAGCTTGCCGAGGATCGGCGTGGCGCAGGTCGAGGTCAGCAGGTAGCTGGTGACGACCCAGGAGATCAGCTCGAAATCGCCGAGCTCGCGCCCGATCGACGGGAGCGCGGTGGCGACGATGGTCTGGTCCAGCGCCGACAGGAACAGCGCCAGCAGGGCGCCGAGCACGATGGTGTGGATCTCGGACTGGCTGAGATTCATTCTTGCCGCTTCCTCCCGCCCCGCGCGAGTCGGGGCACGCCATCCTAGCGGCTCAAGGGAGCGGGGAGGGCGGCGAATGGCCGGGAGCAGCCTTGCGGATCGGGCGCTGCGTTGCTGCGCAGGGCGTGGCGACTCACGCGGCGTCGAACTCGATCGGCACCCTCTCGAAGCCGAAGACGACCGAGCAGTCCGGGGCCGGGCGCAGCTGGTCGTGCCGCACTCGATACTCCGGAAGCCTGTCGAGGATCTCCTCGAGGCACACGGCGATCTCCATGCGCGCCAGGTGCATGCCGAGGCATTTGTGGATCCCCGCGCCGAAGCTGAGATGCGGGTTGGGGCGGCGACGGAAATCCACCTCGAAGGGTGACGGGAACCTGGTGCCGTCGAGATTGCCCGCCGCCCAGGACAGGAGGATCTTGTCGCCCTTCCTCAGCCTGACGCCGGCGAGCGTGGTGTCCGCCGTCACCGTGCGGGCGATGCAGGGCTGCGCCGCCAGGACGCGCAGGAGCTCCTCGACCGCGCCCAGGATCAGCGCTGGCTCGGCGAGCAGCCGGCGGCGCTGGTCGGGGTTCTCGTCGAGATAGACGACCGCGGTGCCGATCGAGGCCTGGGCCGTTTCCGACCCGGCGCTGAGCAGGGTGGCGACGATCGAGCCGAGCTCCTCGTCGGTGAGGGGCCGCCCCTGGAACTCCTTGACCAGGAGATCCGCCATCAGGGTCCCCGGGAGAGGCGCCTCCCGGAACCGCCGGATATCCGCGGCAATGCGCTGCGACAGGGCATAGAGCTGCCGATAGGCGACATCCGGCGGCACCAGACGGAAGACGAGATCGTGATAGGGAACGGCGTATTCGGTCCAGAGCTCCGGGTCGAAGCCGATGATCGTCAGGATGCTCGATGCGGTGACCGGCCGCGCCAAGTCGGCGATGACGTCGAGGCGGCCCTGGTGCCGTTTGTCCTCGATCCGGCGCAGCACGATCGAGCGGACCTCGTCGCGAAGATCCGCGACCGCCTTCGGCGAGAAATGCGGGTTGAGGAGGCGCCTGTACTCGGTCGCCTCCGGCGGGTCGTAGTGGAACGGGATCAGGCTGGGGGCGCGGTGCTCCGGGATCTCGAAGCCGCGCCGGGACGAGAACACCGCCGGGTTGCGCACGACCTCCATGATGTCGTCGTAGCGGGTGACGACATGGAAGCCGCCATGGCTGTCGGAACGGAAGACCGGGCACTTCTCGTGCGACTGCCGCGCCATGGTCTGCAGTTCGCGCACATGATCCGGCGCGTGGTGGTCGTAGGTCCGGAAGAAGTCCTCGGGCAGGTCCTCGGAGGAGAAAGGGTTCATGAACCTCAGCATGTCGGCGCTGCCTGCGACCTGCCCCCTGTGCGATTGGGGCAGACAACGTGTCGTTCGGGTGACCGCTCCGCTTCAAATTCGATCGGGACGCTCTCGAAGCCGAAGATCAGCGAACAACCCGGCGCCGCGCGCAACTGATCGCGTCTTACGCGATAGTTCGGGATTCTTTGGAGAATGACTTCGAGACACACCGCAAGCTCCATCCGGGCGAGGTGCAGGCCGATGCATTTGTGGCTTCCTGCCCCGAAGGTCAGGTGTGAGTTGGAGGGGCGGCAGAAATCGACCTCGAAGGGTGAGGGAAACTTGTCGGCGTCGAAATTCGCCGCCGCCCAGAGGAGAAGGACTTTGTCCCCCTTGCTCAAAGGGACGCCGCCGAGCACGTAGTCCTTCGTGACCGTGCGGGCCATGCCGGGCTGCGTAGCCAGAACTCGCAGAAGCTCCTCGACCGCGTTCGGAATCAGACCCGGATTTTCGATCAATCGCTGCCGCTGCTCGGGGTTCTCGTCGAGATAGACGAGCATCATGCCGATCGTCGCCTGGACGGTCTCGGTGCCGCCGACGATCAGCGCGCTGACGATGGCCGTCAGTTCCCCATCGGTCAGCGGGCGCCCTCGAAATTTCTTGGTCAGGAGATCGGAGAGGAGCGTTCCGGCAGCGGGTGCCTCTCGAAACCGCCGGATATCCTCGATGATGCGCAATGAAAGCCGGTAGATCTGATGGAACGAGAGGTCCGGCGGCACCAGACGGAAGATATGGTTGTGATAGGCCATCGCGTATTCGTCCCAGAGTTCGGGATCGAAGCCGATGATCTTCAGGGCCATGGAGGCGGATGCCGGCAAGGCGAGGTCTGGAATGACGTCGAGCCGTCCTTGCCCCAGCCTGTCCTCGATCCGCTGCATGACGATGGTCCGCAAGTCTTCCCTGAGGCCCTCGACAGCACTGGCCGTGAGGTATGGATGGAGCAGGCGCCGGTACTCGGTCACCTCTGGAGGATCGCAGTGGAGCGGAATCAGCATCGGCGCGCGGGCTTCGGGGATCTCGAAGCCGCGCCGCGACGAGAAGATGGCCGGGTTGCACGCGACCTCCATGATGTCGTCGTAGCGGGTGACGACGTAGAAGCCGCCATGGCTGTCGGAGCGGAAGACCGGGCACCTCTCATGCGCCTGCCGGGCCATGTTGTGCAGCTCGCGTATGCAGTCCGGCGTGTGGTGGTCGTAGGTCCGGAAGAAGCTCTCCGGCAGGTCTCGGGAGGAGACGGGGTTCATATACCTCAACATGCCTGCGCCCTCTGCGACTGAAACGCTTTCAGCAGCGCCAATTCATGGACGACCTGTGCCAGGATTGTGTCCTGCTGCTCGTAGAAGAAGTTGTGCGGGCCGTCGACCATCTGCAGCGTGAAGCGGCCCGTGCTGGCCTCTATCCATGGCACAAGGTCTTCGATCGTTACCCACCAGTCCTCCCGGCTGCCGATGACCGTGACCGGGCAGTCCAGCGGCGGCCCCTCCGCGAACTCCATCGTCTCGTCCGCCTCGGCCGATGCCCGAAGCAGATTCAGTGACCGATGCAGGGCGTCGGGATTGTTGAGAATAATGGGCGGCGGTTGCATCAGCCGCAGGGTGTGCTCGAGGAAACCCCGGTCGTCGAGCCGGTGGGTCGGGACCGCCGGCTTCGGGCGCCGAGAGGGCGCGTGCTTCGCCGCGAGGATCAGGCTGGCTGGTCCCGGAAGACCTTTGCGCTGCAGATGGCGGGCGACGGCATAGGCGGTGTGCGCCCCCAGACAGAAGCCGAAGAAGGCGAAGGGGATTCCGGCCTGCCTCGGCGCGAGATCCTCGAACAGCGCGAGGAGGGGCTCGATACGACGGATCGGCTCCTCCGCGAGGCGGGTCTCCCAGCCCGGCAGCAGGATCGGGCAGACCTCGACATCCTCGCCGAAATGCCGGAACCAGCGGGCATAGGCGCTGGCGCTGCCGCCGCCATAGGGAAAGCAGAACAGCCGCAGGGCGGGGCCGGGATGGGGCGCCCGGCGCAGCAGCCAGGGCGTCTCCGGCAGCGCCGTGCCGGTTCCGGTCGCAGCGGCGCCGGGCTGCCAGCGATGGAGCAGGTTGAGCCGGCCTTCGGCGTAGTCGCGCTGGCACTGGCGGCGCGCCAGCTTGCCGCTGGTGGTCCGGGGCAGAAGGCCGGGGCGGACCAGGGCCAGCGCCGCCAGAGGCACGTCATGGGCCGCGGCGACCGCCCGCCGGATCGCGGCGCTGACCTCCACGACATCCACGGCGGTGCCGCGACGCTCGACCTCGGCCACCATGGCCGCTCCCTCCGTCCCGTCGCGGAGCACGGGGAAGGCGGCGGCCTGGACCACGGCCGGGTGGCTCGCCTGGGCGGTCCATTCCAGATCCTGCGGCGCGATGTTGCGGCCGGCGATGATGATCAGGTCCTTGGCCCGGCCGCTGATGAACAGCTCGCCCTCATGGAGGAAGCCGAGATCGCCCGTGCGCAGGAACGTCTTGCCGGGGGCCTGCGGCAGGGCGGCGGCGAAGGTCTCGCGCGTCGCCTCGTCCTTGCCCCAGTAGCCGGAGGCGATCCCGGGGCCGCTGGCCCAGATCTCGCCGATCCGCCCCTCCGGCACCTCCTGCCTTTGGCCGTCGACGATGCGGATATCGGTGTCCGGGCTCGGGACGCCGCAGCCGACCAGGCGGCGCGGTGCCGAGGCGGCGGCGGGATCGTGCAGCCGGGCCTCCCCTTGCTCCAACGCGACCGGGTCGAAGTCCCCGGCAGGCGCTCCCTGGCCCGGCCGGCCGCCGCTGAGAAAGAGCGTCGCCTCCGCCATGCCGTAACAAGGATAGAAGCTCGAAGCGCGGAAGCCGTTCGCGGCAAAGCTCCGGCTGAACCGGTCCAGCGTCTCGGCCCGGATCGGCTCGGCACCGCAGAAGGCGATGCGCCAGCAGGACAGGTCCAGGCCGCTCCGCAACTCCTCCGGCACCCGCTCGACGCAGTGCTGGTAGGCGAAGCTGGGCCCGCCGCAGATCATCTCGCCGTAGCGGCGGCCGTAATGGTGTATGGCCCTGAGCCAGCGGATCGGATGCTGCAGGAAGCTCAGGGGCGACATCAGCGCGACCGGATAGCCGGCGTAGATCGGCGTCAGGATCCCGGCGATCAGCCCCATATCGTGATAATGCGGCAGCCAGCTGACCCCTGAGCTCTGCACCTCGATCTGGACTGCGGCGCAGATCTGGCCGAGATTGGTCAGCAGGCCGCTCTGGCGCACCATTACGCCCTTCGGGGCGCCGGTGGTGCCCGAGGTGTATTGCAGGAAGGCCAGGGGATCCCGGTCCGGATGCGCCTCCAGAAAGGCGTGGCCTTCCGTCTCGGCCAGGCTCTCGCTGTCCAGGATCGTCAGAGGAGAATCCTCCGGCACGGAGAAGCGGGCGACCTGTGCGCCGGTCAGCAGCAGGACCTGCGCGCCTGCGTCCCTGGCGACCGCCGCCATCCGCACCGGATCGCGCGCATGGGTCGGGGCGAGCGGGACCGCGACCAGGCCGGCGTAGAGGCAGCCGAAGAACGCCTCGACGAAGGCCAGGCCGGGATCGTGGGCCAGGAGGATCCGGTCGCCGGGGGCGGCCCGCTCCAGCAGCCGGGCGGCGATGGAACCGGCGCGGCGATCGAGCTGGCTGTAGCTGAGAATCCGGGTTTGCTGCTGCCCGTTGGGATAGCTGAGGAACGAGACGGCGGTCGCGGTCGGCGTCGACCGCGCGCGTTCTCGCAGAATGTGCTGGAGCCCGGGCCTGCCCACGTCCCGGGCAATGGCGGATGCCGGGCTATCCATCTCCGTTCTCCCCCGTGCCCGGCGGCCTCACGTCTCCTGCCCCAGGTGCTGCGCCAGCCGGCGGATGGTCGGGAATTCCCACAGCAGCGCCGGGTCGATCGGGCGCCCCAGATGCTTCTCCAGATCCGCCGTCAGCGTCATGGCCTGGCTCGAGGACACGCCGAGATAGACCAGCTGCTCGTCGACATCGATGCCGTGGGCGGGAAGCTTCAGGAGGCGGGCGACATAGTCGACGAGCCATCGCTGGATCGAATCCATGGTCGTGGTCGTATCCCTCATCAGAAAATCTCCTCTTGGACTCCGACGATCGTCCCCGGCGCCATCCCCCCAGGCTCTTTTCATCGATCTGTAGGAATTAAGGCACAGGTCGGGGGCGGCATCAATGAAAAGCAGGTGAAGAGAAGGCAGTAATCTGAATAAAATTTTCTTTATTACTTAGCGCAATCTTATCAAAATTCGATGATCAACAATAGCGGGCAGATCAGGCGTCCACCTCCCGTGGCAGCGTCACGGTCTGGATTAGTCCGCCTTCGGGCCGGTTGGCGATCTCGATGCGGCCGCCGGTGCGGTCGATGATCTCCTTGGCGATGGCGAGGCCGAGGCCGGCGCCCGGCACGGTCTGGCGCCGGGCCGGGTCGACCCGGAAGAAGGGCTCGAACACCCGGGCCAGCAGCTCCGGCGGGATGCCGGGGCCGCGGTCGGTGATGGTGATCCGGGCCTCGCCCTCGGCGGCGTCCAGCACCACCTCCGCTCCCTGGCCGTGTGTGGCGGCATTGATCACCAGGTTGCGCAGCGCCCGCTTCAGCGCCAGCGGCCCGGCCTTGATCGACACCGGCTCGGCCCGGACCAGCGTCACCGGCAGCGCCTGCTCGGCCAGCTCGGTGCAGACCGTCTCGACCAGCCGGTCGAGGCGCAGACGCTCCGCGTCGCCGCCTTCGACCTCCTCGCGCACCAGCCGGATGGCGCTGTCGGCGATGCGGTCGAGCTCGTCGAGATCCCTCAGCCAGGGCTCGCGCTCCTCGTCCGGCAGGAACTCGGCGCGCAGCCGCATCCGTGTCATCGGCGTCCGCAGGTCGTGCCCAGCGGCGGCGACGAGGCGCATCCGGCTCTCCATCGCCACGCGCAGCCGGGCCGACAGGCGGTTCAGCGCCCGCGCGGTGGTCTTCATCTCGGCCGGGCCGGTCTCCGGCAGCTCCGGCAGCGCGCCGTCCGGGCCGATCCGGGCGATGGTGGCCTCCAGCAGCGCCAGCGGGCGGATCAGCGTGCCGGCGGCGATCACCGCGATGCCGATCGCCCCCAGCACCAGCAGCAGCATCCAGCCGGCGAAGGCCAAAGGCACGCCCTGCGGCACCGGCAGGTCGGGCATCGGCAGCCACAACCAGCGCTGCGGGTCGATCTGCACCGACAGGATCGACTGCCCGTCCCGGCCATTGTGGGTCACCCGCACCGGCAGGGCGGGGCCGGTCGAGCGCATGGCGTTCTCGAGGAGTTCGCTTCCGCGCGGGTCCGGCTCCCCGGCCGCCGGCATCGGATGCAGCTCGAAATCGGCCACCCGCCCGGGGTTGCCGACCGGCCCGATGCCGTTCTCGACCAGGTCGGCGATCAGGCGGATCTGGCGGGCGAAGGGATCGACGGTGCGGGCCGGCGACGGCTCGCGCAGCAGCAGCAGGGCAACGAAGCTGGCGATGCCGACCACGGTGATGATCGCGATCACCAGCAGCAGGATGATGCGGGCGCGCAGCGTGGTCACGCCGGATCCCTCACCTGCTCGACCGCGGCGGCGAGCTGATAGCCGCCGTTGCGCACCGTCTTGAAGATCTGGAACCGGCCGCCGTCGCCCAGTTTACGGCGCAGCCGGCTGACCAGCACGTCGATCGACCGGTCCAGCGGCTCCGCTTCGCGGCCCTGGGTCAGGTCCAGCAGCTGGTCGCGTGACAGCACCCGGCCCGGCCGGTCCAGGAAGGCCAGCAGCAGCTCGAACTCGGCGCCGGTCAGGATCACCTCCTCCCCGGCCTCGTCATGGACGCGCCGGGTGGCGGGGTCGGCGACGAAGCCGGCGAAGCGGTAGCGGCCGGTGGGCGGCGCCTCATCCGGCACCACCGCGGTCCGGCGCAGCACGGCGCGGATCCGCGCCACCAGCTCGCGCGGGTTGAACGGCTTGCCGAGATAGTCGTCGGCGCCGATCTCCAGCCCGATGATGCGGTCGACATCCTCCTTCAGCGCGGTCAGCAGGATCACCGGCAGATGCGGCCGGCGCCGGCTCAGCTCGCGGCAGATCTCGAGGCCCGAGCCGTCGGGCAGCATGACGTCGAGCACCAGCAGGTCGATCCGGCCGCCGGCCAGCCGCTCCTCGCATTCGCGACGGTCGGCGGCCAGGCTGACCCGGAAGTTCTGGCCGTCGAGATAGCGGCCGAGCAGACGCCGGATCTCGGGATCGTCGTCGACGACAAGGATATGAGGGGATGTTTGCATCAAGGGCGGCGGAGGTCGAAGATGTGATTGCGATCTTTACGGCGCGGACGAAGGGGCGCGACGGGCTTTCTGCAACGGAATGTTGCCGGCCGTCGGCCGGCAATGTTGAGAAACCAATTTCCTCCGCCGGTCCACATTCGGCAACAGGTCGACGAAAGGTGGAAACACGCCGCGCCTAGTTTCGCCGCAGCCACAGCAACAGCGAGGCTGCAGATGAGATCCACAGTCGCCATCATCAGCGTTGCGGCGGCCGGCGTGATCGGCCTGACCGTCGGCACGGTCATGAGCCCGGGCGGCACGGCCCTGGCAGATCCCGGCAATGCCGATACGGTCTACGCCCAGGCGCCGGGTGCGACGCCGACGGGGCCCGGCGGTCCTGGCGGTCCCGGCCCGATGAAACCCGGGATGCGGCAGGGCATGCCCGGGATGGAGCGCGGCATGCCGGGAATGCGGCACGGCATGGGCCCCATGATGGAGCGTGGCATGGGCCCCGGCCGGCACCATCGGCCGGACTTCAAGCTGAAGCTGGCGCGCGACCTGGCCGGGATCGAGACCATGATCGGCATCCGCAGCGACCAGCTCGACGCCTGGCGGGACTTCACCAGCACCCTCCTGGCCCTGATCGGGCCGCCGATGCCGCCGGCCGCCGGCGCCGACGACGCCCCGGATGCCTTCGCCCTGCCCGAGCGTCTGGCCGACGCCGCCATCGCCAAGGCCGAGACGGCGCAGCGGCTGAAGGCGGCGATCGAGACTCTGCGCCAGAAGCTGACGCCGGAGCAGACGACCCTGCTGCAGGATGCCGTGCGGCGCCTGATGCCGCCGCGTCACCACCCCCCTGGTCCCGGTCCGCAGGACCAGCGCTCCGCCCCTGAGGCCGAGCGCCCGGCGCCCGACGCCGGCTGACGGACCGGTCGGGCCGGCCCGGTTCTCCCCCACGTCCGGGCCGGCCCGATGGTTTCTCTGCTCATTTCCCAACACTGCCGGTCATCGTGAAGAACCAACTCCTGCGGGGCGTCGCGCCGCTGCCCGTCATGACTGCGGCTGCCCTGATCCTGGCGGGCTGCGCGGTCGGCCCCGATTTCAAGCGTCCGGACGCGCCGGGCGTCGGCCAGTACACGCCCGGGACACCGCTGGCACAGACCGCCTCGGCCGACGTCTCGGGCGGGGTGGCGCAGACCATCCGCAACGGCCGCGACATCCCGGGCGACTGGTGGCGGGTGTTCCGCTCCGACACGCTGAACCGGCTGGTGGCCGAGGCGCTGAAGGCCAATCCCGACATCCAGTCGGCCCAGGCCGCGCTGCGCCAGGCGCAGGAGAATGTCGCAGCTGAGCAGGGCTTCCTACTCCCGACGATCAGCGCCAGCGGCAGCGGGGAGAGGGCGCAGAGCAACACCACCGTCTCGACCGGGACCGGGTCGCGGACCGTGACGTCGGTCTACAACCTCTACAACGCGTCGGTCGACGTCTCCTACGACCTCGACGTGTTCGGCGGCACCCGGCGCAACATCGAATCGCTACAGGCCACGGCCGACTACCAGCGCTTCCAGCTCGAGGCCAGCTATCTGACCATCAGCAGCAACGTGGTGACCGCGGCGATCCAGGAGGCCTCGCTCCGGGCCCAGATCGCGGCGACCGAGGAGATCATCAGGACCGAGCGCGCCTATCTCGCGATCCTGCAGCAGCAATTCACGCTTGGCGGCATCTCGCAGGCCGATGTGGCGGCGCAGCAGGCCACGGTGGCGCAGGACGAGGCGCTGCTGCCGCCGCTGCAGAAGCAGCTGGCGCAGCAGCGCAACCAGCTGGCCGTCTATCTCGGCCGCTTCCCCAGCGAGATCTCCGGCGATGATTTCGAGCTGTCCTCGCTGACCCTGCCGGCCGACCTGCCGCTCAGCCTGCCGGCCAGGCTGGTGGAGCAGCGGCCGGACATCCGCTCCTCCGAGGCGCAGCTGCACGCGGCCAGCGCCAAGATCGGCGTCGCCGTGGCCAACATGCTGCCGCAGATCACGCTCAGCGCCAGCTACGGCAGCGGCGCCAACAGCTTCGGCGACCTGTTCTCGCCCGGCACGGTGGCCTGGAACCTGGCCGGCAGCATCGTCCAGACGATCTTCGACGGCGGCACGCTGCTGCACGACAAGCGCGCCGCCGAGGCCGGCTTCGACCAGGCGGCGGCGCAGTACCGCAGCACCGTGCTGTCGGCCTTCCAGGACGTGGCCGATGCGCTGCACGCGATCCAGTACGACGCCGACACGCTGAAGGCGCAGCTGGCGGCGGAGCGGGCGGCCCAGCGCAGCCTCGACATCGCGCGCAGCCAGTACCAGGCCGGCGCCACCACCTACACCACCGTCCTGACCGCCCAGACCAACCTGCTGAACGCCCGGCTCAGCCGCATCCAGGCGCAGGCGGCGCGAATGAGCGACACCGCGGCACTGTACCAGGCGCTCGGCGGCGGCTGGTGGAACCGCACCGACGTGGTCGCGGCGAAGTTCCAGCCGACCCCCAGCCTGCCCAACTGACGGACGACTTCATGGCCAAGAGCAGAACGGCTTCGCTGATCACCCGCATGGTGATCATGCTGATCGCGATCGGCGTGATCCTGGGCGGGATCTTCGGGTTCCAGGCCTTCAAGAGCAAGATGATCGCGCAGGCGATCGCCGCCCGCAGCAACCCGCCCCAGACCGTCTCCACCACCACGGCGACGGCATCCGAGTGGCAGGAGCGGCTGGAGGCGGTGGGCAGCTTCCGGGCGGTGAACGGCGCGTCGCTGTCCGCCGAGGTCTCGGGCATCGTCGAGGCGATCAGCTTCACCGACGGCCAGGAGGTCGCGGCCGGCACCCCGCTGCTGCAGCTGCGCGCCGAGGAGGATCTGGCGACGCTGCGGCAGTACCAGGCGGCGGCGGAGAATGCGCAGGTCACCTATGACCGCGACCTGCGCCAGCTCAAGGCCCAGGGCGTCAGCCAGGCCACGGTCGACAGCGACCTCGCCACCCTGAAGCAGGCCCAGGCCCAGGTCGCGGCGCAGCAGGCGCTGATCGACAAGAAGACGGTCAGGGCGCCCTTCGCCGGCCGGCTCGGCGTGCGCCAGGTGGATCTCGGCCAGTATCTCAGCGCGGGGACGGAGATCGTCACCCTGCAGTCGCTGGACCCGATCCTGTTCGACTTCACCCTGCCGCAGCAGGCCCTGGCCAGGCTCAAGGTCGGGCAGGCGGTGACGGCGACGGTCGACGCTTATCCCAACCGCGGCTTCGACGGGAAGATCACCGCGATCAGCCCGCTGGTCGACAGCTCCACCCGCAGCCTGACGGTCCG
This sequence comes from Inquilinus limosus, assembly GCF_051487185.1. GTDB lineage: Bacteria > Pseudomonadota > Alphaproteobacteria > DSM-16000 > Inquilinaceae > Inquilinus > Inquilinus limosus_F. The sequence goes on from NZ_JAHVDK010000002.1 coordinate 227,569, forward strand.
GGCCAGCTTCGCCAACCCGGACCGCCTGCTGGCGCCCGGCATGTTCGCCAAGGCCGCGGTCACGGTCGGGCAACCGCAGCGCTACGTCACCTTGCCGGCGACGGCGATCGTCTCGAACCCCTATGGCGACATCGCCTATGTCGTCTCCGGCACCGCGCCGGACCTGACCGTGCAGCAGATCTTCGTCACCACCGCCGGCAGCCGCGGCGACCAGGTCGCGGTGGCCAAGGGGGTGGAGGAGGGCGCCACCGTCGTCACTTCCGGCCAGCTCAAGCTGCAGAACGGCTCGCCGGTCACGATCAACAACGCGGTGACCCCGCCGAGCGACCCGAACCCGTCCGTCGCGGACCCGAGCTGAGGGCGGCGCCATGAATTTCACCGACATCTTCATCCGCCGCCCGGTGCTGGCGCTGGTGGTCAGCGCCCTGATCGTGGTCATCGGCTATCAGTCCTACCGCTCGCTGACGGTGCGGCAGTATCCGAAGACCGAGAACGCGGTCGTGACCGTGACCACGACCTATTACGGCGCCGATCCGGACGTGGTCGCCGGCTTCATCACCACGCCGCTGGAGAACGCCATCGCCCAGGCGAACGGCATCGACTACATGACCTCGACCTCGACCAGCGGCACCTCGACCATCACCGTCAACCTGCGGCTGAACTACAATTCCGACGCCGCGGTCACCGAGATCAACACCAAGGTCAACTCGGTCCTGAACCAGCTGCCCTCGGGCGCGCAGCAGCCGACCATCACGCTCTCGGTCGGCCAGACCATCGACGCCATGTACATCGGCTTCTACAGCGATGTGCTGGCGGCGAACCAGATCACCGACTACCTGACCCGCGTGGTCCAGCCCAAGCTGCAGGCGGTGCAAGGGGTACAGACGGCGGAGCTGCTGGGCCCGAAGGTGTTCGCGCTCCGGGTCTGGCTCGACCCCGACAAGCTGGCCGGCTACGGCCTCACGGCCACCGACGTCTACACCGCGCTCAGCAACAACAACTACATCTCCGGCATCGGCACCACCAAGGGCACGATGACCCAGGTCACGCTCACCGCCTCGACCGACCTGCACGATGTCGAGCAGTTCAAGAACCTGGTGGTGAAGCAGAGCAACGGCGCGGTGATCCGGCTGAAGGATGTCGGCGATGTCGTGCTCGGCGCCCAGGATTACGAGAGCCGGTCCACGGTCGACGGCAACACCGGCGTCTTCATCGGCATCCAGGTGGCGCCCACGGCCAACCTGCTCGACGTCGTCGCCGGCGTGAAGGCGGCCCTGCCGGGGATCGAGGCGCAGCTGCCGAACGGGCTGCACGCCACGGTGATCTACGATTCCAGCGCCTTCGTCACCAGCTCGATCGAGGAGGTCGTGGCCAGCCTGGTCGAGGCGCTGGCGATCGTGGTGCTGGTGGTCTTCGCCTTCCTCGGCTCGCCGCGCTCGGTCTTCATCCCGGTGGTGGCGATCCCGCTGTCGCTGGTCGGCACCTTCGCGATGATGCTGGCCTTCGGCTTCTCCATCAATCTCCTCACCCTGCTGGCCCTGGTGCTGGCGATCGGCCTGGTGGTGGACGACGCCATCATCGTGGTCGAGAACGTCAACCGCCACATCGAGGAGGGGGCGACGCCGCTGCAGGCGGCGATCGACGCGGCGCGCGAGCTGGTCGGGCCGATCATCGCCATGACCGTGGTGCTGGTCGCTGTCTATGTCCCGATCGGCTTCCAGGGCGGGCTGACCGGCGCGCTGTTCACGGAGTTCGCCTTCACCCTGGTCGGCGCCGTCACCGTCTCGATGATCGTGGCGCTGACGCTGACGCCGATGATGTGCTCGCGCATCCTCAAGGCCCATCTCGCCGACCGCAGCGGCTGGGAGGAGCGGCTGTCGGACTTCATCGACCGCTGCTTCGAGGGCATAAGGCGGCCCTATCAGCGCCTGCTGCACGGCAGCCTGAACACCGTGCCGGTGACGCTGGTCTTCGCCGCCATCGTGCTGGGCAGCATCTATTTTCTCTATGCCGAAGCCCAGTCCGAGCTGGCGCCGAACGAGGACCAGGGCGCGGTGCTGGTCTCCACCACCAATCCGCCGCAGGCCACGCTGGCGCAGAAGGCCTCCAGCTCCGACCAGGTGGCGAAGGCGATGCGGGCCTATCCGGAGACCGACCACACCCTCGGCATCGACAGCGCCGCCACCTCGATCGCGGTCCAGGTGCTGAAACCCTGGGAGCAGCGCGAGCGCACGGCCGACACGCTGCAGGCCCTGCTGCAGCAGGATCTGAATAAGATCGCCGCGGCCCAGAGCGTGGCCTTCCAGCCGGCGCCGCTGCCGGGCAGCAATGGCCTGCCGATCCAATTCGCGATCGGCACCACCGGCGGCTTCCGGGAGCTGAACGACGTCGCCAACGCCTTCCAGCAGGCGGCGCAGAAGACCGGCCTGTTCGTGTTCCTGACCCGCGACCTGCAGATCGACAAGCCGCAGGCCGAGATCAAGATCGACCGCGACAAGGCGGCCCAGCTGGGCCTGACCATGAGCGATGTCGGCAACGCGCTGGCCGCCATCCTCGGCGGCGGCTACGTCAACTACTTCAGCATCGACGGCCGGTCCTATCAGGTGATCCCGCAGGTGCAGCAGCGCTCGCGCCTGACCACCGACCAGGTCCTGGACTACCCGGTCACGGCGGTGGACGGCACGCAGATCCCGCTCTCGTCCATCGCCACGATCGAGCGGGAGGCCGCGCCGCGGGCGATCTCCCACTTCCAGCAGCTCAACTCGGCCACCATTTCCGGCGTCCCGGCGCCGGGCGTCTCGACCGGCCAGGCGCTGCAGGCGCTGAACGAGCTGGCGGCGAAGACGCTGCCGCCCGGCTACACCGTCGACTATGGTGGCCAGTCGCGCCAGGCGGTGCAGGAATCGAGCGGCCTGGTGCAGATGTTCGCGCTGGCGCTGGTCATCATCTTCCTGGCGCTGTCGGCCCAGTTCAACAGCTTCCGCGACCCGCTGATCATCCTGGTCTCGGTGCCGATGTCGATCGCCGGCGCGCTGGCCTTCATCAGCGTCGGCGTCGGCGGCGCCACCATGAACATCTACACCCAGGTCGGCCTCGTCACGCTCATGGGGCTGATCAGCAAGCACGGCATCCTGATCGTCGAGGTCGCCAACAGCCTGCAGAAGGCGGGCCGCAGCAAGCGCGAGGCGATCGAAGGCGCCGCCTCGATCCGCCTGCGGCCGATCCTGATGACCACCGGCGCGATGGTTCTGGGCGTGGTGCCGCTGATCCTGGCGACGGGCGCCGGCGCGGTGTCGCGCTTCAACATGGGGCTCGTCATCGCCAGCGGCCTGACCATCGGCACGCTGTTCACCCTTTTCGTGGTGCCGGCGGTCTACATGGTCCTCGCCGCCGACCACCACGCCGAGGGCGCGGCCGATGCGGCGCCGAAGCCGACCGAGGCGTGACCGATCATCCGCCCTCCAGCATCGCCGGCAGCCGCGCCGCCAGCGCGTCGATGGCGGCGCGGGTCTTCGACGGCAGGTAGCGGCCCTGCGGCCACAGCGCGTGGACGTCGAAGGTGAAGCCCGGCCGGTCCGGGAACAGCCGGATCAGCCGGCCGTCGCGCAGCCGGTCGGCGATCAGCCAGCAGGGCAGCCAGGTGACGCCGGCGCCGGCCTCCGCCGCATCGGCGATCGCCTCCAGGTCGTCGAAACGGACCGGGCCGTCCACGGCCAGGTCGCGCAGCCGGCCGTCCGGCTCCGGGAAGCGCCAGGGTGTCAGCCGGCCGGCCCGGCCGTAGACCAGAAGCGCGTGGCCGGGCAGATCCTCCAGGGTGCGCGGCGTGCCGTGCCGTTCCAGATAGGCAGGCGCCGCGCAGACGGCCGCGGTGATGCGCCCGACCGGCCGCGCCGCCAGCCCGGCGACATCCGGCAGCGGACCGACGCGGACCGCGAGGTCGAAGCCGTCCTCCACCAGGTCCGCCGGCCGGTCGGTGAACGACATCTCCAGCCGCAGCGCCGGGTGCCGGCGGACGAGGTCGAGCAGCACCGGCGCGACGCAGCGGCGGCCGACCAGCACCGGCGCCGTCACCTTCAGCCGTCCGGACGGGGCCGAGCGGCCGCCGTCGAGATCGGCCTCCGCCGCTTCCAGCTCACCCAGAATCCGGCGGCAGCGCTCGTAGAAGGCCTGGCCCGCCTCGGTCAGGCTCTGGCTGCGGGTGGTGCGGTGGAACAGCCGCGCGCCCAGCCGGGCCTCCAGCCGGGCGATGCCCTTGCCGACGGCGGAGCGGGACAGGCCGATGCGGTCGCCGGCCAGAGCGAAGCTGCCGGCCTCCGCGACCTGGACGAAGAGGCCGATGCCGTCGAGCCGGTCGATCATGGCGCCCGATTGGTTCTCATGGTTCTACAGTAACGGGAAAACTCGTCGCCACCAGGGATCAGTCGTCCCGATTATCGTCGCCCCTGCCCGCGAGGCGAGCAAGGGATTGCAGCAATGACGAGCGACAGCATGAAGCGGTGGCAGATGTCCCGGCTGGGGCGCGACGGCCTGAGCCTGGTCGAGGTGGCGGTACCGCGGCCGGGTCCGGGCGAGATCCTGGTCAGGGTCGGGGCGGTGTCGCTGAACTATCGGGACAGGCTGGTCGTCGAGGACGGCATGGGGATGGCGCTGGACTTCCCGTTCACGCCGGGCTCCGACATGGCCGGGACGGTGGTCGAGGCCGGGGCCGGCGTCACCCGCTTCGCGGCCGGTGACCGGGTGCTCGGCACCTTCTGGCCGGGCTGGATCGACGGGCTCGCCACCGGGCCGCGGGCGGCGCTGGGCGGGCCGCTGCCCGGCGTGCTCTCGGAATATTTGGTGCTGCCGGAGGCGTGGGCGGTGGCCGCGCCGCGGACATTGGACGACCCGGCCGCCAGCACGCTGCCTTGCGCCGGGCTGACCGCCTGGTTCGCCCTGGTCGAGACCGGCCGCCTGCGCGCCGGCGAGACGGTGGTGGTACAGGGCACCGGCGGCGTGGCGATGTTCGGGCTTCAGCTCGCGAGAGCCCACGGTGCCGAGGCGATCGTGATCTCCGGCGATGCCGCCAAGCTGGACCGGGCCAGGGCGCTGAGCGCGGCCCACGGCATCGACCGCCGTGCGACGCCGGAATGGGGGAGGGTGGTGCGCGACCTGACCGGCGGCCGCGGCGCCGACCATGTCCTGGAGATCGCCGGCGGCGACATGGCGCAGACGGCGGAAGCCGTGGCCCAGGGCGGGCGCGTCGCCCTGATCGGGCTGCTCGAAGGCTTCGTCTTCTCCGCCCCGACCGTCCCGGTGATGATGAAGCAGGCGGTGATCCAGGGCATCTCGGTCGGCCATCGCCGCGGGCTGGAGGAGCTGGTGCGCGCCGTGGACCGCACCGGCCTCGCGCCCGCGATCGGCGCCGAATACGGCTTCGCCGAGCTGCCGGCCGCGCTCGACCACCTGGACCGCGGACCGTTCGGCAAGATCGTGCTGCGGATCGGGTGACCGGCCCCGCAACCCGCCACACAGGGGCGATCCGGCCTGCCGCCGCGCGGGCCGGATCGCTCCTTCATTTTCATTGAAACGCGATAGTCATCCCGCGCCGCTTCGGTATGATGCGGTTGCTGGGAATTTGCTCCAAATTGAGTGGGCCGTCCCAGCCTGGGATAGGTTTTGGGAAGATCTGGCCGATGTCGCCATACGACTATGTCGGTTCTCTCACCCAGTCCGGGCGCCTCCTGGCGATCCGGACCTCCCTCGGCGAGGACGTGTTCCTGCTCGAGGCGATGGAGGGGGAGGAGGCGGTCTGCTCGCTCTTCACCTTCCGATTGCGGGTCCGCTCGAAACGGCAGGACGTCAAGCCGGACGAGCTGGTCGGACGGCAGATCTCCTGGACCCTCGAGCTGCCGGGCGGCGCGCGGCGCAGCTGGTCCGGCGTGGTGGGCGGGCTGGAGGTCGGGCACGCCCTCGGCGACGGGATGCGCAGCTACACCCTGACCACGCATCCCTGGCTCTGGCTGTTCGGCCACACCGCCGACTGCCGGATTTTCCAGAACCAGACCACGCTGCAGATCCTGGAGACGATCTTCACCGAGGCCGGCATCCGCGACTGGGACTTCGCCCCGGTCACCGGGCCGAAGGCGGTGCGCGGCTACTGCGTGCAGTACAACGAGACCGACCTCGATTTCATCTTCCGGCTGCTGGAGGAGGAAGGCTGGGCCTGGTGGTTCCGGCACGAGCCGGGCAAGGACGGGGCCGCGTCCCGGCAGGTGCTGGTGGTGTCCGACGGCGCCCATGCCTGGACGCCGGGAGAGGAGCCGGAGATCCGCTACACCTCGACCGGCACCGACCTCAACGACATCAAGACCTGGACCCGGCGCTACGCCTTCAAGCCGGGGCGGGTGGCCGAGGCCGAGTGGAACTTCGAGACACCGGGCGCGCCGGTGAGCCGGGACCAGCCCTCGACGGCGCCGATCAAGAGCAACGAGCCGTTCGAGATCTACCGCTGGGGCGGCCGATTCCTGGAGCGCGATCGGGCCGACCACGTGACGCGGCGGCGGATCGAGACGCATGAGGCCGGGTTCGAGACGATCGAGGCCGAAAGCGGCAACCGCCGGATCCATCCGGGCCAGCGCTTCCGCCTGTTCGGCCATCCGCTGAAGGCGGAGAACGCGGATGTCGCGGTGGTGTCGGTGCGGCACCGGGCGGAGGACACGACCTACGTCCAGGGCGGCGGCAATCAGGGGCCGCCCACCTATGAGAACGGCTTCACCGTGGTGCCGGCGAAGACGCGCTGGGTGCCGCAGCAGAAGACGCCGCACCCGCGGATCGACGGGGTGCAGTCGGCGGTCGTGGTGGGGCCGCCGGGGGAGGAGATCTACACGGACCAGTACGGCCGCATCCAGGTGCGCTTCCCCTGGGACCGGCGGGCCAAGGGCCGCGACGGCGACAGCTGCTGGCTGCGGGTCAGCCAACCCTGGGGCGGGCGCAGCTGGGGCGCCCAGACCATCCCGCGCATCGGCATGGAGGTGCTGGTCGCCTATTACGAGGGCGACCCCGACAAGCCGATGGTGGTCGGGGTGGTGCCGAACCCGGACACCTATGTCCCCTACGCGCTGCCGGACAACAAGACCAAGACCGTGCTGCGCTCGAACACGCACAAGGGCACCGGCTTCAACGAGATCTCCTTCGAGGACGATGCAGGGCGGGAGAATCTGTTCCTGCACGCGCAGCGCGACCGGACCGAGCGGGTGCTGAACAACCGCACCAAGCGGATCGACGCGAACGAGGTGGCGTCGATCGGCGCCCACCGGGCGGTGGAGGTGGGCGGCAACCAGAAGCACGAGATCGGCGGCTCGATGAACCTGACGGTCGGCGGCACCGGCGCCGGGGCGCTCGGCCTGCTGGGGCCGGTGGCCGGTCTGGCCAGCCAGACCGCGGGCCTCTTGCAGCAGGCCGGGCAGATTGCGGGGGTGAGCGGCACGGGGCTGGCCAGCTTCGCCACGACGCTCGCCTCCTCGGCTCTGGGCTTCCTCGGCGCGGGCGGGCTGCTGTCGCGCGAGGGCGTGGTCGCCGGCCCCAACCCGCGCGCCGACCAGGGCGCGAACCTCGCCGCCTCCGGCGCCGGCGTCGGCACAGACGCCGGCTCGCTGTTCCCGCTGCCCGGGATCATGAACACCGTCGTCGGCAGCTTCAAATCCGACACGGTCGGCGTTGCCCGGGTGGAGCAGGTCGGGACCAGCAAGGTCACGAATGTCGGGGCGACCTTCCTGACCTCGGTCGGCAAGGCTTACCAGCTCTCGGTCGGCGAGAGCGCGGAGACGCGGGTCGGCAAGACCAACATCGTCGATGTCGGCGAGACCTTCGAGATCACCGCCGGCGAGAAGTTCGTGATCACGGTCGGCCAGACGCGCTTCCAGATGGACAAGTCCGGCATCGTCACCATCGAGGCGCCGCAGACCACCATCGTCAAGGGCGGCGCTGCGCAGATCACTGTCGGGCCGGGGCCGATTCTCTATGTTCCGGCGATGGTGCCGGGCAAGACGCCGTCGCCGCCGGCCCAGTGCTTACGGCGGATGTCGGACAGCGCTTCGCCCTTCGTGAAGAGTTAAGCGGATGACCGAATCTCTCGACAGAGCCGCAGCAGATACCGCCTCGCGGCTCAAGGCGACGATCGCGGCCTTTTCCGGCAGAAGGTTCGCGGTGCTGGATGGCGGCCAATTCGAAGATCTGCCAGGCCAATGCAGGCATGAGGGACTCTTTGTGCGCTCTCTCTTCCTCGACCATGCCGACGAGGAAGCCGAGAAGGCGGGCCCCTGGCTGGTCGCGCTTGATCAGGAGCCGAAGGCGGTCGCCAAGGTTTTGGCTTTGGTGGGCAACAAGCCTGCAGCCGTGTTCTGGTCGTGCGATGAGGGGGAGGCGGTGCTGCATCGCCACCTCCGCACCCTCAATATGGTTCGGATCCCCGATTGGGCAGCGCTCGGCATGGCGCACTCGCCCGATCCGGACAAGCCGACCGTCCACGATTCCGTGATGTTCCGTCATTGGGACCCGCGCGTCCTCGGCGACATCATGCCTGTGCTCGATCCCGAACAAGTCGCACGGGTGCTCGGCCCGGCCGAGGAAATCGCCTATGTCGCGGACGACTACGGCGGCCTCAAGCGGGTCATTCACGAACCCGATCTGCCACCAGCCCCGCGTGGCATGCTGACGATCCGCGCGGACCAGATCGAAGCTCTCGATTCCCGCCGGCGCGCCGCCTACTACCGCCGCATGTCTGCGCATCTCAGGGACATGGCCCCTGAGGAAACCTCGGGCATGAGCGATGACGAGGTCCATGACCGGGTTCTGCGATACGAGGCTTCGGGGCGGAAACTGGGCCTGACGCATGAGCGGGCCTTGAGCATCTGGGGCTTTCTGATGATCGCCAGCGGGGACCGCTTCGAGCTCCTGCCGGAGGTTCGAGAATTCCTGAGATCGGGGCCAGGCACCCCGGACGAGAATGTAGAAACGCTCCTTCACCAGATGACACGTCTCTCCAGCACCATTGGGGAGGTGCGCTGATGCCTTTTCTTGGCCTTGGCGCCCCGCTATTAGCTGGAGCAGGGGGCGGTACAGCCGTCGTAGGAGGAGGTGCTGCCGCAACGGGCGGCGTCGCCGTATCGGGAAGCACCCTGGCGGGCATAGCCGCCGTCGTAGGGCTGGGCGCCCTCTTGGGGGGAGATGCCCCCCGGCCGGCCGAGGCGGTCGCAGCCCTCACGCCGGAACAGCAGGCGGAACGGCTACGTCGAGCACGAGAGATCGCAGCAGCCCTGCCGGCCGCGCAGGCAACGACGTGTCAGAATTGCTGTCGACGGACGGTCATCATATCGCGGGCGGCGGCGCCGGAATCCGCCAGGCACATCGACGATGCGCAGGCGATGGGCTTCCCCAGCGTATTGACCTATGATCCGGCCGGGAAGAATGCCCGGCGCGCTGCCTCGTTGAGAGGAATTCCGACCCGGCCAGGTTATGACCGTGACGAATATCCGCCGGCGGCGTTTGCAGAAAACGGTGGCGTTGCGGATGTCCGCTACGTGCCGTCATTGGACAATCAGACCGCCGGTGGGTTGATCAGTGCCGGACTCGCAGGGGCTACCCCAGGTTGCATCGTCACTATCAGAACAGGACCCTGAAGATGCTCTCTGAATTCGCAGTGATGGTCGACTACGGACAGATACTCGTCTTTGTTCAGGGCTTGCCCAGGCCAGGGCTGATATGGACTCCAGATCACGGGGCTCAGGGTTTCGCATGGGCGCCGGGCATCGTGAGTTTCGGCATCCCTGATCACGATGGCGAGTCTCTCATACAGGTAGACGTCGCGCCTGACATCTCCATCGAGCCGGAAGCACTATGGGCCATCCGGGTCCCTTTCAATGTCCCGACACTTCCCCTTCAGATCGGTACCGTCGGAGCCATGGAGGATGTCCACGTTCCGCAGGGCAGTTATAGCCTGGTGTTTGAAGCTCTTCCCGGCAGCATAATTAAGGAGAACGAGTACGGTTTCGTGCTCAAGCTCAAATTCTGCGCCGATCCACACCCGGATTTCGAGATCCTCAAGAAGGGCGGCAATCTTACGACGGACAAAGTGCTGCGAAGGGACGCCCAGCACGCGTGAACGGGACACTCCACTAGAGCGACAATCGAAATGCTGGCCGTAGATCTTAGCGGGGACTACCAGCGCCTTGAATGGCTGCAGGATTACAATCATGACGGTGCCTTGAGATGATTGCTGAGTTCGAGTTGACTGTCTCCTATACGCAGATTGTCGTCTCTGTTTCCGGCATAACGCCGCCTGAGTTTGACTGGACTGACGAGCATTTGGCTCAAGGTTTCGCATGGATGCCGACTATCGTGAGCTTTGGCGTTCCCGATCATGATGGCAAATGCCTTATCCAAGTCGAGACTGTTCCGCGAATTCAAATCGATCCGGACACTCTTTGGGCGATCCGCGTACCGTTCGATGTTCCCTCTGTGCCGCTCACAATTGGCTCCATTCTCGATGGCAAAGATGTCAAAATACCAGAAGGTAGATACAGTTTATTTTTTGAAGCGTTGCCAGGAAATTTTGGAGAAGGGCGCGATTATGCTTTTGTCTTTCGACTCAAATTCTTCAAAAATTTAAGTCCCGATTTCAAAATTCTTAAGCAAGGCACCGAGCTTACGACGGATAAGGTTTTGCGGAGAGGTCTCTAGCCCGTTTGAGGGAAACGCTTCGACATGCTCGTCGGTGACAAAATGACTCGCGAGACTCAAACCGTACCACCGCCAGGCCAGATCGGTGCAGATCGCATCGAAACCCCGCGTCTTATTCTGCGTCCACCAGTGTATTCCGATGGCCCGGGACTGCATGCTCTTCTGTCAGATCCTGTAGTATGTCATTATAGCCCATATCTACCCTTCACAATCAGTGATACTCATTTCGCGATCGTCGAATGGCGCGAGAGCCGCCCGAAGGGCCTCCGCACCTATGTAATCGCAAATCGGTACGATCCGCGCAGCCCTATCGGTTTTCTTCAAGTAGGCCCAGATGAGGAACTGGGTGGTCTGCTGTCGCCCAAGGAAAGCGGTCAGGGTCTTGCTTCCGAAGCTCTGCGGGTGGTTGTCGAGACGTTGGGGCTCCGGAAGGCCTGGACCATTATCGATGCGGAACACAAGGCCCTTATACACACCCTTGGAAAGGTGAATATCAGACTGGAGAGAATGCTGCCCCGATATCGAGTTCACCCTCAGATTTCCCTTGAGAAACGGGATTGCGTTCTGCTTCGCCAGCAGCCCGCGTAGGATTGAAGATCGACAGGCCGGTCATGATTGAGGTGTTCCATGTGGCGAGCGCCTTCGAGATCCCGCTCATCGTACAGGCCGACCTCTTCGTCCTGCATGAGTGAATGGGGGCACGCCATCAGTACCAAGCCTTGCTTAAGAATCGTCCTGGCAACATTCGGTATCGAAACCGGATTCTAGATTGAACATCGAATTCTAGGGGGCTGATGGATTGGATCCTGAAACCGCTTGCAGGAGTTGGAAATATCACATTCGGTATGTCACCAGACGATGTTCTGGGGATAATGGGGTATCATCAGGAAGAGCAAAAAGTGGAAGCAAAGAAAGTATCAGTTTTGGCGACAATATATATAATAATATAAGATTTAAGTTTGGGGATGAATCTCTTTATGAAATAGGGGTCGCGCGAGGAAATAAATTTATTTCTATATATGATGTATATGTATTCGCTGATGTCGATAGAACGGTCAATGAGCTGAAAAGCGCGTCAGCGTGGTATATGAGATGCTTGGTTTTTTTTAATCTTCGATGAGATCGGGGTGACGCTGACAGGTTCCACGATAGAGCCGAGGAGGATCAGGCGATAACGCTATACGCTCCAGGGAGATGGGACAGGATAATTTCACGGGCAAAAGTATGGCACCAGGGCTAGCTTCGAAATCAGGGTCACAGACCGACTCGGCAGGGCTGCATCACGCTCTACCATGTCAGGTCTGGTCATAGCCGGCGTGCTCTGGATTGCGTGATCCGGAGTTGCTATAGCTTCACGCATTAGATGCCCTGTCCGTCATCCGCGCCAAGGATCGCAGAATTGTCCGTCAGCCGCTCTGTGACGATCTCAGCGACGGTCGACGACTATATCAAGGCGCAGAGGCTGCACCTGATGAAGCAGTACAGGAAACCCGCTGTCCTTGCTGCTATCGCGATGTTTTCAATTATGTACATCCTGTTTCTACTTGTGATCCTGGCTGGGCCGCGAAGGTCGTATGACGCCGCGCCATATGTTCACGTCCTCTTTACCGCGTTGCTGGCGTCTCCTGTCGTGAACTACTTTTTCATTTCGCCCTTCATCAGCCGCAGGAATTTTCGGCGGCAGAAGACGCTCCATCGCCCGACGACGCTCATATGGTCCGAGGCCGGCCTCGAAACGAAGAACGAAACCGGCGAATGGCTGCTCCCGTGGAGCGATTACTACAAATGGGCCGAGAACGCGCACATGTTGCTGCTCTATGTCGGGCCCAACCTCTTTCAGTTCGTGCCGAAGCGCTGGCTGACGGCCGACCAGGTGGTTGATCTGCGCCGATGTGCTGCCGTGTTGAGCGCGCCTGCAAAGGTCACTCGGCCCACGCCGAGGCAGGGGCGGTAGGCTGACGCGCCTGATCCAGGCTGCAGGTCCGTTTCGGATGGGTGGGCGCAGTGTCGTCTTGCGTTAACCCGCGAACCTCGTTCATGATATGTTCCATGAACGCTGCCTCTCCCGATCTCGACATCCCGGCCTATTGCCGCGGCCTCGCGCTGCAGCAGGTCGAGATGCTCACGCGGATCGCGGAGCTCGGCATGCGGATGGTCGAGGCCGAGGGCGCCCGCGCCATCGCCGCCCAGGCCAGGGCCGAGGCGCAGGAGGCCGGGCTGGCCTTCACCCGCTATGCTCGCACGGTGCAGCACGCCCTGGCGCTGCGCGCCCGCGCCGCCGACCGGCTCTGCGCCCTCGATCGCGCCGACCGCAAGGCTCGCCGCGCCCGCCAGCGCAACCATGTCACCGAGGCCCTCTACGCCCTGATCTGGGATCCCCGCCAGCCGACCGAGGAGCTCGACGACGCCGACCATCGCACCGGCATTCTCCACGAGCGGCTCGACGCGCTCTATCAGGATGAGGAGGATCGGATCGAGGACCGGCCGGTCGGCTCGGTCATCACCGGCCTGGCCTGCGGCCTCGGCCTGTCCGACGAATGGCGCCGCCGGGCCGCCGACTGGTCGGACCCGCCCTACCCGCCGCCGCCGACCGGCACCCCGGCCGAGATCCGGCAGCGGCGCCGGGCCCGGCTGCACGAGTTGATGCAGCGGACGCTCGACGTCATCGCCGATCGCAACAAGGTCCCCGCCCTCAAGGCCGGGATCGCGGCCCGGCTCACGGAGCCCGACATCGAGGACCTCATCCTCGCCGAACCTCCGGCCCGGGCCGCCGAACGCCTCCGCCGCTCCCTCGCCATCGACCCCGACCCCTTCGGCGACGACCCGAAGCCGCCCGATACCGGGTGACGGCCGGCCTTTCCCCGGCCTCAAAAAGGAAGGGGAGGGGCTCGGCGCCGCAGGCGACGGGAGGGTGAAGGAGGGCTCCAGCGGGGATCGATCCCCGCCGCGATGTGTTAGCGAAAATGACGCCCGCCCTTCGCGGGCGGCTCCGCCCGACACCGCAGGACACCCGGACCGCCGATGATCAATTTCGACAGCCTGTGGGCGCTGTTCGTCTTTTACGGCCTGAACGTGCTCTACGCGGTCGTGCTGCTCGGCCTCGGCTGGTGGCTGGCGCGGTCCGTCGAGCGATGGCTGCTGCGCCTCGCCGCCCGCACCCGGCATGTCGACCCGACGATCGCCGACTTTCTGGCGTCGCTGGCGCGCTACCTGGTGCTCGCGGTCGTCGTCATCGCGGTGCTGCAGATCTTCGGTATCCAGACCACCAGCCTGGTGGCGGTGCTGGGCGCCGCCTCCCTGGCCATCGGCCTGGCGCTGCAGGGCACGCTGTCGAATCTCGCGGCCGGCGTCATGCTGTTGATCTTCCGGCCGTTCAAGATCGGCGACGCGGTCGAGGTCGCGGGCAAGGTCGGCACGGTGCGGTCGCTGTCGCTGTTCATGACCGAGCTGGTGACGCCGGCCAACGTCCAGATCCTGCTGCCGAACGGCTCGGTCTGGGGGGCCGCCATCGTTAACACCTCGACCTATCCCGGGCCGGCGAAGATGGATCTGGCCTTCCTGGCGCCGGCCGGCCCGGCGGGCGAGGAATTGGCGCGCGAGATCGTCGCCGCGCTCAAGGCCGATCCGCGCCTGGTGCCGGGGGCGGAGCCGAGCGTCGTCGTGTCGAAGCTGGTCGACCTGTCGAAACCGGGCGCCGGGGTGGTGGAGCTGACGGTCAGCGCCCCCGTGGCCACGGCCGATGTCGGCGCGGTCAAATCGGCGCTGATGGAACGGATCAATACGAGCATGGGACGCCTGATCCCGAGCGGCCTTGCCTCGGGCGGCAGCGCCCCCTAAAACCCGCGGGGCAAACCGGAAGAACCCGCCCGCATGTCCTCGCTCGCCTCGAAGCTGACCGAAACCGTCGCCGCCGCCTTCGCCGCGGAGGGGCTGCCGCCGGAATTCGGCCTCGTCACCGTCTCGAACCGGCCGGATCTCGGTCAGTTCCAGTGCAACGGCGCGCTCGCCGCGGCGAAGCAGGCGCGCGCCAATCCGCGCGAGATCGCGCAGCGTGTCGCCGACCGGCTGGCGGCGAATCCGGATTTCGACAACGTCTCGCTGGCGGGCCCTGGCTTCATCAACCTGTCGTTGACCGACATCGCCATCGCCGCGCACGCCGATACCCAGGCGCGCGACGAGCGGCTCGGCGTGCCGCTGGCCGATCCGCCGCGCCGGGTGGTGCTGGATTATGGCGGGCCGAACGTCGCCAAGCCGATGCATGTCGGCCATCTCCGCGCCTCGATCATTGGCGACAGCCTGCGCCGCCTGTTCCTGTTCGCCGGCGACGAGGCGATCGGCGACGTGCATATGGGCGACTGGGGCACGCCGATGGGCATGGTGATCAGCGAGATCGCCCGCCGGGATCCGCAGCAGCCCTATTTCGACCCGGACTACACCGGCCCCTATCCTGAGGAGAGCCCGGTGACGATGGAGGACCTCGAGGTCCTGTACCCGGCCGCGGCCCAGGCGTCAAAGGCCGATCCGGCGCGGATGGAGGAGAGCCGCCGGGCGACCGCGGAGCTGCAGGCCGGCCGCCCCGGCTACCGGGCGCTGTGGCAGCATTTCTTCGACGTCTCGGTCGCCGGCATGAAGCGCGAATTCGACGCGCTCGGCGTGCAGTTTGACCTGTGGAAGGGCGAGGCCGCCGTCCACGACCTGATCGAGCCGATGGTCGAGGCGCTGAAGGCCAAGGGCCTGGCCGAGATCGACGAGGGCGCCGTCATCGTCCGGGTCGCCGAGCCGGACGACAAGACCGAGATGCCGCCCCTGATCCTGGTCAAGTCGGACGGCGCGGTGATGTACGGCACCACTGACCTCGCCACCATCGTCGACCGGGTGCGGACGCTCGACCCCGACCTGATGCTCTACATCGTCGACCAGCGCCAGGCGCTGCATTTCGAGCAGGTGTTCCGCGCCGCCCGCAAGGCCGGGCTGAACGGCAAGGCGGGGATGGAGCATCTCGGCTTCGGTACCATGAACGGGCCGGACGGCAAGCCGTTCAAGACCCGCGCCGGCGGGGTGATGAAGCTGTACGACCTGCTCGACACCGCCACCGAGATGGCGCTGAAGCGGCTGGAGGAGGCGAAGCTCGCCGAAGGCTATCCGGAGGAGGAGCGGCGCGAGATCGCCCGCCGGGTCGGCATCGCCGCGGTGAAGTTCGCCGACCTGTCGAATCACCGGGTCTCGAACTACGTCTTCGACCTCGACCGCATGCTGCGCTTCGAGGGCAAGACCGGGCCGTATCTGCAATACGCCGCGGTGCGCATCAAGTCGATGCTGCGCCGGGCCGAGGCCGAGGGCATCGCGCCGGGCAGCATTCTGCCGGCGGTGAACGAGGCCGACCGGGCGCTGATGCTGCAGCTGGCGCAGCTGCCCGACGCCGTCCGTAGCGCCTATGACAAGCGGGCGCCGAACGAGCTGTGCGACTTCGCCTATGCCCTGGCGCGGGAGTTCAGCCGCTTCTACGACGCCTGCCATGTGCTGAGCGAGCCGGACGCGGCGCGCCGCGCCTCCTGGCTCGGCCTGGCGGCGCTGACCCTGCGCCAGCTCGAACGGGTGCTCGGCCTGCTCGGAATCGAAATTCCGGAGCGTATGTAAACGAACAAATCTGGTGTATCGTCCGACCAAAGGCGGAACGACGGGGTAAGCCCCGTGGTTTAGCATTGGGGCAGAAAGCCCCTGCCGCGGACCGTCGTCCGCGGTCGAAGGAAGAGGACGGGTGATCATGACGGGTACTGCCGACCGAAGCGCGGCGCTCAGTGCCGCCTGGGCCGAGCCCTGGGCATCTGCCGTCGAATACTGGGTCGATGCGGCGCAGCGCAGCGTGCTGTTCTGGGACGTGATGCGCCAGCGCGGCAACCAGTATCTGGCGCATGCGGCCGATCCGACGCCGCATGTTCTGTCCTACGAGTTCGAGCTGATCCTCGACGGCCGCACGCTGGAGCGGCCCTGCAACTACATGCTGGTGCGAATCGTGCCGCCCGAAGGCGTGACGGTCGACCCGAACAAGCGGCCCTTCGTCATCATCGACCCGCGCGCCGGCCACGGGCCGGGAATCGGCGGCATGAAGCCGGAAAGCCAGATCGGCCGCGCCCTGCGCGCCGGCCACCCCTGCTATTTCATCGGCTTCCTGCCGGTGCCGGTGGCCGGCCAGACGCTGGAGGATATCGGCCGCGCCCAGGCCGAGTTCCTGCGCATCGTCGCCGAGCGCCATCCGAAGGCCGAGGGCAAGCCCTGTGTCATGGGCAACTGCCAGGCCGGCTGGGCGCTGGCGATGCTGGCCGCGGTCAAGCCCGACATCGTCGGGCCGATGATCCTGGCCGGCGCGCCGCTGTCCTACTGGGACGGGCCGCGCGGCAAGAACCCGATGCGCTATCTCGGCGGCCTCGCCGGCGGCGGCTGGCCGGCGGCGCTGGCCAGCGACCTCGGCAACGGCCGCTACGACGGCGCCCATCTGGTGCAGAACTTCGAGAGCCTGAACCCGGCCAACACGCTGTGGTCGAAGCAGTACAACCTGTACCGCAAGGTCGACACCGAGGCGCCGCGCTATCTCAGTTTCGAGAAGTGGTGGGGCGGCTATGTCCAGCTCAACGCCAACGAGATCGAGACCATCACCGAGGACCTGTTCGTCGGCGACAAGCTGACGGCGGGGCAGGTCGAGATCTCCGGCGGCCGCAAGATCGACCTGCGCAACATCACCTCGCCGATCGTCGTGTTCTGCTCGCAGGGCGACAACATCACCCCGCCGCAGCAGGCGCTGGGCTGGATCCTCGACCTGTACGACTCGACCGACGACATCGTCGCCAACGGCCAGACCATCATCTACGCCATCCACGACGACATCGGCCATCTCGGCATCTTCGTCTCCGGCCGAGTCGCGGCGAAGGAGCACAACGAGTTCATCCAGAACATCGATCTGATCGACACGCTGGCGCCCGGCCTGTACGAGGCGGTGATCGTCGAGAAGCAGGCGGACGACCCGAATGCCGGGCTGATCCGCGGCGACCATGTGGTGCGGTTCGAGGCGCGCAGCATCAACGACCTGCGCGCGCTCGGCATCAACAATGCCGAGGAGGACAAGGCCTTCGCCACCGCAGCGCGGGTGTCGGAGATCAACCGCGCGCTTTACACCTCGACGGCCCGGCCGATGGTTCAGGCGCTGGCCAGCGAGCCGGCGGCGGAGCTGGGGCGGCGGCTGAGCCCGGCGCGGCTGCAGTACTCGCTGTTCTCGAACCGCAACCCGGCGATGCTGCCGGTGGCGCTCGCGGCCGAGCAGGTGCGCGAGAACCGCCGCCCGGCGGCGCCGGACAACCCGTTCCTGGCCTTCCAGGACCTAGTGTCGAGCCAGATCGTGACCGCGCTGGACGGCTGGCGCGACCTGCGCGACCGCTGGATCGAGAGCAGCTTCTACGCGCTCTACGGCAACCCGGTGCTGCAGGCGATGCTCGGCATCGGCGACGGCACCCTGGCCGAGCGCCGCCCGCCGCGCCGGGGCGAGCCGGAGGAGGAGCGGGAGGCGCTGCGCGGCAAGGTCGCCGAGGGCGACATCCGCGCCGCCGTGCTGCGCGCCATCCTCTACGTCATCTGGCCGATGCGGGCGGTGGACGAGCGCGGCTTCGCCACGCTGCGCCAGCTCACTGCCGACCAACTGCCGGGCCACTGGGGCTCGCTGGCCGAGTTCAAGGCGGCGATGCGCGGGCAGTACCTGATCCTGCGCTGGCTGCCGGAGGAGGCGATGAAGACGCTGCCGGGCCTGCTGCCGGCGGATGCCGAGACCCGCTCCCGCGCCTTCGCGGTGATCGAGGCCGTGGTCTCCGCCGCCGGCCCGGTCGCGGGCGAGGTCAAGCTGCGGCTCGAGCGGATGCGCGAAGCCTTCATCGGGACCGCGCCAGCCAAGCCCGCCGCCACGACGCGCCGTGGCCGCACCGGACGGACGCTGAAGGTGGTGAAGTAGAGGAGCATAGAAACCCCCTCTCACCGTCATTGCGAGGGGGCGAAGCCGACGAAGCAATCCATGCCTCCGTTCGAGCTGCGCCATGGATTGTTTCGCTGCGCTCGCAATGACGGCATTCCGAGGCCTTGCTTGGGGCGTCAGCGGTCTGGGTGAGTGTCCTTTTCACCCGCTCATGTCGCCCCGACCCAGTGATTCCCCTTGACTTGATTGTTCCTGTTTTGTTCTAATTACGATGTGACGCTTGCCGCCAGAAGGCGCGATGACGATGATGGGGGTCGGAGAGTCGATCTCAAAGACCCGTCGGATCAGTCCGTCGTCGGTGGCCATCGGCGGGCGGCGTGGACCAGTGCCAGGACCCACACCGTGTCGCCCTGGATTTCGTAGACGAGGCAGTAGTTTTCGTGCGGGATCAGCTCGCGTGTGCCGGGGATCTTTCCGGCGCGGCCAAGCATCGGGAAATCGGCCAGCTTTGCCGCTGCATCGCCGAAACGCCGATCCATCCGGCTCGCCGCCGACCGGCTGTCGGCGGCTATATGATCCCGAATATCGGTACGATCCTGCTCGGCTTCCGGCGTCCAGATGACCTTCACGAACCGGTCTCGTCGGCCTCCCGCAACAGTTCCGCACGCCGGGCCGCGAACTCGGCTTCGACCTCTTCATTCGACCGACCGCGGCCGGCCCGCATCGACGCACGCGCGATCTCGACCTTGCGGCGGAGGAACTCGTCGTACTCACGCTCCTCGCGACGGCGCTGGACGAATTCGCGCATCAGCTCCCGCATCACCTGCGAGGCGGGCCGATGGGCCGCCTCGGCTTCGGCCATGAAGGCGTCGCGGAGCTCTGCTTCGAGCTTCATCGTGAAAACGGCTTCTTTCGGCATGCTCGTCATTCCGCATCCGACGGATACTGAGGAAGTATATACGACCTCATTACCAGGCGCAAAACGGGCATCCGCCGGCAGCTCAGCCCAGGCCGCGGATCGCCGCAATCGCCGCCTGCGGGTCGGTCCAGTCTTCGGCCGCCACCCGCCGGAAATCGGCGTCCGGGACGGCGGCGACGCAGGGCACTTCCATCAGCTCGGTCCACCAGGACACGATCTCGGCATCGGCGTCGAAGCCGATGAAATCGGCGCCGGCCTCGCCGGCTTCCATCGCCTCGTGCCGGCTGGTGCCGACGGCGACGCCGACGATCGCCTGGGCGCCGACGGCCTTGCGCGCCGCGGCGTAGCCGCCGGGGCCGACCACCACGCCGTCGCAGCCCGTCCGGGCGGCGAGGGCCGCATCGTCGCGCAGCAGGAAGGCGACGCCGCACTCCTGCGCGATGTCGCGCAACCGTTCGACCGCGGCCCTTGCCGCGGCCGGATCGGCCGGCACAGCCATCTCGACGCAGGCGACGTCACCGGCGCCGAGCGCGGCCGCGAACACCGCCGGATCGAGCTCCGGCGGGATCGCGAGATAGATGCGGGGGTCGCTCAGGGTTCCTTGCCCTGGAAGATGCGGACCAGGGTATCGAGCAGCTCGAGCGCCTCTTCCCGCGGCCGGCGGAAGCAATTGCGGCCGATGATCGAGCCGTTGCCGCCGCCGTCGCGGATGGCGCGGGCGTCGTCCAGCACCGAAGCGGTGTCCTTGGCGGCGCCGCCGGAGAACACGACGATGCGGCGGCCGTTGAAGCAGGAGCGCATGACCTCGGCGACGCGCTCGGCCTGGGTGCCGATCGCGATCCTGGCGCCGTCGAACTCCTTCTTCGCCTCCTTCTGCTCGATGAATTCGGTCGGCAGCTTCACCTTGATGACATGGGCGCCGAGCTGGCTGGCCAGATGCGCGGCATAGGCCACTACATCGATCGCGGTCTCGCCTTCCTTGGTGATGGCGCCGCCGCGCGGATAGGACCACAGCACGGTCGGCAGGCCGACCGACTTGGCCTCGCGGATCAGTTCGCCGATCTCCTCCATCTGGTCCAGTCCGCGGTCCGAGCCCGGATAGATGGTGAAGCCGATCGCCGTGCAGCCCAGCCGCAGCGCGTCATCGACCGAGGCGTAGATCGCCTGGTCGGCATCCTCCTTGGCGCGGGACAGGCTGTTGGCGTGGTTCAGCTTCAGGATGGTCGGAATCTGGCCGTACAGCTTGCCGCTCGAGACCTCGAGCTGGCCGAGCGGCGCGGCATAGGCGTTCAGCCCGGCGTCGATCGCCAGCTGGTGGTGGTAGAGCGGGTCGTAGCCGCCGGGATTGACGGCGAAGCTGCGGGCCGGACCGTGCTCGATCCCCTGGTCGACCGGCAGGATGATCATCTTGCCGGTGCCGCCGAGACGGCCGTTCATCAGGAGCTGCGCGAGCTTGGCCTTCACGGCCGGGTTTTCGCTGTCGTAGTTCGACAGGATTTTCTGCACGCGCGGGCTGATTCTCATCGTCCGTCTTCCTCGAAGCGGTGGATCGGTCGGCTGCAATCCCTAGCCGAGTGGGTCGGCTTGTTCAACGCCGCCGGCGCACAAATGTTTCGTGATAAATGTACGACGAATTCGGCGGCTCTAAGCCGCTTCGGTCCGCGTCCGGATCGAGGACAGCATCAGGCTGGTCTCGGTCAGGGAGATGCCCTGGATCTGCCGGATCCGGCGCAGCGTCTGGTCGAAGGCCTCCAGCGTCGCCGTCTCGATCTCGGCCACGATGTCCCAGCGGCCGTTGGTGGAATGCAGCGCCCGCACCTCCGGGAAGCCGCGCAGCCGCTGCATCACCCGGTCGGCCGCCTGGCCCTCGACCTCGATCATGGTGATGGCGCGGATCGGGAGGGGCTGGCTGCCGGCCTTGACCACGATGGTGAAGCCCTGGATCACGCCGGTGTCGACCAGCCGGTCGATCCGGGCCCGCACCGTGGCGCGGGAAACGCCGAGCGTCGCCGCGAGAGTCGCGATCGGAGTCCGGGCATCGGCGCGCAGCAGCGACAGCAGCCTGTGGTCGAGATCGTCCATTCTGATCAGGATGCCTTTCCAGATTGCTCAATCCGATGACCAAAATAGCCATGATGCCATCTTTATGTCACCCCCCGGCGGGCGGATAATCGGTCTCGGACCTCGCCGACAGGGATGGCAGGATATGGACGGAACGCAGACCGATCGCAGGCAGCAACGACCCTCGCGCATCGCCCTGGTGGGCGCACCGGTCGAGGTCGGGGCCGGGCATCGCGGCGCCGTGATGGGCCCGGCGGGGCTGCGCACCGCGGGCCTGCTGCCCAGCCTGCAGGGCCTCGGCTTCGAGGTCGAGGATCTGGGCGACCTGGCGCCGGCGCGGCCGCTGCCCGCTGTCGCCGAGACGCCGCAGATGCGCCACCTGCCGGAGATCGCGGGCTGGGCCCGGGTCCTGAGCGACAAGGCCTGCGCGCTGATGCGGCAGGGCGTGCTGCCGATCTTCCTCGGCGGCGATCACAGCCTGTCGATGGGCACCGTCAACGGCGTGCTGCGCCATTGCCGCGAGGCCGGGCGCGAGCTGTTCGTGCTCTGGCTCGACGCCCATACCGATTTCAACACGCCGGCGACCACGCCGTCGGGCAACATGCACGGCATGTCGGCGGCCCTGCTGTGCGGCGAGCCGGGGCTGGACGACGTCTTCGGCAGCGGGCCGCGCGAGCGCCTCGACCCGCAGAATCTCTGCATCTTCGGCGCCCGCTCGATCGACCGCGAGGAAAGGGCGCTGCTGCGCCGCCGCGGGGTCGAGGTGTTCGACATGCGCCTGATCGACGAATACGGCGTCTCGGTGCTGATGCGCCGGATCATCGACAAGGTCGCGGCCCGCAACGGCGTGCTGCATGTCAGCCTCGACGTCGACTTCCTCGACCCGTCGATCGCGCCGGGCGTCGGCACCACCGTGCCGGGCGGCGCCACCTACCGCGAGGCGCATCTGATCATGGAGATGCTGTACGACAGCGGCCTGGTCGGGTCGCTCGACGTGGTCGAGCTGAACCCGTTCCTCGACGAGCGCGGCAAGAGCGCGCTGCTGCTGGTCGACCTGGTCTCCAGCCTGTTCGGTCGGCAGATCATCGAGCGGGCCGGGGCGCTCGAGCGCGCGGCCTCGGGCGCGCAGTGAGGGACAGGAGCAGGATCATGGCCACCACGAAGGCGTTCCGCCTCATCGAGACCGAAACCCGCCTCGGCGCCCACAATTACAAGCCGCTCGACGTCGTGCTGTCGCGCGGCGAGGGCGTCTGGGTCTGGGATGTCGACGGCAACCGCTATCTCGACTGCCTGTCGGCCTATTCGGCAGTGAACCAGGGCCATTGCCATCCGAAGATCCTGGCGGCGATGGTGGAGCAGGCGCAGAAGCTGACCCTGACCTCGCGCGCCTTCCGCAACGATCAGCTGGCCCTGTTCTACGACGAGATCGCGGCGCTCACCGGCTCGCACAAGGTGCTGCCGATGAACAGCGGCGCCGAGGCGGTGGAATCCGCGATCAAGGCGGTCCGCAAATGGGGCTACGAGGTCAAGGGCGTGCCGGCGGATCAGGCCGAGATCATCGTCTGCGAGAACAATTTCCACGGCCGCACCCTCGGCATCGTCGGCTTCTCGACCGACCCGGACGCGCGCGGCAATTTCGGCCCCTTCGCGCCCGGCTTCAAGATCGTGCCTTTCGGCGACGCCGCCGCCTTCGAGGCCGCGATCACTCCGAACACCGTCGCCTTCCTGGTCGAGCCGATCCAGGGCGAGGCCGGTGTCGTCATCCCGCCGGCCGGCTACTTCAAGACGGTGCGCGAGCTGTGCACCCGGCACACCATCACCCTGATCCTGGACGAGATCCAGACCGGGCTCGGCCGTACCGGCAGGCTGCTGGCCGAGGAGCATGAGGGCATCGAGGCCGACGTCACCCTGGTCGGCAAGGCGCTGTCCGGCGGCTTCTACCCGGTTTCGGCCGTGCTTTCGAACTCCGAGGTGCTCGGCGTGCTCAAGCCCGGCCAGCACGGCAGCACCTTCGGCGGCAACCCGCTGGCATGCGCCGTCGCCCGCGCCGCGCTCAAGGTGCTGGTCGAGGAGGGCATGATCGAGAATGCGGAGCGCCAGGGCGCCTATTTCCACGCCCAGCTCGCCGGGCTGCGCAGCAACCTGATCCGCGAGGTGAGGGGCCGCGGCCTGATGCTGGCGGTCGAGCTGCACCCCGAGGCCGGCGGCGCCCGCCGCTACTGCGAGGCGCTGCAGAAGCTCGGCGTGCTGGCCAAGGACACCCATGGCGATACGATCCGCATCGCGCCGCCCCTGGTGATCACTCGGGAACAGGTCGACTGGGCGCTGGAGCAGTTCGCGGCGGTGATGACCGGGACGGCCTGAGCCGCCGCCCCGGGGCGGATCGCCGGCTACTGCTGGTTCGACACGATGATCGCCACGCGGCGGTTCTCCCGCCGCCCGGCGGCCGAGCGGTTGTCCTCGACCGGTGCGCTCTTGCCCATCCCGACCACCTGCAGGTCCCGGGCGGGCATGCCGGCCGCGACCAGGGCGTCGGCAACGGCCTTGGCCCGGGATCTGCGCCGGCGTCAGCCCGGACTGGCAGCCGGCGACGGAAGCGGCAAGGAGGCCGGCGACGGCCAGCCCGATGGCGGTGCGTCTAGAGACGGGATGCAAGATCGGTTCCCCATTCCTCGGATGATGCCGGACCGGCGGCAAGTTCCCGGCCGCCCGGCCGCAGGCGTTTGGCGAGATACATGGCGGCGTCGGCCCGGCGCAGCAGCGTCGCCCCGTCCCGGGCATGGTCCGGGAACACGGCGATGCCGATGCTGACCGAGGCGGTGGCGGCGCCGTCGGCCGGCAGCTGGATCGGCTGCTTCAGGCTGGCCAGGATGTCGTCCGCGATGTGCAGCGCGTCGGCGATCTCGGCGATCGGCGCCAGCAGGACCGCGAACTCGTCGCCGCCCAGCCGCGCCACCAGATCGGTCTTGCGCAGCTGGTCCCGCACCCGGGCAGCGACGGCGGCCAGCACCGCATCGCCGGCGGCGTGGCCGAGATCGTCGTTGGTCTGCTTGAAGTTGTCGCTGTCGAGGAACAGCACGGCGACCCGGCCGCCGACCGCGCGGGCCTCCTGCAGCGCGCCGTCGAGACGGGCCTCGAAGCTCGCGCGGTTCGGCAGCCCGGTCAGGCTGTCGTGGCTGGCCTGGTGGGCCAGGGACTCGTTCTCGCGCTGCAGCCGTGCCTGCCAGGCTTCGAGCTCGCCGAGCAGCGCGTTGAAGTCGTCGGCCAGCTCGTTCAACTCGGAGATCGCCGCCGGGGGAACCCGCTGGTCGAAGGCCCGTTCGCGGCGGACCCGATGGGCCACAGTCGCCAGCGTCTGCAGCGGCCCGACGATGCCGGCCACGAGATAGCGCGACAGTAGGAGCGCGCTGAGCGCGCTCAGGGCCAGGCACACCAGCACCACCGCCGCGCCGATCGCCAGGAATCGCAGCAGCCCGCCGGCGCTGCCGTGCAGCTCGATCCGCCCGATCTCCACATTGTCGTGGACGATCGGTTGCAGCACGGGGGAGGCGAAGGCCAAGTCGGCCAGGCGCCGCTCCAGCCCGAACAGCGACGGCCCGGCCGGGCGCCGCCAATGCGCGAACAGCGCGCCGCCGGCATCGTAGACCTTGGCCTCGGCCACATCCTCTTCGGCGGACGCGATCAGGGTCAGCGCCTCCTCGGCGGCGGCGCGGTCCTTGAACACGACCGCGGCTTCCACCGTGTAGCTCATCGAGGTGGCGATGAGCTGCAGGTTGCTGCCGGCATAGGCGCGCAGGGCGGCGAAGCCGGCGACGGTGAGGGTCAGCCCGGCCAGCGCCACCGCCAGCAGGGCGACGCCGAGATGCGCCCGCCGCAGCACGCTGCGCAGCGTCGGCCGCGGCTCGCGGCTCCTGTCGCGCCGGCTCACGGCGGCATCTCCTTGCGCCGGCCGAGCTGCAGCACCTTCGGGCTCACCCGCACGCCGCTGCGCGCCACGGAATCGAGATTGATCTGGAACGACACCTGCGTGCCCTGGACCCGCAGACAGAACATGCTGCCGACGGTGCAGCTGTCATCCTGTTCGCTGATGCTGAGCACCGAATGGCCGGCCAGGCGCGAGAACAGTTGCCGCCGCTCGACATCGCCGATCCGGCCGAGATAGACGACGTCGCAGTCGTCGCCGGGCGATCCGCCGGAGGCCAGGCGGGTCGCCTTGACTGGCCGGCCGGAGGGCTGGGTGGCGTCGGCCAGCAGGCTATCGGCATAGTCGGCCGGCCCGATCACGCAGAGGCGGAGCTGCGGCGGCTCGACCGGCCAGCGGGTGTAGCTGATGATGCCCATCACCACCTGCCGCACCGCCGCCGCACTGTCCCGCGGCGGGTCCTGGGGCTGCGCCCAGCCCGGACCGGCCAGGGCCAGCAGCATGGCACCCGCCCGCGCGGCCCGGCAGGCAATGCGCCCCAGGGGCGACAGCCACATCAGGCGGCCGGACATCGTGATCAGGGCGCCCCGTCAGGCCCGCGCGGCGGCTCGGCGCCGGCGGGGGATGGCAGGTGTCCGGCGATCTGGGGCGGTCGGGCGGGGAGGGCGCAATCGGCGCGGCATCGGGACAACAGGATCTCGGAACAATCTCGTGTTTCGGCAATGGTCATTTTGTCCGCCGATTCGGCGAAAAATCGGCAGATATTCTCAAGAATATCATCATTGAGCCGGGCGGGCATCCCGAGACCGTGCCAATCCTGAGACGATCGAGGGCAGACAGGCCGGCATTCCGGGGCGGTGCGGTCCTGGTGTAAGAAAGGCCCATGGAAGCCCTGACCGATCTCGCGGTCGACGTCCTGGAAGCGGCGGAGCCGCAGCGGAAGATCGACCTGACCCATCGGGCCGCCGCGGCCTGGCGGCAGCGCGCGATCCCGGCCCTGGGCACCCGCCGGCCGCCGCTGCGGCCCGCCCGCCCGGCGCGGCCGGAGCTGCGGCGGCCGGGCGACATGCCGAAGCGGCGTCTGGGTGGCGAGGCGGGACGCATCGCGCTGCTGCACGCGCTGGCGCATATCGAGCTAAACGCGATCGATCTGACCTGGGACCTGATCGCCCGCTTCGCCACGGCGGAAACGCCGGAGGGGTTCTTCGACGACTGGGTCAAGGTCGCGGACGAGGAGGCGACGCATCACGGCCTGCTGTCGCGGCGGCTGGGTGAGCTCGGCTCCTCCTACGGCGCCCTGCCGGCCCATGACGGGCTGTGGCAGGCGGCGGAAGAGACGGCGGAGGACCTGCTCGGCCGGCTCTCGGTCGTGCCGCTGGTGCTGGAGGCGCGCGGCCTCGACGTGACGCCGGAGACGGTGGAGCGGCTAGAGCGCGCCGGCGACGCCGACAGCGCCCGCATCCTGCACCGGATCTACACCGACGAGATCGGCCATGTCGCCGCCGGCCGGCGCTGGTTCGAATGGGAATGCGGTCGCCAGGGCAGGTCGCCAATCCCGACCTATCACGAGCTGGTGCGGCGCTATTTCCGGGCCAAGCTGAAGCGGCCCTTCAACGTGCCCGCCCGCGACCTCGCCGGCTTCGCCGCCGCCTTCTACGAGCCGCTGGCTGAATAGGGCAGGGCAGGGCCGGTCAGCCCTTGCGCTCGTAGATCACGTACAGCTTTCGCGCCGGCGTCAGGTTGTGCCAAGTGCCTTCGAAGCCGGCGGGCACGACGAAGCTGGCCTCGGCCTCGAAGCGGCGGGCGGCGCCGGCGGCGTCGGTCAGCTCCACGGTGCCGGAGAGGAGATGACAGAACTCCTCTTCCGTGTAAGACACGCGCCAGATCCCGACGGCGCCTTCCCAGATCCCGGCCGAGAATTGGCCGCTCGGGTCACTGTAGAAGTTGCGCACCGTCTGCAGCGGATCGCCGCTCAGAACCTTGGCCTGGTCGGGCCGATAGGTCATGTCCTCCGACCGGGCGGTGGCGAAGTCGACGATGTCGGCGGCGGTCTTGCTCATGTGATCCTCGCTTGCGGGAAGCGGCAGGCTGCCGGCTTCAGCTCCTGTTGTCGAGGCTCCAGGACGGCTGGGCGAAGCGTTCGGCCAGGAAGTCGACGAAGCTGCGGACCTTGGCCGACAGGGTGCGGGCCGGCGGGTAGACGGCGTGGATGCCGATCTCCGGCAGCCGCCACTCGGGCAGGACCTGTACCAGCCGGCCGGCGGTGAGCTCTGGGGCGGCGATGAAATCCGGCTGCCGGGCGATGCCGTAACCCTCCCGGATCGCCGCCTGGATCGCGTCGCCGTTGTTGATCTGCAGCCGGGCGCTGACACGGACCCGCACCTCGCCCTCCGGCCCCGTGAACACCCATTCGTCGCGATTGGCGCCGTAGGCATAGCCGATGCAGCGGTGCCGGGCGAGGTCGGAGGGGTGGGTCGGGGTGCCATGGGTTGCGAGATAGGCCGGGGCGGCGCAGAGCAGGATGCGGCAGGGGGCCAGGCGGCGGGCGATCAGCGAAGAATCGGCCAGGCGGCCGATGCGGATGGCGAGGTCATAGCCGTCCTCCAGCAGATCGACGACCCGGTCATTCAGGGTCAGATCGACCGAGACCTCGGGATAGCGGTCGAGATAGGCGGCGAGCGCCGGGGCGACGTGCAGCACGCCGAAGCTCATCGGCGCATTGACCCGCAAGAGGCCGCGCGGTCGGGCGTGCAGGGCCGCCGCCTCCTCCTCGGCCTCGGCCACGTCGGCGGTGATGCGCTGTGCCCGGCGATAGAAGGCGGCGCCGGCTTCGGTCAGGCTCAGCCGGCGGGTGGTGCGGTTCAGGAGGCGGGTGCCGAGCCGGGCTTCGAGATCCAGGATCGCCCGGCTGGCCAGCGCGCGGGAGAGGCCGAGCTGCTCCGCCCCAGCCGCAAAGCTGCCGGAGTCGACGATCCGCACGAACAGGTCCAGCGTGGTGAGGCGGTCCATGATTGTCAAAGGTGGAGCGACAATCTCGTGATGTCACGCCGGATTATCAGAGTCGATGCCCGGGACCATTATCATTGGTGCGGCACCAAGCTCAGCCGCGCAGGAGATCCGCCATGACCACGATGCCCGCGCTCTTCGTCTCCCACGGCTCGCCGATGCTGGCGCTGTCGGACGAGCCGACGGGCCGGTTCTTCGACACCCTCGGACCGTCGTTGCCGCGCCCGGATGCGATCCTGCTCGCCTCCGCCCATTTCGAGACCGAGGTGCCGACGCTGGGCGCGGTGCCGCAGCCGGAGACGATCCACGACTTCTACGGCTTCCCCGAGCCGCTGTACCGGATCCGTTATCCGGCCTCCGGAGCGCCTGGCCTGGCGCGCCAGGCCGCGGAGCGGATCGCCGCGGCCGGCCTGCCGGTCGCAATCGACGACAAGCGGGGCCTGGACCACGGCGCCTGGGTGCCGCTGCGCCGGATGTATCCGGCGGCCGACATCCCGGTCGCCACCCTGTCGGTACAGCCGCATCTCGACCCGGCGTACCATTATACGGTGGGGCAGGCGCTGCGCGACCTGCGCGACGAGGGGGTGATGATCCTGGCGTCGGGGTCGCTGACCCACAATCTGCGGGCGCTGGACTGGCGCGGCGGCCCTGATGCGCCGGTCTCGGACTGGGCCCGGGTGTTCGTCGACTGGGTGGCGGCGGCGGTGGCCGAGGGCCGCACCGAGGACCTGCTGAACTACCGCCGCCTGGCGCCGGAGGCGGTGAAGAACCATCCGGCGGACGAGCACTTCCTGCCGTTCTTCATCGCCCTCGGCGCCGGCGACCTGCCCGGCCGCCGGCTGCACGCCAGCGTCACCATGGGGGCGCTGGCGATGGACGCCTACGCGTTCTGAGGACGGCCGTCAGGCCGCCAGCTTCAGCCGGCCCAGCGCCTCGTCCAGGCCGATCTCACCGAGGAAACGCCCGGTGCTGCGGGCGGGCTCGCCGCGCTCGACCGCGTGGGCGAACCGCACCGCCGGGTCGGCCTCCAGCCGCTCGAACAGGCGCTGCAGGCCGGGATAGTCCCGCCGGTCGACGACGTCGTGGTACTTGGTCCAGCGGGCGATGCCGATGAAATAGGCGTCGGCCAGGGTCCGGTCGCCCAGCAGCCAGTCCCGGCCCCCGAGCATCGCCTCGAGATCGGCATGCGCCTTGGCCACCTTCGCAGCGCCATAGGCCCGCAACACCTCGCGTTCGGCGCCCTCGATGCCGTGCTCCAGGGCGTACCACAGCGGGCTGAAGGCGTTGAAGAAGCTGGTGTTGAGGAAGGCCAGCATCTGGTTCAGCCGGTCGAAGCCGTGCGTGCTTTGAGGGAAGGCGAGGCGCTGATCGATCCCGCGCGCGCCGAGATGGTTCAGGATCGCCATGCTCTCGCTGATCAGCCGGTCGTCCGCCGTCATCAGCGTCGGCGTCTCGCCGACCGGGTTCAGGCGGCGGTAAGCCTCGCCCTGCACCACCGCCGGCATCTCGATGCGGCATAGCCGGTACGGCTCGCCGAGCCATTCCAGCGCCACGATCGAGCCGAAGGAGCAGCCCGACGGCACGCCGTAGAAGAGGATCGGTTCCATATGGGGTCCCTCGTCTTTTGGTCACGACGGGAAGATGCTCATGTGGACTTCGGGGCTGTAGCCGTGCTGATGTGAACTCAAGGTCCACGGATATGGACGATGGTCGTGCTCAATCTCAATGACCTGACGCTGTTCGTCCGGGCGGTGGACAGCGGTGGCTTCGCCGCGGCGGGGCGGCGGCTGGGGCTGCCGAAATCGACCATCAGCAAGCGCGTCGCGGAGCTGGAGGCGGGGCTCGGCGCCCGGCTGATCCACCGCACGTCGCGCAGCTTCGTGCTGACCGAGCTCGGACGCGACTTCTACGACCATGCCCGCGCCGCCATGATCGAGGCGGAGGCGGCCGAAGGCGTCGTCCGCCGCCGCCTGGCCGAGCCGAGCGGGACCGTCAGGATCACCGCCTCGGTGCCGACAGCTCAGTTCCAGCTCGCCGAGCGTCTGCCAGAGCTCGCCCGGGCCTATCCGAAGATCCGGCTGCAGCTCCACGTCACCGACCGCTTCGTCGACCTGGTGCAGGAGGGCTTCGACATCGCGGTGCGCAGCCATTTCACCCCGCTGCCGGATTCGGAGCTGGTGCAGCGGCGGATGAAGGTCGAGCGGATCACCCTGGTGGCGGCGCCGGACACTCTGGCGCGCCGCGGCACGCCGCAGGAGCCGGAGGATCTGAAGGAGCATGACGGTCTGCTGACCGGGCCCACGGCCACGGTCTGGCGGCTGCGCCATCGGGACGGCCGCGAAGCGCAGGTCGCGCCGGTGCCGAGCTTCGTGGCCGACGAATCCGTGGTGCTGCTGAAGGCGGCCGCCGCTGGGCTGGGGATCGCCTGCCTGCCCGAAGCCATAACCGCCGCGGCTCGGGCGGAGGGGAGGCTGGTGCCGGTGCTGCCGGAATGGGAGGCCGGCACGGTCTCGACGACGATTCTGACGCCCCACCGGCGCGGGCAACTGCCGGCCGTCCGCGCCGTCATCGATTTCCTGGCGCGGGAGGCCGGTTAGTCCTGCTGACCCTTGGTCGCGGCCAGCACCGCCTCGACATGGCCGGGCACCCGGACGCCGCGCCACAGGCCTCGGACGATGCCCTGTTCGTCGACCAGCACGGTCGAGCGATCGATGCCCATGTATTTCCGGCCGTACATCGACTTCTCGACCCAGGCGCCGTAGCGCTCGACCGTGTCGTCGTCCTTGGCCGAGGCCAGGGTGAAGGTGAGGCCGTATTTCGCGGCGAAACGCTCCAGCGCCGGCACCGGGTCCTTGGAGATGCCGATCACCGTGGCGTCGACGTGCTCGAATTCCGGCAGCGCGTCGTTGAAGCCGCAGGCCTCCTTGGTGCAGCCGGAGGTATCGGCCTTCGGATAGAAATAGACGATCACCTTCCGGCCCCGCAGAGCCGACAGCGAGACGGTCCCGCCGCCCGCCTTGGGCAGGGTGAAATCCGGGGCGGGCTTGCCGATCTCGACGGTCATTCTGGTCTCTCCAGACGCGGTTCGCTGCGCTCTGCCTAAGACGCCGCCGCCTCGGGGGCAAGGGGCGGCGCCCCGATCAGGCGGTCGAACACTGCCATCACCTCGGCCGCCTGCCGCCGCATCCCCGCCGCGGCTGCGTCGAGGTCTTCCGGCGGGGCTGCGGCATCCTCGCCGACGGCACGGAGCAGGCCGCGGATCATGGCGTCGGAGGCCCCGGCCGGGTCGAACCTGTCCTCGACGGCGAAGCGCAGGAAGGCCTGCACCCGCTGCCAGGTCGCCAGCGCCCGCAGCAGCGCCTCCGCCTCCGCCGCGGGCAGCAGGCCGGCCGCGGCGGCGCGGCGCAGCACCTCTGCCGTGGCCTGATGCAGGATCTGCGGGTGGTCGGCGGCGTGCCGCAGCTGCAGATACTGGGCGATGAACTCGATATCGACCAGCCCGCCGCGAAAATGCTTGATGTTCCAGATATCGGCGGTGTCGCGCTGGCGCGCCATCCGGCCGCGCATTTCGGCGATGTCGCGCCGCAGCTTGTCCGGATCGCGCGGAAGGCACAGCACGGCCCGGATCTCGGCCTCGATCCGCGCGCGCAGCGGCCCGGATGCGTGGATCACCCGGGCCCGGGTCAGGGCCATGTGCTCCCAGGTCCAGGCGTCGCTGCGCTGATAGGCGGTGAAGGCCTCCAGGCTGGTCGCCAGCGGCCCGGCATTGCCGGAGGGCCGGAGCCGCATGTCGACCTCGAACAGCGCGCCCTGTGCCGTCGGCGCGGTGATCGCCGAAACCAGGCGCTGGATCAGCCGGGTGTAGTAGACCATCGGCCCGATCGGCTTGTCGCCGTCCGACATCTGCTCGACGCCGGCGTCGTGGATCATGATCAGGTCGAGATCGGAGCGGATGGTCATCTCGCGGCCGCCGAGCTTGCCGAGGGCGAGCAGGGCCAGCCCGCCCTCAGGGAAGCGGCCGTGCCGCCGCGCGAACTCCGCCTCCACCCGCGGCACCAGCGCCTGCAGCGCCACCTCGGTGACGTCGGACAGGAAGGCGGCGCAGGACGGCGTCTCCGACAGCCGGCGCAGGATATGCACCGCGGCGCGGAAGCGCTGGTCGTTGGTCCAGCGCCGAAGCAGGTCGAGAGTGTCCTCGAAGTCGCGCGCCGTCGCCAGCTCCGCGCTCAGCCGTTCCTCCAACTGCTCCCGCCCCGGCAAGGTTCTGAAGAAACCCGGCGCCAGCACCGCCTCCAGCTGGCCGGCATGGGCCGTCAGATAATCCGCGATCCGGCCGCCGAAACCGAGTATATCGATAAGAAGATCAAGGAGATCCGGATTGACGTTAAACAAGGAGAAGAGCTGCACGCCGGCCGGCAGCCGGGCCAGGAATCCGTCCAGCCGCTGCAGCGTCGCATCGGGGTCGGCGGTGCCACCGATGATCGCCAGCAGCCGCGGCACCAAGCCGGTGATCAGGCCGCGCGCCCGCTCGCTGCGCAGCGCGCGGTAGCGGCCGTGCAGCCAGCCGCGCACCACGCCGATCGCCTCCGAGGGGCGGGCGAAGCCCAGCCGCTGCAGCGTCTCGACCGTGCCGGGATGGTCGTCGACGCCGGCGAAGACCAGGGTGACCGCGCCTGCCGGCGGCCGCTCCTCCTGAAACAGCTCGGCATAGCGGCCCTCGACCAGCCGCAGCGTGTCGGTCAGCGTGGTGCGGAAGGCGGCCGGGTCCGGGAAGCCGAGGAACCGGCCCAGCGCGTCGACCTCGCGGGGATCCTCCGGCAGGGCGTGGGTCTGGTGGTCCTCCAGCATCTGGATGCGATGCTCGACCCGGCGCAGGAAGCGGTAGCATTCGGCCAGGCTGGCGGCGGTGCCGCGGTCGACCCGCGCGGCCTCGGCCAGCGCTTCCAGCCCGGCCACTGTGCCGCGCAGGCGCAGCCGGGGCTCCCGGCCGCCGAAGATCAGCTGCTGCATCTGCACGAAGAACTCGATCTCGCGGATGCCGCCGCGGCCCAGCTTCAGGTCGTGGCCCTCGATGGCGACGACGCCGTGGCCGTGATGGTGGTGGATCTGCCGCTTGATCGCGTGGATGTCCTGGATCGCCGCGAAGTCGAGGCTGCGGCGCCAGACGAAGGGCGTCAGGAAGTCGAGGAAATCCTCGCCGGCGGCGCGGTCGCCCGCCACCGGCCGGGCCTTGATCATCGCCGCGCGCTCCCAGCTCTGCGCCAGGCTGGTGTAGTAGCTCTCGGCCGCCGCCAGCGACACTGCGGGCGGCGTCGCCCCAGGATCCGGCCGCAGCCGCAGATCGGTGCGGAAGACGTAGCCATCGACCGTTCGCTCCTCCATGATCCGCACCAGATCGCGGGCCATACGGGTGAAGGCCTGGCCCAGGTCGTCCGGCCGGTCGGTCGGCACCTTGTCGGCGTCGTAGAGGATGATCAGGTCGACGTCGCTGGAGTAGTTCAGCTCGCGCGCGCCCAGCTTGCCCATGCCCAGCACGATCAGCCCGGATGCGTCCGGTGCCGCCACGGCCTCGGGGCGCAAGAGGCCGCGCGCTGCGGCGCGGGCCAAGAGATGGGCGACGGCAAGGTCGAGAGTCGTCTCGGCGAGGTCGGAGAGGGCGCCGGTCACCCGCTCCAGCGGCCACAGCCCGCCGATATCGGCCAGCGCGATCAGCAGGGCGACGCGCCGCTTGGCCAGGCGGAAGCCCTGCATCAGACGGGTGGTGTCGGCCTCGGCGGTGGTGTCGGCGCGCAGGGCCGCCAGCTCCGCCGTGACCGCGGCGTCGGGGCCGTCGGCGAGGAAGCGCCGGATGGTCGCCGGGGTCCGCAGCGCCAGCTCGGTCAGATAGGGGCTGCCGCCGAACACGGCCTCCAGCAGAGCGCGCCCCTGCTGATCCAAGGGCAGCGCCGTGATGAAATCGCGAAGCTCGGGATCGGATTCCTCGGTCGCGCGTTCAAGCCACCGTTCGACTCCGCGCCGGGCACGGTCAGGA
Source organism: Inquilinus limosus (assembly GCF_051487185.1). GTDB lineage: Bacteria > Pseudomonadota > Alphaproteobacteria > DSM-16000 > Inquilinaceae > Inquilinus > Inquilinus limosus_F. The sequence continues at coordinate 262,178 of NZ_JAHVDK010000002.1, forward strand.
TCGCCCGCGCGAGGCCAGATGGCATCGGTCAAATCGGTTTCGGCCCCATTGGTTTGGGAACGTGGCATCGCGCTGTCCAACTGCCTAAGGTGCGGGCGCAGCATCGGGGTCCTGCGGGGACGGGTCAAGCAAGGGTGAAACGTTCGGGATGAGGGCGCTGAAGATCCTGGCCGAGATCGTCGGGCTGGCGGTCGCCGGCGTCGCCCTCGCCGCCGTCGTGCTGGCCTGGCGGCTCTCCTCGGGGCCGATGGAGATCGATTTCCTCACCCCCTATGTCGAGCAGGCGATCTCCGACAACGAAGCCTCGGTCGAGATCGGCGCGCTCGCGCTGCGCTGGGAGGGGTTCGACCGGCCGGTGGTGCTGGCGGCGCGCAACGTGCGGGTGCGGCAGAAGGATGGGGCGCTGATCGCGATCGTCCCGGAGAGCTCGGCCAATGTCAGCATGCCGAAGCTGCTGCGCGGGGTGGTGGCGCCGTCACGGATCGACCTGATCCGGCCGCATCTGCGGGTGACGCGGACCGAGGCGGGCGAGTTCAGCTTCGGCCTGGAGGCGAGCGAGAGCGGGGAGGGTGGGGCCTCGACCCCGGCCGAGGGCGCGCCGACCCGCGACGTGGTCAAGGACCTGCTGGCCGCGCTGGACGCTCGGATCGGCAGCGAGGACAGCCCGATCGCGTCGCTCACCCGCCTCACCCTGGTCGACGGCAGCGTCCGCATCGACGACCGCCTGCTGGGGCGAAGCTGGCTCGCGCCCAAGGCCTCGGCCGACCTTCGCCGGACCCCGACCGGCGTCGACGGCCGGGCATCGCTCGCCGTCGTCTCCGGTGGCGGCACGGCGCAGTTCGGCGCCGAGATCCACTATCTGCGGGCCAGCCGCGGCGGCCGGGCGACCGTGACCTTCGCCAATGTGGTTCCGGCGGCGCTGACCCGGATTTCGCCGGTTCTGGCGCCGCTGGAGGCGATCGAAAGCCCGGTGTCCGGCCGGCTCGAAGCCGATTTCGACTCCCGCTTCCAGCCGACGGCCGGGCGATTCTCGCTGACCAGCATGAACACGACGCTCCGGCTGCCGCCCCTGTGGACCGCACCGTTCAGCGCCGCCCGAACCAGCCTATCGGGCACCGTCGACCTGCCGAAGCGGCGGCTGACGCTCGACGACTTCAGCATCGATTTCGGCGGGCCGAAGATCTCCCTGTCCGCCCAGGTCGACGCGGTCGGCGACACCATCGAGCTGGTGACGGCCGGGACCGTCGCCGGCGTGCCGGTCGACCTGCTGGACAGCCTCTGGCCCCCCGGCCTGCCCAGCGGCGCCCGCGCCTGGATCACCACCAATCTCCGCGACGGCGTGATCGACCGCACCGAGTTCAGCCTGCATGCGCGGGCGCCCATCTCAGATCCTGAGGCGGTGACCCTGGTGGCGGCCGACGGCACCATCCAGGCGCGCGATGTGACAGTGCACTATTTCGACGGGCTGCCGCCGATCACCGGCCTCAACGCCGCGGCCAGCTTCAACCAGTCGACCATGCGCATCGCCACGGCCGGCGGGCGGCTGCGGGACATCGAGGTGCAGCCCTCCGAGATCACCATCACCGGCCTCGACCTGCGCGACCAGGTGATCGAGATCGACGCCCGGGTCGAGGGGCCGGTGAAGGCGATCATGTCGGTGCTCGACGAACCTCGGCTCGGCTATGCCCGGAAGATGGATCTCGTGCCCGACCGCATGTCGGGCCGGGCGTCGGCACGGTTGCGCTTCGGCTTCTCGCTGCTGGCCGACCTGCCGTTCGAGGCCGTCCGCATGGCCGTGGAGGGCACGCTCAGCAATGTCGGCATCGCCGCCGCCAAACCGGGCTATGACCTGACCGGCACCGACGCCAGGCTGACGCTCGACAAATCCGGTATGACGCTGCAGGGCAAGGGGCAGGTGAACGCGGTGCCGGTCACCTTCTCCTGGCGCGAGGCGTTCGACGATTCGGCGGTCGAGACCAGGCTCTCCGCCCAGGCGACTTTGAACGCGGAGGCGCGGGCGGCGCTGCGCCTGCCCGAATTCGAGCCGGTCGGCGGCACCGTCGGCGCCGATCTCGACTACGCCAGGCGCTCCGGCGGGGCGGCGACGCTCGAGGCCAAGCTCGACCTCACCGACGCCCGGATCGCGATCGACCCGATCGGCTGGGTCAAGCCGACGGGCGGCAGGGCGAATGCGACGGTCAGCCTAGCCCTCGCCGGCAACCGCGTCACCAAGGTCTCGCAGTTCAACGTCTCGGGTGGCGACATCACCGCCTCCGGCAGCGCCGATTTCACCCGCGACGGATCGCTGGCGCAGCTCTCCATCGCCTCGTTCCGGCTGGGGCCGAACGACATCAAGGGGCAGATCGAGGTGCTGGGGCCGGACAGCTATCGCCTGGCGCTCAGCGGCGCGCATCTCGACGTCTCCGGCATCCTGGAGCAGCGGCGCGCCGCGGCGGGGCAGGGCGGCAGCCGGCCCGACGGATCGAGCGCCGGATCCGCGGCCGACCCGGCGCCCGGCCCGCGGATCGACGCCACCTTCGACGTCGGGGAGCTGTCGTTCGGGGACAACCGGTCGCTGCGGTCGGTGCATGGGCGGGCGATCGGACGCACCACCAACCTGCAGGACGTGACCCTGGCGGCGCAGCTGCCGGGCGGGCGGCCGATCGACTTGCGGCTGACGCCGCAGCAGGGCCAGCCGGACCGGCAGATCCTGACCCTGCGCAGCGAGGATGCGGGCGAGGCTCTGCGCGTGCTCGACATTGCCGAGAACATCACCGGCGGCAGCCTGCTGGCCACCGGCACGCGGAACGGCGTCACCGGCGCAATCGACGGCCGGCTCGACGCCCGTGGTTTCGTGCTGCACGACGCGCCGGGCATGGCGCGGCTCCTGGCCGCCACCTCGCCCTCCGGCCTGCAGGACCTGTTCGGCACCAGCGGGCTGACCTTCAACCGGCTCGACGCCGACTTCACCTACGCCGCGGCCCAGCGGCGGGTCACGCTGAAACAGGGGCGGGGGGCGGGCGGCGACCTGGGGATGGCCTTCGACGGCGTGCTCGACCTCAGGGCGGAGACCATCGACCTCGCCGGCACCATCGTGCCGATCTATCACATCAACAGCGTGATCAGCTCGATCCCGCTGATCGGCGACATCCTCACGGGCGGCGAGGGCGGCGGGCTGTTCGCCTTCACCTACACGATCCGCGGCTCCTTCGCCGATCCTTCGGTCTCGGTCAATCCGCTGTCGGTGCTGGCGCCCGGCTTCCTGCGCCGGCTATTCTTCGAGGAGACGCCGTCGGCGGACGGCGCCGCACCGCGGCCGCCGGCACAGCCGCGGCCACAGCGCCCGCCAGGCGACCGCGGTAGCCGATAGCTATTCCCCGACCGCCAGCCCGGCCGGACGGCGGTTGTCGTTGGCGCCGTAGACGAAGCCGGGCCGCATCTTGCCGCCGAAGGCCCGGTCGTTGCCGGAGGAGGCGGTGGTGGCACCCGCCGTCGCGGCCGAGGGCTGCAGGGCGATCAGCTCGGCCGCGCCCCAGGGCGACTGCACCGTCACCTTGTGGCCCATCTGCTCCAAGAGCTTCACCGTGTCGGGCGACAGGGCGTAGGGCTCGGCGAAGATCTCGTCCGGCAGCCACTGGTGGTGGATGCGCGGTGCGTCCACCGCCTCCTGCGGCTGCATGCCGAAATCGATCATATTGAGCGCCGCCTGCAGCGTGATGGTGATGATGCGCCCCCCGCCGGGGCTGCCCAGCACCAACACGATCTGACCGTCCCTGGTCACCAGCGTCGGCGCCATCGAGGACAGGGGCCGCTTGCCGGGCGCAATCGCGTTGGCTTCGCCCTGCACCAGGCCGAACAGGTTCGGCACGCCGGGCTTGACGGTGAAATCGTCCATCTCGTCGTTCAGCAGGAAGCCGGTGCCGGGCGCGATCACCCCGGCGCCGAACAGCCCGTTGATGGTGTAGGTGACCGAGACCGCGTTGCCGTCCTTGTCGACCACCGAGTAGTGCGTCGTCTCCGGCTTCTCGTGCGGCGGCATGCCGGGCTGCACCTCCTTCGACGGCGTCGCCTTGTCGGGCAGGATTTTGGCTCGGATCTGCGCCGCGTAGTCCTTGCTCAGCAGCCGGTCGAGCGGGTTCTTCACGAAGGCGGGATCGCCGAGATAGGTGTTGCGGTCCATATAGGCGTGGCGCATCGCCTCGACCATCAGATGAACCCCGGCGGCGGAGTGCCAGCCCAGCGCCTTCAGGTCGTAGCCCTCGAGGATGTTCAGGATCTCGCACATCGTCGTGCCGCCGGAGGAGGGCGGCGGCGCAGAGACGAAGACATAGCCGCGATAGCTGCAGGTGACGGGATCCGTCTCGGTCACGGTGTAATTGGCGAAGTCCTGCGCCGTGATGATGCCGCCATTGGCCTGCATCGCCGCCGCGACCTTCTGCGCGATGGCGCCCTTGTAGAAGGCATCGGGCCCGCCCTTGGCGATCGCCTCCAGCGTGTTGGCCAGGTCCGTCTGCACCAGCCGGTCGCCGGGCTGCAGGGCCGAGCCGTCGGGGCGGAAGAAGATGTTCGCCGCCACCGGGTCCTTCTTCAGCAGGGCGGCGCCCGCGTCGAGGATGTCGGTGTCGCCGCGGGTCAGGACGAAGCCCTCGCGCGCCAGCTTGATGGCCGGCGCCATCACGGTCTCGCGCGGCAGGGTGCCGTAGCGCTGCAGTGCGGTGTCGAGGCCCAGCACGCTGCCGGGCACGCCGACCGCGAGATAGCCGTACAGGCTGGCGCCCTTGATCGGGTTGCCCTGGGCGTCGAGATACATCGTCTTGGTCGCGGCCGCCGGCGCGGTCTCGCGGAAGTTCAGGAAGGTGTCGCGGCTGTCCTTGGCCAGGTGGATGACCATGAAGCCGCCGCCGCCGATATTGGCGCAGCAGGGGTTGGTCACCGCCTGGGCGTAGCCGACGGCGACCGCGGCATCGACGGCGTTGCCGCCAGCCCGCAAGATCTCGGCCCCGGCCTCGGAGGCGAGGTGCTGCGACGACACCACCATGCCGTCGGGCGCCTCGACCGCGGGCGGCGACGCGGCCTGTGCTGCGGCCGCGCCCAGCGCGCAGGCCGCCACCGCCAACCATGCCCATGCATGCCGGATCATCATGCCCTCCTGTCTGACTGGCCGCGCGGTCTTCGCGGCGCGGGCGAGAGGAGGTCATGCTGCCCGGAGCTGTGATCCCCCGCAATGGCAGCGCTTTGCTCCCATTGCGGAACCTGCCCTCAGGCCGGCCGCACCAGCGCGTGCTTCTTGCGGCCGGCGGACAGCTTGATCACGCCGTCGGCGCCGATGTCGCCATCGCCGATCGGCTGCTCCGGATCGGCGATGGCGACGTCGTTGACGCGGCCGCCGCCGCCCTGGATCAGCCGCCGCGCCTCGCCGTTCGAGGTCGCCAGGCCGGCCCGGGCGAACAGCCGGAAGGCCTGGATGCCTGCCGCCAGCTCGGTCCGCGGCACCTCGATCGAGGGCAAGCCCTCGGCCGACACGCCCTGCTCGAAGGCTTGGCGGGCGGTCTCGGCCGCCGCCTCCGCCTTGGTGCGGCCGTGCAGCAGCGCGGTCGCCTCGGTCGCCAGGATCTTCTTGGCCTCGTTGATCTCGGCCCCGCCCAGCGCCGCCAGCCGCTCGATCTCGTCCAGCGGCAGCTCGGTGAACAGCTTCAGGAAGCGGCCGACATCGGCGTCCTCGGTGTTCCGCCAGTACTGCCAGTAATCGTAGACCGGCAACCTGTCCTCGTTCAGCCAGACGGCGCCGGCCGCGGTCTTGCCCATCTTGGCGCCGGAGGCGGTGGTGAGCAGCGGCGAGGTCAGGCCGTACAGCTCGCGCCCGGCGATGCGGCGCGCCAGGTCGATGCCGTTGACGATGTTGCCCCACTGGTCCGACCCGCCCATCTGCAGCACGCAGTCGTAGCGCCGCGACAGCTCCAGGAAGTCGTAGCCCTGCAGGATCATGTAGTTGAATTCGAGGAAGGTCAGCGGCTGCTCGCGGTCCAGCCGCAGCTTCACCGAATCGAAGGTCAGCATGCGGTTGATGGTGAAGTGCCGCCCGATCTCGCGCAGGAACGGGATATAGGCCAGCCCGTCCAGCCAGTCGGCGTTGTTGGCCATGATCGCGCCGTGCTCGAAATCGAGGAAGCGCGCGAACGCCCGGCGGATCGAGGCGATATTGGCCGCGATCGTGGCGTCGTCGAGCAGCGGCCGCTGGTCGTCGCGGAAGGACGGGTCGCCGATCTTGGTGGTGCCGCCGCCCATCAGCGCGATCGGCCGGCCGCCGGTCTTCTGAAGCCAGCGCAGCATCATGATCTGGACCAGATGCCCGACATGCAGGCTGTCCGCCGTGGCGTCGTAGCCGATATAGGCCGTGACCGGTCCCTTGGCCGCCAGGGCATCCAGGCCCTCGGCATCCGTCACCTGATGGATGAAGCCGCGCGCTTCGAGGGTGCGCAGGAAGTCGGAGCGGAAACCGGTCATGATGATACTGTCGATCGGAAGGTCGGGAGCAGGGCTGTACCACGCCGGCCGCCCCCGCCTCAAATCGAACTTCCCACGCTCCCCGGTTTCGCCGGCGGGTCAGGCCCTGGCAGTGACGATCCAGTTCGCCGCGTCGAGCCGCACGCCCTCCGCCGTTGCGTAGGGCGCGAGCGCCTCGCGGACGGTCGTGGCGACGACGTCCCGCTTGTCCGGATTCTCGCGCAGCAGGGCGCCCAGCGGGCCCATCCGCAGCGCCAGGAACAGCATCTGGTCGAGATCGCCGGCCCCGATCTTGGTGTCGAGGGGTGTGGTGTCGATCCGGGTGAAGCCGGCGCGGCCCAGGATGTCGCGGATCCGGTCGGGATCGGCCAGCGAGAACGGGCCCGGCGCGCCCGGGGCGGGCGGCTCGGGTGGCGGCAGGTGGCGCAGCGCCGCTGTCAGCGGCACGGTCGCCCAGGTGTTCTCGGCCAAGGGCCGCCAGCAGACGAAGGCGAGGCGGCCATCCGGCTTGAGCGCGCGGTGCAGATTGGCGAAGGCGGCGACCGGATCGGCGAAGAACATCGTGCCGAAGCGGGAGAACAGCCCGTCGAAGTGGCTGGGCTCGAACCCGGCGGTCTGGGCGTCAGCCTCCAGGAAGCGCGCACTGACCACGCTGGCCTCGGCCGCACGCTGCCGCGCGACCTCGAGCATGGGGGCCGAGATGTCGACGCCGAGCACCTCGCCCTCGGGGCCGACGCGCCGTGCCAGCTCCAGCGTGCTGCCGCCGCAGCCGCAGCCGATATCGATCAGACGCTCGCCCGCCTGCGGTGCCAGCACCTCGATCGCGCGCTGGCCGATCGGGGCGGTCAGGCGGTCGATCGGCTCGCGCAGCTCGACCCAGGTCGGCCCGACGGTCTCGTTCCAATAGGCGATCTGGTCGGCGTTCGGCGTCTCGGGCCCGGTTGTCGCCACGGCGTCCTCCCCTGTCCGGCCGCGAGGCTGCGGTTCAGTCCGCAGGCTGCTGCGGCGCCAGCTTCACCATCTTGCTCAGATAGTCGTCCATATGCGCCAGCAGCTGGTCGTTGTGCAGCGTGAAATAGTGGTTCGCCCCCGGGATCACCCGGTAGTCGATCTTGATGTCCTTCTGCTGCGACAGCTTGTTGACCAGCTTCTGCACCGCATCATGCGGCACCACGTCGTCCTTGTCGCCCTGGATGATCAGGCCGGAGGACGGGCAGGGCGCCAGGAAGGTGAAATCGTATTTGTTCGCCGGCGGCGACACCGAGATGAAGCCGTCGATCTCCGGCCGGCGCATCAGGAGCTGCATGCCGATCCAGGCGCCGAAGGAGAAGCCGCCGACCCAGCAGGCCTCGGCGTTCGGGTTCAGCGCCTGCAGCCAGTCCAGCGCCGAGGCGGCGTCCGACAGCTCGCCCTCGCCGCGATCATGCACGCCCTGGCTGCGGCCGACGCCGCGGAAGTTGAAGCGCAGCACGGTGAATTCGTGCTTCTTGAACGCCTGGTACAGCGTGTGCACCACCTTGTTGAACATCGTCCCGCCGCCCAGCGGGTCCGGATGCAGGAGGAGCGCGATCGGCGCGTTGGTGCGCTTGCTCGGGGTGTAACGGCCTTCGAGGCGTCCCTCGGATCCGTTGAAGATGACATCCGGCATCGGCCGTTAAGCTCCTCGAAGTTGCGACGGGGCGGACCAGATCGTCGGCACCGCATCCGGCGATGCCGACGGGCGGCGCGTGGGGGCGGCTTTCTTGACCATGACACTCGGATATCTATATCTAAGCGGTCACTCTTTGAGCGGTCACTCACCCTGCCATGGCGCGGACCGTGCCGGCCACCGCCGTCCACACGATCCACGCGAAATGTTCGTATAGCATCGGGACGGGCTTCGTGTTCAAGCGTCTTCGCGATGATCGAAGCACGCCGGTTGGGCAAGGATGAGGATCGCGGATGGCGCCGCAGGCTGGGCCGCCGGAGGTGTCCGGCATTCGGTCCGCGGTGCGGGCAGCAGTTGCAATTCCGGTCCGGCGGGCAGGCCGGGCCGTTGGGGGCGCAGAAGATGCGTTTGAGCACCAAGGGACGCTACGCCGTCATGGCGATGGTCGACCTGGCGCGGCACGGTGCCGACGGCCCGGTGGCGCTCGCCGACATCGCCCTCCGCCAGGAAATCTCCTTGCCGTATCTGGAGCAGCTCTTCGCCAAGCTGCGCCGCGGCGGCCTCGTCCGCAGCGTGCGCGGGCCCGGCGGCGGCTATCTCATGGCCCGGCCCTGCGGCATGGTGCGGATCTCCGACATCATCTTCGCGGTGGACGAGCCGATCCAGGCCACCCGCTGCGACAAGCACAGCCCGCTCGGCTGCCACAGCGACAAGAGCCGCTGCCTGACCCACGACCTGTGGGAGGAGCTGGGCAACCAAATCCATCTGTACCTGTCCTCGGTCACGGTCGAGGACGTGATCAATCGCCGGATCCTCGGCTCCAGCCATCTGTTCCCCGCCGGGCAGGGCGTGACCGTCGCCGCCGAATGAGGCGCGCGCCGTGACCCCCGTCTATCTCGACCACAACGCCACCGCGCCGCTGCGGCCGGAGGCGCGCGACGCCATGCTTGCGGCGCTGGAGATCGTCGGCAACCCGTCCTCGGTGCACCGCTTCGGCCGCGAGGCCCGGCGCCTGGTCGAGACCAGCCGTGCCCGGGTCGCGGCCCTGGCCGGCGTGGCGCCGGCCCAGATCGTCTTCACCGGCGGTGCCACCGAGGCCAACGCCCTGGCGCTGACCGGGCCCGGCCGACGCCGCGTCCTGACCTCCGCCATCGAGCATGATAGCGCCCTGGCCTGGGCCACGGAGCGCATCCCGGTCGGCGGCGACGGGCGGGTCGACCTCGATGAACTCGAGCGGATGCTGGCGGCCGATCCTGAGCCTGCGGTCGTCTCGATCATGGCGGTGAACAACGAGACCGGCGTGATCCAGCCGGTGGCGGAGGCTGCTTCGGTCGCCCGCCGCCACGGCGCGCTGGTGCATTGCGATGCGGTCCAGGCCGCCGGGCGGATCGCGCTGCCTGCGGTCGGGGCCGAGGTCGATGCGCTCAGCCTCTCTGCCCACAAGCTGGGCGGGCCGCAGGGCATCGGCGCTCTGGTCCTGCGCGACGGGCTGCCGCTGGCGCCGCTGCTGCGCGGCGGCGCGCAGGAGGGAAGGCGCCGCGCCGGGACGGAGAATGTCGCCGGCATTGCCGGCTTCGGCGCCGTGGCGGCCGCCGTGGCCGACCGCGCCGACCAGCCGCGGATCGTGGCTCTGCGCGACGAGTTGGAGGCGCGGCTTGTTGACGCTGGAGCCGTCGTCCTCGGCGCCGGTGCGCCGCGCGTCGCGAACACGAGCTGCGTCGCCATGCCCGGCGTGGCCGCCGAGACCCAGGTCGCGGCGCTCGACCTGGCCGGGGTTGCGGTCAGCGCCGGCTCGGCCTGCAGCTCGGGCAAGGTCCGTCGCAGCCATGTGCTGGAGGCGATGGGGCTGCCGGCCGACCTGGCCGAGAGCGCGATCCGGATCAGCCTGGGACCGACGACCGACGCCGCCGCGATCGACCGCTGCGTCGCCGCCTGGACCGACCTCGCCCGGCGGAGGCGCAGCCGTGCGGTCGCCTGAGAGCGGGCATGAGCGTTCGCAGGTTGCCCCTTTTTCCGGGCTTGCGTAGAACACCTCGTTTCGAGCAGGAGCACGGGTCCGGAATGCCCAGGATCATCTTCATCGAGCCGGACGGGAACCGGCGCGAGATCGACGCCCCCGCAGGGCTGTCGATCATGGAGATAGCGCACAAATACGACGTCGATCTGGAAGGCGCCTGCGAAGGCTCGCTGGCCTGTTCGACCTGCCATGTGATCGTCGAGCCGGAATGGTACGAAAAGCTCCTGCCGGCGCGCGAGGATGAGGAGGACATGCTCGACCTCGCCTGGGGCCTGACCAAGACCTCGCGCCTCGGCTGCCAGATCATCATGAGCGACGAACTCGACGGGTTGACGGTGCGGCTGCCCGCCGGCACCAACAACATGATGTGAACGGTGAATGGCCGCGGCTCGGACCGCCATGAGCGGTCCGCATGCCGGGGTCCAGCGGAGCGCGGCTGAGAACGACTCTCTGAGTCGGGTTTTCGCTGGCATTCGCCGACGAAACGCCTATCTATGGCGAAAGAAGGGCGGCTACACAGGCCTCCCAAGGGACCTTCCTTGGGGCCTTCCACATCGGAGTACCCGACTAGCCCAGTTGGTTAATCGGGTTCGGCACAGGGGTTGAGGAGCGAGGCATGGCGGCGGTCCAGGAGACGGTCCGGCAGGTCGAAGAGATCACGAACAGCCGCTACAAGCACGGCTTCTTCTCGGTCATCGAGACGGAGACCGCGCCCAAGGGGCTGACCGAGGACACCATCCGCTTCATCTCCGCGAAGAAGAACGAGCCCGAATGGCTGCTCGAATGGCGGCTGAAAGCTTTCCGGCTGTGGCAGACCATGGAGGAGCCGCACTGGGCCCGGATCAGCCATCCGCCGATCGACTACCAGGACGCCTATTACTACGCCGCGCCGAAGAAGAAGCCCAAGCTCGGCAGCCTGGACGAGGTCGACCCCGAGATCCTGGCCGTCTACGAGAAGCTGGGCATCCCGCTGCGCGAGCAGGAGAAGCTGGCCGGCGTCGCCGTCGACGCCGTGTTCGACAGCGTGTCCGTCGCCACCACCTTCAAGGAGGCGCTGGAGAAGGAGGGCGTGATCTTCTGCTCCATCTCCGAGGCGGTGCAGAAGTACCCCGAGCTGGTGCGCCAGTATCTCGGCTCGGTGGTGCCCTATTCCGACAACTTCTTCGCCACGCTGAACTCGGCCGTCTTCACCGACGGGTCGTTCGTCTACATCCCCAAGGGCGTGCGCTGCCCGATGGAGCTGTCGACCTATTTCCGCATCAATGCGGAGAATACGGGCCAGTTCGAGCGCACCCTGATCATCGCCGACGAGGGCAGCTACGTCTCCTATCTCGAGGGCTGCACCGCGCCGCAGCGCGACGAGAACCAGCTGCACGCTGCGGTGGTCGAGCTGGTGGCGCTGGATGACGCCGAGATCAAGTATTCCACCGTCCAGAACTGGTATCCGGGCGACGAGGAAGGCAAGGGCGGCATCTACAACTTCGTCACCAAGCGCGCCGCCTGCCGCGGCCGGAACTCGAAGGTCAGCTGGACCCAGGTCGAGACCGGCTCGGCGATCACCTGGAAGTACCCGAGCTGCATCCTGCAGGGCGACAACTCGGTCGGTGAGTTCTACTCGGTGGCGATCACCAACAACCGCCAGCAGGCCGACACCGGCACCAAGATGATCCATATCGGGAAGAACACCAGCTCCCGGATCATCTCCAAGGGCATCTCGGCCGGCCGGTCGGACAACACCTATCGCGGCCTGGTGCGGATCCTGCCGGGCGCCGAGGGCGCGCGCAACTTCACTCAGTGCGACAGCCTCTTGATCGGCGACAAATGCGGCGCCCACACGGTGCCGTACATCGAGAGCCGCAACCCGACGGCGCAGGTGGAGCACGAGGCGACGACCAGCAAGGTCAGCGAGGACGTGCTGTTCTACTGCCGTCAGCGCGGCATCGGCGAGGAAGAGGCGCTGGGCCTGATCGTCAACGGCTTCTGCCGCGAGGTGCTGCAGGCGCTGCCGATGGAGTTCGCGGTCGAGGCGCAGAAGCTGGTCGGGATCAGCCTGGAAGGCTCGGTCGGTTGAGACCCCGCCGCGCTTGCGCGGCGAGATCGTGACAAGATTGCCGCCGTCGCGCGGCCGCATGGTTTCGAGGACAGGCCGCGATGAAGCGGCGAGGGAACGCGGAATGCTGGAGATCAAGGACCTGCACGTCGCCGTCGACGGCAAGGAGATCCTCAAGGGGCTCTCGCTCACGGTGAACAAGGGCGAGATTCACGCCATCATGGGGCCGAACGGCTCCGGCAAGTCGACGCTCAGCTACGTCATCGCGGGCCGCGAGGGATACGAAATCACCGAGGGCTCGATCACCTTCAACGGCGAGGACCTGCTGGCGCTGGAGCCGGAGGACCGGTCGCGCGCCGGCCTGTTCCTGGCCTTCCAGTATCCGCTCGAGGTCGCCGGCGTCGGCACTGTCACCTTCCTGCGCACCGCCTACAACGCCCATCGCAAGCATCGCGGCGAGCCCGAGCTGGACCCGATGCAGTTCACCAAGCTGCTGCGCGAGAAGGCCAAGGGCCTCGGCATCGAGGCCGAGATGCTGAAGCGCTCGGTCAATGTCGGCTTCTCCGGCGGCGAGAAGAAGCGCAACGAGGCGCTGCAGATGGCGCTGCTCGAGCCCAGCCTGGCGGTGATGGACGAGACCGACAGCGGCCTCGACATCGATGCGCTGAAGGTGGTGGCGCAGAGCGTGAACAGCCTGCGCTCGCCCGACCGCGCCTTCCTGGTGATCACCCATTACCAGCGGCTGCTCAGCCACATCATCCCCGACCACGTCCACATCATGGCCGACGGACGGATCGTCCGGTCCGGCGGCAAGGAGCTGGCGCTGGAGCTGGAGGAGAAGGGCTACGCCGGCATCGTCCCGGCCGCCGCGTGAGGCCGCGATGAGTGAAGCTATCACGATCTCGCCCGTCGTCGCCGCCCAGCGCGACCGTTTCGCCGCCAGCCGCGCGGCGCTGCCCGGCGTCGGCCGCAGCGCTGTCGCCCGCCGGCGTGAGGCGGGCATGGCCCGGTTCGAGAGTCTGGGCCTGCCGACGCGCAAGCTGGAGGCCTGGAAATACACCGACCTGCGGCGGCTGGAGAAGCTGGGTCTGAACGGCGCCACGGCGCCCGCCGATGTCGTGCTGCCCGAGGCGCTGCGCGGCTTCGTGCCGGCGCAGGGCCCGGCCATGGTCTTCGTCAACGGCCGGCTGCGGCCGGAGCTGTCGCGCCTCGACAGCCTGCCGAAGGGGCTGCGCCTCGACGGCTACGCCGCGGCACTGGAAGCGGGCGATGCCGAGGTGGAATCCCGTTTCACCGGGGCCGTGGATGCGACGCCGCTGGTAGAGCTGAACACGGCGCTGGTCGAGGATGGCGCGGTGCTGCGCATCGCCCCCGGGGCGGTGATCGAGGCGCCGATCCGCCTGGTCTTCCTGGCCGCCCCCGGCGCGGTGCCGGTGGCCAGCCACCCGCGCATCCTGATCCTGGCTGGCGCCGACAGCCAGGCGACGGTGATCGAGGCCTATCACGGCACCGACGGCACCGGCTACTTCACCAATGCGGTGGTCGAGGTCGAGGTGGGCGATGCCGCCCGGCTGCGCCACTACCGGCGGCAGAGCGAGGGGCTGCGGGCGGTGCACCTGCTGAACGGCAGCGCCCGGATCGGCCGTGACGCCACTTATGACAGCTTTACGCTCAGCCTCGGCGCCGACCTAGCGCGGACCGAGGTGACCGCGACCTTCACCGGCCGCGGCGGCAACGGCCATGTCACCGGCGCCTATCTGGCGGACGGCACCCGCCACATCGATACCACCACGCTGATCGACCATGCGGTGCCGGATTGCCGGTCGCGCGAGGTGTTCAAGGGCGTGCTGGACGGCAAAGGCCGGGGCGTGTTCCAGGGCAAGATCATCGTCCGCCGTGACGCCCAGCGCACCGACGGCTACCAGCTGAACCGGGCGCTGATGCTGTCGAAGACGGCGGAGATCGACAGCAAGCCCGAGCTCGAGATCTATGCCGACGACGTGAAGTGCAGCCACGGCGCCACGGTCGGCGAGATCGACGCCGAGGCGCTGTTCTACCTGCGCAGCCGCGGCATCGAGGAGCGCGCGGCCCGCGCCATGCTGGTCGAGGCCTTCCTGCGCGAGGCGCTGGAGGAGGTCGCCGACGAGGCGATCCGTGAGGAATTCGGATCCGCGGTCGAGCACTGGCTCGCCACACGGCATCAGGAGGGTTAGAGCCGATGGACACGCGGCTGCATTCGAGTGGCATCAACGCCTATGACGTGAATGCCGTGCGGGCGGATTTCCCGATCCTGTCCCGCACCGTCTACGGCAAGCCGCTGGTCTATCTCGACAACGCCGCCTCGGCCCAGAAGCCGCGCGCGGTGATCGAGGCCGAGAGCCGCGTCTATGAGGAAGAATACGCCAACGTCCATCGCGGCCTGCATTATCTCAGCGGCGCCGCGACCGACGCCTTCGAGGCGACGCGCGAGGCGGTGAAGCGCTTCATCAACGCCGCCTCAATCAAGGAGATTGTCTACACCCGCGGTACTACCGAGGCGATCAACCTGGTCGCCCAGAGCTACGGCCGCGCCTTCCTGAAGGAAGGGGACGAGATCATCGTCTCGGTGATGGAGCACCATTCCAACATCGTGCCCTGGCAGCTGCTGGCGCAGGAGAAGGGGCTGGTGCTCAAGGTCGCCCCGATCGACGACGACGGCAACTTCCTGCTCGAGGAGTTCGAGCGCCTGCTGTCGCCGCGCACCCGGCTGGTCTCGGTCACCTATATGTCGAACGCGCTCGGCACCATCGTCCCGGTCAAGGCGGTGATCGAGCGGGCGCATGCGGTCGGCGCCAAGGTGCTGCTGGATGCGGCCCAGGCGGTCACCCACATGCCGGTCGACGTGCAGGCGCTGGGCTGCGACTTCCTCGCCTTCTCCGGCCACAAGCTGTACGGCCCGACCGGCATCGGCATCCTCTACGGCCGTGAGGCGCTGCTGGAGGCGATGCCGCCCTGGCAGGGCGGCGGCGAAATGATCCGCACGGTCAGCTTCGCCGGCACCACCTTCGCCGACCTGCCGGCGAAGTTCGAGGCCGGCACCCCGCCCATCGCCCAGGCGATCGCGCTGAAGGCGGCGATCGACTACGTCACCGCGCTCGGGCTCGACACCATCGCCGCGCATGAGCGCGAGCTGATGGATTACGGCGTCGACCGGCTGTCGCGCGTGCCGGGCCTGACCATCGTCGGCCGGGCGCAGGAGCGCGCCTCGATCATCTCCTTCGCCATGGACTGCGCCCATCCGCACGACATCGGCACGATCATCGACCGCCAGGGCGTCGCGGTGCGGGCCGGCCATCATTGTGCCCAGCCGCTGATGGAGCGGCTGGGGCTGCCGGCGACGGCGCGCGCCTCCTTCGCCCTTTACAACACCAAGGCGGAGATCGATGTGATGGCCGAGGCGTTGGACAAGGTGGTCAAGCTGTTCGGGAAGTGATGATGTCCCCCTCCCAGACAAGGCTGTCCCCGGAAGAGCTGGAGGAGAACTTCTCCCTCCTCGACGACTGGGAGGAGCGCTACGCCTACATCATCAGCCTGGGCGATGCCCTACCGCCGTTTCCGGAATCCGAGCGGATCGAGGCCAACAAGGTGGATGGCTGCCAGAGTCAGGTCTGGCTGATTGCCCGGCCGGAAGACCAGGCGCCGGACCGCATCATGTTCCAGGGCGACAGCGATGCCCGCATCGTCAAGGGGCTGATCGCCATCGTCACCGGCGTGTTCTCCGGCCGCCGGCCGGAGGAGGTGGCAGCGATGGATCTGCGCGGCCTGTTCAACCGGCTCGGCCTCGACACCCATCTGACCAGCGGCCGCCGCAATGGCCTGGCCGCGATGGTCGAACGGATCAAAGAGATCGCGCGGCGCCACATGGCCGCGCCGGAGGCGACATCATGACCCGTCCCGCCTATTTCCCCGAAGACGGCCTGGGCCTGAACGACTTCATGCGCGCCGGCACGCTGGACGTGCCGGAGCCGGACTGGATCCATGTCCGCACGCCGCTGTCCAAGGTCGAGTACCCGCTCGACAGCGAGGCGACGCGCGCGGCCATCCTCGACAACCTGACCCTGGTCTTCGACCCGGAGCTGCCGGTCAACATCGTCGAGCTAGGGCTGATCTACCGGATCGAGGTGTCGCCGGAGGGCAGGGCCGAGATCGACATGACCCTGACCGCGCCGAACTGCCCGGTGGCCGGTTCGATGCCGGCGATCGTGGAGAAGGGCGTGCTGGCCGTGCCGGGCGTGACCGAGGCCAAGGTCAACCTGACCTGGGACCCGCCCTGGTCGATCGAGCGCGCCAGCGAGGATGCCCGTCTGGCGCTGGGGATGTGAGTGAGGCGGGGAGGGGAACAGGCCTGCCCCGCAGCCGCAGACCGTTGAAGTCTTTTCCGGATCGGCCCATCTTGTGGGTCGAGGACAAGAGGTGAACAGGATGCGCGCCCTACCGCCGCCGATTACGCTGACCGACCGCGCCGCCGACCGCGTGCGCGAGCTGATCGCGAAGTCGCCCAAGCCGATTCTCGGCCTGCGCGTCGGGGTCAAGGCCCGCGGCTGCTCCGGTCTCAGCTATTTCATGGAGTATGCCGAGGAGCGGAAGAAGTTCGAGGACGTGGTCGAGAGCAAAGGCGTGACCGTCCTGATCGACCCCTCGGCGATCATGTTCCTGCTCGGCACCGAGATGGACTACGTCCAGGAAGAATTCGGCGCCCGCTTCGTATTCAACAACCCGAACGAAGTCGATCGCTGCGGCTGCGGCGAGAGCTTCCGGGTGGCCCAGCCCGAGGGGAAGGAACCCGCCCCGGCCGGGGCGTGACCTAGCCCGGCGGCCGCCGTGGCGCATCCGGCCGGCGATGCGCCGGACCTGACCCTCCGAACCCTCCGCCGTCTGCTGTCGCCGCCGCGCCTGCGGCGGATGGGCCGTTTCGCCGCCGGCGGCATCCTGGTCGGCTGCATGGCCGTCGCCTTCGCCCGCGCCGCGGACGAGGCGCAGCAGCTCTTCTTCTGGATCACCGACGGCCGGCTCTGGCTCGCCCCGATCCTCGGCGCCCTCGGCTTCGGCCTCTCCGCCTTCGCGGCGTCGCGGCTGTTCCCGGCGGCGCCGGGCAGCGGCATCCCGCAATGCATCGCGGCGATGCGCCGGCCGCTGGAGCTCGTGCCGACCCAGCTGAATGCCCGAACCGGCGTCGGCAAGGTCCTGCTCTGCCTCGTCGGCCTCGCCTGCGGCGCCTCGATCGGACGCGAGGGGCCGACCGTGCAGGTCGGCGCGGTGATCCTAGCCCGCCTGACGCCACGAGCCAATCCGGCGCGGCTCAGGCGGGTGATCACCGCCGGCGGGGCGGCGGGCCTGGCCGGCGCCTTCAACACGCCGCTCGCCGGCATCGTCTTCGCGCTGGAGGAGCTGGTCGGCGGCTTCGACATCCGCAACCGCATGGCGGTGCTGGCGGCGATCTTTCTGTCCTCCGCCGTCGCCATCGCCGTGCTCGGCGATTACACCTATTTCGGTCGTCATCCGTTGGACGCCACGGCGCAGGCGGTCCCGATCTTCCTCCTGGTCGCGCTGCTGGCCGGGATCCTCGGCGGCCTGTTCGGCCGCTGCGTCCTGGGGCTGACCCGGCTGCTGCCGCTTCTGTTCGGCCGTTTCGGCCGCTGGTCGGTGCTGCTCGCCGCCGCCAGCTGCGGCCTCCTCGCCGGGCTGATCGGTCTCGCCGCCGGCGGCACCACCTTCGGCACCGGCTACGAGCCGACGCGCCTCGCCCTCGAGGGCGGCGATACCCTGGCCTGGTGGTTCTTCCCGGCCAAGTTCGCCGCCACCGCCCTGGCCTCCTCGGCCGGCATCCCGGGCGGGCTGTTCGCGCCCTCGCTGTCGGTCGGCGCCGGATTCGGCGCGATCTTCGCACCCCTGGTCGGCCCCGACCTCGTGCCATCGCTGATGCTGGTCGGCATGGCCGCCTATCTGACCGGCGTCACCCATTCGCCGGTCACCGCCCTGGTGCTGCTGACCGAGATGACCGGCGAAGCCCGCGGCCTTGCCATCCTGATCCCGGCGGTCGGCCTGGCCTGGGCCGGGTCGCGCCTGGTGCTGCGGCACGGCCTCTATCACCTGCTGGCCGAGCGAATTCTTGCGCGTGCCGGCTGGAATCCTTCAGCGACAACCTGATATCGTCTACCTACAAAGGAATAAAGGCCTTGTGGGGGTTCAGGTGAGATACGGTCTCCCGGCGCTTGCTGCGCTGGCGCTTCTCGGCTGTGCACAGAAGCCGCCGCCGCCGAGCGAGCCGCCCGCCGTATTGTCGCGGACGGTGATGGTGAACGGCCTCGATATCGGCGTGACCCGGCTGACGGAGTCGAGCTGGGGGGCCTGGCTGGTAGGCCCGAGCCTGATCGCCCCATCCCGGGCGAAAGTCCGCGCCGCCGAACGCAAGGCGATCGAGCAGGTGTCGGCCTGCAAGGTGACCTCGGTCACCCCGCGCGATAACCCGATGCGGGCGGAGTATGTCGAGCTGACGGTGGCTTGCTGAGCACAGCGTGGTCTCAGCCAGTCGGCAGCCTCAGGTCGTAGCGCTCGGTCCAGCGGCTGCGGTCGTAGGGCGGCTCGCCCGCATCCGCGAACACCTCCACCGCCTCCGCGATCTGGCCGTCGCGCAGGCGGTACAGCGAGACCGCATGCACGATATCGTTGCCGTTGGTGATCAGCACGCGGGAGACCGCCCGCTCGCCCGCCGGGATCAGCTCCTGCAGATGGCAGCGCCAGCGGCCGGGGTAGTTGGCGTTCAGGGCGATGAAGGCGTCAGCGCCACGGATGCGCTCGCAGGTCTGCGGCCAATCCGCCACGAAGTCATCGGACAGCAGACCCAGGGCGCTGGCCCAGTCGCGCGCATCGAAGGCGCGCCACAGGGCGGCGACGATATGGTCGTCCATGGTATTTCGGTAAATTTGTTCCCAATTTGTTCATTATGCCGAAGCGGCTGCCCGCTGTCGAGTGGCCTATTATGAACAGATCATATTCGTAAATTCAGCCGTTTGAGATAGCAGATTCCCAATCAGCGCGTTGCAGTGCCGGTGCCGCGGGCGGAGCGGGACGGGGCGCCGGAGCTGCTGCGGCTGCGCGAAGCCGTGCTATCCTCGCTGGCGCCGCCGCGCGACGCGGCGGCCGGCCGCGATGCGGGCGCCGCAGGGGCCCGGGCTTCGGCCGTCCCGGTCACGATCTGAGAGACGACAATGGATGCCGAGACGCTGCGCGCCCTGCAGGCGCCGCTGAAGGACAAGTATCGCGAGGCGCCGGACGCTGCCCTGATCACCCTGCGCGCCAAGGGCCGGCTGGGCGAGGAGGGGGTGACCTGCAAAGTCGAGACCGGCCGCGCCTTGGCCGAGGCCGGGCTGCACCCGGCGACCGGCGGCGACGGCCTGTCGCTGTGCTCGGGCGACATGCTGCTGGAGGCGCTGGTGGCCTGCGCCGGGGTGACGCTGAAGGCGGTGGCGACGGCGCTGAACCTGCCGATCACCGGCGGCACGGTCTCGGCCGAAGGCGACCTCGACTTCCGCGGCACGCTCGGCGTGGCCAAGGAGGCTCCGGTCGGCTTCCGCGCCATCCGCCTGCGCTTCGCGGTCGAAGGCGACCTGATAGAAGAGCAGCGCGCCACCCTGCTGAAGCTGACCGAGCGCTACTGCGTCGTCTACCAGACGCTGCGCCAGCCGGCCGAGTTCTCGGTCGAGCTGACGAATGCTTGAATCCTTAGTTGATTTGCCGAAAATTCAAGGCGAATTCCTGAATTGAAGACTGCCTAATATTTGTCTGATCCGGTGCCCCTTGCTTCGGCACCGGATAGGAACCCAATCGGCCCCCGCGGCGCCGGAGACGCGGTCTTCCCGTTCTGGCATCGTTCTTGCTGCTGTCGTCATCCGCGGCCGGATCGCTCCGCCGCGACTGTCGAAGGGGCAGAACCGATGGAAGAGGAACAGGGAGAGGGCGTCAGCCGCCGCGGCCTGCTGTCGCTGATCGGGATGGCGGCGGGGAGCGCCACCATGTACCAGGCGATGACCAGCCTCGGCCTGGCGGTGGAGTCCGGCTACAAGGGACCGGTCGATCTCAGCGGAGACCCCAGGGGCGCCTCGGTGCTGGTGCTCGGCGCCGGCCTCGCCGGGCTGACCGCGGCGCTGGAGCTGCGCCAGGCCGGCTACAAGGTCCAGCTGCTGGAGTTCAACGACCGGCCGGGCGGGCGGAACTGGACCCTGCGCGGCGGCGACCGATACGCGGAGCTGGGCGGCGCCACCCAGACCTGCCAGTTCGACGAGGGGCTGTACCTCAATCCCGGTCCTTGGCGCATCCCGTACCATCACCACGGCGTGCTGGCCTATTGCCGGCGCCTGGGCGTGGCGCTGGAGCCGTTCCAGCAGCTCAACCACAACGCCTTTCTGCACAACAGCAAGGCTTTCGGCGGCAAGCCGCAGCGCATCCGCGAGATCAAGACCGACTTCCAGGGCCATGTCTCCGAGCTGCTGGCCAAGGCGACGCAGCAGGGCAAGCTGGACGAGGCAGTGTCGAAGGAGGATCGCGAGATCCTGCTGCAGGCGCTGAAGTCCTGGGGCGCCCTCGACAAGGACTACGCCTACAAGGCCGGCGAGATCTCGGCCGAGTTCCGCGGCTACGCCAAGGATGCCGGCGGCGGGCTAGGAGCCGCGCCGGTGCCGGGGGAGCCGATCGGCCTCTCCGACATCCTCTCCTCGCGGCTGTGGCGCAGCCTTCAGAGCTTCGCCCTCTACGAGTTCCAGACCACCATGTTCCAGCCGGTCGGCGGCATGGACATGATCGGCAAAGCTTTCGCCAAGCAGCTTGGCGATCTCATTCGCTGCAACTCGAAGGTGACCCGCATCCAGCAGGGCGAGGGCGGAGTCACCGTGACCTATGAGGACACCAAGAGCCCCGGCAGCGCGCTGCAGGCCAAGGCCGACTGGTGCGTCTGCACCATCCCGCTGACGGTCCTGAGCCAGATCCCGATCAATGTCGGGCCGAAGATGCAGGCGGCGATCGAGGCCGTGCCTTACGCCTCCTCGGTCAAGGTAGGATTGCAGTTCAAGCGCCGCTTCTGGGAGGAGGACGAGGCGATCTACGGCGGCATCAGCTACACCGACCTGCCGATCCGCCAGATCTCCTACCCCAGCACCGGCTACAATCTCGGCGGCAAGGGTGTGCTGCTCGGCGCCTACAGCTGGAACGGCCCGAACTCCTACGAGTTCACCGCCATGGACCCGGCCGAGAGGGTGCGCCGCGCGGTCGAATACGGCAAGCAGATCCATCCGCAATACGAGACGGAGTTCGAGACCGGGATCTCCGTGGCCTGGCACCGGGTGCCCTTCACCCTGGGCTGCGCCGGGGACTGGACCGACGAGGCGCGGGCGCAGCACTACGACAACCTGTGCCAGATCGACGGCCGCATCGTGCTGGCCGGCGAGCACGCCTCCTACATCCCGGCCTGGCAGGAGGGGGCGATCCTCTCGGCGCTGGACGCGATCGAGCGGCTGCACCGCCGGGTGATCGCCGCATGACCGCCTTCCGCCTGTCGATGAGGAACCCCGCCATGACCCTCCGTCCCGCGGCCGCGATCCTGTTCGCCCTGCTGCCCGCTGTGGCTGGCGCCCAGGACGCCCCGTTGCCGATGCTCAGCCCGGCCGCGACCTTCGCCGAAACCGACGGCGCCGCGCTGTTCGCCAATGTCTGCCAGGCGTGTCACATGACGGCAGGGCAGGGGGCGGCCGGCGCCGGCCACTATCCGGCCCTGGTCAGGAACGCGAATCTCGAGGCCGGGGCCTATCCGGTCTATGTCGTGCTTCACGGCCTGAAGGGGATGCCCCCGATCGGCAAGATGATGAGCGACGACCAGGTGGCCGCGGTGGTGAACTATCTGCGCACCCATTTCGGCAACGCCTACACGGATCCGGTGACGGCCCAGGACGTGGCCGACGCCCGCAACTGACCCGCACGCTCGAGGGGGAGAAGTCAGTGAACAATACGATGATGGCCATCGGCCTAGCGGCACTGCTGGCGGCCGGCCCGGCCGCGGCGCAGGACGTGATCCGCCACAAGATCCCGAATTCCGATTTTCCCATCGCCCGGGCGGTGGAGATCCCAGCCGGCAAGACCACCGTCTATGTCAGCGGCGCGGTGCCGCCGGTCGCCGATCCCAGTGCGGCGAAGAACACGGTCGCGGCCTATGGCGACACCAGGACCCAGACCGTCGCGGTGCTCCAATCGATCGAGAAGACGCTGAAGGATCTGGGTCTCGGCCTCGGCGATGTGGTGAAGATGCAGGTCTTCCTGGTCGGCGACCCGGCCAAGGAGGGCAAGATGGATTTCGCCGGATTCATGGAGGGCTACCGCCAGTTCTATGGCACGGCGGAGCAGCCGAACCTGCCGGCCCGCTCGGCCATGCAGGTGGCGGCGCTGGCCAATCCCGGTTACCTGGTCGAGATCGAGGTCACGGCGGTCCGGCCGTAGCCGGGGCTGGCGGTCGGGCGTTTCAGGGCGATAAGATCGGACAAAACGACGGAGTCCCGACGTGATCCATGTCATCGCCCTGATCACCGCCAAGCCCGGCAAGCGCGCCGCTCTGCTGGAGGAGTTCCGCAAGATCATCCCCGAGGTCCATGCCGAGCCGGGCTGCATCGAATACGGCCCGGCGGTGGATGCCGATGGCAGCCCCGACCGTTTCGGCGACGACACCTTCGTCGTGGTTGAGAAGTGGGAGAGCCCGGCGGCGCTGAAGGCGCATTCGGTCGCCCCGCATATGGTCGCCTATGGCGAGCGCACCAGGGATCTGGTCGCCGGCCGCGCCATCCATGTGCTGACGCCGGCCTGAGGCCGACCGGCCGGCCTCAATGCCCCGGCCGGCCCGTCCTGCGGCTGTGGCGCTCCACCAGCGCCTTGGCCGCGAGGGTCACCAGCGCCAGCAGGGCCAAAGTCGAGGCCGCGGCGAAGGCGCCGACGGCATTGTAGTCGTTGTACAGCAGCTCGATCTGCAGCGGCAGCGTATTGGTCTGGCCGCGGATATGGCCGGAGACGACCGAGACGGCGCCGAACTCGCCCATCACCCGGGCGTTGCACAGCACCACACCGTACAGCAGCGCCCATTTGATGTTCGGCAGGGTGACGCGGAAGAAGGTCTGGAACCCGTTGGCGCCCAGCGTCGCCGCCGCTTCCTCCTCCTCGCGCCCCTGCGCCTGCATCAGCGGGATCAGCTCGCGCGCCACATAGGGCGAGGTGACGAACAGGCTGACCAGCACGATCGCCACGGGGGTGAACATGATCCGGATGTCGTGCGCCTGCAGCCAGGGGCCGAACAGGCCGTTGGCGCCGTAGAGGAACAGGTACACGACGCCGGCCACGATCGGCGAGATCGAGAACGGGATCTCGACTAGCGTGGTCAGGAGACGCCGGCCGCGGAACTGGAACTTGGCGATCGCCCAGGCGGCCATGATGCCGAACACGGTGTTGACCGGCACCACGATCAGCGCCGTGGTCACGGTCAGGCCGATGGCGTGCAGCGTCTCGCGCTCGCCAATATTGCGGGCGAAGACGCCGATGCCGGCGGAGAAGGCCTGGGCGAAGATCACCGCGATCGGCGCCACCAGCACCAGCGCGGCGGCGAGCAGGGCGAGGCCGATCAGGATGCGGCGGGTCCAGCGCCCCTCGCCGATGCGGGGCGACCGCAGCGGGCGGGCTCCGGCCGGGGCGGCCTGCGCGGCCGGCAGTGCGCTGTCAACGGCGATCGACATGGCGCAGGAACCGGGCTTGCAGCAGGTTGGTGGTGAGCAGCAGGACGAAGGCGGCGGCCAGGATGGTCACCGCCAGCGCCGCCGCGGCGGCGTAGTCGTATTCCTCGAGCCGGATGAAGACCAGCAGGGCGGCGATCTCGGTCTGCATCGGCCGGTTGCCGGCGATGAAGATCACGGCGCCGAACTCGCCCAGGGACCGGGCGAAGGCCAGGCTGCAGCCGGCCAGGAAGGCGGGCAGGATCGCCGGCCAGACGACATGGCGCAGGGTCGACCAGTCGCCGGCGCCCAGTGTACGGGCCGCTTCCTCGACGCCGTGGTCCAGGTCCTCCAGCACCGGCTGCACGCTGCGCACCACGAAGGGCAGGCTGGTGAAGGCCATGGCCACGGCGATGCCGAGCGGGGTGTAGGCGACCGGGATACCGATCGCCGCCAGGGGGCCGCCGAACCAGCCGTTCCTGGCGAAGAGGGCGGTCAGGGCGATGCCCGCCACCGCGGTCGGCAGGGCGAAGGGCAGGTCGACGATGGCGTCGAGCAGCCGCCGGCCGGGAAAGCGGTAGCGCACCAGCACCCAGGCCAAGAGCAGCCCGATGACGCCGTTGAAGAGCGTCGCCGCCAGCGCCATGCCGAGCGTCACCTCGTAGCTGGCGAGAGCGCGCGGTGAGGTGACGATGGCCAGGAACTCCGCCGGCGACAGGCTGGCCGCCTTCAGCGCCAGGGCAGCGAGCGGCAGCAGCACGATCAGCACCAGGTAGACCAGCGTGCAGCCCAGCGTCAGCCGGAATCCGGGCAGCACCCGGCGCCGGGCCGGGCGGGGGGCGGCGAAGGCGGCGGCGGTCATGCTCACCGGTTCACGAACACGGTGTCGAGGATGCCGCCGGACGCGAAATGCTCGGCATTGACCTTGTCCCAGCCGCCGAACACCTCGTCGACCGTGGCCAGCGTCACCGCCGGGAACTGGTCGGCATACTTGGCCGCGATCTCGGCCAGGGTCGGGCGGTAGAAATGCTCGGCCAGGATCTCCTGCGCCGCCGGCTGGTACAGGAAATCGAGATAGCCCTTGGCCAGCTCCGCCGTGCCGCGGGCATCGGCGACCCGGTCGACCACCGCCACCGGGAAATCGGCCTTCAGGCTGCTCGGCGGCACCACCACCTCGAAGCCCTCGTCGCCGTATTCCTTCTGGATGCCGCGGGTCTCGGCCTCGAAGGTGATCAGCACGTCGCCGGTCTCGCGCTCGACGAAGGTGGTGGTGGCGCCGCGGCCGCCGGTGTCGAACACCGGGACGTGCGACAGCACGGTCTTGACGAAGTCCTTGGCCTTCTCCTGGTCGCCGCCATAGGCCTTCAGCGCCCAGGCATAGGCGGCGAGATAGGTGTAGCGGGCGTTGCCGGAGGTCTTCGGATTGGGGAACACGACCTGCACGTCGTCGCGCGCCAGGTCGCCCCAGTCCTTGATCCCCCTCGGATTGCCGGCCCGCACCAGGAAGGCGGGGAAGGAATAGTAGGGCGAGGCGCCGTTCGGGAAGGCCGACTGCCAGCCCGGCTTGACCGCGCCGCCCTTCTCCAGCGCCGTGATGTCGGTCGCCTGGTTGAAGGTCACGACATCGGCCTGCAGCCCCTCCAGGATCGAGCGCGCCTGCTTCGAGGTGCCGGCATGCGACTGCTCGACCGTCACCTCCTGGCCGGCCTTGTCCTTCCAGTAGCTCTGGAAGGCCGGGTTGATGTCGGCATAGAGCTCGCGCCCGACATCGAAGGAGGCGTTGAGGATGGTGGTCTGGGCCTGCGCCGCGGCACCGCCGCCGAACAGGCCGGCCGCGACCGCCAGCGCCAGGAGGGAACGCTTCATCGGAAACTCCACGGAGAACCGTCAGGCCGCGCGTGCCGGAAACAGGCCGAACTGGGCGGCGGCGACGCGCAGTGTCTCGCCCGGGGCAGGCAGGCGGGCGGCAAGCTGGCGCCGGTGCCATTCCAGGTCGATCGGGATGGCGCCGTGCTGCGTCACCGCCTCGACCCGCACCAGCGGTCCGATGACGTTGACGGCGCGGACCGCGACGGGGAAGGCATCCGCGGCAGTGTCATGCGGCAGCAGGTCGTGCGGCCGGACGAAGATCTCGCCCTCGCCCTCTGGCCCGGCATAGGAGGCCGGGCGCGGCAGCACCGCGCCCTCGACATCGACCCGGTCGGGGCCGATCCGGCAGGGCAGGCGCACGGCCTGGCCCAGGAACTCGTAGACGAAGGGTGTGGCCGGCCGCTCATAGACCTCGGCCGGGCTGCCGATCTGCTCGATCCGGCCGTGATCCATCACCACCACCTGGTCGGCCAGCTCCAGCGCCTCCTCCTGGTCGTGGGTGACGAAGACGGTGGTCAGCTTCAGCGTCTGGTGCAGCTCGCGCAGCCAGCGGCGCAGATCCTTGCGCACCCGGGCGTCGAGCGCGCCGAAGGGCTCGTCCAGCAGCAGGATGCGCGGCTCGATCGCCAGCGCCCGGGCCAGGGCCACGCGCTGGCGCTGACCGCCGGACAGCTGGTCGGGATAGCGGTCGCCGAACTTCTCGAGCTGGACCAGCGCCAGCAGCTCCTTCGCCCGGGCGCGGATCGCCTCGGTGTCCGGCCTTGTCTGGCGCGGCCGCACCTTCAGGCCGAAGCCGATATTGTCCAGCACCGCCATGTGCCGGAACAGGGCGTAGTGCTGAAACACGAAGCCAACCTGGCGGTCGCGGACATCGACCGCCGACATGTCGATGCCGCCGATCCTCAGGGTGCCGGCATCGGCATGGTCGAGCCCGGCGATGATGCGCAGCAGCGTCGTCTTGCCCGAGCCGGAGGGGCCGAGCAGGGCGCAGAGATGCCCCGCCTCGATGTCGAGGCCGATCCCCGACAGGGCGGTGAACTCCTGAAACCGCTTCTCGATCCCGCGAAGCTCGACGCGCATCGATTTTGCTCATTTGAAGTGTAAATACAGAGCTTCCATCATAGCGGAGCGTAGAAAGCGCGCCAGCGGAAAATCCGAGATTCTCGGCATAGGACTATGAGGTTGAACGAAAGAATTCTGTCATTGTCGGGCCTGACCCGGCAATCCGGTGGGTGTCGACGTTCTCTGGATGCCCGGGTCGAGCCCGGGCATGACAGTTAAGGTGGGATCCGCTCGTTACTCGTCCTCAGCCGGCTCCAGCTGGATCACCGAGCCGTCGATCAGCACCTTGCCGCGGTTCTCGAAATTCACCGTGATCCGGTTGCCGATCACCGATTGCACCTGGCCCGGGCCCCAGTCGGGCTGGTCGGGGTGCCGCACCCACATGCCGGGCGCCAATCCCAGATCAATCCCGAATCCATTCTCGATCATCATCGATGTGCTCCCGCGACCTCCCGGCACGTTGCCACGGATTGCAGGGCCGCGTCAGCGGGGTTACACCCGGAAGGCACCTCGGAGTTCCCATGGACGATCGTCCGCCCTGCCGTCCCGAAACCCTCGCCGCCCGCCTCGACGGCTATCTCTGCGGCGATACCGGCGCGATAGTGCCGCCGATCCACCCGTCGTCCACCTATGCCCGCGACGCCGCCTATGCCCAGGTCGGCGGCCGCGGCTACAGCCGCGACGACAACCCGACCTATCTGCAGGCCGAGGCGCTGCTGGCGCGGCTGGAGGGCGGGGCAGGGGCGATGCTGTTCGCCTCCGGCATGGCGGCGATCGCGGCCCTGTTCCAGGCGCTGGCGCCGGGCGACCATGTCGTGGTCTCGCGCGACATGTATTTCGGCACCGGCAAGCTGCTGCGCGAGGTGCTGATGCCCTGGGGCCTCGCCTGCGACATGGTCGACACGACCGACCTCGACGCCCTGCGCGCCGCGATCCGGCCGGGACAGACCAGGCTGGCTTTCGTCGAGACCCCGGCGAACCCCATCTGGTCGGTCACCGACATCGCCAAGGCCGCCGCCATCGCCCATGCCGCCGGGGCGCTGCTGGCGGTCGACAACACCGCGGCCTCGCCGGCGCTGTGCCGGCCGATCGCGCATGGCGCCGACCTCGTGGTCCATTCCGCCACCAAATACCTGAACGGCCATTCCGACGTGGTCGCCGGCGCGGTGGTGACGGCGCAGGACACGCCGCTGTGGCAGCGGATCGGCCGGATCCGCTTCCTGGCCGGCCCGGTGCTGGGGCCGTTCGAGGCCTGGCTACTGCTGCGCGGCATGCGCACGCTGTTCGTGCGGGTACACGCCGCCAGCGCCAACGCCCAGCGCATCGCCGAGCATTTCGACGGTCATCCGGCGGTGGCGCAGGTCTGCTACCCCGGCCTGCCCGGCTTTCCTGGCCATGCCGTCGCGGCGCGGCAGATGGAGGGCGGCTTCGGCGGCATGCTGTCGCTGCGCCTGGCCGGCGGCCGCGACGCCGCCCTGCGCGCGGTCTCCCGTGTCCGGATCTTCATCCGCGCCACCTCGCTGGGCGGGGTCGAGAGCCTGATCGAGCACCGCGCCACGATCGAGAAGGAGGACGGCACCGTTCCCGACGACCTGCTGCGCCTGTCGATCGGCATCGAGGCGGCCGAGGACTTGATCGCGGATCTGGAGCAGGCGTTGACGGGATAGGGCTGCGGCAAGCCGAAGCTTGACCCGAACGTTTCTTCCTTCTGTCATGCCCGGGCTTGACCCGGGCATCCAGAAATCGTCGAGACCTTCTGGATTGCTGGGTCAAGCCCGGCAATGACAGCTGAGAGGTGTCGTCGAGCCGGTGCGAAACGAAAAGAACAGGGACGGCATGACGGACAGGGACGCGGAGGCCTTCGTCGAATTCGTCGACGTGGCCAAGACCTATGACGGCGAGACGCTGGTGGTGCGGGGGCTCGACCTCGCGATCCGGAAAGGCGAGTTCCTGACCTTGCTCGGCCCCTCCGGCTCGGGTAAGACCACGACCCTGATGATGCTGGCCGGCTTCGAGACGCCGACCCGTGGCCGCATCCTGCTGGAGGGTCGGGCGATCGATGCGCTGCCGCCCTGGCGCCGCGACATCGGCATGGTGTTCCAGAACTACGCCCTGTTTCCGCACATGACCGTGCGCGAGAACGTGGCCTTCCCGCTGACCGTGCGCGGGATCAGGGGGGCGGAGGCCGAGAGGCGGGTCGAGCGCGCCCTCGATATGGTCAAGCTGGCCGGCTTCGGCGGCCGTCGGCCGGCGCAGCTCTCCGGCGGGCAGCAGCAGCGCGTGGCGCTGGCCCGGGCGCTGGTGTTCGAACCGCGCCTGGTGCTGATGGACGAGCCGCTCGGCGCGCTCGACAAGCAGCTGCGCGAGCACATGCAACTCGAGATCAAGCATCTGCACCGCTCGCTCGGCGTCACCGTGGTCTATGTCACCCACGACCAGGGCGAGGCGCTGACCATGTCGGACCGCATCGCCGTGTTCCATGACGGCGCGATTGACCAGCTCGCCGCGCCGGACGACCTCTACGACCGGCCGGAGACTGCCTTCGTCGCCCAGTTCATCGGCGAGAACAACCGCCTGGCCGGCACGGTCGAGGCGCTGGCGGACGGGCAGTGCACGGTCGCGGTCGACGGCGGCGGCACGGTCCTGGCGACCCCGGTCGGCCGCGCGGGGCAGGGCGCCCGGGCCACCCTGTCGATCCGGCCGGAGCGGGTACGCCTGTCGCCCGGCGCCGAGGCCGGGCCGAACCGCTTCCCGGCCCGGATCGAGGAGCTGATCTTCCATGGCGACCACACGCGTGCCCGGCTGTCGCTGCTCGGCCGCGACGATTTCGTGCTCAAGCTGCCGAACGCCGACGGCCGCCCGGCCCTGGCGCTGGGCGAGGCGGTGACCGTCGGCTGGTCCGCCGCCGACTGCCGGGCGCTGACCGCCTGATCCAAATCATTGAGTGTCCCGGTATCCCGGGAGTACGACGGATCGTTCTCCCCGAATCACCAGGGACGCTGCGATGCCGGATCCGATCGTGCCGGTCGAGACCGAGAGGCTGATTCTCCGCCGCTTCGTGCCGGAGGACTTCGAGGCCTTTCACGGCTATCACCGCCTGCCGGAGGTCGCCCGCTACCTGTACCGGAATCCCCGTACCCCGGAGCAGTCGCGAGCGGCGCTGGAGCGGATCGGCGCGCTGAAGTTCGAAGGCGAGGGCGACGAGCTGGTGCTGGCGGTCGAGGCCCGCGGCAGCGGCCTGCTCGGCGAGGTGCTGCTGAAATGGGTCAGCCGCGAGGCCCGGCAGGCCGAGCTCGGCTACATCTTCGCGCCGGAGGCCGGCGGGCGCGGCTACGCCACCGAGGCGGCGCGGGCGATGCTCGCGCTCGGCTTCGGCCGGCTCGACTTCCACCGCATCTTCGCCCGCTGCGACGCGCTGAACACCGGATCGATCAACGTGCTGCGGCGGCTCGGCATGCGGCAGGAGGCGCATCTGATCCAGAACGATCGCTTCAACGGCGTCTGGGGCGACGAGCTGATCTTCGCCATGCTGCAGGAGGAATGGGCGCGCCGAGTGTCCGGCTAACGCCGCTCGGTCAAGCCGGGGCCTGTCCCCCGCTCCCCATCGTCTTGCGGCGGAGCGGATAGAGGATCCGCACCGAGGTGCCGCGGCCTTCCGCGGATTCGATGCGGAAGCGGCCGCCCAGCGCCTTCACCATCTCGGCGCAGCCGGTCAGGCCGAGCCCGACATGGCTGCCGGCCCGCATCGAGAAGAACGGCTCCGCCGCCTTGGCGCGCACGGCGGGCGCCATGCCGACGCCATTGTCGATCACCTCGAGCACCAGCCGGCGCCCGAAGGGGAAGCGCCGCGTCAGGCGGGCGCGGAGGATGACCTGCGGGTCCGGCTTCCCGGCGGCGGCGACCGCCTGCTCGGCATTGCGGATCAGCTCATCCAGGATCAGGTGGAATTGCGGCGACGCCACCAGCGCCGCCCGCGCCTCCTCCGGGACGTCGAACTGGATCCGCCCCTCATGGTCCTGCGACAGCGCGTCCAGGATGCTCTGCAGCGCCACGTTCCGCGTCGGCTTCGCGGAATAAGCGATCTTCAGCAGCCCGTCATTGATGGTGTCGAGTTCCTTCGCCGCCCGCGTGGCCGCGGCGACCATCTCCGGATCGGGGGCTTCCTCGTCGCGCAGGCTCTTGATGAACAGCGACAGCGCCGCGACCCGCGACCGCGTCATATGCGCGAACAGCGACGCGAAGGAGCGGATCTGCTGATCCTTCCGCCGGACCATCATCGACTGCTGATGGATGATCACGCCGACGACGATGACGGCCGCGAGCGCCAGCACGAAGATCGCGATGTTGCGCAGCGCGTTCTCGGCGATATGCGCGGTCTCGTTCAGCGTGCGGCTGTGGGCGCCCGTGGTGCCCGAGACCTGGAACATGTCCTGCTGGATATCGGTCAGCAGTGACAGCGTCTCCTGGTCGTTCGTCGTCGAGCCGAGATTCGGCAGGATCCGGGTCCGGATCGTCTGGATGCTGCGGTCGAGCCGGGCGAAGTCCTGTGGGTCGAGGAAATGGTCGATGTATTGCAGGTTGCGCAGCGCGACCATGTTGAACTGCAGCAGGCCGACCTCCTGCGCCAGCTGCGGCTCGCGCTCGCCCGTGGCCATCGACAGCCGCAGCAGCCCGACGATGTTGGCCAGCCTCTCGCGGATCTGCGAGCCCCTCCACTGCACCTCATAGGACTGCATGAGGAGGATGTCGGTCTCCTCGCGGTAGTGCTCGGACCGCATGAACGACCAGGAGCCGAGCAGGATGGCGACGACCAGCCCGAGATAGGGCACGAGGTCCAGCCAGCGTCGCCAGCGCTTCATCATTGGCCGGGCCTGAGCGCGACCACGAACCAGACCCAGATCGCGTTGCGTCCGGCCGCGTAGGATTTGGGCAGTTGGTCGAGCGGCCAGATGATCGAATAGGGCCCGGAATCCGCCAGTTCGAGCGGCCTGAAGTCCTGGCCGTCCTTGCACCGGCCACTCTTGTGGTCCGCCGGAGAGCAGGCCCGTTCGATGGCGAGGATCGGCTGGTAGTCCGTGATCTCGTCCATCCGAAGAGTGGTGATGAAATCGTCATAGGCGAACACCTCGATCGAGGCGGCGTCGCCCAGACCGCTTCGGGCCAGGACCTCTTTGAGGTCCGGGCCGCGGTAGCGGATCCTCTCGCCGGCTTCGCTCCACGGCGTGCCGGTCTCGATCACCCGCTGCGGAAAGTCGGCCTTGATCTGCTCCGGCGTGTAGGTCGCGATCGCCTGGCCCGGCGAGCTCTCGATCCGGAGGATATGCGGATCCTCGTAGCCGACCGGGGCAGCGGTTGCACCGCAGGCGATGGCCAGCATGGTGGCGGCGGTCATCACCATGCGGAGGAGGCGGAGCATCAGCGTGGCCGATTCCAGAGCGGCCGGGCGGACTGGACCGCCGGTGGCCGGGCAGGGGGAGGAAGGCGATCGGGCGGCACGGTCATGCTCAGGCGCCTTTCGGGAACAGACCGTTCTTCAGCAGCTTGGCGCGCGCCTGCTTGTAGTACTTTTCCACCGTATACGGGTCGATGCCGAACCGGTCGCCCATCTTCTCGTAGATCTCCTTGCGTTTGACCCCTTTCGGCCGGCTCCGCATGAAATCGATGATCTCCTGCTCCCGCGGCGTCAGGCCGGAATAGTAGAACTCCGGCGTAACCGCCTTGACCGCGGACAGCGACAGGGAGAACCGCGTGTCCGAGATCTTGTCGATGATGCTGGCGAGGGTGTCCCGGTCGAGGCCGGTCTTGCCGACATAGGCATTGGCCCCGAGCATCCGGCAGGCCTCGCCTTCCTCGACGCTGTCCGACCCGGTGACGACGATGTGCAGGGCGTTGGGCGAGGCGTCGATGACCGCCTTGACCACGGCGAGCCGATGCTGCGGCGAGGTCGGGTCGAAGCCGGGCAAGCCCGGGTCGATGATCACCAGATCGAAGGTCTGTTCCCGCAGCAGGCCGGCCGCGATCTCCCAGGTCGCGGCGCCCTGGACGATGCAGTTCCGCAGGGCCGCCTTCAACTCGTTGATCAGGGCCAGGCGCATCAGGTCCTGGTCCTCGATCACCAGCGCGCGTGAAGTCTGTTCACCAGCCGTCATGCCAAATCTTCCACGATGGACCGGCAAAGATCCTAGTCCGGCTGCCCACCGCGCGCTAGGCCAGGGTTTGGCTCGAATGCCATTGAATGCGCCGCCGAAAAAGGGGGGCGCTCCCCCCTTTCTTTGACTCCGGAATCAGTCCTGAAGTGATCAACTGATCGCGGTCCCGATTCCGCATGTTCGTCGTCTGTGGAAGTGTCACGCGGATGCAAAATTTACTAAAAAACCCGACATCTTTTGTCAACTGGAACCTTGGGGCGGAGGCGGAGTTCCTTTGTGGCGTCTTGCGCCCGCTGCCGGACCAGTCGGACGCGCAGTTCTGCCACTGAGGACCTGTCATGACCACGATCGGCATCGGCACCCTGTACCGCAACCGCGACGTCATCGAGGGCCCGGTCAAGACGCTGCTGTTCCAGGATCGCATCCGGCTGGTCCCGAACCCGCGGGCTGCGGACAGCCCGAGGGCGCCGGACTTTCTGATCTATTCCGGCGACCATGAGATCGGCGGCGCCTGGGCGTGCCGGCGGGATGACCGTCCCGCCTCCTACACCGTGCAGATCCGCGACCCGCATGTCTCCCGGCCGATCCATGCGACGCTGTGCCAGTCGGAGCAGGACGACGACCGGTTCGACCTGTACTGGTCGCACTGAGAGACATGGACCGGCGCTCGGCGCCGGTCCTGACCTTCCGCCGGACTATTGCCCGCCCAGGGCGCGATAGACCTTGAGCCCGGCCCGGCCGGTCTGCGGCAGGCCGAGGCGCTGCTCCGCGGCCGAGATGGCGGCGCGGGTGGCCGGGCCGATCTTGCCGTCCGCCTGGCCGCCGATGTCGTAGCCCTGGGCCAGCAGCAATTGCTGCAACCGGAAGCGCTGGGCCCGCGAGAGGCCGGGATCGTCGGTCGGCCAGGGCGTGCGCAGCGCCGGCCGGCCGGCCAGTCGATCGGCGAGATAGGAGATGGCGATCGCGTAGGATTCGGCCGCGTTGTAAGAATAGATCGCGTCGAAGTTGCGGAACACCAGGAAGCCCGGCCCCTGCGGCCCGGCCGGCAGCAGCAGGCCGGCCCGGGCGTCGCCCGACAGCGGCGCGCCGTCCGCCCGGGTCACGCCGCGCCGGGCCCAGGCCGACAGCGGGTCCTTCTCCTTGCGCCCGGTCGGTCCGCTGTAGCCGGCCGGCACCTTGACCTCGATCATCCAGGGCTGGCCCTGCTGCCAGCCGGAGCGCTTCAGGTAATTGGCGGTGGAGCCGAGGGCATCGGCCACGGAATTGACCAGGTCGCGCCGCCTGTCGCCGTCGAAATCGACCGCAAGGCGCTGATAGGTCGAGGGGATGAACTGGGTCTGGCCGAAGGCGCCGGCCCAGGAGCCGTAGAGCTCGTCCAGCCGCAGGTCGCCGGCGCTGACCAGCTTCAGCGCCGCCATCAGCTCGCCGCGCCAGAAATCGGTGCGCCGCTCGCCGGCGCAGACCAGCGTGGCCAAGGCGTGCGGCAGGAAGTAGCTGCCGCGCTCCTTGCCGTAGTCGCTCTCGACGCCCCAGACCGCGGCGATGACGGTGCGGTCGACGCCGGTGCGCTGTTCCGCCTGCCGCAGCACGCGGTCGTACTTCGCCATCATCGCCCGGCCGTCGGCGATGCGCTGGTCGTCAACCAGGAAGGCGAGATAGTCCCAGATCGGCGTCACGAATTCCGGCTGGGCCTGCGAGAAGCGCAGCACCTTCTCGTCCGGCTGGGTCAGCCCGTCGAAGGCGCGGGCGGCGACGTCGCGGCCGACCCCGGCCTTCACCGCGGACTCGGCCAGGCCGGCGACGCAGGAGCCGAAATCGGCCAGGGCCGGGCCCGCGGCCAGGACCGGGAGGAGCCCGAGCAGCGCCGCCCCGACATTCCGACCGGATCCGAACAGGCGAGACGTCATCTGTACCCTTCCTCCACGCGATGGAACCGCTGCGCCCCGGCGCGGCGCGATCCTGTCCCATCCGGGCGCCGGGGACAACCCGGGCGTCGGCCTCAGACCGCTTCCGGCAGCGGCCAGACGCGGGCCGGGCGATCGGTGTCGATCTCGTAATCCGTGGCGTAGCGGTCGAAGAAGTCGCGGCCCAGCCGGCGGGCCTGGGCCAGCGGGTCCAGCGGATCGCGCCGCACCTCGCCCCGGGCATTGCCATAGCCATGCACCACCCCGACGAAGCGCGACCGGGTGTAGCGGCTGTATTCCCGGATCTGCTGCACGATGGCGGCCGAGACGGTGGGATAGGCCTCCTCGGAGCTGAGGACGAGGCCGATCCGCTTGCCCGTCATCCGCGCCTTCACCGTTTCGGACTCGGGGTAGGAGGCGGCGACATAGCAGAACATCCGGTCGAAGAAGGCCTTGAGCTGGGCCGACATGCCGTACCAGTAGATCGGCGTCGCCAGGACGATGCCGTCGGCGGCGAGGAACCGGTCGAGGAACAGGGGCCGATATCCGTCATCGATGGCGCAGCTGCCGTCGGGCCGGCGGCACTGCCGGCAGTCGCGCAGGAAGCCGCCGACCGCGTCGGCCAGATGGACCGTCTCGGCGGCATGGCCGGCCTCGGCCAGGCCGGCCGCGACCGCCTCGGCAAGGACGGCGGAGTTTCCCTCGCGCCGGGGGCTGGAGCTGAGAATGAGGGCCTGCATCTCGTCTCCTCGATGGGCTTGCAATCCGCGATACGATTCCATGTATCGGGAATGGGGCTGCGGCCCGCAATTACGCACCTCGAGGTAACCATGGCGCCTCCGGACCGGCCCGAACCGGCCCCGGCCTCCGTGCCGGATGTCTTCGACGAGACCTGCTCGGCCCGGCACGCGCTGGGGCTGATCGCGTCGAAATGGTCGGTGCTGATCCTCTCGGCGCTTGCCGATGGGCCGGTCCGCAACGCCGAGCTGCTGTGCCGGATCGGCGGCATCTCGCAGAAGATGCTGACCCAGACCCTGCGCGACCTGGAGCGCAACGGCCTGGTGCTGCGCCGCGACTTCCACACCGCCCGGCCCTGCGTCGAATACCGGCTCAGCCCGCTCGGCGAATCGCTGAGCGAGACCCTCGCGGCCTTGGACCGCTGGGCCGAGCGCAACTTCCCGGCGCTGGATGCGGCGCGGGAGGCGTTCGATGCGCGGGAGAGGGAGCGGTAAGGGAGGGGGCGCCGCCTTGATCAGGCGGCCTTCGCCCCCGCCACCAGGTTGAACGGCCGGCCCTGCTGGAAGGCGTCGATCAGGTCGATCAGCTGGTCGGCCAGTGTCTGCATGGCGCCGCGGCCGGCCCAGGCGACATGCGGGGTCAGGATGAAGTGCGGCAGGTCCAGGAGCCGCATCAGCGGCGCGTCGGCCGGCGGCGGCTCCGGCATCGCCACGTCGAAGCCGGCGCCGCCGATGCTGCCCGACCGCAGCGCTTCGGTCAGCGCCGCCTCGTCGACCAGACCGCCGCGGGCGGTGTTGATCAGCAGCGCCTCCGGTTTCATCCGGGCGAACTCCGCGGCGCCGATCAGGCCGCGCGTCTCCGGCCGCAGCGGGCAGTGCAGCGAGATCACGTCGCTGGTCGCGATCACCTCGTCGAAGGGTACCCGGTCGCCGGCCGGGGCGGGATCACCCTTGCGGCCGGCGAAGACGACATCCATGCCGAAGGCCCGGCCGATCGCGGCCACCGCATTGCCCAGCGAGCCGCCGCCGATCAGGCCCAGCCGGGCGCCGTGCAGGTCGAGGATCGGGTGGTCGAAGAAGCAGAACTGCTTGGCCTCCTGCCAGCGGCCGGCCTCGACCGAGCGGCGATAGGGCAGCAGGGAACGGCGCAGTGCCAGGATCAGGGCGAAGACATGCTCTGGCACCGTGTGCACGGCATAGCCGCGGATATTGCAGACCGCGACGCCGTGCCGGTCGCACCAGGCGGTGTCGACACAATCCGTGCCGGTGGCGGCGACCGCGATCAGCCGCAGCTCCGGCAACTGCTCCAGCACCGGCTCGCGCAGCGGCACCTTGTTGATCACGGCGACGCTGGCGCCGCGCAGCCGGTCCAGCACCTGCTCCGGCGCGGTGCGCTGATGCTCCTCCCAGCGGTGCGGGAAGGCGGGCGGGCGCAGGCGAACCGAGGGCGCCAGGGTCTCGCGGTCGAGGAAGACGATCTTGGGGGTAGGTGGTAGCTGGGTGGGCGGCAGCGTCATGGTCGGCCTCGCAGGAATCCGTCGCCAGCATGCCGATCCGGACGCGGCCGGCCAGTCCGATTGCGACATGGCAGATGTTTGGCGGGCCTGCGACATCTCAGGTCGCGGCTGGGTTAGCCGGGAGCCGGCCCCGCCCGGACACTTCCGCCAGGATGGCCGTGTGGCCCGCAGGGAGCGGTTCGAGCGATGAAGTCAACAGCGCGCGTGGTGGTGATCGGCGGCGGCGTGGTGGGCGTGGGCACGCTCTATCACCTGGCCAAGAAGGGCTGGTCGGACGTCGTCCTGATCGAACGCCGGGAGCTGACCTCGGGCTCGACCTGGCATGCCGCCGGCCTGCTGCCGCTGTTCAACATGAGCTACTCGGTCGGCCAGATCCATAAGTACTCGGTCAAGCTCTACCAGTCGCTCGAGGCCGAGACCGGACAGCATGTCGGCTTCCGCCAGGTCTCCAACATCCGCCTCGCCCGGACCAGGGACCGCTGGGACGAGTTCATGTACTACAAGGGCGTGGCCGACACGATCGGGGTCAAGGTCAACGTCCTGACCCCGGCCCAGGTCAAGGAGATCTGGCCGCTGTGCGAGACCGACGGCATCATCGGCGCGATCCAGCACCCGGATGACGGCTACATCCAGCCGGCCGACCTGACCCAGGCTCTGGCCAAGGGCGCGCGGGCGATGGGGGCGGAGATCCATCGCTTCACCACCGTCCTCGGGATCGAGCAGACGCCGTCGGGCGAATGGCTGGTGAAGACGGACAAGGGCGACATCACCTGCGAGCACGTGGTCTCGGCCTCGGGCAACTTCGCCCGCCGGACCGGCGCCATGGTCGGGCTCGACGTGCCGGTGATCCCGGTCGAGCACCAGTACATCGTCACCGAGCCGCATCCCCTGGTGCAGGAGCGGCACCGCCAGGGCCTGCCGGAGATGGGCGTGCTGCGCGAGGCCGACAGCTCCTGGTACCTGCGCGAGGAAGCCGGCGGCTTCATCCTCGGCCCCTACGAGCCGGGCGCGCCGTGCTGCTATGTCGACGGGCCGGACGAGCAGTCGGAATACGAGCTGTTCCAGGAGGATCTGGAGCGGCTGGCGCCGCATATCGAGACCGCAATCTCCCGGGTGCCGGCCTTCGGCGAGGTCGGCGTGAAGAAGGTCTACAACGGCGCCATCGCCTACACCCCGGACGGCAGCCCGATCATCGGCCCGGCCTGGGGGCTGAGGAACTTCTGGCTGAACGAGGGCCACAGCTTCGGCGTCACCGCCGCCGGCGGCGCCGGCTGGCAGCTCGCCGAATGGATCGTCGAGGGCGAGCCCTCGATCGACATGATGGGCGTCGACCCGCGTCGCTTCGGCCCTTACGCCTCGCGCGGCTATCTGCGGGTGAAGAACGAGGAGGCCTACGCCAATGTCTTCACCGTGCACTACCCGGACGAGGAGCGGGCGGCGGCGCGGCCGCTGAAGCGGGCGCCCTGCTACGACCGGATGAAGGCGCTCGGCGCCGTGTTCGGCACCGTCTATGGCTGGGAGCGGCCGAACTGGTTCGCGCCCGAGGGCTACGGGCTGAGCGAGGCGGAGCTCGCCAAGCCGGACACGCTCCTGCACGAGAACCACCCGCCGGTGGCGCCGGGCGAGAAGCCGCGCGAGAAGTGGAGCTTCCGCCGCTCCAACTACTTCGAGTTCGTCGGCCGCGAGGCGCGGCACGTGCACGAGGCGGTCGGCCTGCTCGACATGTCCGCCTTCGCCAAATACGAGGTCAGCGGGCCAGGCGCCGCCGCCTGGCTGGACGGCCTCGTCGCCAACCGGGTGCCGAAGAAGCCGGGGCGCATGGCGCTGGCCCATCTGCTGTCGAAGAACGGCGGCGTGCGGTCGGAGTTCACCATCTACTGCGAGGCGCCGAACCAATACTACCTGGTCGGCGCCGGTGCCTTCGAGCGGCACGACTGGGACACCTTGCAGAAGCTGCGGCCGCGCGACGGCTCGGTCGACCTGCAGAAGGTCACGACACAGTACGGCGTCTTCGTCCTCGCCGGGCCGCGGTCGCGCGAGTTGCTGCAGAAGGTCACCGACGCCGACTTGTCCAACGCGGCTTTCCCTTGGCTGTCGGGGCAGGCGATCAATGTCGGCATCGCCCAGGCCCGGGCGCTGCGCGTCAACTTCGTCGGCGAGCTGGGGTGGGAGCTGCATCACCCGATCGAGATGCAGAACACCATCTTCGACCTGCTGATGGATGTCGGCCGCGACTTCGACCTCAAGCCCTTCGGCATCCGGGCGATGGACGCGCTGCGGCTGGAGAAGTCCTACCGCCTGATCCCGCGCGAGCTGTCGATCGAATACGCGGCGCTGGAATCCGGGCTCGACCGCTTCGTCCACCCGAACAAGGGCGACTTCCTCGGCCGCGGCGCGCTGGTGGCCTGGCGCGAGCGTGGCTTCAGGAACCGCTTCGTCACCCTGGAGGTGCTGGATGTCGGCGATGCCGACGCCCGCGGCAACGAGCCGATCACCAGGGGCGGCGAGCTGGTCGGCCGCTGCACCTCGGGCGGCTATGGCTGGCGTCTGGGCAAGTCCCTGGCCTTGGCGATGGTCCGGCCGGATCTCGGCGAGATCGGCACTGAGCTCGACGTCACCATCCTGGGCAAGCCGCACCGCGCCGTGGTGATCGAGGAATCACCCTTCGACCCGAACAACGAACGGTTGCGGGCCTGACAAGCCTCTGAGCCACAGTCGATCTTCCCCCCGTCACCCGGGTCTGCGAGCGCCGCAGACCCGGGATTTGTGGCAGCGGCGCCTCCAGAATCCGGAAACGCCAAGCGAAGGAGCCTGGCGTCGTCACGCCTCCGTTGCGCCGCGGTGACGGTTCCGGCGAATCGTCATCGCCTGTCCGAAAACTTTCAATGTCATCCTCCAATTGGGGGATGCATAGTTTAGGATGTGAGAGCAAATTTTTCTCGCGTGTGCGGCGAGCTTCCTGTGGGGGGATGGTTAGCGTGGCGTTCCACGATGCGATCGCGGACCGGCAGCTTCGGACGGTCTACCGGATATGGGCCCAGCTTGCGGCGAAGGGGCGCCTTCCGGCCTGTGACGACATGATCTTCGCCAGTCTCAGCCGGCTTCCGCCGCCGATCCTGCTGTGGGCATGGATGCCGTGCGAGGGAACCTTCCGCTTCGCCCTGGACGCCCAGGGCGCCGGGCTGGCGTCGGACCGCAACCTGCCCGGACGGCCGCTGGAGGATCTGTGCAGCGGCGAGCGGCACGAGGCACTGCGCCGGGCGCTGATGTCGGTCCAGCTCTCCGAACGGCCGCTCTATGCCGAATTCGCGCTGTCCGACGGTCTCGACAGCGTCCGCAAGCGGACACTGCTGCTGCCGCTCTCCGACGCCACGGACGATCTCGCCTTCGTGCTGATGCTGGTGGCCACGGTCTGGCCGGTCGACGCCGCCGTGCAGCAGCGGATCGATGGCTGCCCCGACGTCAAGGTGCATGTCCTGAACCAGGTGTCGGACGAGGTGCCGGTCTATTGGGGGAACGATCCGCAGCCGGAGATCGATCCGGCGGAGCTGCAATCGCTCCTGACCATCCTCTGAACGATCGCGGTATCACGGTCCGGCTCAGCGCACGCCCAGCGACGGCTCGGCGGGCGGCAGTGCATGGCGGGCGGCGAGACGCAACGGCTCCTCCCGCTCCCGGCTGCACCACCAGGCGCCGACGGCCAAGCCGACGGAAGGGCCGATTACGGCCCAGACGACCAGGAACGCTGTCAACATCGCATCTCTCTCCCGCCACCGGGATCGGTGGGCCTGGGATCAGTCCTCGACTGTCGTGTCCACACTTCGGCAGGCCGGGATCAGGCGGAGCGAAGAAGATCCGCTTTGGCGTCCCAGTCGCCGGCAGGAACGGCACCTGGGCAGTGCCATCTCCTGATGGCCGGTTTCTGGCGAAGTCGGCGGGCGCAGCCGCGGG
The DNA here is from genome assembly GCF_051487185.1 of Inquilinus limosus. GTDB lineage: Bacteria > Pseudomonadota > Alphaproteobacteria > DSM-16000 > Inquilinaceae > Inquilinus > Inquilinus limosus_F. The sequence goes on from NZ_JAHVDK010000002.1 coordinate 303,360, forward strand.
CTCTCGCCGAAACCATGCTCTGGTTCTGCTCTTCAGGGCCGAGGCCGGCAACATACTTTTCGTTAAGGTTCCGGGACAGGATCCCGGCAGGTTCGGCCGCGGCTCTAGATTAAATCGAATTAACCGCGGTGAAACAGCGGTTTAAACGCCGACACTCCATCTTCGTCAGCATACGCCGACCGATTGCGGCGGCGCTTTGGACAGTGGTGGAGATGATGCAGATGAAGACCCCCTTCGGTTCCGACGATCGCGGCCCGCGGACCGGCCTCCGCCGGATGACGGCGGCGCTGCTGCTCGGCACGGCCCTGATCGGCGTGCCGGTCGGGGCTGTCCTGACCTTCGACCGCCCGGCCGTGGCCCAGAACCAGGCCGAGGCGCCGACCTCGATCGTCCCGGCCGCCCCCGGTTCCTTCGCCGGCCTGGTGCGCCAGGTCACCCCGGCCGTGGTCAATGTCTCGACCACCGAGCATCCGTCGGCGTCGCAGATGGCCGACGAGGATGAGGGCGGCCGGATGCGCCAGTTCCCGCCCGGCTCGCCCTTCGACGAGTTCTTCAAGCGCTTCTTCGACGAGCAGCAGCCCGGCCGCCGCGGCCCGCGCGGCGGCGGTGGCGACAGCGATCCGGTGATCCATGGCGCCGGTTCAGGCTTCATCATCGACCCGGCCGGCTACATCGTCACCAACAACCATGTGGTGAAGGACGCCGACAACATCACCGTCACCCTCAACGACGGCACGGTGATCCCGGCCAAGGTCGTGGGCACCGACGAGAAGACCGACCTCGCCCTGCTCAAGGTCGACACCGACAAGAAGCTGACAGCCGTCGAATGGGGCGACAGCGACGCCGCCCAGGTCGGCGACTGGGTGATCGCCGTGGGCAACCCCTTCGGCCTCGGCGGCAGCGTCACGGCCGGCATCGTCTCGGCCCGCGGCCGCGACCTGCATTCCGGCCCGTTCGACGACTTCCTGCAGATCGACGCGCCGATCAACCGAGGCAACTCGGGCGGCCCCAGCTTCGACACCAGCGGCAAGGTGATCGGTATCAACAGCGCGATCTACTCGCCCTCGGGCGGCTCGGTCGGCATCGGCTTCGCCATCCCGTCGAACCTGGCCAAGACCGTGATCGCCCAGATCCGCGAGCATGGCAGCGTCCAGCGCGGCTGGCTCGGCGTGCAGATCCAGCAGGTGACGCCGGAGATGGCCGACGCCCTCGGCCTCGACAAGGCCCGTGGCGCGCTCGTCGCCGACGTCCAGGAGGACAGCCCGGCCCTGAAGGCCGGCCTGCACCAAGGCGACGTGATCACCTCCTATGACGGCAAGCCGGTGAACCAGCTGTCGGATCTGCCGCGCCTGGTCGCCGACACCGCCGCCGGCAAGACCGTGCCGGTCGAGGTGCTGCGCAACGGCAAGACCGAGACCATCTCGGTCGAGATCGCCAAGCTGCCGGCCTCACAGCAGGTCGCCAGCGCCGAGGAGAACGGCCCGGCGGTCGACGACCAGCTCGGCCTGTCGCTCTCGGCCCTGACGCCGAAGGTCCGCCGCGAATACGGCGTGCCGGACGACGTCGACGGCGTGCTGGTCACCGGCACTCGCGAGGACGGCCCGGCGCGCGAGACGGGGGTCGGCCCTGGCGACGTCATCGTCCGGGTCGGCAGCGAGGCGGTGAAGACCCCGTCCGAGGTCGCCAAGCAGGTCAAGGCGGCCAAGGAAGCGGACCGCAACGCCGTCATGCTGCTGATCAACCGCCAAGGTGACCAGCGCTTCGTCGCGCTGAAGCTGCCGAAGGCCTGATCCTACCCCTCGAGCCTTCTTCATTCCTCCCCCCTCAACTCGGGCGCCGGTTTCCCCTTTCCGGCGCCCGTTTTTTTTGCCTTCATCCCGGGCAGGCCCCCCGGGGAGGCGGCAAGGCGGAGTCGGCTGTGGATCGGATCGAAACCCTGCTCGCGGCGATGACGCTCGACGAGAAGATCGGTCAGCTGACCATGATGTCCTCGACGCTGGCGGTGACCGGGCCGGTGCTGCCGGGCGACGTCACCGAAGGCATTCGCGCCGGCCGCATCGGCAGCCTGTTCAACCTTTGGGGGCCGGAGCGGGTGCGCGAGACCCAGCGCCTGGCGGTGGAGGAGACGCGGCTGAAGGTCCCGCTGCTCTTCGCCTTCGACGTCATCCACGGCCACCGCACGATCTTCCCGATCCCGCTGGCCGAGGCGGCGCTGTTCTCGCCCGAGCTGTGGGAGCACACGGCCCGCGAGGCGGCAATGGAGGCGGCGGAGGACGGGCTCGACCTGGTCTTCTCGCCAATGCTCGACATCGCCCGCGACCCGCGCTGGGGCCGCATCTCCGAGGGGCCGGGCGAGGATCCCTGGCTTGCCTCCCGCATCGCCGAGGCGAAGGTCCGCGGCTACCAGACCGCCGACCTCTCGGCGTCCGACGCGGTGGCGGCCTGCGCCAAGCACTACCTGGCCTATGGCGCGGCACTTGCCGGGCGCGACTACAACTCGGCCGAGGTGTCGGACCGGGCGATCCGCGAGGTCTACCTGCCGCCCTTCGCCGCCGCCGTCGCCGCCGGGGCGGCCACGGTGATGCCGGCATTCAACGACATCGCCGGCGTGCCGATGACGGCCAGCGCCCGCCTGGTGCGCGGCACACTGTTCGGCGAGCTCGGCTTCGCGGGCGCGGTGATCAGCGACTACAACGCGATCATGGAGCTGCTGGCCCATGGCGTCGCCGCCGATGCGGTCGAGGCCGCGGCGCTGGCGCTGAAGGCCGGCGTCGACATGGACATGATGAGCGGCGCCTATGCCGCCGGCCTGCCGACGGCGCTGCAGCGCGGCCTCGTCACCCAGGACGAGATCGACGACGCGGTCCGCCGGGTGCTGCGGCTGAAGCAGCGGCTCGGCCTGTTCGACGACCCGTATCGCCGCGTCGTCGCCGTGCCGGACGCCTTCCACGCGGCGGAGCGGCGGCGCCTGGCGCGCGAGGTGGCGGCGAAGTCGATCGTGCTGCTGACCAACAAGGGCGTGCTGCCGCTGGCGCCGTCCGTCAGGCGCGTCGCCGTCATCGGCCCGCTCGCCGACGCCCGGTCGGAGATGCTCGGCTCCTGGGCCGGCGCCGGCCGGTGGGAGGAGGCGGTGACCATCCTCGAGGGCCTCAAGGCAGCCCTGCCGCAGGCCGAGATCACCTATGTCCCCGGCACCGAGATCGAGACCGGCGGCGACGCCGGCATCGCCGCGGCGGTCGAGGCCGCAAGGGGTGCCGAAGTGGTTCTGTTGTGTCTTGGCGAGGCGGCGATCATGAGCGGCGAGGCGGCCAGCCGGGCCCGGCCCGAGCTGCCGGGCCGCCAGCGCAACCTGGCCGAGGCGATGCTCGATCTCGGCGTGCCGGTGGTGGCGCTCCTGACCTCCGGCCGGCCGCTGACGCTGCCCTGGCTGTTCGAGCGGGCGGCGGCCGTCGCCGCCACCTGGTTCCTCGGGCACGAGGCCGGCCATGCCGTGGCCGATATGCTGACCGGCGCGGTCAATCCCTCCGGCCGCCTGCCGGTGACTTGGCCGCGCGATGTCGGCCAGGTGCCGATCTTCTTCGGCGAGCGCAACACCGGCCGGCCGACCGACCCGAACCAGCACTACACCAGCAAATACATCGACATCCCGACCACGCCGCAATTCCCCTTCGGCCATGGCCTGTCCTACAGCCGCTTCGACCTCGGCGACCTGCGCGTCTCCGCCCCGGTGCTGCGCCCGGGCGAGACGCTGACCGTCGAGGTGGCGGTGACCAACACCGGGGAGGTGGCGGGCGAGGAGACGGTGTTCCTGTTCATCCGCGACCCAGTGGCCAGCGTGGCCCGGCCGCTGCTGGAGCTGAAGGGCATGGCCAAGGCGGCGCTGGCGCCCGGCCAGAAGCAGATGCTGCGCCTGCCGCTGGCGGCCGAGGCCCTGAAGTTCCCGGGCCTCGACCTCAAGCCGGTACTGGAGACGGGCGAGATCGAGATCCTGGTCGGCACCAAGGCCGACCGCGAGGCGCTGCTGTCGACGACGATCCGGGTCGAGGTGTGAGGTCGACAGTTCGTCATCGCGAGGAGGCGAAGCCGACGTGGCGATCCAGGGCGGTGCCGCTGGATCGCTTCGCTGCGCTCGCGATGACGGTGATTGAACGCCGGTTCAGTGTCTTGTTGCCTCAATATGTTATGATATAACATAAATTCAAATCGCGGATTTCACAAAAGGCCGACCGATATGACCAGAACCCGATTGTCCGCTGCCGCGGCGCTGCTGGCCGCGCTTTCCGCCGACGCTTCCGCCCATGACCATGCCGTGTCGCGCGGGCGGCTCGTCTTCGCCGATCACGAGAAGCCCGTCGTCAGCGTGCTCGACCTGGACACGGCGAAGGTGACCCACAGCTTCGAGGTGTCGAGGGCAGACCCGACGCTGATCGCAGCCGAAGGCGGGCGGTTCGTCGTGGTCCGGACGGGCGATGACGCCGGGACCATCCGGATCCTGGACAGCGGCCTGTTCTATGAATCGCACGAGGACCACTTCGACATCGTGAAGGGCGAGGTGAAGCTGCTCGATATCGTCCTCACGGGCGACAGGCCGTCCCATGTCGTTTCGGAGCACGGCTGGCTGACCGTCTTCTACGACGGGCAGCGGCCTTGGCTGGGCAAGAGCGACCCGAGGGCGGTGGTGATCCGGCTCGATGACCTGGACCGCGGCAAGGTCGAGCCGGCCGTCTGGCCGGCGCCCGCACCCCAGCACGGCATCGCCGTGCCGCTCGGCGGCGATCAATTCCTGATCTCGGTGGCGAACGAGGCCTATGCCAAGGGCGATGACAAGGCCGCCTCGTCGCTGCCGAACGGCTTCCAGATCCTCGACAAGGCGGATGGCTGGAAGGTTCTCGCATCCCTCAACGACGCCGCGGACCCGGACCGGTCCTGCAAGGGATTCCACGGCCACGCCGCGCTGCAGGACGTCCATGTCTTCGGCTGCGACGCGAAGGGGGAGAGCGAGGCGGCTGCCGACGGCGGCATCCTGGTCGTGGCCAAGGGGGATGACGGGGCCTGGGATGCGCGCAAGCTCGCCTATCCCGACGGCCGCCGCGCCACCACGATCAAGGCAGGCCCGTCAGGTCGCTATCTGGTCGCCAATTACGGCGAAGGGCACGGCCGCCCTTACGATGCCCTGCTCCGGATCGATCCGAAGGCCCGGGCGCTCGTCGCCGAGGATGTGTTCCAGATCCCCGACGGCCAGGCGGTCTGCCAGTACGAGGTCACCGGCGACGGCAAGCGCGTCGTCAACCTGACCCAGGACGGCAAGCTGCGCGTCTACGACATCGCGCCGGAATGGAAGGTCGTGGCGACCTTCGACGCCGTCCCGGCCTTCGACTGCGCCTGGGACGCGGCAACGCCGCAACCCACCGTCGCGATCATCGGCAACAGCGCGTTCGTCAGCGATCCGGAGAACGGCCGCATCCGCGAGTTCTACCTGAACAGCCTGAAGCAGGGGCTCGACATCCCGGTCGGCGGCAAGCCCTCCGCCATTGCTGGCGGCGGCAACGCCGGCTAGACCGGACGCTGCGGGCCGGCCTCTTCGCCCCGGCCGGCCCGCACCGCCCCGGCATACATGCCGCTGCGCCGGAAGTCCCGCGGCCCGATGCCATAGAAGCGGCGGAACACCTTAGCGAAGTAGTTGGCGTCGTCGAAGCCGCAGCGCTGCGCGATCACCTTGACCGGCGCCTCCTCGACATGCAGCAGCCGCGCCGCCTCCTCCATGCGCAGGCGCAGCAGGTAGCGGGCCGGCGTCGTGCCCTCATGCGCAGCGAAGACCCGGCTGAAGTGATAGCGGCTGTAGCCCGCGGCTTTGGCCATGCGCGCGACGTCGATCCGCTCGGCCGGCTGGCCGGTGCACAGCGAGACGGCGCGCTCGATCGCGGCGGGGCGGGCAGCGGCGGGGGGCGCCTCGCCCCAGGGCAGCAACTCGTCCGCCACCGCCATCGCCGCGGCATAGGCGAGGGCGGACGCGCGGGCCGGGCTGCCGGCCTCGCCGCGCAGCGCCGAAAGGCACAGTCCGGCCAGCCGCTCGACCGCGGTCTCGGGCAGCATCACCACCGGGCCGTGCGCCGCCGTCACCTCTCGCCACACCCGCATCACCTCGCGGCCGTTCAGGCAGAGCCAGAAGAACTCCCATTCCGGGTTGCGGCCCAGCCAGTAGCGGTTGTCCTGCGGGAAGCGCAGCAGCATGGTCTGGCCCGGCCGCAGCTCATAGCGCTTACGCTCGACCCGCAGATGGCCGCGGCCGCCGATCGTGTGCTGCAGCAGCACGAAGGGCGCGTCGCCGCGCCTCAGCCCGTGCCAGTCATAGCCTGGGTCGGTGCAGCGGTCGTAGCCGGCGCTGGTGACCATGGCGTGCAGCCGATAACGGTCCTTCGGGAAGACGACCGAGACTCCGCCCGGGGGCCGGTCGCGCAGCGCCGACAGCATGGAATACCCCATGATCGCACGAAATTCCTCTTTCGCCGGTTTTCCCGGCTCCATAGACCATAGCACGAAACTGCTTGCCGAGGGGCCGGGCGGGACGGGCCCCGGGAGGACGCGATGAAGGTTGCCGTGATCGGCGCGGGCAGCGTCGGCTTCACCCGGAAGCTGGTGCGCGACATGCTGAAGGTGCCGGAGCTGCAGGACACCGAATTCGCGCTGCACGACATCAACCCCGACAATCTCGACATGGTGGCGCAGATCCTGCGCCGCGACATCGAGGCCAACCGCCTGCCGGCGAAGGTCACCACCTCGCTGGAACGGCGCCGGGCGCTGGCGGGCGCGCGCTACGTGATCAGCTGCGTCCGCATCGGCGGCCTGCGGGCCTTCGCCGGCGACATCGAGATCCCGCTGAAATACGGCGTCGACCAATGCGTCGGCGACACCATCTGCGCCGGCGGCATCCTCTATGGCCAGCGCAACATCCCGCAGATCCTCGACTTCTGCCGCGACATCCGGGCGGAGGCGGAGGAGGGGGCGTGGTTCCTGAACTACGCCAACCCGATGGCGATGAATACCTGGGCCGCGATCGAACACGGCGGCGTCGCCAACACCATCGGCCTGTGCCACGGCGTGCAGCACGGCTGGCACCAGATCGCCGAGGTGCTGGGCGCCGAGGATCCGCGCGAGGTCGACTACATCTGCGCCGGCATCAACCACCAGACCTGGTACATCGACATCCGCTTCCGCGGCCGGAAGATCGAGGCGGCGGAGCTGCTGGAGGCCTTCGAGCGCCACCCGCGCTACAGCCAGGAGGAGAAGGTCCGGATCGACGTGCTGCGCCGCTTCGGCTGCTATTCAACCGAGAGCAACGGCCATCTCAGCGAATACCTGCCCTGGTACCGGAAGCGGCCGGACGAGATCAACCGCTGGATCGACCTGTCGAACTGGATCAACGGCGAGACCGGCGGTTACCTGCGCCACTGCACCGAGCAGCGGAACTGGTTCGAGACCGACTTCCCGCGCTGGCTGTCCGAGGCCGGATCGCCGCTGTCCGAGTACCGCCGCTCCGAGGAGCATGGCAGCTACATCATCGAGGCGCTGGAGACCGGCCGGGTCTATCGCGGCCATTTCAACCGGCGCAACGAGGGGCTGATCACCAATCTGCCGCAGGATTGCATCGTCGAGACGCCGGGTTTCGTCGACCGCTTCGGCCTGAACATGACGGCGGGGCTGGAGCTGCCGCTGGGCTGCGCCGCCACCTGCAGCGCCTCGGTCAACGTCCAGCGCATGGCGGTGAAGGCGGCGGTCACCGGCGACCTCGACCTGCTGCGCCTGGCCGTGCTGCACGACCCGCTGGTCGGCGCCGTCTGCAACCCGGACGAGGTCTGGCAGATGGTCGACGAGCTGCTGGTGGCCCAGGCCGAATGGCTGCCGCAATACGCCGATGCCGTCGACGGCGCGCGGCAGCGCCTGGCCCGCGGCGGCGTCGCGACGCGCGACTGGGGTGGCGCCGCGCGCCTCTCGGTCCGGAGCGTCGACGAGCTGCGCGAGGCGCGGGCACGGGCCAAGGCAGACGCCGCGGAATAGCCGGGTCGGGGCGGCCAACGCGGGACCGGACGACATCGAGGGGAGGGAGGCGACCAATGAGGTTGATGAAGATCGCGCTCATGCTGGCGGGGCTGCTGCTGTCGGCGCTGCCGGCGGCGGCCGAGCCGGTGATCCTGCGCTTCTGGGTGGCCTGGGACCCGGCCCAGCCCGACGCCAAGGCGATGCAGGCCCAGATCGCTGCCTTCGAGCAGGCGCATCCGGACATCAAGATCGAGACCCAGAACATCGCCTATGGCGCCCTGCACGACAAGCTGATCACCGCCGTGGCCGGCGGCGATGCGCCGGACATCTCCTGGGGCCTGCCGGAGTGGTTCGGCGAGCTGTACCGGATGGGCGCGCTGCTCGACGTCACGCCCTATGCCGCCGACTGGCCGGACCGGGAGCAGATCTATCCCAACGTGCTGGAGGCGCTGACCATCGACGGCAAGCAGATGGCGATGCCGCACTATCTCGGCATCCGGGCGCTGCTCTACCACGAGGAGACTTTGAAGAAGGCCGGGGTCGCGGAACCGCCCAAGACCTGGGACGAGCTGATCGCCGCCGCGGCCAAGGTCAAGGCCGCGACCGGGCAGTACGGCTTCGGCATCGCCGGCACCGGCGTGCGGGCGCCGCAGGAGCTGATCATGTACCTGGCCCAGAACGACGTGGCCATCGTCCGGCGCCAGCCCGACGGCGGCTACAAGAATAGCTGGGCCGACGACCCGGCCGAACTGGCGCGGGCCACGGAGGTCTTCGCCTTCTATCGCCGCCTCCTGGACGAGGGTGCGATGCAGCCCGAAGCCGCCGGCTGGGGCTGGGAGGAGGAGGACAGCAACTTCGCCCTCGGCAAATACGCCATGGTGATCGACGGCGCCTGGATGCAGTCGCGCGCCCAGCAGAACCCGCAGACCATGGCCGATGTGAAGGTGGCGCCGCCGCCCTTCAAGCTGAAGCCCGCGACCTTCTTCGAGATCAACCCGATCTACCTGTTCAAGTCGACCCAGCATCCGAAGGAGGTCTGGACCTTCGCCGCCTTCATCGCCGGTCGCGACTATCAGGCCGCGGGGCGGTCGACGACCTCGGTGCGCAAGGACGTGGTCAGCCCCGGCGTATGGGGCGAGGGCTTCACTTCGCTGGCCCCGACCGGCGTCGTCTTCCCGCCGGTGGCGCTGGGCCAGATCACCCGGGCGATGGAGGAATCGATCGGCCGGGTGCTGCTGAAGAAGGAGGACCCGGCGGAGGTCGCCGCCTGGCTCGGCAAGCAGGTCAACCGCGCCCTGCGCCAGTCCGGCGAGCTGAGCTCGTCGTAGGGTGACGACGGAGGGGATCGGAAGCATGAAGGCCGCCGCCGAAGCCGCAGCGCGGGCGCCGATCCTCCCCGTCCGGGCCGCGGGCCGGGTGCCGACCCGCGCCGCCCGGATCCGGCGGACCGCGCTGGTCTTCCTGGCCCCGGCCGGAATCCTGTTCCTGGTGCTGGTCGCCTATCCGCTGCTGCGGGTGCTGTGGGACAGCCTGCACTACGCAAACCTGGTCAACCCGTCGGCTGCCGGCTTCGCCGGCTGGGACAACTACCTGACCGTCTGGGAGGACGGCGACTTCCTGCCGGCCCTGTGGAACACCGCGGTCTGGACCGGGCTGTCGGTCGCCGGCGAATATGCGCTCGGCCTCGCCTCCGCCATCGCGCTGGCCCAGCCGGTACGGTTCCGGGCGATCTTCCGCGGCCTGATCATCATCCCCTGGGTGATCCCGATCGCCGTCGCCGGGCTGAACTGGACCTGGATGCTGACGCCGGATTACGGGATCCTGAACATCTGGATGGTCAAGCTCGGCCTGCTCGACGCGCCCTATCCCTGGCTCGGGCAGATGGACACGGCGCTCTTGACCGTGACCTTCGTCAACATCTGGCGCAGCTATCCCTTCTACACGCTCAGCCTGCTGGCGGCGCTGCAGGCGATCCCGCGCGAGCTGCACGAGGCCGCGGCCGTGGACGGGGCGGGGCCCTGGCGCCGCTTCTGGGTGATCACCCTGCCGCATTTGCGCGCCGTGTCGCTGACGCTGATCTTCATCCACATCGTCTGGACCGCGATCAATTTCGACTTCATCTGGGTGATGACCGAAGGCGGCCCGCTGAACGCGTCGGAGACGCTGCCGATCATGATCTACCAATACGCAATGCAGGATTTCGACGTCGGCGCCGCCTGCGCCGTGGCCTCGATGTCGATGGCGTTCCTGGCGACCCTGTTCTTCGTCTACCACTACGGCGTCGCCCGGCGCCGGCGGGAGGGCTGAGCCATGGTCGTCGGCGCCTCCCAGCGGTCGCTCCGCGGCCTCCTGACCTACGGCACGCTGGTCCTGTTCGCCGTCTACAGCCTGTTCCCCTTCCTGTGGATGGTCGACACGGCGCTGAAGCCAGTGGAGGAGGTGCGCAGCGCCGATCCCGGCTTCTGGATCGACAACCCGACCCTGTCGAACTTCGCGCGGGTGCTGCTGGACAGCGAGTTCCTGACCTATTTCCGCAACAGCCTGATCGTTGCCGCCGGCTCGACCATCCTGACCATCAGCATCTCGGTGTTCTGCAGCTACGCGCTGAGCCGCTGGGCCTATCTGCCGCTGTCGCGCTTGATCGGGGGCGCGCTGCTGCTGTCGCAGATGATTCCCGGCGTGCTGCTGCTGGTGCCGCTCTACATCCTGATGCAGCGCCTCGGCCTGCTGTCGACCTATGCGGCGCTGATCATCGTCTACTGCACCTTCACCATCCCGCTCTGCACCTTCATGCTGAAGGGCTTCTTCGATGCCGTGCCGCGCGAGCTGGAGGACGCGTCGGAGATCGACGGCTGCTCCCGCACCGGCTTCATCCTGCGGGTGCTGCTGCCGGTCTCGGCGCCCGGCATCTTCGCCACCGCGGTCTTCGCCTTCGTGACGGCGTGGAACGAGTTCATGTTCGGCTATGTGCTGATCAACAGCGATGCGCGGCGGACCCTGACCCCCGGCATCATGCTGTTCAAGGGCGCGCATCTGACCGACTGGGGCGGGCTGATGGCGGCCTCGGTGCTCGCCGTGGTGCCGATCGCGCTCGGCTTCGTCTATCTCCAGCGCTTCCTGGTGGAGGGGCTGTCGGCGGGGGCGGTGAAGGGCTGACGGTTTCCGGGAGAGGAAACTGTTGTTGTCATCATCGTCGGCTTCGGATAGTTTCCGTATGAGGAAACTGTTGGGTGAGGCATGCAAGCCCTCGACCGCATCTTCGTCGCTCTGTCCGATCCCAACCGGCGGGGCATGGCCGAGCGCCTCAGCCGCGGTCCGGCAACGGTCAAGCAGCTGGCCGAGCCGGTGGGAATGCGGCTGCCCTCGGCGGTGAAGCACCTGCGGATCCTCGAGGACAGCGGCATCGTCGTCTCGCGCAAGGCGGGCCGCGTACGCACCTACAGCCTGCAGCCTGCGGCCCTGACGGTGATTGCCGACTGGGTGCGGGACCGCGAGGCCGCCCTGAACGCAGCCTTCGACCGCCTGGAGACGGCGATGCGCGAAATCCCCGAAGAGGAGACCGGGCTATGACACCGACCATCGACCATTCGACCTTCGTCGTCGAGCGCGACCTGCCCGGCAGCCCGGCGCATGCCTTCCGCTTCTGGGCGGAGCCGGAATTCAAGCGGCGTTGGACCGACTGCCACCCCGACTGGGCGGTGCTGGAGGACCTGTTCGATTTCCGGGTCGGCGGAGTCGAGGCCAAGCGCTGGCGCACGCCCGAGGGGCACGAGCAGACGTTCCGGGCCCATTACCTCGACATCGTGCCTGGGCAGCGGATCATCTACGCCTATGAGATGAGCTTCCGCGGCCAGCGGGTCTCGGCCTCGCTGGCGACGGTCGAGCTGTTTCCGGCCGGCGCGCGGACGCGGATGAAGTTCACGGAGCAGGTGGCGTTCCTCGCCGGCGGCGACGTCGCCCGCCGCCAGCGCGTCGGTGGCACCGAGGCCGCCTTCGACGGGCTGGTCGAGGCAATCCGGCAGGATCTCCGCCTCTAGCCGTTCGGCCCGGGCCTTCAGCAGCTACTCAGGACGACGCCGTCCTGCCTGCCGGACCGGATATCGGGGCGGCGTCCTGATGCGCGTCCCGATGGCCGGCCGGAACCGTTTGCGGGAAGCGCATCGCGATGTGCAGGCCCGGCGCGTTGTCGGTCAGCGTCAGCGTCGCCCGGTGCATCCGGGCCACGGCCGAGACCAGGGACAGGCCGAGCCCGGCGCCCGGGGCGCTGCGGCTGGCGTCGAGCCGGACGAAGCGGTCCAGCACCCGGCCGCGCGCCTCCGCCGGAATTCCGGGGCCGGTGTCGCGGATGCTGAGGATCGCGCCGTCGCCGTCGCGCCGGATGGTGAGCGTGATCCGTCCGCCCTCCGGCGTGTACTTGGTCGCGTTGTCCAGCAGGTTGGCCGTGGCCTGGGCCAGCAGATGGCTGTTGCCGGGCACGGTGACGCCCGGCTCGATCTCGGTCGCCAGGGTCTGGCCTTTCTCCTCCGCCACCGGGCCGTACAGCTCGCCGGCATCGGCGGCCAGGGCCGACAGGTCGATCGGGCTGAAGCGGTCGCGCACCGCCCCGGCCTCGGCCAGCGCAATCTCCAGGAGGGCGTTGAACGTGCCGAGGATGCCGTCGGCCTCGCGGATCGCGTCCTCCATCGCCCGACGATAGCCGTCGGCGTCGGTCTCGCTCATCAACGTGAATTCAAGCCGGCTGCGCAGCCGCGAGATCGGGCTGCGCAGGTCGTGCGCAATGTTGTCGGCGACGCCTCGCATGCCGGTCATCAGCCCATCGATCTGGTCCAGCATCGCGTTCAGGCTGGTGGCCAGGCGATCGAACTCGTCGCGGTTGCCGCGCACCGGCATGCGCCGGGTCAGGTCGCCCTGCAGGATGTCCTCGGTGCCGCGGTTGATGCCCTCGATCCGGGCCAACAGGCTGCGGCTCATCAGGATGCCGCCGGCGATGCCCAGCGCCGCGGTCAGGATCAGGCCGCCGATCAGCGCGTCGGTCATCAGCTTGGTGAAGTCGGTGCGCTCGGTCATGTCGCGCCCGACCAGAAGGTGGAAACCGCCGGCCAGGGTGAAGGTGCGTGCCCGCGCCACCTGGGGCTTGGCGTCCCCGCCGGCATCGGTCGCGATCAGGAAATCGACGACATTGTCCTGGTTGCCGCGTGCGATCGGAGGCCAGGACGTCAGGTTGCCTTCGATCCGGTTGTAGTTGCGGTCGGCCAGGAGATAGATGCCGCGCCGGCCCGGGGCGGCCGAGCTGCGCTCGCGGATGATGCGCACCAGGCCAATGAGGCCGAACTGCCGGTACTGCTCGTCCAGGCCGACGATCTCGGCCTGGATGGTGTCGTCCGTCTGCGAGCCGATCACCCGCACCGTCTGCCAGTACACGAATCCCAGCACGCCGGCGACGGACACCCCGAACACCAGCATGTAGATGATCGCGTAGCGGAAGGTGGAGCTGCGAAGGACCCTAATCAGGTGCACGGAGGCAGTATCCAGCGCCACGCACGGTCTGCAGCAGCGGCGTGTCGAAGTCCCGGTCGATCTTCTGTCGCAGCCGGCTGATGTGGACGTCGATCACGTTGGTCTGCGGATCGAAGTGATAGTTCCAGACATTCTCCAGCAGCATGGTCCGGGTGACCACCTGGCCGGAATGGCGCATCAGGTACTCCAGGATCTGGAACTCGCGCTGCTGCAGGTCGACCTTGCGGCCGGACCGGGTGACCGTGCGCGACAGCAGGTCCATCTTCAGGTCGCCGATCTGCAGCTCGGTCTGCGCCGCCGCGGGCGCGGCGCCGCGGCGCAGCAGCGCCTCCAGCCGGGCCAGCAGCTCGGTGAAGGCGTAGGGCTTGGTCAGATAGTCGTCGCCGCCGGCGCGCAGGCCGCGGACGCGGTCGTCGACCTGGCCCATGGCGCTGAGGAACAGCACCGGCGTCTGGTTGCCATTGCGCCGGATCGTCTCGACGATCAGGAGGCCGTCCATGCCCGGCAACATCCGGTCGACGATCATCGCGTCGTAGGTCTCGCTGGTCGCCAGGAACAGGCCCTGCGGCCCGTCCGGGGCATGGTCCACGACGAATCCGCTCTCCCGCAGCCCCTTGGTCAGGTACTGCGCGGCCTGGGCATCGTCTTCGATCACAAGGATTCGCATGATCGTAACTTTACGCGGAGCGGGGGGCGTTCGGAAATGACAAGCGTGTCATGGCCGGCCCATGCTGCGGTTAGATTTTGTCGCCCGGGGCGGCGTTCGGGCGGGTCAGGATGTAGAGGATAAGGATCGCGAACAGCGCCGCCACGATCCCGACCACGACGCGCGAGTGCACCGCGATCACCACGAGCGCCAGGCTGGCGCCGAGGCTGACCACCGCCAGCAGCTTGGCCCAGGGCGGGATCGCGCCATGCCGCTCCCACGCCTGCAGCGGCGGCCCGAAGCGCCGATGGGTCAGCAGCCAGTTGTGCAGTCGCGGCGAGGAGCGGGCGAAGGCCCACAACGCCAGGATCATGAAGATCGTGGTCGGCCACAGCGGCACGAACAGGCCGATGATGCCGGCGACGACGCAGAGCGTGCCGAACAGCTGCAGGACCAGGCGCAGCGTGGTCGGCCCCAGTACGCCGATCCTGTTCAGGTCAAACCGCGGCATGGCGCTTCGTCCGTCCCGGCAGGGCAGCGTCCAGGATCTCGGCCGGCACGCCCTGCACCGCGATCCGGCCCTCGGCCATCAGCACGGCGCTGTCGGCCAGGCGCAGCAGCGCCGGACGGTGGGTGATCACCAGCGTGGTGCGGCCGGCGGTCAGCCGTTCCAGCGCCTCGATGATCTGGGCCTCGGTGTCGGCGTCCAGCCCCTCGGTCGGCTCGTCCAGCACCAGGATCGGCGCGTCCTTCAGGATGCAGCGCGCCAGCGCGATGCGCCGCGCCTGGCCGCCGGAGACCTGGACCCCGGCCTCGCCGACCCAGGTGTCGAGGCCGCGCGGCAGCGCGGCGACCCAGGCGGAGAGGCCGGCGGCCTCGACCGCCGCGGCCAGCCGGTCATCGCCGGCATCCGGGTCGCCGATCAGCAGGTTGTCGCGGATGGTTCCGGCGAAGATCTGGCTGCGCTGCGACAGATGGGCGACGCGGCGCCAGATCTCGGCCTGCGGCAGGCGACGCAGCTCGACGCCGCCGAGCGTGATCGCGCCCTCATCCGGGTCGCGGAAGCGCAGGATCAGGGCGGCCAGCGTGCTCTTGCCGCTGCCGCTGGGGCCGACCAGGGCCAGCCGCCCACCCTCGGGAAGCTCCAGGTCGATGTCGTGCACCGCCGGTCGGTCGCCGGCCCGGTAGCGATAGGACACGCCGGACAGGGTGATGGCGTTCCCCACCGGTGCCGCGGCCGGCGCTTCCGGATCGCGCACCAGCGGCGCCAGCTCGGCGAAGTCGAGCAGCCGGCGGGCGGCGGCGCGGGTGCGGCCGAGATTCTGGAAGGCGAGGGGCAGGGGCACCAGCGCGTCGAACAGCGCCAGCGCGCCCAGCATCATCAGCGCCACCGCCGGGCCGGGCAGGGTGCCGGCGGCGACGCCGGCCACGCCCAGCGCCAGGATCGCCAGCGCCGCCAGCTGCCCGGCCAGGCCGGACAGCGCGGTCGAGACACCGGAGAGGCGGGCCATGCGCCGCTGCGCCGCCATGAGATCCTCGTTCTCGGCCAGCACCGCCTCGGCGTGGCGGCCGTCGGCCTGGTAGACCTTCAGCTCGGCCAGGCCCTGCACGCCCTCGACGATGCGGGTGCGCAGCCGCGCCGTCGCCAGCGCGATCGCCCGGCCGGCGGGGGCGCCGATCCGGCCCATCGCCCAGGGCAAGGCGATGCCGACCAGGAGAGCCAGCGCCACCACGATCGCCGCCGCGGCCGGGTCCAGCCACAGCAGCACGCCGCCGACCAGCAGCACCGCGACCACGGCGACGACCGCGGGGACGATCACCCGTAGATAGACGGCGTCGAGCGAATCGACGTCGGCGGTCATGCGGTTCAGCAGATCGCCGCCGCGCTGCTCCTCCAGCCGCGCCGGGGCCAGCGGAATGGCGGCGCGGAACAGCCAGACGCGCAAGCCCGCCAGGAAGCGGAAGGTGGCGTCATGCGTCACCAGCCGCTCGGCGTAGCGTGACCCGGTGCGCAGCACGGCGAGGCCGCGGATGCCGGCCGAAGGGCTGGCGAAATTGAAGGCCACGGCGGTTGCCGCCGCCGCGCCGGCCACGGCCGAGGCGGCGATGAACCAGCCGGACAGCACCAGCAGGCCGAGGCCGGCGAGGGCGGTGACGATGGCAAGCAGCAGGCCCAGCGCCATCTTCCGCCGCTGCGGCCGCGCCAGGCGCAGGATGGCGAGGAGGGGACGGTCGGGCCGGTGCATTATGCCGCCTCCGCCTGCACCCGGCCCTGGTCCAGCAGGATCCGGCGGTCGGCGATTGCCATCGCGGCCGGGCTGTGGGTGGCGACGATCACGGTGCGGCCCCGGGCCAGGCGGCGGACCTGTTCCAGGATCTCCGCCTCGGTGTCGCGGTCGAGCGAGGCGGTCGGCTCGTCCAGCAGCACCAGCGGCGCGTCCTTCAGGAAGGCACGGGCCAGGGCGACGCGCTGGGCCTGACCGCCGGACAGGCCGACGCCGCGCTCGCCGACCGGCGTGTCCAGGCCCTGCGGCAGCGTCGCCGCGAACTCCGTCACCCGCGCCTCGGCCGCGGCGCGCTCGACTGCCGCGTCGTCGGCGTCCGGCCGGCCCAGCCGGATGTTGTCGCGCAGCGTGCCGTGGAACAGCACCGGCGCCTGGCCGATCCAGGCGATGCGGCGGCGGAGATCCTCCGGGTCGATCTCGGCCAGGTCGACACCGTTGACCAGGACCCGGCCGGCGTCCGGCCGGCGGAAGCCCAGCAGCAGCGACAGCAGGGTCGACTTGCCGGCCCCGCTCATGCCGACCAGCGCCACATGATCGCCGGGGCCGATCCGCAGGCTGGCGCCGCGGATGGCGCTGCGGGCGCCGCCCTCGAAAGCGACCGAGACATTGTCGAAGACGATCTCGAGATCGCCTTCCGGCATCGGCCGGGCGCCGCCGGGGGCCGCGTCCGGTGCATCCAGCACCTCGGCCAGCCCCTCGGCGGCGCCGATCGCGGCCACCCGGTCGTGGTAATAGGCCGCCAGCATGCGCAGCGGCTGGAAAAAGTCGGGTGCCATCAGCAGCACGAACAGGCCGCTGAACAAAGTCAGATGGGGTGCCGTGCCCCAGCCGATATGACCGAGCAGGCCCAGCCCCACATAAGTGGCGACGATGGCGACCGCGACCGAGGCGAAGAACTCCAGGCTGGCCGAGGACAGGAAGGCGATGCGCAGCACCCGCATGGTGCGGTCGCGGAACGCGTCGGCGGCGAGCGCGATGCCCTCGACCTCGGCCTCGGCCCGGCCGAACAACCGCAGCGTCGCCAGGCCCTGCAGCCGGTCGAGGAAGTAGGCGCTCATCCGCGCCAGGGTGCGGAACTGGCGTCGGCTCTCATCCGCCGCCTTCATGCCGATCAGCGCCATCAGCAGCGGCACGAAAGGCCCGGCGATGGTCAGGATCACGCCCGACACCCAGTCGACCGGATACACCGCGGCCAGGATCAGGATTGGAAGGATCGCCGCCACCCGGCTCTGCGGCAGGAAGCGGGCGTAATAGCCGTCCAGCGCCTCGATCCGCTCGATCAGCGTGACCGCGAGGTCGCCGGTCTGCCGTTCCGCCCGCCAGGCGGGCCCCAAGGCGTGGACGCGGTCGAGGATCTGCCGCCGCAGCCGGGTCTTCACCTGCGTCGCCGCCACGGCGCCGAGCGCTTCCCAGGCCCAGGCGGCGCCGGCGCGCAGCAGCATCGCCGTCAGCAGCGCCGCGAACAGCGGCCAGAGGGCGGAGAGCGTCGCCCCCTCCATCACCGCGCGCTGCAGGATCCAGGCGATCAGCCCGGCCTGGGCCACGCCGCACAGGCCCTGGGCGATCCCGGCCGACGCGGTCAGGCCGATCGGCCCACGCGCCAGCCCGGCCTGCCGCTTCAGCCAGCGGCCGGCGGCGCGGTCGTCGATCTGACCGGACGAGGACGGGCGGGGCGGGGTCGGGGCCAAGGGATTTGTGCTCCAGAAGCTGCCAAGGCGAGGTAGGGCGGCGATCCGGTCCGGTCAACGGCACGAAGTGAAGCAGCTCTTTCGCGCCGGCGCGAAGGATCGATCCGCAGACGATAGCGTCATCCCGACCTTCCTCCCCCTGTTCCTTCGGCCGAGTTTCCCGGCCGGGCGCTATCGCCGGCGTCGCCTCACGCCCGGCTCTTCGCCGCGATCTCGTAGACGTCGCGCGACAGGTCGGGCGCCGCCAGGATGCGGTCGAGCTGGGCCTTCATCGCCGCCTGCCGGCCGGCATCGTGCCGCTGCCAGCGGCCGAGCGGCACCAGGATGCGCGCCGCCAGCTGCGGGTTGGGGCCGTTCAGCGCCAGCACCTGGTCGGCCAGGAAGGCGTAGCCGGAGCCGTCCGCGGCGTGGAAATGCAGCGGGTTGCTCATCGCCAGGCTGGAGATCAGCGACCGCGCCCGGTTCGGGTTGCGCAGGGTGAAGGCCGGGTGGCGGGTCAGCGCCTTGACCGCGTCCAGCGTGCCGGGGAGGGCGGAGGTCGCCTGCAGCGCGAACCACTTGTCGACCACCAGCGGCTCGTCCCGCCATTTCTCGTAGAACGCGTCCAGCGCCTGCTTGCGCTCCGGCATGTCGCGGTCGCGCAGCACGGTCAGCGCCGCCAGCACGTCGGTCATGGTGCCGTCGGTCCGGGCCTGGGCCAGGACCAGGCCGGTGGTCTCGGCATCGGCCTCCGAGAGGCCGAGATAGGCCAGGCAGGCGTTCTTCAGCGCCCGCCGGCCCATGGCGGCGGCGGAGACGTCGAACGGCCCGCGGTCGTCATTGGCCCGGTAGACCGCCAGCAGCCGATCGCGCAGCGCTGCGGCGATCGCCAGACGCGCGGCCTCGCGCACCGCATGGATGCCCTCGACATCGATCACCGCCATCTGGTCGGCGAGGAAGGATTCGCTCGGCAGCACCATCGCCTCGGCGACGAAGGCGGCGTCGAGCGCCGGGTCGTCCAGCAGCCGGCCGACGGCGGCGGCGAAGTCCGGATCCAGCCTCCATTCCCGTCCGGCCTTGCGGGCGGCGACGCCGTCCAGCAGCAGCTGGGTCGCCAGCTGCTGGCCGGCCTCCCAGCGGTTGAACGGATCGCTGTCATAGGTGAACAGAAAAGCCAGCCGCTCGCGCGGCTGCGGCGCCAGCTTGATCGGCGCGGAGAAGCCGCGGAACAGCGACGGCACCGGCCGCTCGGCCAGCCCCTCGAAGTCGAAGCGCTGGCGGGCCTCGGTCAATGACAGCACCCGGGTGCCCGGCGCGGCCTCGGCCTCGCGCGAGAGGCGCACCGGCAGGTCTTGTCCCTTCGCGTCGAGCAGGCCGAGCGCGACCGGGATGTGTAGCGGCTGCTTGTCCGGCTGGCCCGGGGTCGGCGGGGTGGACTGGCCGAGGGTCAGGCTGTAGCGGCCGGCGGCGGCATCCCATTCCTCCTCGACCGTGATCTCGGGCGTGCCGGCCTGGGAATACCAGCGGCGGAACAGCTTCAGGTCGACGCCGCTCGCATCCTCCATCGCCGCGACGAAGTTCTCGCAGGTCGCG
Organism: Inquilinus limosus; assembly: GCF_051487185.1. Classification (GTDB taxonomy): domain Bacteria; phylum Pseudomonadota; class Alphaproteobacteria; order DSM-16000; family Inquilinaceae; genus Inquilinus; species Inquilinus limosus_F. The sequence goes on from NZ_JAHVDK010000002.1 coordinate 323,105, forward strand.
GCTTGGCCGTCATGGCGCTGGACGTAGAGGTCGATGCCCCTCCGGTACCGTTCCGGCCCGATCAGGGTGTGGATCATGCGGATGACCTCCGCCCCCTTCTCATAGACCGTCGGCGTATAGAAGTTGTTGATCTCGATATAGCTCTCCGGCCGGATCGGATGGGCGATCGGGCCGGCATCCTCCGGGAACTGGATGGCGCGCAGGCGGCGGACATCGGCGATGCGCTGCACCGGCCGGCTGTTCATGTCGGCCGAGAATTCCTGGTCGCGGAAGACGGTCAGCCCTTCCTTCAGCGACAGCTGGAACCAGTCGCGGCAGGTGATGCGGTTGCCGGTCCAGTTGTGGAAGTACTCGTGCGCCACCACGGATTCGACGCGCTGGTAGTCGCCGTCGGTCGCGGTCTCGCGGCTGGCCAGGACCAGGGCCGTGTTGAAGATGTTGAGGCCCTTGTTCTCCATCGCCCCCATGTTGAAGTCGGAGACGGCGACGATCATGAACAGGTCGAGATCGTATTCCAGGCCGTAGACCTTCTCGTCCCAGGCCATCGATGCCTTCAGCGACCGCATGGCGTGGCCGACCTTGGCCTCGTCGCCCCGGCGGGTGAAGATCTTGAGCGCGACCTGGCGGCCGGAGCGGGTGGTGAAGCTGTCCTCGACCGCGACCAGGTCGCCCGCCACCAGGGCGAACAGGTAGGACGGCTTAGGGAAGGGGTCCTCCCATTTCGCCCAGTGCCGGCCGCCCTCGGCATCGCCGGCCCCGACCGGATTGCCGTTGGACAGCAGCACCGGATACTTCGCCTTGTCGGCGACGATGGTGGTGGTGTAGCGGGCCAGCACGTCCGGCCGGTCGAGATAATAGGTGATGTGGCGGAAGCCCTCGGCCTCGCACTGGGTGCAGAAATTGCCGCCGGAGGTGTAGAGCCCCTGCAACGAGGTGTTGTTCTGCGGCTCGATCTCGGTGGTGATCTCGAGGGTGAAGGCGTTCGGCAGGCCGGGCAAGGTCAGATGCTCGGCATCCACCGTGTAGCGGTTGGCGCCCAGTGCCTCGCCGTCCAGGGCGGCTCCGGTCAGTTTTAGCCCCTGGCCGTCCAGCACCAGCGGCGCCGCCGGGTCGGAGGCCGCCGGGTTGCGCCGCATGGTCAGGCGTGACCGCACCGTGGCCCCGTCCTCGCGCAGGTCAAAGGTGAGGTCGACCGTGTCGATCAGGAAGCCGGGCAGGCGGTAGTCGGCGAGGCGGATGGTGCGCGGGGCGCTGGTGGAATCGGTCATGGTCTCGATCGGTCGCTGAGGCGGTTGAGTCCGTTCTAGAGGGTTCCGGCCGTGGGCGGAAGGATGGGGTCGTTCCTCTCCCGACGCTGTGTCGCGGGGGCGATCGCCGGCTGGAATAGGTGGCTATGTTTGAGGCTGGAATTTATGCCGGGACAGGATTACTGTCGCCTGCGAGTCGGCCCCGTGATTGCGGCGACGGCCCGGTTCGGTCGGGCGTTGCTGATCTCATCCCGGTGATTTTGTCGGGGTCGGATAGATAAAGAAATATCTGTTTTCGTATAAAAATAGATGATTGGGAGAATCAACAATGGCCGATCCGATCCCGACAATTCTCGACCTCAGCGACTATGTCATCGGCCCGGACGGGGCCGGCGCGACAATTTACTGGGAGTATGGCGATCCGATATGGCCGGTAGTGGTTAGTCGGAGTCAGCATTTATTGTTCAATGGAACGGATACGACTATAGGATATTTAACTGGTTGGTATAGTTCCTATGATTTCAGCTATCATGAATCCGATACTGGAATCTACAATTTTATTCTGACGAACGGAAATGACAACGCCTCGGGCAGTACCGTGTACGGCTTGGGCGGCGACGACATCCTGTCAGGCTCCTTCGTCGACGGGGGTGACGGTAACGACGCGCTGCACTCGGGCGGCACCATGATCGGCGGCAACGGCGATGATGTGATGCGCGGCACCGGCGCGGCCAACACCCTGATCGGTGGCGATGGCATCGACACTGCCGACTACAGCTATTATTCCGGCGTGACCGTCGACCTCGCGGCCGGGACGGGGCGCAGCAGCGACTGGCTCAGCAGCATCGAGAATGTGTCCGGCACGAACGCAGCGGATGTCCTGATCGGCAACGGCGCCGCGAATGCGCTGACTGGCTGGGGCGGGGACGACGTGCTCGCGGGCGGTGGCGGGGCCGATGTCCTGACCGGCGGAGACGGCGTCGACACGGCCGACTACAGCGGCTCGGGCACCGCGGTGTCGGTCAATCTGGCGACCGGCGCGGCCTCCGGCGGACATGCCCATGGCGACGTGTTGACCGGGATCGAAGGTTTGCGCGGCAGCGCCTTCGCCGACGTGCTGACCGGCAGCGCAGGCAACGATGTTCTCGACGGCGGCGCCGGGGCCGATACGCTGGCCGGCGGCACCGGAACCGACACGGTGACCTTCGCCAGGGCCGGTGCCGGCGTGACCCTCAGCCTCACGACCGGCCATGGCACCGCCGGTGATGCCGCGGGCGACAGCTACAGCGGCTTCGAGGCCGTCGTCGGATCCAATTACGCGGACGGCATCACCGGAGACGCCGGGGTGAACCACCTCGAAGGTGGCGCGGGCAATGATGTGCTGCAGGGGCGCGGCGGCGCCGACACGATCATCGGGGGCGACGGCTTCGACCTGGCGGATTACCGCGACTCCACGGCGGCCGTGACCGTCGACCTGGCCTCCGCCGCCAACACCGGTGGCGATGCCCAGGGCGACATCCTGATTGAGATGGAAGCTGTGCGCGGGTCGGCCTTCAATGACCGGCTGACCGGGGATGGCGCTGCCAACACGCTGTGGGCCGAGGCCGGCAATGACACGCTCGCCGGCGCGGCGGGAGACGACAGCCTTTATGGCGGCGCCGGGACCGACGCCCTCTCCGGCGGCGACGGCAATGATGCGCTGATCGGGGGGCTTGGCGCCGACGCCTTGACCGGCGGGGCCGGCATCGACGTCGTGAACTACTCCGCGGCGGCCGCGGCCGTGGCGCTGAACCTCGCCACCGGCGGCACCGGCGGCGAGGCGGCGGGGGACACCTTCAGCGGGGTGGAGAATGTGCAGGGCTCCGCCTATGCCGACACGCTCACCGGCGATTCCGGGGCCAATGCGTTCTGGGGGCTGGCCGGAAACGACGTGCTGGTCGGGGCCGGCGGGGCCGACGCGCTGAAGGGCGGGGCGGGGGCAGATACCTTCGCCTACAAGGCCGTGGCGGACAGCACCGCCTCGGCGCGGGACGCCATCAACGACTTCTCGCATGCCGAGGGCGATCGGATCAGCCTGTCCGCGATCGACGCCGACGGCAATGCCGGCAACGGCGAAACCGCCTTCACCTTCCTCGGCGCCGGCGCCTTCACCGGGGCCGGGCATGAGCTGCGGGTTGTCGTCAGCGGCGGCGCCCAGATCGTGCTGGCCGACCTGAACGGCGACAAGGTGGCGGACATGCAGATCCTCGCCGTCACCGCCACCGCTCTGACATCGGCGGATTTCGTGCTCTGACCGGTTTCGGTCCCGGGCGGCACCGCCCGGACATGCGGGCATTCCTTGAAACGATTATTGACGGGGAGCGGCAATGACGACCGTGACGGGCACGAGCAGCAATGATTTTCTCGAAGGCGGCGACGGCGGCGATCTGATCATCGGCCTAGCCGGGGACGATACGCTGATCGGCGGCAATGGCGACGACGTGCTGCGCGGCGGCGCGGGTCGCGACGTGCTGGTCGGCGGCAACGGCATCGACACGGCCGATTTCAGCGACCTGGCCGGCGGCATCACGGTCGATCTGCGCGGCTTCACCACCGACGGTGACCGCCTGAGCGATATCGAGAACGTGATCGGCACCGATTCAGCCGATGTGGTGACCGGTTCGTCCGGCGGCAATGTCCTCGATGGCAGAGGCGGTGACGACAGGCTCGTCGGTGGAGCCTCCGGCGCCAATCTCCTCTATGGCGGAGACGGTGACGACAGGCTGATCGGCGGAGACTCGGCCGACACGCTCGACGGAGGCAGCGGCGCCGACCAGCTGTTTGGCGGAGACGACGCCGACAGCCTGTCGGGCGGCGACGGCAACGACCTGCTGGGCGGTGGCAAGGGGGCGGATACGCTGTCCGGCGGCAACGGCATCGACATGGCAGACTATTCGGCCGCCGCGGCTGCCGTGACCCTGGACCTCAAGGCCGGCACCGGGACGGCCGGGGACGCCCAGGGCGACCTGTTCAACAGCATCGAGCAGGTGCTCGGATCCGCCTTCGACGACCGTCTCACCGGCGATGACGGCGCGAACCTCCTCACCGGCTCGGGGGGGAACGACACCCTCTCCGGCGGCGGCGGCGTCGATCAGCTGGATGGCGGAGACGGCGACGACAGCCTGTCGGGCGGCGACGGCAATGATCAGCTGATCGGGGGCAAGGGGGCGGATTCCTTGTCCGGCAGCAGCGGCGTGGACCTCGTGATCTACACCGCATCCGCAGCGGCCGTGGCGATCAATCTGGCGACAGGTGTCGGGACCGGCGGCGATGCGGCCGGTGACACCTATTCGGGAATCGAGAACATCCGCGGCACCGCCTTTGCGGACGCGCTGACCGGCAACGCGGCGGCCAATGCGCTGAACGGCGCCGCCGGCGACGATCTTCTGGCCGGCGGCGCCGGCGCGGACTACCTGACCGGCGGCGATGGCATCGACACCGCGGATTACCGGTCGTCCGCGGCAGGCGTCGCCGTCAATCTGGCGACTGGCACCGGAACCGGCGGCGATGCCCAGGGCGACGGGATGAGCGGGATCGAGTCGGTGCTGGGCAGCGCCTTCGCCGACACGCTGACCGGCGATGCGGGCGCCAACACCCTCACCGGCGGGGCCGGCGCCGACAGGCTGTCCGGCGGCGACGGCACCGATACCTTGATCGGGGGCGCGGGGGGCGACGCGATCAATGGCGGCGCCGGCATCGACTGGGCCGATTTCAGCGCTTCGGCCGCAGGGGTGACGGTCAATCTCGCGACCGGCCAGGGATCGGCCGGCGACGCTGCGGGCGATACCCTGGCCGGCATTGAGAATCTCCGCGGGACGGTCTCGGCCGACACCCTGGTCGGCGATGCCGGGACCAATGTGCTGGACGGGGCGGCGGGCGAGGACATCCTCCTCGGCGGCGACGGCAACGACGTCCTCTTCGGCGGCGCGGGAGCCGACCGCCTGGACGGCGGGACCGGGACCGACATGGTCGATTACGACGCCGATCCCGCCCACAACACCGTCGGGGTGACGGTCGATCTCGGGGCCGGAGCGGGGTCCGGCGGCAACGCCCAGGGTGACGTGCTGACCGGGATCGAGACCGTCGGGGGCACGGCCTATAACGACACCCTGACCGGCGACACCGGGGCCAACACCTTCTGGGGCCGGGCCGGCAGCGACCTGCTCGACGGCGATTTCGGCAATGACACGCTCTATGGCGAGGCCGGGACGGACACCCTGCGCGGCGGCGACGGCAATGATATCCTCGTCGGCGGCGCCGGCGGCGACGCCGTGGATGGCGGCACCGGCATCGACACGGTGAATTATGCCGGATACTCGACGTCTGTAGTATTGAATCTCGCCACTGGAGTTGCGGCTGACGGCGATACCCTGGTCAGCATCGAGAACGTGTTCGGCTCGGGCTTCGCCGACACCATCCATGGCGATGGCGGGGCGAACGGGCTCTGGGGCATGGACGGGATCGATTTCCTGGTCGGACGCGGCGGCGCCGATGCGCTGAAGGGTGGCACCGGGGCCGATATCTTCCGTTATGACGCGGTCTCTGACAGCACCGCTGCGGCCCGCGACAGCATCAACGACTTCTCTCATGCCGAAGGCGATCGGTTCGACCTCTCGACGATCGACGCCGACGGCAATGCCGGCAACGGCGACACCGCCTTCACCTTCCTCGGCGGCGGCGCTTTCACCGGTGCAGGGCATGAGGTGCGGGTGGTGGTCAGCGGCGGGGTGCAGGTGGTGCTGGCGGATGTGAATGGCGACACGGTGGCCGACATGGCCATCACCGTCATCAGCGCCACCACCCTGGTCGCCGGCGACTTCATGCTTTAGCCGGTCTCGCAGTCCCGGCAAAACGTCGGCGGGTGCGAATCGTCGTGGATCGTCGATGATCGGCCGCAGTCGATTTGATGGTTGAAGTGCCATATAGGAGAATACTATCTGGGGAGGAGAAGATGCCGACCGTTTCCAATGGAATCTTGTACCTCGACGACGATATCTACAGTTATCTGTTCATCGACTATGATCAACAATTTCAGACCTATTATTTCGTTATAAATGGATTGTATTTCGGAGGTATCGCGGGCGTAAGCCGTATCGTTGGGGGCGACAACGCGGTCGAATTCGACGACATCGACATTGGTGGACCGCCGCAAGGCCCGCATGTCGTCTACGGGATGGCCGGCGATGATCGGATCTCCGGGTCGAGCGCGGGGACGGACTATTTGGACGGCGGTGCCGGAAACGACATTCTCAACGGCCGGAGTGCCTCCGACACCCTGGTCGGGGGCGCCGGCAACGATGTCCTACAGGGTGGACAGGGGTCGGATGTGATGGATGGCGGCGAAGGGACCGATACGGCCGATCTGGGATGGATCGGCCAGACCGGATCCGTCTTCGCCGACCTCGCCAATCAGTCCTGCAGCGATGGCGACATTCTGATCGATATCGAAAATCTGATCGGAGGCGCCTTCAACGATACCTTGACGGGCGATGCCGGTGCCAACGTCCTGACCGGCCGTGACGGCGACGATGATCTTTCCGGCGGGGACGGCAACGATACCCTGTTCGGTGGCCGGGGCGCCGACGATCTGATCGGCGGTGCCGGGACGGACATGGTCGACTATCTCGAGCTGAACACCGGGACGACCGGCGTCACGATCGATCTCGGGGCAGGTACGGCTTCGGGCGGCAGTGCGCAGGGCGACGTCCTGAGCGGGATCGAGAATCTCGGCGGCTCCGCTTATGCGGATACGCTGACCGGCGATGCCGGGTCGAACACGCTCTGGGGTCGGGACGGTGCCGATGCGCTGAGCGGAGGGGCTGGCAATGATGCGCTCTACGGCGAGAACGGCGTGGATTCCCTCCAGGGCGGGGATGGCAACGATACCCTGATCGGAGGCTGGGACGCCGACACGCTGGACGGCGGCGTGGGCATCGATGCGGCGAACTACGCCGAGTCCTTCGCCGCGGTCGTGGTGAACCTGGCCGCGGGCGGCAGCTCCGGACCCGGTGCCGGCACCGGCGGCACCGCAGCGGGCGACACGCTGCTCAGCATCGAGAGCGTGCTCGGATCGGCCTTTGCCGACACGATCACCGGAGATGCCGTCGCCAATGGCGTCTGGGGCATGGCGGGCAACGATGTGCTCACGGGCGGCGGCGGGGCCGATGCGCTGAAGGGCGGAGCGGGTGCCGACATGTTCGTCTACAAGGCCGCCTCCGACAGCACCGTCTCGGCCCGGGACAGCCTCAACGACTTCTCGCACGCCGAGGGCGACCGCATCGACCTCGGCGCCATCGACGCCGACGGCAATGCCGGCAACGGCGACACCGCCTTCACCTTCCTCGGCACCGGCGCCTTCACCGGTGCCGGGCATGAGCTGCGGCTGGCGGTCAGCGGCGGGGTGCAGGTGGTGCTCGCTGACCTGAACGGCGACATGGTGGCCGACATGGCCATCGGCGTCGTCAGCGCCACGACACTGGTGGCCGAAGATTTCGTGCTCTGAGAAAGAAAAGGCCGGGCGAGGGGCCACCCCTCGCCCCGGTCTCACCCGAAGAACCCGGTCCGGTGCACCACCGCGGCCGAGACCCGGCGCAGCAAGCCGTAGAGCTGCCGCATCGGCCGGAAGATCCGCTCGTTCTCGAACTGGTAGTTCTGGCTCTCGTCCGAGCGGTAGGTCGCGGCCTCGCCGAAATCGGCCACGGCGATGGTGTCCTCGGTCAGCGGAAAGATCTCCTCCAGCGACTGCACCGCCGACAGCACATCGAGATGCAGGATGCGGGCGATCACCTGCTTCAGCGTCAGGTTGTGCCGGCTGGAGAATTCCGGGATCCGCATCGCCAGCAGGAAGATCTCCTGGATCAGCGCCAGCCGCACGGCGTGCAGCACCGCCAACGCGTCGCGGCTGGCGGGGTCGACGAGCGGCGCCTGGTTGTCGATGCCCTCGAGGCCGTCGCGCAGCAGGATGAAATCCTTGTGCAGGGCGCGGAAGACGCGGCTCTGCCGCTCCCACACCGGCATCGGCTCGAGATGGCCGGACAGGGCCACCATCCGGTCCGCCAGCTCGCGGTCGGCGGTGGCGGCGGCGCGGGTGATCCAGGCGCCGGGGTCGAGCGCGTCGATATAGGCCTTCATCGCCGCCGGGCTGCTGGCCGAGGCGCCGTAGGTGACGATGCCGAGCAGCTGCCGGAATCGCGGCGAGGCGGCGTAGAGCTGGCGGAACCGCTCCGGGTCCTTGGCGATGGCGGCGCCGGCGCCGCCGACGCTGTTGGCCAGCAGGCCGAGCTGCATCAGCACCGCGTTGTGCGGGATGGCGCGCAGCTGCGACGGCATGGCGTGGTCCAGCTCGCTCGGGTCCTCGTGCTGCCGCTTGACCGCGCGGCTGCCGGAGGGGAACAGCAGGTTCGGGCCCAGCGCCTGCAGCAGCACGCCGTAGTCGCGGCTTTGCATCAGCCGGACCTGGAACTCCTTCACCGTGGTGAAGAACTCGCGGATATAGGCGGCCTCGTCGTAGAACGGGTCGTCCCTGGTGTCGTCGATCTCGGGCAGGATGTGCTCGAGGATGCGGGTGACGACGGCATACGCCATGTCGGGATGGGCGAAGTACAGGTATCCGTCACCGCCCTGGAAGCTGACCTCCTGCTTGAAGGCGACGCCCTGGCTGGCCATAAAGGCCCTGGTCGCCGGCGGGTCGACATAGGACAGCCTGTCGGCGATGCCGCCGGGATGACAGCCACGGCCGATCGACTCGCCATGGGTGTCGAAGATCAGCAGCTGCACATCCGGCAGCCCGGCCTTGGCCATCACCCGGATCAGCCTGAGCCGCAGCCGCTCGATCGAGGCGCTGGCCGGGGTCTGGCCGAGATAGCGCCCGGCATCGGAATAGCCGGTCTGGACGCAGACCCGGCCGCGGCGCCGCACATAGTCACGATAGTGCGGGTTCTCCAGCAGCTGCTCGATGATCCGGCTGCCGTTTTCCAGCGCCTTCTCGGTCTCGAACAGGGGCGAGATGTCGACCATCCCGTCGACCCCGAACAGCCGGGCGTAGTAGAGGGCGGTCAGGCAGGTGAAGGCGCTCTCGCTTTCGGCGATCAGGAAGCGAATCGGCGCCGAGCGGTCGTTGTACTTCAGCATCTGCGCCAGCAGCATGAACAGGCGCTTGACCGAGGTGCGCTCCGCCAGCAGCGAGCCGAAATTGACCGTCACCGGCTCGACCGTGTCGAGCAGAGCGTTCACCCGGTCGAGATAGGATTGCCGGTAGCGCGGATCGTTCGGGTCGGACACCATGCCGACCGCCTTGCGGATCGCGTTGTGCACCTGGGTGGCGTTGATCCGCACATGGGTGTGGGCGGCGCCCAGGCCGTGCGTCGCCAACTCGGCCCGCAAGAGGCAGAAGCGGCGTGACAGCCCCGGGTCGTCGGTGCGCTCCAGCGCCCGGTCGACGATCGCGATCAGGCTCGCGGATTCGACCAGGCGCAGCGCCTGGCCGGCATGAATGCGCTGGCTGATGACGCGGATCTGCTCGCGCCCCGCGGCGGAGGCCGGATCGGCCACGGCGAAGGCTGCGACCTCGTCCCGGATCTGGGCGATGGCGAGCGCGATCCGGCTCTCCAGCAGGTCCAGCGTCTCCAAGAGGTCGAGCGCGCCGCGCGGCACCTCGGACCGGATCGCCCGCACCTCCGACAGGTAATGGTCCAGCTGCGCCGCCTGGACCAAGAGGCGCTTATGAAGCGTGTCGGTCCAGCGGATGTCGGAGCGGCCGTCGAGGTCGTAGCCGACCCAGGAGGCCAGCGTGACCAGCCGCGGGGTCAGGCTGCGCCAGTCCTCGGGATAGGCGTCGCGGGCGACGTCCAGCAGGATGCCCCAGGCGCGGGCCAGGGCGGTGCGGGCATTGGCGATGGCCTCGAGCGACAGGGCGTGCTCGCGCGCCAGGCTCAGATCCTCGTCCGGCCGATGCTCGACCGCGGCGGCACGGGCTAGCAAGGCGGCCCTGGCCGGGTCGTCCAGCAGCGCGCCGTCGGCGCTGCGGCCAACCGCCAGCGCCGCCAGATCGGCCATCAGGGCGCCGGACAGGTTGAAGGTCGGGTGGGCGGTGAAGACGGCGCCGAAGGCCTCGCTCTCGACCCGGCGGCGGAAGTCGGCGAAGGGCAGGGTGCGGCCCTCGGCATCCCGGGTCAGGCCCTGGAACAGGGCGCGCAGCCGTGCGTCATTGGCCTCGGGCGCGGTCTCGCCGAGATAGCGGCCCAGCCGGGCGGCGCGGTGGCCGAAGCCTTCGACCGTCAGATGGCCGATCAGCTCCTCGACGTCGCCATAGTCCAGCTTGCCGTCGGCCAGCCGCCGCGACAGCTCCAGCGCCAGGTGCTGGATCGGGTTGGCGAAGGGATCCTCGCGCTGGGACTTCTCGTAGCGCTTGAGAAGTTGCGTCAGCTCACGGGCGAGGGGCATCGTCCGATCCTCCGGCCGAGGCGTGGCTTGGCGCGTATCCGGCATGGTGCCTCCCCGTGCGGCAGCCGCGATGCTGCAACTGCGTTGGGCATCCATGTTGCGCTGCAAAGGGCTTGTCAATCGCTTTGGCGAAGAAATCCGGTCCGCGAACGACAGAAACGAAAGCGGGTGAGTCTCCGCATCGCCTATGGGCTTTCGCCAAAAGCGATTAAGATTCAATAGTTTGTGGCTTGACCCTGAACCAGAAAAAGAAGTGGCCCCGACGCGGGGGGAAGCGCCGGGGCCTTTCTTCGCCTGGGTCCGATCCGCTCGGAGGGGAGGGAGCGTTCGGCCCGGCTGACGGCTTAATTCGATCCCATCGGAAGGATCTTGGCGATGGCTGGGGGGACGAACCATCGCCGGCCGCACTATGGATTTGGTGGCGGACTCGAAATTGTCAAGCAAGCATATGCCAGAAGTGGTGCCGCGACCGTCCGTCGCATACCCGGCTAATGCGCGTCGGCATGGTCCCGGGTGCGGCTGCGGTCGATCAGGTCGTAGCCCCGTTTCAGGGCGGCGCCGGCGCCGATGACGCTGACCACGAACAGGCCAAGCCCGACCCGGTACAACTCGGGCGCCGTCGCCGCGACCAGCCCGACCACGGCCAGGAGGCCGAGCAGGAAGGTCACGGCGAAGCAGGAGTCCGGCTCGGTCGGCAGGAAGGCGCGGCTCGGCCGTTCGTCCCGGGCGTCGAAATGCTGCTTGATCAGCAGCATCACGACGCCGATGCAGGCGACAAACAGAGCGATGCCAAGCACATACAGGTCGTCGCTCTGCGCCCGGGAAGCGCTGACCAGCCCGAGCAGGGCGATGATGGCGGCCGCGGCGGCCGCGTTCAGGCGTCTCATGATCCGTGGTCCGATCGTCTCGCGAACTGCGGCTCACTATCGATATGGCCCCGCCCGGCCGCAAGACGAAGCGCAGGACGGCGACAAAAAAACCTCCCCGCCGGGCGGGGAGGTTCGATGGCATGCGCGCCCTAAGGCCCCTTACCGTCATTGCGAGGAGGCGAAGCCGACGAAGCAATCCAGGAGCCACGCCAAACCGCCCTGGATTGCTTCGCTGCGCTCGCGATGACAATATACAAATTTATCAGTCAGTTACGCGCACTTCTTAAACCTCAGGCGCCGATCTTGCCGCCGCCCTGCTTGGTGATCACCACGACCGAGGGCCGCGGCGGCATGCCGTCCTGGAAGTCGGGCCAGCGGGTCGACGGGTCGGCGAAGGTGCTGGGGCGGCCGAATTCCGGCCATTCCTTGCCGCCTTCGCCCGGGTGCTGCACCGCGACGAAGAAGGTGGTCACGTCCGGCGTCATCAGCGGGCCGCACATCTCGGCCCCGACCGGAACGCGGAAGAACAGCTTGCCGGTGCCGCGGGCCTCGCCCTCGGTCTCCAGCCCCCAGATGCCGTCGGCGCGGCCGCTGTATTTGTAGTTGTTGCCGTCGGTCGAGATCCACAGCCGGCCGTCGGCATCGATCTCGCAATTGTCGGGCGACCCGAACCAGCCGTTCTTGCTGGTGGCGGGGTTGAAGGTGGCCCCGACCGCGGCGACGCTCGGGTCGCCGCACTTCACCAGCAGGTCCCAGGTGCCCGCGGTGGCGGCATGGTCGCCGTCCGCCGGGGTGATCTCGACGATGTGGCCGAACTTGTTCTCCGGCCGCGGGTTGGCGGCGTCGACCTGGTCGGCCTTGCGCCGGTCGTTGTTGGTCAGCATGACGTAGACCTTGCCGTTCACCGGGTTCGGCTGCACGTCTTCCGGCCGGTCCATCTTGGTGGCGCCCAGCAGGTCGGCGGCGCGGCGGGTCTCGATCAGCACGTCGGCCTGGCTCTTGAAGCCGTTGGCCTCGGTCAGCGGGCCCTGGCCGAACACGACCGGCATCCAGGTCACCTTGCCGTCGGCATCGAACTTGGCGACGTACAGCGTGCCTTCGTCCAGCAGGTCCATGTTCGCCGCCCGGTTGTTCGGGTCGAACTTGCCGGCGGTGACGAACTTGTACAGGTAGTCGAAGCGCTGGTCGTCGCCTTGGTAGAAGACGACGCGGCCGTCCTTGTTGACGATGCTCTCGGCGCCTTCGTGCTTGAATCGGCCCATCGCGGTGCGCTTCTTCGGCACCGAGTTCGGATCGGTCGGGTCGATCTCGACCACCCAGCCGAAGCGGTTGGGCTCGTTCGGCTCCTTGACCAGGTCGAAGCGGTCATGGTGCAGGCTCCAGGCGTACTCCGCCTCGCCCAGCCCATAGCGCTTGTAGTTGCGCGCCTCCGGATGGTCATCCTTCAGCTCGCCGCCGAAATAGCCGTTGAAGTTCTCCTCGGCGTGCACCGTGGTGCCCCAGGGGGTGGTGCCGCCGGCGCAGTTGTTGATCGTGCCGATCACCTTGGTGCCGGTCGGGTCGGCCTTGGTCTTGAGGCGGTCGTGGCCGGCGGCCGGGCCGGTGACCAGGAACTCGGTCGAAAGGGCGGTGATGCGGCGGTTGTAGGGGCTGTCCGCCACCACCGCCCATTTGCCGTCGGCGCCGCGCCGGACCTCGATCACCGACTGGCCGTGCGCGGCCATCTCGATGTCGACCTGTTCCTTGGTCAGCTTCGACAGCTCGAACTCGCCCTTCTCGTCGGCGATGCCGGGGAACATCAGGCCGGCGTCGGTGTATTCGTGGTTGATCACCAGCAGGCCGTGATCGCTGCTGTTCGAGCCCAGCGGCAGCGGCACATAGCCGATATAGTCGTTGTTGTAGCCGAACTGCTTCTCCTGGGCGGCGGCGGTCTGGTTCCGCACGTCGAAGGCGGGGGCGCCCTTGATCACCGGGTCGCCCCAGCGGATCAGGATTTCGGCATCGTAGCCCTGGGCGACGTGGTGCTTGGCGTCGACTCCGGCCTCCAGCTCGTCGAAGGCGAAGCGCGTCGGCGCGGTCGCCTGCGCCGGACGGCTGGACAGGAGCGCCGCCGGGCCGACCACGGCGCTGATCGCCGAGACCGCCAGGGCACCGCGCAGCACGCCGCGCCGGCCGAAGCGGGCGTTGATCATGTCGCCCATGGTCGGGTTGTCGGAGAGGTTGCTGCTGCGGTCGTCCTGCTGCTCGAAGCGCTGAACGCGCGACAGGTTGGAATCCTGGTCCATCTCGATCCCCTCTGGGCTGGCTGCCGTGGCGGCGGGCGTGAATCCGGCGGGACCTTACCGATCGGCAATGTTGGATTTGTTTCAGTCCGATGACGGTTCGATGACGGCCGATTATAGCGCAACAGCGGCCGTCGCCCGCCGACAAATTTCCCGGTTCCGGCCCCGTCCCGGCCATGATTCGGGCGGACGATGTCGGCCATGCCCGCGACGGCGGCGCTCACAGGGGGGCTGATGGGCAGGTTACTCACGACCGGATCGCAAGGGGCCGACGTCCGCGCCGTTCAGGACGTCCTGAACTTCCATCTCCGCAACACGGTCCCGCTGCAGGTCGACGGGATCTTCGGACCGAAGACCAAGGCGCGGGTGGAGCAGTTCCAGCGGCTCAACAAGCTCACGGTTGACGGCATCGTCGGCCCGAAGACCTCCGCCGTCCTGTTCGAGGTGACGGTGGTGAAGGCGCAGCTGCTGCTCGTGCCGCGAAGCCTGACCCTGCCGACGATCGGCGCCCGGCCCGGGATCGGGATTCAACCGCCGCGGCTGATCCCGCCGCTGCAATGGCCGGCCCCGCCCGGCCGGCTGATGACCCCGCCGCTGATCCCGGGGCCGAGGCTGACCCTGACCAGCGGGGGTTCGGCGCCGCTGCCGGATCTCAACCGCCCCAGCGTCTTCGATTTCACCCTGACGGTGCCGACGCGGCAGGACCCGGAAGACCCCTTCGTCCGGTCCAGGAAGGCCATCCTCGGCCTGATCGACGACCTGCCGGTCAACTCCAGGTTCCGGGCCTTCCTGGGCTCGCTGGTCCCGGATCCGGTGACGAAGATCAGCAACCCGGACACCGGCTTCAAATGGGGGGTGGGGATTCCGAGCTTCAATCCGCTCGACCCGAACAAGATCAGCGATACCGCCAATGCCGCCTTCACCGTCCGGGTGGCGGGCCGGGAAGGCTCGCCGCTGCCCTTCGTGACCTTTGGCGCCTGGGGCGACGGCAAGGCCGAGCTCAACTACGGCTCCCAGAACGGGCGGGCCGGCTTCACCGTGCATCTCGAGGGCAGCTTCGGCCTCGGCTTCCGCGGCACCTTCTAGCCGGTCCCGGCGGCCGTCGGGGCCAGGCCGACCAGCGCGGCTGCGACGGCCTGGCCCTCGCCGAGGAGCGGGCAGAGCAGGGCGCGCCGGCCGCCCAGCACGGCCTCCACCGGCCGTGCCTCCGCGACCATCCGGGCGATGGCGGCCTCGGCCTCTGGCCCGCCGAGCGGCGTGCGCTCGAGCGGCTGGTCGCCCGGATTGCCGCCCACCGCCTCCTTCACCGCGGTGCCGGCCCACAGCACCCGCGGCGCCGGACCGGCGAGATCGAGCATCAGCAGATGCGGCAGCATCGGCATGATCTCGACCGGGCTCAGCGCGTCGCGATGCGGCGGCCGGCCGCCTTCGGCGCGGCCGTCCCACCAGCCCTGCAGCCGGTCGAAGAAGGCGGGCCGCCCGGTCATCGATTCAGAGCGTCGCCAGGGCGTCGCGGAAGGTGGCGGCGTCGACATTGCCGCCGGAGCAGACGATGACGACGCTGCGGATGTCGTCCGGGATCCGCCGCTCCAGCGTCGCCGCCAGGCCGACGGCGCCGCCGGGCTCGACCACCAGCTTCAGCGTGTCGAAGGCCACGGCCATGGCCCGCAGCGCCGCGTCGTCCGGGGCGGTGACGCCGCCCGACAGCGTCTCGCGTGCGATCGAGAAGGTGATCTCGCCGGGGGTGGGGGATTGCAGCGCGTCGCAGATCGACCGAGCCTCGGGGTCGTTCCGGACGCGCTCGCCGGCCGCGAGCGACCGGCGCATGTCGTCCAGCGCCTCCGGCTCGGCCGAATAGATCCGCACGCCCAGCATCCGCGCCTTGACCGCCACCGAGATGCCGGAGACCAGGCCGCCGCCGCTGCAGCTCACCAGCACCGCATCGGGGCGCACGCCCAGCTCGGCGCATTGCTCGGCAATCTCGAGCCCGATCGTGCCCTGGCCGGCAATGATGCGGGGGTCGTCATAGGGCTTCACCAGCGTGGCGCCGGTCTCGGCCACGATCTTCGCGGCCACCGCCTCACGGTCCTCGCCGAAGCGATCATAGGGCACCACGGTGGCACCGTAGGCCTCGGTGTTGCGCCGCTTGATCGCCGGGGCGTCGGCCGGCATCACGATCGTCGCCTTGATGCCGAACAGCCCGGCCGCCGCGGCCACCCCCTGGGCATGGTTGCCGCTGGAGAAGGCGACCACGCCCTTCGCCCGGTCGGCCTCCGGGATCAGCGCGATCCGGTTGTAGGCGCCGCGGAACTTGAACGACCCGGTGCGCTGCAGCGGCTCGGCCTTGACCAGCACCTCGCGCCCGGCCCGGGCGTCGAGCAGCGGCGACCGCAGCAGCGGCGTCCGCACCGCCTGGCCCCGCAGGCGCCCGGCAGCGGCTTCGATATCGGTGACGGAGACGATCATCATTGATTCTCAGGTAGATGGGAGCCGATGTTCAACTTATTTCTGGGAAATAGTGATGCCAATCCTGTCATTGCCGGGCTTGACCCGGCAATCCAGTGGGTGGCGCCGTCCTCTGGATGCCCGGGTCAAGCCCGGGGCATGACAACGGGGGCAGGCGCGTCGGAAGCGTCTTCCTCACCGCAGCAGATCCGCCTCCAGCGCTCCTGCCTTGGGCGCCTCGCCCAGGCGCAGGCGGTAGACCTGGGTGTTCTCCAGCACGCGCTGGACATAGCTGCGGGTCTCCGGCAGCGGGATGGATTCGATCCAGTCCACCACCTGCTCCGGCGATTTGGATGGCGTCGGCGCCCAGCCGTCGACCTTGCCGAAGCCGGCGTTGTAGGCGGCGATCGCCCGCGGCCAGTTGCCGTCGTAGCGCCGGAGCAGATTGGCGAGGTAGCGGCTGCCGAGGCGAAGATTGTGCACCGGGTCGCCGCTGAGCATGCCGGTGGTGTGCTCGATGCCGAGCGACTGGGCGACGTCGCGGGCCGTGCCGGGAAGAAGCTGCATCAGCCCGATCGCCCCGGCGCTGGAGACGGCGTTGGGGTTGAACTCGCTCTCCTGCCGCGCCAGGCCCAGCACCAGGGCCGGCGGCAGCCCGCTCAGATCGTCCGGCAGCGACACCAGCGGATAGGCGGCGTCGATCACCGCGCTGCCGTCACGCGCCGCGGCCTTGGCGGCGCGGACGGCGACGAAGGGGTATTTCATCGAGCTCGCCAGCATCGCCAGCAGCCGGTTCTTCTCCGGCGTGTCGGCATCGACCATCAGCTTGCGTAGGAACAGGTCGGCCCGGTCGCGCTGGCCGACGGCGTCGAGCAGCCGGGCGGCGCGGGCCAGGTCGCCGCCATAGGACGCCAGCGCCTGGATGCTCGGCGTCGCCGACACCGGCAGCGCCGCGATGCTGGGCTGGCCAAGCTTGTCGGCGGCGAGCTGGCCGTAGAAGGTCAGGGGCTGCTTCGCCGCCAGTCGGTACCAGTCCGCCGCCTTCTGCTTGTGACCCGCCGCTTCATGCGCCCGGCCGGCCCAGTAGGCGCCGCGGGCCAGGCTGATCGGCATGCTGACGTCGGCATACAGCTTCTCGAAATGCTCGATCGCGTCTTGCGGCCGGTCGAGGAAGCGCAGCGCCAGCCAGCCGGCCAGAAAATCCTTATCGGCCCGGTCCACCGAGTCGCTCTGCTCGCGCGCGGTGACCAGCCGATAGGCCTGGCGGTAGGACTGCTCGTCGAACAGCCGGCGGGCGATGATATGCCGCTCCAGCCACCAGGCGCGGGCGTGCTGCGTGCTCCGTGGCTGCTGCGCCAGCATCTCGATGGCGCCGGCATTGTCTTCGTTGCGCCGCCGCCAGCGGGTGCGCTCGTACAGGATGCCCTCGTCCTGCAGCAGCTTCGCCGGCAGGGCCCGCACCGCGGCCGAGGCGTCCGGCGTGCGCAGCATCAGCTTCAGCCGGGCGTCGGCGAGAAGCCGCCGGTCGCCGGAGACGCGGGGCAGCATGCGGCGCGCCTCGTCCGTCCGCTCGGCCCAGAGCAGGGTGTCGAGCCGCGCCCAGTGGTCGTCCGGCTCCATCAGGCTGCCGAAACGCTGCAGGAACTGGTTTTCCTGCTCGGCGGTCATCGACAGGCTGCGCCACGTGTCACGGGCCCAGATCCGGGCGCGGATCGGGTCGGTGGTCTGCAGCGCCGCGCCGAAATGCAGCGCGCCCTCGACGGTCAGCGGGGCGAAGGCGTCGAACCAGGCCACCACCGCGTCGGCCGGCAGCCCGTCCGGCATCGCCCGCTCGGCGCGGCGGCGCAGGGGCTGGACGTTCGGCCAGTCCGGGTTGCGGACGATGAAGGCGGCCAGTTCCTCGAAGCCGGCGGTGCTGTCGGGGCGCGACAGCTCCGCCCAGGTCGCCAGCCGGCCGACCAGCGTGTCGCCCATCTGGCCCTTGACCGTCCGCACCACGTCCCAGGCGTTGCGGTCGACGGCGGAGAACAGGGCCTGCGCCGCCTTGATCTCCGCCGGCGTGGCCGGCTGGGCAAGGGCCGGTGCAGCGGTGCCGAGCAGCAGCGCCCCCCAAATCGCAAGAAGAGCCGCCGCCAGCCCGGCTCGCTTGCCGGCCCGCAGCACAGCCGCTATGACACTGAGGTTAACGTCCCGACACCATCTCCAACGCCCACGGAAGCCCCCATGTTCAAG
Organism: Inquilinus limosus; assembly: GCF_051487185.1. GTDB lineage: Bacteria > Pseudomonadota > Alphaproteobacteria > DSM-16000 > Inquilinaceae > Inquilinus > Inquilinus limosus_F. Next base: position 341,660 of record NZ_JAHVDK010000002.1, read on the forward strand.
GGATCGATCGTCGCCCTGATTACGCCCTTCTCCGAGCAGGGGGTGGACGAGAAAGCCTTCCAGAGCTTCGTCGACTGGCAGATCCGCGAGGGCACCCAGGGCGTGGTCCCCTGCGGCACCACCGGCGAGTCCCCGACGCTGAGCCACCCCGAGCACGAGCGGGTGATCGAGCTGTGCATCGAGGTGGCCAAGGGCCGCGTCCCGGTGATCGCCGGCACCGGCTCGAACTCGACCGAGGAGGCGATTTCCCTGACCCGGCACGCGCAGAAGGCGGGCGCGGACGCCGCGCTGGTCGTCACGCCCTACTACAACAAGCCGACGCAGGAAGGTCTCTACCAGCATTACAGGGCCATCCATGACGCGGTCGATCTGTCGATCGTGATCTACAACATTCCAGGCCGCAGCGTGATCGACATGTCGATCGACACCATGGCCCGCCTGGCCGAGCTGCCGCGCATCGTCGGGGTCAAGGATTCGACCGCCGATCTGGTGCGGCCGCTGGCGACGCGGCTTCGGATCGGTCCGGAGTTCTGCCAGCTTTCCGGCGAGGATGCCACTGCCACGGCGTTTCTGGCGCAAGGCGGCCATGGCTGCATCTCGGTGACCGCCAACATCGCGCCGCGGCTCTGCGCCGAAATGCACAATGCCTGGGCCGAGGGCGACCTGGCGCGCATGGCGGTGGCTCGCGACCGGCTGATGCCGCTGCACCGGGCGCTGTTCCTGGAGACCAGCCCGGGGCCGGTGAAGTACGGGGCGAAGCTGCTCGGCCTCGCCGAAGACCATGTCCGGCTGCCGCTGGTGCCGCCCGGCGAGGCGACGCGGGCGGCGGTGCGCGAGGCGATGAGCTTCGCCGGGCTGCTCAACTGACCAGGACGGATCCAGGATCATGGCTCAGCCGCGGACCCCCGGCCGCATCGTCGCGCAGAACCGGCGGGCGCGGCACGACTATTTCATCGAGGAGAATGTCGAGGCCGGCATCATGCTGGCCGGCACGGAGGTGAAGGCGCTGCGCGAGGGCCGCGGCAACCTGCAGGATGCCTATGCCGGCGAGATGCAGGGCGAGCTGTACCTGTTCAACGCCCATATCCCGGAATACGGGCCGGGCAACCGCTTCAACCACGAGCTGAAGCGGCCGCGCAAGCTGCTGGTGCACCGGCGCGAGCGGGACAAGCTGTTGGGCAGGGTGAAGCGGGAGGGCGTGACCCTGATCCCGCTGTCGATCTATTTCAACGACCGCGGCATCGCCAAGGTCGATCTCGGCCTCGCCCGCGGCAAGAAGGCGCACGACAAGCGCGAGACCATCAAGGCGCGGGACTGGCAGCGCGAAAAGGCGCGCGTCCTGCGCGACCGGGGCTGACCCGCTCGACGGCAGGCCGGCTCCCCCACGAGCCGGCCTGATCCGGATCAGGCAGAGCGGGCGTAGGCGCCGGCCTGCTGCACCGGCTCCTCGACGGTGCCGTCCTCGGTGCCCTCGGCCGGTGCGACCTGGGTGCGGTTCGGCGCGTTCATGCGCTGGATGTGCGGCGCCAGCTCCATCAGCTCGACGAAGTTGTCGGCCTGACGGCGCAGCTCGTCCGACACCATCGGCGGGCTCGACTTGATGGTCGAGACCACGGTGACGCGGACGCCCTTGCGCTGGATCGCCTCGACCAGGCGCTTGAAGTCGCCGTCGCCCGAGAACAGCAGGATGTGGTCGGCCCGATCAGCCATCTCCAGCGCGTCGATCGCGAGGTCGATGTCGACATTGCCCTTCACGCGGCGCCGGCCCTGGCTGTCGGTGTACTCGCGCAACGGCTTGGTCACCATGGTGTAGCCGTTGTAGTCGAGCCAATCGATCAACGGCCGGATGGGAGAATATTCCTGATCCTCGATCAGCGTGGTGTAGTAGAAGGCGCGGATCAGGCGACCCTTCTTGGCGAAGAGGTCGAGCAGCCGGCGATAATCGATATCGAAGCCAAGCGAACGGGCAGCGCCATAGAGATTGGCGCCGTCAATGAATATTGCGAGCCGTTCTTCCTTATAGAAAATCATGTGCGTTCCTTTGCGGCAGGGGACAGGTTGACAGATTGGGTTCGCTACCCAGTTTGCAAGGAGCGGTCAACGGTGCGCGACGAGGCTTGCGCATTCGCCGCATCTGCGCTACGTGGTCCGCCCTTCGGTATAACAAAGATGCGGCCGTTGCGTTGCATCCGTCGTGCTACGATTTTATCGTCGTGGCAGTTTTCGTGCAGGAGCGGTTAGCCCATGGCTCGCGTCACCGTCGAGGATTGCGTCCTCAAGGTTCCCAACCGGTTCGATCTGGTGCTCATGGCGGCCCAGCGCGCCCGCGACATTTCGTCCGGCGCTTCGCTGACCGTCGATCGCGACGACGACAAGAACCCGGTGGTGGCGCTGCGCGAGATCGCCGATGAGACGGTCCCGCTCGAGGGCCTGCGGGAAGCCCTGGTCAAGGGCCACCAGAAGCTGGCCGAGATCGACGAGGCCGATGAGGAAATCATCGAGCTGATGGCCGGCGAGGAGGAGTGGCTCAAGGCCGGCGTGGCGCCGCAGACCGCCGTCGGCTCGGACCAGGAATCCACCTACGGGATCGAATCCGCCGACGAGGAGGAGCCGGCGGAGGGCGAGTCCGAGGAAGAGGACGGCCGCAGCGACCTGGAAATCGGCTCCTCCGAGGACGACATCTGATCCGAGCGGAACTGCCCGGCGTGGTGTCAGGCCGCCAGTCGGGAGATCGATAATGCGGCTTGACCGGTCGGGCGAAGGCATGGCTGCCGCGCGCCTGCCGAATTTGATCCACAACGCAACCGATTGTGGTTCAACATATTATCCGGTTAGGCGCAGGACGCCTGTCCGGGAGAATTGGTTCATGGATCGGTGGCGGGGCGCGGCATGATCCGCCAATATGAGCTGGTCGAGCGTGTCAAGGCTTACGACCCCTCGGCGGACGAGGATCTGATCAACCGCGCCTACGTCTATTCGATGAAGGCGCACGGGTCGCAGAAGCGCGCCTCGGGCGACCCCTATTTCGTCCATCCGATCGAGGTCGCCGGCATCCTCGCCGGCATGAAGCTCGACACCGGCTCGATCGTCACCGGCCTCCTGCACGACACGGTCGAGGACACCGGGGCGACGCTGAGCGAGCTCGAGGCCCTGTTCGGGCGCGAGACGGCGCAGCTGGTCGACGGCGTCACCAAGCTGTCGAAGCTGGAGCTGCAAAGCGACCAGTCCAAGCAGGCGGAGAATTTCCGCAAGCTGGTGCTGGCGATGTCGAAGGACATCCGCGTGCTGCTGGTCAAGCTGGCGGACCGGCTGCACAACATGCGCACCCTCGGCGCCTTCAACAACGAGGAGAAGCGGCGCCGGATCGCGCGCGAGACGCTCGAGATCTACGCGCCCCTGGCCGAGCGCATCGGCATGCACGGCATGCAGGAGGAGCTGGAGGACCTGGCCTTCGCCCAGCTCCATCCCGATGCGCGCGAGAGCATCGTCCGCCGCCTGGCCCAGCTGCGCGAAGAAGGCCAGGACGTCGTCTCGAAGATCATCGCCGAGCTGCAGCGGGTGTTTGAGGAGGGGGGCCTTGAGGCCAATGTCCTCGGCCGCGAGAAGCGCCCCTATTCGATCTGGCGCAAGATGCAGCGCAAGAACATGGCGTTCGAGCAGCTGACCGACATCATGGCGTTCCGGATCGTGGTCGAGACCGAGGGCGAGTGCTACCACGCCCTCGGCCTGATCCACGGCCGCTACGCTTCGCTGCCCGGCCGTTTCAAGGACTACATCTCGACGCCGAAGCCGAATGGCTACCGGTCGCTGCACACCGCGGTGATCGGGCCGATGCGGCAGCGCATCGAGGTCCAGATCCGCACCCGCGACATGCAGGAGATCGCGGAGCTCGGCGTGGCCGCGCACTGGGCCTACAAGCAGGGTGAGCAGAACCCGGACGGCACCCAGTACCGCTGGCTGCGCGACCTGCTCGACATCCTCGAGCAGGCGCAGAAGCCCGAGGAGTTCCTGGAGCACACCAAGCTGGCCCTGTTCCAGGACCAGGTGTTCTGCTTCACCCCGAAGGGCGCGGTGATCGCTCTGCCGCAAGGCGCGACGCCGGTCGACTTCGCCTATGCGGTGCACAGCGAGATCGGCAACACCTGCGTCGGCGCCCGGGTCAACGGCCGGATGGTGACGCTGCGCCATCTGCTGCAGAACGGCGACCAGGTCGAGATCATCACCTCCAAGACCTCGACGCCCTCGCCGGAATGGGAGCGCTTCGTCGCCACCGGTAAGGCGCGGGCCTGCATCCGGCGCTTCATCCGCGCCCAGCAGCACGACGAGCACGCCAAGCTCGGCCGGTCGATGCTGCAGGGCGTGTTCCGGCAGGAGGGTTACGAGTTCTCCGACAAGGCGCTGGAAGGCGTCCTCAAGATCTTCAAGGCCAGCGAGCCCGACGACATCCTGGCCAATGTCGGCGCCGGGGTGCTGGGCGCCCGCGACGTGTTCCACGCCGTGTTTCCCGGCCACCGAGCCCAGGTGCAGCAGGAGAAGGAGCGTTCGGGCAAGGTCGTGCCGCTCAGCCGGGCGCGCAAGGCCGCGAGCGGCGGCCCGGGCGCGATCCCGATCCGCGGCCTGATCCCGAACCTCGCCGTCCACTATGCCCGCTGCTGCCACCCGATCCCGGGCGACCGCATCGTCGGCATCGTCACCACCGGCAAGGGCGTGACCATCCACACCATCGACTGCGACACGCTGGAGAGCTTCTACAACGCGCCGGAGCGCTGGCTCGACGTCAGCTGGGATGCCGGCGCCGATGCCGCCGAGGACCATGTCGGCCGGATCCAGGTGACGATCAGCAACGAGCCGGGCAGCCTCGGCACGCTGACCACGGTGATCGGCAAGAACGGCGGCAACATCACCAACCTGAAGATCACCAGCCGCTCGGTCGACTTCTTCGAGATCCTGATCGACATCGACGTCAAGGACGTCAAGCATCTCACCAACATCATCGCGGCCCTCCGCGCCATGCCGGTGATCAGCGCGGTGGACCGTGCCCGCAGCCGCTGACCGCCGTCCCGGCGCGGCCGGGCTGCGACCAGATCGCCCCTTGCCGGCGATTGATTTCCCTTCGTCGCCGGACCATACAGGGGCGCCATGAGCCAGCACCAGAAGTCGATCGAGATGTCGAAGAAAAAGGGCGGATGGGTCGAAACCATCCTGACCGTGGTCTATGCGATCGCGATCGCCTTCGGCATCCGCACGGTCGCTTTCGAGCCGTTCAACATCCCGTCCGGCTCGATGATCCCGACGCTCCTGGTCGGCGACTACCTGTTCGTGTCGAAATTCTCCTACGGCTACAGCAACCAGACCATCGCCTTCGGCCTGCCGCTGTTCAACGGCCGGATCCTGGGCAGTCCGCCGGAGCGCGGCGACGTCGCCGTGTTCCGCCTGCCGAAGGACACCTCGGTCGACTACGTCAAGCGCGTGATCGGCCTGCCCGGCGACCGCGTCAAGGTCACCGGCGGGCGGCTCTACATCAACGGCCAGATGGTCGAGCGCCGCGAGATCCAGCCTTATGCGATGACGGTGCAGTTCGGCCAGCGCGTGGTCTACCACCAGTATATCGAGACGCTGCCGGGGTCGGACGGCAATCCGCCGGTCGAGCACCGGATCCTGGAGGTCGGCGACAACCAGCCTTATGACGACACGCCGGAATATCTCGTACCGCCGGACCATTATTTCATGATGGGTGACAACCGGGACAACAGCTTGGATAGCCGGGCCGATGTCGGCTACGTCCCGGTCGAGAATTTCGTCGGCCGCGCCGAGTTCCTGTGGTTCAGCCTCGAAGACGCCAGCTTCTGGCAGGTCTGGAAATGGCCGTTCGCGCTCCGCTTCAGCCGCATGTTCACGGGGATCCACTGATCGCCGGGACCGACGAGAGCCTCGACGCCTTCGCCCGGCGGCTCGGCCACGATTTCCGCGAGCCGATGCTGCTGGTCGAGGCGCTGACGCATCCGAGCGTCAGCGGCCAGAAGCGCCGCATCGCCCGGCACGGCTATGAGCGGCTGGAGTTCCTCGGTGACCGGGTGCTCGGCCTGGTCATCGCCGAATGGCTGCTCGAGCTCTTCCCGAAGGAGAATGAGGGTGCCATCGCCAAGCGCCATGTCGCCCTGGTGCGGCGCGAGGCGCTGGTCGAGGTGGCGGCGGCGATCGGCCTCGGCCGCCATCTCGTCCTGTCGCCGGGCGAGGAGGTGGTCGGCCGCGAGAACCCGACGATCCTGGCCGATGCCTGCGAGGCGGTGATCGGTGCCCTCTACCGCGACGGCGGGCTGCCGGCGGCGACCCGCTTCATCCGCAGCGCCTGGACCGGCTTCATCGCCCGCCACGCGGCCCCGCCGCAGGACCCGAAATCGGCGCTGCAGCAATGGGCGCTGGCCCGCGGCCTGAAGCTGCCGCGCTATGTCGAGGTGTCGCGTGGCGGCAGCGACCACCTGCCGGTCTTCGAGATCCGGGTCGAGATCGAAGGCCAGCCCAGCGCCACCGCCCGCGGCCCGTCGAAGCGGGCGGCGGAGCGGGACGCCGCCGCCGCCCTCCTGCAAAGGCTTTCGTCATGACCGAAGACGTGACGCGCTGCGGCTTCGTCGCCCTGATCGGCGCCCCCAACGCCGGCAAGTCGACCCTGCTCAACACCCTCGTCGGCACCAAGGTGGCGATCGTCTCGCCGAAGGTGCAGACCACGCGCAGCCGCGTGCTCGGCATCCTGACCGAGGGCCGGACCCAGATCGTGTTCGTCGACACGCCGGGCATCTTCAGGCCGCGCCGGCGCCTCGACCGCGCCATGGTCGCGGCGGCTTGGGGCGGGGCGGCGGAGGCCGACCTGGTGGTGCTGCTGGTCGACGCCGCGCTGAAGACGGTGCGCGAGGACACCCGCGACATCATCGAGAAGCTGGGCGAGGCCGGGCGCCAAGCGATCCTGGTGCTGAACAAGGTCGACGCCGTGCAGCCGGCAAAGCTGCTGGCGCTGGCCGCCGACCTGAACGCCTCCGGCGTGTTCACCGACACCTTCATGATCTCGGCCCTGACCGGCGATGGGGTCGACGACCTGCGCCGCGCCGTGGCCGAGCGGCTGCCGGAAGGGCCCTGGCTGTTCCCGGAGGACCAGGTCTCCGACATGCCGATGCGCCTCCTGGCGGCGGAGATCACACGCGAGAAGCTGTTCCTGCGACTGCAGCAGGAGCTGCCCTATTCGGTCGCGGTCGAGACCGAAAGCTGGGAGGAGCAGAAGGACGGCAGCGTCCGCATCTCGCAGGTGATCTATGTCCAGCGCGACGGCCAGAAGGCGATCGTGCTGGGCCGCGGCGGCCAGATGATCAAGGCGATCGGCACCGCCGCCCGGCTGGAGCTGGAGGAGATCACCGAGCAGCGGGTGCATCTGTCGCTGTTCGTCAAGGTGCGCGAGAACTGGCTCGACGACCCGGCCCGGTATTCGGTCTGGGGGCTGGATTTCGAGGCGTGATCGGTGCGATTGCTCATTTTTGTTGTCATCGCCGGGCTTGACCCGGCAATCCAGACGATGTCGACACTCTCTGGATGCCCGGATCAAGTCCGGGCATGACAACGGGGCGGCTGCTGACACATGGACTGGCGCGACGACGGCATCGTCCTGAGCGTCCGCCCGCATGGCGAGGCGGCGCTGATCGTCGGGCTGCTGACCCGCGAGCACGGCCGCCATCTCGGCGTCGTCCATGGCCAGCGCCGGCGCGCGCAGCTGCCGCCCGGCACGCTGGTCTCGGCGCAGTGGCGCGGCCGGCTGGCCGAGCATCTCGGCACCTATACGCTCGAGGTCGACCGCACCCCGGCGGCCGCGATCATGGACCAGCCGCTGCGACTTCTGGCCCTGGTCTCGGCCTGTGCCATGCTCGACGCCGCCCTGGCCGAGCGGCAGCCGCTGCCGGCCGTATTCGACGGCACGCTCGCCTTCCTCGACACGCTGCCGACGCCGCATTGGGATGCTGCCTATGTGCAATGGGAGGTCGGGCTGCTCGGCACCCTCGGCTTCGGCCTCGACGTCTCGCGCTGCGCTGTCACCGGCACCAACGACCAGCTCGCCTTCATCAGTCCGCGGACCGGCAGGGCGGTGTCGCTCTCCGCCGCCGGACCCTATCGCGACCGGCTGCTGCCGCTGCCCGGTTTCCTGATCGGGCGCGAGCCGGCGACGCCCGCCGCAGTGGCCGATGGCCTGGCCCTGACCGGGCATTTCATCGAACGCCACCTGTTCGCCCAGGCCGGTAAGGCGCCGCCCGAGGCGCGGGCGCGATTTGTCGAGGCTTACCGGCGAAGCGCGCTTCGGCCGGCTGCGCCGATACGCTAGACTCTCGACTATGACCAGCACGCCTTCCGAGTCGATCCTGCCGGTGCCGCTGCACGACGCGCTGAGCACCCGTTACCTCAACTACGCGCTCTCAACCATCACCTCGCGCTCGCTGCCCGATGTCCGCGACGGGCTGAAGCCGGTGCATCGCCGGCTGCTCTACGCCATGCGGCAGCTGCGCCTGGCCTCGACCACGCCGCCGAAGAAGTCGGCCCGCGTCGTCGGCGACGTCATCGGCCAGTACCATCCGCATGGCGACGCCTCGATCTATGACGCGCTGGTGCGCATGGCGCAGGATTTCGCGCAGCGCTACCCGCTGGTCGACGGCCAGGGCAATTTCGGGAACATCGACGGCGATAACGCTGCGGCGATGCGGTACACCGAGGCCCGGCTGACCGCTGTCGCCGAGGCGCTGCTGGAGGGCATCGACGACGACGCGGTCGATTTCCGCGAGACCTATGACGGCGAGGGGCGGGAGCCGGTGGTGCTGCCGGCCGCCTTCCCGAACCTGCTGGCCAATGGCAGCCAGGGCATCGCCGTCGGCATGGCGACCTCGATCCCGCCGCACAATGTCGGCGAGGTCTGCGACGCGCTGCAGATGCTGATCAAGCGGCCTTCGGCCACGGTCGACGACCTGCTGACCGTGGTCCAGGGGCCGGATTTCCCGACCGGCGGCGAGCTGGTCGAATCCGCCGCGGCGATCCGCGAGGCCTACGCCACCGGCCGCGGCGCCTTCCGCGTCCGGGCGCGGTGGGAGATCGAGAAGCTGCCGCTCGGCCTGTACCAGATCGTGGTCACCGAGATCCCGTACCAGGTGCAAAAGTCGCGACTGATCGAGAAGCTGGCCGACATCGTCACCTCGAAGAAGCTGTCGACGCTGGAGGATGTGCGCGACGAATCGGCCGAGGACGTGCGCATCGTCCTGGTGCCGAAGAGCCGCAACGTCGAAGCCGACATGCTGATGGAGCAGCTGTTCCGGCTGACCGAGCTGGAGAGCCGCTTCAGCCTCAACATGAACGTGCTCGACGCCGCCAACGTCCCGCGCGTGATGGGGCTGAAGGACGTCTGCCGCGCCTTCCTCGACCACCGGCACGAGGTGCTGGAGCGGCGATCGCGCCATCGCCTCGGCAAGATCGAGCGGCGGCTGGAGATCCTCGGCGGCTACCTGATCGTCTTCCTCGACCTCGACGAGGTGATCCGCATCATCCGCGAGGAGGACGAGCCGAAGCCGGCGCTGATGGCACGCTTCAGCCTGACCGAGGTGCAGGCCGACGCCATCCTCGACATGCGGCTGCGGTCCTTGCGCAAGCTCGAGGAGATGGAGATCCGGCGCGAGTTCGACGGGCTGTCCGCCGAGCGCGACGACCTGTTGGCGCTCCTCGCCGATGAGGGCAAGCGCTGGAAGGCGATCTCGGGCGAGATCGCGCAGATCAAGAAGCGCTTCGGCCCGGACACCGAGCTCGGCCGCCGCCGCACCAAGATCGGCGAGCCGCCCTCGGCCGTGGTGGTGTCGATCGAGCCGCAGATCGAGCGCGAGCCGATCACCGTGTTTCTGTCGGCGAAGGGCTGGATCCGGGCGCTGCGCGGCCACGGCCAAGACCCGGCGGAGATCAAGTACAAGGACGGCGACGCCGAAGGCTTCGTGCTGCAGGCCGAGACCACCGACAAGATTCTGCTGTTCGGCAGCGACGGCCGCTTCTACACGCTGGCCGCGGACAAGTTGCCGCGCGGCCGCGGCTTCGGCGAGCCGGTCCGGATGATGGTCGACCTCGCCAACGACGCCGATATCGTCGCGCTGCTGGCCCATGTGCCCGGCCGCAAGCTGGTGCTGGCCTCGACCGACGGCCGCGGCTTCGTGGTGCCGGAGAGCGACGTGGTCGCCCAGACCAGGGCCGGCAAGCAGGTGTTGAACCTGAACGAAGGTGCCAAGGCGGCGGTCTGCCGGCCGGTCGCCGGCGACACCGTGGCGGTGATCGGCACCAACCGGCGCCTCCTGTGCTTCCCGCTGTTCGAGCTGCCGGAGATGTCCCGCGGCAAGGGCGTGATGCTGCAGAAGTACCACGGCGCCCAGCTCTCCGACCTGACCGTGTTCAAGCGCGAGGAGGGGCTGGTCTGGCAGATGGGCGGCGGCCGCACCCGGACCGAGCCGGAGATCCCGGTCACCGCCCGCGGCCGCAGCGGCAACCTGCCGCCGCGCGGCTTCCCGCAGAACAACAAGTTTTCGTGACCCGCCTCCCGGTTGCCCCTTTCTATCATGCCCGGGCTTGACCCGGGCATCCAGAGGGCGGCGACATCTTCTGGATTGCCGGGTCGAGCCCGGCAATGACATGAAGGGGGCCGGAAACGGCCGGAGACCGGCAAAGCAAGCAGATGGAGTCCTGAGATGACCACCCGCACCCTTCCCCCGATGCTCTCCCTGTGGCGCGCCGACGGCCAGCCCGGCCTGCTGCGCGCCGCCGTGCTGGTGGTGCTGGGCACGGCGCTGATGGCGCTGTCGGCCAAGGTCCAGGTGCCGTTCTTCCCGGTGCCGATGACGATGCAGACCGCGGTCGTTCTGCTGATCGGCGGCGCCTATGGCTGGCGTCTGGGTGGTCTGACCATGCTGGCCTATCTGGCCGAGGGCCTGGCCGGCCTGCCGGTCTTCGCCGGGCTGGCCACCGGCCCGGCCTATTTCGCCGGCCCGACCGCGGGTTACCTGGTCGGGTTCGTGCCTTCGGCCGCGTTGATGGGCCTGGCGGTGGAGCGCGGCTGGACCCGCAGCCTGGCGGGAATGGCCGCGGCCGTCGCCGTCGCCTCGGTGATCCCCTTCATCACCGGCGTGGCCTGGCTCGCGGTGCTGGTCGGCCCGGCGGCAGCGATCTCCGGCGGCCTGGTGCCCTTCATCCCGGCAGCGATCCTCAAGGGCGCCCTGGCCGGCGTGCTGCTGGCCAAGATCGACGGCGCTGCGCAGCGCCGCGACGCCTGAGAACAAAAGGACACGACGACGCAGAGACGGCGTTGCGTCCCAAGTCTGAGTTTCATTAGATGGCAGCAGCGCCGCGGCGGGCGAATCCCGCCGCGGCGTCATGCGGAAACCACGCTCCACGATGCGAACAGGGAGAGAGCCCGAGACATGAAGCGGCGGAATTTCATCGCGACCGCGGGGGTCGGCCTGGCGGCCGCGCCGCTGGCGGCGCCGGCGATCGCGCAGGACAGGCCCGAGATCAAATGGCGTCTGGCCTCGAGCTTCCCGAAGTCGCTCGACACCATCTATGGCGGTGCCGAGGTGCTGTCGAAGACGCTGTCCGACCTGACCGACGGCAAGTTCCAGATCCAGGTGTTCCCGTCGGGCGAGCTGGTGCCCGGGCTGCAGGCGCTCGATGCCACCCAGAACGCCACGGTCGAGGCGGCCCACACCGTCGCCTACTACTATGTCGGCAAGGACCCGACCTTCGCCATCGGCTCGGCGCTGCCCTTCGGCCTCAACGCCCGCCAGCAGAATGCCTGGCTGTATCACGGCGGCGGCAACGACCTGCTGAACACCTTCTTCGCCAACTACAACGTGGTCGGCTTCCCCGGCGGCAACACCGGGGTGCAGATGGGCGGCTGGTTCCGCAACGAGGTCAAGTCGCTGGCCGATATGAAGGGCCTGAAGATGCGCATCGCCGGCCTTGCCGGCCAGGTGGTCCAGCGCATCGGCGTGGTGCCGCAGCAGATCGCCGGCGGCGACATCTACCCGGCGCTGGAGCGGGGCACGATCGACGCCACCGAATGGGTCGGCCCCTATGACGACGAGAAGCTCGGCTTCTACCAGGTGGCCAAGTTCTACTACTACCCGGCCTTCTGGGAAGGCGGCCCGACCGTGCATTTCCTGTTCAACAAGCAGAAGTACGAGGCGCTGCCGGAGGGCTACAAGAAGGCCCTGGCCGCGGCCGCCGAGGTCGCCAACTTCAACATGCTGGCGCTCTACGACGTGAAGAACATCACGGCGATCCGCAGCTTGGTCGGCAAGGGCGTGCAGCTGCGCCCGCTGCCGCGCGACGTGCTCGACGCCGCCTACACCGAAGCCTTCAAGCTCTATGACGAGCTGTCGGCCTCGAACGCCAACTGGAAGACGATCTACGAGCCGTGGAAGAAGTTCCGCGGCGAGGCCTATCAGTGGTTCCGCGTGGCGGAATACACCTATGACAGCTACGTCTACGCGCAGCAGGCGGCGGGCAAGTAAGTCGGCCCTCCGCTGAACCGATCAGGGCCGGCCCTTCGCAGGACCGGCCCTTTTCGTTGCTTATTTGAAGTCGGGCGGGGGCAGCGGGTCGCCGGGCTGCGGGGCGGGGGCCGGCGCGGGCTGGCCGCCGCCCGGGGCCGGCGGGGCGCCGAAATCCGGCGGCGGCGGCGTGCCGAAATCGGGCGCGGCCGGCGCGCCGAACGGGTTGGCGCCGTCGGCCCCCGGCATCGGCACGTTGATGTTGATCGAGGCGGGGTCGACCTCAACCTGGCCCGCCTTGTAGTGCGTCACCAGCTCCGGGAAGGCGATGACGATCGCCACCATCAGGATCTGGATCGCCACGAAGGGGATCGCGCCCCTGTAGATCTGGCCCGTCGTCACCGGCGCGATCGTCTTCCCCGTCACCTTGTCGCGATAGGCCCGCGTCGGCGCCACCGAGCGCAGGTAGAACAGCGAGAAGCCGAAGGGCGGGTGCATGAAGGAGGTCTGCATATTGACCGCCAGCAGCACGCCGAACCAGATCAGGTCGATGCCCAGGCTGGCGGCGGCTGCGCCCAGCAGCGGCACGATGATGAAGGCCAGCTCGAAATAATCGAGGAAGAAGGCCAGCACGAAGACCAGCAGGTTGGCGACGATCAGGAAGCCCAGCGCGCCGCCCGGCACCGAGGTCATCAGGTGCTCGACCCAGAGATTGCCGCCGACGCCGTAGAAGGTGAGCGAGAAGACGCGGGCGCCGAGCAGGATGAAGAGGACGAAGGCCGACAGCTTGGTCGTGGTGTCCAGCGCCTGGCGAATCATCGTCCACTTCAGGCGCCGGTTGATCGCCGCCAGCACCAGCGACCCGACCGCGCCCATGGCGCCGCCTTCGGTCGGCGTGGCGATGCCGAGGAAGATCGTGCCCAGCACCAGGAAGATCAGCACCAGCGGCGGGATCAGCGAGGTGACCACCTTGCCGGCCAGGGCCAGGCCGCGCAGCGTCCGCGCCTCCGGCGGCAGGGCCGGCGCGCTGTCCGGCCGGATGATCGACATGATCAGGATGTAGCCGGCATAGAGGCCGGTCAGCACCAGCCCGGGCAGCAGCGCGCCCTGGTACATGTCGCCGACCGAGCGGCCGAGCTGGTCGGCCATGATGATCAGCACCAGGCTGGGCGGGATGATCTGGGCCAGCGTGCCGGAGGCGGCGATGACGCCGGCGGCGAGCGACCGGTCATAGCCGTAGCGCAGCATGATCGGCAGCGAGATCAGCCCCATCGAGATCACCGAGGCGGCGACCACGCCGGTGGTGGCGGCCAGAAGCGCGCCGACGAAGATCACCGCATAGGCCAGGCCGCCGCGGATCGGGCCGAACAGCTGGCCGATCGTGTCCAGCAGGTCCTCGGCCATGCCGCTGCGTTCGAGGATCAGCCCCATGAAGGTGAAGAACGGCACCGCCAGCAGCGTCTCGTTCGACATCTGCTGGTAGAACCGGTCCGGGATCGCGCCGAGCAGGTTGACGTCCAGCAGGCCGAGCTCGATGCCCAGCAGATAGAAGCCGAAGCCGACCGCGGCGAGCGAGAAGGCGACCGAGTAGCCGAGCAGCAGCACGACCACCAGCGAGGCGAACATGATCGGCGCCATGTTCTCGATCAGGAACTGCGTCATTGCGGACGGACCTTCAGGTGCGGAGTGGCCGGCTCAGAGCGGGTCGGCCTCGTGGCCGTGCGCTTGGACGATGTCGGGGATGCGGCCCGACAGGATGGCGATCCGCTTGATCAGCTCCGACAGGCCCTGCAGCGTCAGCAGGACGAATCCGGCCGGGATCAAGGCCCAGACCGGCCAGCGGATCAGGCCGCCGGCGTCGCCGGACGTCTCGCCGCTGACGAACTTGTCCACCACCACCGGCCAGGAGAACAGGATGGCGACGACGCAGAAGGGCAGCAGGAAGAAGAGGGTGCCGAAGATCTCGATCCAGATCTGGGTGCGGCGCGAGCAGCGGCCGTAGAGGATGTCGACCTTGACGTGCTCGCCCCGCAGCAGGGTGTAGCCTGCGGCCAGCAGGAACACGGCGGAGAACAGGTACCATTGCAGCTCCAGCCAGGCGTTGGAGCTGAGCGAGAAGGCCTTGCGGAGGATGGCGTTGCCGGCGCTGACCAGGATGGCGACGAGCACGAGCCAGGAGACGGTTCGTCCGACCCAGCCGTTGACGGCGTCGATGACGCGGCTGGCACCCAGCAAAGCCCCCATATGACCTCCCCGTTCTTTCCGTTTCTGCGCTGCGGATTGGATCGATGCAATTGTTCGAATTCGCCGCCGCGAAATATCAGCTTTCGCGCGCCAGACCAACAGGCGATTGGCTTTAGTCGGCCGTCATGCGGGCCGAGGTTCGATTTTTGCTGCGGCGCGGGGGAGGCGGGCGGCTCACCCGGCCGGGTCGAGCGGCATCCAGCCGTTGTCGGTGAGCGCTTCGAGCGGCTGGAAGCGGGCCTTGTAGGCCATCTTCTGACTCTGCGCGATCCAGTAGCCGAGATAGACGTGATCGAGGCCGTTGCGGCGGGCCTCGTCGACCAGGGCCAGGATCACATAGGTGCCGAGGCTGCGCTGCGGCACGTCGGGGTCGTAGAAGCTGTAGACCGCGGACAGCCCGTCCTCCAGCACGTCGACCAGCGCCGCCGCGCGCAGCGCGCCGGCCGGGTCGCGGAACTCGATCAGCGCGGCGCTGCCGCTGCCTTCCTCGATCATGGCGCCGTAGTCGGCGCGCGACATCCGCGCCATGTCGCTGTCGCCGTGCCGGTGCCGCTGGTAGCGCAGGAACAGGGCGTAGTGCTCGTCGGTGCCGATCGGCAGCATCGACCGGCGGGCGAGGTCGAGATTGGCGTTCCAGGCCCGGCGCATGCTGCGCCCCGGCGTGAAGCGGGCCACCGGGATGCGCACCGGCACGCAGGCGCGGCAGCCGGGGCAGACCGGCCGGTAGACGATGTCGTGGCTGCGCCGGAACCCGGCCTGCGACAGGGTGGTGTTCAGCGCCCTGGCGTCGCCGCCGTTCAGCCGGGTGAACAGCTTGCGCTCGACACGGCCGGGGATGTAGGGGCAGGGCAGGGGGCCCGACCGGTAGAAATGCTGCAGACGACCGAGCGTGCCGTCGATGACGGACATCCAGTGCTCCTGGGTCGAGGCACCAACCTAACACCGCATACTGCACCACAGTGCCGGATCGTCGGCAAGCGACTCGGACGTCCCTCTCCGTTGCGCCGCTATGCCAGCCGCAGGATCTCGTCGACGGTGTCGGCGACCGGCCTGCGCGTGTCGATCTCGTGGTCGGCGGCGTCCCGCAGCAGCGGCTCGATCATCGCCACGAGTTCGACCACCTTGCGCCGCTCCTCCTCGGTGCGGCCGTAGCCGTCGGAGCGCGTCGCCAGCCGCTCCAGCAGCGTCGCGACCGGGGCGGAGAGCAGGATCACGACGTCTATCAGGGGCAGGAACCGGCCCATGTTGTCGGCGGTGCCGCTGATGAACAGCGGTTTGTCGCGTGGCTCAGACAACAGCGCGCGGACGCGGTCCTCCCGCCAGACCCAGTCCTTGCCCTCGCCCGGGGTCAGGGTATCGGCCGGATCGGCGTCGACCCATTCGGACCATTCGGGCGTGTCGAGATCGCGGGCGTCATGCCCCCGCACGACCAGCTCCCGGATCACCGCAGTCTTCCCGGTCCCGGACATGCCCGTGATCAGCACGCGCTTCATGCGTTTCCCCCTATTGGATCGAGAGCAGCCACTATCCGTCCGCGCGCGACGGGGCGCAAACGGCCCGGGTTCGGAGGCCCCGCCGGCGTCGATTCCCATCCGCCGGCGCCGTCTGGACCCATCGATCGGGGCGATCTGGATCTAACCGAGCGTGCGGAAGATCTGCACAATCCCGCGCATTGCGAGTCTGCCCGGGCTGGCCGGGCGCATTTCGAAGCTCGGCCGCCACCATGCGAACCGGGGCGCCCCGGCAGGAGTAGGATCTCGTGACGCAGACCCTCAACGGCACCCCCGGCGACGACACCCTCACCGGCACCGATCCGGGCGATCCGTCCAACCCCGACGGTGTCGATATCGCCATTGGCGACATCGGCGACGACCTGCTCGACGGCCGCGGCGGTGCGGACACCCTGCAGGGCGACTGGGGCGACGACCTGCTCGACGGCGGCGGCGGTGCGGACGTCCTGCAGGGCGGCGACGACGTCGACACGGCGGCCTACACCCACTCGACCGCCGGTGTGACCATCGACCTGGCGGCCGGCACCGGCAGCGGCGGCGATGCCGAGGGCGACACGCTGGCGGATATCGAGAACCTCGTCGGCTCGGACCTCGACGACGTGCTGCGCGGCAACGGCGTGAACAACATCCTCGAAGGCGGCGCCGGCTTCGACGTGCTCGACGGCGGCGGCGGCATCGACACAGCGAGCTATGCCCATTCCACCGAGGGGGTGGTTGTCGACCTGCTTGTCGGCCACGCCTCCGGTGGTGCCGAGGGCGACACGCTGACGAATATCGAGAACCTCATCGGCTCGGCCTTCGACGATGGCCTGTTCGGCCGTGGGGACAGCATCCTCAGCGGCGGGGACGGCAACGACCAGCTCGACCGCGGCCGCCAAATGGACGGCGGCAACGGCGACGACACGATCAGAGTCGACGGATACAACGCGATTAGCGGCGGGGCGGGCATCGACACCGCCATCTATGTCGGCTCACACGGCGTATGGGTCGACATGGTGGGCGGCACCAGCTTGGACAGCCTCGGCCGGAACGGCACGCTGACCGGGATCGAGAACATCACCGGCACCACCTCCGCCGACCGGCTGTACGGCGACGGCGGCGCCAACGAGCTGCGGGGCGGCAACGGCGACGACACGCTCCGCGGCGGGGCGGGGGCCGATGTGCTGGACGGCGGCGCCGGGTCGGACTTCGCCAACTACCAGGGCTCGTCCACGGCGGTCATGGTCGCCCTGAATGGCGGCCCCGGCTCGGGCGGCGATGCCGAGGGCGATGTGCTGACCGGCATCGAGAACCTGTACGGGTCGAGCTTCGACGATCAGCTGTTCGGCGACCTCGGCCGCAACATCCTCGGCGGCGAGCTCGGCGACGACAGGCTCTTCGGCCGTCAAGGCGACGACGTCCTCTCGGGCGAGGCCGGCGACGACCAGATCCGGGGCGGGGACGGCAGCGATCGGCTGGTCGGGGGCGACGGCGCCGACACCATCTTCGGCGCCGGCGACGACGACATCGGGGTCGACAACGATTCGATCGACGCTGGCGCCGGCACCGACATCGTCTTCGGCGAGCAGGGCGACGACGCGGTCTATGGCGGCACCGGCGACGACGAGATCTCCGGCGGGGAGGGCAACGACCTGCTTGACGGGGATGGCGGGGCCGATGCCCTGACCGGCGGTGCCGGTATCGACACCGCCAGCTACGCCGGCTCGGCCGCCGCGGTGACGGTCAGCCTGGCGACGGGCACCGGCACGGGCGGCGACGCCCAAGGCGACACGCTGTTCGGCATCGAGAACCTCTATGGGTCGAGCCACGACGACCAGCTCAGCGGCGACGACGGCCGCAACATCCTGAGCGGCGAGCTCGGCAACGATACCCTTGCCGGCGGTGGCGGCGACGATGTTCTGTCCGGAAAGGTCGGCGACGACAGCCTCGACGGCGGCGAGGGCGCCGACCGGCTGGTCGGGGGCGACGGCGTCGACACCGCCCATGGCGGTATCGGCACCGACTCCGTGGATGCCGGCACCGGCGACGACCAGGTCTTCGGCGAGGCCGGCAACGACGTCCTCTATGGCGGCGCCGGTGATGACCGGATCGACGGCGGCGACGGCAGCGACCTGCTGGAAGGAGCGGCCGGGGCCGATGCCCTCCTCGGCGGCGCCGGTGTTGACACCGCGAGCTATGCCGGATCGGCCGCCGGTGTGACGATCAACCTTGCGGCGGGCACCGGCACGGGCGGCGATGCCCAGGGCGACACGTTCTCCGGTATCGAGCAGGTGCTGGGCTCGGCCAAGGCCGACACGCTGACCGGCGACGCCAACGCCAACACGCTGTGGGGCATGGCCGGCGACGATGTCCTCGCCGGCGGTGGCGGCGGCGACGCGCTGAAGGGCAGCGCCGGCAACGACCGCTTCGTCTACACGGCCCTGTCCGACAGCGCGGTTTCCGGCCTCGGCAAGGACACCATCGCCGATTTCACGGCCGGCGACCGCATCGACCTGTCGGCGATGGATGCCGATGGCAACGCGGCCGACGGCAACACAGCCTTCACGCTCGACACCGGCGACTTCACCCGCCATGGCGGTGAGCTGCGCATCGTCACCGTGGGCGCGATCCAGGTGGTCTATGCCGACGTCAACGGCGACAAGGCGCCCGACTTCGCCATCAACGTCATCTCCGACCACGCGCTCACCGCGGCGGATTTCGTGCTGTAGGACGGCCTTTCGGAAACGGACCGGCCGGCCGTCGGGTCGGCCGATCCGGCTCCGCCGCGCTGCGGCGCCGTCTGGACCCATCGATCGGGGCGGTCTGGATCCATCGAACCCGCATCTGGCCCCATCGATTCACCCGATCTGGACCTAACCCGATATGCGGGACACCTGCTAAATCCTGCGCATCGCGTGTCTGCCCGGGCTGACCGGGCGCATGTCGAAGCCCGGCCGCTTCCACAAGAAGCCGGCGGCGCCGACCCGATGGCAGGAGGACGTTCCGTGACCCAGACCCTCAACGGCACCGCCGGCAACGACACCCTCACCGGGACCGATCCGGGCAATCCGCTCAACCCCGACGGCATCGACATCATCAACGGCGGCGCCGGCGACGACACGCTCACCGGCCTCGGCGGCAACGACACCATCCAGGGCGGCCTCGGCGCCGACATCATGAATGGCGGCGACGGCTTCGACACGCTCAGCTTCGCCAACGCCACCGCGAGCGTTGGGCTGGTGTTGAACAGCTACGGCGCCTGGGGCGAGGTCGTGGGTGACACCATGACCGGCTTCGAGGCCGTGATCGGCACCGCCTTCGGCGACCAGATCGCCGGCGACGGCGCGGCCAACCTCATCGATGGCGCCGCTGGTAACGACACCCTCCAGCTCAGCGGCGGGGCCGACACGCTGATCGGCGGCGCGGGCTGGGACGTCCTCGACGGCCGCACCTCCGGTGTCGCCGTGACCATCAACCTGACCACCGGCATCGGCAGCGGCGGCGCGGCCGAGGGTGCCACCTTCAGCGGCTTTGAGGAGGTCTTCGGCTCGGCGGTCAACGACACCATGACCGCCAACCTGAACATCCGCACCATCCTGGCCGGGCTGGACGGCGGCGACACCCTGAACGGCGCCAATGGCGACGACTTCCTGATCGGCGACGTCGGCAGCGGCATCGTCACCGGCGGCGCCGACACGCTGAACGGCGGCGCCGGCAGCGACCAACTCGAAGGCGGGGCGTTCGGCGACGTGCTGAACGGCGGCGCCGGCATCGACGTCATCTCATATTGGAACTCCGGCGCCGCGGTGAACATCAACCTGTCCACCGGCGCCGCATCCGGCGGCGAGGCCCAGGGCGACACGCTGATCGACATCGAGAACGTCAACGGCTCCCGCTTCAACGACATGCTGACCGGCGGCGCCGCGTCCAACAGCCTTTTCGGCTGGGAGGGCGACGACCTGCTCGACGGCGGCGCCGGGGCCGACAGGCTAGACGGGGGCAATGGTGTCGACACGGCGAGCTATGCCCAATCCGGCGCGGGGGTCACTGTCGACCTGGGCACCGGCCAGGGCTTCGGCGGCGATGCCCAGGGCGACACGCTGTCGGGCATCGAGAACCTCATCGGCTCGGCCTTCAACGACAGCCTGCTGGGCGACGGCGGTGCCAATTCGCTTGCCGGAGGCGGTGGCGACGACACGCTCCGCGGCGGCGCCGGGGCCGACGCCCTCAACGGTGGTAACGGCATCGACACGGCCAGCTATGCCGGTTCGGCCGCCGCCGTCTCGATCGACCTGCGGAGCGGCGTCGGTGCGGGCGGCGATGCCCAGGGCGACAGGCTGACCGGGATCGAGAACGTCGTCGGCTCGGGCATCGGCGACAACCTGATCGGCGATGCAGGCAACAACGCGATCGACGGCGGGGCCGGCAACGATGCCTTGGCCGGAGAGGCGGGTGCGGACGCCCTGATCGGCGGCACCGGCATCGACACGGCCTGGTACAACAACTCCGCCACCGCTGTCCGGATCGACCTGCGGAACGGCACCGGCACGGGCGGCGACGCCCAGGGCGACACGCTGACCGGGATCGAGAACCTCGCCGGATCCGGCTTCGCCGACACTCTGATCGGCGATGCCGGCGCCAACCGGATCGACGGCGGAGCCGGCGACGATGCATTGGTCGGAGAAGCCGGTGCGGACGCTCTGATCGGCGGTGCCGGGGTCGATACGGCCTGGTACAACAACTCGACCGTCGGGGTGCAGGTCGATCTGGCGACCGGCACCGGCACCGGCGGCGACGCCCAGGGCGATACGCTGAACGGGATCGAGAACCTCGTCGGCTCGAGTTTTGCCGACACCCTGGCCGGCGACGGCGGCCGGAACAGCCTGACCGGCGGCGACGGCGACGACGTGCTCCGCGGTGGCGCCGGTATCGATGCCCTTGTCGGCGGCAACGGCATCGATACGGCGAGCTACGTCGGGTCCGACGGCAGCGTGAACGTCGACCTGACCAACGGCGGCGGCACCTACGGCGACGCCGAGGGCGACACGCTCACCGGGTTCGAGAATGTCATCGGCTCGGCCTTCGACGACGTCCTGGGCGGCAATGCCGGAGCCAACAGCCTCGACGGCGGCGCCCGCAACGACACCCTCACCGGCGGTGGTGGCGCGGACGTCCTGCAGGGCGGCGCCGGCTCCGACGGAGCGAACTATACCGGCTCCGGCGCCGGGGTTACCGTCAACCTGACCACCGGCACCGGCACGGGCGGTGATGCCCAGGGCGACACCCTGACCGGCATTGAGCATCTCATCGGCTCCGGCTTCAACGACGTCCTGATCGGCGACGCCGGGGACAACTCCCTTGCCGGCTGGGACGGCAACGACCTGCTCAACGGCGGCGGTGGCGCCGACGCTCTCCTAGGTGACGACGAGGGCATCGACACGGTCACCTTCGACACCTCGGGCGCCGGCGTGCGGGTCGACCTGGCGGCCCGCACCGGCGCGGGCGGCGATGCCGAGGGCGACTACTATTTTTGGATCGATAATGTCGTCGGCTCGGCCTTCGGCGACCGGCTGTACGGCGACGCCGCGGCCAATGCGCTGAGCGGCGGCGGCGGCGACGACACGCTCCGCGGCGGCGCCGGGGCCGATCACCTGGACGGCGGCGCCGGTTCGGACTTCGTCAATTACCAGGGCTCGGCGGCGGCGGTGGCGGTCAACCTGCTGGCCGGCGCCGTCTCGGGCGGCGACGCCGCGGGCGACACCCTCACCAACATCGAGAACCTGTACGGGTCGAGCCATGACGATCAGCTGACCGGCAACGATGCCCGCAACATCATCGGCGGCGAGCTCGGCGACGACATGCTCGCCGGCCATGGCGGCGACGATGCGCTCACCGGCGAGGGCGGCGACGACAGCCTCGACGGCGGCGACGGCGCCGATCGCCTCGTCGGCGGCGCCGGGGTCGACACCATCCATGGCGGCACCGGCAACGATTCGGTCGATGCCGGCGGCGAGAACGACCAAGTCTTCGGCGAGGCCGGCCATGACAGCCTCTATGGCGGCGCCGGCGACGACCRGMTCGACGGCGGCGAGGGCAACGACATCCTCGAAGGGAATGGCGGGGCCGACACGCTGGCCGGCGGGGCCGGCATCGACACGGCGAGCTACGCCGGCTCCGCCGCCGGGGTGTCGGTCAACCTGGCGACCGGCGCGACCTCGGGCGGCGAC
>NZ_JAHVDK010000003.1:0-347483 GCF_051487185.1 Inquilinus limosus
GTCGGGTTCGACCACCCCGAGTGGTACAACGGCTTCGAGCATGACCCCGAGGAGGCGGCCCGCGTCCGGACCCGTCTGTTGCGGGAGCTGGCGGGGACCGGCGAGCTGCTGGTGGCCACCCACCTGCCGTTCCCGTCCGTCGGCCGGGTAGCGGCCGCCGGCGACGCCTTCCGCTGGGTGCCGGTCTTCTGGGATTACTGATCGCTTGTCGGGTTGGGGCCGAACCGGACGACCGCATGCGTTCGAACAACTGGTCGATCGCTGCCTCGTGCGACACCGCCTGGAGTGGCCCCTGTGGTGAGACAGGGGCCACTCCAAGGGTCCACTCCGGTCCGCTAAAAGTGCACTGTCACCGTTCTCAACGTATTCTCAAAGTGCACTGTCATCGTATTTGTATTTGGTCGGCGCACTCGGCTCCAGAGAGCGGACATGACCGCACGCGGCCCGATGCGGACCTTTGGGAGAGCGAGTATGATGTGCGCATTCGAGCAGCCGAGGAACTGCTGCGAGAAATCTTGATCGGCCTTTCTGCTGCGGGCGAGATAGTCAATGGTCTATCGGTTGGCGGTTCTGATCGGGCTGTTGGCCGGAATTGTTGCGGGCTCTCTCGCGGTTGCGGTAGCTATGCAGCACAATCCGCAAGGCATCTATGTTGACAACGAAACAGGAAATTTGAATTACTCTGGATTGGCGGCTATCTTCGCGTCGTGGGTCGCTGTGCTAGGAGTTTGCGCGGCAGCAATTATCTCAGTCATTGCATTTGTAGCTGGCCGACTAGGTGCTATGTTTCGCGCAAGTCGCCACACGCGTTGATCGGAAGACTATCACCCGCAACTTCCACTTTCCGCCCTTTGCAGAACGGGCTCAGTGAGGGGCTCGGGGCCATAGAGCGCCCGAGCCCCAGGCCATCACAGCACGAAGTCCGACGCGGTCAGGACGTGGTCGGCATAGACCGTGATGATCGCATCCGGGGCCTTGTCGCCGTCGACGAGAGCCCTGAACCTCCGTGCAGCATCTCTGGATGGAACGCGCCCTCGGGGCCGGAATCCAGCGAAAATCGCTCGGGCACAACTTCCGCCTTTCGGCCCTTTCCGGCCGTCCAACCATAGCGCCAGTACGGCAGGTCGCAGTATAAGCGAGTAGGTCTGTCTGTGCCTTGAGCGTCTTTCGAAGCAGATATTTTGAGAGAAGGTTAAATACCATGAAGCATAATGCAGAAGGTTTTCAGAAAATAGCTGGAATTCAACTAGTCATACTTTGCACAGCCATGGCTTCGTGTGCACCTTCGAGAGGGTTTCCCGAAAATTCGAATGTCATCCCGGAGAAATGGCACGTTGCATCCGCATGGTCTTGTCAGCCGGACTCATGGCGCAAAGTGGTGTATGACGGCAAGGGGACCGAAACCGACTCGTCGTCCGGTCGCGTCGGGACAAAGAAGCTTATAAACATGCGATCCGGAATGGTAACATATAAATTCGGCGGCGATATGAATCCAGATGAAATTATAAGTGAGCGTATAATATATACTCAGATCGAAGCTGGAAAGTATATTGGAACTTACGAACCAAAATTGACCATTGTCACAGCACAGCATAGCGTCGGCGTGCACGTATATGACATCGATTTCGAGAATGGACATTATGCTGAATACGCAGCAGGTGTTCCGCTTTCTGCGATCTGGCATGGCATGTGTAGCCCCGTCCCATAAATCTGCCTGTTATTGAACGGACAGAATGACCGCTTTCCGCCCTTGGACGACGGTCGGGCGTCTGCCAAAGCATGTGTTCCACCGTGCCGAACGCATGCCCGGCTATGGAGAGTCCTGCAACCTCCCTTCTCGCCGCGAGGCGCGACGCCTTGGCGGTCCAGGAGGGGCGCTGTCCGCACAATGTTCATTGCGCGCTCTCCCGAACCTCGTTCATTATTCGTTCTATGGAAAGCGCGCCAGAAGATCTCGACATCCCGGCCTATTGCCGCGGCCTCGCGCTGCAGCAGATTGGAATGCTCACGCGGATCGCGGAGCTCGGCATGCGGATGGTCGAGGCCGAAGGCGCCCGCGCCATCGCCGCCCAGGCCCGCGCCGCTGAGCCCAAGGCCGACGAGGCCGCGGTGGAGACGGCCAGGGCCGAGGCGCAGGAGGCCGGCCTGGCCTTCACCCGCTTCTCCGGCACGGTGCAGCGCGCCCTGGCGCTGCGCGCCCGCGCCGCCGACCGGCTCTGCGCCCATGACAGGGCCGACCGCAAGGCCCGCCGCGCCCGCCAGCGCAACCATGTCACCGAGGCCCTCTACGACCTGATCTGGGATCCCCGCCAGTCGACCGAGGAGCTCGACAAGGCCGAGGAGCGCACCGACGCTCTGAACGAGCGGCTCGACGCGCTCTACCAGGACGAGGAGAACCGGGTCGAGGACCGGCCGGTCGGCTCGGTCATCGCCGGGCTGGCCTGCGGCCTCGAGCTGTCCGACGAATGGCGCCGCCGGGCCGCCGACTGGTCGGACCCGCCCTATCCGCCGCCGCTGACCGGCACCGTCGCCGAGACCAAGACGCGGCGCTGGGCCCGGCTGGTCAAGCTGATGCAGCAGCCGGTCGACCTCGCCGAGCCCGGCCAGGCCCCCGCGCTGAAGGCCGGGATCGAGGCCCGGCTCAAGGAGCCTGACGTCGCGGCCCTGCTCGAGGCCGAGCCCCCGATGCGGGCCGCCGACCGCCTCCGCCGATCGCTCGGCCTCGACCCCTACATCTTCCCCGAAGACCCGGACGAACCCGACACCGGATGACGGCTTCGGGCCGGAGCCGCCCCCTCACCCGAAATCGCGTGCCGCGATTTCGACCTCTCCCCTGGGGAGAGGTGTCATGGGCGCCGCTCGTATTTCCCTCTCCTCGGGGAGAGGGAGGGGCCCATTCGCGGCAGCGAATGGGAGGGTGAGGGGGGCGGCTCCGCCTCCTCTCGCTCCGGCCATCAATCCGCCACCGGCTGCGCTAGAATGGCGCCATGGGCGGGATGCGGAGACTCTGGCGGCGGATCGCGATCGGGGCGGGGGCGTGCATCGTCCTGGCCGCGCTGATCGTCGGCGCCGCGCTGTGGCTCGATGCCCGCTATCCGCCGGTGCTCGACCGCTATCTCGACCGCTCCGCCATCGTGCTGGACAAGGACGGGCAGTTGCTGCGCGCCTTCACCGCCCGCGACGGCACTTGGCGGCTGAAGGCGGCGGTCGAGGACGTGTCGCCGCTCTACCTCGCTCTGCTGCAGGCCTATGAGGACAAGCGCTTCCGCCGGCATCTCGGGGTTGACCCGCTGGCGACCGCGCGCGCCTTCGGCCAGATGGTCCGGCATGGCGGCGTCGTCTCCGGCGCCTCGACCCTGACCATGCAGGCGGTGCGCCTCCTGGAGCCGCGGCCGCGCACCCTCGGCTCGAAGCTGATCGAGATGGCGCGGGCGCTGCAGCTCGAGGCGCACTATTCGAAGGACCAGATCCTCGGCATCTACCTGACCCTGGCGCCGTTCGGCGGCAATCTCGAAGGCGTGCGCGCCGCCTCGCTGGCCTATTTCGGCAAGGAGCCGAAGCTGCTGACCCCGGGCGAGGCGGCCCTCCTGGTGGCGCTGCCGCAATCGCCGACGAAGCTGCGCCCCGACCGCTTCCCGCAGGCGGCGCGGGCGGCGCGCGACCGGGTGCTGCTGCGCGTCGCCGCCGCCGGGGCGCTGGACCCAGAGGCGGCGCGCGAGGCGACGGAGCAGCCGACGCCTTCCGTCCGGCTGGCGCTGCCGTTCCGGGCGCCGCATCTGGCCGAGCGGCTGGCGGCGGAGGATCGCGGCCGGGAGGTGATGCGCAGCACCATCGACGGCCGGCTGCAGGCGGGGCTGGAGGAGCTGGCGCAGCGCTCGCTGCGCGGCCTCGACGCCAGCAGCAACATCGCCGTGGTGGCGGTGGAGAACGCCACCGGCCGGGTGGTCGGCTATATCGGCTCCGGCACCTTCTTCGAGGAGCGGCGCGACGGCCAGATGGACCTCGCCCGCGCCGTGCGCTCGCCCGGATCGGCGCTGAAGCCCTTCATCTTCGGCATGGGCTTCGAGGACCGCATCATCCTGCCGGAGACGGTGGTGCTGGACCTGCCGATGCGCTTCGGCGACTACGCCCCGACCAATTTCGACCCCGGCTATTCCGGCGAGGTCTCGGTGCGCGAGGCGCTGCAGCGGTCGCTGAACATCCCGGCGGTGCAGCTGCTGGACCATGTCGGCCCGGCCCGCTTCGCCGCCAGGCTGCGCCAGGCCGGCGCGCCGCTGCGATTCGACGACCCGACGGCGCTGCCCAGCTTGGCCGTGGCGCTGGGCGGCGGTGGCATGACGCTGCTCGACCTCGTCCGGCTCTATGCCGGCATCGCCCGCGGCGGCGCCGTGCCCGACCTCGTCTTCCGTGCCGACGCCCCGCCCTCCGGCACTGACGGGCCGCGCATCCTCGACCCGTCGGCGGCGTGGTACGTCACCGAAATCCTGGCCTCGGCGCCGCCTCCGGTGGCCATGGCCGACCCCGGCATGATGCGCGACGGCCGCCGCATCGCCTTCAAGACCGGCACCTCCTACGGCTTCCGCGACGCCTGGGCGATCGGCTTCGACGCCGGGCACACGATCGGCGTCTGGGTCGGCCGGCCGGACGGGTCGCCCAGCCCCGACCGCTTCGGCCGCAACACCGCGGCGCCGCTGCTGTTCCGCGCCTTCGCCCTGCTGCCGCCGCCGGCCCGCGACGTGGTCGGCCCGGCGCCCGCCGGCACGCCGGTGCTGCGGGCGGAGGACCTGCCGCCAAGGCTGAAGCGGCTGCCCGCCGGCCCGGTCGCGGTGGCGCCGCTGCCGTCGCTGGCCGGGATCGAGCCACTGGCCATCGCCTTCCCGGCCGATGGCGCGGCGGTGGAGCGGCCGCGGGAAGGCGACCGCTTCGGCTCGCTCTCCCTCGTCGCCACCGGCGGCCGCCGGCCGTTCCTGTGGATGGTCGACGGCCGGCCGATCCCGTCCTCGCCCTTGAAGCGCGACGCCGACTGGACGCCGCCTGGGCCGGGCGCGGCGCAGATCACCGTGATCGACGCCACCGGCGCCACCGCCACCGCCCGGGTCTGGCTGCGCTGATAGTCTGATCCGCCCTGCTGCGCGAATTCCTATCGGCAGGCCCGCGCTGCGGCGATAGGTCCGTCATTTGCGAGGGTCGGTCAGTGACCATATAGTAAGGCAGATTACAGTCAGGTCGCTTCATAGATGAGCGAGACCAAGCCTCTCGTCAGCCTCTACACCCTGATCAAGGACCTCGATCAGCTGCTGCGCCGCCGCTTCGAGGAGCGGGTGCGCGCGGCCGGTCTGGACCTCACCCGGCCGCAATACCGGGTGCTGCTCTTCATCGACCGCAATCCCGGCATCACCCAGGCGCGGCTGGCGGAGCTGCTCGACGTCGAGAAGATGACCGTCACCGGCCTGCTCGACCGGATGGAGAAGCGCGGCTGGGTCGAGCGCCGGCGCGACCCGCGCGACCGGCGCGCCCATGCGCTGCATCTGCTGCCGCCGGCGCGGCCGATCGTCGAGCAGCTCGAGACGGTGATCGAACAATGGCAGGAGGACACCAGCGCCCGGCTGCCGGCCGAGGTGATGGCCCGGCTGATCGGCGACCTGCAGACGCTGAAGACCAGGCTGACCTCCGAGACGGACGAACCGGCGGCCGATGCCGCCAGGCGGGGCTGAGATGCCAGACGGAAGCAACGACACGACCCTGAAGCCTTCGCAGCAGGCCAGCGAGACGCCGCCGGCCAGGCCGCGCCGGCGCGGCCTGCGCCTGGTGCTGCTGGTCGGGGTGCCGCTGCTGATCGCCGTCGGTGGGCTCGCCCTCTACGCCATGGGCGGCCGCTACGCCGAGACCGACAACGCCTATGTCCATGCCGACACGGTGTCGATCGCGCCCGAGATCTCGGGCCGGCTGGTCGCGGTCGACGTCGCGACCAACCAGCCGGTCCAGGCCGGCCAGGTGCTGTTCCGGATCGACGACCGGGCGCCGCGCTACGCGCTGGAGCAGGCCGAGGCCGACATGCGCCAGGCCGCGTTCGACTTCCAGGGCATCAAGGCCAATCTGGTGGAGCAGCAGGCGACGCTGGACCAGGCCCGCACCACCCAGGACTACCGGCAGAAGGATTACGACCGCATCGCCGCGCTGGCGAAGAACGGCAACGCCTCGCAGTCGCAGCTCGACGATGCCCGCCAGGCGCTCGACGTGGCCCGCAGCAATGTCGAGGTCGCGCAGTCGCAGATCGGCATGACCCTGGCCAAGCTGGGCGGCAACCCCGACCTGACGCTGGACGACTACCCGCCCTACCGACAGGCCGAGGCGCGGCGCGACCAGGCGCAGCTCGACCTCGACCACACCCAGGTCAAGGCGCCGTTCCCCGGCATCGCCGCCAAGGCCGACGCGGTGCTGCCCGGCGCCTATGTCACCGCCGGCTCGCCGGTGCTGGCTCTGGTGCGCACCGACAAGGTCTGGATCGACGCCAATCTGAACGAGACCGACCTGACCAACGTCAAGGTGGGCCAGCCGGTCGAGGTCACGGTCGACACCTATCCGGGCGTCACCTGGGACGGCCGCGTCGACAGCCTCAGCCCGGCCAGCGGCGCCGAGTTCTCGCTGCTGCCGCCGCAGAACTCCAGCGGCAACTGGGTCAAGGTCACCCAGCGCATCCCGGTCCGCATCCTCGTCGACACCGAAGGCAAGCCGCAGCTGCGCGCGGGCATGAGCACCGAGGTCGCGATCGACACCGGCCATGCGCGCGGCCTGCCCTTCCTCGGAGGCACGGCGTTCGGAGCGCAGTGACATGGCGGCACCCGGCGAATCCGTCCCCTACCGGGGCATGATCACGGTCTGCGTGATGCTGGCGACCATCATGCAGGCGCTGGACACCACCATCGCCAACATCGCCCTGCCCTACATGCAGGGCAATCTCGGCGCCAACCAGGACCAGATCAACTGGGTCCTGACCTCCTACATCGTCGCCGCGGCGATCATGACGCCGGTCACCGGCGCCCTGGTCAGCCGGATCGGCCGCAAGAACCTGTTCATCGTCTCGGTGATCGGCTTCGTCGTCGCCTCGGTGCTGTGCGGCCTGGCCCAGAACGTCACCGAGATCGTCGGCTTCCGGCTGCTGCAGGGCGTGTTCGGCGCGCCGCTGGTGCCGCTGTCCCAGGCCACGGTGATCGACATCAACCCGCCGGAGCGGCGCGGCCAGGCCATGGCGATCTGGGGCGTCGGCGTCATGGTCGGGCCGATCCTCGGCCCCGTGCTCGGTGGCTGGCTGACCGATCACTACTCCTGGCGCTGGGTGTTCTACATCAACGTGCCGATCGGCGCCCTGGCGCTGGCCGGCATGCTGATCTTCATGTCGGACAGCGGCCGGCAGGCGGCCAAGCGCTTCGACTGGCTCGGCTTCTTCTTTCTCAGCCTCGGCATCGGCGCGCTGCAGATGATGCTCGACCGCGGCCAGGACCAGGACTGGTTCAACTCGCTCGAGATCATCATCGAGCTGGTGCTGGCGGCGCTCGGCTTCTACCTCTTCGTCGTGCATCTGCTGACGGCGGAGGCGCCCTTCGTCCGTCCCGCGCTGTTCACCGACCGCAACTTCGTGGTCGCCATGGTGGTGATGGCGATCGTCGGGTCGCTCTACTACTCGATCATGGCCCTGGCGACGCCGTTCCTGCAGACCATGCTGGGCTATCCGGTGGTCACGGCCGGCCTCGTGATGGGCCCGCGCGGCATCGGTACCATGGTGGCGATGATGGCGGTCGGCCGGCTGATCGGGAAGGTCGACACCCGCCTCCTGCTGCTGATCGGCCTCGGCATGATCATCGGCTCGCTGTGGCGGATGACGGGCTACAACCTCGACATCTCCGCGACCGAGTTCATGCTCGACGGGCTGGTGCAGGGCGCCGGCCTCGGCCTCGTCTTCGTGCCGCTCTCGACCATGGCCTTCTCGACCCTGCCGCGGCTCTATCTGGACGAGGGTGCCGGCATCTACAGCGTGTCGCGCAACCTCGGCAGCTCGATCGGCATCTCGATCGTCACCGCGCTGCTGACCCGCAACATCCAGACCAACCACCAGCTGCTGGGCGAGCACGTCACCGCCTTCAGCCCGGCGGTGCGGCAGCTGCCGGAGATGATGTCCCCTGGCACCGTGACCGGCCGGGCGATCCTCGACCAGCTGGTCAACCAGCAGGCGGCGCTGATCGCTTATATCGACGACTTCAAGCTCCTGATGGTGCTGGCGATCGCGGCGATCCCTCTGCTGCTCCTGCTGCGCAAGCCCAAGGCCGGCGGCAGCGGGCCGGCGGTGCAGGTGCATGCGGATTGACGGTACGCCTTGGATCCGCTGCCATCTGATAAAGTAAGGAGGCAGGAGGCGACCATGACAGTCAAGATCTCGATCACGCTGACCGATGATCAGGAAGCCCTTGCACGCGGCTTGGTCGACAGCGGGCAATACCGAGCCTCAGCGCGGTGCTCCAGCGCCGGCTCGACATGCTGCGGCGCGACAACGAGATGCGTGACGCAGAGCTCCAGGCCCTCCGACTGCTGATCGATCAGCGTCGGGCGGGACCGTTCGTGGAACTTGACGAAGGTGAGGCGGCGACTGAAGCGCTTCTGGCCTTGAGGCGCGCTCATTAGTCGATTTGGACAAAAACTGAACTAATCTGTCATGCCCGGGCTTGACCCGGGCATCCAGAGTCTGTCGACATCTTCTGGATTGCCGGGGTCAAGCCCGGCAATGACAATAAGGGGGTGAGCTTTGCTCGGGTCGGTTCTTCCGGGGCGTTCCCTCTACCCCGCGAACACCAGCCGGTACTTGGCGAAACCGTCGCCGGCATCGCCGAGCTGCTCGATGGTCAGACCCGGCGGCACCGCCGCCTGGGCGGCAGCTGGGGCGCCGGGGAAGGTCACCACCACAGTCTTCGGCAGCGGCACGAAGCTCCAATTGCCGTCGGCGGTCGGGTTGATCCGGCCCTGCTCGTGGATGAAGCGCACCAGCACGTCGCGGTTGGTGTCCGGCGCCTCGACCACGATGGTCTTGCCGTCCAGCCCCGGGAAGCTGCCGCCGCCCCCGGCGCGGTAGTTGTTGGTGACGACGACGAACTCTTGGCTTTCGTCGATCGGCTTGCCCTGGAACTGCAGGTCGACGATGCGATGGGCGTCCGGTGCCACCAACTTGCCGTCGCCGTCGTAGCGCGAGGGCTGGGTCAGGTCGATCTTGTAGGTCACGCCATCGATCACGTCGAAATTGTAGGACGGGAAGGACGGGTCGATCAGCGGCTGCTCCTCGGCCTTCGCCGGGTCGATGCGGTTGAAGATGCCGGCCGACCGCTCCAGCCATTCGCGCACGATGGCGCCGGAGACGCGCACCGCCCGCACCGTGTTCGGGTAGAGATAGAGGTCGGCGACGTTCTTGATCGCGATCGGCCCGGCCGGGACGCTGGTGTAGTAGTCGGGCCCGCCGCGGCCGCCGGCCTTGAACGGCGCGGCGGCGGAGAGCAGCGGCAACCCCGCCGCGGGGGTGCCGGCCAGCAGCGGCGCGACGTACCAGAGCTGGGCCTGGCTGACGATCTGCACCGACGGGTCGTCCGCCACCAGGGCGAAGTAGCTGGTGATCGGCGCCGTGATCTCGCCGACCGGCTGGCGGACATAGGCGAGGGTGGCGTCGTGCTCCGCCTGCGCCGCCGCGAGGATCTCCGGCCGCGATTCGACCAGCGGCACCACCTTGCGGTCGCGGCGCTCGTAGATCGGCCGGGCCTCGGATTTGAACGCCGCGACCTTCCATGCGGCGCCGTCGCGCTCCAGCTCCAGGTCGATGATACCGAGATGGCTGCCCCAGAATCCGGCCATCACCGCCGGGATGCCGTGCAGCGTCCCGCGCTCGGCGTCGACGCCGTCGATGCCGGCGAAGTCCGGGCCGGGGAAGACCCGGTGCTGGTGGCCGGTCAGGATCACGTCGATGCCCGGCACCTCGGCCAGGAACAGGGCCGCGTTCTCCTCGCCGCCCGCGCGGGGACCGCCGGCGATGCCGGAATGGCACAGCGCCACCACCAGCTCGGCCCCTTCCTTGCGCAGCTCGGGCACGAATTTGCGGGCGGCGTCGACGATGTCGGTGGTCGTGACATGGCCTTCGAGATGGCCCTGGTCCCACTGCATGATCTGTGGCGGGACGAAGCCGATGACGCCGATCTTCACCGGCACCGTGGCGCCGGACTCATCCTTCAGATTGCGCTCCAGGATCTTGAAGGGCGGCAAATAGGGGCTGCCGTCGGTCTTCAGCAGGTTGGCGCAGACCAGCGGGAAATCGGCGCCCTGCATCATCGCCTTGCCGAGATAGTCGAGCCCGTAGTTGAACTCGTGATTGCCCATGGTCCCGCAGTCGTAGCCCAGCAGGTTCATGGCCTTGACGATCGGGTGCACCGCGCCGTTCTCCAGGCCGCGCTGATAGGCCATGTAGTCGCCCATCGGGTTGCCCTGGATCACGTCGCCGTTGTCGAACAGCAGGACATTGGTGGCCTCGGCCCGGGCGGCCGCCAGCACCGCGGCGGTGCGGGCCAGGCCCATCGTGTCGTCGCCCTTGTCGCGATAGTAGTCGTAGGGGAAGACGGCGACGTGCAGGTCCGTCGTCTCCAAGACCCGCAGCGTCAGCTTCGGCGCCGCGGCCCGCAGCGGGGCAGGCGCCAGGCCGATCGCGGCGGCGGCGACACCCGCCTTCAAGGTGGTGCGGCGGGTCAGGCGATCGGTCATGCGGCGCTCCTGCGGCTGGGACGCCGCAGTCTAGAGCGAAGAAGATGACGGTTCCTAGTCGATCGCCGCGAGGTCGAGTGCCGGGCGGGCCCCCGCCCGCCCGGCAGCCGTGGTCAGGCGGCGCTGTTGTCCTCGGTCTGGGCCTCGGGGCCGTTCTTCTTGATCGACTCGATGGCGTTCTTGGCCGAGGCCTTGCTGGCGTAGCCCTCGGTCGAGAAGATCACCTCGGAGTTGTACTTGAACTGCACCCGGTACTCGCCGGCCTTGTCCTTGTAGATGACAAATTTGTGAGCCATGGGTCGCCCCTCCGGGATTGTGACATTCGCCCGGCAGTTTGATCGCGATATCCCAATATTCGCAAGCAGCTTTGTTGATCGAAGACAAGTTTTCTACGCCGCCGGGGTGAACTGATAGGGCGTGGCACCGCGCAAATTCTCGTCCACCGACAGCACGTGGTTCAGCGGCGGGAAGGCACGCTGGTCGCAATCCGGCCGCTCGCACAGCCGGCAATGCAGCCCGATCGGCGCCGCCGCCTCGTCGGAGGCGAGATCGATGCCGTCGGCATAGACCAGCTGCGCCGCATGGGCGATCTCGCAGCCCAGCGCCAGGGCGAAGCTCTGCCCCGGCGCGCGGAAGCCGGCGCCCGGCTTGGACACGGTGCGGGCGATGGTGAACCAGCGGCTGCCGTCCGGCAGCTCCGCCACCTGGGTCTGGATCCGCCCGGGCGAGCGGAAGGCGTCGGGCAGGATCCACAACGGGCAGGCGCCGCCCATGCGGGCGAAGGCGGAGTTGGTGGCGCCCAGGCGCTTGGACACGTTGCCGGCCTTGTCGCTGCGGATCAGGAAGAAGGGCACGCCCTTGGCGCCCTGGCGCTGCAGCGTGGTCAGGCGGACGCAGACCTGCTCGAACGAAGCCTCGAACCGGCTCTGCAGCACCTCGATGTCGTAGCGCAGCGCCGTCGCCGCCCGCCAGAACCTGTCATACGGCATCATCACCGCCCCGGCCAGATAGTTGGCCAGCACGATGCGGCCGAGGCGCGACGCCTCCGGGCCGGAGAAGCCGACCGGCGCCACCATCTCGTCCAAGAGGGCCCGGTACTTGATCAGCGCGATCTGCACCGCCAGCTGGAAGCTGCGGCTGGGCAGGGGCAGCATCTCGGATAGGAGAATTCGGCGGCCGTGCCGGTCGTAGCGGCGGCGCACCGGCCCCATCACCTCGACCGGCATCACCTTGACCCGCAGCGTCAGCTCCTCGTCGAGATACCGGATCAGCCCGGGGAATAGGGCCCCGGGCTCGATCGCGCCGGCTTGCCAGATCTCCTCCGCCGCCGTCTCCAGCTCCGGGAAATGATGGCCGTGCGCCTGCACCCAGTCGCGCACCTCGTCCAGTGGTGAGGAACCCTCGGCGATGTCCGGCGCCGATTGCTGCTCGGCCAGAAGCCGCAGCGTCTCCCGCCCCTCGCGATAGGCCTGGTACAGGGCCAGCACCGCCTCGGCCGCGGCCGGAGCCTGGGCGGCCAGGTCGATGATGTCCTGCCGCTTCAGCCCGGCGGTGCCCGGCCGCGGCGTGGCGAAGAGCGGATCGCCGAACACCTCGGAGAGGCCTCCGACCAGCCGCTCGCCCTCATCCTCGGCGAAGGTCGCGAGGTCGAGGTCGAAGATCTGGCCCAGCTTCAGCAGGATCTCGACCGTCACCGGCCGCTGGTTGCTCTCGATCAGGTTGAGATAGGAGGCGGAGATGCCCAGCCGTTCGGCGAGCTGCGCCTGCGTGACCTCGCGATCGCGCCGCAGCCGCCGGATCTTGTGCCCCAGCATCGCCTTGCGCGCGGCCATGGATATTCTCCGATTTACAAAATCGACATCAACAAACTTTACAAGCTTTCCCTTTCACGCTCAACGCCGCGTTGACGCTGGGCAGAGCGCGACCCAACATCCTTCTCATCTTCGCAGCGCAACATGACGCGCCGCCGCGACGGACTTGAAAAGGATTTACAGTATGGCTCCCCTCGACTCCCCGACCCCGACCCGAAGCCTGGCCGGCCGCTTCGACGGCATCGTCCGGGACTACACCCCGGCCGATGTCGAGCGGCTGCGCGGATCGGTCCGGATCGAGCACACGCTGGCCCGGCTGGGCGCCGAGCGGCTGTGGGAGCTGATGGACAAGCGCGACTTCGTCAACGCGCTCGGCGCTACCAACGGCACCCAGGCGATGCAGCAGGTTCGCGCCGGGCTGGAGGCGATCTACCTCTCCGGCTGGCAGGTCGCGGCCGACGCCAACACCGCCGGGCAGATGTATCCGGACCAGAGCCTGTATCCGGCCAATTCGGTGCCGGAGGCGGTGCGCCGGATCAACCGCACGCTGCAGCGCGCCGACCAGATCGAGCATGCGGAAGGCGGCGCCAAGCGCCACTGGTTCGCGCCGATCGTGGCCGATGCCGAGGCCGGCTTCGGCGGGCCGCTGAACGCTTTCGAGCTGATGAAGGCGATGATCGAGGCCGGCGCCGCCGGCGTGCATTTCGAGGACCAGCTGGCCTCGGAGAAGAAGTGCGGCCATCTCGGCGGCAAGGTGCTGGTGCCGATCCGCAGCTTCATCCGCACCCTCAACGCCGCGCGCCTCGCCGCCGACGTGATGGACGTGCCGACCGTGCTGATCGCCCGCACCGATGCGGAGAGCGCGAAGCTGATCACCACCGACGTCGACGAGCGCGACCATCCCTTCATCGACCGCGGGACGCGCACGGAGGAGGGCTTCCATCCGATCAAGCCCGAGAACCGGATGGAATACTGCATCGCCCGCGGCCTGGCCTTCGCGCCCTATGCCGACCTCCTGTGGATGGAGACGTCGAAGCCCGATCTCGGCCAGGCCAAGCGCTTCGCCGAGGGCATCCACAAGCAGTTCCCGGGCAAGCGCCTGGCCTACAACTGCTCACCCAGCTTCAACTGGAAGGCCAATCTCGACGACGCCACCATTGCCAAGTTCCAGCGCGAGCTGGGCGCGATGGGCTACAAGTTCCAGTTCATCACCCTGGCCGGCTTCCACAGCCTGAACTACGCCACCTTCGAGCTGGCGCGCGGCTACAAGGACCGGCAGATGGCCGCCTATTCCGAGCTGCAGCAGGCGGAGTTCGCGGCCGAGGCCCAGGGCTACACCGCGACCAAGCACCAGCGCGAGGTCGGCACCGGCTATTTCGACGCCGTCAGCCTCGCCATCTCCGGCGGCAAGGCCTCGACCACCGCGCTCGGCGAGTCGACCGAAGCCGCCCAGTTCCACTGATCGTCTGCGCCCGAACGGAGGACAGGACCATGACCACCCGACCGAACCGCTTCTGGATCATCGGCGGCGAATACGCCGACACCCGCTTCGACCGGCTGATCGACGGCACCGAAAGCCTACAGGGTCCCTTCGACAGTTATGACGACGCGCTGCACGCCTGGCGGCAGCTGGCCTCGGCGACCACCAGCAACGCGCATCAGCGCTACACCATCGCGCATGAGGGCGCCCGGTAGGGGGGCCTGATACGCGACCGGGCCGGGCGGCGCGGGCGCACCGTCCGGCCCTTCTTTCACGCGCCGATCCTACAGACCCAACTCCGGCCCGGCCGATCCGTTCGGCCGGGCCGCTTTCCGTCGGTCTGCTCAGTTGGGCTTGGCGCCCGGGTTGAGAGGCAGATCGTTCGGCGAGATGCAGAGGTCCCTCGCCACCGCCAGAACCTGCTTGTCGACCTCGACGTCGATGCTCTGGCCGTTGCCCAGCTTCCAGTCGACCTGGGCCAAGTCCTTGAGAGCCTGGGTCTGCTTGTTGCGATCGTTCCCCGCGACCTTGTCGACATAGGCGCGGATGATCTGCTTCCGGTTGACGTCGCTGTCCTTGCCGTAATCCAGCGACAGAAGCTGCTTCACGTCATCGAACGAGGTCTCGGGATTCTTGACGTAGTCATTGATCCACGTGTTGCGCGTCTCCTGGTTCGGCGCGTCCAGGAGGCTGGCTCCGAATTTCTGGGGCGTCGAGGTGTCGGGCTTGGGGCCGGCCGGCGTCTCCGGGCCCGGCCCGGCTTCCGGCGGGACCGGAAGCATGATGAAGTCGGGAGTCAGGTCCCCCTGGTGGTAGGCGTGGATCAGATCCGGATTGGGGATGTGGTCGTTCAGCGCGACGACGCCCGCGTTGATGTCCTTGGGCGCGATGCCGGCCTCCACGCCCATGCGCCATTGCGAGTCGCCGGACTCGGGCACCTGGACGGTGCCTTCGCTCAGCAGCTCCTGGGCGTCCTTGAGGCCGTGCTGCTGGGCCAGCCCGTTCAGCGTCTGCAGCCATTGCTGCTGCTGGGCCGCGGATACCTCGTGGGTCCGCCCGTCCTTTCCCACCAGCGAGAGCTTGTTGTCCTTGTAGGTGACCGTGAGCGACATCGACACCTCCGGTTTGGGGCGCCGCCATAGGCAGGCCCTGGCCTGTCCGGCGTCGGCCGAGAAGGGCCGCACGCGATTTTCCGACCTGGGTTGAGAATAGATTCCAGTCCCCCCGAATCTCTGCACCAACCCCGCGGGAATGTAAATGTTCCGAAATGATCCCGTCATCGGACTGCAATCCAGCGCGAGCCTTTGCCCTGCAAATGATCGGTGGACCAGGATGGCCGATCTGATCGACTTTCATTCGAAGGGAAACGATCCTCGCCGCGGTCGGCCGGCCTGAAGTCTCAGGTCATCCTGGTCGGGGATCCATATCGATCCAGTCTTCGGGCGCTCTCGACAGATTCCGGCGGCGCGGATCTCTCGGCATCCGGTCACAGAATCTTATTTGACAAATAGCGGAAATTGGAACCGCGGGGACGATCGGCGGCTAAACACTCCGCAGCTGGTATCCGCCGGGCCGTCTTGCCGCGATCCATCTCGCCGGCGATTGCAATCGATCTTGAGGCAAAAGATCAACATTGGCTCAAAGTCATTTTATTGCGCACAATTACACAATACTATATGTTGGTTCTTCGATCCTCCATGCCACCAGCGGCAGTGGAGGTCGAATGGAGGGAACCACATGTTCAAACGAGTCCTTGCCGAGGCGCTGGGGACGTTCTGGCTCGTTCTCGGCGGCACGGGCACGGCGGTCCTGGCCGGCCAGCATGTCGGCTTTCAGGGCGTCGCCCTGGCCTTCGGCCTGACGGTCGTGACCGGGGCCTATGCCCTCGGCCGCGTTTCGGGTGGTCACTTCAATCCGGCGGTCACGGCCGGGCTGGTCGCCGCCGGCCGCACGCCGGTGTCCGATCTCGTGCCCTACATCATCGCCCAGGCCGTCGGCGCCATCATCGCCTCGGGCGTCGTCTATCTCATCGCGTCCGATGTGTCCGGCGGCTACGACCTCGCCAAGGGGCTCGCCGCCAACGGCTATGCCGAGCATTCGCCCGGCGGCTACGGCCTGACCGCCGGGCTGATCACCGAGGTGGTGCTGACCGCGCTGTTCCTGGTGGTGATCGTCGGCGTCACCGGCAGCCCGGCGACGGCGCCCTTCGCGCCGCTGGCGATCGGCCTGGCGCTGACCCTGATCCACCTGATCTCGATCCCGGTCACCAACACCTCGGTCAACCCGGCCCGCAGCCTGGGGCCCGCGGTGTTCGTCGGCGGCTGGGCGCTGGCGCAGCTCTGGCTGTTCATCGTCGCGCCGGTGATCGGCGGCGTCATCGGCGGCCTGATCGGCCGCTTCGTGACCGAGCCAGAGGCCTCGGCCGCCGCGGCTTCGACGCCCCCGGGCGCCCCGGCGGAGTGAACTGAACCCGGGCTGGCGCCCCGGCGGCCGATCGCCGGGACGTCAGCCCAGCTCCTTTTCCATGAACAGGCTGAGCGGGTCTGGGCCGTAGTCGCCGAACGGGCCCCGGTCCCGGTAACCGAAGCGGCGGTAGAGGCCGATCGCCTCGGGCTGGTGGATGCCGGTCTCGAGCTGGATCAGCCGGACGCCGAGGGTGCGGGCCTCATCCTCGATCCGGGCCAGCAGGTCGCGGCCCACTTTCAGGCCCCGGGCCGCAGGGTCGACGAACATCCGCTTCAGCTCGGCCTGCCCGCCGGTCCCGACCCGCAGGGCGCCGCAGCCGACCACCCGGCCTTCCCGCCGGGCCACGAAGAAGCGCACCTCCGGCCGCTCCAGCGAAGAGATGTCGAGCATGTGGTTGCTCTCGGCCGGGTACAGGCTCGCCATCAGGGCGTCCGACTGCCGGATCAGGTCGAGCACCGAGTCCTGGCGCGGCGGCTCCGGGGCGATGATGGTGGCGGTCACAATGCGAACCTCGGTCGTTTCGCCCCGACTATAGCCGGGCGCGGCGGCGCGCGAAGGGGTTTCCTCTTGCCCGGCCCATGGCGGCTATGTTCTTGTATTGTTCATGGTCGACTCTGCCCCCCTCACCATCGCCAACGCCGATGCCCGGCGCCTCTTCCTCGATCTGCATGCCCTGTCCGATCCACCGCTCGGCCGGCTGACGACGGAGGGCTGCCAGGCGGTGGTGGAGCGAATCGGCTTCGTCCAGGTCGACAGCATCAACACGGTCGAACGGGCGCATCACATGATCCTGTTCACCCGCCGGCACGGCTATGCCCAGACCCAGCTTGCGCGGCTGGTGGAGAAGACCCGCGGGCTGTTCGAGGGCTGGACCCACGACGCCTCGCTGATCCCGACCCGCTTCTTCCCCTACTGGTCGCGGCGATTCGCCGATGTCCGACAGCGCGCTGCCACCAGCCGCTGGTGGACCCAGGCCGGCCCCGATTTCCCGAAGCTGCTGGAACAGGTGCGGGCGCGGGTGGCGGCGGAAGGCCCGCTGCTGACCCGGCACTTCGAGGAGGAGCGGCAGCGCCCCTCCGGCGGCTGGTGGGACTGGACGCCGTCGAAGATGGCGCTGGAGTTCCTGTGGCGCACCGGCGAGCTGGCGGTGGCGCGGCGCGATGGATTCCAGAAGGTCTACGACCTGACCGAACGGGTGATTCCGGAGCAGCATCGCGGCCCAGCGCCCGACCCGGAAGCGGTGGTCGACTGGGCCTGCCGTTCGGCGCTGGAGCGGCTGGGCGCTGCCCGGCCCGGCGAGATCGCCGGCTTCTGGGACCTGATCACCATCCGTGAGGCGGAGCAGTGGTGCGACCGGCTGACCCGCCGCGGCGATCTGCGCGTGGTCCATGTCCAAGGCGCGGACGGCAAGACCACGGCGGCCTTCGCCTTCGCCGACATCGAGGACCGGCTGGCCGCCGCGGCCCCGGCGCCGGATGTGCTGCGGGTGCTGTCGCCGTTCGACCCGGTGATCCGCAACCGCCAGCGGCTGGAGCGGCTGTTCGGCTTCGACTACCGATTCGAGGCCTTCGTGCCGGAGGCGAAGCGGCGCTGGGGCTACTACGTCTTCCCGATCCTGGAGGGTGACCGCTTCGTCGGCCGGATCGACATGCGCGCCCGGCGCGACAGCGGCGACCTCGCGGTCGCCGCGCTGTGGTGGGAGCCCAAGGTCCGGTCCAGCCGCGCACGGCTGCGCCGGCTGGAGAAGCAGCTCGACCGCATTCGCCGCTTCGCCGGGGTCGAGCGCGTGACCTGGCCGGAGGTCAAATCGCCGCGGAATGGCGAGGGTCATCAATTCGTCGCAAAGATGAAGGCATAAAAGGCCCGGCAGGGTCCGGCTTTGCGCCGCCGGCGCGGCTGCCCATATCAAGCCGCGCGGGCGCGCCCCGCCGGACCGATCGTAGCGGAAGCGGAGAGAAGGTGGTTATGGCGGGGGATCTGATCGTCGCCCATGCGCGGATCGTGACCGAGGAGGCCGTGCTGACCGGCAGCCTCGCCGTCGCCGAGGGGCGGATCACCGATCTGGACACCGGCGCGGCCTGCCCGCCCGGCGCCATCGATTTCGAAGGCGACTACCTGCTGCCGGGCCTGGTCGAGCTGCATACCGACCACCTCGAGCGGCACTACACGCCGCGGCCCGGCGTGCGCTGGCCGGCGGTGACGGCAGTGATGGCGCATGACGCCCAGGTGGCGGCGGCCGGCATCACCACCGTGTTCGACGCGCTGGCTCTGGTCGGCGGCCGCAGCGGCGAGGACCGGCTGGAGACGCTGCGGCCGATGGTCGACGGCATCCGCCAGGCCCAGGCCGGCAGCATGCTGCGGGCCGAGCATTTCCTGCATCTACGCTGCGAGGTCACCGAGGCGCATGTGCTCGACCTGTTCGAGCCGTTCCGCGACGACCCGCTGGTGCAGTTCATGTCAGTGATGGACCACGCGCCCGGCCACCGCCAGTTCTCCGACCTCGCCAAGTACCGCGAGATCTACAAGGGCATGCTGGGCCTGACCGACGAGCAGATCGACGCCCAGATGGCGGAGCGGATCGCCGCCTCGCGCACCCATGGCGTCGCCAACCGCGAGGCGCTGGCCGCGATCGGCCGCGGGCGCGGCCTGCCGATCGCCAGCCACGACGACGAGACCCCGGCCCATGTCGAGGAGGCGGCGGCGCTGGGCATGGTCGTGTCGGAATTCCCGACCACCCTGGCCGCCGCCCGGGCCGCGCGCGAGCACGGGCTGCAGATCCTGATGGGGGCGCCGAACCTGGTCCGCGGCGGCTCGCATTCCGGCAATGTCTCGGCCGGCGAGCTGGCGCGCGAGGGGCTGGTCGATATCCTGTCCTCGGACTACGTCCCGGTCAGCCTGCTGCACGGCGCCTTCACCC
This sequence comes from Inquilinus limosus, assembly GCF_051487185.1. Classification (GTDB taxonomy): domain Bacteria; phylum Pseudomonadota; class Alphaproteobacteria; order DSM-16000; family Inquilinaceae; genus Inquilinus; species Inquilinus limosus_F. The sequence continues at coordinate 19,460 of NZ_JAHVDK010000003.1, forward strand.
TGGCCGAGGGCGAGGAGGGGATCGGCCTGCCGCAGGCGCTGGCGACGGTGACGCTCAACCCCGCCCGCGCCGCCGGTCTCGAGGACCGCGGCCGGATCGGGCCCGGGCTGCGGGCCGACCTGCTGCGCGTCCGGCTGGTCGACGGCGTGCCGGTGATTCGCGCCGTCTGGCGCGAGGGCGAAAGGGTCGCATGACGCCGGAATGACGGGTCGGAGCGAAAGATCGGGTTATAAGGGCTGAGTCGCCCGTTCGCGCTCCGGAGGCCTGCATGCGCCAGTTCCCGGTTCTGATGGCTCTGATGCTCGCCCTCGGGGCGGCCGGCGCGGCCCGGGCGGCCGATCCGGCGCCCGACCCGGCCTCGCCCGACCCGGTGGCGCGCGGCGCCTATGTCTTCGCCGCCGGGGGCTGCGCCGCCTGCCATACGGCGCCGGGCGACGCGGCCAAGCCGCTGGCCGGCGGCCGGGCCCTGAAGACGCCCTTCGGCACCTTCTACACGCCCAACATCACCCCGGACCCCGAGACCGGCATCGGCCGGTGGAGCGAGGGGGATTTCCGCCGGGCGCTGCGCGAAGGCGTGTCGCCTTCGGGCGAGGATTTCTATCCGGCCTTCCCCTACACCGCCTACACCGGCATCACCGACCGCGACCTCTCCGACCTCTGGACCTATCTGCGCAGCGTCCCGCCGGTGCAGCAGGCAAACAAGCCGCACGAGCTCGCCTGGCCCTATTCCTGGCGTGCGCTGCTGCCCGGCTGGCGGCTGCTGAACTTCACCGAGGGGCCGTTCCTGGTCCCGGCCGGCCAGTCCGCCGAATGGTACCGCGGCGCCTATCTCGTCCGCGTCCTCGGCCATTGCGGCGAATGCCACACGCCACGCGACATGCTGGGCGGGCTGAACTGGTACAGCCCCTTTGCCGGCAATCCCCAGGCGCCGGAAGGGCAGGGCAAGATCCCGAACATCACCCCGGATCCGGAGCACGGGATCGGGGAATGGAGCGACAAGGACATCGCCTACTATCTCGAGGCCGGCATGACGCCCGACGGTGATTTCGCCGGCGGGGCCATGAGCGAGGTGATCCGGGACAACACCAGCAAGCTGACCTCCGCCGACCGCGAGGCGATCGCGACTTATCTGAAGAGCCTGAAGCCGCTGGCCGGCCCGTGAGGGCGAATCGGGGCTGGGCCTGGCCGACGATCCTGTCCTAGACTGCCGCGGCCGCATCAATGCGGCGCCGCCCGCAGGGCGAAGAAGCAGGGGCAGGGATGGCGATCGAGCTGGAGACGAGTGAGGCGGCGCCGGAGGCGACGCTCGCCAATTGGCGCCAGGCGCCCTACAGCCGCTGGGGCTTCCGCAATGTCCGCCGGCTGGTGCCGGTGGCCGAGATTCCGCGCGGCGAATTCGCCGCCTGCTTCAAGCCCGGGCCGGCGCTGGAGCTGGACCGCATCGCGGTGCCGGGGCAGGGTGGGTCGGTGGCCCGGCTGATGGCCGAGAGCGACACCGACGGCCTCCTGGTGCTGCATCGCGGCGCGGTGGTGGCCGAGCATTATGCCCACGGGCTGAATCCGAAGACCCAGCACATCGTTTTCTCGATCAGCAAATCGATCGCCGGCCTCATCGCCGGCATCCTGGTCGACCGCGGCCAGCTCGACCCCGACGCGCCGGTGACGGCCTATGTGCCAGAGGCGGCGGGCTCGGCCTATGCCGGCGCCACGGTACGCCATGTGCTGGACATGACGGTCGGCATCCGCTTCGTCGAGGACTATGTCGACCCGGCCGGCGACGTTGCCCGTTACCGCGTCGCCATGGGCTGGAACCCGCCCAGCGAGGTCGCCCAGGGCGGCGACCTGCACGGCTTCATCGCCGCCTTGCCGCCGGACGGCAGCCGGCATGGCGAGACCTTCCACTACGTCTCGCCCAACTCCGACATGCTGGGCTGGATCTGCGAGCGCGCCTCCGGCATGCGCTTCGGCGCGCTGATGTCCGAGCTGCTGTGGCGGCCGATGTGGACGGAGGCGGATGCGTATATCACGCTCGACCGGCTGGGCGCGCCGCGCACCGCCGGCGGCATCTGCATGACCCTGCGCGACCTGGCCCGGATCGGCGAGCTGATGCGGCGGGACGGCCGCGCCGGCGGGCTCCAGGTAGTGCCGCAGCGCTGGGTCGACGACATCCTCGACAATGGCGACCGCCAGGCCTGGGCACGGGGCGACCTGGCGCATCTGGCGCCGCAGGGGCGCTACCGCAGCCAATGGTACGTGCTGGGCCCCGGCCGCGACGTGGTCTGCGGCATCGGCATCCACGGCCAGTGGATCTATGTCGACCGCGCCGCCGAGCTGGTCATCGCCAAGATGTCGTCGCAGCCGGTGGCGGTCGACGATGCGCTCGACCACCGCCTGCTGGCCGGCTTCCGGGCGATCGCACAGGCTGTGGGTTAAGGCGTACTTACGAGCCGGTCGTCATCGCGAGCGCAGCGAAGCGATCCGGGGCAGCTCGCACCGGCCCTGGATTGCTTCGTCGGCTTTGCCTCCTCGCAATGACGGCTCTCTCATCGGGAGACCGAGAAGGAGCTCGTCAGCTCTTCTTCACCCGATAGGTCTCGTGGCAGGCGCCGCAGGCCTGGCCGACCGCGGGGAAGGCGGCCTTCACCTTGACGGCGTCGCCGGCCTGGGCGGCGGCGTCCAGGGCCGCGATGGCATCCTGAGTGCTCTTCACCTTGGCCTGAAAATCGGCCCAGTTGGTCCAGATTTCCGGCTTGGCCGCGCTCTCGCCGACGCCGACCGCGGTGCCTTCCGGGAACAGGGCCAGAAGCTCGGCGCTCACCCCCGCCATCTTGCCGGTTGCCGCCTTGACGTCGTCGATCGTGCCTTGGTTGTCGCGCACGAAGCCGGTCAGGGCCTTGACGCCGGCGCCGAAGGTCTTCATCGCGTCCTCGCGCTTGGCGACCGCCTCCTCGGGAGTGGTCGCCCAGGCAACAACGGAGCCACAGCTGACGATGGCGGCGGTGACGGCCGCGAAACTCAACAAACGCATAGTATCTCCCCTCGGTGGATTGCCGGTCCAACGATCAATGGCGCGAGTATGCTGGAGAAGGCGAAACGATCTCCAGCCCGTTCCCGCTCCGGGCCTCGTTTCGCTGCGACATGTCGCGGGGTTACGCATGTGGTTGACAGGATGCGGGTCGGCCACTATGGTCCGCGCCTCGAATTCCGGCCCGCGAGCCCTGCTCCCGGCGGCGCCGGCGCTGCCGCATGGGATGTGAAAGATGAAAGTCGCGAACTCGCTGAAGACCCTGAAGAGCCGTCACCGCGCTTGCCGCGTCGTCCGCCGCAAGGGCCGTGTCTACGTCATCAACAAGGAGAACCCGCGCTTCAAGGCGCGCCAGGGCTGATCCCAGCCGCTCCTTCAAGTCGGTCGAAGGCCGCGTCATCGGACGCGGCCTTTTGATTTTGGTGGCCGAGCTTGCCGGATCGGCCCGGGCTTCCTATCGTCCGCGGCGGAGGTTCCGCCGATGAAGATGCCAGCCCCCGATGCCGCCGTCCTGGCGCGACGCGAGGAGATCGCCGCGGCGCTGCGCGCCATCGTGCCGGGGGAGGGCGTGATCACGGCGGAGAGCGAGCGCCGCGCCTATGAATCGGACGGGCTGACCGCCTACCGCACCCTGCCGATGATCGTGGTGCTGCCCTCGACCACCGAGCAGGTCTCGGCGGTGCTGCGCACCTGCCATGAGATGGGCGTGAAGGTGGTGCCGCGCGGCGCCGGCACCTCGCTGTCCGGCGGTGCCCTGCCGCTCGAGGACGGCGTGCTGCTGGGCCTGGGCAAGTTCAACCGGGTGCTGGAGATCGATTACGACAACCGCTGCGCCCGGGTGCAGCCGGGCGTCACCAATCTCGGCATCACCAATGCCGTCGCCCATGCCGGCTTCTATTACGCGCCCGACCCGTCCAGCCAGATCGCCTGCACCATCGGTGGCAACATCGCCGAGAACTCCGGCGGCGTGCACTGCCTGAAATACGGGCTGACCACCAACAACGTGCTGGGGCTGGAGGTGGTGCTGATCGACGGCACCGTGCTGCGGCTCGGCGGCAAGCATCTCGATTCGCCGAGCTATGACCTGCTCGGCGTGCTCACCGGCTCCGAAGGCCTTCTGGCCGTGGTCACCGAGGTGACGGTGCGCCTGCTGCGCCGGCCGGCGACCCAGCGCGCCGTGCTGATGGGCTTCCCGTCCTCCGAGGCCGGCGGCGACTGCGTCGCCCGGATCATCGGCTCCGGCATCATCCCGGGCGGGCTGGAGATGATGGACAAGCCCGCGATCCACGCGGCGGAGGCCTTCGTCAAGGCCGGCTACCCGCTCGATGTGGAGGCACTGCTGATCTGCGAGCTGGACGGGCCGGAGGCCGAGGTCGACCACCTGATCGGGCGGGTCGAGGCGATCGGCCGCGACTGCGGCGCCACCGCCTGCGTCGTCAGCCGCAGCGAGGAGGAGCGGCTGCGCTTCTGGGCCGGGCGCAAGGCCGCCTTCCCGGCGGTCGGCCGGATCAGCCCCGACTATTACTGCATGGACGGCACCATCCCTCGGAAGCGGCTGCCCGAGGTGCTGGCACGGATGCAGGAGATGTCGCGGCGTTACGGGCTGCGCGTCGCCAATGTCTTCCACGCCGGCGACGGCAACCTGCACCCGCTGATCCTGTACGACGCCAATGTGCCGGGCGAGCTGGAGAAGGCCGAGGAGTTCGGCGCCGACATCCTGAAGCTGTGCGTCGAGGTCGGCGGCGTGCTGACCGGCGAGCACGGCGTCGGGGTCGAGAAGCGCGACCTGATGGAGGTGCAGTTCGGGCCTGAGGATCTGGCACAGCAGCAGCGGCTGAAATGCGCCTTCGACCCGGACGGGCTGCTCAACCCCGGCAAGGTGTTCCCGACCCTGCACCGCTGCGCCGAGCTGGGCCGGGTGCACATCCACCACGGCGCCACGCGCTTCCCCGACCTGCCGCGGTTCTGACTTCATGACCGAGACCCTGAAGCCCGAGACCGACGACCAGGTGCTCGAGATCGTCCGCTGGGCGTTGGCCGGCGAGGTGCCGCTGGAGCTGGTGGGGCGCGGCAGCAAGCGCGGCTTCGGCCGGCCGGTGCAGGCGGCGCATGCGCTCGACCTCTCCGGCCTCGCCGGGATCGAGCTGTACGAGCCGGAGGAGCTGGTGCTGACCGCCCGGCCGGGCACGCCGATGGCTGAGATCGAGGCGGCGCTGGCGGCCCGCGGCCAGGCCCTGGCCTTCGAGCCGCTGGATCTCGGCCCGCTCTATGGCGGGCCGGCCGGGGCGGGCACGCTCGGCGGCGCGGTCGGCTGCAACCTGTCCGGGCCGCGGCGGCTGAAGGCCGGGGCGGCGCGGGATCACGTCCTGGGCATTGAGGCGGTGTCCGGCCGGGCCCAGGCCTTCAAATCCGGCGGGCGGGTGGTCAAGAACGTCACCGGCTACGACCTGCCGAAGCTCTTGACCGGCGCCTTCGGCACGCTGGCCGCCATGACCCGGATCACGGTCAAGGTGCTGCCGGCGCCGGAGACGGTGCGCACGCTCTCGATCGCCGGGCTGGACGATGCCGCCGGCGTCGCCGTGCTGACCCGGGCGCTGACCAGCCCCTACGAGGTCTCGGGCGCCGCCCATCTGCCGGCCGGCATCCTCGGCGACACCGCCCGCAGCCTGGTCCGGGTCGAAGGCTTCGGCCCGTCGGTCGACAGCCGGGTCGCGGCGCTGTCGCAGCTGCTCGGCGATGCCGGGCCGCTCACCGTCCTGGATCCCGACGAATCGGTCGAGCTGTGGCGCAGGATCCGCGACGTTGCTCCGTTTGTCGGCGACGATCGTGCTGTCTGGCGGGTTTCCGTCGCGCCGACGGCCGGGCCGCGGGTCGCGGCTGCCGCCGGCGCGGCGCATTACTTCGACTGGGGCGGCGGGCTGGTCTGGATCGCCACCCCTGTGACCGGCGACGCCGGCGCCACCGCGATCCGGGACGCGGTGGCGGCCGCGGGCGGCGGGCACGCCACCCTGGTCCGGGCGCCGGCGGGGCTGCGCGCCGCCGTGCCGGTGTTCGAGCCGCAGCCGCCGGCGCTGGAGGCGCTGGGCCGCCGGGTGCGCGAGGCCTTCGATCCGCGCGGAATCCTGTCGCCGGGGAGAATGGTCCCGGCCGCGTGAGAGGACCGGAAACCTCGCCGGGCCGTCATGGGTTATGATCGGGCGGTCGACTCGCCTCGGAGGGAGAGCCCATGGGCATCATCGGCACCATCGTCATCGGTTTCATCGTCGGTCTGGTCGCCAAGTTCCTGATGCCCGGGCGGGACCCGGGCGGTTTCATCATCACCATCCTGCTCGGCATCGCCGGCTCGGTCGTCGGCGGCTGGCTCGGCCTGCAGTTCGGCATCGTGCCGGAGACGGGGTTCGGCCGTTTCGTGCTGGGAGTGATCGGCGCGATCGTGCTGCTGATCATCTACCGGATCGTGGTCGGCCGCAGCAGCGCGGCCTGAGACCAGGGCGGCCCGCGACGGGCGGGCCGCCCCTCTACCGCACCGATTTCGCAAGATGCGCGTAGGGCTCGCCGCGGCGTGGCTGCAGCGCCTGCGCGGCATCGCTGTCGGCGTGGCTGACCCGCAGCAGCGTCGGCGTCCCGTCCGCCGCCAGCTCCACCGTCGCGAACACCAGCTCGCCGCAAGGCGCCGGCCAGCCGATCGGCCGCAGCCCCGACACCGCGGCGGCCGCGTAGGGCGAACAGTCCGAAGCGATGTCGACGCTCGCCGCCGCCGGCTGGCCGCCGACGAAGCGCCACACCGCGACCTGCTTGCCGGTCTGCTCGAACACCGCCGCCGGCTCGCCGAAGCGGGCCCTCAGCGGCGCCAGCGCGTCCGCGGCGCTGCGCGGCCCGCCGGCTTCGAAGCGCACGGTCTCGGCCACCGAATACAGCCGGTTGCCCTGGGCCGGCGGGGTGAATTGCAGCAGCAGCGTGCCGTTGCCCGGCCGCTCTGCGGCGACGAGGCCGGTCCAGGGCGCCTCGCCCGGCCCGGCGAAGATCACGGCCTGCCCGGCGAAGCCCGCGGCCTGCTGCGGCGTCTGTCCCAGCGCGATGTCCTGGATCACCGGTCCTCCGGCCAGCGCCGCGCCCGGCATGGCCAGGCCCCACAGCAGCGCGGATACCGCGAGGGGGCGCGCCCGCATGGTCGTCATCGTCGGCTCTCCCTGTTCAGGCGCCTTCCCGGCCTGCAAGGCCAAGCGTACTAACCGCCATGCCGGTTGACAACGCCGCACGCCGCATCCGCCGGGTTCCTTCGCTTGCGGCCACGAGCTAGTGTCGGCGCAACGACGGGAGGATGCGGGTGCAGACTCATTTCTCGCTGGTGCAGTTGGCCGATCCGGACAATGCGGTCTCGGAGCAGATCCTGCGCACCTGCGTGCATTGCGGCTTCTGCCTCGCCACCTGCCCGACCTATCAGGTGCTGGGCGACGAGCTCGACAGCCCGCGCGGCCGCATCTACCAGATCAAGTCGATGCTGGAAGGGGGCGGCCCGGCGCCGGCCAGCGTCGCCAAGCATCTCGACCGCTGCCTGTCCTGCCTGTCCTGCATGACCACCTGCCCTTCGGGCGTGCACTACATGCATCTGGTCGATCACGGCCGCGTGGTGGTGGAGAAGACCTATCGCCGGCCGCTGCGCGACCGAGCGGTCCGGGCGCTGCTGGCGGCGGTGCTGCCGCGGCCGCGGCTGTTCCGGCTGGCGCTGATCGGGGCGATGCTGGCCCGGCCAGCGGCGGCGCTGCTGCCCCGGCGGCTGCGCGCCATGTTGGCCCTGGCGCCGCGCCGGCTGCCGCCGCCCAGCCCGGTCGACCGGCCGCAGGTCTTCGCCGCGGAGGGGCCGCGACGGCGCCGGGTGGCGCTGCTGTCCGGCTGCGCCCAGACGGTGCTGGACCCGGCGATCAACGAGGCGACCATACGCCTGCTCACCCGCCATGGGGTGGAGGTGGTGGTGGCGCCGGGCGCCGGCTGCTGCGGGTCGCTGACCCACCATATGGGCCGGGAGGAGGCGGCGCGCGCCTCCGCCCGGGCCAATATCGAGGCCTGGAGCCGCGCGGCGGAGGAGGGCGGCCTCGACGCCATCGTCGTCAACACCTCGGGCTGCGGCACCACGGTCAAGGACTACGGCCACATGTTGCGCTCCGATCCGGCCTGGGCCGAGCGCGCGGCCAGGATCTCGGCCCTGGCGAAAGATGTCACCGAGCTGATGGACGAGATCGGGCTGAACCCGCCGGCCCGGCCGACGGGCCAGGCCGTGGCCTATCACTCCGCCTGCTCGATGCAGCACGGCCAGCGCATCGCGGCGCCGCCGCGTCGGCTGCTGGCGGCCGCCGGGTTCGAGCTGCGCGAGGTGCCGGACGGGCATCTCTGCTGCGGTTCCGCCGGCACCTACAACCTGCTGCAGCCGGAGATCGCGGACGAGCTGCGGGCGCGCAAGGTGCGGGCGGTGGAGAGCACCGGGGCGGCGATCGTCGCCGCCGGCAATATCGGCTGCATCACCCAGATCGGCCTCGGCACCGCCCTGCCGGTGGTGCACACGGTCGAGCTGCTGGACTGGGCCACGGGCGGCCCGAAGCCGGCCGCGATCCCGGACGCCGCCTGACCGTCAGTACAGTCCGCCGGTGCCGGTCAGGGCGTCCTGGCTGGTTTCGCCGAAGGTGTCGGCGACCGGCGGCGGGCCAGGTTCGGTGCCGGGGCGGAACGCCTCCAGGATCACGTCCGACCCGCCCGGCTCCGCCGCATAGCCGTTGCGGCGGTCGACATAGGCGAAGCTGACCCCGGGCGGCACGGCGAAGACGCCGGGGTCCTGCCCGGCCAGCGCGTCCTTGATGAAGTCGCTGAAGATCGGCACTGCGATCGACCCGCCGGTGGCGCCGGCGCCCAGGCTGCGCGGCTTGTCGTAGCCGACGAAGATGCCGACCGCGAGCCGCGGCGAGAAGCCGACGAACCAGACGTCGTTCGAATCATTGGTGGTGCCGGTCTTGCCGGCCAACGGCAGGCCGAGGCCGGCGAGCCGGGCGGCGGTGCCGCGCTGGGTGACGCCCTGCAGGATCGAGATCATCTGGTAGTTGGCGATCGGGTCGTCCAGCTCCGGCCCGCGCGGCCGCACCGGCGCCGGCTGGCCGGTCCAGGCGGCGGCGCAGGGCACGCAGTCGGCGCGGCCCGGGGTCACGGCGTCCTGCGGCAGGCTGCGGCCGTCGCGGTCCTGCACCCGCTCGATCAGATAGGGGCTGATCTGGTAACCGCCATTGGCGATGGTGGCATAGGCCGTGGTCAGCTTCAGCGGCGTGGTCTCGCCCGCGCCCAGGCCCATCGCCGGGTACAGCGACATCCTTTGATAGATGCCGAACGCCTCCGCCGTCTCCTTGACCGGCTGCAGGCCCATCTCGACCAGGAGGCGGATGGTCATGACGTTGCGCGACCGCTCGACGCCGGAGCGCAGCGTAGCCAGGCCGATGAAGCCGCCGCCGTAGTTGCGCGGCCGATAGCGGCCGCCGCCCTGGCCCTGGTCGACTGAGATCGGCGTGTCGTAGATCAGGCTGGACGGGGTGTAGCCGTGCTGCAGCGCCGAGAGATAGACGAAGGGCTTGAAGGCCGAGCCGGGCTGGCGCTGCGCCTGGGTGGCGCGGTTGAACTCGCTGAGCGAGAAGTCGAAGCCGCCCGACATCGCCAGCACCTTGCCGGTGAAGGGATCGATCGCGACCAGCGCGCCCGACACCTCCGGCACCTGGCGCAGCGAATAGGCGGCGAGCTGCGGCGCCGATGCCTTGTCCCCGTCCGGCTGCACCCAGATCACATCGCCCTTGGCCAGAACGTCGTCGGCGCCGCTGACCTGACGGCCGACGCGGCCGTTCTCGACCCGCCGGGCCCAGGTCAGGTCGCTGCGGTCGATGCGGCCCCGGCTGCCGTCCTCCAGCCCGATGATCGCCGCCTGGCGGTCGACCTCCAGCACCACGGCCAGGGTCCAGCCGTCGATCTGCGCCGGCCGGTCGATACCGGTGAGGAAGCGCTGCCACACCGGGCGCTCGTCCTTTGGCGGGGCGGTCGGGGCGACCGCGGGCTTCTGCTCCTGCTCCGGCAGGCGCACGCCCATGGCCGACAGCGCGCCGAGAAGCCGCCCTTGCTGCGCCGGCGGTGGGGCAGCCGGTTGGGCGGCCGGCGCCTGGGCGGCCTCGGCCTGGGCCACCTCTTCGGCCGAGGCCGGCAGGTCGAGCATGGCCGAGATGTTGGTGATCGGCCCGCGCCAGCCGCGATTGCGGTCGAAGCGCTCGAGGCCGGCGCGCAACGCCCGGTCGGCCAGGAGCTGCAGCCGCGGGTCGAGCGTGGTGCGCACCGCCAGCCCGCCGCGATAGAGCTGGTCGTTGCCGTAGGCCCGGCGCAGCGACCGGCGCACCTCCTCGGCGAAATAGGGGGCGTGCACCGTCTCCAGCGGCGCCTGGGCGCGCACCACCAGCGGCTCGGCCTTGACCGCCGCCGCCTGCTCGGCGGTGATGGCGCCGTCCTGGGCCATGCGGTCCAGCACATAGTCGCGGCGGGCGCGGGCGGCCTCCGGCCGGGTGACCGGGTTGTAGTTGTTCGGCGCCTTCGGCAGCGCCGCCAGGAACGCCGACTCGGACAGCGACAGCTCGGCCGGCGGCTTGCCGAAATAGCGGGCCGAGGCCGCGCCGACGCCATAGGCGCCGCGGCCGAGATAGATCTCGTTGAGATACATCTCCAGGATCTGGTCCTTGGAGAAGTTGTGCTCGATCTCGAAGGCCAGGATCAGCTCGCGCAGCTTGCGCAGGGCGCTGACCTCGCTGGTCAGCAGCAGGTTCTTCGCCACCTGCTGGGTGATGGTCGAGCCGCCTTCGAGCCGCCTTCCGTTCCGCAGATTGTGGATGTTGGCGACCATGGCGCGGGCCAGGCCGGAGGGGTCGACGCCGAGGTGGCGCCGGAAGTTCTGGTCCTCGGCCGAGATGAAGGCCTGCACCAGATAGGGCGGCAGGCTGGACAGCGGCACCACCACCCGGTTCTCGACATAGTATTCGCGCAGCAGCGACCCGTCGGCGGCGTAGATCCGCGTGGTCTCCGGCGGCTGATAGGCGGCGAGCTGGCCGGCGTCAGGCAGGTGCAGCTCGGGCCCGGCGGTGGCGACCAGGAGCTTCAGCAGGGCGGCGGCGACGGAAAAGCTGGCGGACATGCAGGCGGTTCATCTGTCCCAGGGCAGTTCTTACTAACCGTTCGGCCGGCGAATCGGAAACGTCTTCTTCTGGACGAAGCCATGCGGTGATGAGGGCTGGAGGGTGGGAATGGCATCCTCCCGGCTTTCGGCGATGCGATCTGCGCCGCCATGCCGCTTCGCCCGAGGCTTCGCGCATGGGATGATGGCGGCATGAAACCGATCGTCCTCCTGATGTCGATCGGCCTGCTCGGCTGGTGGTACGTCGTGATCCCTCTGCAAGTGATCGTCGCGGCGGTCGCCTTCGCCCATGGCCGATGGCGGCTGTCCCTGTTCAGCCTGACGGCGCTGGCCCTGGCGGTCGCCGCGGTCCAGGCCGCGCGGGCGCTGGTCGACTGGCACCCGGACGGGTTCGGCCAGGTCGGGGTGGTGCTGCCGAGCGGCCATTCGGCCCTGGTCGTGGTCGCGGTGACGACGCTGGCGGCGCTGGCCTGGCCGCGCTGGTCGCCATGGCGCGCCGCCGCGGCGGCGGCGCTGATCCTGGCCGTCGGGTGCGTCATGGTCGTGGGCGGTCACACGGTCGGGGATGTTCTGGTCGGCCTGGCGCTGGGCGGCGTCTCGGTCTTCGTCGCCGGCCTCACGGCGCGCCTGCGCTGGCATCGTCGCCGGGCATCGCCGGCCTGAGTCTCAACCGGCCCGAGTCTCAATAGTTCGGCCACAGCCCCGGCGTCGCCAGCTCGATGACATGCCCGTCGGGGTCGGAGAAATAGAGGCTGGTGCCGCCGCGCGGCCAAGCCATCTCCCCGGTCAGGGCCACGCCGGCCTCGGCCAGCCGGGCGCGCCAGGCGGCGAGGTCCGCGGCCGGCACGGCGAAGGCCATGTGCAGCCGCCCCGTGCCCTCGTGCCCCGGGATGGTGCCGGCGGCCTCGACCACGTTCTCCGAGGTGGCGCCAGCCAGGAACAGCAGCAGCACGCCCTGGCGGCCGGCGTCCAGCGCCACCAGCCGCGGGCTGCGCAGCATCACGCGCAAACCCAGGACGCGCTCGTAGAAAGCGCCGGAGCGGTCGAGGTCGGCGACGTAGAGCGAGGTCTCGAGCAGGCCGTCGATGCGCGGCGCGGCGGTCATGGCGCCGGCGCCGTCACTCATCCGTCAGACGGATCACCACGTCCACCCGGGCGATGCGGGTGCCGGCCGGCGGGTCGGGCAGGGCCGAGACCACCACCGCCTCGCCATGGACGTCGCGCAACTCGCCCGTCGCCTCGTGGTAGAAATGATGATGATCGCGGATGTTCGTGTCGAAATAGGACCGTCCGGCCTCGACCACCACCTCGCGCAGCAGCCCCGCCTCGGTGAACTGGTGCAGGGTGTTGTAGACGGTGGCCAGCACCATGGCCTGGCCGGCGGCCAGCGCCTCGCCGTGCAGCGCCTCGGCGGTGACGTGGCGGTCGCAGCCGCCGAACAGCAGCCGCGCCAGCGCCACGCGCTGGCGTGTCGGCCGCAGACCGGCCGCGAGCAGCCGGTCGACGGGGTCGGTGATCTCGGCTTCCGTCATTCTGGTCCCGCAATGATCCCGTCCGCACGATAATCCGTGCATGCCGGGGGGACAACACCCCGGCGCCGGGATCCGATCCTTACATCATCTGATAGTTCGGGCCGCCGCCGCCCTCCGGCACGGCCCAGACGATGTTCTGCTTCGGATCCTTGATGTCGCAGGTTTTGCAGTGCACGCAGTTCTGCGCGTTGATCACGAAGCGCGGATCGCTGCCGTCCTCGTTGCGCACCACCTCGTACACCCCGGCCGGGCAGTAGCGCTGCGCCGGCTCGTCATAGACCGGCAGGGTGTAGGCGATCGGGACCGACGGGTCCTTCAGCTTGAGGTGCGACGGCTGGTTCTCCTCGTGGTTGGTGTTCGAGAGATACACCGAAGAGAGACGGTCGAAGGTGATCACCCCGTCCGGCTTCGGATAGTCGATCTTCTTCGACTGGGCGGCCGGGCGCAGCGTCTCGTGGTCGCCATGCTTGTGGTGCAGGGTCCAGGGCAGCTTGCCGCGGGTCCACAGCTCGAGGCCGGAATAGAGCGTGCCCAGGATCGTGCCCCAGCGGAAGGCCGGGCGGCAGTTCCGCACCACCGTCAGCTCCTGCCAGACCCAGCTGGCCTTCAGCCGCTCCGGATAGGCGGTGACCTCGTCATGGCCCTCGCGGCCCTCGGCCAGGGCGTCGAACACGGCCTCGGCGCAGACCATGCCGCTCTTCATCGCGGTGTGGTTGCCCTTGATCCGCGGCACGTTGACGAAGCCGGCGGAGCATCCGATCAGGCAGCCGCCCGGGAAGGTCAGCTTGGGGATCGACTGCAGCCCGCCTTCGTTGATGGCGCGGCCGCCATAGGCCAGGCGCTTGCCGCCCTCCAGCACCGGGCGGACCAGCGGGTGGGTCTTGAAGCGCTGGAACTCCTCGAAAGGCGACAGATACGGGTTCTTGTAGTCCAGCGCGACGACGTAGCCGATCGAGACCAGGTTCTCGCCGAAATGGTAGACCCAGCTGCCGCCATAGGTCTCGTTGTCCAGCGGCCAGCCGAAGCCGTGCTGCACCAGGCCGGGCCGGTGCTTCTCCGGCTGCACCTCCCACAGCTCCTTGACGCCCAGGCCGAAGGTCTGCGGGTCGCATTCGGCGCGCAGGCTGAAGCGCTCCATCAGCTGCTTGGCCAGCGATCCGCGCACGCCTTCGCCGATCAGCGTGTATTTGGCGTGCAGCTCCATGCCCGGCGTGTGGTTGGCGGTCGGCTGGCCGTCCTTGCCGATGCCCATGTCGCCGGTGGCCACGCCCTTGACCGAGCCGTCCTCATGGTACAGCACCTCGGCCGCGGCGAAGCCGGGATAGATCTCCACCCCCAGCGCCTCGGCCTGCTGCGCCAGCCAGCGCGTCACCAGCCCCATGCTGACGATGTAGTTGCCGTGGTTGTGCAGCTCCTTCGGCAGCCCGAAGTTGGGGAACCGGAAGCTGCTGACCGCGGTGTAGTAGTGGAACTCGTCGCGGGTCACCGCCGTCTCGATCGGCGCGCCCTGGTCCTTCCAGTCGGGGATCAGCTCGTTCAGCGCGCGCGGATCCAGCACCGCGCCCGACAAGATATGGGCGCCGACCTCCGATCCCTTCTCCAGCACGCAGACGCTGACCTCGTGCCCGGTCTCCGCCGCCCGTTGCTTCAGCCGGATCGCCGCCGCGAGGCCCGCCGGCCCCGCGCCCACGATCACGACGTCGTACTCCATGAATTCGCGTTCCATCGCGCGTCCCTGTCTTCGGTTGGCGGCATGCTACAGAAATGCATCCCGGGAATCGAATGGCCGATCACATCGCGTCGACTTCGGCTCCGGCTGCGGCGCTTCAGGTCCCGATGACGCTGCGTCAGGTCGGTCGCCGGGGTTGACAGGCCGGGCGGCGCGGTCGCTTCTAGCGCATGGACAGGATCAGCGAATCAGCCGCCGCCGTGCAGCCCGCCGAGATCATCGCCCTGCTGAAATGGTACCAGGACGCCGGCGTCGACGAAGCGATCGGCGACGATCCGGGCGCGCTCGGCCGGCCCCGCGCCGCCGCGGCGCCGGCGGCCCCTGTCCAGATGGTGCCGCCGCCCCGGCCTGTCCAGCTCGAGCCGAGGCCGTCGCCGCGGCCCCAGGCCGCCGCGGTGCTGCCGGGCAGCGACGCCGCCACCGGCGATGCCCGCCGCATCGCCGCCGGCTGCCGGACGCTGGAGGAGCTGGCCGCGGCGCTCGCCGCCTTCGATGGCTGCGGGCTGAAGGCCACGGCCACCCAGATGGTGTTCGCCGACGGTAACCCCGAAGCCGACATCATGATCGTCGGCGAGGCGCCGGGGGCGGAGGAGGACCGGCTGGGCAAGCCCTTCGTCGGCCAGTCGGGCAAGCTGCTGGACCGCATGCTGGCGGCGACCGGCCTCGACCGCAGCACCGTCTACATCTCCAACATCGTCAACTGGCGGCCGCCCGGCAACCGCCAGCCCAACGCGGCCGAGATCGCGATCTCGCTGCCCTTCATCGAATGCCATATCGCGCTGATGCGGCCGAAGATCCTGCTCTGCGCCGGCGGCACCGCCGCTGCCGCGCTGCTGGCGACGCGCGAGGGCATCACCCGGATCCACGGCCGCTGGTTCGACCGCTCCTTCCCGGGCCTGCCGGCGCCGGTGCCGACCATGCCGATCTATCACCCAGCCTTCATCCTGCGGCAGCCCGGCATGAAGCGCGACGTCTGGCGCGACCTGCTGGTGCTGAAGCATCGAATGATAGAGCTGGGCTGCGCCTTCAAGCGCGACGCCTGAGCGCAACCGTTTCGCTTTTCGCGGCGCACCACCTCGGCTAGCTTGGCTGCTGCCTTCGACCACCGCATTTGGGGGGCATATGCCTGGCCGGATCGACGAGTCGCGTCCGTTCATCGCCGTCAACATCGCCCTCCTGACCGTGTCCGACACGCGCACGGCGGCCGACGACAAATCCGGCGACGCGCTGGCGGAGCGCATCGCGGCAGCGGGCCACACGGTGCGGGACCGGCGCATCGTCAAGGACGAGCAGGGCGCGATCGAGGCGCGGCTCCGCGCCTGGATCGCCGATTCGGAGGTCGACGTCGTCATCGCCACCGGCGGCACCGGCGTCACCGGCCGCGACGTGACGCCCGAAGCCTTCCACGCGGTCTACGAGAAGCACATCCCCGGCTTCGGCGAGCTGTTCCGCTGGCTGTCCTACGAGAAGATCGGGACCTCGACGATCCAGAGCCGGGCCACCGCGGGCGTCGCCGGCGGCACCTACCTGTTCGCGCTGCCGGGCTCTCCCTCCGCCTGCCGCGACGCCTGGGACCTGATCCTGAAGGACCAGCTCGACAACCGGTTCCGGCCCTGCAACTTCGTCGAGCTGATGCCGCGCCTGCGCGAGAAATAATCACCATGCCTTCGATCCTTCGCGCCGGCCGGCTGGCCGTCCTCGCCTGCCTGCTGTTTGTCGCCGCCTGCGCCGCGCCGGGCGGCGGCCCCCGCCCCGCAGCGCCGGGCCCGAACCTGGCCGAGCTGCCGCCGCAGCCGACCAGCGGCTGCGGCATCCCGGCGGCGGACGGCCGGCAGACGCTGAAATTCGAGGGCGCGTCCTGGCGCTACATCGTCGACCTGCCACCAGGCTACGACAAATCGAAGCCTTACCGGCTGATCCTGGCGTTCCACGGCCGCACCGGCACGGCCGAGAAGGTGCGGACCTATTTCGACCTGGAAGGGCCGGCGGCGCGGCCGGCGATCGTCGTCTACCCGCAGGCGCAGGGCGGCTGGGGCGCCAGGGCCGACCGCGACATGGCCTATGTCGACACCCTCCTGGCCCGGCTGAAGGCGACGCTGTGCGTCGACCAGAACCAGATCTTCGCCGCCGGACATTCGATGGGCGGCAGCTTCGTCAACGACCTGTCCTGCGGCCGCGCCGGGGTGTTCCGCGCCACCGCCGTGGTCGCAGGGGGCATCGGCAGCGTCCGCCCCTGCCGGGGCCAGATCGCGGCGATCCTGCTGCACAACCCGAAGGACAATATGGTGCCCTACCGCCAGGGACTGGCGGAGCGCGACAAGCGCATCGCCCAGAACCGGCTCCCCGACAGCCCGTCCGACGCCAGCGCCGCCTTCCGCTGCAAGCGCTGGGGCAAGGTCGATATCATCTCCCCGGTGGTGTTCTGCGATCTGCCCTCCACCATGAACGGCCGGCGGCCCTATTCGCATGGCTGGCCCGCGGGCACCGGCCCGGCCATCCTCGGCTTCTTCGACCGGGTGACCGAGCAACGGATTCAGTTGACAGAGCGGCCCGCCGCCCCTTAGGTGGGGACATGATGTTCCGACTTCGCACGCTTCGACTTATCTGATCGGCGTCCCGAGGGGCGCCGAAACCGAAGCCGTTGCGACCTCTCTTCCGGACCATCACCATGACCCCCGAACGATCGTTCAGCCAGGCTGTTTCCCGCACCCGCCGGGACCTGCTGCGACTTATCACCGGCCGCTGATCGGCGCATCACGCGCCCGGCGGCCGACTTTGCGCATCCGTGTCATGCGCCCGTCGTCATTCCATCCTATTCTTTGAATCCGGTCGGAACCGGCCGGTGCGAGAGAGAAATCCCATGTCCGTGATGCCGCCCAAATCCGGAATGCCTGTCGAGAAATACCGCCCGGTGCAGCCCGTTCCGCTGCCCGACCGGCAATGGCCGAACCGCGTCATCGACCGCGCCCCGATCTGGTGCTCGGTCGACCTCCGCGACGGCAACCAGGCGCTGATCGAGCCGATGGGGACCGACCGCAAGCAGCGCATGTGGGACCTCTTGGTCCGCATGGGCTTCAAGGAGATCGAGGTCGGCTTCCCCGCCGCCTCGCAGACCGATTTCGACTTTGTCCGCCATCTGATCGACAACCGCCTGATCCCCGACGGCGTCACCATCCAGGTGCTGACCCAGTCGCGGGAGGAGCTGATCCGCCGCACCTTCGAGGCGATCCGCGGCGCCAAGCGGGCGATCGTGCATCTCTACAACTCGACCTCGACGCTGCAGCGCCGGGTGGTGTTCGGCCTCGACCGCGACGGCATCACCGAGATCGCGGTGCGCGGGACCAGGCTGATCAAGGAGCTGGTGCCGACGGTGCCGGAAACCGAGATCGTGTTCCAGTATTCGCCGGAGAGCTTCACCGGCACCGAGCTGGACTACGCCCGCGATATCTGCGGCGCAGTGCTGGACGTCTGGCAGCCGACGCCGGAGCGGAAGGCGATCCTGAACCTGCCGGCAACGGTCGAGATGGCGACGCCGAACGTCTATGCCGACCAGATCGAATGGTGCCACCGCAACTTCGCGCGGCGTGACAGCTTCATCCTGTCGGTCCACCCGCACAACGACCGCGGCACCGGCATCGCCGCGACCGAGCTGGCGCTGATGGCCGGCGCCGACCGGGTCGAGGGCACGCTGTTCGGCAATGGCGAGCGCACCGGCAATGTCGACATCGTCACGCTGGGGCTGAACATGTTCACCCAGGGCGTCGATCCGATGCTCGACCTGCACGATGTCGGCGAGATCGTCCGCACCGTCGAATACTGCAACCAGTTGCCGGTGCATCCGCGCCACCCCTATGGCGGCGAGCTGGTGTTCACCGCCTTCTCGGGCTCGCACCAGGACGCGATCAAGAAGGGATTCGCGGCCATGGAGAAGAGCAACAGCCGGCTGTGGGAGGTGCCGTATCTGCCGATCGACCCGCAGGATATCGGCTGCAGCTACGAGGCGGTGATCCGGGTCAACAGCCAGTCGGGCAAGGGCGGCGTCGCCTATCTTCTCCTGACCGACCACGGCCTCGACCTGCCGCGCAAGCTGCAGATCGAGTTCAGCCAGGTGATCCAGAAGCTGGCCGACGAGACCGGCAAGGAGATCTCGTCCAAGGTCATTTGGCAGGAGTTCGAGCAGGAGTACCTCACCCCCGGCCGGGTCGAGGTCATCGGCCACACCACCCTGCCGACCGGCCGCGGCGAGCGCCACATCGAGGCGCAGGTGAAGATCGACGGGGTGGAGCGGACGATCCAGGGCGAGGGCAACGGCCCACTCAACGCCTTCGTCGATGCGCTCCGCCGCGAGATCGGGGTCGATGTCGACATCGCCGACTACCGCGAGCACGCGCTGCGCAGCGGCTCCGATTCCAGCGCCGCGACCTATGTCGAGGCGCGAATCGGCGGCAAGACGCTGTTCGGCGTCGGCATCGACAGCAACATTGTCATGGCCTCGCTCAAGGCGGTGGCCAGCGCGGTGAACCGCGGCGTCCGCAAGGGAGCCGCCTGACCCCGGGGCCTGCCGGGTCCGCAGCAGGCGGACCCGGACGGGGTCGTCGGGTGTTGTGCGAGACGCGACGGCAGGGGCCGGCGCGGCGATCCGAGGAGGAGACCATGTCGCAGCTTCGACCCGAGGACCTTTCCGCCGACGAGAAGGATGCCCTGGGGCGCATCCACCGCCACGAAACCGGCGTCGCCGACCATGTGCGCCTGGCCCTGCAGGCCCGCGGCCTGATCGAGGAGCGGCAGGGCAAATGGGCGCTGACCAATGACGGCAGCGTGCTGCTCGCCGCCATCGGGCTGGGCAAGCTGGACGAATAGCGCGCCGGCCTAGGCCGGCCAGCCGAGATAACCGAACACCGCCCGGGCCACCCGCTGCTCCAGAGGCCGCGGGTCGGTCTCGCCGCGTTCGCCGGCGAGATCGACCATGCCTTTGACGATGGCCAGCACGTCCCAGGCGGCGAGTCCGGCATCGCCCTGCGGCGGCAGGCCGGCCCGGTCCAGGGTGGCGGCCACCGCCGCCTGGATCTGGTCGGCGACATGGCCGTTGTGGGTCTCCAACGGCAGGCGCCGCTCCTCGAAATCCAGCAGGCGCGCCAGGACCGGCCGGCGCATCTGATACGCCACCGCCGCCGCGATCATCCGGGTCAGCGCCGCCTGGGCGTCCGGCTCCTCCCGCGCCGCGGCGATGTCGGACAGCAGCACCGCCGCCTCGCGCTCGATCAGCGCCGCGGTCAGCGCGTCCTTGCCCGGGAAATACTGGTACAGCGACCCGATGCTGACCCCCGCCCGCACCGCGACCGCATTGGTGGTGTAGCCGGTCAGCCCCCGCTCCTCGAGAATGCGAGCCGCGGCCTCCAGGATCACCGCCACGGTCTCGACCGAGCGCGCCTGGCCCGGCGTTTTCCGGGGCTTGATCCGGTCAGGGCGGGGATCGGCGGGCATGGCGGAATGCGAGTTTGAGATGTGAGCGATTGCTCGCATTCTCGCCCCGTTCGATCCACAACGCAACGGGACATCAAACCATGTCCACCGAAACCACCGACGCCGCGACCGAGGTCGTGATGACCGTCTTCATGCTGGTCAAGACCACGCCGGAATGGCTGGGCTTCAGCGTCGACGAGCGCTTCCGCCTGATGGCCGAGCATGTCGAGCCGATCCTGCGCCGGCACAGCCCGCAGGTGCGGTTCCGCTTCTACGACGTCGAGTTCTACTCCGCCCGGGTGACCGACATCTGGGTGTGGGAGGTCGCCGACCGCCACGCCTATGAGCTGGTGATCGAGGCGCTGCGCGAGACCCCGTTCTGGGACCGCTGGTTCCAGATCCTGGAGATCCTGCCCGGCATCGAGAACGCCTACGCCAAGAACTACGGCCGCGAGGCGCTGGCCGCGTGACGGGCGGGCCTGTCAGGCCCTCCGCACCAGCTCCCGCATCGGCGCCGCCTCGGCGCTGCCGGGGAAGACGACGCGGGCCAGCGCGTCCTCCGGCAGGCCGAGATGGTCGCGGAACACGCCCTTGACCACGGCGCGCAGGTCGGTAGTCGGGGCCAGGTCGCGGCCCTGGTACAGCCTGTCCGCCGCCAGCCCCGGCCAGTCGGCCAGCACCCGGCCGCCATGCACCGCGCCGCCGGCCAGGAAGGCGACCGAGGCGGTGCCGTGGTCGGTGCCGCCGGAGCCATTGGCGGCGGCGGTGCGGCCGAATTCGGTCACGGTCAGGATCGCGGTCTCCTTCCAGGCGTCGCCCAGCCCGTCGCGCAGGGCCTGCAGCGTCGCGGCATAGGCGGCCAGCAGCCGGTCCAGCCGCCTCGCCTGCTGCACATGCGTGTCCCAGCCATACAGCTCCATCACCGCGATGCGCGAGCCCTTGGGGTCGGCCAGGAACTTGCCGGCGGCCTGGGCCAGCTGCAGGTCGGCGCCCCCGGCGGCCCGCGCCATCCCGCCCTTCGCCGGCATGTCGCCGGGCTTGGCGGCATCGGCCGGCCCGGCTGAACCGCTGGCCCGCACCATCTCCTGGATCCGCCGGCCATAGGTCGTGGTGTCCAGCCCGGCGGCATAGGCCGCGTGCAGCGCCGGGTCGCGGTCGTACAGCCTGGCGACCAGGTCGGGGAAGCCGGGCGGCAGCACCGTCGGCCGGGCCGGCAGCCAGGAGGTGACGGGCGTCGACCCCCGCAGCACCAGCGGGATGTCCTCCGTGAAGGCGATGCCGAAGCGCCGGTCGGTGGCGCCGATCAGGCCCAGCGTGCGGTTCAGCCAGCCGTCGCGGGTGCCGTCCAGCCGCGGCGCGCCGGTTTCCAGCAGGTCCTGGCCGTCGAAATGCGACCGCTCGCGATAGGGCGAGGCCACGGCGTGCAGCGGCAGGAAGCTGCCCTCGGCATACCACTCCTTCAGCGGCGCCAGCCCCGGATGCAGGGCGAAGCGCCCGTCCAGGTCGACCATGCCGCCATCCTGGCCGGGGTCGGGCGGGGCCAGGGCGCCGCGCAGCGCGCGGTGGTCCGGATCGGCATAGGGCGGCACCGCGGCCAGGCCGTCCAGCGCGCCGCGCAGGATCACCAGCACGAAGCGCTGCTCGATCGGCGCCTTGGCCAGCAGCAACCGGGCCGGCAGCACCGTGGCCGCGGCGGTGGCCGCGAAGCCGCCGAGAAGATGGCGTCGGGTCAGCTCCATCCTCTCATCTCCTCTGGAATTCGGGGCTCAGCAGCGCCAGGGCGATCCCCTCGCGCTGGCTCGGCGCGCCCATCAGCACGCCCTTGGTCTTGTCCGACAGGGTCGGGCCCAGCAGCGCCTCGGCGAAGGGCAGGGGCGACTGGTCGGCGACCAGGCGGGGGATCACCTGATAGCTCCACTCGATCCGCTGCATCATCAGCTCCGGCGCCAGCCAGTCGGATTCATGATCCGGCCAGCCCTGCGGCGACGGCGCGTTGTAGATCTGCTGCCCCAGCCGGCGGGTCCAGTTCACCGCCGCCACGTCGACGTCGGTGGTGCCGAAGCCGCGCAGGGCGGAGGTCACAAGCTCCATCGGCGTCTTGAACTTCCGCCGCTCCGGCGCCCAGGCCTCGGGGCCGTCGACCAGCGCCTCGGACACCGCGGCCAGGTCCCCGCCGGTGTCCTGGAAGGCTCCGGCCAAGCGGTCCACCACGGCCCTGGGCGGGTCGTCGGCGATGAAATGGCGGGCCATCTGCGTGGCGATGTGCCGGGCCGTGGCCGGGTGGGCGGCCAGCGCGTCCAGCGCCGCCTCGCCCTCGTCCTGGCCGGCCTCGGGATAGGTCTTGCCCAGGAAGGTCTTGGGCCCGGGCTCGTGGCCGGTCGGGCGGAAGGCGAAGACGGTGCCGGGCGGGTCCTTGGCGCGGCCGGGCGTCCAGCCGGTCAAGATCATCGCCAGCGCCCGCACATCGGCCTGGGTGTAGCCGCCGTCGACGCCCAGCGTGTGCAGCTCCATCAGCTCCCGCCCCAGATTCTCGTTCAGGCCCAGCCCGGCCTGTTTCCCGCCCTTCGAGTTGGGCCCGACCGAGCGGGCATTGTCGAGATAGAACAGCATCGCCGGGTGCTTCACCACCGCACCCAGCAGGTCGCGGAACCGGCCGGTGGCATGGGGGCGGATCGCCTCGTTCTCATAGGCGCCGGCGAAGGGGACGACGTAGTTCTGGGCGTAGGAGACGGTGAAGTGGTTGGTCCAGAACTTGACCAGCCGCTCGCGGAACGGCGTGTCGGCGGCCACTGCCGACTGGATATGGGCGATGCGGTCGCGGTCGCGCAGCGCTATCGCCTCCTGCTGGTGCACCTTGCGGGTGTCCATGTCGGGCGCGGTCTGCACCGCGATCAGGACGGCCAGCCCGGCCTGGGTCATCGACAGGTCGCCCGCAGGCGCGGCCGGCTGGCGGATCTGCGCCTTCAACCAGGTCTTCGGGCTGTCGGCGATGGTCTCCAGCTCGCCCGGCCGGGCGCCGAATCCGAAACGGTTGGCGGCGATGGCCGCTTCGACGAGAGACATGGCTTCTCCGTCTCCGTTTTCGAACGATCGATCCCCCTCCCGGCCCCTGCACGGCGCGGCGGCGGGATTCCGTCGGCGGGAGTCGTCCTCAGGGCAGCGGACCGGCGTTGCGTCCGGTTCACTGACGTGCTCCTTAAGGTATAGGGTCTGATCCGCGGCAGGACGAGGACGTCGGGCGATGGGGACGGTTGGTCGCAGGGTGCGGGATGCGCGCATCGAGGCCGAGGGCGCGGCGGCAGCGGAGCGGCTGCGCCTCTTGAAGGCGCTGGAGAAGAAGATCCTCTGGCTGTCCGCCTGGACGATCCACAACGCCAACCACCTCCGGCCCAACCCGGACGGGCTCAAGGTCGGCGGCCACCAGGCGTCATCGGCCTCGCTGGTGACGCTGATGACCGCGCTCTATCTCGACGTGCTGCGGCCACAGGACCGGGTGGCGGTGAAGCCGCATGCCAGCCCGGTGTTCCACGCCATCCAGTACCTGCTCGGCCAGCAGACGCGGGAGAATCTCGAGGATTTCCGCTCCCTCGGCGGGGCCCAGTCCTACCCGTCGCGCACCAAGGACGCGGACGATGTCGATTTCTCCACCGGCTCGGTCGGGCTCGGCGTCGCCATGACGCTGTTCGCCTCGATCGCGCAGGACTATGTGGCGCTGAAGGAATGGGGCCGCACGGCCAAGACCGGCGGCCGCATGGTGGCGCTGCTGGGCGATGCCGAGCTCGACGAGGGCAACATCTACGAGGCCTTGCTGGAGGGCTGGAAGCACGACGTCCGCAACGTCTGGTGGGTGATCGACTACAACCGCCAGAGCCTCGATTCGATCGTCACCGAGCGCCTGTTCGCCCGCATCGACAAGCTGTTCGAGAACATGGGCTGGCGGGTCGTCACCCTGAAATACGGCCGGCTGCTGGAGGCCGCGTTCCGGCGGCCGGGCGGGGATGCGCTGCGGCGCTGGATCGACGAATGCCCCAACCCGCTCTACTCCGCCCTGGTCTATCAGGGCGGCGCGGCCTGGCGCCGCCAGCTGCTGGCCGATATCGGCGGGGAGCCCGGCATCCCCGAGCTCCTGGCGGATCATGACGACTCGGCGCTCGCCGCGCTGATGACCAACCTCGCCGGCCATGACATGGAGACGGTACTGTCGGCCTTCCACGGCATCGCCGACGACGTGCCGACGGTGTTCATCGCCTACACCATCAAGGGCTTCGGCCTGCCCTTCGCCGGCCACAAGGACAATCATGCCGGGCTGATGAACCCGGACCAGATGGCCGCCTTCCAGGCCAGCCAGCGCGTGCCCGAGGGAAGGGAATGGGAGCCCTTTGCCGGCATGGAGGAGATGGCGGAGGATCTCACGGCCTTCCTCGCCGCCGTGCCCTTCGCCGCCGAGGGGCGGCGGCGCTACCTGGCCGACCGGATCCCGGTGCCGCGCGATCTCGACTTCACCCGGGCCGAGACCATGTCGACCCAGGAGGGCTTCGGCCGGATCATGGGCGACCTGGCCAAGCGCGAGGACGCGCTGGCCGAGCGCGTGGTCACCACCTCACCCGACGTGACCGTCTCGACCAATCTCGGCGGCTGGGTGAACCGCCGCGGCATCTTCGACCGCCACGTCCGCGCCGACGTGTTCAAGGAGCAGAAGGTGGTCTCGGCCCAGCGCTGGGGCATGTCGCCGGACGGCCAGCATGTCGAGCTCGGCATCGCCGAGAACAACCTGTTCATCAACCTCGCGGCGCTGGGCCTGACCCATTCGCTGTTCGGCGAGCGGCTGCTGCCGGTCGGCACCCTTTACGACCCGTTCATCGCCCGCGGCCTCGATGCCCTGAACTACGCCTGCTACCAGGACGCCCGCTTCATGCTGGTGGCGACGCCCTCCGGCCTGACCCTGGCGCCGGAGGGCGGGGCGCACCAGTCGATCGGCACGCCCTTGATCGGCATGGCCCAGGACGGCCTCGCCAGCTTCGAGCCGGCTTATGTGGACGAGCTGGCGGCGATCATGGCCTGGGGCTTCGACTACATGCAGCGCGACAAGTCGGACCCGGCGGCCAGCGACTGGGTGCGCGACCATGACGGCGGCTCGGTCTATCTGCGCCTGTCGACCCGGCCGCTAGAGCAGCCGCGGCGCGAAATGACCGAGGAGCTGCGCCGGGCGATCATCGCCGGCGGCTATTGGCTGCGCGAGCCGGCGCCGGGCGCGTCGCTTGCCATCGTCTACACCGGCGCGGTGGCGCCGGAGGCGATCGCGGCCTTCGAGCAAGTGCTGGAGGACATCCCCGGCGCCGGCCTCCTGGCCGTGACCTCGGCCGACCGGCTCAACGCCGGCTGGCATGCCGAGCTGGCGGCGGTGCGCGCCGGCCACGCGGTCGAACCCTGCCTGGCGCGGCGCCTCTTGGCGCCGCTGGCGCCCGACGCGGCGCTGGTGACGGTGCTGGACGGGCATCCGGCGACGCTGTCCTGGCTCGGCGGCGTGCGCGGGCACCGGGTCAAGCCGCTCGGAGTCGAGCATTTCGGCCAGTCCGGCACGATCCCGCAGCTCTACCGCAAATACGGCCTCGACGCCGACGCCATCCTGGACGCCTGCGCCGCGGCATGCCTGGGCCGGTGAAGTCCTAAGCCTCCATCTCCGCCCGGCCCAGCGCCTCGATCTCGATGGCGACGCGGGCGCCGGGGGCGAGCCATTGCGTCTGCACCAGGCTGCCCAGCAGCACGATCTCGCCGGTCTTCAG
Organism: Inquilinus limosus; assembly: GCF_051487185.1. Taxonomy (GTDB): domain Bacteria; phylum Pseudomonadota; class Alphaproteobacteria; order DSM-16000; family Inquilinaceae; genus Inquilinus; species Inquilinus limosus_F. Next base: position 45,192 of record NZ_JAHVDK010000003.1, read on the forward strand.
GCTCCGGCCGCGGCGGGCCAGCGTCCCGGCCAGCCAGGCCAGGGCGTTCAGCGGATGGCCCAGCACATCGCGGCCGTGGCCGCTTCCCGCTTCGGCGCCGTCGACCAGCATCCGGCCGGACAGGGCGGCCAGGTCGAGGCCGCGCCAGTCCGTGACCGGCGGCCCCAGCACGCAGCCGGCCTGGAAGAAGTCGTCGGCCAGGAGGGTCGGCGCGCCGAGCGCGGCGAAATCGGCATAGCGGTCGTCGACCACCTCGATCGCCGGCAGCACCGCCTCCACCGCCGCCTCCAGCGCGGCGCGGTCCGGCTCGCCCGGCGGCAGGTCGCGGCCGATCCGGACCGCGATCTCGCATTCGACGCCGATCCGGTGATGCGCCGCCGCCGGGAAACGGCCGGGGCTCATCTGGATATTGGCCTGGAAGATGCCGCCCTCGCAGGGCTCCGGGATGCCGAGGAAGCGCTGCATCACCGGGGTGGTGCAGCCGATCTTCCAGCCGGTCCGCGGCCCGAGATCGGCGGACAGCCGCTCATGCACCGCATCCTGCAGGCGGCGCGCGCCGGCAAGGTCGGCCGGGCGCAGCGTCTCCGGCAGGCCGGGAAAGGCGCCGGGCCGCAGCCGATGGGCGGCCAGGATCCCGGCGGCGGCCTGGAGATCGGTGGGGTCGGCCATCGCGCTCTCCATTGGTCAGGCATTTATCCTCTGCTACGCTCATTCGTCGGACAAGAGGGAGGATGCGATGGCCGGGGTGCTGCTCGTCACCGGCGCGGGCCGGGGAATCGGCGCTGCCATCGCCCGGCTGGGCGCGGCCCGCGGCTGGCGCGTCGCGGTCAATTACAGCCGGTCGCGCGACGCGGCCGAGCGGCTGGTGGCGGAGATCGCGGCGGCGGGCGGCGAGGCCGCTTCCTTCGCCGCCGATGTCGGCGACAGCGCCGCGGTGACGGCCATGTTCGCCGGGATCGACCGCGCCCTCGGCCCGGTCACCGCCCTCGTCAACAATGCCGGGGTGATCGGCCCGGTGACCCGGGTCGATGCGATGGACGACCCGCAGGGCCTGGCCGCGCTCTACGCCACCAACGTCTTCGGCATGTTCTACTGCAGCCGCGAGGCGATCCGGCGGATGTCGCGGCGCCACGGCGGGCCGGGCGGGGTGATCGTCAACATCTCCTCGGTCGCGGCTCGGCACGGCGGCCTGCCGCAGGAGGTGGCCTATGCCTCCTCCAAGGGCGCGGTCGATTCCTTCACCACGGGCCTGGCGCGCGAGGTGGCGGCCGACGGCATCCGCGTCGTCGGCCTGCGCCCGGGCCTGACCGACACCGACATCAACGACGACCATATCGGCGGCAAGACGGTGCTGGGCGCGGTGGCGCCGACCATCCCGATCGGCCGCATCGGCCGGCCGGAGGAGATTGCCGAGGCCGTGCTGTTCCTGCTCTCCGACGCCGCCTCCTACATGACGGCGACCACGATCGACGTGTCCGGAGGGCGCTGAGCAACGATATTTTTGTCAAATCATTGCAACGCGGGAGATTTCGGCGACAATGATCCAGGATCCCAAGAAGGTCGACGACCGCGGCATGAAGAAGAACGGTTATCCCTCCGCCGGCCTGCACGGCCGGGTGGTCCACGATATCGGAGCCCGGATCGTCACCGGCCAGATTCCCCCCGGAGACACATTGCCGAGCGAAGGCGAGCTGGCCGAGACCTACGGCGCCAGCCGGTCGGCGATCCGCGAGGCGGTCAAGGTCCTGGCCGCCAAGGGGCTGGTCGAGCCGCGCCGCCGCTCCGGCACCCGCGTCCGGCCGCGCGAGGCCTGGAACCTGCTGGACCCCGACATCCTCGGCTGGCATTCGCCCGAGGCGCTGATCCCGAGCTTTCGCCGCGACCTCGTCGAGCTGCGCTGGGCAATCGAGCCGGCGGCGGCGGAGCTGGCGGCGCGCCGGTCGCAGCCCGAGGACCGGGCGCTGATCCTGGAGGCGCTGGACGACATGGAGAAGGCGGGGGAGGATCCGAACGCCTTCTACAGCGCCGATGTCCGCTTCCACCTCGCGGTCTTCGCCGCCAGCCGCAACGCGCTGATCGAGCGGCTGAGCACCATCCTGGGACCCCTCCTGACCATGAGCTTCCAGGCCCAGGCGCGGCGCAACCGGGCCTTTCCGCTGGCGGTCGGCGACCACCGCGCGGTCTACGAGGGCATTGCGGCCGGCGACGCCCGGGCGGCGCGCAAGGCGATGCAGTTCATCATGAACCAGAGCGCCCGCGAGCTGGAGGCGGCGAGCCCCGAGACCGCGATCGCCGCCGACGCGCCGGCCTGAGAGAGGCTGATCGGCGGCGGCACGGGTTGCCAGCGCCGCCATCCTCCGCGACAATCGCGGCCCGTCGCGCGGCCCCGGCCGCGCCCGGATCATAACAACGCATCACCGCACGATCGAAGTAGGGGGAGACGCATGATGTCGCTGCACGGCCTGTTCCGACGAACCGTCCTGCTTGCGGGCCTGGCGGCCTGTCTGGCGCTGCCGGCCGGGACGGCGCCGGCGGCCGACGCCTTCCCGTCGCGGCCGATCACACTGGTGGTGCCGTTCTCGGCCGGCGGCTCGACCGACCTGATCGCCCGCCTGGTCGCCGAGAAGATGAGCGCGGATCTCGGCCAGACCGTGATCGTCGAGAACAAGGCCGGGGCCGGCGGCAATATCGGCGCCGCCGCCGTCGCCAAGGCCGATCCGGACGGCTACACCATCCTGATGGGCACGATCGCGACCCATGCACTGAACCCCGCGGTCATGAAGGAGATGCCCTACGACCCGGTGAAGGATTTCGCGCCGGTGTCGCTGCTGGTGCTGGTGCCGAACGTGCTCGAGGTCCATCCCAGCCTGCCGGTGAAGTCGGTGCAGGAGCTGATCGCGCTGCTGAAGTCCAAGCCGGGCGAGTACAGCTACGCCTCCTCCGGCATCGGCACGCCGCTGCACCTGTCGGGCGAGCTGTTCAAGAGCCTCGCCGGAGTCGACATGGTGCACGTCCCCTATCGCGGCGCCGGGCCGGCGCTGAACGACGTTGTGGCGGGCCAGGTGCCGATCATGTTCGACAACCTGCCGTCCTCCACCTCCTTCATCAAGGCGGGCACGCTGCGGGCGCTGGCGATCACCACCAAGACGCGGTCGCCCAGCTTCCCCGACCTGCCGACGATGGAGGAGGCGGGCGTGCCGGGCTACGAGACCTACACCTGGAACGCGCTGTTCGCCCCGGCCGGCACGCCGCAGCCGGTGATCGACCGGCTGAACGCCGCGGCGCTGAAGGCGGTGAAGGACCCGGCGCTGCAGCCGCGCCTGGCCGAGGTCAGCGCCACCGTCGTCGGCTCGACGCCGGACGAGCTTGGCAAGCATGTGACGGCCGAGCTGGCGAAATGGGCGCCGATCGTCGAGGCCTCCGGCGCCGCCGATTCGCAGTGATACAGCGGCCTTTGGGATCGACTCTTCGATCCCTTCCCCGTCATGGCGAGGCGCGAAGCGCCGTGGCCATCCAGGGGCTGGTGCCGCTGGATGGCCACGCCCCTCCGGGGCTCGCCATGACGGGTCAATATTGGCAGCCCTTGGTATGACATCCTGACAGGAGCTCCGCCGATGCCGTTCGACACCCGCCGCCTGGGACGCACCGACCTCGAGGTGACCACGCTTGGCTTCGGCACGGCGGCGCTCGGCGAGCTCTTCGTCACGGTGCCGGAGCCGCAGGCCCACGCCACGCTGCAGGCGGCCTGGGACGCCGGCATCCGCTATTTCGACACCGCCCCCTGGTACGGGCTCGGCCTGGCCGAGCACCGGCTGGGCAGCTTCCTGCACGGCCAGCCGCGCAGCGAGTTCCGGGTCTCCAGCAAGGTCGGGCGCTGGCTCAAGCCGTCGCCCGACCCGGAGCATTTCCATTCCGAGAAATGGGCCGGCGGCCTGCCCTTCGACGTCGTCTTCGACTACGGCTATGACGGCATCATGCGGGCGGTGGAGCAGATCTGGATGCGGCTGACCCTGCCGCGGATCGACCTGCTTCTGATCCACGACCTCGACCTGCTGCACCACCCCACTGACGCCCGGGTGCGGGCCCATCTCGACCGGCTCTCCGCCTCCGGCTGGCGGGCGCTGGAGGAGCTGAAATCCGCCGGCGTGGTCGGCGCGGTCGGCGCCGGCATCAACGTCATGGGCATGATCCCGCGGCTGCTCGACGCCGCCGATCTCGACGCCTTCCTGGTGGCGATGCCCTACACGCTGATGGACCAGGAGCCGCTGGAGGCGGAGTTCCCGCTATGCGAGCGACATGGCGTCGGCATCGTCATCGGCGGCGTCTTCGCCTCCGGCATCCTCGCCACCGGCCCGGTCGCGGGCGCCAAATACGCCTATCGCGACGCGACGGCGGAGGAGCTGGAGCGCTGCCGCAAGATCGAGCGGGTCTGCGCCGCGCATGGCGTGCCGCTGGCCGCCGCGGCGCTGCAGTTCCCGCTCGGCCATCCGATCGTCGCCTCGATCATCCCGGGCGCGCTGTCGCCCGACCAGGTGCAACGCAATGTCGAGAATTTCCGCTACCCGATCCCGGCCGGGCTGTGGTCGGATCTGAAATCCGAAAGCTTGATTCGCGCCGACGCGCCGACGCCCTGACCGGGACCGGCCGCGAGCCGGGAAGGGGTTGTTTCATGCGGGTGGCATCGATCGGCGAATGCATGATCGAGATTGCGGTGAAGCCGGGCGGCGACGCCCAGCTGTCCAGCGGGGGTGACACGCTGAACACCGCGGTCTACCTCGCCCGCCAGGGCGTTGCGGTCGACTACGTCACCGCCCTCGGCGACGACCCCTACAGCGACGAGATGCTGGCCCGCTGGCGGGCGGAAGGGGTGGGGACCGGGCTGGTGCCGCGCCTGCCCGGCCGGGTGCCCGGCCTCTACATGATCCGCACCGACGACAGGGGCGAGCGCAGCTTCCATTACTGGCGCGACCGGGCGCCGGCGCGCGAGGTGTTCGAGCTGCCGGGCGCGGCGGAGCTGGCCGAGCGGCTGGCCGGCTACGACCTGCTCTACTTCTCCGGCATCACCCTGTCGCTCTACGGCGACCGCGGCCGCGACGCCTTCCACGCGGCGCTGTCGGCGGCGCGGGCGCGGGGGGCGCGCATCGCCTTCGACGGCAACTATCGGCCGCGCGGCTGGCCTGACAAGGCGAAGGCGCAGGCGGTGTTCGAGCGGTTCCTGGCGCTCGCCACCCACGCCCTGCCGACCTTCGACGACGAGCAGGCGCTGTTCGGCGACGCCGACCCGCAGGCGACCATCGCCCGGCTGCGCGGCTATGGCGTCGGCGAGGTCGTGGTGAAATGCGGCGGCGACGGCTGCCACGTCGCCACGGCTGAGGGTGTGGTCACGGTGCCGGTGCCGGCGGTGGTGACGCCGGTCGACACCACCGCGGCCGGCGACAGCTTCAACGCCGGCTATCTGGCCGGCCGTTTCGCCGGGCTGGATCCGGCGGCGGCGGCGCTGCGCGGCCATCGCCTGGCCGCCGTGGTGATCGGCCATCGGGGCGCCGTGGTGCCGCGCGACGCCATGCCCGACTTCGCCGGTGGACAGGCCTGACCGAAGGGCTGCAAGGAAGAAACCTCACACACCGTCATTGCTTCGTCGGCTTCGCCTCCTCGCAATAACGGTGGGGGGCGTTCTGAAAAGAACGCAAAGGGTGAGGCGGTGAGCCAACGATTCTCGGCAACTCGGGGCGTATGACTCTCGTCCGGCCGCCGCAATTTGCTATGGTGCGGCGCAACCCGAATGACCGCTGACCGATCGAGATTGTCATGACCGTCGACGCCATCATCGCCCGCGCCCCGATCATCCCCGTGCTGACCGTCGAGACGGTGGAGGCGGCGGTGCCGCTGGCCCGCGCGCTGGTCGATGGCGGTCTGCCGGTGCTGGAGGTGACGCTGCGCACCAAGGCCGCGATCGACGTCATCGCCGCCATGGCGGCGGAGGTGCCGGAGGCGATCGTCGGCGCCGGCACGGTGCTGTCCCCGGCCGATCTCGACGCCGCGCGCCGGGCCGGCGCCGTCTTCGGCGTCAGCCCCGGCCTGACCCCCGCCCTGGCGCGGGCGGCGGAAGGCTTCCCCTTCCTGCCCGGCGCGGTGACGCCGTCGGAGATCATGGCGGCGCGCGACCTCGGCTACGGCGTGCTGAAGTTCTTCCCGGCCGAGATCTATGGCGGCCAGGCGGCCCTGGCGGCGCTGGCCGGCCCCTTCGCCGGCATGCGCTTCTGCCCGACCGGCGGCGTCCGCGAATCCAACCTGCGGGCCTATCTGGCGCTGCCGAACGTGGCGGTGGTCGGCGGCACCTGGATCGCTGGCAAGGCCGAGGTGGCGGCCGGCGACTGGGCCGCGGTCACCGCCCGCGCCCGCCGCGCCGTCGCCATCGTCCGGGGCGAGGAGGAGGTGTGACCGACGCGCCGGCCTTCATCCTCCGGGCGCTGCGCACCGAGGACTGGCCGGATGTCGCGGAGATGCAGGCGCAGCCCGGCTTTCGCTGGGGCACGCTGCGGCCGCCCTATGAATCGGCGGACGCGATCCGCAAGTGGATCGAGGGACGGTCGCCGGGCGACGTCTATATCGTCGCGGAGGCCGAAGGCCGGGTCGTCGGGCTGACCGACCTGACGCTCGGCCGGGGCCGCCGGCGGCACAGCGCCGGGATCGGCCTGGCCGTGCACGACGCCCGGCACGGCCGTGGCATCGGCACCGCGCTGATGGCGGCGCTGATCGACGCCGCCGACAACTGGCTCGACATCCGCCGGCTGGAGCTGATGGTGTGGGCCGACAATGAGCCGGCCCTGGCGCTGTATCGCAAGTTCGGCTTCGTCGAGGAGGCGCGGATGCGGGCGCATGGCTACCGGGACGGGGCCTATGTCGATGCCCTGACGATGGCCAGGCTCAGGGACCTTGGCGGGGTCGAAGGATGACGGCCGCACCCGCCTTCGTGCTGCGCGCCAGCCGGGCCACAGACGCGGTCGGCCTGGCCGAGCTGCATAGCCAGCCGCGCTTCCGCTGGGGCACTCTGCGGCCTCCCTTCCCATCCCTGGAGGCGGTGCAGAAGTGGCTGGCCGACCGGTCGCCGGACGACGTGCACATCGTCGCCGACGCGGATGGCCGCATCATCGGCGATGCGGGGCTGCACCGCGGCAAGGGCCGCCGGGCCCATTCGGCGGCGATCGGCATGGGCGTCCATGACGACTTCGCCGGCCGCGGCGTCGGCACGGCGCTGATGGCGGCGCTGATCGACACTGCCGACAACTGGCTGGACCTGAAGCGGCTCGAGCTCACGGTCTGGACCGACAACGAGCCGGCGCTGGCCCTCTACCGCAAGTTCGACTTCGTCGAGGAAGGCCGGCTGCGCGCCTACGCCTATCGCGATGGCGCCTATGTCGACGCCCTGGCGATGGCCCGGCTGCGGGGGCTCGGGTAGAGGCCGATCTTCAACGGATGGGCCGGTGCCGCCCCCTCACCCGGAACCGCTGACGCGGTTCCGACCTCTCCCCGAGGAGAGGTGATGATCCCCTCTCCTCGGGGAGAGGGAGGGGCCCGACGCCGAAGGCGGCGGGAGGGTGAGGGGGCAACGCCGCCAGATCAATGCGCCGAGGCGGTGAAGCTCGGCTCGGCCAGGCCGCTCAGCTTCAGCTGGTCGACGATCTGGGCCTTCAGCCGCTCCAGCCCGGCCTCGTCGGCGCTCTCGGCCCGCGCCACCAGCACGTCCTGGGTGTTCGAGGCGCGCAGCAGCCACCAGCCGTCCGGCGTGGTCACCCGGGCGCCGTCGATGTCGTTGACCTCGGCGCCGGCCTCGCGCAGGCGCTCCAGCACCTCGGCGATCACCGCGAATTTCCGGCTCTCGTCGACCTGGAAGCGCACCTCGGGGGTGGAGACCGTGGCCGGGAAGCTGTCGCGCAGCGCCGCCAGCGTGCCGCCGCTGCGGCTGACCTGGGCCACCAGGCGCACGCCGCAATAGAGCGCGTCGTCGAAGCCGTACCACTTGTCGGCGAAGAAGATGTGGCCCGACATCTCACCGGCCAGCGGCGACTTCACCTCCGCCATCTTCGCCTTGATCAGCGAATGGCCGGTCTTCCACATCAGGGGCGTGCCGCCCAGCTTGGCGATTGCGTCGAACACCGTCTTGCTGGTCTTGACATCGGCGATGACGGTGGCGCCGGGATGGCCCGGCAGCACGTCGATGGCGTAGACCGCCACCAGCATGTCGCCGGGGATAATCCGGCCCTGGCCGTCGATTGCGCCGATGCGGTCGGCGTCGCCGTCGAAGGCGATGCCGAGATCGGCCCCGACCTCGGCCACCTTCGCCTGCAGCGCGACAAGGTTCTCCGGGATGGTCGGGTCCGGATGGTGGTTGGGGAAGCGGCCGTCGATCTCGTCGAACAGCAGGACATGCCAGCCCGGCAGCTTCGCCGTCAGCCGGCGCAGCACCTCGCCGGCGGCGCCGTTGCCGGCATCCCAGACCACGGTCAGCTCGCGGGTGCCGTCATAGTCGCGCAGCAGCCGTTCGACATAGAGGTCGCGGAGGTCGAGGTCGCGGACCGCGCCCGCGCCCTGTTCCAGGTCGCCGGCGGCGGCGAGGTGGCCGATCTCCTGGATCTGGTCGCCATAGACCGCGCCGGAGCGCAGCACCATCTTGATGCCGTTGTAGTCCGGCGGGTTGTGCGACCCGGTGACCATCACCCCGGCATCGGCGTCCAGATGCTTCTGCGCGAAATACAGCATCGGCGTCGGCCCCAGGCCGACGCGCACCACCTCGAGCCCGGTCGAGGCCAGGCCGCGGACCATCGCCGCCTCGAGCTCCGGCGAGCTCAGCCGGCCGTCATAGCCGACCGCCACCTGCGTGCCGCCCTTGCGCCGGACGATGGTGCCGAAGGCGGCGCCGACCGCCTGGTAGTCGGCGGCGGCCAGCGTCTTTCCGATGACGCCGCGGATGTCGTATTCGCGCAGGACCGTGGGGTGGAAGCTGTGGCTCATGATACGGGTAGGTTCCTCGGACGGGTCTTGAAGGCTCAACTGGCCGAGCCCGGAACCGGGCGGCCGATGCTGTGATAACGGAATCCGGCCGCTTCCATATCCGCCGGCTTGTAGACGTTGCGCAGGTCGACGAAGACCGGGCCGCCCATCAGCTTGAGCATCCGCGCGGGGTCGAGGGCGCGGAACTCGTTCCATTCGGTCAGCACCACGGCGCCGTCGGCGCCGCGCAGCGCCTCATAGGCGCCGGTCGCGTAGTCGACGTCGGTCAGCAGCTTGCGCGCCTCCTTCATCGCCGCCGGGTCGTAGGCGCGGATCCGGGCCCCGGCCTGCTGCAGCGCCGGCACCACGGTGAGGCTGGGGGCGTCGCGCATGTCGTCGGTGTTCTGCTTGAAGGCGAGGCCGAGCACGGCGATGGTCTTGCCGGCGACGTTGCCGTCGAAGGCCGCAACCACGCGCTGCGCCATCTCGGTCTTGCGCGCCTCGTTGACGTCGATCACGGTCTCGATCAGGCGCTGGCGCGCCCCGGCCTCGCGCGCGGTCTGGACGAAGGCCAGCGTGTCCTTCGGGAAGCAGGACCCGCCATAGCCCGGCCCGGGATGCAGGAATTTCGGCCCGATGCGCTTGTCCAGGCCGATCGCCCGGGCGACGTCGTGGACATTGGCCCCGACCTCCTCGCACAGATTGGCGACCTCGTTGATGAAGGTCACCTTCATCGCCAGGAAGCTGTTGGCGGCGTATTTGATCAGCTCCGCCGTTTCCAGCGCCGTGGTCACGATCGGCCGCTCGATCAGGTACAGCGGCCGGTAGATGTCCGACAGCACCTTCCGGGCGCGCTCGCCATCGGTGCCGATCACCACCCGGTCGGGCAGCATGAAATCGCCGATCGCCGAGCCTTCGCGCAGGAATTCGGGGTTGGAGGCGACGTCGAAATCGGCGTCCGGCCGGGCCCGGCGGATCACCTCGGCGACCTTGCGGCCGGTCCCGACCGGCACCGTCGACTTGGTGACGACGACGGCATAGCCGGTCAGCGCCCGGGCGATCTCCTCGGCCGCGGCGAAGACATAGGACAGGTCGGCATGGCCGTCGCCGCGCCGGCTCGGCGTGCCGACGGCGATGAACACCGCATCGGCGCCGTCGACCGCCGCCGCCAGGTCGGTGGTGAAGGAGAGGCGCCCCGCCGCGGCGTTCTTCGCCACCAGCGCGTCGAGACCCGGCTCGTAGATCGGCATCTCGTTGCGCTTCAGCTGCTCGATCCGGCCGGCGTCCTTGTCGACGCAGACGACGTCATGGCCGAACTCGGAGAAGCAGGCGCCGGAGACGAGGCCGACATAGCCGCTTCCGATCATCGCGATACGCATGGGGGCGCGTACTCCAGGGTTCCGCCGGTCGGACCGGCCGGGTCACAGATAACGGGCGACGGCCTCGCGCAGCGCGGCGGACAGGTCCGGCCGGTCGAGCCCATAGGCCAGGTTGGCGGCGATGAAGCCGACCTTGTCGCCGCAGTCGAAGCGGTCGCCTTCGAAGCGCACGCCGTGGAAGGGCTGGCTGCCGATCAGCCGGGCCATCGCGTCGGTCAGCTGGATCTCGCCGCCGGCGCCGCGCTCCTGCCGGTCGAGATGCCCGAACACCTCCGGCTGCAGAATGTAGCGGCCGACGATCGACAGGTCGGACGGCGCCTCTTCCGGCTTCGGCTTCTCGACCAGGCCGGTGACCTCGGCCACCGTGCCGTCGTCCTTGCCGATCGCCAGGATGCCGTAGCGCGAGGTCAGCTCCTTCGGCACCTCGCGCACCGCGATCATGTTGCCGCCATGCGCCTCGTAGGCCTTGACCATCTGCGCCAGCAGCGGGGTGCGGCACTTGAAGATCTCGTCCGGCAGCAGCACGGCGAAGGGCCGGTTGCCGACCAGGTGGCGGGCGCACCAGACGGCGTGGCCGAGGCCCAGCGGCTGGGCCTGGCGGACGAAGCTGAACTGGCCGGGCGGCAGCTCGGCATCGCGCGCCGCCTTCAGCTGCTCCGGCTTCTTGCGCGCCTCCAGCGTGGCGTACAGCTCGGCATGCTCGTCGAAATGGTCCTCCAGCGCCGTCTTGCCGCGGCTGGAGACGAAGATGAACTCCTCAATCCCCGCGGCCTTGGCCTCCTCGACGGCGTATTGCAGCACCGGCTTGTCGACGACGCAGAGCATTTCCTTCGGCACCGCCTTGGTGGCGGGCAGTGACCGGGTGCCGAGGCCTGCGACGGGGAAGACGGCGACCTTGAGAGATGCAGACATGAATGCCTTCTCTGAAACTCGGGACACCCGGTATGAACGCTTCACGTCCTGCCTTGTGCCATAGAGCGAAGCGAAAGGGAAATCAGCCAGAGTCTAGGCCGGTTCACCCAGTCGGAGGAGGCGGTCCGGCGCCGTTACGGCAGCACCAGCGGCGCCAGATACTGCCGGATATTGGCCTCGAACTGACGGTCGAAGTCGTTCATCCCATCCTGCAGCAAGACGCCCTCGGCCCGCGCCTGGTCGGCGGCGCTGGAGCCGTCGGTCAGGGTGGTCGAACGCTCGACCTTCACATCGGCATAGCCGCCGGTGAAGTTGAAGACAGGACCGACCTCAAGGCGGGCGGCCAGCCTCAGGGTCAGCTTCAGCGACGGCTGGTCGCGGAACACCGCGGTCAGCCCGCCCTGTGTCGCCAACGGCTCCTGGGTCAGGCTGGCCTCCTGGATGATCAACCGCGCTTCTGTGAGCCCGCCGGCTCGGCCGCCGGCCTGTAGCCGGGCGGCGCCCCAGCTGCGGATCGCCGCCGCCGGGCTCTGCGCCAGTTGGGTGGCCCCCGGCAGTGCTGCCCGGTCCACCGTGTCGATCCGGGCGACGTCCAGCCGGATCGGCGGGCGGCCGGCGAAGCTCACCGGCGCGACATTGCCCAGCTCCGGGCCGCCGCAGGCGCCGAGCAGCACAAGGGCGGCGCCGGCCAGCAGGCTGCGGCGGGTCGGGTGGGTCATCGGGTCCTCCGGTCGGGTTAGAGCCTGGGCTTTCAGGCGGCGTAGAGCGCCGCGAGTTGATCCCGGTCGAAATCATACCGGGTGTTGCAGAACTCGCAGGCGACCTCGACCCGGCCGTCGACGGCCAGGCTCTCGATCTCCGCCTTCGGCATGGACTTCAGCATCGACGCCACCCGCTCGCGCGAGCAGCGGCAGGCGAAGCGCATCGGCTGGGTCGGGAAGACCCGCACCCCATCTTCGTTGTACAGGCGGTACAGCAGGGCCTCGCCGGACAGGCCCGGCTCGGTCAGCTCGGCATCGGTGGCGGAGCCGAGCAGCACCATGGCGCGGCGCCAGTCGTCCTCGCGGTCGGTCGGCACCTGCTTCTCGGGATCGGGCAGGCGCTGCAGCATGATGCCGCCGCCGCGCCAGCCGGCCTCACCGTGCCGGACGGCGGAGCGCAGCCCGGCCTGCAGCTGCTCCGACTGCCGGAAATAGTGCTGGGCGCATTCCCACAGAGTCTCGCCCGACAGCGCGACGATGCCCTGGTAGCGCTCGGTGTCGCTGCCCTGGTCGACGGTAAAGGCCAGATGGCCGCGGCCCAGCAGCGCCGGCACCGTGGTGGCGGCGCCGGACAGCCGGGTCGCATCGAACATGGCGTTGGCGCGGACCGCGCCGTCGGTGGTGACGTCGGCGACCAGGAGGCGCACCGGCCCGTCGCCCTTCGCCTGCAGGGTGAACACCCCGTCATATTTCAGGGCGCTGGCCAAGAGGGCGGTCAGCACCACCGTCTCGGCCAGGAGATGGGCGACCGGCTCGGGATAGGCGTGGCGGCCGAGGATGTCGTCGAGCAGCGGACCGAACCGAACCAGCCGGCCGCGCAGCCCGGACGCCTCGATCTGGAAGGGGAGGACGAGGTCGTCGCCCCCCATCGTCGGCAATGCCATCGTCACATCGCTCCCAGGCACCACAAGAGGATGCCCTTCTGGGCGTGCAGGCGGTTCTCCGCCTCGTCCCAGACCACGGATTGCGGGCCGTCGATCACCCCGTCCGTCACCTCCTCGCCGCGATGCGCCGGCAGGCAGTGCATGAACAGCGCGTCCGGCTTGGCCTGCGCCATCAGCCGCTCGTCGACCTGGTAGGGCCGCAGCAGGTTGTGGCGCGACGGCGCGTCCTTGTCGCCCATCGACACCCAGGTGTCGGTGACGACGATGTCGGCGCCGCGCACCGTGGTCTCCGGGTCGGTGCCGACCGAGACGCGGGCGCCCTGGCGATGCGCCCACTGGATCAGGTCGGCCGGCGGCGACAGCTCGTCCGGGCAGGCGAGGCGCAGCTCGAAGTCGAACATGCCGGCGGCGCGGATCCAGGACCGGGCGACGTTGTTGCCGTCGCCCGACCAGGCGGCGATGCGCCCGGCGATCGGCCCGCGCTTCTCCTCGAAGGTCATGACGTCGGCCATCAGCTGGCACGGATGGGTCTCGTCGGTCAGGCCGTTGATCACCGGCACCGTCGCGTTCTCGGCCATCTCACGCAGCCGGTCCTCGTCCGAGGTGCGCAGCATGATCACATCGACATAACGCGACAGCACCCGCGCCGTGTCCCCGATGGTCTCGCCGCGGCCGAGCTGGATCTCGGTGCCGGTCAGCATCACCACCTCGCCGCCGAGCTGGCGCATCCCGACCTCGAAGGAGACGCGGGTGCGGGTCGACGGCTTCTCGAAGATCAGCGCCAGGGTGCGCCCGGCCAGCGGCTTCGCCCGCTCGCCGCGCGGGTCGGTGCGCTTGAGGTCGATCGACCGGTCGATGATCTGCCGCAGGTCGCTCTTGGACAGGTGGTGCAGATCGGTGAAGTGCCGGACGTCAGCCATTTGCCGCCGCCTTCACCGCCCGGGCGGCACATACCTTGTCAAGGATCGCGACCGCCTCGGCGATCTCCGCCGCGCCGATGGTCAGGGGTGGCAGGATGCGGATGACGTTCTCGCCGGCGCCGACGGTCAGGAGGCCCGCGGCGCGCAACTCGGGGACCAGCTCGTCGCTCGGCTGCACGCATTTCAGGCCCAGCATCAGCCCCATGCCGCGCACCTCCTCCAACACCGTGGGATGGCGGGCGACCAGCGCCTCCAGCTCGGCCTCGAGCTGCCGGCCGGTGCGCTCGACCTGATCGAAGAAGCCGTCGGCCAGGACGATGTCGAGCACCGCATTGCCCACCGCAGTGGCCAGCGGGTTGCCGGCATAGGTCGAGCCGTGGGTGCCCGGGGTCATGCCGCAGGCCGCCTCCTCGGTCGCCAGGAAGGCGCCGAGCGGGAAGCCGCCGCCGATGCCCTTGGCGACGCACATCACATCCGGCGTGATCCCGGCCCATTCATGGGCGAAGAACCTGCCGGTCCGGCCGTAGCCGCACTGGATCTCGTCGAAGAACAGCAGCAGGCCGAACTCGTCGCAGACGCGGCGCAGCTCGCGCAGAAACTCCGGCGTCGCCGCCTTGATGCCGCCCTCGCCGATGATCGGCTCGATGCAGATCGCCGCGGTCTCGTCGGTGATCGCCGCGCGCAGCTCGTTCATGTTGCCCCAGGCCACCTGGTCGAAGCCCTCGACCAGCGGACCGAAGCCCTTGATCAGCTTCTCGCCCTTGGCGGCCGAGATCGCGGCCAGGGTGCGGCCGTGGAAGCTGGAGGTGACGGTGATGATCCGCCAGCGCTTCGGGTTGCCGCGGGTGTAGTGATACTTGCGCACCAGCTTGGTCGCGCCCTCCCAGGCCTCGGCACCGGAATTGGTGAAGAACACCGTGTCGGCGAAGGTGGCGTCGACCAGCCGCTGCGCCAGGCGCTCGCCCTCCGGGATCCGGTACAAGTTCGAGGTGTGCCACAGCTTGGCGCCCTGCTCCTGCAGCGTCTTCACCAGATGGGGGTGGCAGTGGCCCAGCGCCACGACCGCGATCCCCGCCGCGAAATCCAGGTATCGTCGCCCGTCCGTCCCGAACAGATACGCCCCTTCGCCCCGCTCGAAGGCGAGGTCGGCACGCGCATAGGTCGGCATGACAGCGGGAATCATGGACAGGCTCGCTGAGAGTGAGTCTCGGTCAGAGTCTCGTGGTTGCGGGAAGGCTGCGACTAAGCCCAGTTTATGCGGCGCTTGTCAACGCGCGCGGGGGCCGTTATAACGCGCGCTCCTTCGGGCGGCGAGGCCGGGGTCCGAACCCCGGGGCATGCCCAACCGCCCTTTCACCGTCTTCCTTCGGAAGGACCCGAAATGCCCAAGATGAAGACCCATTCGAGCGCCAAGAAGCGCTTTCGGCTGACCGCCTCCGGCAAGGTCCGCTTCAACTCCGCCTATCGCCGCCACCGCCTCTTGACCAAGGACAAGCAGGCGAAGGAGCGGAACCAGGGCACCAAGATCATGTGCGACGCCGACGCGACGAAGGTGAAGCGCTATCTGCTGGTGAACGGCTGAGAACGGAGCGCTGAGAGATGGCACGAGTTTCCCGCGGCGTCACCAGCCACGCCCGCCACAAGAAGATCCTCAAGCTCGCCAAGGGCTACCGCGGCCGCGCCTCGACCAACTATCGCGTCGCGATCGAGAAGGTCGAGAAGGCGCTGCGCTATGCCTATCGCGACCGGCGCAACAAGAAGCGCGACTTCCGCGGCCTGTGGATCCAGCGCATCAACGCCGGCGTGCGCGAGCACGGCCTGACCTATTCGAAGTTCATGCACGGCATCAAGCTCGCCGGCATCGACATCGACCGGAAGGTCATGTCCGACATCGCCACGCGCGAGCCGGAGTCGTTTAAGGCCTTGGTCGAACAGGCCCAGGCCGCGCTGAAGAACGCCGCTTGATCCCGTCCCGCCAGGGGCGGGGCAGGACAGAGCGAAGAGAAGCGGGGGTCGGGCCTGTGGCTCGGCCCCTTTTTTCATGGCCGTGAGGCGGCCAACCGGTACGACCATCGGGGATGCAGGCGATGGAACAGGTAGAGACGCTGAAGCGCGAGGTGGCCGAGGCGCTGGCCCAGGCCCAGGACCTCGCGGCCCTGGACGCGGTGCGGGTCGCGGCGCTGGGCAAGAAGGGCAGCCTGACCGCGCTGATGGCGGGCTTGCGCGACCTCGACCCCGAGGCGCGCAAGGCCTTCGGCGCGGCGCTGAACGTGGCGAAGGACGAGATCACCGCGCTGCTCGACGCCCGCAAGGCCGAGCTGGAGCGGGCGGCGCTCGATGCCAGGCTGGTGCGCGAGACGGTCGACGTCACCCTGCCGGTTCGGCCGGAGCGGACGGGCCGGATCCACCCGATCAGCCAGACCCGCGACGAGATGGTGGCGATCTTCGCCGAGATGGGCTTCACCGTCGCCGAAGGCCCGGACATCGAGGACGACTGGCACAACTTCACCGCCCTCAATATCCCGCCGGAGCATCCGGCGCGGCAGATGCACGACACCTTCTACCTTCCGGACCGGCCGGACGGGAAGGCGGCGCTGCTGCGCACCCACACCTCGCCGGTGCAGATCCGCACCATGCTGTCGCAGAAGCCGCCGATCCGGATCGTCGCGCCCGGCCGCACCTTCCGCTCGGACTACGACCAGACCCACACCCCGATGTTCCATCAGATCGAGGGGCTGGTGATCGACGAGTCCACGCATATGGGCCATCTGCGCGGCTGCATCCTCGAATTCTGCCGCGCTTTCTTCGACGTGCCCGACCTGCCGGTGCGCTTCCGCCCCAGCTTCTTCCCCTTCACCGAGCCGTCCGCCGAGGTCGATATCGGCTGCTCGCGCAAGGGTGGCGAGCTGAAGCTGGGCAATTACGGCGACTGGCTGGAGATCATGGGTTGCGGCATGGTCCATCCGAAGGTGCTGGAGGCCTGCGGCATCGATTCCAGCCGCTACCAGGGCTTCGCCTTCGGCATGGGGATCGAGCGGCCGGCGATGCTGAAATATGGCATCCCCGACCTGCGCACCTTCTTCGAGGCCGACCTGCGCTGGCTGAAGCATTACGGCTTCGTGCCGCTCGACGTGCCCAGCCTGGCCACCGGCCTGACCCGCTGAACCCGCCCGCCGCATCGAGACCGCGACCATGAAGCTCACTTTGTCCTGGCTGAAGGACCATCTCGACACCACGGCGTCGCTGGGCGAGATCACCGACGCGCTGACCAGCCTCGGGCTCGAGGTCGACGGTGTCGAGGACCCGGCCGCCGCCCTGGCGCCCTTCACCATCGCCCACGTCAAATCGGCGGTGCAGCACCCGAATGCCGACCGGCTGCGGGTCTGCATCGTCGACACCGGCAAGGGCGAGGTGCAGGTGGTGTGTGGCGCGCCCAATGCCCGCACCGGCATGAAGGGCGTGTTCGCCCCGGCCGGCTCCTATATCCCCGGCACCGGCGTCGTGCTGAAGGCCGGGACGATCCGCGGCGAGGCCTCGAACGGCATGCTGGTGTCGGAGCGCGAGCTCGGCCTGTCGGACGAACATGACGGCATCATCGAGCTGCCGGAGGACGCGCCGCTCGGCGCCTCCTTCGCCGCCTGGCGCGGCCTCGACGACCCGGTGATCGAGATCGGCCTGACCCCGGACCGGGGCGACTGCGCCGGCATCCGCGGCATCGCCCGCGACCTCGCCGCCGCCGGCCTCGGCACGCTGAAGCCGCTCGACGAGACGCCGGTGGCCGGCAGCTTCCGGACCGACCTGACCGTCGACCTCGACTTCCCGGCCGAGGCCGCCTCGGCCTGCCCGATGTTCGTCGCCCGGGTGTTCCGCGGCGTGAAGAACGGCCCCAGCCCGGCCTGGCTGCAGGCGCGGCTGAAGGCGATCGGCCTCAGGCCGATCTCGGCGCTGGTCGACATCACCAACTTCTTCACCTTCGACCGCAACCGGCCGCTGCATGTCTTCGACAAGGGCAAGGTCCGCGGCGGGCTGTGGCTGCGCCTGTCACTGGGCGGCGAGACGCTGGAGGCGCTGAACGACAAGACCTACACGCTCGGCGCCGGCGTCACCATGATCGGCGACGACAGCGGCCCGCTCAGCCTCGCCGGCATCATGGGCGGGAAGTCGACCGGCGTGGAGGGCGACACCACCGAGGTGATCCTGGAGGCGGCGCTGTTCGACCCGGTGCGCACCGCGCTGTCCGGACGGTCGCTGGGCATCAGCAGCGACGCCCGTTACCGCTTCGAGCGCGGCGTCGACCCGGCGGCGGTGATCGCCGGGATCGAGCAGGCGACCCGCATGATCCTGGAGCTCTGCGGCGGCGAGGCGTCGCAGGTGGTGGTCGCCGGGCGCGAGCCGGACTGGCGCCGCAGCCTGACGCTGCGGCCCGACCGGGTCGAGAGCCTGGGCGGCGTCGCCGTGCCGCGCGACCGGCAGAAGGATATCCTCTCGGCGCTCGGCTTCGGCGTCTCCGACGGCGCCGACGGCGTGATCGAGGCGGCGGTGCCGTCCTGGCGCGGCGACGTGGAGGGCGAGGCCGACCTGGTGGAGGAGGTGCTGCGGGTCAACGGCTACGACGCCATCCCGGCGGTGCCGCTGCCGAAGCCGTCGGCGCTGACCCAGCCGGCGCTCAACCCGGCGCAGAAGGCGCGCGAGCTGGTGCGGCGGACCCTCGCCGCCCGCGGCCTGGACGAGGCGGTGACCTGGTCCTTCATGGACGGGCGCGACGCGGCCTGGTTCGGCTTCCAGAACACCGGGCTGAAGCTCCTGAACCCGATCGCGTCGGACCTCGACACGATGCGGCCCTCGGTGCTGCCGAACCTGGTCCGGGCCGCCGGCCGCAACGCCGCGCGCGGCCTGCCCGACGCGGCGCTGTTCGAGATCGGCCCGGCCTATCGCGACGCCACCGAGACTGGCCAGGCCATGGTCGCCGCCGCGGTCCGCGCGGGGCTCAGCGGCCCGCGCCACTGGGCGCAGCCGCCGCGGCCGGTCGACGCCTTCGACGCCAAGGCGGATGCGATCGCGGCGCTGGAGGCGGCGGGCGCGCCGGTGGCCAATCTCCAGGTCTCGACCGATGCGCCGGACTGGTACCACCCGGGCCGCTCCGGCTGTCTGCGCCTCGGGCCGACGGTGCTGGCCCATTTCGGCGAGCTGCACCCGGCGGTGCTGGCGGCGCTGGTGGTCGACGGGCCGGTGGTCGGCTGCGAGGTCTTCCTCGACGCCGTGCCGCAGCCGAAGAAGAAGGCGGGCACGGCCAAGCCGCTGCTGAAGCTGGCCGCCTTCCAGCCGGTGGTGCGCGACTTCGCCTTCGTCGTCGACGAGGCGGTGCCGGCCGACCGCATCCTCAAGGCGGCGAAGGGGGCGGACAAGACGCTGATCGCCGATGTCGCGCTGTTCGACGTCTATCGCGGCCCGGGCATGCCCGAAGGCCGCAAGTCGCTGGCGCTGGCGGTGACGCTGCAGCCGGTCGAGTCGACCCTGACCGACGAGGCGATCGAGGCCGTGGGCAAGAAGATCGTCGCGGCGGTCGAGAAGCAGGGCGGCACGCTGCGGGGGTAGGCGCGTCGGATTGCGAAATTGCTGAGATTGCTGTATTTTGCAGCAATCTCAGCATGAGGCCCTTCCGTGTCCTCCTATTCCACCAGTGATCTGTCCCGCAAATCCGGCGATATCATCGCCGAGGCACTGCGGCACCCGGTGACGATCACCCAGCGCAGCAAGCCGCGCCTCGTCCTGATGAACATCGAGGACTATGAGAAGCTGATCCGCGCGGCGGATCCGCGCCGCGTCTACCGGACCGATCAGGTCCCGGATGAAATCCGGGACCTCCTGCTCCCCGCGCTGGACGAGATCCTCGAGGGGAAGGACGATGACGGCCCCTAGATCTGGCCTTCTGATCCGGTATCCGTATCTCTGGGCCCGACAGCGCGACGCCGGTGAAACCGAAGGCCGCAAGCATCGTCCCTGCTGCTTGGTCGTGCCGCGCCTAGACCCGGCGAGCGGCAAGACCACTCTATTTCTCCTGCCAGTAAGCACACTCGCGCCGGGAAGCGATCAGCGGGCCGTGGCGATTCCGGAAATCGAGCGGCGCCGCGCTGGGCTGACTGACTGGAAATCCGGCTGGGTCTATGTCAGCGAGTTCAACTACGATATCGCGGAGATCTCGTTCTACTACGAGCCCGGCACCGAGCCGATCGGCGCCTTCAGCCAGAGATTTCTGAAGCTCGTCGTGTCCGAGTTCCGGGCCGCGCTTACCGAACGACGCTCGGGCAAGGTCGACCGCACCCGCGAGTAGCAGCCGCCGGACGGACGGGCGAATTTATCGGCGGCGCAGCGGCCGCGGCTTCGGCAGGGGGATGTCGGCCAGGGCGCGCGGCACCGGCTCATAGACCACCCGTTGGGCGCGGGGCGCCACGGCATGCATCGCGATCATCGCGCCGATGCCGTCGCTGCCGACGGCGCCGTCATCCTCGGCGTCGCCTTCGGCCGCCGCCATCAGGGGATCGTCCGCCGAGTCCGGCCGGCGGTCCGGCACCGGCGGCTGAAACGGCGTGGCGGCCGCCTTTGGCGCGGCCGCAGCCGGCGCCTCCGCGACATAGGCGCCGGTGCCCCCATGCGACTCGAAGCCCTCATCGAGGAGCTCCGCCATCCGGGCGTTGCGCGCGGTCGGGCTGGTGCCGCCGAAGATCACGCCGATCAGCCGGGTCTTGCCGCGCATCGCCGAGGCCACGAGGTTGTAGCCCGCGGCCCGGATGTAGCCGGTCTTCATCCCGTCCATGCCGGGATAGGTCTGCATCAGCCGGTTGTGGTTCGGGAAGTTTCGGCCGCGATAGCGGAAGTTCTTGGTCGCGAAATAGGGGTAGTACTGCGGGTAATCGTTGATCAGCGCCCGGGCCAGCACCGCCATGTCGTGCGCGGTCGAGACATTGTCCGGATCCGGCAGGCCATTGGTCGAGGTGAAGGTGGTGCGGCTCATGCCCAGTGCCCGCGCCTGCTGCGTCATCATCCGGGTGAAGCGGGATTCGCTGCCGCCGATCGCCTCGGCCAGCACCACCGATGCGTCGTTGGCGGACTGGGTGACCAAGCCCAGGATCGCGTCTTCGACCCGGACCCGGCTGCCGGCCGGCAGGCCGAGCTTGGTCGGCGACTGAGAGGCGGCGTAAGCCGAGACGGGCAGCCGCGTGTCCAGCGCGATATCGCCCCGCTCCAGGCTGCGGAACGTCAGATACAACGTCATCAGCTTGGTCAGCGACGCCGGGTACAGCTGCTGGTTCGCATTCTCCTCGTGCAGCACCTCGCCGGTGCGGGCGTCGATGACATAGGCGGCATAGCGCGGCGCCGCCTCTGCCCAGGCGGGCAGAAGCGCCAGGGCGAGGCAGGCGAGAACAACTGCCGCCGATCGCGCAACGAAACGTGCCATGCCGACCCCCCGCTCACGCCGCTTGCGGATCTCGGTTCAGGCGTGATTTCAGAACTTTAAATTAACCCGTTGATTTTTGTCCATAAACCAAATGACAGACCCGGCAAAAAGATGCCGGCCCGGTCGCGTCCGCCAGATTGCCCGGCCAATCTGACAACATCGCCCGCCCTGGCGCAACGTCTTGGGTCGCCGGGCCGGCATTTGTCCGTCATGTTGCGCTGCACAAAAATCGTTGACAGTTCGAATCGATCTGCCCATATTTGTGGCATGTTGCAGTGCAGCATGGCTGGGCGGCGCCCTCCGGCGGCGACGGTCGGCTGCGAAGATCGATTTCCGCTGGAGCCGTTCGTCATGACCACCGCCAAGAGCCGTGCCGGCGCGAGCAAGCTCGCCGCCGTCGAGACCACCACCGAGACCGTGAGGGACACCGTGGCAGACACCGTCAAGGCCGGCCAGGCCGCCGCCGAGAAGAATTTCGCCCAGGGCCTGACCCTGGCCAAGGACCAGTTCGAGAAGGCCGCCCAGGCCGCGACCAAGAATTTCGACGAGCTGGTCGCGCTGGCCAAGGGCAATGTCGACGCCGTCTTCGCGTCGGCCACCGTCGTCGCCCAGGGCACCGAGCAGATCACCCGCGCCTGGTTCGCCCTGCAGCATAACGCGGCCGAGCAGGCCGCCGAGGCGGCGCGGTCGCTGTTCGCGGCCAAGACCCTGCGCGAGGTCGTCGACCTGCAGTCGGCCTATTCCAAGACCGCCTTCGACGGCTTCGTCGCCGAGAGCAGCAAGCTGTCGGAGCTGGGCCTGAAGGTCACCAACGAGGCCGTGGCGCCGATCGCCGCCCGCGTCAACGTCGCGGTCGAGACCCTGTCCAAGCCGATCGCCGCCTGATCCGGCTCCTCCCCGGACCGGCGTCCCCGACGGCCCCGGCGACCTGCGTCGTCGGGGCCGTCTGCATTTCAGCTTTCCGCGATCTTTCGCGTTCCGGGTCTACACCTCCGGCCCCCGCGGCACTATCATCATGGTCGGGTTCAAAACCGGCAGCACGCATCCCATATCCATGAGCGACACCGAACGGAAGGATGATCGAGGAGGCGGCAACGACGCCGGCACCGGGGTTGTCGTTCAGACCAGGCCACGGACGAAGAAGCCGTCCATGTACAAGGTCCTGATGCTGAATGACGATTACACGCCGATGGAGTTTGTCGTCCATGTCCTGGAGCGCTTCTTCGCGAAGAGTCGCGAGGAAGCCACCACCATCATGCTCCATGTTCACCGTCGGGGTGTGGGCGTCTGCGGCGTTTTCACCTACGAGGTGGCGGAGACGAAGGTGGCGCAGGTGATGGACTTCGCGCGCCGCAATCAGCATCCTCTACAATGTATTCTTGAGAAGGCCTGACCAGAGGTCTGGTGGGCCCTCCCGGATGGGGACGACCGATGCTCTCGCGGAATCTGGAGCAGACGCTGCACAGGGCCCTCGCTTTCGCCAATGAGCGACGGCACGAATACGCGACGCTCGAGCACTTGCTGCTCGCGCTGTCCGAGGACCAGGACGCCGTCGCGGTGATGCGCGCCTGCGGCGTCAACCTCGAAAAGCTGCGCCGCGACCTCGTCGGCTATATCGACACCGAGCTCGCGACCCTGAAGATCGACGGGATCGAGGACGCGAAGCCGACCGCCGGCTTCCAGCGCGTGCTGCAGCGCGCCGCCATCCACGTCCAGTCCTCGGGACGCGAGGAGGTGACCGGCGCCAACGTGCTGGTCGCCCTGTTCTCCGAGCGCGAGAGCCATGCGGTGTACTTCCTGCAGGAGCAGGACATGTCCCGCTTCGACGCCGTGAACTACATCAGCCACGGCATCGCCAAGGCCGGCGCCTCGGGCGGGGCGCGGCCCGGTGCAGGGGAATCGCGCCCGGTCTCGGGCGCCGACGAGGATGCGCAGGCGGAGAAGGTCGTGAAGAAGGGCTCGGAGGCGCTCAGGACCTATTGCGTCAACCTCAACGAGAAGGCCTCGAAGGGCAAGATCGACCCGCTGATCGGCCGCGAGGCGGAGATCGAGCGCACGATCCAGATCCTCTGCCGCCGCTCGAAGAACAACCCGCTCTATGTCGGCGACCCCGGGGTCGGCAAGACCGCGATCGCCGAGGGCCTGGCCCGCCGCATCGTCGACGGCGAGGTGCCGCCGGTGCTGGCCGACGCCACCATCTTCGCCCTCGACATGGGAGCGCTCCTGGCCGGCACCCGCTACCGCGGTGATTTCGAGGAGCGGCTGAAGGCGGTGATGTCGGAGCTGGAGAACCTGCCCGGCGCGGTGCTGTTCATCGACGAGATCCACACCGTGATCGGCGCCGGCGCCACCTCGGGCGGGGCGATGGACGCGTCCAACCTGCTGAAGCCGGCCCTGGCCTCGGGCGCGCTGAAGTGCATCGGGTCGACCACCTACAAGGAATACCGGAACTACTTCGAGAAGGACCGCGCCCTGGTGCGCCGGTTCCAGAAGATCGACGTCAACGAGCCGTCGGTCGAGGATACGGTCAAGATCCTGCAGGGGCTGAAGAGCTACTACGAGAAGCACCACCAGGTGCGCTACACCGCGGATGCCATCCGCACGGCGGTGGAGCTGTCGGCCCGCTACATCGGCGACCGCAAGCTGCCCGACAAGGCGATCGACGTGATCGACGAGGTCGGCGCCGCGCAGATGCTGCTGCCGCCGTCGCGGCGGAAGAAGACCATCGGCGTGCGCGACGTCGAGGCGGTGGTGGCGAAGATCGCCCGGATCCCGCCGAAGAGCGTCAGCCGTGACGACAAGGCGCTGCTGCAGACCCTCGACCGCGACCTGAAGACGCTGGTGTTCGGCCAGGACCAGGCGATCGATGCCCTGTCGGCGGCGATCAAGCTGGCCCGCGCCGGCCTGCGCGAGCCGGAGAAGCCGATCGGCAACTACCTGTTCTCCGGCCCGACCGGCGTCGGCAAGACCGAGGTGGCGCGGCAGCTGTCCCGGCTGCTCGGCATCGAGCTGGTCCGCTTCGACATGTCGGAATACATGGAGCGGCACTCGGTCAGCCGGCTGATCGGCGCCCCGCCGGGCTATGTCGGCTTCGACCAGGGCGGGCTGATGACCGATTCGGTCGACCAGCACCCGCACTGCGTGCTGCTGCTGGACGAGATCGAAAAGGCGCATCCGGACGTCTTCAACATCCTGCTGCAGATCATGGATCACGGGAAGCTGACCGACCACAACGGCAAGTCGGTCGATTTCCGCAACGTCATCCTGATCATGACCACCAATGCCGGCGCGACCGAGCTGACCAAGCAGTCGATCGGCTTCGGCGCGACCCGCAAGGAGGATGCGGACAAGGAGGCGATCAACCGGATGTTCACGCCGGAGTTCCGCAACCGCCTCGACGCGATCATCCCCTTCGGCCATCTGACGCCGGAGATCGTCTCGCAGGTGGTCGACAAGTTCATCATCCAGCTCGAGACGCAGCTGGCCGACCGCCACGTCACCATCGAGCTGTCGCCGGCGGCGCGGCAGTGGCTGGTCAAGCGCGGCTATGACGAGCTCTACGGCGCCCGGCCGATGGCCCGGGTGATCCAGGAGCACATCAAGAAGCCGCTGGCGAACGAGCTGCTGTTCGGCAAGCTGGTCAAGGGCGGCCAGGTCCGGGTCGACGTGGCGGAGGACGGCGAGAGCCTGGCCTTCGACTATGTCGAGAACCCCTCGGCCTCGACCTCGGACGACGCGACCAAGGAGACCGAGCTGGCCTGACCGCCGGTCCGGTCCGAGACGAAAGGGCGCCCTCCGGGGCGCCCTTTTTCTAACCGCGCATCGCCTCCTCCAGCACCGCGAAGATCCGCGGGCTGGCGGATTGGGCGACGTTGAAGCGCAGGAAGCGGCCGGCGGTACGGGAGGGGCTGAAGACGTCGCCCGGCGCCAGGACCACGTCCCGGGCCAGGGCGCGGCGCGCCACCTCCGCCGAATCGAGCCCCTCCGGCAGGGCGGCCCACAGGAACATGCCGCCGCGCGGCTCGACCCAGGGCATGAGGCCGAGGGCGGCGAGCCGCCGCGCCGTCTCACCCATCGCCCGGGCCAGCCGGCCGCGCAGCCCCTCGACATGGCGGCGGTAGCTGCCGTCGGTCAGCAGCCGATGCACCAGCCGCGCCGCCAGCGCGCCGTTGGAGAAGCTGGTGGCGAGCTTGAGGTCGGTCAGCCCCTCGATCCAGTCCGGCCGGGCGGCGATGAAGCCGCAGCGCACCGCGGCCGATAGGGTCTTCGAGAAGCTGCCGATATGGATCACCCGCTGCAGCCCGTCCAGCGCGGCGAGGCGGGGCGACGGCTCCGTCTCGAAATCGGCGAAGATGTCGTCCTCGACCACGACCAGATCATGGGCCTCGGCCAGCATCAGCAGCCGATGCGCCACCTGCGGCGCCAGGCTGGCGCCGGTCGGGTTGTGCAGGGCGGCGTTGGTGACGAAGAGCCGCGGCCGGTGCTCCGCCGCGGCGCGGGCGAAGGCGTCGAGATCGGGACCCGCCGGGGTGCGCGGCACGCCGACCCCCTTGGCGCGGTGGGCGCGCAGCACGCCGAGGAAGTTGAAGTAGCAGGGGTCGTCGACCAGCACGGCATCGCCCGGCTCCAGCAGGAAGCGGCCGATCAGGTCGATCGCCTGGGTGCCGCCGTCGGTCAGCAGCATCTGACCGGCCTCGGCGGTGATGCCACGCTCCGCCAGCCGGCCCGCCAGATGCCGGCGCAGGGGCGCGAAGCCCAACGGCGAGTCGTAGTCGACCAAGCCTTCGCCCTCCGAACGGGCCAGGCCGCGCAACGCCCGCCGGATCGCCGGGTCGGGCATCCAGTCGGCCGGCAGCCAGCCGCAGCCGGGCTTCAGCACCTGTTCCCCGGCCTCCGGCGTCTCCAGCGCCTGGCGGGCGATCCACAGCGGGTCGATGGTGCGGTCCAGCCGTCGGCCGGGCTCAGCCAGGGTCAAAGGCTGCGCCCGCCGGGCGACGTAGAAGCCGGATCCGGGGCGGGCGGCGATCGCGCCCTCCGCCGCCAGCCGGTCATAGGCCTCGACCACGGTCGACTTCGACACGCCCAGCGACTCGGCCAGGCGGCGGATCGATGGCACCTTGGCGCCCGGCGCGAGGGCGCGGTTCTCGATCCGCTGCCGGATGGTGTCCATCACGGTCGAAACAAGCGTGGCGCCGCCACGCGGCGCAGGAACGAGATCGAGCATCTGTACCGGACTCCGGACCAGGACAGTTCGGCGAAACTGTACTCTACCATCTCTGGTTCGCGCCGTCGCCGGGCCCCATCGTCGGCCCCATGCAGGCGATACGGACGATCATGGACGGACCTTCGAACGAGGCGGCGGCGGGCTGGATCAACGGCATGCTCGGCGTCCTCATCTTCAGCGGCTCGCTGCCGGCGACCCGGGTGGCGGTGCTCGATCTCGACCCGCTGTTCCTGACCCTGGCGCGGGCGGCGATCGCCGGGCTGCTCGGCGCCGCGATGCTGCTGGCGCTGCGGCCCCGGCGGCCGGAGCGATCGGATCTCGGGCCGCTGGTCGTGGTCGCGCTCGGCGTCGTGATCGGCTTCCCGCTGCTGACGGCGCTGGCGCTGCGCTACGTCACCTCGGCCCACGCCATCGTCTTCGTCGGCCTGCTGCCGATCGCCACCGCCGTGTTCGGCGTGCTGCGCGGCGGCGAGCGGCCGCGCCCGGCCTTCTGGGCGTTCTCGGTGCTCGGCGCCGCGATCGTCGGCGCCTATGCCCTGCGCCAGGGGGCCGAGGCCTCTCTGCTCGGCGACGGGCTGATGCTGGCCGCTATCCTGGCCTGCGGCCTGGGCTATGCCGAAGGCGCCCGGCTTTCGCGCCGGCTCGGCGGCTGGCAGGTGATCTCCTGGGCGCTGCTGCTCTCGCTGCCGCTGTCCCTGCCCGCGTCGCTGCTGACGCTGCCGGCCTCCTGGTCCGGGGTCGGCTGGCCGGCGCTGGTCGCGCTCGCCTATGTCTCGCTGTTCTCGATGCTGATCGGATTCATCTTCTGGTATCGCGGCCTGGCGCTGGGGGGCATCGCCGCGGTCAGCCAGCTGCAGCTGCTGCAGCCCTTCTTCGGCCTGGCCCTGGCCGCGACCCTGCTGCACGAGCCGGTCGGCTGGGGCTTGGTCGGCTGCGCCGCCGCGGTCGTCCTCTGCGTTGCCGGGGCCAAGCGCTTCGCTCGCTAGGCCCGATCCATCCCTCGGACATGCTCGATGAAGCGCCGGGTCACGCCCAGCGGCTCGGCGTCACGGCGGGCCAGGTGCAGGGGCGCCGCCAGCGGCGGGCGGTCGGCCAGGGGCAGATAGGCGACGCCGCCGGTGTCCAGCCGCGACATCGAGGCCGGGACGATCGACACGCCGAGCCCGGCCTCGACCAGGCTCAGCGTCGACACCAGCCGCGGCGCCTCCTGCGCCATGCGCGGGCTGAAGCCGGCGGCGCGGCAGGCGGCGATGATCGAATCGTAGAGGCCCGGGCCGCTCGGCCGGCGGTACAGCACGAAGGCCTCTTCGGCCAAAGCCGACAGCGGGATCGGGTCCGATTCCGTTGCCAGCGGGTGCCCGGTCGGCACCGCCGCGACCATCGGTTCTTCCAGCAGCGGCTCGACCACGAGACCGGCCGCGTCGCCGACCGGCGAGCGGATAAAGGCGGCGTCCAGCCGCCCCAGGCGCAGCGCCTCGACCAGCTCGCCGGTGCTGCTCTCCTCCATCGCCATCTCGACCTGGGGTGCGGCCTCGCGGAAGCCGCGGATGGCGGCGGAGACGAAGGGGTGAAAGGCGGCCGAGCTGGTGAAGCCCACGGCGATCCGCCCCTGCTCGCCGCGCCCGGTGCGCCGCACCGTCTCGAGCGCGCGGTCAAGCTGGGCCAGGATGGCGCGCGCCTCGGCCAGCAGGACGAGACCGCTCTCGGTCGGCTGCACGCCGCGCGGCAGCCGGCGGAGCAGGGTTACACCCAGTTCCTGCTCCAGCGCCTTGATCTGCTGGCTCAGCGGCGGCTGCTGCATCCCCAGCCGCTCGGCCGCCCGGGTGACGTGCCCTTCCTCGGCGACGGCGACGAAATAGCGGAGATGGCGCAGCTCGATCATCGGCATATCCAGGCGATATGGATGGCTATGGTGCCATCTGCTGATGGTCATGCCGAGGGCCGCCGGGCCTGTTCAGGTAGTCACAAAGCCGTCATCGCGAGGTGCGAAGCACCGTGGCGATCCAGGGGCCGGGATCGCTGGATGGCCACGCCCCCCAATCAAGTGCAAAGGGCGGGGCTCGCCATGACGGTGGTGGGAGCGGTGCGGGCGACGACAACACCGCCTCTTACAACCACCCCTTCCGCTTGAACCACAGATAGGGCAGCACGGCGGACAGGACCATCAGCCCGAGCGCCCAGGGATAGCCGGCCGCCCAGCGCAGCTCCGGCATGACCTCGAAGTTCATGCCGTAGATGCTGGCGACCAGGGTCGGCGGCAGGAACACCACGGCGGCGACCGAGAAGATCTTGATGATCGCGTTCTGCTCGATGTTGATCATCCCCATCGAGGCGTCGAGCAGGAAGGTGATGTTGTTGCCGAGATAGGTGGCGTGGTCGGTCAGCGACGCCACGTCCCGGCTCAGGCTCTTCAGATGGGTGCGGAACACCTTGTCCTTGGTGGCGTCGCCGACGGCGAGGAAGCTCAGCAGGCGGGCCAGGCTGACCAGGCTCTCGCGCGCCTTCGACACCAGGTTCTGGCTGCGGCCGATCAGCTTGAGATTGGCCTCCAGCTCCTCGTTGGTCGTGCGCCTGTGCACCGCCTCGTTCACCTTGAAGATGCGCTGCGACAGCGCGTCGACCTCGCCCGCCACCCGCTCCAGGATGTCGGCGGTGCGGTCGACGATCGCCTCCAGGAGGCCGATCAGCGTGGCCGAGCCCGAGGGACACAGCGTCGGCTGGCGCTCGGCATGGGCGGTGAAGCCGGTGAAGGATTTCGGCTCGGCGTAGCGGATGGTGACGAGGGTCTGGCCCTTCAGCACGAAGGTGATCGGGGCGGTGCCGGGCGTATCGGTCTCGGTGGCGTAGAGCACGCTGGCGGTCATGAACATGCCGCCGTCTTCCTGGTACAGCCGACTCGACGCCTCGATCTCCTGCATCTCCTCGCGGGTCGGCAGGAACAGGCCGAGCTGCCGTTCAGCCAGCCGCTCCTCCTCCTGGGTCGGGTTGAACAGGTCGATCCAGACCGTGTCCGGCGGGAAGCCGGCGCCCTCGGCGGGCTCGACCGGCGCGAAACGGGCGTTCGAAAGCGTGTAGATGCGCAGCATCGCGGTCTGTCCCCTCTCGGCCGCACGCCGCGCGAGCCGGGGGCCCGCGATCGTCTAGCGGAAGCCTCCGGCCGGCCCAGCGCCCGGCCGTCCGTCCTGTCCCGGGGCGGCCCCAGGGAGGCGCCCCTTCGGTTCGATTCCGCCCCTCGCGGGACGACTGTCTGGCTCGTCCATGTCTCTTTTCGTCGAAGAAGGCGCGGGGGCCTGCCGGCACCCGTCGCCCGTCCGGCTCGGATGCCATCGCCCGCCGGCGCCGTCAAGCCGCGCGGAGCCGCCGTCAGGTCAGGGCGTCGATCGCCTCGGTCGACAGGTTGCCCGGCACGATGGTCAGCGGGATCCGCAGCCTGGCCATGGCGCGGCCGGTGGTCAGGTACTGGATCAGCGGGCCGGGACCGGCGGAGGAGACGGTGTCGGCGCCCAGCACCAGCACGGAGATCGAGGGCTCCTCGGCGATCAGCGCCATCAGCTCGTCGCGGGCGGCGCCTTCGCGGATGTGCAGGATCGGGATGGTGCCGGTCAGCTGGTTGACCTCGCGCGCCACGCGCTGCAGCCGCTGCTCGGCCTCGTGCCGCGCCTCCTCGCGCAGCACGTCCTCGATCGCGCCCCAGTGCTGGATCTCGCTCGGGCTGATGACGTGCAGCAGGGCGACCCGGCCCCCGGTGTGCTGCGCCCGCCGGCAGGCATAGCGCAGCGCGGCCCGCCATTCCTCGGTGTCGTCCACGACCACGAGGAAGATGCGTGGGATCTCCTGCATCGGGGTTTCTGGGGCGTTGTCGGTCATGGCACCCTCAAAGATGGGAGGTGATCAGGCGCGGCGGAAGACGACGCTCGCCAGCCAGCCGGAGGCGACGGCGACGATGATGGCGGCCAGCCCGTACAGCGCCGGCTCGCTCTGCGCGAACTGGTAGATCTCGGCCCCGAGCCCGACCTTGCCGACGATCAGCGGCGTGGTCTGGGCGTCGACCACCTGGCCGCCGCGGAACAGATAGACCTCGACCTGGTACTGGCCGGTCGGGACATTGGCCGGGAACTCGATCCGTGTCCGGAACAGCCGGCCGCTGAGGAAGCTGACCTGGCCGGTCTCGGTCACGTACAGGCCGCGGCGCTGCAGGCCGCGGATCAGCGCGTCGCGGAAGGCGGCGATCGCCTCGGGGCCGGCGTCGCGGTCGTCTTCGCTCACGGTCAGCTGCAGGTATTTCAGCCCGATGCCGGCGCGCTCCAGCACCGGGGGCGGCGCCAGCTCCTCCAACGGCTTGCTCGACGCCACGGCATAGAAGCCGGGCACGTTGCTGAACTTCATGCTCTCATGGTTGAGCCAGACGCCGGCGACGCGGTCCTTTTCGCGCACCGTGGCCCGGTCGGTCGGCCCGCGCACCACCACCGCCACCTGGTCTTCGCCTTCGGTGGCGCCGAACAGCAGGACCCGCGTGCCGGTGAAGCCGGTGTTGATGGCGATGACGTGGTCGGACAGGTCCGCCACCAGGTCCTGGGCGGCGCCGGGCCGGCACAGGCCCATGACCGCGGCCCAGACGGCGACGGTGAAGACGAGACGCAGCACGGCTCAGCCCCCCCGGCGCATGGCGACGGAGAACAGGTCGGCCGGCGTGCCGATCAGGTCGAAGCCGACCTTGACGCAGATGATCAGCACCAGCGTTGCCAGCAGGGCGCGGGCCTGGTCGCCGCGCAGCCGGCCGCTGGCATGGGTGCCGAACTGGGCGCCGATCACCCCGCCGGCCAGCAGCAGCAGCGCCAGCAGCACGTCGACCGTCTGGTTCTGGAAGGCCTGCAGGAAACAGACCAGGGCGGTGGTGAAGATGATCTGGAACAGCGAGGTGCCGGCCACCAGCGCGGCCGGCATGCCGAGCAGGTAGATCATCGCCGGCACCAGGATGAAGCCGCCGCCGATGCCCATGATCGCGGTCAGGAAGCCGCCCAGCGCGCCGATCGCGATCGGCGCCAGCGCGCTGATATAGAGCCGCGACTTCGGGAACCGGGTCTTGAAGGGCAGGCCGTGGAACCAGGCGTGCTGGTGCAGCTTGCGGCGCGCACCCGGGGCGCGGCGGCGGCGCAGCATCGAGCGCAGGCTCTCGACCAGCATCAGCCCGCCGACCGTGCCCAGGAAGATCAGGTAGAACAGGTTGATGGCGAGGTCGATCTGGCCCAGCAGCTGCAGAAGGCTGAACAGCCGGACCCCCAGCACGCTGCCGATCACGCTGCCGGCCAGAAGCACCAGCCCCATCTTCAGGTCGACATTGCCGCGCCGCCAATGCGCCAGCATGCCCGAGACGCTGGCCGCGACCAGCTGGTTGGCCTGGGTGCCAACGGCGACCGCCGGCGGGATGCCGATGAAGATCAGCAGCGGCGTCATCAGGAAGCCGCCGCCGACGCCGAACAGGCCGGATAGGAACCCGACCAGGCCGCCCATGCCGAGAATCAGCAAGGCGTTCACCGAGACCTCGGCGATCGGCAGATAGACTTGCATGGCGCGGGGTCCCGTCCAGTCCTATCGGCACCATAGTTGCTGCGGCGGCCGATGCGAAGGCTGATGGCGCCTGCGGCGAAGCGATGCGACAGCAGCATGGCCGGCTCGGTTACTCATGCCGTACATGCATGTATGTTTCCGATTAGGCCGTTTGTCGGCGTCTAGTGTATGGTGCTGCGCTTTTTGATTCACAGCACGAGCCCGTACGACCAAGGACGGGCCTGGGACGGAATCGCGCATGATCCTCCGCTTCTTTCTGGTCGGGATCGCCCTGATCCTCGTCGTCGGCGCGCTCGTCGGCATGAATGTCATGCGCGACCAGGTGGTGGCGGACATGTTCTCCAACCCGCAGATCCCGCCGGTCGCCGTCTCCGCCGCCAAGGCCGAAGCGAAAACCTGGACCGACTATCTCGAGGGCATAGGCACCATCTCGGCCGTCGAGGGCATCCAGGTCGCCTCCGAGGTGGCGGGTACGGTCGTGTCGATCGACTTCAAGCCCAACGACACGGTCGGCGCCGGGCAGCGGCTGGTCCAGCTCGACGATTCGATCGACCAGGCGGATGTCCGGCTGTACCAGGCGGAGATCGACCTGGCGCGGCGGACGCTCGACCGGGTGTCGTCGCTGCGGGCGCGCGGCAACGCCCCACAATCCGACCTCGACACCGCCAATGCCAATCTCCTGAAGGCCCAGGCTCAGCTCGCCCGCGCCCAGGCGACGATCGAGAAGAAGGCGGTGACGGCGCCCTTCGCCGGCATCATCGGCATCCGCAAGGTCGATATCGGCCGCTACGTCGCGGCGGGCGATCCGCTGGTCACACTGCAGCGGCTGGACCAGGTCTATGTCGACTTCACCCTGCCGGAACAGGCATTCAGCCGCGTGACCCATAGCCAGAAGGTGGAGGTCCGGACCGACGCCTTTCCGGAGGAGGTGTTCCAAGGCCAGGTCACCGGCATCGAACCGGTGGTCGATGCGGCCAGCCGCATGCTTCGGGTGCGGGCCACCATCGACAATCCGGGGCTGAAGCTGCGCCCCGGCTTCTTCGCCAATGTCCGGCTGATGCTGCCGGAACGGCCGAATGTGGTGACGGTGCCGCAGACCGCGATCACCTACAGCCTCTACGGCGACACGGTGTTCGTGATCCGCGAGAAGAAGGCGGAAGGCGACCAGCCGCCGCCGCCCGCCGGCGGGAGCGCCGTGGCCCAGGCCGCGCCGGCCGGGCCGCAGCTGGTGGTCGAGCAGGTCTTCGTCCGGGTCGGCCAGCGCCAGGGCAACATCGCCGAGATCGTCGAAGGGGTGAAGGTGGGCGACCAGGTCGTCACCTCCGGCCAGCTCAAGCTGCAGAACGGGTTCCCGGTGGTGATCGACAACTCGGTCGACCCCAGCCGCCCTCCGCAGTCCTGAGCCGGCGGGGGAAGGGGGAAACGCCGCCATGAACTTCACCTCGATCTTCATTCGCCGGCCGGTGCTGGCCTCGGTGATCAGCCTCCTCATCCTGCTGCTCGGCATCCAGGGCTTGGCGACGCTGCCGGTGCGCCAGTTCCCGAAGACCGAGGAGACGGTGATCACCATCACCACCGCCTATCCGGGCGCCAGCGCCGACCTGATGCAGGGGTTCATCACCACTCCGATCGCCCAGGCGGTGGCCAGCACGGAGGGGCTGGACTACGTCACCTCCTCCTCGGTCCAGGGCGTCAGCACCGTGTCGGTGCACATGAAGCTGAACGCCAATCCGGATGCGGCGTTGACCGAGGTGCTGACCAAGGTGCAGCAGGTCCGCAACGACCTGCCGGACGAATCGAAGGATCCGGTGGTGGTGAAGGGCACCGGCCAGGACATCGCGATCCAGTACATCGCGCTGGACAGCGATCGGATGTCGCCGGAGGAGGTGACCGAGTACATCACCCGCGTGGTGCAACCGCAGCTCTCGACCACCGAGGGCGTGGCCGAGGCCGAGATCCTGGGCGCCAAGAGTTTCGCCATGCGGGTCTGGGTCGACCCGATGCGGCTGGCCGCGCGCCAGGTCACGGCGGCCGACGTGGTGGCGGCGATCCGGGCCAACAACTTCCAGTCGGCGCCGGGCCGGACCGAGGGCGAGCTCGTCACCTTCGCCATCCGCACCGACACCACGTTGCGCACGGCCGAGGCCTTCGGCGACCTGGTGGTGCGCTCGGACGGCTCCAACATCGTCCGGCTGAAGGACGTGGCCCGGGTCGAGCTGGGCAGCGAAAGCTACGATTCGCGCGTCACCTTCAACGGGCGCGAGGCGATCTTCGTCGCCATCAACCCGACCCCTGCGGCCAACCCGCTGACCACGGCGGCCAATGTGCGCGCGGCGATGGAAGACATCATGCGCCAGATGCCGGAGGGCATGCGCGGCGAGATCGTCTACGACGCCACCGAGTTCATCGAGGCCTCGATCTGGGAGGTCGGCAAGACCATCCCCGAGGCGGTGGCGATCGTCGTCATCGTCATCCTGCTGTTCCTCGGCTCGTTCCGCGCCGTGGTGATTCCGGTCGTCACCATCCCGCTGTCGCTGATCGGCGTGCTGTTCTGCCTCTACGCCCTCGGCTACTCGATCAACACGCTGACCCTCCTGGCCATGGTGCTGGCGATCGGCCTCGTGGTCGACGACGCCATCGTCGTGGTGGAGAACATCCACCGCCATATCGAGGAGGGGCTGACGCCGAGACAGGCGGCGCTGAAGGGGGCGGCGGAGATCGCCGGGCCGGTGGTGTCGATGACCATCACGCTCGCCGCCGTCTACGCCCCGATCGGCTTCGCCACCGGCCTGACCGGGGCGCTGTTCCGCGAATTCGCCTTCACCCTGGCGGGGGCGGTGATCATCTCCGGCATCGTCGCGCTGACTCTATCGCCGATGATGACCAGCAAGATGCTGAAGCCGCACGGCCAGGGCGCCGGCCGGTTCCAGCAGGTGGTCGACCGCTTCTTCACCGCGCTGCAGGGCTGGTACCACCGTCGGCTGCACAATTCGCTGAACTACCGGCCGGTCACCGTCTTCCTCGCCATCGTGTTGCTCGCCGCCTCCGCCTTCCTGTTCGTGAAGACGCCGAGCGAGCTGGCGCCGGAGGAGGATCAGGGCTTCGTGTTCATGATCCTCGAAGGCCCGCGCTACGCCAATCTGGAATACATGAACCGGTTCAGCGACAAGCTGATCGCCGATCTGAAGACGATCCCGGAGCACGACGCGATCTTCTCGGTCAACGGCGCCGGCTCGCTGGCCTCCGGCTTTGGCGGCATGACCTTCAAGCCGTGGGGCGAGCGCAGCCGCAGCGGCGCCGAGATTCAGGCCCAGGTCCAGCAGATCGTCGGCGGCATCGCCGGGGTGGAAGGCTTCGCCATCACTCCGCCGGCCTTGCCGGGCTCCAGCGGCGGCCCGCCGGTGCAGTTCGTGATCAAGGCCCCCGGCTCGCCCCAGCTGGTCTACGAGATGGCGCAGCAGATCGCCAACGAGGCGCGCAAGAGTGGCTTGTTCCTGTTCGCCAACGCCACCCTGGCCTTCGACCGGCCGGAGCTGTCGGTCGAGATCGACCGCAACAAGGCGGCGGCGCTGGGCATCAATATGGATGACATCGGCGTCACGCTGAACGTCATGCTGGGCGGCAACGACATCGGCCGCTTCGACCGCGACAACCGCAGCTACAAGGTGATCCCGCAGGTCGGGCAGGAAAGCCGGCTGAACCCGGAGGAGCTGAACAAGTACTTCGTCCGCACCGCCGGCGGCGACCTCGTGCCGCTGTCCTCGGTGGTGACGCTGAAGACCCAGGCGACGGCGAACTCCTTCTCCCAGTTCAACCAGCTGAACAGCTCGACCATCCAGGGGGTGCCGACCCCGGTGATCGTCACCCTCGGCCAGGCGCTGACCTTCCTGCAGGAGACGGCGGACCGGATCCTGCCGCGCGGCGTGACCTATGACTACGAGGGCGATTCGCGGCAATACATCACCGAGGGCAACACGGTGATGATCGCCTTCGCCTTCGCGGTGATCGTGATCTTCCTGGTGCTGGCGGCGCAGTTCGAGAGCTTCCGCGACCCGCTGATCATCATGATGTCGGTGCCGCTGTCGATCTTCGGCGCGCTGGCGGTGCTGAATGTCGGCTCGATCCTCCAACTCACCGGCGCCAGCATCAACATCTACACCCAGATCGGGCTGATCACCCTGGTCGGGCTGATCACCAAGCACGGCATCCTGATGGTGGAGTTCGCCAACAAGCTGCAGGAGGAGCAGGGGCTGTCGCGGCGTGACGCGATCGAGCAGGCGGCGGCGATCCGCCTGCGGCCGATCCTGATGACCACGGCGGCGATGGTGCTGGGCGTGGTGCCGCTGCTCTATGCCAGCGGCGCCGGCGCCGCGGCGCGCTTCTCGATCGGGCTGGTGATCGCCTCGGGCATGTCGATCGGCACGCTGTTCACGTTGTTCGTGGTGCCGATGGTCTACACCTACCTCGCCCGCGACCATCACCGGATGGCCGAGGAGGACGAGCCGGCGCATCCGACGCCGAAGCCGGCGGAGTAGGCGCGGCAGCCGGTTCCGGCTCTCAGCGGGCCAGATCCTTCCGCATGGCGGGGGCTGGGGCGAACTCGGTCATGACCATGCCGACGATCCGGAAGCCGCAGCTTTCGTAGAAGGGCCGGGCGCGCTGATGGGCGACGACATGCAGCGAGCGGGCGCCGAGCGCCGTGGCCCGCCGTTCCGCCTCGGCCATCAGGCCGGCGCCCACGCCCCGGCGCCAGGCCGCGGGATCGACGAACAGGTCCTCCAGCTCGGCCTCGCGATCGTCGCGCGGCAGAACCGTGGCGAAGCCGACGATCTTGCCATCCAGCTCCGCGACGAAGACCGAGGGCAGGTGCTCCGCCGGAACCTGCCGCGCCTCGGGCAGTGCCGACAGCGCCTCGACATGCTCTCCCCAGGCCAGCGACGCGCGCAGCTTGAGGGCTCCGAGCGCGTCCCGGTCCTCCGGCCGCGCGGGGCGAATGCGGATCCCGGATGTCATGCGAAGGCTGTATCAGCGCCGTCGCGATCTTGGCAGCCTTTGCCGGCCATCCGTTCCGACCCTGGTGTTCGCGATCCGAAGGCGACCTCCGTGAATGGATGGGGGTGTCCGGCGCGGTCCGAAGCGTAATGGAGGTTGGCGATTGACTGCCAGCCTCTCTGGAGGCCCGGATCGGGGCGGCGCTCCGCCCCGATCCGATGGTGCTCACAACACGAAGTCGCCCGCCGTCAATGTGATGGCGCCGAGGAGGCGGATCTGCGCATCGGCCGTGCCGTCGCCATTGGCATCGATGGAGACGATGGTCTGAGCGGCGCTCACATCGAAGCGGACTTCGCCGGCGTGATGGCCGAAGGCGGCCGAGCCGATGAAGCTGCCGGCGCCGTGGGTGATGCCCGACAGGTCGATCTTGTCGCCCTGGCTCTGGGAGAAGTCGTTGATCCGATCAGGCGCCTTGGTGGAGGTCTCCGCGATCGAGGAGAAGACGAAGGTGTCCGCACCGAGGCCGCCGTCCAGGATATCAGCGCCGCCGCGACCGTTGAGCGTGTCGTTGCCGCGCCAGCCGACCAGATAGTTGGAGGCGCTGTTGCCGGTCAGGGTGTCGTTGAAGGCACTGCCGACGAGGTTCTCGATGCTGCTGTAGGTGTCGCCGGCGGCATCTCCGGTGTTCACCGCGGGGTTGGTCAGGCTTGCCGCGACGCCGGTGGACGCGTTGTCATACAGGGCGGTGTCGGCGCCGGCGCCGCCGATCAGGATGTCAGCCCCGGCGCCGCCGATGAGCTGGTCATTGCCGGCGCCGCCGTCCAGCCTGTCCGTGCCGGCGAGGCCGGAGAGGCGATTGTCGCTGCCGTTGCCGGTCAGGGAGTCGTTGAAGTTGCTGCCGCGCAGCCATTCGATGCCGCTCAGGGTGTCGCCCGCGGCGTCGCCGCCGCTGGCGGTGCCGGCGGCGAGGCTGATCACCACTCCGGCGCCCGAGAAGATGTAGTCCGCCATGTCCTGGGTGCCGGCGCCGCCGGCCAGGACGTCGGCCCCGCCGTTGCCGACAAGATTATCATTGCCGGCACCGCCGATCAGGGTGTTCGCAGCGGCATCGCCGGCCAGGTAATCGTCGAAGGCCGATCCGGTGAGGTTCTCGATGCTGTTCAACACGTCCCCCTGGGCGTCGCCACCTTGGGCGATGTGGCCCAGCAGGTTGACACAGACAGCCGCGGCGGAGTCCTGGTAGTCCGCGACGTCGGAGCCGTCGCCGCCGTTCAGCGTGTCCGCCCCGGCACCACCGCGCAGTGTGTCGTTACCGCCATGGCCGTTCAGGATGTCATGACCGCAGAAGCCGATGAGGAAATCGGCCACGCAGGACCCGGAAATCGTGTCGTCTTCCGAGAACAGGTCGGCGAGGATCGCCAACTCGTTGCCGGCGGTGACCAGCCCGGAGACGTCGCCCAGCGACTCGGAGAAGCCGGTGATGGCAAAGACCCCCGCGCAGGCGGGTTGCGAGTAAGTGATGCTGTCAACGCAGCCGGTGTAGTCGGATGGCGGGTTGTAGCCCAGGCCGCTGCCGATGACGTGGAGGAGACCACCATCGTTGAAGCGGACGTCGATGACGGTCGCCGTAATGGAGGGGTCGCCGGCGAATCCAGACGCCGCTATCTGGCCGATCGAACCGAAATGAATACCTTTGCCGTTGATGCCAGTGTCGTTCAGCACTGAAAAGACAGCCACTGCAATGTCTCCCTGACGGACAAACTTGAATTGGTCGATTTGCATAAAAGTAAGTGCAAATTTCGCTGCGGAATTTATGCAATTCGGTATTAAAGGGCCTGTACGAAAGGACGGCAGTCCCGGGACACCCTCCCCGGAAGTGGAACGTGTCGGCAAATCGTGCCGCCATTTCCCATGACCCGGGCCTATCTATCGACCGCTTGATTGACCCGCTTGGCCGATGCCGGTCGATCTGAGTGGGTATTGGAGCCGCGGTCACGACGTCCGGTCCTATCCGACCGGATGGGCGCAACCTGAAGCGGCGCCGGGCTACCGCAGCAGCTTGAGCGAGCCGGTCAGCGACCGAACCCATTTCGCCGGGCCGGCGATCCCGAGACCGTCGATCGCCTCCTCGCTCAGGTCGCGGTCGGGGAAGGCCGCCTCGTACTCGGCATAGAAGTGCAGCGACCGGGCGAAGGCCGGGAAGGGCACCACCGCCCGCTCGCCCGCCCCTTCGTCCGGCCGGGCCAGCGCCTTCAGCAGCAGCGCCCGGATCGTGCCGGCATCGGCCTGCAGGATCGGAACAGGCTGGCTGGAGCTGATGTCGATGGTGCGGTCGCCGCGGTCGGTGAGCCGCCGGGCGGCCAGGGCCGGCAGCTTCGCCCCGAGCCCGATGGCGATGGCGCCGGCGGTGTTGGCGACCAGCCCGAGCGGCAGGTCCGGGTTCACGACGACGGCGAGGCGGAGATCCTGGGTCATGGCGGCTTTCACGGCGATGCGTCCGCCCGGCAGGATACCGCTCGCCGGCTGGTCGATCCTGCCTATCATTGCGCCTGGGAAGACGGCTTCGGTAAGTTCTACCTCGACACGCACTCTGCGAGGTAGGATATGCCGAGTCCGCTCGAACCGGTCGACATCCGGATCCTGGCCGCCCTGCAGGAGGACGGCCGCCTGACCAACCAGGCGCTCTCCGCCGAGGTCGGGCTATCGACCTCGCCCTGCTGGCGCCGGGTCCGCCAGCTGGAGGAGGACGGCGTTATCCGGGGCTATGCGGCGGTGCTGGACCGGCGGCGGATCGGCCTCGGCGTGCTCGCCTTCATCCGGGTCAAGATCGACAGCCACAGCGAGACGGAAGCGGAGGAGTTCTCGGAGAGCGTCCGGCAGCTGAAGGAGGTTGTCGCCTGCTACAGCATCGCCGGGGACACGGATTTCCTGCTGCAGGTCGTCGCCCCCGACCTGGACAGCTATGCGGATTTCGCCATGGCGGTCGTCCGCCGGCTGCCCCGGATCAAGGAGATGCAGACGATGTTCGTGCTCAAGGAGATCAAGCCGTTCAGGGGATTTCCGCTGGACAGGCCCTGACGCCCTGGCTCACGGCTGGCGCAGCACCACGACGGCGTAGGCGCAGGGACGCCCGCCCTCGTTCCGGAAGACGCAGTCGGCGGGCGGGCCGAGCTCGAGGCAGTCGCCCTCCCTCATCTCGTGCCGGACGGCCCCCTCGATGAAGACGAGCTCGCCGTCCAGCACCCAGATCAGCTGGCGCTGGAAGGCATAGGCCGAGGCCGGCATAGGCACCTCCCGGCCGGCCGGCAGATCTATGCGCACGAGGTCGAGCGGCAGGTCCGTGCGCGGCGAGACGTGCCGGCGCACATAGCCGGTTTGCGGGTCGGTCCAGACCGGCTGGTCGGCCCGCCGCGACAGCCGCCCCTGCTGCATCTCGGCCCGTGCCATCAGCGTCGACATGCTGAGGCCGAAGGCGCCGGAGAGCTTGCCGAGCAGATGGGCCGTCGGGCTGCTCTCGCCCCGCTCCACCTTGAAGATCATGGCGCGGGAGACGGCGGCGCGCGCGGCGAGATCGGAAAGGGACCAGCCGCGGCTCTCCCGCTCGATGCGGATGCGGGCGCCGATGCGCTGGTCGATGCCATCGAGGGTCGCCATGCGTGCTACTATAGTAGACCATAACAGGCGTGCGTATTACTAAAGTGCATAGCTTCGCGAAAGAGCGATATCAACTGGCCGTTCGCTTGGTGAGATACGGGCGGAGAGCGAGATGCGCATTCGCGGCGCCGAGGCCGGGGACATCGCCGGCATCCTGGAGATCTACAACGACGCCGTGCTGCACACGACCGCGATCTGGAACGAGACCGTGGTCGACGCCGCCAACCGCGCCGACTGGATGGCGGAGCGCCGGCGCCTCGGCTACCCGGTGCTGGTGGCGGTCGACGAGGACGGCCGGGTGGCGGGCTACGCTTCCTTCGGCGACTGGCGCGCCTGGGACGGCTATCGCCACACCGTCGAGCATTCGGTCTATGTCCGCCGGGACCGGCGCGGCGGCGGGATCGGCGCCGCGCTGATGCTGGCGCTGATCGATAGGGCGAGGGCCCTCGGCAAGCACGTCATGGTCGCGGGCATCGAAGCGCGGAATACCGGCTCCATCCGGCTGCACGAGAAGCTCGGCTTCGAGCATGCCGGGCTGCTGAGGGAGGTAGGGACGAAGTTCGGAGAGTGGCTGGATCTGGCGTTCCTGCAGCTGCGGCTCGACCGCCGCGGCGATCCGGATGGCCGCGCCTGATGGGCGCCGCCTCGACCGTCATCCTGCTGATGTCCGCGGGCATCTGCCTGGTGCTGCAGAACCTGCTGATGGTCCGGATCACGCTGTCGGTCTCGACGGTGCTGATCGCGCTGGTGATCAACTCCGCCGTCGGGCTGACGGCGCTGCTCGGTCTGCTGCTGATCCGCAACGGCCCGGGCGGCCTCGCCGAGGCGGCGGCGGTCCTGCGCCC
The DNA here is from genome assembly GCF_051487185.1 of Inquilinus limosus. GTDB lineage: Bacteria > Pseudomonadota > Alphaproteobacteria > DSM-16000 > Inquilinaceae > Inquilinus > Inquilinus limosus_F. Next base: position 86,778 of record NZ_JAHVDK010000003.1, read on the forward strand.
CTGGGCCCTGCTGCCGGGGCTGCTCGGCTCCTTCTTCGTCTTCGCCGGGATCCTCGGCTATCAGCGGCTGGGCGCCGCCCCGACCATCGCCATCCTGGTGGCGAGCCAGCTGGCGGCCGGGCTGGTCGCGGACTGTACAAGGTCCGGCGCCCCGGCTCTCTCGGCGCAGGGGCTGCCGATCCTCGGGGCGATCCTGCTGGTGGTCGGGGCCTTCCTGATCGTCCGGCCGGGCGCCTGAGTGGATCGCGCCATGTTTGCAATGCAGCACATGCGACGGTATGTAGGGTCATTCGACTGGACCCGGTGAAATCCCGGGTGGCTCTTCCGGCCGCCGATCCGCCGGACAACGCAAATGACTTCTCCGGCCGGCCGCGCGACATCGCGGCGGCGAGCGCACGTCTATTGCGGGCATCCTCTCCATGAAGACCCATTCATCCTTCCGCCGCGACTGGCTTTCCAATATCCGCGGCGACGTCCTGTCCGGCATCGTCGTCGCCCTGGCGCTGATCCCCGAGGCGATCGGCTTTTCCGTGATCGCCGGCGTCGACCCGAAGGTCGGCCTGTTCGCTTCGGTGGTCATCGCCACGGTGATCGCCTTCGCCGGCGGCCGGCCGGCCATGATCTCCGCCGCCACCGCCGCGACCGCCGTGGTGATGACCGATCTCGTCCGCGACCACGGCGTCCAGTACCTGTTCGCCGCCACGATCCTGATGGGCGTCTTTCAGATCGTCGCCGGATTTCTCAAGCTCGGGCGGCTGATGCGCTTCGTGTCGCAGTCGGTGATGACCGGCTTCGTCAATGCCCTCGCCATTCTGATCTTCCTGGCCCAGCTGCCGCAGCTGGTCGGCGTGCCGCCCGCGACTTACGGGCTGATCGCGCTGGGCCTCGCCATCATCTACCTGTTCCCGCGGGTCACCCGCACGATCCCCTCTCCTCTGGTGGCGATCGCGGTGCTGACCGTGATCACCGTCGTGTTCCAGTTCGACGTGCGCACGGTCGCCCATCTCGGCGAGCTGCCGTCGTCCCTGCCCAGCTTCGCCCTGCCCTCGGTGCCGTTCACGCTCGAGACCCTGCGCATCCTGCTGCCGGTCGCGCTCACCCTGGCGGCGGTCGGTCTGCTCGAATCGCTGCTGACCGCACAGATCGTGGACGACATGACCGAAACGAGCAGCGACAAGAACCGGGAATGCACCGGCCAGGGCATGGCTAACATCGCCTCGGCCTTCTTCGGCGGAATGGGCGGCTGCGCCATGATCGGCCAGTCGGTGATCAACGTCTCTTCCGGCGCGCGTGGCCGGCTGTCCACGCTGGTCGCCGGCGGCTTCCTGCTGGTGCTGCTGGTCGCTCTGCAGGACCTGCTGGCCATCGTCCCGGTCGCCGCGCTGACCGCGGTCATGATCATGGTATCGATCAACACCTTCTCCTGGCGCTCTCTGGCCCGGCTGCGCACCAACCCGGTGCCGTCGTCCGTGGTGATGCTGGCCACGGTGGCGACCGTCGTCGCCACCTCGGACCTGGCGATCGGCGTGGTGGTCGGCGTGCTGCTGTCCGGCGTGTTCTTCGCCGGCAAGGTGTCGCGCCTCAGCCGCGTCAGCTCCACCCTGTCGCCGGACGGGGCGGCTCGGACCTATCGTGTCGAGGGGCAGGTGTTCTTCGCCTCCGCCGGCACCTTCGCGGACGCCATCGACGTGATCGAGCCGGTGGAGAAGATCGTCATCGACGTCGGCGACGCCCATTTCTGGGACATCTCGGCCGTCGGCGCGCTGGACCGCGTGGTGCTGAAGGCCCGCCGCCACGGCCGCAAGGTCGAGGTCGTCGGCCTTAACGCGGCGAGCGCCACCATGGTCGAGCGCTTCGCCGTGCACGACAAGGAGGCGGTCGCGTCGGCGCCGGTGCATTGACGCGGATCGATTTGGGAAGAGCGTCCGGGCTTGCCAGAATGGTCCGGATGTCATCCTCAGCGGCCCCGTCATGATCCGAAGCTATCTCGATTTCGGTGCCCGGCACTGGAACCATCTGCTGTTCGGCGCCCTCCTCATGGGGCTGTCCAGCTTCGGCCAGACCTTCTTCGTCTCGCTCTACGGGGCGCAGTTCCGGCAGAGCTTCGGATTGACCGACGGCGGCCTCGGCACGGCCTATGCCATCGGCACGCTGCTCAGCGCGCTGACGCTGGGTTGGGTGGGCCGGTGGATCGACCGCACGACGGTGCACCGCTACACGATCGGCGTCGCCGCGCTGCTGAGCACCGCCTGCGCCGTGACGGCGCTCAGCCCGAACGTCGTCGTTCTGGGGCTCGCCTTCTACATGCTGCGCCTGGGCGGCCAGGGGCTGATGACTCATACCGCCCTGACGGCCACGGCCCGGACCTTCCCGGCCGATGCCGGCAAGGCCCTCGGCATCACGGCCCTCGGCTTCTCGGCTGCGCAGGCGATCTTGCCGATCGGGGCTGTCGCGGTGATGGACGCCATCGGATGGCGGGCCGCCTGGGGTGTGAACGCCGTGGTCGCGGCCGCGGGCGTCGCCTTCGCCCTTCTGTTCCTGCCGCGCGCGGCGGACGAGGCCGCTGCCCGGCGGCGTCGGGAAACGCCCGCAGCGGCGGCCGACACGACACCCCTCTGGCGCGACCGCCGGATGTGGCTCGCGCTCCCGGCGGTCCTCGCCGCGCCCTTCATCGCGACCGGCTTCTTCTTCCACCAGGCCCGGCTGGCCGAGGAGAAGCACTGGGATCTCGGCTGGATCGCGATCTGGTTCGTCGCCTTCGCCGTGGTCCAGGCCGCCATGCTGTTGGTGGCCGGGCCGGTGATCGACCGCCACGGGCCGCGGCGCCTCATGCCGTTCTTCCTGGTGCCGCAGGGCATCGCGATGGCCGTCCTCGCGATCAGCTCATCGCCGTTCGCCGCGCCGGTCTACCTGATCCTGACCGGGGTCTCGGCCGCGGTCGGATCGACGCTGGCCACGGCGCTCTGGGTGGACCTCTATGGCCCAGCGCAGCTGGGCCGGGTCCGGTCCGCGGTCGAGGCAGCGGTGGTCGTCGCCAGCGGTGCCTCGCCGATCCTGATGGGCGTCCTGATCGACCTCGGCGTGCCGCTGAGCTGGCAGGCGCTCGGATGCCTGATCTATATCGCGGTCGCCAGCCTCCTCGCCGCAGGCCTGCGCGGCGCCCGGCCGGCGACGCAGACCCCGCAGGGGTAGCGGTTCGTGAGGATGCAAGCTCTATCGCCTGCACAGATTCGGCTGAATGATGTGTAGGCCCGATCGGGGCTCACGCCCCTGGCCGGCCCAGCCAGCCTTCGCCGTCGATCACCGCATCGACGGCACGGGCGATCTCCACCGGGCCCTTGCCCTGGGCGCGGAGCTCGGAGCGTAAGAGGCCGAGCCGGGCCAGGCGGGTGCCCCAGTCGCGATGGATCAGCCGTTCGGCGGCCATCCGCAGCCGGGCGGCGAGGCGCGGGCTCCGGCCGCCGGTGGAGATCGCCACCACGAGGTCGCCGCGGCGCACGATTGCCGGCAGGTGGAAGTCGCACAGCGCCGTCCGGTCCTCGACATTCACGAGAAGGCCGAGGCGGCGGGCGAGGAGGGCGAGGTCGGCGGCGCGGCCCTCGTCCAGGTCGGCCACCAGCAGCAGCCGGTGGGCGCCGAGATCGGCGGCGTTGGGCAGCCGGCGGCACATCCGGTCGCCGGCGGCGAGGACGAGGTCGGGCGACGGATCGTCGGCGAAGACCGTGACGGTGAAGCCGCCCTCGTCGAGCTGGGCCAGGCGGCGCACCGCCTTGTCACCCTGGCCAACCAGGGCGACCGGAACCGCTTCGGGGCAGAGGGCGATCGGCAGCATCAGGCGGCCTCGGCGGTGGAGATCAGGGCGGTCAGCCGCTCCAGCCCCTGGCGGTGGCAGTAGTCGCCGAAGCCCTCGCCCGGCAGGCGCTCCTGGGCGAAGGCGGCGAAGATCGGCTCCAGCGTCGTGGCGATCGCCGCCTCCGGCACCTTCTCCGCCAACTTGGTGTTCAGCCGCGTGCCCTCGAAATCGCCGCCGACGAACAGGGCGAAGGTGCCCGGGGTGCGGCCGACGATGCCGATGTCGCCGGCATAGGGCCGGGCGCAGCCGTTCGGGCAGCCGGTCATGCGGATGCTGATCCGCTCCTCGATCAGCCCGTGCCGGTGCAGCACCGCCTCGAAGGCGTCGATCACCGGCTCGCGGATCCGCTCCGCCTCCGACAGCGCCAGGCCGCAGGTCGGCAGGGCCGGGCAGGCCAGGGCCCAGCGCCGAACCTGGGTCAGGTCCTCGGCGAAGACCACGCCATGGGCGCGCAGATGCGCTTCGATCTCGTCACGCTCGGCGGGCGCGATGTCGGCGATCAGGATGTCCTGCTGCGGCGTCAGCACCGCCGGCTTGGCCCAGTTCTCGAACAGGCTGCGCAGCGCGGTGCGCAGCCGCACCTTCGGCCCGTCCTGGATCCGGCCGCTGGCCACCGGCAGGCCCAGCCAGAAGCGGCCGTCGCCCTGCTCGTGCCAGCCGAGATGGTCGGGCACCCGGAACGGGGCGTGCGGCAGCGGGTCGGCCAGGGCCCGGCCGAACTGGCGCTCCAGCTCCTTCCGGGTCCAGTCGAGGCCCATGTCGTCCAGCACGTATTTCAGCCGGGCGCGCTTGCGGTCGGTGCGGTTGCCGTGGTCGCGGTACAGGCGGATCACCGCCTCGGCACCCTGCAGCAGCTCGCCCGGGCCCACCGAGGCGATCGGCGAGCCCATGCGGGCATAGGTGCCGGGTTTGGTGTGGGTCAGGCCGTGGCCGCCGCCGAGATTGAGGTTGTAGCCCTGCAGCTGGTCGCCCTCGAACACGGCGAGGATGCCGAGATCGTGGGTCAGGATGTCGACCGTATTGTCCTCGGGCGCGGCCAGGCCGATCTTGAACTTCCGCGGCAGGTAGGTGGCGCCGTATAGCGGCTCGTCGACCGATTCGGCCGGGGTCTGGTTCTCCTCACCGAGGAAGATCTCGTAATAGGCCCGGCTCTTCGGCAGCAGGCGCGTCGACAGGAAGCGGGCGTCGGCCTCCAGCCGCGCATGCACCGCGTCGCGGATCGGCGCCGGGGTGGTCATGACGTTGCGCACCACGTCGCCGCAGGCGGACATGGTGGTCAGCATCGAATGGTTGATGTCGGCGATCGTCGCCTTCAGGTTCCCCTTGAGAACGCCGTGGAATTGGATGCCCTGGCGCGTGGTAATCCGCACCGATCCGTTGGCATATCTGTCGGCGATGGCGTCGAGGGCGAGGTACTGCTCGGCCGTGATCCGCCCGCCCGGGATGCGGGCGCGGACCATGAACTGGTATTCCTTCTCCAGCCCCTGCTTCTTGCGCGCGGTCGCGGTGTCGCGGTCGTACTGCTCGTAACTGCCGTGGAATTTCAGCAGGTTATAGCTTTCCTCGGTGACCGAGATGCCGGGCGCGGCGAGGTCGGCGGCGATGCCGCCGCGCAGGAATCGACTCTGCTCCTTCACGCCTTCGACGGCGGAGAGCTTCGGCGGGGCGGCGGGGAGGTCGGCGGACATCGGCGGCGTTCATATCCACAATTGTGTGTTGACATTAGCTCCCTGATTCACACACAGTCAACCAGCAAATGCGCTCTATTTTACAGCAAAATTGGAGCAGTTTGCCGACCATGAGTGCCTAATGTCCGTCTCCGCCGTTGCCTTTCAGGAGCTGATCGCCGCCGAATTCGACGGGCTGGAGGGGCATGCCCTGATCGAGCGGGCGCTGGCGGATCCGCGGCTCGGGCCGATCGCGCTCGTCTCCTCCTTCGGCGCCGAATCGGCGGTGCTGCTGGCGCTGGCCGCCGAGGTGGCACCGGCCACGCCGGTGATCTTCCTCGACACGCTCCGCCATTTCGGCGAGACTCTGCGCTACCGCGACACGCTGGTCGCGCAGCTCGGGCTGGAGGATGTGCGCTCGGTCAAGCCTGACCCCGCTGAAATCGCCAAACGAGATCCCGACCTGCTGCTGTTCCAGCGCGACCCGGACGCCTGCTGTGCCCTGCGCAAGGTCGAGCCGCTGGAGCGGGCGCTCTCCGGCTTCGGCGGCTGGATCACCGGCCGCAAGCGTTTCCAGGCCGCCACCCGCGCCACCCTGCCGGCGGTCGAATGGGCTGCGGCGGAACGCCGCTTCAAGATCAATCCGCTGGCCAACTGGTCGCCCGACCGGATCGCGGCGGAGTTCGAGTCCCGCGGGTTGCCGCATCATCCGCTGGAGGCCGACGGCTTCCTGTCGATCGGCTGCATGCCCTGTACCGAGCGGGTCGCGCAAGGCGCCGACCCGCGCTCCGGCCGCTGGTCTGGCCAAGCCAAGACCGAATGCGGTATCCACCGCCCCGCCGATCCTGCCACCTCCCCGGTCACCTTCCTGTAGATCATGAATCATCTCGACGAACTCGAAGCGGAGAGCATCACCATTCTCCGCGAAGCCTTCGCCCGCATCGATCGGCTGGCGATGCTCTGGTCCATCGGCAAGGACTCGACCCTGATCCTGTGGCTGCTGCGCAAGGCGTTCTTCGGCCATGTGCCGTTCCCACTGATCCAGCTCGACACCCATATGGAACTGCCGGAGGTGTATGAGTTCCGCGACCGGCTGGTGCGGGAATGGAACCTGCCGCTGATCGTCGAGGACTGCCCGCCGGAGGAGCTGATGGATCAGACGCTGGCGCCCGGCGGCCGGGCGGCGGCGCGCAAGACCGAGGGGCTGAAGGCGGTGATCCAGCGCGAGGGCTTCGACGGCATCATCGTCGGCATCCGCCGGGATGAGCAGGGCACGCGGGCGAAGGAGCGGGTGTTCAGCCCGCGCAGCTTCGAGGGCGGCTGGGACGTGACCGATCAGCCGGCGGAGTTCTGGGGCCAATACAAGACCCGGTTCGAGCTCGGCACCCATGTCCGGATCCACCCGATCCTGAAATGGACCGAGATCGACGTCTGGCGCTACACCCAGCGCGAGGGCATCCCGATCGTGCCGCTGTACCTGGCCAAGGATGGGCTGCGCTACCGCTCGCTGGGCGAGAAGAACATCACCCTGCCGGTGGCCAGCGAGGCGGATTCGATCGAGGCGATCATCGCCGAGCTCGAGACCACCAAGGTCTCCGAACGCGCCGGCCGCATCATCGACAACGAGACCGAGGACGGCTTCGAGCGCCTCCGCAGCGCGGGGTACATGTGAGATGGACGGGATCGTGACCCTGCACCCGGCGCTGGCCGCCGCCCGCACCCTGCGCGTCGTCATCGCCGGCCATGTCGACCACGGCAAGTCGACCCTGATCGGCCGCCTGCTGCACGACACCGGCGCGCTCGGCCCCGAGCGCGTCACCGCCGTCGAGGCGATGAGCAAGAAGCGCGGCATGCCGTTCGAATGGGCGTTTCTGATTGACGCGCTGCAGTCGGAGCGCGACCAGGGCATCACCATCGACACGGCCGAGGTGCAGTTCCGCACCGCCCGCCGGCGCTACGTGCTGATCGACGCGCCGGGCCATGCCGAATTCCTCAAGAACATGGTCTCCGGCGCCGCCGGGGCCGATGCGGCGCTGCTGTTGGTCGACGCACGTGAGGGCACGCTGGAGCAGTCGCGCCGCCACGCGCTGATCCTCGGCCTGCTCGGCATCACCCAGGTGGTGCTGGCGATCAACAAGATGGACCTGGTCGATTACGACCAGGCCCGCTTCCAGGCCGTGACCGACGAGATTTCGGCCTATCTGAACAGCGTCGGCATCACTCCCAGGGTGGTGGTGCCGGTGGCCGCCCGGCACGGCGAGAACATCGTCTCCCGCTCGGCCCTGATGCCCTGGCACAAGGGGCCGTCGCTGGTCGAGGCGCTGGACGGGCTCGAGGCCGCGCCGGCGCCAGTCGACCAGCCGCTGCGCCTGCCGGTGCAGGACGTCTACAAGTTCGACGAGCGGCGCATCGTCGCCGGCCGGATCGAGAGCGGTGCGCTCGCGGTCGGCCAGACCCTGCGCTTCGCGCCCTCGGGCAAGGTCGCGCGCATCGCCACGATCGAGAGCTGGCCGGCGGCGGAGATCACCAGCGCCCGGGCCGGCCAGGCGGTCGGGCTGACTCTCGACCCGCCGGTCTTCGTCGAGCGCGGCCAGATCGCGACCCTGGTCGAGCAGGCGCCCGCCACCGCGGCCCGGCTGAAGCTGCGCCTGTTCTGGCTGGCGCGCGAGCCGCTGCGCCCCGGCGCCCGGCTGACGCTGCGCCTGGCCACCGCCGAGCACACGGTGACGGTGGAGCGGATCGGCCATGTGGTCGAGGTGCACACGCTGGAGACCCGGACGGCGGAGCTGGTGCGGCGCAACGAGACGGCGGAGATCGAGGTGGTCGGCCGCACCGCCATGGCCTTCGACCGCCATGCCGAGCTGCCGGCGACCGGCCGCGGCGTGCTGGTCGACGGCTACGACGTGGTCGGCGGCGTCACCATCCTCGATGCCACATCCGACAGTCGGCTCCTGTTCCCGACCGAGCGGCGGGTCGACGCCGCGGCGCGGCGCCTGGCCAACGGCCATGCCGGCGGCGTGGTCTGGCTGACCGGCCTGTCCGGCGCCGGCAAGTCGACCCTGGCGACGGCGCTGGAATCCCGCCTGTTCGCCCGCGGCTGGCAGGCGACGGTGCTGGACGGAGATTCGCTGCGCACCGGCCTCGGCCGCGACCTCGGCTTCTCGGCCGAGGACCGGGCCGAGAACGTCCGCCGCGCGGCCGAGGTGGCGAAGCTCTTCGCCGAGGCCGGGCTGATCGCGATCGTGGCGCTGATCTCGCCCGAGCGCTGGCACCGGGCGCTGGCCGGCGACGCGATCGGCGAGGGCTTCCGCGAGGTGTTCGTGAAGGCCGATCTGGCGATCTGCGAGCAGCGCGACCCGAAGGGCCTCTACGCCAAGGCCCGGCGCGGCGAGATTCAGGGCTTCACCGGCGTCTCGGCCCCGTACGAGGAGCCGGAGACCCCGGACCTGACGATCGACACCGGGGTCCTGTCACGGGAAGCCGCGATCGATCTCCTGGAGTCCTTCGCCATCACCAGCTTCGCCGGCTCGGCCAAGCGGGCCAGGGAAGACGAGGACCCGTCGATCTAGCCTTCTCACTTCTGTCATGCCCGGGCCTGACCCGGGCATCCAGAGGCTGTCGACATCTTCTGGATTGCCGGGTCAAGCCCGGCAATGACAGGTGGAGGGAACGTGTAAGTTGGTTGAGCGGAGCTCAACCCAACAAAATGTTGGGTTCGCCAGCGAACCCAACCTACCGACCCTAACCGGTCGCCGTCACTCCACCCCGGCGTCGCGGCGCAGCAGGGCGCGCAGCTCCTGCGGCAGCGAGGCCCAGTGCTGGTTGGTCAGGGCGCCGTGCAGGGCGTAGAGCGCGTTGACCGTGATCACCTCCGGCTGCGCCGCCTTCAGACGCTGCCAGGCGGCGATCGGGCCGACCGCGCGCAGCTCCGCCTCGGTGGTGATGCCGACGGCGGCGAGCCATTCCGCGGTCTTGGGGCCGAGATTGGGCAGGTCGGAGATCGGGCGCTCTCTCACGGCCGCAACAGCCCCATGATGTCCTGCACCTCGGCCAGGACCGGCGCCGCCAGCGCGGTCGCCTTCTCGCCGCCCCGGCGCAGCACCGAATCGACATGGCCTGGATCGGCCATCAGCCGGCGCATCTCGCCGCCGATCGGCGCCAGCACCGCGACCGCGATGTCGGTCAGGGCCCCCTTGAAGGTCGAGAACGGGGCGCCGCCGAACTCGGCCAGCACCGCTTCCATGCTCTTGCCGGCCAGGGCGGCGTAGATGTTGACCAGGTTCTCGGCTTCGGGCCGGGCCGCCAGGCCCGCCGGCTCGGTCGGCAGCGGCTCCGGGTCGGTCTTGGCCTTGCGGAACTTCAGCGCGATCGTGTCGGCATCATCGGTCATGTTGATGCGGCTGTAGTCGGAGCTGTCCGACTTGCTCATCTTCTTGGTGCCGTCGCGCAGGCTCATCACCCGGGTGGCGGTGCCCAGGATCTGCGGCTCCGGCAGCGGAAAGCACTCGACCCCGTAGCGCTGGTTGAAGGACTGGGCGATGTCGCGGGTCAGCTCCAGATGCTGCTTCTGGTCCTCGCCCACCGGCACATGGGTGCCCTTGTACAGCAGGATGTCCGCCGCCATCAGCACGGGATAGGCGAGCAGACCGTGCATCGCCGTGTCCTGCTGCTTGCCGGCCTTGTCCTTGAACTGGGTCATGCGCCGCAGCCAGCCCAGCGGGGTGACGCAGGAGAACAGCCAGGCCAGCTCGCTGTGGGCCTGCACCTGGCTCTGCGCGAACAGGATGCTGCGCTCGGGATCGATGCCGACGGCCAGCAGCGTCGCGGTCAGCTCGCGGATATGGGCGCGCAGCTCGCCCGGCACCTGCGGCACGGTCAGCGCGTGCAGGTCGACGACGCAGTAAATGGTCTCGAACTCCGCCCCGTCCTGCAGCGCCACCCAGTTCCGCACCGCGCCGAGATAGTTGCCGAGGTGCATGTTGTGGGTGGGCTGGATGCCCGAGAAGATGCGCTTCATGTCCGCCGGTGCCGGAGAGGGGTGGGGAGGCTCGGTTTATGGCCGGGCCCATGCCGCCGGGTCAACCCGCCTGATGCCCGCGGCGGCGGAACCGGGCCAGTTCGCCGCGGTCGACGGCGCCGAGCCACAGGCAGAGGGCGACGTAGAGCAGCGCACCACCGGCGATCAGCGCCGCCAGCGTCGCGCCGCCAATGGTTGTTACCTCGTGCCGGGCCAGCAGCAGCCCGGCGGCCATGCCCAGAGCCGCCAGCAGGATCCGCCCGCCGCGCCGGCGCAGCCCGGCGTCGAGCGGCAGGGCGCCGCGGCGGCGCAGCGACCAGGCCAGGAGCCCGGCATTGGTCCAGGCCGAGACGGCGGTGGCGAGGGCAATGCCGACATGGCCCAGCGGCCGCATCAGCAGGACGGCGCCCGCCACGGCCAGGACCGTGGCGGCCAGCGCGGTGCGCATCGGCGTCGCCGTGTCCTGCCGGGCGAAGCACAGGGTCGAGAACACCCGGATCAGGATGTAGGCCGGGATGCCGGCGGCATAGGCGGCGACGGCGCCGGCCACCGCCGCGGTCTCGTGCGGGCCGAAGGCGCCGCGTTCGAACAGCACCAGGATGATCGGCTGGGCCAGGAGAATCAGCCCGGCCGCGGCCGGCAGGCCCAGCAGCAGCGCGACCTCGATCGCCCGGCTCTGGGTCGCTGCCGCCGCGTCGGTCCGGCCCTCGACCAGCAGGCGGGTGAGGGTGGGCAGGAGGGCGGTGCCAAGCGCGATGCCGACGATGCCGAGCGGCAGCTGAGTCAGCCGGTCGGCGTAGTAAAGCGCGCTGACCGCGCCGGCCGGCAGGAAGCTGGCGATCAGCGTGTTCAGCACCATCTGGATCTGGGTGATGCCGGTGCCGATCGCGCCCGGCCCCATCAGCACCACCAGGCGCCGCAGCCGCGGCCCGATCCGCGGGGGCATCAGGCGGATCGACAGGCCGTGGCGGCGGCAGGCCAGCGCCAGCCAGAGCAGCTGGACGATGCCGGACAGGGTGACGCCGATCGCCAGCGCCCGGCCGGGCGACCCGGCCAGGCGTGTGCCGAACAGCAGGGCCGCGATCAGCACCAGGTTGAACAGGATCGGCGCCGCGGCGAAGGGGGCCAGCTTCTCCTGCGCGTTCAGCACGCCCCCCAGCAGGGCCGTGATCGACATCAGCAGCAGATAGGGGAAGGCCAGGCGGGCATAGTCCAGGGCCAGGGCCTGACGCGCCGGGTCGTCGACGAAGCCGGGGGCGATCACCGCCAGAATGCCGGGCATGGCCAGCAGCGCCAGCAGGGTGAGGGGGATCAGCACCGCCAGCATCGCCGCCAGCACCTCGCCGGCGAAGGCCAGCGCTGCTTCGCGGCCGCGCTCACCCCGCTCGGCCGCGTATTGCGGCACGAAGGTGACCATGAAGGCGCCGTCGGCGAACAGGCGCCGGGCCAGGTTCGGCAGCTTGATCGCGATCACGAAGGCGTCGGCCATCGGCCCCGCGCCCAGCAGCGAGGCGGTCAGGATATCGCGGGCGAATCCGGCGATCCGGCTGACGGCCGTCAACCCCCCGACCGTTGCCATGCCGCGCAGCAGGGACATGGGGCGCAGCTTTAGCCGGGTTTCGTGGCGGCGGGAAGGCCCGCCGGGGGCGGTGATTCCGGCGCCGCTTGACAGCGCAGCGGCATGAAGAGAGATTACGCCAAATTGTATGAGGATTGGTTCGGCAAGGCCGACCCCAAGCAGCCACAAGGGCTTCCAGTCGCGTGAGAGGGAGGAGCATATGGATTTCCACACAGAGCTGAGGCGTCGGGCTTGAGCCACCGGCGGCAGGCTGTCCGGCGTTCCGGGAGGAGCGTGCGCGGAGGCTCGCCGCCGATCGGCGTCCCGCGGGATCGCCGTCATCGCAGTCACAGGAGGCTCGTGACCGCGGGCAGCCCGGCTGGAAGGGCCTGGGCCGCGGCGGCATCATGAGCGGCCATGCGGCAACAGCGCGTCGGACTCCCGGCGGAACGACCGGCCCGGGCGCACAACAGAACACCAGAGGGAGAAAACGGTGAAGCTGATCACATCCGTCACGGCGCTGGCGCTGGGGCTGTCCGCCTTCGCGCTGTCCGCACAGGCTGCCGAGAAGGGCCTCGTCGGCGTCTCGATGCCGACCAAGACCTCGGCGCGCTGGATTGCTGACGGCGACAACATGGTCAAGTCGCTTCAGGCCAAGGGCTACGAGGCCGACCTGCAATATGCCGGCGACGACATCCCGACCCAGCTGTCGCAGATCGAGAACATGGTCACCAAGGGCGCCAAGGTGCTGGTGATCGCCTCGATCGACGGCACCACGCTGTCCTCGGTGCTGCAGCAGGCGCATGACGCGGGGATCAAGGTCATCGCCTATGACCGCCTGATCCGCGACACCCCGAATGTCGACTACTACACCACCTTCGACAACTTCCAGGTCGGGGTGCTGCAGGCGACCTCGTTGGTCGACGCGCTCGGCCTCAAGGACGGCAAGGGCCCGTTCAACATCGAGCTGTTCGGCGGCTCGCCGGACGACAACAACGCCTTCTTCTTCTACGACGGCGCGATGTCGGTGCTGCAGCCCTACATCGACAGCGGCAAGCTGAAGGTGCCGAGTGGCCAGTTCGGCATGGACAAGGTCGGCATCCTGCGCTGGGACGCGGCCACCGCCCAGGCGCGCATGGACAACCTGCTGTCCGCCTACTACGGCGACAAGAAGGTCGACGCCGTGCTCTCGCCCTATGACGGCCTGTCGATGGGCATCATCGCCTCGCTGAAGGCGGTGGGCTACGGCTCGGGCGACCGGCCGCTGCCCTATGTCTCCGGCCAGGACGCCGAGGTCCCGTCGGTCAAGTCGATCCTCGCCGGCGACCAGTACTCGACCGTGTTCAAGGACACCCGCGACCTGGCCAAGGTCACGGTGGACATGATCGACGCCGTGATGTCCGGCGCCGAGCCGAAGGTCAACGACACCAAGACCTACAACAACGGCGTCAAGGTGGTGCCGTCCTACCTGCTGACGCCGGTGCCGGTGACCAAGGACAACGTCCAGAAGGTGCTGGTCGACAGCGGCTACTACACCGCCGACCAACTGAAGTAATCTGATGTGCCCCAGGGCCCCGCGTCTCCGGACGCGGGGCCCTGCCGTTGCACCTGCCGTGGTCGAGCGGCAGGTCGGCGCCCGTGGCGAGCGGAGCCCAGAGGTGGATACAATTAATCCTGCCGTTGATACGATCCTGGAGATGCGAGGGATCACCAAGACGTTTCCGGGCGTGAAGGCGCTCAGCAACGTCAATCTCGCGGTCAAGCGCGGCGAGATCCATGCCGTGGTCGGCGAGAACGGCGCCGGCAAGTCGACGCTGATGAAGGTCCTGTCCGGCGTCTATCCCCATGGCTCCTACGAGGGCGAGATCCATTTCGAGGGGAAGGAGCGGCAGTTCCGCTCGATCTCGGACAGCGAAGAAGCCGGCATCATCATCATCCATCAGGAGCTGGCGCTGGTGCCGCTCCTGTCGATCGCCGAGAACCTGTTCCTCGGCAACGAGGTGGCGAGCCGCGGCATCATCGACTGGAACGAGACGCTGGTCCGGGCCCGGGCGCTGCTGACCAAGGTCGGGCTGAAGGAGAACCCGGCGACGCTGGTCACCAATATCGGCGTCGGCAAGCAGCAGCTGGTCGAGATCGCCAAGGCGTTGTCGAAGGAGGTGAAGCTCCTGATCCTCGATGAGCCGACGGCCAGCCTGAACGAGAGCGACAGCGACGCGCTGCTGGAGCTGCTGCTCGACTTCAAGCGCCAGGGCATCTCCTCGATCCTGATCTCGCACAAGCTGAACGAGATCACCAAGGTCGCGGATTCGATCACCATCCTGCGCGACGGGTCGACCATCGAGACGCTGGACGCCCGCGGCGGCGAGGTCAACGAGGACCGGATCATCAAGGGCATGGTCGGCCGCGACCTGACCGACCGCTACCCCGAGCGCGAGCCGAAGCTGGGCGAGACCCTGTTCGCGGTGAAGGGCTGGAGCGTCCATCACCCACTGCGTTCGGAGCGGCAGGTGATCAAGGGCATCGACCTGCATGTCCGCGCCGGCGAGGTGGTGGGCATCGCCGGGCTGATGGGGGCAGGGCGAACCGAATTCGCCATGAGCGTGTTCGGCCGGTCCTGGGGCCAGAAGATCACCGGCACCGCGACGATGCGGGGGCAGCCGGTCGACCTCGCCACCGTGCCCAAGGCGATCGCCGCCGGCCTCGCCTATGTCACCGAGGACCGCAAGCAGCTGGGGCTGGTGCTGGGGGATTCGATCCAGCACAACATCCCGCTGGCCCATTTGCCCGGCGTGGCGCGCCGCGGCATCATCGACGAGATGCGCGAGCTCCGGGTCGCCTTCGACTACCGGCGCAAGCTGAACATCCGCTCCTCCGGCGTGCAGCAGCAGACTGTCAACCTGTCCGGCGGCAACCAGCAGAAGGTGGTGCTGAGCAAGTGGCTGTTCGCGGGGCCCGAGGTGCTGATCCTCGACGAACCGACCCGCGGCATCGATGTCGGCGCCAAATACGAGATCTACACGATCATCAACCAGCTGGTCGCCGCCGGGAAGGGCGTCATCATGATCTCGTCCGAGATGCCCGAGCTGCTGGGCATGTCGGACCGGATCTACGTCATGAACGAGGGCCGCATAGTCGCCGAGATGCCGGCCCAGGAAGCCTCTCAGGAAAACATCATGCGGGCGATCATGCGCTCGAGAGAACGGGTCTAAGGAAGCACGGCCATGACTACCGACACCACTGCCCTGCAGACTCGTGCGAACAGCCGGATCGGCGAGTTCCTGAAGCACAACATCCGCGAATACGCGATGCTGCTCTCGCTCGTCGCGATCATGATCATCTTCCAGGTCGCGACCGACGGCCGGCTGTTCACACCACTGAACCTCAGCAACCTGATCCAGCAGAACGCCTATGTCATCGTGCTGGCCTTCGGCATGCTGCTGGTCATCGTCAGCGGCCATATCGACCTGTCGGTCGGCTCGGTCGCCGGCTTCGTCGGCGCGGTCGGCGGCGCCCTGATGGTGTGGCAGGGCGTCGACCCCTGGCTCTCGGCCATCGCCTGCCTGGCGCTGGGCGCGGCGATCGGCTCGGTTCAGGGCTATTTCATCGCCTATCGCAAGATCCCGTCCTTCATCGTCACCCTGGCCGGGATGCTGGCCTTCCGCGGCCTGTGCATCATGGTGCTGGCCGGCGAGCGGGCCGGGCCGGTGCCGAGCGACTTCCAGAAGATGTCCTCGGGCTTCATCGCCGAGCTGTTCGGCTCGATGCCGGAGCTGTTCTCGGGCACCGGCAAGGTCTGGATCACCACGTTGCTGATCAGCCTCGCCGTACCCCTGATCCTGGTCTGGTTCAACATCCGGAACCGGCGCAACGAGATCCAGCACGGGGTCGAGCAGGAGCCGCTGCTGTTCTTCGTGATCAAGAACGCGGCGACGGTGGTGGCCCTGGCCGGGCTCGGCTACCTGCTGGCCACCTATAACGGCCTGCCCAACATCCTGATCCTGATGGGCGTGCTGGTCGTGCTCTACGCCTTCGTCACCACCCGCACCACCCTCGGCCGGCGCATCTATGCGGTGGGCGGCAACGAGAAGGCGGCCAAGCTGTCCGGCATCAACACCGAGAAGCTGGTCTTCCTGACCTTCGTCAACATGGGGGTGCTGGCGGCGCTGGCCGGGCTGATCACCACGGCGCGCCTGACCTCGGCGACGCCGCAGGCCGGCAACCAGTATGAGCTTGACGCCATCGCCGCCTGCTTCATCGGCGGCGCCTCGGCCTCGGGCGGCGTCGGCAAGATCACCGGCGTGGTGATCGGCGCCTTCATCATGGGCGTGATGAACAACGGCATGTCGATCCTCGGCCTCGGCATCGACCTGCAGATGGTGATCAAGGGCTTGGTGCTGCTCGCCGCCGTGGCCTTCGACGTCTACAACAAGAACAAGGTCGGCTGAGCGCCGTGTTTTAGGGCCGGGACTCATAACCACCAGAGGATGGCGGCGACGAGGCGGTCGTATCGGGTGGCGAGCCGGCGGCAGTCCTTCAACCGGCAGAACATGCGTTCGATCGCGTTCCGGCCTTTGTAGAGCACGCGGCTGAAGCAGCTTTTCCAGCGCCGATTGGCCTTGGGCGGGATGTTCGGGACGGCGTTCTGGTCCTCGATCAGGGCGCGGATGCGGTCGCTGTCATAGGCGCGGTCGGCATGCACGATGCAGCGTGGCGGCAGATCGGCGAGCAGCACCTCCGCCGCCCGGCAATCGGCGGCCTGGCCGGGCGTCAGGTGGAAGGCGAGCGGTCGGCCGCCTTCGTCGCTGACGGCGTGGAGCTTGCTGTTGCGGCCGCCCCGGCTGCTCCCGATCGCCTGGACGTGCGCCCCCCTTTTCCGCCAGCCGCCGACCGGTGCGCCTTCACATGCGTGCTGTCGATCAGCACCTCGGCCGGTGGTCCGCCCGCCGCCGC
This sequence comes from Inquilinus limosus, assembly GCF_051487185.1. Taxonomy (GTDB): domain Bacteria; phylum Pseudomonadota; class Alphaproteobacteria; order DSM-16000; family Inquilinaceae; genus Inquilinus; species Inquilinus limosus_F. The sequence continues at coordinate 103,826 of NZ_JAHVDK010000003.1, forward strand.
CAGCGCCTCGAACACAGAGCGCCAGACACCCTTTTCCGACCAGCGCTTGTGCCGGTTGTAGAGCGTCTTGACCGGCCCGTAGATCGCCGGCGCGTCTTTCCACCGGCAGCCCGACACCAGCACATGCACGATGCCGCTGATCACCCGGCGATCATCAACACGCGGCACCCCGCGTGGCTTGTTCGGCAGCAACGGCGAAAGCCGGCCCCACTGCTCATCGCTCAACCAAAACTCCGACGCCACAAACACCTCCCGATCAACGGGGGGGCTGAATCACATCTCGGCGCCGCTGTGAATCCTGTTTATAGTCCCCAGCCCTAGCGCCCCATTTGTTGCCTTTGGACATACTAAAAGGCATACTGTCAGCATGAAGAAGAAGGATAACCATGACGCCTATATAGCTGCCGCACCGGAGCAGTTTCGCGCCATGTTGGGCCAACTACGTGCACAGCTATCGCGGGCACTACCAGACGCCGAAGAAGTCATTAAGTACGATATGCCCGGATTTCAGATCGAAGAAATGATCATCGCGGGCTATGCTGCCTTTAGTAAACAATGCGGTCTATATGTTGACCCGGGTGCAATTGCTGCTCATGCCGACGAGATCGTTTCTTTGAAACTCAAGGCAACCAAGACCGGAGTTACGTTCTCGTTGAGTAACCATATCACTGATGAACTAGTTGAGAAATTGGCAGTTAGTTCGCGCAGCAAAAAGGGGGTTTAGCGACTGTCTTCGGCAACCCAAAGTTCGGTTTACAAACCGGCGCGAACTTGTAGCGAGGTCATTTGGACTTGAAGCGTTCGGCCAAAGCGGACATTAGATAATCACATTTCGAATGCAGCTTGGGCTCATTGCCGTCATTCGATACTATCGGAATTAATGAGTCCTGACCCTAGTCTGAAGGCGGGCGCCCGGGGCTCCGGCGCCCGTTTTTTTGGATCTCTTCTTTTCTGTCATGCCCGGGCTTGACCCGGGCATCCAGAGAGCGTCGACATCTTCTGGATTGCCGGGTCAAGCCCGGCAATGACAGAGAAGGAGGCCTTTCGCAGCCATCACCCCCACCAGCGATGGAAATGGTGCAGGGGTCCGTGGCCGCCGCCGACCGACAGCCGGTCGGCCGCGGACAGCGATGCGGTCAGGTAGGCCTTCGCCTCGCGCACAGCCGTCTCCAGGTCCGGCCGCTGTGGCAGGAAAGCCGCAATGGCGGAGGACAGGGTGCAGCCGGTGCCGTGGGTGTTGCGGGTGGCGATCCGCGGCGCCGACAGGGTGACGGCGCCATCCGTGGTCAGCAGCAGGTCGGGGCTCTCGGCATCAGCCAGATGACCGCCCTTCAGCAGCACCGCGCGGGGGCCGAGCGCCAGCAGCGCCGCCGCGATCTCCGGCATCTCGGCCCGGCTCTGCGCCTCGGGGCGGCCCAGCAGGTCGGCGGCTTCCGGCAGGTTCGGGGTGATCACCGTGGCCAGCGGCAGCAGTTCCTCGCGCAGCGCCGCCACCGCGTCACGGTCGAGAAGCCGATCGCCACTCTTCGCCACCATCACCGGGTCGACCACCACCCGGGTCAGCCCGTGCCGGCGCAGCGCGTCCGCCACCGCGCGCGTGATCTCGGCGGTCGCCAGCATGCCGATCTTGACCGCGTCGATCCGGACATCGGCGAGCAGACAGTCGATCTGCCGGGCGACGAAGGCCGGCGGCACCAGCTCCACCGCCTGCACGCCGCGGGTGTTCTGGGCGACGAGGGCGGTGATCACCGAGCAGCCATAGGCGCCGAGCGCCGAGAAGGTCTTCAGATCGGCCTGGATGCCGGCGCCGGCGGACGGGTCGGTGCCGGCGATGGTCAGCACATTCGGGATCATCGCGCCCTCCGCCCCTCGGCCACCGCGGCGGCGATGGCCCGGGCCGCCTCCTCCGGGTCGGACGCGGCGCAGATCGCCGAGACCACGGCGACGCCGTCGGCCCCGACCGCGATCACATCGGCGGCCCGCGCCGCATCGATGCCGCCGATGCCGACCGCGGGCAGCGGCACCAGCCGGCGCAGCGCCCGGAATCCCTCGGTTCCGATCGCCGGCCGCGCCCCGGCCTTGGTCGTAGTGGTGAAGACCGGGCCGATGCCGGCGTAGTCGGCGACGGCCGGGTCGACCGCCCGCGCCTCGGCCGCGTCGTGCACGGTGACGCCGACGATGCGATCGGGGCCCAGCAGGCGCCGCGCCATGGCCGCCGGCATGTCGCGGTCGCCGAGATGGACGCCGTCGGCCCCGACCGCCAGGGCGACGTCGACCCGATCATTGATCACCAGGGGAATACCGTGCGGGGCCAGAACCGCCTGCAGCGCCCCGGCCGCGGCGATCAGCGCCCGGGTGGTGGCGTCGGGGTCGCGCAGCTGCACCAGCGTGATCCCGCCCCGCGCCGCCGCCGTGGCCACGGCGGCGACTCCGCGCAGACCGCTCAGCCGCGTGTCGGTGACGAGATAGACCGAAAGGTCGAAGCGCCGCCTCGGTTCCGTTGCTTCAACAGCCGCGCTCATTCCGCTCCTCCTCCGGCGAAGGGCGGTCGGCGATCGATCCTGAGGGACCGGGGCCCGGGCGGGCATCGCGTGACGGCTCCCTTCGCTGGCATGACCCAGATCAGGTTCGACGGGTATGATCTCAGCCCCCCGCAGATCGACCTTGGCGGGCACCCCGTGTCACTTCCGGACTGAGGCTCGCAAGCCGGGTGGGCCGGTGTCAAGCGGGTGGAGAATCGCTCCAAGGATTGAGGAGGGCTGTCACCGAAGCCTCGAAGTCCGAGATATTGCGGGTCACCAAAGTGAGGTCGTGAACCTGGGCGGTGGCGGCCATGAAGGCGTCCATGGCGCCGATCGGCCGTCCCACGGCGGCTCGCCGCGCGATGATGACACCCCAGGCGTCCGCCACGGCCGGGTTGATCGGCAGGATCCGGGACTCGAAGCGCGTAGGCAGGCCGTGCCGCAGCCACCGGTCGAGCAGGCTGCGCCGCTTTCCATCGGGCAGGCGGTCTATGCCGTATCGCAGTTCCGCCAGGGTGATGACGCTCAGAAAGGTTCGGTCTTCGTCAGTGTTGGCCAGCCAAGCCATGAGGCCGGCATTAGGAGAGGGCTTCTTCCACTCCGAAACGACGTTGGTGCGAGAAGGTAGGTCAAAGATCGGTCGCGCGGGGGCCGTCATTGAGTCGCTCGGTATCCAATTCCGAGCCGCGGAGGGGAGAGGCGGCAAAAAAGTCAGCTAGAGTGCCGACGCGCTTTGTCTTTCGCTCCCACTCCTCGGCGGATACCACGACCACGGCGGAATGCCCGTTACTGGTGACGGTCTGCGGCCCTTCCCGGCGGGTACGATCGATGACTTCGCTGAACTTCGTCTTGGCTTCGGCGACGGTCCATGTTCCTGCGCTCACGGTGACCTCCATCGCGAGATGGTCATATTGGTCATCTTGCCCTGAAGCACAAGCGCCATCGCAAACAGAAGGGCCCGGCCATCGCCGGCCGGGCCCTTCGCACCTCGCTCCCGAACCGATCAGACCGGGAAGGTGTAAGCGGTCTTGACCACGGTGTAGAACTCCGCGGCGTAGCGGCCCTGCTCGCGCGGGCCGTAGCTGGAGCCCTTCCGGCCGCCGAACGGCACGTGATAGTCCACGCCCGCGGTCGGCAGGTTCACCATCACCATGCCGGCCTGGCTGGCCCGCTTGAAGTGGCTGGCGTATTTCAGGCTCGAGGTGGCGATGCCGGCGGACAGGCCGAACTCGGTGTCGTTCGCCGTGGCCAGCGCCTGCTCGTAATCCTTGACCCGGATCACCGAGGCGACCGGCCCGAAGATCTCCTCGCGGTTGATCCGCATGTCGTTGGTGGTCTCGGTGAACAGCGCCGGGGACAGGAAGTAGCCCTCGGTCTCGCGGTTCAGCCGCTCGCCGCCCACCGCCAGCTTGGCGCCTTCCTTCACGCCGATGTCGATGTAGCGCAGATCCTGGTCCAGCTGGCTCTGGTCCACCACCGGGCCGATATCGGTGCCCTGCTTCAGCGCGTGGTCGACCTTCAGCGTCTTGAGCTTCTCGGTCATCGCCGCGACGAAGCGGTCGTGGATGCCCTCGGTCACGATCAGGCGCGAGGAGGCGGTGCAGCGCTGGCCGGTGGAGAAGAAGGCGCTGTTGGCCGCGGCCGCGACGGCGGTGTTGAGGTCCGCGTCGTCGAGCACGACCATCGGGTTCTTGCCACCCATCTCGAGCTGCACCTTCTTGCCGATCTCGGCGCAGCGCACGGCGATGCCGCGGCCGGTCGCGACCGAGCCGGTGAAGGTGATGGCGTCGACGTCCTTGCTGGCGACGAAGGCCTCGCCGACCACCGAGCCGCGGCCCATCACCAGGTTGAACACGCCCTCTGGCACGCCGGCGTCGACGATGATCTGCGACAGGGCCCAGGCGCTGCCCGGCACCAGGTCGGCCGGCTTGAACACGATGCAGTTGCCGTAGGCCAGCGCCGGGGCGATCTTCCAGGCCGGGATCGCGATCGGGAAGTTCCACGGCGTGATCAGGCCGATGACGCCGATCGGCTCACGCGTGATCTCGACATCGATGCCGGGGCGGACCGAGGCCAGCTTCTCGCCCTGGATGCGCAGCACCTCGCCGGCGAAGAACTTGAAGATCTGGCCGGCGCGGGCGGCCTCGCCGATGCCCTCGGGCAGGGTCTTGCCCTCCTCGCGCGACAGCAGGCGCCCCAGCTCCTCCTTCCGCGCCAGGATGGTGTTGCCGATCTTGTCCAAGAGGTCGTGCCGCTCCTGCAGCGTGGTCATCGACCATTTCGGGAAGGCGGCGCGCGCCGCGGCGATCGCCTGCTCCGCCTGGGCGCGGTCGGCGCGGGCGTATTCGCCGATCACGTCCGACAGGTCCGACGGATTCACGTTCTTCACCGCGTCCGGGCCCTCGACCCAGGAGCCGGCGATGTAATTGGCGTGGACGCTCATCTCGTTCCTCTCTCGACCTATTGTCGGATGAATGATGACTGGATAGGGCGCACGGCCGCCCGATGCAACAGGGCTATGGCGTCTCTTCCTCCGCTGCCGCCGGCATCTCCGCCTCGGGCGCGTCGAGCTCCAGAACCGGCCGGGCGCGGTCCATCGGCAGCTCCTCCACGTCGCGCAGCTTGCGGTGGATGGCGCGGCTGCGCACGCCGATCTGGTGGATCACGTTCTGGCCCTCCTGCAGCTTCTTCTCGACCTTGGCCATCAGCTCGCCATAGGTGCGGAACTCGGTCTTCACCGCGCCCAGAACCTGCCAGATCTCGGCCGATTTCTGCTGGATCGCCAGGGTGCGGAAGCCCATGCGCAGGCTGGACAGGAAGGCGCCCAGCGTCGTCGGCCCCAGGATGGTGACCCGGTGCTGCTCGCGGATGGATTCGCGCAGGCCGGGCCGGCGCAGCACCTCGGCGAACAGCCCCTCGGTCGGTACGAACAGCACGGCGAAGTCGGTGGTGGTCGGCGGGCAGATGTACTTCGTGGCGATCCGCTTGGCCTCGTCCCGCAGCCGCCGCTCCAGCGCCGTGCCGGCCTTGGCCGCGGCCTCGGCGTCGCCGGCCTCGACCGCCTGGATCAGCCGCTCGTAATCCTCCTGCGGGAACTTGCTGTCGATCGGCAGCAGCACGCCCTCGGGCAGGCGGATGGCGAACTCCACCGTCTCGGTCGAATCCGCCCGCGGCCGGGCGTTGCGCACCAGCTGGTCCTCGGTCAGCACCTGCTCCAGCAGGGCGTCCAGCTGCTCCTCGCCGAAGGTGCCGCGGGTCTTCACGCCGGACAGCATCTTCTTCAGGTCGCCGACGCCGCCGGCCAGCACTTGCATCTCGCCCAGCCCCTGATGCACCCGCTCCAGCCGCTCGCTGACAGTCTGGAACTGGGACTGCAGCCGCGCCTCCAGCGTCGCCTGCAGCTTCTCGTCGACCGTGGCCCGCATCTGCTCCAGCTTCGCCTCGTTCTCCTTCCGCAGCGACTGCAGGTTCTGGTCCAGCCGCTCGCGCAGCCGGTCCTGGCTCTGCGCCATCGATTCGGACAGGGCCTGCAGCCGGGCGGCGACGGTGTCGAGGCGGGTCTGCTGGGTCTCGCCGATCGCCTTCATGGCGCCGGCCAGGGTCTCGCCGGTGTGGCGCAGCGACGCCGCGATCTCCTGCCGCTGCCGGCTGTCGCGCGCCTCGGCCGAGGCCTCGATGCGCCGCTCCGAGGTCTGCAGCTCCTGCTCCACCCGCGCCAGGTCGCGGCGCAGATCCTCGATCGCGCCGGTCAGCGGCGCGAAGTCCGGCCGCGGCCGCCGGAACAGCGCCACCAGCAGGATCAGGACGGCGACGCCGAGGATCACGAGGCCGAGGATGCGCAGGTCGATCGAGGCGAGGTCGAAGCTCATGGACTCATCCGGTTGCGGGCAGGGCAGAACAGCCCAGATGGCCTACCCGCGCAAGACGCTTCGGCCGGCGAAGCTGGCACGGCCGCCCAACTCCTCCTCGATCCTGAGCGCCGCGTTCCATTTCGCCATCCGCTCCGACCGGGCGAAGGACCCGACCTTGAGCTGGCCGACGCCCCAGCCGACGGCCAGGTCGACGATGGTGGTGTCCTCGCTCTCGCCCGAACGGGCGGAGACGATGCCGCCCAGGCCCGCGGCCTTTGCCGTCTCCCAGGCCGCCTTCGTCTCGGTCAGGGTGCCGCGCTGGTTCGGCTTCAGCAGCACGGTGGTGCAGGCCTTGGCCACCGCGGCGTCGCGCACCCGCGCCGCGTCTGTGACCAGGAAGTCGTCGCCCACCACCTGCACCCGGTTGCCGATCGCGGCGGTGATGGCGCGGAAGCCGGCGGCATCGTCCTCCGCCACCGGGTCTTCGACCGAGACGATCGGCCAGCGCCAGGTCCAGCCGGCGACGAGATCGACCATCTCGCCGGTGTCCAGCTCCTGCCCCTGGAAGCGATAGCGGCCGTGCCGGCCGAATTCCGAGGCGGCGATGTCGAGCGCGATCGCCACCTCCTCGCCCGGCCAGCGGCCGGCCTTCTCGATGGCGCGGACCAGCATGTCCAGCGCCTCCGCCGCATTGGCGAAGTCGGGCCAGAAGCCGCCCTCGTCGGCGACGCCATGCAGCTTCCCGGATTCGGCCATCAGCGATCCCGCCGCGCGGTAGATCTCGGCGGTCCAGTCCAGCGCCTCGGCGAAGCTGCTGGCGCCCGGACAGACCACCAGGAAGTCCTGCACGTCCAGCCGCCGCCCGGCATGGGCGCCGCCGCCGAAGATCTGGATCTCGGGCAGGGGCAGCAGGGTGGCGTCCCCGCCGCCCAGATGGCGCCACAGCGGCAGGCCGGCGGCGGCCGCGGCGGCGTGGGCCGCGGCCATCGACACGGCGATGATGGCGTTGCCGCCCAGCCGGGCCTTGTTTGGCGTGCCGTCGAGATCGATCAGCACCCGGTCCAGCCCGGCCTGGTCGGCGGCGTCGAAGCCCACCAGAGCCCGGGCGATCTCGCCATTCACCGCCGCGACCGCACCCTGCACGTCATGGCCGCCGAAGGCCGCGCCGCCGTCGCGCCGGTCCAACGCCTCGCCGGAGCCAGTGGAGGCCCCGGCCGGGGCGATGGCGCGGCCGACGGCGCCGCCCTCGAGGCGGATCTCGGCCTCGACCGTCGGCCGCCCCCGGCTGTCCCAGACGCGCCGGCCGCGGATCGCGGCGATGGTGGTACGGGTCATGGTCGTTCACCTTCCTGGGCAGGCGGAGCGCCGAAGGGATCCATTGTAGGGACGCCGAGCGGCTCGAAGTGGCGCAGATTGCGCGTCAGCAGCGTCAGATCGCGGGTCAAGGCGATTGCGGCGATCGCGACATCGGGAAAGCCCGGATGGCGGCCCGCCGCGACGGCTACATCAGCGAGGCTGCCGGCCATCCGGGCGGCGGTCGTGTCGAAAGGCAGTATCCGATTTCCATAGCCTGTGATCAGGCCATCAAGCCAGGTACCCAGATGCTCGGCTCGCGCGGTCCCGCCGGATCGGCGCAACTTGCGGATCCCGGCTTCGATCTCGGCAATTGCGATTGTCGGGATGAACAGTCGGTCGGCTTGCTCCCGCAGCCAGTTGTCCTGCTGCTTGGGAATCGGCGGTTTGCCTGGCGCAAGACTGGAGATCACCGAGGTGTCGAACAGGTAGCCGTGAGTCACAGATCGGCCGGCCGCAAGGGAGTCTGGTCCCGGTCCACCTCCAGCGGGCCCGGAAAGTCGAGCAGATAATCCGCCAGACTCGGCTTGTCATCGCCATAGAGGCGGCGGCCGTCCTCGACCGGCACGACCATGGCGGCGGGCCGACCATGCTTGGTAATGATCGTCGCCTCGCCGTGTTCCGCCGCCTCGACGATGGCGGAAAGTCCGGCTTTGGCATCGCGGAGATGCAGCGTCTTCATCGCTTTCGTCTTCCGTGACCACATGTAGTCACAATAGGCATTCACGTTGATCGCTTCAAGAAAACCTCGTCACGAGTCCAGCTCCTGCGCCCAGGCGGCGCGGATTTCTGCTAGCGTCTCCGGCGGGGCCAGCAGCAGCGCCCGGGCCACCCGCCGGACCCGGTCCTTCTGCGCCGGGTCGGTCAGGTATTCGACCGGCGACTTGCCGTCGACCCGGGCCAGGAACAGGCCGGGCAGCAGCCGGGCGGCGCGGGCCTCGAAGGCATCGGCCGGCTCCCAGTCCACGCCGGCGAGATAGGCCGCGGTCAGTGCGTCGAAGCAGGCCAGGAAGTCCGGCGCCGAGGCCGGCCGCCACAGCCCCTTCAGCAGCAGATGGTTCAGGCAGAAGGCGAGGTCGAAAGCCGGGTCGCCCCACCAGGCACATTCGGCGTCCAGGAACACCGGCCCCTGCGGCCCGACCAGGATGTTCTTCGGGCTGACATCGCCATGCACCAGGGCCCGTTTGGTCGTCCGCGTGGTCTCGACAAGCGCGTGTAAGGCGTGGGCGCAGTCCGGATGCACGGCCGCCGTCGCCACCAGATAGGGCTCGAGCCGGATATCGTAGAAGATCTCGTCGGTCGGGAACTCCGCCGCCAGCTCCGGCTTCGCCGCCGTGGCGGCATGGATGGCGACAAGGCGCCGCCCGACCTCGGCGGCGAAAGCCGGATCGGCGATGCCGTCGCGCAGCTGCGCCTTCCACACCGGATGGTCTTCCGGCGCCAGATAGGCCATGACCAGGGCGCCGGCCGCCTCGTCCTGGCCGAGCAGCTTCGGCACCGCCGCCGGAACGATGCCGGCCGCGACCTGCATCCAGCGCGCCTCGTAGAGGTTGCGCACCACCGGCGCCCGCCAGTCGGCGGCCACCCGCAGCTTGGCCAGGGCGCGCTTGACGCAGATCGGGCCGGAGGCGAGGTCGACCCGGAAAATGTCGGAGGAGACGCCGCCGGTCAGCGGGATGAAGCGCGGCGTCTCGTCCGGCCCGGCCAGCCCAATCCGGCGCAGCGCCGCCAGCAGGTCCGGGTCGGCCATCGCCGGCTCAGTAGGTGGCGCGGCCGCCCGACAGGTCGAAGACCGAGCCGGTGGTGAAGCTGTTCTCGGCCGAGCACAGCCAGGCCACCATCGACGCTGCCTCCTCGACCTTCAGGAACCGGCCGCGCGGGATGCGCGACAGCATATAGTCGATATGCTCCTGGCTCACCTGCTCCAGGATCCGGGTCTTGGCCGTCGCCGGGGTGATGCAGTTGACCGCGATGTCGTGGCCCGCCAGCTCCTTGCCCAGCGACTTGGTCAGGGCGATGACGCCCGACTTAGCGGCGGAATAGGCGCTGGCGTTGGGGTTGCCCTCCTTGCCGGCGATCGAGGCGACGTTGACGATGCGGCCGTAGTTGCGGGCGATCATGCCCGGCACCACCGCCCGGCAGCAGTAGTAGACGGCGTTCAGGTCCAGCTCGATCACCTGGCGCCAGATGTCGATCGGGTAGTCCCAGGTCTTCACCGAGGGGCCGGCGATGCCGGCATTGTTGACCAGGATGTCGATCCGGCCCTGGGCCTCGGCCGCGGCGGCCACGGCGGCGGCGTCGGTGATGTCGATGGCGATGCCCTTGGCGCCGATCGCCTTGGCCGTCGCCTCGACCAGGGCCTGGTCGCGGTCCCACAGCACCACCTGGGCGCCCGAGGCGATGAAGCGTTCGGCGATGGCCCGGCCGATGCCCTGCGCCCCGCCGGTGACCACGGCCAGCTTGCCGTCGAGATCGATCCTGTTCATCCGCGTTTCCCCTGTTCCGCCTGAGGCGGCGTGTTTGCCCTGTCCTGAGTGTCGCAGCCGGGTCGAGCCCGGCCGCGACAGGGGAGAGAGCCTACAGCGCCCGGACCGTCACCGTCTCCTCCGCCGCGCGCGCGAGGGGGTTGCGCAGGGCGCGGCCGAAGGCGGCGGCCTCGATCTCGAAGCGGTCGCCCGGCTCCGGCTTGATACCGTCGGTGACGCTCAGCGTCGCGGTGCCGAAGAAGTGCAGATGCACGTCGCCCGGCCGGCGGAACAGCCCGTATTTGAAGTGGTGGTGCTCCAGATTGGCGATCCAGTGGCTCATATTGGCCTCGCCGCTCAGGAACGGCTTCTCCCAGATCGTCTTGCCGCCGCGGGTGATGCGGCTCATGCCGCGCACGTCCTCCGGCAGCGGCCCGACCAGCAGCTCCGGCCCGACCGAGCACTGGCGCAGCTTGGAATGCGCCAGCAGCAGATAGTTCTGCCGCTCCAGGATGTGGTCGGAGAACTCGTTGCCGATGGCGAAGCCGACGCGCCAGGGCGTCCCGTCCGGTCCGACCACGTAGCAGCCGGTGATCTCCGGCTCCTCCCCGCCGTCGAGGGCGAAGGCCGGCATGGTCAGCGACTGCTCGCCGGCGACCACGATCGACCCGTCGCCCTTGTAGAACCACTCCGGCGCGACGCCCGGCCTGCTGCCGTCCCGGCCGCCCTCCGGCTTGCCGCCGGCGATGCCGTCGCGGAACATCTTCATGCTGTCGGTCAGCTTCTCGGCCTCACCGAGAGTCTTGTGCATCTGGTCGCGGGCGTCGGCGCTGCCGAGATGGGTCAGGCCGGTGCCGGTGACGTAGCAATGGGCCGGGTCGGGATGGTCGAGCGGCGGCAGCAGCCGCGCCTCGGCGATCACCGCGTCGTAGGACTCGGTGCCGGCGCCCTCATCGGCCGCGACCAGCTCCGCGATCGTCTTGCGGGAGCCGATCGCCGCCTGGGCCAGCTCGTAGGTGGTATCGAAGGCGGAGAGGAGCTTCAGCGTATCGCCTTCGCCGACGACGCCGACGCGCCGCTCGCCGGCCTTGGTGCGCAATTGGATCAGGTTCATATCCGCCTCACAGTCCCGACGCCCAGCCGGCGTCCACAACGAAAGTCTGGCCGGTGCACATGGCGCTGTCGTCCGCCGCCAGCCACAGGGTCATCTGCGCCAGATGCACGGGCAGCACCTGGTCGGGGATGCACTGCCCCTTCCGGCGCTCCTCATCCGCCTCCGGCGTCAGCCACAGGTCCTTCTGGCGCTGGGTGATGACCCAGCCCGGCATCACGGTGTTGACCCGGATGTATTGCGGGCCCCAGTCGCGGGCCAGGCCGCGGGTCAGCCCCTCCACCCCCGCCTTGGCGGCGGTGTAGGCCGGCATGCCGCCCTGGCGCAGCCGCCAGGAGACCGAGCCGAAATTGATGATCGACCCGCCGCCAGCGTCCCGCATCCCAGGCTGAACTGCCTGGGCGGCGAAGAACTGGTGGCGCAGATTCACCGCCATGCGCTCGTCCCAGTAATCGGGCTCGACCGTCTCCGGCGCGTGGCGTTGGTCGTGCGCCGCGTTGTTGATCAGGACGCGGATCGGCCCGATCGTCTGCTGCGCCTCGGCCACCGCCGCGCGCAGATCGGCGATGTCGCGCAGGTCGCAGCGGCGGAACCGAGGCACCGCCAGCCCTTCGGCCTTCAGCCGGGCGACCAGGGCGGTCGACGCCTCCTCGTTGATATCGACGAAGAACACCCGCGCCTGCTGGCGGCAGAGATGCTCGACGATGCTCTCGCCGATGCCGCTGCCGCCGCCGGTCACGAAGACCGGCTTGTCGCGCAGCGACGGATAGATCGCGTATTCGGTCATGATGCCTGTCTTCAAGGAAAGGGCCCGCCCCCGCCGGGACGGGCCCGGATCGTGCTCAGTGGCTGTCGCGCGGCACGGCGTGGCCGCGGCAGCCGACTAGGAAGTCCAGGTCGGCGCCCTTGTCGGCCTGCATCACGTGCCGGATGTACAGCTCCTGGTAACCGCCCTTCATCGTCGGCTCCGGCGGCGACCAGCGCTTGCGCCGCTCCGCCAGCTCCGCCTCCGGAACGTCGAGGTGCAGCCGCCGGTTGGCGACGTCCAGCTCGATCATGTCGCCGTCCTGTACCAGGGCCAGCGGGCCGCCGGCCGCCGCTTCCGGCGCCGTGTGCAGCACCACCGTGCCGTAGGCGGTGCCGCTCATGCGGGCGTCGGAGATGCGGACCATGTCGCGCACGCCCTTCTTCAGCACCTTCTGGGGCAGCGCCATGTTGCCGACCTCGGCCATGCCCGGATAGCCCTTCGGGCCGCAGTTCTTGAGCACCATGATGCAGGTCTCGTCGATGTCGAGATCCGGGTCGTCGACGCGGGCCTTGTAGTGCTCGATGCTCTCGAACACCACGGCGCGGCCGCGATGCTGCATCAGCTCCGGTGTCGCAGCGGAAGGCTTCAGCACCGCGCCGTCGGGCGCCAGGTTGCCCTTCAGCACGACGATGCCGCCCTGCTTCACCAGCGCATTGTCCCAGGGGCGGATCACCTCCGGGTTCCAGTTGGCGGCGTTCCTGACGTTCTCCCACATCGTCTTGCCGGCGACGGTCGGGGCGTCCTTGAACAGCATGCCGTTCTCGCCCAGCGCCCGGGTCACCGTCGGGATGCCGCCGGCGTAGTAGAAATCCTCCATCAGGAAGCGGCCGGACGGCATCAGGTCGACCAGCGTCGGCACGTCGCGGCCGTAATCGTCCCAGTCCTTCAGCTTGAAATCGACGCCGACGCGGCCGGCCAGGGCCAACAGGTGGATGACGGCGTTGGTCGACCCGCCGATGGCGCCGTTGACTCGCACCGCGTTCAGGAAGTTCTCGCGGGTCAGGACTTTCGAGATGCGCAGATCCTCATGCACCATCTCGACGATGCGCCGGCCGGACATATGGGCGATGACGTAGCGACGGGAATCGACTGCCGGGATCGCGGCGCAGCCGGTCAGGCTCATGCCCAGCGCCTCGGCCATCGAGTTCATGGTGCTGGCCGTGCCCATGGTCATGCAGTGGCCGGCGGAGCGGGACTGCGCGGCCTCGGCCTCCATGAACTGCTGCAGGCTCATCACCCCGGCCTTGACGTCGGCGTCGAACTGCCAGACGGCGGTGCCAGAGCCGATGGTGCGGTCCTGATAGCGGCCGTTCAGCATCGGGCCGCCGGAGACGACGATCGCCGGGATATCGCAGCTGGCGGCGCCCATCAGCAGCGACGGGGTGGTCTTGTCGCAGCCGGTCAGCAGCACGACGCCGTCGATCGGGTTGGCGCGGATCGCCTCCTCGACATCCATCGCCGCCAGGTTGCGGTACAGCATCGCGGTCGGGCGCAGATTGGTCTCGCCGGTCGAGAACACCGGGAATTCGACCGGGAAGCCCCCCATCTCCCAGATGCCGCGCTTCACATACTCGGCCAGCTTGCGGAAATGGGCGTTGCAGGGCGTCAGCTCGGAGAAGGTCTGGCAGATGCCGATCACCGGCCGGCCGTCGAACAGATGGTCCGGCAGCCCCTGGTTGCGCATCCAGCTGCGGTGCAGGAAGCCGTCCTTGTCATGCGGGCCGAACCAGGCGGAGGAACGGTAACGTTTCTTGTTGTCGGCGCTGCCGGCGTCGTCAGCCATCACGATGGTCCTTGTTGGCTAGGCTGGAGTCAGGAAGTCGGGGCGATGTGCGACAGGGCGCGGCGCATGTCCGCCGCGGTCTCTTCGAGCAGGATCCGCATCGCCTGGCGCGCCGTCTCCGGCTCATGCGTCAGGATGGCGTCGCGCACCGCGCGGTGGCGCGGCAGCGACACCTGCAGCGCCCCGGGCTCGTTGCTGGTGATACGGAAGCTCGACGCCATGGCGGTTTCGATCAGGGAGCCGAGCGGCTGCAGGAACTCGTTGTTCGACGCCGCCAGGATGGACTGGTGGAAGCGCAGGTCGGGTTCGATCGAGGCGTCGCCGTCCGGCGCCGCCTCCATGTCGGCGAAGGCGCGGCCGATCGCCTGGCGCTGCGCCTCGGTCGCGCGCTCGGCCGCCAGGGCCGCGGCCGCGGGCTCAATGATCTGGCGGATCTCCAGCAGGTCGTGGGCCAGGCGCTCGGTCGGCTGGGTCGCGAACTGCCAGGCCAGCAGATCCGGGTCCAGCATGTTCCACTCGTCGCGCGGCCGCACCCGCGTGCCGGTCTTGGGCCGGGATTCGACCAGCCCCTTGGCCGCCAGCACCTTGATCGCCTCGCGCAGCGCGGTGCGGCTGACCGAGAACTGGATCGACAGGTCGGATTCGTTCGGCAGCACCGTGCCGGGCGGGATGTCGCCGCGCACGATCCGGGTGCCGATGTCATAGGCGATCTGGCCGTGCAGCGAGCGGCGGGAGAAGGTCTTGCTGCCCTGGCGCTGGTCGGTGGCGCCCGTACGGGGGGCAGCACGCCGCTCCTCGTTGCGCCGCGGCGCCGGGCGCGGCGGCACCGTCGCCACATCCGCCTGGGCTGGCATCACCGCCACCGCGATCGATCCTTTCCCGAGAGGTGCGTTCGGGTCGGACATCTGTTTCCCCTTTCCTGCTGCCGGTCAGACGCGGCCGAAACCGCTCGGGCACCGCAGTGTCCCGGCTCCGGCATCTTCCGTCGGTCCGACGATCTCGTTCCGGCCGATGCGCAGGTCAGGGCCGCGCCGGGCAGCAGTGCCACGGGCTGTCCGCATGCCGTCCGCGCGAACGACATTGTTACCGCTCTTCTCGACCACGGCCTTTCCTCAGCGGCGCGATCTGGCTTGCCGACCGCGCTCTTTGCTATTCATCATACAAATGGAGTATTGAGCCCTCGGCGGATCGGCGTCAAGCATTGCCGAACATTGCTGAAAAAGGGCAGCTGGAACGGGAGGATGGAATGACGTTCGAGACGGTGCAACTCCGGGCCGGGGACAGCGGGGCCGATATCGTGCCGGCGATCGGCGGTGGCATCGCCGGCTGGTGGACCGGCACCGGCGCGGCACGGCACGACTGGCTGCGGCCGGCCGGCGCGGCGGCGCTGGCGGCGGGCGACCCGCTCGGCCTCGCCAACTTCCCGCTGACCCCCTTCTCGAACCGGATCCGCGAGGGCCGCTTCCGCTTCCGCGGGCGCGAGGTCGTCCTGCCGCTGAACACGCGCGAGCGGCACCAGCTGCACGGCCATGGTTGGCAGCGGCCCTGGTCGGTGCGGGAGCGGTCGGCGACCCGCTGCGTGCTGGTCGACAACTATACCGCCGATGCCTGGCCGTTCCCGTACGAAGCGCGGCAGGAGTTCGAGCTGACCCCGGCCGGCTTCGACCTGGTGCTCTCGCTCGAGAACACGGGCGACGAGCCGATGCCGGCGGGGCTGGGGCAGCATTTCTACTTCCCGCGCACGCCGGGGACGACCATCACGGCCGGGATCGAGCGGATGTGGCGCAACGATGCCGAGGTGATGCCGCTGGAGCTGGTCGAGCCGCCGCCGGAGAGGGACTTCCGGCGCGGCGTCCGGCCGGCCGCGGTGCGCATGGACAACCTCTTCACCGGCTGGGACCGCCGGGCGGTGATCGACTGGCCGGAGCATCGCGCCCGGCTGGTGATGGAAGCCGATCCGCCCTTCGACTTCCTGGTCTGCTACTCGCCGGACGATCCCTATGTCTGCGTCGAGCCGGTCAGCAACGCGACCGATGCCTTCAACCTGGCCGAATCCGGCCGCACCGACACCGGCATGGCAGTGCTGCAGCCCGGCGAGGTGCTGCGCGGCGTCGTCCGGCTGCGGCCGGAGCCGATCGCGTAGGTTGGGTTCGCCGAGGCGAACTCAACCTACCTCACAGGAATCAGTGTTGAATGGCTCCGGCCTCACAAATTCTGATCGGCTAATTATCTTTCCCTCTTTCTCCGATCCTCCGGCGACTCGAAGGTCGCCCGGCCTCTTGGCGCACCTTCCGAACGGCTGAACGCAAGGCTTTCTGCGGCTTTCCGGCGGGTGTAGAGACGGCGCCATCCGCACCGCCCCGGCACCGACCGTCCGGGGCGTCCGTCTGAAGGAGAGGCGTCATGACCAAGGTTCTGCTGCTCGGCGGCGGCAAGATCGGCACCTGCATCACCGCCCTGCTGACCGCCACCGGCGACTACGATCTCACCGTCGGCGACCAGGACCAGGGCACGCTCGACCGGCTCGACGCCGGCGTCGCCAAGCGCCAGCTGCGCTTCGACGACCCGCAGGCACTGCGCGACGCGGTCTCCGGCCACGACGTCGTGATCTCGGCCGCGCCGTTCCACCTGACGCCGCTGATCGCCGAGGCGGCGAAGGACCGCGGCGCCCATTACTTCGACCTGACCGAGGACGTCGAGAGCACCCGCCGGGTCAAGGCGCTGGCCGAAGGCGCGAAGACCGCCTTCACTCCTCAATGCGGCCTGGCGCCGGGCTTCATCTCGATCGTCGGCTACGACCTGGCCAAGCGCTTTGACGAGCTGCACACGCTGCATATGCGCGTCGGCGCCCTGCCGGTCTATCCGTCGAACGCTCTGAAATACAACCTGACCTGGTCGACCGACGGGCTGATCAACGAGTACTGCAACCCCTGCGAGGCGATCCATGAGGGCGAGCTGCGCGAGGTGCTGCCGCTCGAGGGCATGGAGCACATCTCGCTCGACGGCATCGACTACGAGGCGTTCAACACCTCGGGCGGCCTCGGCACGCTGTGCGAGACGCTGGCCGGCAAGGTCAAGTTCCTGAACTACAAGACCGTGCGCTATCCGGGCCATCGCGACATCGTCAAGATCCTGGTCAACGAGCTGCGGCTGTCGCAGCGCCGCGACATCCTGAAGGACGTGCTCGAGGCCTCGATCCCGATGACCAAACAGGACGTGGTCCTGATCTTCGTCACCGCCTGGGGCAAGAAGGAGGGCCGGCTGATGCAGGAGACCTACGCCAAGAAGGTCTACGCCAAGGAGATCGCCGGCCAGCTGTGGAGCGCCATCCAGGTCACGACCGCGGCGGGCATCTGCGCCATGGTCGACCTGCACCGCGCCGGCAAGCTGCCGCAGCAGGGCTTCGTGCGGCAGGAGCAGGCGAACCTCTCCGACTTCCTGGCCAACCGCTTCGGCCAGCACTATGCGTAAGAACCGGGTTTAGGGACGGAAACGAGAAAGGGCACGGCTAAACCGTGCCCTTTCGATTCAGGATCAGGGTGCGCCCAGCAGCCGGCGCTGCAGCAGCCGCTGCACGTCGCGACGTCCGTCCATGACGCAGTGGACGACAACGACGCCGTCATCGACCTGGTAGACGATCCGATAGGGCTTGAAATGCGCCTCGCGGAACTCGGTGATCCCGAGGGCCTGCAGCTCCTTCGGGATATTGCCGGGCGAGGGCAGGGTTGCCAGGCGCTCGATGGTCTCTCCCAAAGAGCGGAGAACCCGGCGGGCATTCTCGGCCGAATCGTGCTCGGCGATGAAGTCCACGATGTCTTCAAGATCGCGCTCCGCCCCGCGCAGCACGATCACTGGCAGGGGCATGCGGGTCAATCTTTGAGGCGCGAGCGGAGATCGGCAAAGACCTCCCCGGCCGGCCGGAATTGGCCAGCGTCATATTCACGCTCGCCCAGGGCGAGGATCTTCAGCAGCGCCAGCGTCTCCTGGGTCTGCTCATAGCTGTCGATATCCTGCAGCACCGCCTTGGCTTCGCCGTTGACGGTGATGATGAACGGCTCCTGCCCCTCCTTCAGCCCTTGAATGACCTCCGGGGCATGGGCCTTCAGGTAGCTGATCGGCTTCACGCGGTCGGACAGCTTCACGGCGGCATCTCCGGGTCGATCCGAATAAGGTCTGAATTTAGGCCGACCCCGATCCGCGGTAAAGCCGCCGCCTCACTCCCGTCCCAGCAGCCGGTCGACGATGATGGTGGCGATGCCGCTCGGGGTGAAGGAGGCGCGTACCGCCCTGCGGTCGTAGCCCTGCTCGACCCAGTCCCAGAAGCCGATCGGCTCGCGTGCGTTGGCCTCGGCATAGGCCTCGATGAAGCGGTCCAGCACGCCGGTCGGCGACTTCTTGAAGTGCAGGTAGCGCCAGTGCAGCTGCTTCAGCGCCTCGGCCGCCGGGCGGTTCCCGCGGGTGATCAGGTACAGCGCCGCCATCAGCCCGGCGCGGTCGGAGCCGGACTTGCAATGGAACAGGATCGGGTGCTCCGCCGCCTCCAGCGTCTGCCGGATCTGCCGCAGCACGCTCAGCTTCGGTGCGTCGCGCGACTTGGTGGCGATGTCGATCAGGGTGATGCCGTGGCGGCGGCAGGCCTCGGCCTCGCGGCGGTAGGAGCCGCAGTCGCGCGGGCCGCGCAGATTGACGATGGTGCGGATGCCGTCGCGCGCCATGCCGCGGATCTGGTAGGGCAGCGGCTGGCCCGAACGCCAGACGCCGGGCGCGATCTCGACCCGGGTGTTGACGAAGGTCCGGAACACGCAGTGGTCGACGATCCAGCTGTCGAGCGCATCGACGAGGCGGCCTCGGCCCTTGCGAGGCTGGTCGGGAACGGCTTCGGTCATGTTCACGGGGCGATGGGGCATCCGGAAAGACGAAGCCCGGCGGATGGGCCGCCGGGCTTCGCGCGGAAGCGTCCGGTCCGTCAGTTGCGGTTGCCGAGCAGCCGCAGCAGGAACAGGAACAGGTTCAGGAAGTCCAGGTACAGGCTCAGCGCCCCCCAGACCGCGGTCTTGGTCTCGACCTCCCGGCCCAGCCCGTCGGCATACTGCTCCTTCAGCCGCTGGGTGTCGTAGGCGATCAGGCCGGCGAAGACCAGCACGCCGATGACGCTGATGACGAAGGACAGCCCGCTGGAGGCCAGGAAGATGTTGACCAGGCTGGCGATGATCAGGCCGAACAGGCCCATCACCAGGAAGGAGCCGAAGCCCGACAGGCTGCGCTTGGTGGTGTAGCCGTACAGGCTGAGGCCGGCGAAGGAGGCCGCGGTGATGAAGAACACCCGAACGACGCTCTCGCCGGTATAGGCCAGCAGCACCGGCGCCAGGCCGATGCCCTGCAGGGCCACGAAGGCCCAGTACAGCGCCTGCAGCGTCGACGCGCTCATCGAGCGGATGCCGAAGCTCATCCAGAGGATAAGGCCGATCGGCGCCAGCAGGGCGACCCAGCCCAGCCCGGTCAGGCCGATCCCCCCGAAGGCGTTGACCGCCAGGAAGGCGCCGCCGAGCGGGGTGAACATCACCAGCGCGGCGGTGAGGCCGCTGACCAGCAGGCCGCCGGCCATGTACCAGTAGATCCGCAGCATGTACTGCCGCAGACCCTCGTCGAACGCCGCACGCTCGATGGTGCGCGCGCCGGCGCCCGGAGTTGCGTAGCGGCCCTGTGGATCGAAGGCCATCTTGAAGTCCTCTAGGGTGGTGAAGAACCACGCAGCTGGAATATTGGCAGCGCAAGGCCAGGATACAACAGGTTGGGCCCGCGTCGAATGGTTCCTGACCGGCCCGACAGCTGCCCGGCGCGGCCAGCGGATGGCGCTATTCGTTCCGCAGCAGCGGCGCCGCCTTCTGGCCCAGGGCGACCCAGGTGCCGAGGAAGCCGAAGCCCAGGGTGATGGCGACGCACAGCGCGGCGGTGCCCAGCAGGGTCAGCGGCAGGAAGGTCCAGTCGATCTCCATCACGAAGGTCAGCACCGCCCAGGCGGCGACGCTGCCCAGCGCGCAGGCGATGGCGGCGGTCAACAGGCCCAGCAGGCCGTATTCGATCAGAAAGGCGCGCAGCACGTCGCCGCGGGTCGCGCCCAGCACCTTCAGCACCACCGCGTCGTAGATCCGGCGGCGATGGCCCGCCACCACCGCCCCGGCCAGCACCAGGGCGCCGGCCAGGAGGGTGACGCCGGCAGTCGACCGCACCGCCGTCCCGATCTGGGACAAGAGCGCGTTCACCGTCTCCAGCGCGTCCTTCAAGCGGACCGCAGTGACGTTGGGGAAGGCTTCGGCCACCGCCTTCTGCAGCGCCAGCTCCTCGGCCGCCGGCACCTTGACCGTGGCCAGCCAGGTGTGCGGCGCGGCCGACAGCGGCCTCGGCGACATGATCAAGGTGAAGTTGATGCCGAGCGTGCTCCAGTCGATATCGCGGATATTGGCGACCTCGGCATCGATGTCGCGGCCCAGCACGTTCACCGTCAGCCGGTCGCCCGGCTTCAGCCCCAGGGCCTCAGCGATGTCCTTGTAGACCGAGACCTTCGGCGGGCCGTCGTAATTGGCCGGCCACCACTGCCCCTGCAGCAGCTTGTCCTTCTCCGGCTTCGCCGTGGCGTAGGTGACGCCGCGGTCACCGCGCAGCCAGCTCGCCTTGCCCGAATCGACCACCGCCTTCTCGGCCGGCACGCCGTTCACTGCCACGATGCGGCCGCGCAGGCTCGGCACCTCGGCCAGGTCGGCGGCGCCGGGCGTGCCGTGGATCAGGCTGTCGAACTGCTGCTTCTGCGACTTCTGCACATCGACGAAGAAGAAGGACGGCGCCTGGTCGGGCAGGCTGTCCCGGATTTGCCGGTCCATGTTGCCCTGGATCAGCGCGATCGCCGCCAGCACGGTCAGGCCGAGCCCGAGCGACAGTACGATCTGCGGCGTCGGCGCTCCCGGCCGGTGCAGGTTGGCCAGCGCCAGCCGCAGCCCCGGCCGGCGCGGGCGGGGGGCGCGGCGGGACAGCGCCATGACGCCCAGCGCGGTGCCGGTGAACAGAAGGATGGCGGCGACGGCGCCGGCAACGAAGATCGCCGCCAGCCTCGGATCCGCCGCGGTGGCAATTGCCAGCCCGCCCAGGACGGCGGCGCACAGGCCGGTGAGGACGAAGAAGGGCGGTGCCGGGCGGGCGTGGCGCGGCGCCACCCGGTCGCGGAACAGCGCCGCGGCCGGGATGCGGGCGGCGCGGGCCAGCGGCCACAGCGAGAAGGTCAGGGCGGTCAGCAGGCCGAAGCCCGCGGCCAGCAGCAGGGCGCCGGGATAGACCCCGATCCGGGCCTCGACCGGTAGCAGCCCCTCGATCAGCGCGGCGACGGCCGAGGGCGCCGCGATGCCGATCACGAGGCCGATGGCGATGCCGAGGCCGGCCAGCACCAGCACCTGCAGCAGATAGGTCTGGAAGATCAGCCGCCCGGGCGCGCCCAGGCATTTCAGCGTGGCGATGGTGGCCAGCCGCGCGTCCAGCCAGGCGCGGACGGCATTGCCGACCCCGGCGCCGCCGACCAGCAGGGCGGTCAGCCCGACCAGGGTCAGGTACATGGTCAGCTGGTCGATCGTCCGGCGCAGCGACGGCGCCGCGTCGCGGTCGTCGCGCACCCGCCAGTTGGCATCGGCATATCGCGCCTTCAGCCGCTCGGCGAAAGCTCGGACGTCGCTGCCGGGCGGCAGCGCCAAGCGGTAGTCGTAGGACAGCATCGACCCGGGCTGGATCAGCCCGGTCGCGTCCAGCGCCGCGCGGGCGATCATCAGCCGCGGCCCGATGGCCAGGCCGCCGGCCGCCTTGTCCGGCTCGCGCGCGATGGTGCCGCGCAGCTCGAAGACCGCGTCGCCGACCGCGATCCGGCCGCCGGCCGGCAGGCCCAGCTTCGCAGTCACCTCCGGGTCGGCGACGGCGCCCCAGACGCCGTCGCGTTGCGCCAGCGCCGCCTGCAGTTCGCCGCCGCCCTCCAGCTCCATCCGGCCGTATAGCGGATAGGCGCCGTCCACCGCCTTCAGCTCGACCAGGGTCGTGGCCTCGTCCTGCGGGTTGCGGGCCATGCCGCGGGATTCGACCACCTCCGACACCCGGCCGGCCGCGTCGAACTGCGCCCGTTCCGCCGCCGTCGCCGGCTGGTACAGCCGGTGCAGCTCGATATCGCCGCCCAGGATCGCCTGGCCGTCCTCGGCGATGCTGCGGCGGATGCCGTCGGCGACCGACTGCACCGCGGCGATGGCGCCGACGCCCAGCGCCAGGCAGGCCAGGAAGATGCGGAAGCCCTTCAGGCCGCCGCGCAGCTCGCGCCGGGCCAGGCGGGCGGCGATCCGCCAGCTCATCGCAGCTTGGCCAGCACGGCAGAGGGGGCGAGGCCGGCATCGGTGATGCGGCCATCGACCAGCCGGACGACGCGGTCGCAGCGCGCGGCCAGCGCCGGGTCGTGGGTGATCAGCAGCAGCGTGGCGCTGCGCTTGCGCGTCAGCTCGAACATCAGCTCGATCACCTGCCGGCCGGTCTCGCCGTCCAGGTTGCCGGTCGGCTCGTCGGCGAGGATCACGTCGGGATCGGCGGCGAAGGCGCGGGCCAGGGCGGTGCGCTGCTGCTCGCCGCCCGACAGCTGGCCGGGATAGTGGCTCAGGCGGTGGCCCAGGCCGACGGCGCGCAGCCGCTCCGCCGCCTGGTCGAAGGCGTCGGCGAAGCCGGCGAATTCCAGCGGGATGGCGACATTCTCCAGCGCCGTCATGGTCGGCACCAGGTGGAAGTTCTGGAACACGATGCCGACATGATCGCGCCGGAACAGCGCCAGCGCGTCCTCGCCCAGCGCCGTCAGCTCGCGCCCGGCCACCGCGACCGTGCCGCGCGTCGGCCGCTCCAGCCCGCCGATCAGCATCATAAGGCTGGATTTGCCGGAGCCGGAGGGGCCGACGATCGACACCACCTCGCCGGCGCCGATGGACAGGTCGATTCCGCGCAGGATGTTGACGGGGCCGGCCGCGCTCGCCAATTCAAGATGCACATCCGTCAGCCGGATGGTGGGCGGGGCCGCCCCTCCGGCCCCGGAGCCGGCCTGCGGTGCAGGAGAAGTCCCGTCCATGCGCATCCCTTTCCGTCGACCCCGGACAGATGGCGCCGCGCGGCGCCTTTTCAATGCGGCGATCCTGGCCCTGTGCACCCTGGCCGCGGTGCCCGGCCCGGCGCAAGCGGGAACGATCCGCATCCTCGCCTTCGGCGACAGCCTGACGGCCGGCTACGGGCTGGATCCGGCGGACGGCTTCGCGCCGCAGCTCGAGGCGGCGCTGCGGGCCAAGGGCTACGACGTGAAGGTGCTGAACGGCGGCGTGTCCGGCGACACCACGGCGGGCGGGGTGGACCGGCTGGACTGGGCGCTGGCCGACAAGCCCGACCTCGCGATTGTCGAGCTCGGCGCCAATGACATGCTGCGCGGCGTCGACCCGGCGGTGACCCGGGCCAATCTCGACAAGATCCTGACCCGGCTGGGGCAGGAGAAGATCCCGACGCTCCTCGCCGGCATGCGGGCCGCGCCCAACCTCGGCCCGTCATACGTCGCGGCCTTCGAGCCGATCTTCCCGGACCTGGCCAAGGCCCATGGCGTGCCCCTCTTCCCCTTCTTCCTCGACGGGGTGGCGACGGCGACGGCGCTGAACCAGGCCGATGGCATCCACCCCAATGCCAAGGGCGTGAAGACGATCGTCGAGCGCATCACCCCGGCGGTGGTGGAGCTGATCCGCTCTGCCGGCCTGGATCGGACGGGGTGAGCGCTCAGGGATCGCGGCGGATCGCGTGGTCGATCAGCTCGACCTGCCGCCGCTTGTACCGTGTCCAACGATCCAGCCGCAGCCGATCGGTGGCGCTGAGCCACGCGACGGTGGCAGTCACGGCGAATCCGAACCCAAAAATGCCTCGGCTCACATACGGATAGAGATCCGGCCCGACCAGGCGATGCAGGGAACGCATCCCGCCGCTGGTCGGCTCCACGCCGAGCACCGCAAGTGCCAGGGCGAAGGCGGCCGCAGCGGCGAGGAGAAGCGTGGTCAGGTCGATCGGCGGACGTCGCATTGTCGTTCGGCGGCACTCGCGATGGCCCAGCATGAAGCTCGCGGCACGCACCGGCAAGGTGTGGTGGCAGCCGCATGGCGGTTCCGCCCGGCGCCGTTTCCGGCTATTAGGGAAATCGTCAGACAAACCCGATCTCCCGGAGCCCCTGATGGAACAGCGTCCGCTCGGCCGCACCGGCCTCGACGTCACCGCGATCTGCCTCGGCACCATGACCTGGGGCCGGCAGAACACCGAGGCCGAGGGACACGCCCAGATGGACTACGCGCTCGACCGCGGCGTCACCTTCTGGGACACGGCCGAGATGTACGCCGTGCCGCCGACGGCCGAGACCTATGGCCGGACCGAGGAGATCATCGGCAGCTGGTTCGCCAAGACCGGCAAGCGAAACCAGGTGGTCCTCGCCTCCAAGATCGCCGGCCCGGGCGCGCATCTCAGCTACATCCGCGACGGCAAGCCGCGGCTCGACGCGAAGAACGTCAGGGCGGCGGTCGAGGCCAGCCTGAAGCGGCTGCGCACCGACTGGATCGACCTGTACCAGCTGCACTGGCCGAACCGCTCGGTGAACAGCTTCGGCAAGCTCGGCTATGCCCACGATTCGGCAGAGGACTTCGTCGCGCCGGAGGAGACGCTGGCGGCGCTGGCCGAGGAGGTGAAGGCCGGCCGCATCCGCCATGTCGGCCTGTCGAACGAGACGCCCTGGGGCCTGATGCGCTTCGTCGAGGCATCGGACCGCCTTGGCCTGCCGCGCCCGGTGTCGATCCAGAACCCATACAATCTGCTGAACCGCAGCTTCGAGGTCGGCCTCGCCGAATGCGCCCATCGCGAGCAGGTCGGCCTTCTCGGCTACGCGCCGCTCGGCGGCGGCACGCTGACCGGCAAATATCTCGACGGCCAGATGCCGCCCGGCACGCGCCGCGCCATCGACGGCCGCAAGTCGCGCTACGACACATTGAATGCCGAGCCGGCGACCAGGCGCTATCTCGCCTTGGCGCGGGAACATGGGCTGGACCCGGCGCAGATGGCGATCGCCTATGCCCTGTCGCGGCCGTTCATGACCTCGGTGATCATCGGTGCCACCTCGATGGAGCAGCTGCGCACCGACATCGCCGCGGCGGAGGTCACGCTATCGCCGGAGGTGATCCAGGGCATCGAGGCGATCCACACGGCGTTCCCCAATCCCTGCCCTTGAGGGCTGAGCCGCCCCCGCTTTTTCTGTCATTGCCGGGCTTGACCCGGTAATCCAGTGGACGTCGACATCCTCTGGATGCCCGGGTCAAGCCCGGGCGTGACAGGATGAAGAGTCTGTTCCGTCATCCATGCAGTTCCGTATAGTCCCTGCATGGATTGGGACGATCTGAAGATCGCCTTCGCCGTCGCCCGGCACGGGTCGCTCAGCGCCGCGGCGCGGGCGCTGCGCACCACCCAGCCGACGGTCAGCCGGCGGCTGGACGGGCTGGAGCGCCGGATCGGCGTCAAGCTGTTCGAACGCTCCGCCGGCGGGCTGTCGCCGACGCCGCTCTGCGCCGCGCTGATCGACGGGCTGCAGCGGATGGAGGAGGGGGCGCTCGCGGTCGAGCGCCGGATCGCCGCGCGTGACACAGGCCTGCAGGGCCCGATCTCCGTGACCAGCCTGGACTGGCTGGGCGATTATGTGATCGCCCCGATCATGGCCCGATTCGGGGTCCAACATCCGTTGGTGGCGCTGGAGCTCTTGAACGAGCCGCGGCTGTTCAACCTGTCCCGGCGCGAGGCCGACATCGCCTTCCGCTTCGTCCCGTTCGAGCAGGAGGACCTGATCGAGCGCAAGGTGGCGGACATCGGCTACGGCCTCTACGCCTCGCCCGCCTATCTCGACCGGCACGGCATGCCCCACTTCGCCGCCGGCTGCACCGGGCATGCGGTGGTGACGATGTACGACTTCGCGGCCCGTTCGGTGCAGGCGACCTGGCTGCGGACGATCGCGCCCGAAGCCCGGGTGATCCTGCGCACCAGCGGCCTCAACTCGCAGATGGCGGCGGCGGAGGCCGGCCTGGCGATGGCGGTGCTGCCGCGCCTGCTGGGCGACGCCCGACCCGGGCTCCGCCGTCTCGACCCGCCACTGCCGGCGCCGCTGCACGCGGTGCGGATGGGGGTGCATGCCGACCTCCGCGACTCGCCCCGGATCCGCGCTTTCATCGACTTCACGGTTGCCGAGCTGAAGGCCCAGGCGCGCGAACTTAACCCTTAGCTATACGGATCCGTATGGGGAGCATACGAACCTGGGCGATGTGCCTGCACCCGGTTCCTGCCCAAATTCCGTCCATCCGGCGCCACCGACGGCGCCGGCCAAACTCGGAAGGGGCTTGCCATGTCGAACCCGGTCCACATCCTCGGCCTGTCGGGCAGCCTGCGGCGGGCGTCGCTGAACACGGCACTGCTGCGCGCTGCGGGCGAATTGCTGCCGGCGGATGCGACGCTGGAGATCCGCCCGCTGAACGACCTGCCGTTCTTCGACGAGGATCTCGAGGCGCAGGGCTTCCCGCCTTCGGTGCAGGACCTGCATGCGAGGATCGCGGCGGCCGACGCGCTGCTGCTGGCCGTGCCGGAATACAACTACTCGATCGCGCCGGCGCTGAAGAACGCCATCGACTGGGCGTCCCGCCCCTACGGCGCCTCGGTGCTGGCGGGCAAGCCGGCGGCGATCTTCGGCGCCTCGATCGGGATGGGGACGGTGCGGGCGCAGCTGCATCTGCGCGACGTGGCGATCACCACCAACATGCATGTGCTGAACCAGCCGGAGATCTTCGTCGGCAACGCCGCCGCCAAATTCGACGACCAGCTGCGGCTGGTCGACGAGCCGACGCGGGCGATCGTGGCCCGGATGCTGCAACGCCTGGTCAACTGGATCCGCGCGATCCAGAGCTGCCGGCCGTTCCTGGAGTCCGCGGCGTGACCGCACAGCTCGCACGGGCCGAGGCGGCGCCGACCAGCTGGCCCGCGGTCGCGGTGGTCGTCGCCTCCGGCGTGGTCGCGGCCCTGCAGGTCGGCAAGGGCGCAATCGCCCTGCCGGCACTGCGCGACGAATTCGGCCTGGGGCTCGAGGCGGCCGGCTGGATCATGTCGGTCTTCGCCCTGCTCGGCGTGGTCGGCGGCATCCCGGCCGGCGCGGCGGTGGCCCGGTTCGGCGACCGCCGGCTGCTGGCGCTCGGCCTCGCCGCCCTGGCCCTGGGTAGCCTGATCGGCTCGGCCGCGGGTAATTTCCCTCTGCTGCTCGGGACCCGCGTCGTCGAAGGGCTGGGCTTCCTCCTGGTCGTCGTCGCGGCGCCGGCGTTGCTGCAGCGCATCGTTGCGGGGCAGGACCGCGACCTCGCCTTCGGGATCTGGAGCGCCTTCATGCCGGCCGGCATGGCGATCGCGCTGCTGCTCGGCGCCTCGCTCGAGGGATGGCGCCCGTTCTGGCTCGCCAATGCGGTGCTGGCCGGCGCCTTCGTCCTGCTGCTGCTCCTTGCCGTTCGGGCACGGGCCGCGGCGGAGGATGGCCTGTCCTGGCGGCGGATCGGCCGCGACGCGGTGCTGACCGCCGGGTCGCGCGGGCCGCTGCTGCTGGCCTGTGCCTTCGTGCTGTACAGCCTGCTGTATTTCGCGCTCGCCAGCTTCCTGCCGGTGCTGCTGATGGACCGGATGGGCGTGACGGTCGCCGCGGCCGGCGCGCTTAGCGCCGTCGCGGTCGGCGCCAACATCCTGGGCAACCTTGCCGCCGGCGTGCTGCTCGGCCGCGGCGTGGCGCGCTGGGCGCTGATCGCCGCGGCCGCCATCGTCATGACCCTGACCGGCATCGCCGTCTTCGCCCTCGCCCTGCCGCCGACCATGGTGTTCCTGCTCTGCGTCCTGTTCTCCGGCGTCGGCGGGCTGCTGCCGGCGACGGTGCTGGGCAGCGCCGCGCTGGTGGCGCCGAAGCCGGGTCTGGCGCCGATGACCCTCGGCCTGACCATGCAAGGCAGCAATCTCGGCCAGGTGATCGGCCCGGTGGCGGTCGGCGGCGTGGTCGATGCCGCCGGATGGCCGGCGGCGGCGATCCCGGTCGCCGTGGCGGGCGTGCTGGCGCTGGCCGTCGCCGCGCTGCTGCGGGCAGTGTTCCGCGGCTGAATCCCTATCCGAACAGCGCCCGGTTCTCCCGGAACAGCCCGGCCAGCGCATCGGCCACCACCCGCACCCGCGGCACGTCGGTGAGGTCGGGGCGGATCAGCAGCCAGATCTCGCGCGGCGGCGGCAGGGCGGGGAGGTCGACCGGCACCAGCCCGGGATCGAGGTCGCCCAGGAAGCGCGGCAGCAGCGCCACGCCCCAGCCGGCGCGGGCGGCCGCGGCTTGCGCCATCTGGCTGTCGCAGCGGAAGGCGATGCGCCGGTCGGGATGGCGCCGGGCCAGCCAGGTCGCCTCCGACCCGCCCTCCTCGTCGCCGATCAAAGGCGGCGTGCCACCGGCGGCGAGTTCGGCTGCCACCGCCGGCGCCGCATAGCCGTGATAGGCGATCGTCGCCACCCGCTTTCCGATCAGCGCGCTGTCCGCCGGCCGGCCGAGGCGCAGGGCGATGTCGGCCTCGCGCCGGGCCAGGCTGGTGATGCGCGTCTCCAGCACCAGCTCCAACTCGATGCCGGGATGGCGTTGCCGCAGCCCGTCCAGCCGGTCGATCAGGAAGCCCAGCGCCAGCGACCGGGCGGTGGTCAGCCGCACCGGGCCGGCCGGGCCGTCGCTATCGGCATGATCCAGCCGGCGCAGCAGGGCCAGCGCCCCGGCCTCCATCGCCTCGGCCTCGGCCAGAACGGCGGCGCCCGCTGCGTTCGGCCGGTAGCCGTCGGGCCGGCGGTCGAACAGCGGCCGGCCGAGCGTCCGTTCCAGGCTGTCCAGCCGGCGCGACACCGTGGCGTGGTTGACGCCCAGCGCCCGGGCGGTGGCGGACAGGCTGCCGTGCCGGGCCAGGGCGACGGCGTAGCGAACATCGTCCCAGTCCAATGCTGTACGGCTTCGATCAGGCATGGTGCGGAGATGATAGTCCATGCACAGGCGATGCCGCAGCTAGAGTCGCGCCATCGATCCTCCGCGAGGCCGTCATGACCCTGCTGCGCGCCGCCACCGTCCAGTTCCGCCACCAGGCCGATGACAAGCCCTACAACCTCTCGCGCATCCGCCACTTCGCCGCGGCCGCGGCGGCAGAGGGGGTGAAGGTCCTGGCCTTCCCGGAGATGTGCATCACCGGCTACTGGCATGTCCGCAACCTGGACCGCGGCGCCATCGCCGATTTGGCCGAGCCGGTACCGGACGGACCGTCGGTGCAGGCGGTGCGCGATCTCGCGATGCAGCACGGCATGGCGATCGGCGCCGGGCTGATCGAGGCGGGCGGCGACGGCCGCTTTTATAATGCCTATGCCGTCTGCCTGCCCGACGGCGCTGTGCACTGCCACCGCAAGCTGCATGCCTTCGAAAGCGACCACATCGCCAGCGGCAACCGCTTCACCGTCTTCGACGCGCCCTGGGGCGTGCGGCTGGGCGTGCTGATCTGCTGGGACAACAATCTGGTGGAGAATGTCCGGGCCACGGCGCTCCTGGGCGCCGAGATCCTGCTGGCGCCGCACCAGACCGGCGGCTGCGCCTCGCGCAGCCCGCACGCCATGGGGCTGATCGACCCGGCGTTGTGGCACCGGCGGCACGAGGACCCGGCGGCGATCGAGGCGGAGTTCGCCGGGCCCAAGGGCCGCGGCTGGCTGATGCGCTGGCTGCCGGCGCGGGCCCATGACAACGGCCTGTTCCTCTTATTCAGCAACGGCGTCGGGGAGGATGACGGCGAGGTGCGCACCGGCAACGCCATGGTGCTGGACCCCTATGGCCGCATCCTGGCGGAGACCGGCGTGGCCGACGATGCCATGGTCGTGGCCGATCTCGACCTCGACCTGCTGCCGCTCTCGACCGGCCGGCGCTGGATCCGCGGAAGGCGGCCGGAGCTGTATGGCCTGCTGACCGAGCGCCGCGGCGACGAGCTCGACCCCCGCCAAGCCCGCTTCTCGCCGGAGCCGGCTAAGCGCCCCGGCGGAACCCGGCCGGACTGACCCCGTAGCGGCCGCGGAAGGCGCGGGCGAGGGCGGAGCCGGAGGCGAAGCCGCAATCGGCGGCGATATCGTTGACCGGACGGTCGGTGTTTTCCAGCAGGCGCCGGGCCAGGGTCAGGCGCAGCTCGGCGTAATACGCCTTGGGGCCGGTGCCGAGCGTCGCCCGGAAGCGCTGCAGCAGGGCGCGCGGGCCGATGCCGAGCTCGGCCGCGATCGCCTCGACCGGCAGTGGCGCCTCGATATTCGCTTCCATCAGCCGGATCGCGCGCACCAGCAGCGGGTCCTGCCAGGCCAGGCGGCCGGCGGCGACCATGTGCTGCGGGTCATGGCCCGGATGCGCGCTTTCGTAGAGGAAGGTGCTGGAGACGGCGAGGGCCAGGCTCAGCCCATGGTCGCGGCGCAGCAGGTCCAGCACCAGGTCCAGGGTCGGCAGCGCCCCGCCGGCGGTGATGCGGCGGCGGTCGACGACGAAGCGGTCGGGCACGGCGGTCACCGCCGGGAAGCGCTCGGCGAAATCGCGCAGATCCTCCCAATGCGTGGTGGCGCGGTGGCCGTCCAGCACCCCGGCCAGGGCCAGCACATAGGGCGCCGACTCCAGCCCGGCGATGACGGCGCCGCGCCGGGCGGCCGCCCGCAGGAAGCGCCGCACCGCGGGCGTGGCCCGCGCCTCGGCCTCGTAGCTGGCGACGACGAACAGCGTATCGGCGCCGCCGGCCGCCATGGCCGCGTCGGCGTCGAGCCGCAGCCCGCTGCTGCTGGTAACCGGTCCGCCGTCCGCGCTCAGCACCGACCAGTCGAACAGCCGCCGCCCCGCCATGCGGTTGGCGGCGCGCAGCGGCTCGACCAGCGCGGCCAGGGTCAGGTTGGAGAAGGCGTCCAGCACCAGGATATCGATCCGCCGCGGCTCGGCCATGTTCCGATCCCGTATCGATCAGCTCCGAAACGGTATCGCCCGCTCGGCCGGCGCCGCAATAGCCTTCCGGAAACCAGGGAGGCGGCGATGGATTTCGGGCTCAGCCACGAGCAGCAGCTGGTCGTCGACACGGTGCGCGGCTTCGTCGAGCGCGAACTGCAGCCGCTGGAGCGCGAGGTGGAGCGCACCGGCCACGTGCCGCGAGAGCTCGGCCGCGAGATCCAGCGCAAGGTGCGCGACCTCGGCTTCTATGCCCCCAACATCCCGGAGGAGTATGGCGGCGGCGGCCTCGACCATCTGACCTTCACGCTCCTGGAGCGCGAGCTCGGCCGCGCCTCGATGGCGTTGACGCTGTTCTGGGGGCGGCCGTCCAACATTCTCTGCGCCGGCACGCCGGAGCAGCGCGAGCGGTACCTCTTGCCCTGTGTCCGCGGCGAGGCGATCGACGCTCTGGCGATGACCGAGCCCGAAGCGGGATCCGACCTGCGGGGCATGAGCTGCAGCGCCCGGCGCGACGGCGGCGACTGGGTGATCAACGGCACCAAGCATTTCATCAGCCATGCCGATATGGCCGATTTCGTCATCCTGTTCGCGGCGACGGGCGAGGACGAGGCCGGGCGCAAGCGCATCTCCTGCTTCCTGGTCGACCGCGGCACGAAGGGCTTCGAGATCCGACCCGGCTACAACTCGGTCTCCCACCGCGGCTACCATAACGCGACGCTGACCTTCGACGACTGCCGGGTGCCGGCCGCGCAGATGCTGGGCGAGGAGGGGCGGGGCTTCGACCTGGCCAACACCTGGCTGCACGCCACCCGCCTGACGGTGGCGGCGATGTGCGTCGGCCGGGCCCGCCGCGCCTTCGACCTGGCCCTCGCCTACGCCGCCCAGCGGAAGCAGTTCGGCCAGCCGATCGGCCGCTTCCAGGGCACCGGCTTCAAGCTGGCCGACATGATCACCGAGATCGACGCGGCCGACTGGTTGACCCTGGCCGCTGCCTGGCAGCTCAATCAGGGGCAGGACGCCAACCGCGCGATCAGCCAGGCCAAGCTCTATGCGTCGGAGATGCTGGGCCGGGTGACGGATGCGGCGCTGCAGATCCATGGCGGCATGGGGCTGATGGACGACCTGCCGATCGAGCGCTTCTGGCGCGACGCGCGGGTGGAGCGGATCTGGGACGGCACCAGCGAGATCCAGCGCCACATCATCGCCCGGGATCTTCTACGGCCGCTGGGGGCGTGATGGCGGTGAGCGGTTCTTCCCGGCGATATCGCGCCGCCCCCTCACCCTCCCATCGCCCTACGGGCGACGGGCCCCTCCCTCTCCCCGAGGAGAGGGAAATCGGATCGCGTCTCCTTTCCCCTCTCCCCAGGGGAGAGGGAGGGGCCCAAGCCGTAGGCTTGGGAGGGTGAGGGGGATGGCGCAATCTCGACGCTTCGACCTCTCCCGCCTTCTCCGCCCGCGCTCCATTGCCGTGATCGGGCGGCGCATGGCGGAGGTGATCCGGCAGAGCCGGCGCATGGGCTTCGCCGGCGAGATCTGGCCGGTGCATCCGCAGCACGACATGGTCGAGGGCCTGCCCGCCTTCCGCAGCGTCGCCGAGCTGCCGGCCGCGCCGGACGCCGTGTTCCTCGGCATCAACCGGCACGCCGCGATCGAGGTCACGGCCGCCCTGGCCGAGCGCAGGGCCGGCGGGGCCGTCTGCTACGCCTCCGGCTTCGCCGAGACCGGGCCGGAAGGCGCCGATCTCCAGGCCCGGCTGGTCGCGGCGGCAGGGACGATGCCGGTGCTCGGCCCCAACTGCTACGGCGTGATCAACTATCTCGACGGCGCCCTCCTGTGGCCCGACCAGCACGGCGGACAGCGGGTGGAGCGCGGCGTGGCGCTGGTTACCCAGTCCAGCAACATTGCCGTCAACCTGACCATGCAGCGGCGCGGCCTGCCGGTCGCCTATGTCGCGACGCTGGGCAACCAGGCAGTGGCCGGCCTGGCCGAGATGGTCGAGGCGCTGCTGGACGATCCGCGGGTCAGCGCCATCGGCCTGCACATCGAGGGTTTGGCCGACCCGGCCGGCCTGGCCCGGGCGGCGGCGCGGGCGCGACGCCGGGGCGTGCCGATCCTGGCGCTGAAGACCGGCCGGTCGGCGGAAGGGGCGCGGCTGACCCTCAGCCACACCGCCTCGCTGGCCGGGGGCGATGCGGTGACGGATGCGTTCCTGCGTCGCATCGGTGTGGTCCGCGTCGGCTCGCTGCCGGTGCTGCTGGAGGCGCTGAAGCTGCTGCATGTCGCCGGGCCGCTGCCCGGCCGCGACATCGCCTCGATGAGCTGCTCGGGCGGCGAGGCGGCGCTGATCGCCGACGCCGCGCTCGGCACCGGGCTGCGCTTCCGGCCGCTCGATCCGGCGCAGGCGGCGCAGGTGGCGGCGACCGTGCCGGAGCTCGTCACCATCTCCAACCCTTTCGATTATCACACCTTCATCTGGGCGAATGGTCCGGCCATGACCGAGACCTTCGCGGCGATGATGGCGGCCGGCTTCGACCTGACCCTGCTGGTGCTCGACCTGCCGCGCGGCGACCGCTGCAGCGATGCCGAGTGGATGCCGGCGCTGGAGGCGCTGGTCGCGGCGTCGCAGCGCACCGGGCGCAGGTCGGCGGTGGTCGCCTCCCTGCCCGAGGGGCTGCCGGAAGACCGGGCCGAGGCGCTGATCGCGGTCGGCGTCGCGCCGCTGCTCGGCATCGACGACGCGCTGGCGGCGGTCGCCGCGGCGGCGGAGGCGGGCGACATCCTGCGCGAAGCTGATGTCCCGCTGCCGGCCGAGCCGGTGCCGATGGCGTCGGGGCCGGTCCGCACGCTGCCGGAATGGGAAGGCAAGCGCCGTCTGGCCTCGTATGGCGTGCCGGTGCCGGAGGGGCAGCTGGCCCGGACGCCGGCCGAGGCTGTCGCGGCGGCCGAAGCGATCGGCTTCCCGGTCGTGCTCAAGGCCACCGGCGCCGATCTGGCGCACAAGACCGAACGCGGCGCCGTGCGGCTGAACCTGGCCGACGCCGCCGCGGTACGGCAGACGGCCGAGGCGCTGGCCGGACTGGGCGAGGCGCTGCTGGTCGAGCGCATGGTCGGCGACGCGGTGGCGGAGCTGATCGTCGGCATCGGCCGCGACCCGCAGCTCGGGCTGCATCTCGTGCTCGGCTCCGGCGGCACTCTGGTCGAGCTGGTCGGCGACCGGCGGATCCTGCCGCTGCCGGCCGGCCGGGCGGAGATCGCGGCGGCGATCCGGTCGCTCAAGGTTGCCCGGCTGCTGGACGGCCATCGCGGTCGGCCGCCGGGTGATGTCGAGGCGGCAGTTGCGGCGGTGCTGGCGGTTCAGGATTTCGCCATGGAGTATGCCGGCCGGCTGGCCGAGCTCGACGTCAACCCGCTGATGGTGACGCCCCGCGGCGCCGTGGCCGCCGATGTCCTGCTGCGACTGGTGGAGGAAGCCGATGACCGATGATCCCCTGCGCGTCACCCGCGACGGCGCCGTGCTGGAGGTGGTGCTGGACCGGCCGAAGGCGAATGCGATCGACGCCGCCACCAGCCGCCGCATGGGCGAGGTCTTTGCCGGCTTCCGCGATGATCCAGGGCTGCGCGTCGCCGTCGTCACCGGCGGCGGCGACCGCTTCTTCTCCGCCGGCTGGGACCTAAAGGCGGTGGCGGCGGGCGGCATCCGGCCGGACGAGGATTACGGCATCGGCGGCTTCGGCGGGCTGCAGGAGCTGCCGGGCCTGAACAAGCCGGTGATCGCGGCGGTCAACGGTATGGCGGTCGGCGGCGGCTTCGAGCTGGCGCTGTCCGCCGACCTGATCCTGGCCGCCGATCACGCCCGCTTCGCGCTGCCCGAGATCAATGCCGGCACCCTGGCCGATGCCGCGACGATCAAGCTGCCGCGCCGCATCCCCTATCACGTGGCGATGGACCTGCTCTACACCGGCCGATGGATGGAGGCGGCGGAGGCGGCGCGCTGGGGCCTGGTCAACCAGGTGGTGCCGGCGGCGGAGCTGATGGACCGCGCCCGCGCCTTGGCCCGGCAGTTGGCCGAGGGCCCACCTTTGGTCTTCGCCGCGATCAAGGAGGTGGCGCGGGAGAGCGAGGCGATGCCGGTGCAGGCGGCGCTGGCCCGGGTGATGCGCCGCGGCTTCCCGACCGTGGCGGCGCTCTACGACAGCGAGGACCAGCTGGAAGGCGCCCGCGCCTTCGCCGAGAAGCGCCGCCCGGTGTGGAAGGGGCGGTAGGGCCCTCCCCCTCACCCTCCCATTCGCTGCCGCGAATGGACCCCTCCCTCTCCCCGAGGAGAGGGAATGGGAAGCCGCCGTCCACTTCACCTCTCCTTGGGGAGAGGTCGAAATCGCGTCAGCGATTTCGGGTGAGGGGGTGAGCCGGCCTATCCACCGAAGAGAGCCGGCGACAGCTCGCGGTCGGCGGCGGCGACCTCGGCCAGGACCTTGGCGAAGGCCGGGCGGGCTGACAGGCGGTCGTACCACGCCGCCAGGGCCGGGAACCCGTCCAGGCGTGGGCCGTGCAGCCGTTGGGCGAACAACACTGTCATGAACAGGCCGATGTCGGCGACGGTCAGCGCGTCGAAGTGGAAGTCGCGGCCGGCCAGTCGCGCGTCCAGCCGGCGCCAATGGCTGCGCAGCGCCTCCTCGGCCCGGCGCGCGCCGGCCTCCTGCGCCTCGCGCCGGGCCGGGTCGGGCGGCTCGCTGCGATGCATCAGCGGCCGGACGTCCGGCATCACGATCTCGTCCGCCTCCAGCTCGACCAGGCGGCAGCGGGCGCGGTCGGCGGCGCCGCGCGGATACAGCGGCGGCGTCGGGTAGGCGTCCTCGAGATACTCGAGGATCACGGTCGAATCGAACAGGGTGAGGTCGCCGTCGACCAGCACCGGCACCTGGCCCTTGGGGTTGGCGGCCAGCACCGCCGGGTGCTTCGGGCGGTAGCCCTCGGTCTGGGTGAAGGGCACCATCACCCGTTCATGGGCCAGGCCCTTCTCGGCCAGGGCGGTCTCGACCTTGCGCGAGAACAGGCTCAGCGGCCCGGAATAGAGCGTCAATGTCATCGCGCCGCCTCCCGATTCGATCGGAGAACGCTACGCGAACATCTGCATGGCCGGCAACCGGACAAACGAAACGCCCGCGGCGGGGCCGCGGGCGCAGTCGTGAACCGTGCTGAAACCGATCAGGCGGCCTGGGCGGCCTGGGCCTTGAGGATGCGGTGCTTCAGGCCGCGCAGCTCGGCGTCCAGGGCCGAATCCGGCACACTGACGAGATAGCCGTCGAGGCCGCCGCGATGCTCGATGGTGCGGATGCCGTTGGTGGTCAAGCGCAGGCGCACCGAGACGCCGAGCACCTCCGAGACCAGCGAAGTGGTCTGCAGGTTCGGCAGGAACCGCCGGCGGGTCCTGTTCTTGGCGTGGCTGACGTTGTTTCCACTCATCACGCCCTTGCCGGTCACCTGGCAGCGTCGCGCCATGGCACGTATCCTCGAAAGCACGGTCAAAAAGAATTGCCCGGCATCGCTGCCGGGTCGAGGGCGTTCGTATAAGGGGCCGGACGCCCGGCGTCAAGCCGTTCGTCATCTCTTCCGTCTGTCAGCTTCTCGGCAGCTGGCGTCCGTTACGCGACGCCCAGCCACAGCGCGGTGCGCCGGGCGGTCGCCTTCATCCGGCGCCGCAGATTCATGATCGGGCGCCGATACTTCTGGCGGCGCAACGAGGCTGCCGGTAGGCGGCGGGCAAGCCCTTCCTCGGCAGTGTAGATGCAGGGGTTGCACACGCCGCACGGTTCACCAGTCGGGGTCGGCGTGTGACAGAACCAGGTGTGCTCCATGATGTCCAGGAAGCCTTTCCGACGCGCTTCCTCCTGCATCTCGACCTTGGTCATCTCGAGGACCGGATAGCGGAATTTTGAGAAGATCAACGTCGCGTCGTCGTCTCCGGGAGGGACCGCATAGAAGGAGTCACCGTCCACCTCGTCACGGCGCGCCAGAGGAGCGATGAAGCGGTGCGCTCTATCCTGCTGATGAACGCAGAGTTCCATGTCGAGGATCCCCCGCGCCACCATATAGCGGGGAAGCCAGTCATACTGCTCGCCCAGTCCGTTGACCTCACTCAACCGCTGGTAGGCCTGGGTAATGTCGGGATCGGCCGGAATCGCTTTCATCTCCGTCAGGATCGGGCGCGCAATGCGCACGCCTGGGTACCGCGCGGCGATCTCCTGAGTGAGCAGGCAGATCGTCAGGACCTCCATGGCGTGGGAAGAGCGACCGCGATCTATGATGTAATGGGGCTGCACGGCAAGGCCCCTGGTTGCGCAGGCGTCGAGCACGCGATAGGTCGAATCCCAGCCCGACGTCCAAAGGACGTTGATGATTCTCACGGCGTCCTCCCCATCATCCGTTGTTTTGGTCAGCACCACGGGATCGCATCCGGCCCGGTGTATGCTTACGCTCACGATTGGCCGCGCTATGCGGCAGGAGTTGATGGCTGGTGTGCAATGCTTACCATCCGTCCCTTGGGGTCACGTTTCAAGAGTTCGGATGGATGAAGGGTGCAGCCGAGGCGGTGTGCGGGGCGTCCGCCGAGCCCGACCTGGGCGACATCGGGATTAACCACAGCTTTGAAACCGACAACAACCGCTCTCCCCTTGCTGGAAGGGGAGAGCGGGATCAAGCCCGATCCAGATTTGATAATGAGTTCCTAGTTTGGCACTTATTTGCCGGAGAGATTATGCAGCTTCACGTCTCTCCATAGCTCCGCCCGGCTACACCCTGGGTCCACTCCGGGTCACGATCACGTTCCAGGAGGCCGGCTTCAGCTTCGCCCGCAGCCGCTCGCCGTCGACCGTGACGTCGGGGTTGGCCTTCGGCGCCACGGTGTTCGGCGCCTCCTTGGTGTTGACCGCCTTCAGATTGGCGTGATGGATCTCGGTCGCCTCCACCAGCCGCCGGTCGGCGCCGAGGCCGCGCAGGGTGACGTCGAGGTCCATCGGGTCGGACAGGCTGCGGTTGAGGGCGAAGACGGCGGTCGTCCCGTCGGCCGGGTTATCGACCACGGTGGCGTAGAGATAGGGGATCTCCGGCCAGGACACGGCGTCGTAGCCGGGCGATTCCACCTTGGTCTGCAGCACCCGGCCGTGGCCGTGGCGGGAGGCGAGGGCGAAGGGATGGAAGATGGTCTGGCGCCAGGCCGCGCCGCCGGTCTCGGTCATGATCGGGCCGATGACGTTGACCAGCTGGGCGATGCAGGCGGCCTTCACCCGGTCGGCGTTGTTCATCAGGGCGATCAGCGCGCCGCCGACGATCAGCGCATCCTCGGCGTTGTAGATCTCCTCGATCAGCGGCGGCGCCTCGGGCCAGCCCGGCTTGCGCATATGCTCGATCTTGTGGGTCTTGTACCAGACGTTCCACTCGTCGAAGGACAGCATGATCTTCTTGCGCGACCGGCGCTTGGCCCCGACCGCGTCGCAGATCGCCGCCACCTCCTTGATGAAGGCATCCATCAGCTCGATCACGCCGAAATACTCCGGCGCGGAATCGGCGTTGTTGTTGAAGTAGGTGTGCAGCGAGATGAAGTCGACCTGGTCGTAGCAGTGGTCCAGCACCTCGTATTCCCAGGCGCCGTAGGTCGCCATGTTGCGGTGGGACGAGCCGCAGGCGGCGAGCTGGATGGTCGGATCGACCCAGCGCATCACCTTGGCCGTCTCCAGTGCGATCCGGCCGTATTCCTCGGCAGTCTTGGCGCCGATCTGCCAGGGCCCGTCCATCTCGTTGCCCAGGCACCAGAACTTGACGTCGTGCGGCGCCGCGTGGCCGTGCGACCGGCGCAGGTCGGACAGCGCCGACCCGCCCGCATGGTTGCAGTATTCGAGGAAGCGGCGCGCCTCATCCGGCCCGCGGGTGCCGAGATTGACGCCGAGCATCGGCTCGACCCCAGCGGCGCGGGCCCAGTCGATGAACTCGTTGGTGCCGAAGCGGTTGGTCTCGGTCGAGAACCAGGCCAGGTCGCGGCGCACCGGCCGCTGCTCCACCGGCCCGACCCCGTCCTCCCAGTTGTAGCCGGAGAGGAAGTTGCCGCCGGGGTAGCGGATGATGGTCGGGCCCAGTTCGCGGGTCAGCTCCAGCACGTCGCCGCGGAAGCCGCGGGCGTCGGCGGTCGGGTGGCCGGGCTCGAAGATGCCGCCATAGACGCAGCGGCCCATATGCTCGACGAAGGCGCCGAAGACGCGGCGGTCGAGGTCGGAGAGGACGAAGTCGCGATCGACGGTGAGCCGTGCGGAGATCATGGGTCGGTGGTCTCGGTCGGGTGGTGGGAGGAAGGCCGACCGCGCCCGGACGGCGCGGCCGGAAGGGGCACTACCTGGCGTTGGCCAGCAGCTCGTTGACGCGGCTCTCGGCGTCGGCCAGGGCCTCGTCGACGGTCTTCTGGTTCTGCGCCGCGGCGTTGAATTCCTCGGTCAGGATCTCCTGCAGCCCGAACTGGCGCTTCACCGCCTGCGGCAGGGCGGTGCCGTCCTTGGTCAGGCTGACGATCTCCTTGCGGTGCGGCAGGTCGAGGAAGGCCTGGGAGGTCGCCACCGATGTGCGCACCGGCAGGTGGCCGGTGCGGGCCCATTCGAAGTCGTTGTCCCACAGGAACTTCAGCAGCTTGACCGCGGCCTTGCGCTTGGCGTCGTCGAGGCCCGCCTTGGGCACGACCCAGCTGTGGCCGTCGGCCCAGACCTTGGAATTGGCATAGAGCTGCGGGAAGGGGACGACATAGTAGCCGTTGCTCAGCGCCCCGCCGGGCTTGGCGGCCTCCTCGTTGTAGCTGTCGATCAGCCAGGTGCCCATGATGTAGACGCCGCCGTCGCCCTGGGCGAAGCCGGCCGTCGCCGCGGCATAGTCCTGGTCCTTGGTGGTGTCGCCGTTCTGGTAGATCGCCTTGAACAGCTCGACCGCGTTGCGGGCCTCCGGCGTCTGCAGCTTGATCTGGGTCGGATCGGCGAAGAAGTCGGAGTTCTGCTGGTACAAGAGGGTGTAGAGGGTGCGGGCGTAGTTCGCCTGCTCGTTCACCGTCGCCTGGACGAAATAGGGTTTGCCGGTCTTCTCGCGGAACTGCTTGGCCTGGGCCAGCAGCTCGTCCGGCGATTTCGGCAGGATCGGCTTGCCGTCGTCGCCGACCAGGCCGGCCTGCTTGAACAGGTTCAGGTTGATGTGCCAGAGCCAGGTGTGGGTGTCGAAGGGCAGGGCGTAGATCTTGCCGTCCTTGGTCACGCCGGTGCGGGCCGCCTCGGTGAAGTCGGCAAGGTCGATGCCGGCCGCTTTGAAGTCCTCGTCCAGCGGCTCCAGCAGGTCGCGCGAGGCGTAGTCGCTGATCACCGCCTCATGCATCACCGAGATGGTTGGCGGGTCGTCGGAGCGCAGCCGGGCCGTGAGCTGGTCGTAGCCGGGCCACTCGACGATATCGACCTTGACGTGGACGTCCGGGGTCTCGGCGTTGAACTTGTTGATCAGCGCCGTGATGATGCCGCACTCGCCATGCGCCTTCGAGACGTCGGTGACATTGGCGTAGTCGGCCTCGCAGGCGCCGAAGAAGCGCGACAGCGAGATCTCGGTCTTGTCCTGCGCCGTGGCGGGGCCTGCGGCGGCGGCCAGGATCAGCCCGGTCAGGGCCAGGGCAATGCTGCTTCTCATGGCTCTCCTCCCTCCGTGTGGTCCCGCCGTTTCCGCCGAAGCCCGCCGCCTCAGCGGACGGCGGCCCCGGCGACGGCGGCGACGATGTATTTCTGGAAGAACAGGTAGACGATCAGCACGGGCAGCCCGGCGAAGACCGACTGCGCCATCAGGTATCCAAGCCCTTCGGACTGGGCGAAATTGGTCTGGGTCGAGGCCAGGCCGACAGTCAGGGTGAACATCTCCGGCTTGGTGGCGGAGATCAGCGGCCAGAGATAGTCGTTCCAGGAGCTGAGGAAGGTAAAGATCCCCAGCGTCGCCTGGGCCGGCACGGTCAGCGGCAGCAGAACGCGCCAGAAGGTCTTGAAGCGCGAGGCGTTGTCCAGGAGGGCGGCCTCGTCGAGCTCGCGCGGGATCGCCTTGAAGTACTGCGTCATCAGGAAGACGCCGAATGGCGCCGACAGATGCGGCAGGATCAGGCCGAGATAGGAGTTGTGGATCTTCAGCTCGTTGAACATCTGGAAGCGGGCGATGATCACCGCCTGCTCCGGCACGGCGAGGCCGATCAGCACCAGCGCGAAGACGAGGCCGCGGCCGGGGAACTGGGCACGGGCGAAGCCGTAGCCGGCCAGCGAGGCCAGCACCAGCACGCCCAGCGTCTGGCCCAGCGCCACGACCACGCTGTTCAGCACCCAGCGGAACACGCCGGAATTGGCGAGGATGTCGGTGTAGTTCTTCAGCGTGTAGGGCGCCCGGAACAGCGTGCCGGTGTCGGTCATCAGCTCGCTGTTCGGCTTGAAGGACAGGCCGGTGATCCAGGCCACCGGGACCACCCAGACGACGGCGAGAAGGATGACGGCGGCGAGGATCAGCCTGTCCCCGAAGCTGCGGCCGACCATGCCCTGAGCTTGCGTCGCTGCCATGACTGTCAACCCTCGGACCGACGGCGGGTCAGGAGGTACTGCGCCATGGCGGCGATCAGCATCAGCCCGAACAGCACCTCGGACGCCGCGGCGGCGTAGCCCAGGTCCCAATTGCGGAAGCCCTGTTCGTAGATGAACTGCACGATCGGGCGCGTGGCGTTGTTCGGCCCGCCGCGGGTCAAGAGGTAGGACTGCCCGAACAGCTGGAACTGGTAGACGATCTCGACCACCGCCACGAGCACCACGGTCCGCCGGATCGAGGGCAGGGTGATGTGCCGGAACGACCGCCAGCGGCCGGCGCTGTCCAGCGCCGCGGCCTCGTACAGCTCGCGCGGGATCTGCTGCAGCGCTGCCAGGAACAGCATCATCGGCAGGCCGATGCCCCACCACACCGTGGCGACGGCGATGCCGGGCAGGGCGAGGTCCGGGTCGCTCAGGATCGGGATCGGCGCCTGCCCGAACGCGGCCAGGACATTGGTCAAGAGGCCGCGGTCGGTCAGGTACATCATCTTCCAGATGATGGTGACGATGGTGACCGACAGCACCGAGGTGGCGAAGAAGGTGGCGCGCAGGACGGCGGCGGTCCGGCCCGGCCGGTTCAGCGCCAAAGCGAGGGCCAGGCCGATGGCGACGAAGGCCGGCACCGTCATCAGCACGAACAGCGCCGTGTTCCAGACGGCGCCGAGGAAGACCTTGTCGGCGAACAGGCGCTTGTAGTTGACGAGCCCGGCATAGGCGCCGGTGCCGTCGAACATGTCGAACTTCTGCAGGCTGATCCAGATGCCGTCGAACAGCGGCCAGACCAGCAGCAGCAGATAGACGACCAGAAAGGGCAGGACGAAGCCGGCATTGCGCCAGTCCGGCCCGATCCGGGCCCCGCTCACACGCTGCGCCCGTTCGATGCTGCGGCCGGCGGCGGTGGCAGCGTCGGTCACCATCCCCTCCCTCAGGCGGCGTGGCGGCCGACGCCGTCGGCGTCGAACAGATGGACGGCGGCGGGGTCGATGCGCAGCGCCACCCGGTCCTCGACCGCGACGCCGCTCAGGCCCGCATCCTCCGCGATCAGGGTCGATCCGTCCTGCAGCCGGACATGCAGATGGGTGCGGTCGCCCAGCCGTTCGACCACCTCGACCGTGCCGCGGAGGGCGCCCTCTCCGTCGATCCGCACCGCCTCGGCCCTGAGGCCCAGCGTGATCGGTCGGTTCGCCGGCAGGCCGTGGGCCGGCACCGGCGTGCGCAGCTCGGTCCCGTCCGGCAGGCGCAGCACGGCGCCGCCTTCCGCGCCCACGACGGTGGCGTCGAGGAAGGTCATCGCCGGCACGCCGACGAAGCGGGCGACGAATTTGGTGGCCGGCCGGGTGTAGATCTCCATCGGGGTGCCGACCTGCTCGATCCGGCCCTCGTTCATCACCACGATCCGGTCGGCCAGCGTCATTGCCTCGACCTGGTCGTGGGTGACGAAGATCATG
The DNA here is from genome assembly GCF_051487185.1 of Inquilinus limosus. Taxonomy (GTDB): domain Bacteria; phylum Pseudomonadota; class Alphaproteobacteria; order DSM-16000; family Inquilinaceae; genus Inquilinus; species Inquilinus limosus_F. The sequence goes on from NZ_JAHVDK010000003.1 coordinate 146,899, forward strand.
GTGGCGCTGAGGCGCCGGTGCAGCCGCGCCAGCTCGACCCGGGTGCGGACGCGCAGCGCCGCGTCCAGGTTGGACAGCGGCTCGTCGAACAGGAAGGCGCGCGGCTCCTTGACGATGGCGCGGCCGATGGCGACGCGCTGACGCTGGCCGCCGGACAGCTGGCCCGGCTTCCTCTGCAGCAGTTCACCGATCTCCAGCGTCCGGGCGGCGTCCTGGACCCGCCGTTCGATCTCCGGCTGCTTCAGGCCGATGTTGCGCAGCCCGAACGCCATGTTCTCGAAGATCGTCATGTGGGGGTACAGGGCGTAGTGCTGGAACACCATCGCCACCCGGCGGGCGCCCGGCGGCAGGGTGTCGACCCGGGTGCCGGCGATGCGGATCTCGCCGCCGTCCACCGTTTCCAGCCCCGCGATCATGCGCAGCAGGGTGGACTTGCCGCAGCCGGACGGCCCGAGGAAGACCATGAACTCGCCCGAAGAGACCGACAGCGACAGGCCGTCGAACACCGTGACCGGCCCGAAGCGCTTGCTGACATCCCGGATCTCGATGTCGGCCACCCCATTTCCTCCCCAATGGTATTATCATATGATTCGATCATCAGGGTGATCGACGGGTTTTGTCAACCGGGGCTTCCCCGGCCTGTTCGATAAAAGAGGGCATGGGCGGAGACGGTCGGATGCTGGAACGAGAGATGGTCCTGGTCGGGACGATGAGCTCCCAGGTCGCGAACAGCCTGGGGATGCGGATCGTCTCCGGCGAGTTCCGGCCGAACGATTCCCTGCCGATCGAGAGCGAGCTGTGCCAGACCTACGGCGTCAGCCGGACCACCCTGCGCGAGGCGATCAAGAGCCTGGCGGGCAAGCGGCTGATCGAGGTGTCGCCGAAGACCGGCACAAGGGTGCTGCCCTTCGGGGAATGGAACCTCCTGGACCGCGACGTGCTGGCCTGGCGGCTGCAGGCGCAGTTCGACGCCAAGATCGTCGAGGACATCTTCGAGATGCGGATGTGCTTCGAGCCGCGGGCGTCATACCTCGCGACGCGCGACGGCACGGCCGAGGACCACGCGGCGATCGAGCACCATTTCCAGCAGCTGGCGCGTGCCTATGAGGAGAAGCAGCCTGTGAAGGTGGCGTCCGAGGCGGCTTTGGAGTTCCACCTCGCCATCATCACCGCCTCGCACAACGGCCTGTTCGTGACCATCGGGGCCGCGGTGAAGTCGGCGCTCAGGGTGTCGTCGGAGATGCTGCAGCGCCACGCTGCCCGGCCGAGCGAGGACGTGGCGCTGCACGACGCGGTGCGCACCGCGATCATCGGCCGGCAGCCGGAGGCGGCGGCGGCGGCGATGGTGCGGCTGCTGGAGGCGTCGCACGCCCGGCTGCTGCCGCTGACGACGGAGCCGAAGGGGGCGTGAGGGAGGGGCGCTCAGGCGGATGGGCCGGCGCCGCCCCCTCACCCGAAATCGCGTGCCGCGATTTCGACCTCTCCCCGAGGAGAGGTGATGGAACGGCGCTTTTCCTTTCCCTCTCCTTGGGGAGAGGGAGGGGCCCGGCGCGAAGCGACGGGAGGTGAGGGGGCTCGCGCCGGCGGATCCGGCGGCAAGCTGGCCTTTCAATACTGGCTGCGCTCTCCCGAGACGATGTGGATGATCCCGGCCGGATCCGAGATCCAGAAGCCTTCGAAGCCGTCGGGCAGGCGTTCGATCTCGTCGCGTCGGGCCACGCCGGAGGCGGCGAAATGCTCGGCCGCCTTCGGCACGTCGTCGGTCACGATCTCCAGCCACAGCTCGGCCTGGCTGAGGGCGTCGACGCGGTCGATCCACAGCTGGTTGGCGCCGAATTGGAAGCCGACCGCAGGCGGGTGATTGTCCAGCGGCTTCAGGCCGATCACGTCGCGATAGAAGCGGACGGTGGCGTCGTACTGGTGCGGTGGCACCTTCAGCGCGATGTTGCGGCCGCCGGTGAAGGACGGGGTCATGGCGGTTCCTCCGATCGGGATTGTCAGCTCGCCGCGGCGATGCGCTTCTCGTATTCGCCCGCCAGCCGCGTATGGGTGATGAAGAAAGGCTGCGGCACCCGGCCGTGCAGCCGGTCGACCAGAATGTCGAGATGGGTGTGCCAGCCGCCGGCGACGCTCACCATCTTCTCCGGCGTGATCCGGCGGTGGGTCAGCACCAGCAGAACGTCCTCACCCTGCGGCGTCAGCTCGAAAGTCACCTCCGACTCGCCGCCGGACGGTTCGGGCCAGCTGTGGCTCAACAGCCGCGGCGGTTCCCAGCGTGTGACCCGGGCGGTGAAGCTGGCGCCCTTCTCCAGGGACTTGTACTTGGCCGGGATCTCGTCCGGCAGCGGCGACAGCTCGGAATGGAGAAAATGCAGCTCCACCTGGCCGCCGTCGCGGGGCTCGACGGCGCCGCGGGCGAGCCAGGTGCGGCGCTTGTCGGACTCCGTCAGATAGGCCCAGACCCGCTCGATCGGGCCGGGCAGCAGCCGCTCGAACCGGACTGCGCCGGGGACGGTGATGGTGCCGTAATCGTTCATGGTGTCTCTCCCCTGTCGGTGGGGGCGGCGCGCAGCTGCCGCTCCAGCTCGTCCAGCCGGCCGCCCCAGAAGCGGCGGATCCGGCGCAGCCATTCGTCCAGCGCATCGAAGGCCTTGGGTTCGAGCGCGTAGATGCGCCGCTGCGCCTCGGCCCGGACGGTGATCAGCCCGGCCTCGCGCAGCACCTTGAGGTGCTGGGAGACCGCCGGCCCGCTCATCGCGAACTCGGCGGCGATCTCGCCGGCGCTGCGCTCCCCCGCCGCCAGCATCTCCACGATCCGAAGCCGGGTGGGGTCGGCGAGGGCGGCGAAGGCGTGCATGGCTCTCTTATGAAGGCATCACTTAAATAAGTCAATCCTTAAATATGCGCGTCATCGCGAGCGCAGCGAGGCGATCCAGCGGCTCCGGCCCCCGGATCGCCGCGGCGCTTCGCGCCTCGCGATGACGGCGGGAGTGGCCCTCAGGCCGCCGCGGCCGTGGGCACCTCGACCAGGCGTGCGGGCGCCGTGCCCTCCTTCTCGATCCGCCAGCGGCGGTCGTGGAAGGCGGCGACCTTGGGGTCGTGCGAGATGGTCAGCCAGGTGGTGCCGGGCAGCCGGTCGCGCAGCAGCGCGAACATCCGCTGCTCGGTCGCTTCGTCCAGTGCGCTGGTTGCCTCGTCCAGGAACAGCCAGTCCGGCTTCATCAGGATCGCCCGGGCGATGGCGAGGCGCTGCTGCTCGCCCGGCGACAGGCGCCGGGCCCAGGACTCCTCCTGCGCCAGCGCCGGCACCAGATGGCCGAGGTCGACCGCGCGAAGCGCCTCGGCCGCGGTGTCGGCGGGCACCTCCTCGGGCTTGGCCGGGTAGGCGACGGCGGCGTGCAGCGTGCCCAGCGGCAGGTAGGGCCGTTGCGGCAGGAACAGCACTTGGGCGTCCTTCGGGATGCGGATCTTCGCCCGGCCGAAGGGCCAGATCCCGGCCAGGGCCCGGAACAGCGTGCTCTTGCCGGCGCCGGACGGGCCGGTCAGCAGCAGCCGGTCGCCCGGGCGGACGGACAGGGCATGCCCCTCGACCAGCGGCTGACCATCGGGCAGGGCGAGCTGGACTGTGTCGACGGTAAGGTCGTCCTGTGCATGGTGCGCGACGTCGATTTCGGTGGACTGCGCCTGGGCCCGGGCTGCTTCGATACTGCGGCGGAAGCCGGTGAGGCGGTCGACCGTGGCCTTCCAGTCGGCTAGCGTGGTGTAGGCGTCGACAAACCAGGACAGCCCGTCCTGAACCTGACCGAAGGCTTGTATCGTCTGCAGCAGGCCGCCCAGCGTGATAGATTTGGCGAAGTACTGCGGGGCCGACAGGATGATCGGGAACACGACCGCGATTTGGCTGTAGCCCACGGTCATAAAAGTCAGCTTCTTCTGCCGGATCATGATGGCGTACCAGTTATCCATCACTCCGCGGAACAGCGCCAGCAGGCCCTGCTTCTCCGCGACCTCGCCGTTGTAGAGCGCAACCGACTCCGTGCTCTCGCGGAAGCGGACGAGGCCGAAGCGGAAGTCCGCCTCGCGCTGCTGCTGCTGGAAATTCAGCCGGATCAGCGGGCGGCCGATCAGATGGGTCAGCCAGGTGCCGGCCACCGCATAGACGACCGCGCCCCAAAGCATGAAATGGGGAATGACGATCTCGGTGCCGAACACCGGGATCGACAGTGGTCCGGCGAGGGTCCAGAGAATGGCGATGAAGGAGACGAGGTTGACGAGATTGCCGATGAACCCCAGGGTGAGGCTCAGCGTCGAGCTGATGAACAGCCGGATATCCTCAGCGATGCGCTGGTCCGGGTTGTCGGTGGTGCTTCCGAACTGCTGGCGATAGTAGGCCCGATCCGACATCCAGGCCTCGAGCAGGTGATCGGTCAGCCAGCGGCGCCAGCGGATCTGCAGCCACTGGTTCAGGTATAGACGATAGACCCCGACCAGGATGAACGCGGCAGCAAGGCCGCAGAAGACCAGCAGCTCGCGCACGAACCCGCCATAATCGTAGTTCTGCAGGGCCGTGTAGAAGCGGTTGTACCAGAAGCTGTACTGCACGTTCAGGAAGACGGCGCCGAGGGTCAGTGCGAGCACGGCGGCCAGAAGTCCGATCGCCGGCCATTTCTCGCGCGACCGCCAGAACGGCATCAGGAGGGCGAAGAAGTCTTTCCAGAACTGGCGCGTGCTCGGTTTCATGGCGGGCCCCGTTTCCGGCGGATCTCCGGATACGACATCGTCATATCTTGACCCACCGGCAGGCACCCGTGAATTTCACGTCATCTTCCGGTCACTCGGCCGCGATCAACGCAGCGCCGGCAGCACCATCTCGCGATCGACGAAGGTCCAGGTTCCGGGCGCCAGCTCACCCAGAGTGAGGCCGCCGATGGCGACGCGGACCAGGCGCAAGGTCGGGTGGCCGACCGCCGCCGTCATCCGCCGCACCTGGCGGTTGCGGCCCTCGGTCAGGGTCAGGCGCAGCCAGGCGGTCGGGACCGACTTGCGGAACCGGATCGGCGGGTCGCGCGGCGGCAGCTCGGGGTCCTCCGCCAGAAGCTCGACCTCGCAGGGGCGGGTGGGGCCGTCCGACAGCACCGGCCCGGCGGCCAGGGCGGCCAGGGCCGCCGCCTCCGGCTCGCCCTCGACCTGCGTCAGATAGGTGCGGGGATGGCCGTGCTTCGGGTCCAGCAGGCGCTTGATCAGCGGCCCGTCATCGGTCAGCAGCAGCAGGCCCTCGCTGTCGGCGTCCAGCCGGCCGGCGGCATAGACCCCGGGCGGCAGTCCGAACTCGCCGAGGCCGCGCCATCGCCCCTCCGGCGTGAACTGGCTCAGCACGCCATACGGCTTGTGAAAGGCGACATAGCGGCACTGCTCCGGCTCCGGCGTCGGGCGCTTCCGCCGCTCCTCGCGCCAGCGCTCGCGCGGCGGCGTCTCGGCATCTGCCCGGGGGCGGGTGGATCGGCCGGCCGGCTTGGCGGATCGGGCCTGCGGCCGTGCCGGCTCCTCCTCCGCCGCGGCCTGCCGCGGGCGGCCGCGCCGCGGCGGGCGGTCGGGCTCCGGCTCGTTGCCGGTCCAGCGCCATTCCGGCACGTCAGCATAGGGATCGGCCTTCGGCGCCGGGCGGGTGGTCCGCGGTTTCGGCGCCTTGCCTGCCTTGGCGGGGGCCGAGGTGCGGGGCGCCTGACCCCGCTTCGCGGCGCCGGCACGACCAGGCTTGCCGGAGCGCGGTTCGGCCGGGCCGCCCGGCTGCCGGCCCCGACCCTTCGGCGGACGCGGGGGGCGGCTCATGCCGTGGCCTGGAGGCGCAGGAAGGCGGCCAGGTGGTCGATCTCGGCCCGCATCGCCTCGACAGTGCCGGCCATGTGCAGGCAGGCGTGGATCATGCTGCGCCACAGCCGGAACTCGTGCGGCTGCCCGGCCACGGCCAAGCGGTAGGCCAGCTGCTCGGTGTCGCTTCTCAGGCAGTCATATTCCGCCGCGGTCAGGTACAGCGGCGGCAGGCCGGCGAGATCGGCGTAGAGCGGCGCGGCCAGCGGCGCGCGCCGGTCGATACCGGCCGGGACGTAATGGCCCCAGAACCACTCCATCTCGGCGGTGGACAGGAAATACCGGTCGTCGCCGCCATAGGCGAGATGCGACGGCGTGTCGTGGTCGGGCGCGAACACGCCATAGACCAGAGCCGCCGCGCGCAGCGGCCGTTCGCCGGCGTCGCGCAGCGACAGCAGGGTGGCGAGCGAGAGATTGGCGCCGGCGGAATCGCCGGCGATCACCAGCCGGTCGGGATCGATGCCCCAGTCGCGGCCATGGGCGGCGAGCCAGCGCACCGCCGCGACACAGTCCTCGAGCGGGGCCGGGAACGGATTCTCCGGCGCCAGCCGGTACTCGATGCTGACCACCTTGAGGCCGGACCGTTGCGCCAGCTCCCGGCAGACCCCGTCATGGCTGTCGAGGTCGCACAGCACCCAGCCACCGCCATGGATATAGACGATGGCGGGCGAAGGGTCCGCAGTACCAGGGTCGTAGAGCCGTGCGGCAATCGGTCCCGCCGGGCCGGGCAGGGCGCGGTCCTCGACCCGCGCCACCGCCGGCGCGTGCTCGTTCAGCAGCGGCAGGACCGCGGCCATGGCGCGGCGCGCTTCGGCCGGGGACAGCTGCTGAGTCGGCGGCGTGTCCGCGGTGACGGCGGCGATCCGGCCCAGCATGAGTGCGATCTGCGGGTCCACTGCCATGATCTGGCCCATTTTACTTGATGAAACCGATCGCCGCTCGGCTGGTGGGAACCAAAAGATCGATGCAGTGTTCGACCGCTGCCTCCCCCGCCTTGCAAGTCAGCACATCGTTCAGCAGGACACGACCGAAATTCCCGCAATCATGCCCGGCGATCTCGAACACCTTGACCATGGTCTTGCCCGCGCTCAACGGGGCCATGTCCACGGCCAGCTGGTCGACGATGATGCTCTTGGGATCGAAGATCACGAGGTCGAGCTGCAGATTGCTGTAGCTGCGGGCGGTGCCGTTGCGCATGACCATGAAGGCCCGGCAGCCGTTGTTGCCGGGTTCGAGCTTGTTCAGCTCGATATCGATGGCCTCCTTCGGCGCCGACTCGGCGGCGGGCTTGTCCTGCGCCAGGGCCGGAAAGGTGGCAATCGCGACAAAAAAAGCGAAAAAGCGTGCCGGGCGAACCCAAGCGAAACGGCGGTTTTCAGCGGTTTGGCGGGACATGTGACCTTCCGTACGTCTGGACTCGCAGGGTGGGCCATGATACCCGCGCCCCTTGTGACCGCAATGAAATGCACTTGGGCGGTCGGTGTTCCGGGACTCATTGAGAACGCTCCCGGGCCCGATCGCCGGCGCAGAACGTTGCCCCGTCTCCCGGCGACGCCGGGCGGATTGTGCCCGGACGGGCTCCGCCCCGCGCGTCAACTGCGGGGGAGGCGGGCATGACGTCGAAGGGCCTCCTTCTTCTGTCGATCGCTCTGACCGGGGCCATCGTCTTGGGCGGTGCCATCGCGATCGATTCTGCGCGCCCGTCATCGCCGCCCGTCGTCGCCGTCGATCTCGCCGGGATCGCGGTCGAGCCCGCGCGCCTGCTCGATCCGGCGGAGGCGGCGCGGCCACAGCCGGCGGTCGCCACGTCGCGGCGCCTGGCCGAGACGGCGCCGCCCCCGCCGGCACCGGCGCCGGACCCAAGTCCGCTGCAGGTCCTGTTCGGCTCCGCCTTCGCCGCTGCGCCGCTCGCCGCCGAGCCGTCGCAGGCCCCGCTCGACCCCTGGGCCGGTGCGCTGCAGGAGGTGACGCGCCCTGCGCCACAGCCGCAGGAGGCCGCGCCCGTGCTGGTGCCGGTCAGACTGCCGGGCCCGGACGCCGAGGCCGAGCGTATCGACACGCCGGCCCGCCTGGCCGAGCCGCTGGCTTCGGCCCTGGCGCTCGCGCCGGTGGTGCCGGTGGTCCCGGGCACGGCCGAGCCCGCGCAAGTCCAGCCCGACGCGGTGCAGCCCGCATCGGGCCCGGCGATGGTGGAGACGGACGCCGTGGACCCGATGCTGCCTTCCGCTTCCGGCACCGTGCCGGTCTGGGCCCGACCGCGCTCCTCGCTGCTGCGGGTTGACCGGCCGGAGCCGGAGACGATGGAGCGGCTGGATGTCGCCTTGGCTCGCGCCGTGTCGCTGCTCGAGCCGGCCGGCGTGCCCTGGCTGCGCGGCGCCGAGGCCGACGGCGCCGGCCGCCGCCTGACCGGCTGCGGTCCCGGCGACCTCGCCTGCACCATCTTCGTCTCCGGCCGCGGCGCCGCGCTCGACCAGCCGTCACCGCTGCTGCGGCGCCATGGGGCGCAGCCGCTGTCGATCGGCGGCGTGCCCCTGCCGGCCGGGCCGGAAGAGGCCGAGCGCGCGCTGCGCTGCCTCGCCTTCACCGCCTATGCCGAGGCCGGCAACCAGGGCACGCGCGGCATGGCGGCGGTGATCTGGGTGGTGATGAACCGCATCGCCGTGGCGAACGACTTCGGCGATTCGCCCTGCGAGGTTCTGGCCGATCCAGGCCAGTTCGAACCGCTGCAGCGCCCGCGCTTCCGCGCCTTCGCCAAGGCGGTGCGCGGCGGCGGCATGCCGAAGTTCCCATCGCCGCTGAGCGCCCAGGACGAGATCCTGCAGCGCACCGCGCGCCTTGTGGTCTGGCAGATGCTGGACGGCTATTTCGCCGACGACCCGACCGACGGCGCCCAGTATTTCCTCGCCCCGGCGGCGATGCGGGCGCTTGGCCGCGGCATGCCGGCCTGGACCAACCGATTCCGCCGCACCGCCGCGATCGGCGACCACGTCTTCTACCGGCCGAAGCGCGGCGGCTGATCCCGGGCAGCGGGGCTGGTCCGTTCGCCCCTCCGCCCCACCTTATCTGCAGGCCGGTGCCGACCGCGCCGGCCTGCCCCGAAATCGTCACGAATCTTCCCTGGCCCCGCCCCTTCGGCCGACCTAGAACGGACGTGATGGCCGCCACCGATTCCGCTTCTCCGACACCCTCCCTCGGCTCGGTCCTCCTGGCCGTGGCGCCGCTCCTGCTCAGCGCCGCGATCATGATCATGGGCAACGGGCTGTTCGGCACGCTGGTGGCGGTGCGGATGGATCTCGACGGCTTCGGCGTCGGCACCATCGGGCTGGTTCTGGCCTTCTATTCCGCCGGCTTCGCCCTCGGCACCCTGATCTGCCCCCGGATCGTGCTGCTGGTCGGCCATATCCGCACCTTCGCCGCCTTCGCCGCGATCGCCTCGGCGACGTCGCTGGTCCATGCGCTGTGGGTCGACCCGGTGGTGTGGGCGGCGCTGCGCCTGATCACCGGCATCAGCATGGCGGTGCTGTTCACGATCATCGAGAGCTGGCTGAACGCCCGCGCGGTGAACGCCGTGCGCGGCCGGGTGATGTCCTCCTACATGGCGGTCAACTACACCGCCTTCGGCCTGTCGCAGCCCTGGCTGACGGCGATGGACCCGGCCAGCTTCGCCCTGTTCTCGGTGGTGGCGATGCTGGTGTCGCTGTCGCTGGTGCCGCTGTCGCTGACGCCGGTGGAGACGCCGCCGGTGATCAAGGTCAAGCGCTTCGGCCTGCGCCGGCTGACCGCGATCTCGCCGCTCGGCGTCGCTGGCTGCTTCTCGGTCGGGCTGATCAGCGCCGCCTTCTCCGGCATGGGCCCGGTCTATGCCCGCACCATCGATCCCTCGCCGGAATGGGTGGCCGGCTTCATGATGACGGCGATCTTCGCCGGCTTCCTGCTGCAATATCCGGTGGGCCGGCTGTCCGACCGGTTCGACCGCCGCCAGGTGATCCTGGGCATCGGCATCGCCCTCGCGCTGGTCAGCACCGCCCTCGCGTTCCTGGGCGGCCTGTCGCCGATCCTGCTGCTGGTGCTGCTCGCGGCCTTCGGCGGCCTGTCCTATGCGATCTACCCGCTCAGCCTCAGCCACGCCAACGACTTCATGTCGCCGGAGCAGCTGGTGCCGGCGGCGGCCGGCCTGCTGCTCTGCTACGGCACCGGCGCCGTGCTCGGCCCGATCGCAGCGTCCCGCGTCATGGGCCTGTTCGGCCCGGCCGGCCTGTTCGCCTGGACCGGCGCGGTCGCGGCGCTGCTGGCCCTGTTCACGATCTACCGGATGACCCGGCGGGTGGCGAAGCCGAACGAGGAGCAGGGCAGCTTCGTCGCCGTGCCAACCACCACGCCGGTCGCTGTCGAGCTCGACCCGCGCGCGCCCGACGAGATACCGCCGACCATGCGCGACGCCGCCTAGGGGATCTGCCATGCCGCTCACCCGCCGCCGCCTCCTGACCAGCGTCCTCCCCGCCGCCGGGCTGGCCGCGGCGGGGCTCGGCGGCGTGGGGCCGGCGCGGGCGCAGGATCCGGTCTTCTTCCGGATCGGCACCGGCACCACCGGCGGCACCTATTTCCCGATCGGCGGCATCCTCGCCGGCGCCATCTCCGGCCCGCCCGGCCTGCCGCCCTGCGGCAGCGCCGGCGGTTCCTGCGGCGTCTCCGGCCTGATCGCGGTGGCCCAGGCCAGCGCCGGATCGATCGACAACATCCGGCGGATCCGCGACGGCGAGTTCGATTCCGGCCTCGCTCAGGCCGACGTGGCCTTCGCCGCCTATACCGGTGAGGGGCCCTTCGCCGGCCAGCCGCCGGTGACCGGGCTGCGCGCCATCGCCCATCTCTTTTCCGAATTCGTCCACATCGTGGTGCCGGCCGACAGTCCGGCGCGGTCGGTGGCGGACCTCAAGGGCAAGCGCGTCTCGGTCGGCGCCGAAGGCTCCGGCACGATCTACGACATGCGCCTGATCCTGGCCGCCTACGGCCTCAAGGAGACGGATGTGGCCGAGATCTACGAGCGGCCGGAGCCTTCTGCCGATCTCCTGGCCGAAGGCGGGCTCGACGCCATGGTGATGACCGGCGGTCCGCCGCTCGGGGTGATCGCCGACCTGGCCCGGCGGCGGCCGGTCCGGCTGCTGCCGATCGAGGGGCCGGAGGCCGAGGCGCTGGTCGCCAAGGTGCCGTTCTTCACCCAGGAGCCTATTCCCACGGGCAGCTACGAGGGCAGCGCCGCCGCGGTGCCGACGCTGTCGGTCGGGGCGATCTGGCTGGTCGCCGATCGGATCGCCGAGGCCACGGTGTACGAGATCACCCGGGCACTGTGGCAGAAGACGACGCTGGAGCTGCTGGCGGGGGGCCATCCGCGTGGCAAGGAGGTCGCGCTCGAGGGCGCCACCCGCGGCCTGGGTGTGCCGCTGCATCCGGGCGCCGCCCGCTACTACGCCGAGCATGCGATGCTGAGCCTGCCCGCCAGGGCCACGCCCTGACGATCGGCGCGCCGGGCATGCGGTCGCTTCCCTGCCGGAGACGGCTTCGGTTCGCCGATTGAAAAGAGTCGGCTGACCCCTTACAACGGGTGGTGCATCAGGAGTTGGGCACTGCCCGACGCCAACCTGCTTACCCGAGCAAGGTGGCGCTCCCGCAAGGGAGGATGTGGTCGAACCGACAACCAAACGGGTCCTTCCACACTCGGTCCTGCCCACGACACGTGGAACAGACCGAGACAATGCCGATCAAGATTCCGAACGACCTGCCCGCCCGTTCCGTCCTCGAAGCGGAAGGGGTCATGGTGATGCTCGAGGCGGACGCCGTACGGCAGGACATCCGGCCGATGCGGATCGGCCTGCTGAATCTGATGCCGAACAAGGTCAAGACCGAGACCCAGTTCGCCCGGCTGCTCGGCGCGTCGCCGCTGCAGGTCGAGCTGACGCTGGTCAAGATGACCCGCCACGTCCCGCGCAACACGCCCAGCGACCACATCCTGTCCTTCTACCGCGACTGGGAGGACGTGCGGACGGAGAAGTTCGACGGCTTCATCGTCACCGGCGCCCCGGTGGAAACGATGGCGTTCGAGCAGGTGACCTATTGGGACGAGCTGCGCCGCGTCTTCGACTGGACGCAGACCAACGTCCACGGCTGCTTCAACATCTGCTGGGGCGCCCAGGCGGCCGTGCATCATTTCCACGGCGTGCCCAAGCATGCGCTGCCCCAGAAGAAGTTCGGCGTGTACCGCCACCGCATCGTTGAACCGGCCTCGCCCTATCTGCGCGGCTTCTCCGATGATTTCACCATTCCCGTGTCGCGCTGGACGGAGACGCGGCGCGAGGACATCCCGCCCGAGAGCGGGATGAAGGTCCTGATGGACTCGGATGAGGCAGGGCTATGCCTGCTGGAGGATCCGGGCCGGCGGTCGCTCCACATGTTCAACCATGTCGAATACGACACCGACACGCTCGGCGACGAGTATTTCCGCGATGTCGCCGCCGGCAAGCCGATCGCCCTGCCGCATGACTATTTCCCGGGGAACGACCCCGAGCGCCGGCCCCAGAACCGGTGGCGCAGCCACGCGCATCTGCTGTTCGGCAACTGGATCAACCAGCTCTACCAGACCACGCCGTTCGAGATCGAGGATATCGGGAAGGGCTGAGACCGGCACGCCGATTCCAAGGCGCCTGTCTCTCATCGTCATTGCGAGGAGGCGAAGCCGACGAAGCAATCCAGGGGCCGGTGCGAGCCGCCCTGGATTGCTTCGCTACGCTCGCAATGACGATTTGTTGACGGTATCAGAACGTCAGCACCCAGGGTTCGGCCATCCCCGCCTCGACCCAGCGCCGCATCGCCGGCAGGTCCAGGATCGCGTCGGCATAGGCCCGGCAGGCCGGGTCGAGCGGCACCCGGTAGCGGTCGAGGCGCAGCACCACCGGCGCATACATGCAATCGGCCGCGCCGAAGGCGCCGAACAGGAAGGGGCCTTGGGCGCCGGCCGCCGCGCGGCACTGCCGCCAGATCGTCGAGACCCGGGCGATGTCAGCCTCGGTGGCATCACTGCGGGACCGGCCGAGATCGGGCGGGGCCAGGTCCATGGGCAGCTCGCTGCGCAGGCTGGCGAAGCCGCTGTGCATCTCGGCCGAGATCGACCGCGCCAGCGCCCGGCGCGCCGGGTCGCGCGGCCACAGATCCCGCTCCGGGAAGCGCTCGGCCAGGTATTCGAGAATCGCCAGGCTGTCCCAGACCGTCGTCCCGCCGTCGATCAGCGCCGGCACCTTGCCGCTCGGCGAATGGCGCAGGATCGCCTCCTTCGACCCCTCGCGGTAGAGCGGGATCAGGATCTCCTCGAATGGGACGCCGTGATGCACCAGGGCCAGCCAGGGCCGCAGCGACCAGGAGGAGTAGCGCTTGTTGCCGATGACGAGGCGCAGATCGGGCATGGTGGTCCAAGGGGTTGGCAAGGGAAACGGGCTGGAGCATGGTGTGCCGCCCCGAGTTTCCGAACGCAAGAAGGCCTGCGCCGTGCTGCCGAATCTGGTCGATGCCGCCGAGGGAGAGACCGTCTCTCTGATTCCCCTCACCAAGGCGACTCTGGAGGGCTGGCGCGCCGCCGCGACGCCGGCGCACCGCGCCTGGGCCGAGGCGCACGGCTTCACCGCGGAATCGGGCCGCATCCTGGCGCTGCCGGGCGAGGGCGGCCGGGTCGCCGCGATCCTGGTCGGCCTCGATCACGCGGCCGATGCCTGGGCCTTCGGCGGCCTGCCGACGACGCTGCCGGCCGGCACCTACGCGCTGGATGATTCGGCCGAGCCGGCGACCGCGACCGCCGCCGCCTTCGGCTGGGCGCTCGGCGGTTATCATTTCGGCCGCTACAAGGGGCCGGACCGCGCCTCGGCCAAGCTGGTCTGGCCGAAGGCGGCCGACCGCGCCGCGGTCGAGCGCGCGGCCAGCGCCACCACGCTGGTGCGCGACCTGGTCAACACCCCGGCCAACGACCTCGGCCCGGCCGAGCTGGCCGCGGCGGCGGAGGCGCTGGCCAGGGAGTTCGGCGCGCAGTTCAGCGTCACCGTCGGCGACGATCTCCTGACCCGCAACTATCCCCTGATCCACGCCGTCGGCCGAGCCTCCGGCCGGGCGCCGCGGCTGATCGATATCACCTGGGGCGATCCCTCGGCGCCGAAGGTGACGCTGGTCGGCAAGGGCGTGTGCTTCGATTCGGGCGGCCTCGACCTCAAGGACGCCGGCAACATGCTGCTCATGAAGAAGGACATGGGTGGCGCCGCGCATGCGCTCGGCGTGGCGCGGATGGTGATGATGGCGCAGCTGCCGGTACGGCTGCGGGTGCTGGTGCCGGCGGTCGAGAACGCGGTCTCCGGCGACGCCTTCCGGCCGATGGACGTCTATCGCAGCCGCAAGGGGCTGACGGTCGAGATCGGCAACACCGACGCCGAGGGCCGCCTGGTGCTGTGCGACGCGCTGGAGGAGGCGTCGTCGGAGAAGCCGGAGATCATCGTCGACTTCGCGACCCTGACCGGCGCGGCCCGGGTCGCCCTCGGCACCGACCTGCCGGCGATGTTCTCGAACGACGACGCCACCGCCGACGCGCTGGTCGCGGCGTCCCGCCGGGTCGACGACCCGCTGTGGCGCCTGCCGCTGTGGCAGCCCTACAACCGGCTGCTGAAATCCGGCATCGCCGACATCAACAACGCGCCCGACACGCGCTTCGGCGGAGCCATCACGGCGGCGCTGTTCCTGGAGCGCTTCGTGGCTCCGGGCGTGCCCTGGGCGCATATCGACCTCTATGCCTGGAACGGCACCGACCGTCCGGGCCGGCCGAAGGGCGGTGAGGCGATGACGATGCGGGCCGTCTACGCCCTGCTGGAGGAGCATTTTGGAGGCCGGCGCTGATTCGATCGACCGTATCGCCGGAGCCGGGGGAGAGGACGGCATGACCGTCGCGCTGACCTCGCACCAGGCGCTGGAGCTGTGGCGCCACGCCCTGACCGCGGCGGTCCGGCGCGAAGCGCCGGACCTGTCGTCGCGGCAGATCGCGCTCCTGCTCACCATCTATCTGACCCCGGCGCCGCACACGGTGCGCGGCCTGTCCTCGACCCTGCATATCTCGAAGCCCGCGGTGACCCGCGCGCTCGACCGGCTGGGCGAGCTGGGCCTGACCCGGCGCGCCGTCGACCCGGCCGACCGGCGCAACGTGCTGATCGAGCGGACCGAGGCCGGCCAGGCCTATCTCGACGGCTTCGCCGATCTGGTGCGGCAGGCGGCCAGCATGATCAGCGTGGTCTCGTGAGCACGCTCGACCGCAACCTGGCGCCGTGGCGGCCGGACCTGGCGGCCGAAAGCCTGCGCGGCATCCATCCGGCGGAACGCTACGCCGCCGGCACGTCGCACCAGGCGATCCGCGGCATCGTGCCGATGCGCTCGGCGCCCGACGCCGCGCTCGGTCAGGCGACCGAGATGCTGTATGGCGAGACCATCACGGTCTACGAGGTCAAGGACGGCTGGGCCTGGGGCCAGCTCACGGCGGACGGCTATGTCGGCTATGTCGAGGCGGCGGCGCTGAGCGACCGGATCGCCGCGCCCACCCACCGGGTCCGGGCCTTCCGCGCCTTCCTCTATCCCGCGCCGGATTTCAAGCGCCCGCCGATCCGCGCCCTCAGCTTCCGCAGCCCGGTCGAGGTGGTGGAGACGGTGAAGGGCTATGCCCGGATCCGCGAGGCCGGAGAGCCCGGCGGCTGGCTGCCGGAGGTGGCGCTGGGGTCCATCGACGCGGTCGAGCCCGACGTGGTGGCGACGGCGCAGCGCTTCCTCGGCGTGCCCTATCTCTGGGGCGGGCGCTCCAGCCTCGGCATCGACTGCTCCGGCCTGGCCCAGCTCGCTCATGCCGCCGCCGGCATCGCCATCGAGCGCGACACCTACCGCCAGGTGCAGACTGCCGGGGGCCTGGTGGGAACGGATGAGAAGGTCGGGCTGCGGCGCGGCGACCTGGTCTATTTCCCCGGCCATGTCGGGCTGATGGTCGACGGCGAGACCCTGATCCATGCCAATGCCAGGGCGATGGCCGTCTCGCTCGACCCCGCGCGCGAGGTTGCCGCCCGCGTCGCGGCGGAGGAGGGCAGGGGCATCGTCGCGGTGCGGCGGTTCGCTTAGTACCCCCGCGAGCGGTCGACCACGTCCTCCATCGGCTCGCCGCGCTCGAAGCGGGCGATCTGCTCGGCCAAGCGCAGCGTCGCGTATTTGGCGTTGTTGTTGGCGGCGATGTGCGGGGTCAGCACGATCTTCGGATGGCGCCAGAACGGGTGGTCGGGCGGCAGCGGCTCGGTCCGGAACACGTCCAGCACTGCGCCGGCGAGATGGCCGGAATCGAGCGCCGCGATCAGGTCGGCATCAACCAGGTGATGGCCGCGGCCGGCATTGATCACCCAGGCGCCGCGCGGCAGGGCCGCGAACAGCCGGCGGTCGAGGATGTTCTCGGTCTCCGCCGTCAGCGGCAGCAGGCAGACCAGGATCTCGGACCGGGCCAGGAAGGCGTCGAGCTGTGCCGCGCCGGCGAAGCCTTCCACGCCCTCGACCGCCTTGGGCGTACGGCTCCAGCCCACGACCCGGAAGTTCAGGGCCTTCAGCGCCCGCGCCACGGCGCCGCCCAGCGTGCCGAGGCCGAGAATGCCGACGGTGACGTCGCGGGCCAGCCTCTGGTCGTGCTGCTGCCAGATCCGCGCCGCCTGCTGGACGCGATAGGTCCGGGCCTGGCGATGGATCGCCAGCACCTGCTCCGCGACATATTCGACCATGCCCTCGGTCAGGCTGAGATCGACCATCCGGACCAGCGGCACTTTGGTAGGCAAGGTCGGGTCGCGCAGCATGGCGTCGATGCCGGCGCCGAGCGAATAGATCACCTTGAGGTTCGGCAGCCCGGCCAGCATCCCGGCCGGCGGCTTCCAGACGATGGCGTAGTCGATCTCGGCCGGATCGCCGATCTCGGGCCAGACCCGAACCTCGAGCGCCGGCATGGCCGCGCGCAGCGCCGGCAGCCACTGGGCGGGATCGTCGGTGGCCGAGGCGAAGACGGCAACGGGCATGGGGCGCTCCGGGCTTGCGATCTGAAACCGGTACAGCGCATGCCTGATCCCGCGCGGTCCGGCAAGATCTTCGAAATGCGGATTTCATTTGTTAAACAGGTGCTATTAGCGACCACAGATTGTATATGAAGAAGAATTTATCTCCGCTGATGACAAGCAGGCGAGGAAGTCCTATCTCAACCGAAGATCATCGTCGCCGGGTGGAGAACCCCGCCGCCCGGCCCGGCAAAGGGGAAGAGGCCATGCCCGACACCGCCCTGGCGCGGAAGGCTGACGCCGCCGGTTCGTTTGCGTTCGACAAGGGCGCCGAGGTCTTCGCGCTGATGCGCGATTCCGCCGCCGTCCTGGCGCGGCAGGAGCCGATCCTGGCTCCGGTCGTCGAACGCATCGTGCTCGGCGCCGCCGATTTCAGCGATGCGCTCGCCCGCCTGCTGGCCACCAAGCTGGAATGCGACACCGCCTGCCATGACCGCCTCCTGGCGCTGGCGACCGAGGCGATGCGCGCCGACCCGATGATCGCCGCCCACGCCGTGCTCGACCTCGACGCCATCAAGGACCGCGACCCGGCGGCGCGCAACCATCTGACGCCGTTCCTGTTCTTCAAGGGCTTCCACGCGCTGCAATGGTACCGGGTCGGCCACTGGCTGCTCGGCCAGGGGCGCCATGCCCTCGCCAGCTTCCTGCAGAGCCGGGTGTCGGAGAGCATGGGGGTCGACATCCATCCCGCCGCCCGGATCGGCTGGGGGCTGCTGATCGACCACGGCACCGGCGTGGTCATCGGCGAGACCGCGGTGGTCGGCAACGACGTCTCGATCCTGCACGGCGTCACCCTCGGCGGCACCGGCAAGGAAAGCGGCGACCGCCATCCGAAGGTGCGCGATGGCGTGCTGATCGGCGCCGGCGCCAAGATCCTCGGCAATATCGAGATCGGCGAGGGCGCCAAGATCGGCGCCGGCAGCGTCGTGCTGGCCCCGGTGCCGCCGCACCGGACCGCGGTGGGCGTCCCCGCCCGCATCGTCGGCTCGTGTACGGAGCCGGTGCCCGCCCTGACCATGGATCATACGATCCCGGTGCCGCCCGGCATCGACTTCGTGATCTGACCGCCTTGGGTTAGGCTCCTCTCCCCGCGCGCCGCAGGGGAGGGGAGCCGCCATGACCGATAGTTTCGATCTCGACGCCTATCTCCGCCGCATCGGCCATGACGGCCCGGTCGCGCCGGATCTCGCGACCCTGCAGGCGCTGGTCCGCCGCCACGCCTGCACCATCGCCTTCGAGAATCTCGACCCGTTCCTGGGCCGGCCGCCGCTGCTCGACCCCGGCGCCTTGCAGCGCAAGCTGGTGCAGGGGGGACGCGGCGGCTACTGCTTCGAGCACAACCTGCTGCTGCGCCAGGCCCTTCTCACCATCGGCTTCCGCGCTGCCGGCCACGCCGCCCGGGTGCTGTGGGGACAGCCGGAGGACGAGATTACCCCGCGCGGCCACATGCTGTTGCGGGTCGATCTCGACGACGGGCCCCGGCTCGTCGATGTCGGCTTTGGCGGCCAGACCCTGACCGGCGTGCTGCGCCTTGAGCCCGGGATCGAGCAGCCGACGCCGCACGAGCCCTTCCGGCTGGTGCCGGTCGAACGTGACCTCAAGCTGCAGGCGAACGTCGGCGGGGAATGGCGGACGCTCTACCGCTTTGACCTGCAGGAACAGTGGCCGGTCGATTACGAGGCGGCCAACTGGTACCTCGCCACTCATCCGACCTCGCATTTCGTCACCGGGCTGATCGCCGCCCGGCCGCAGGAGGGGTGCCGCCATGCCCTGCGCAACGCCGAATACGCCGTGCACCGGCTGGATGGCGGCACCGAGCGGCGCATGCTGCGGGACGCGGCGGAGGTGAAGGCGGTGCTGGCGGAGGTGTTCGGCCTGACCCTGCCGGACGGGCCCGATCTCGACCGGGCCCTGGCGCGGCTGATCACGCCCCGGTGATCCAGTCGAACAGCAGCTTGACATTGAGCACGATGATCACCGCCGACACCGCCCAGGCCGTCCATTTCAGCCAGGCCGGGTTGGCGAAGGCGCCCATCTTGGTCCGGTCGCTGGTGAAGGCGACCAAAGGCACCACGGCGAAGGGTAGCTGCAGGCTCAGCACCACCTGGCTCAGCACCAGCAGATGGGCGGTGCCGCTCTCGCCGTAGAGCGCGGTCACGATCACCGTCGGCACGATGGCGATGGCGCGGGTGATCAGCCGCCGCAGCCAGGGCTTCAGCCGGATCGACAGGAAACCCTCCATCACGATCTGCCCGGCCAGCGTCGCGGTCAGGGTCGAGTTCTGGCCGGAGGCGAGCAGCGCCACGGCGAACAGGGTGCTGGCCAAGCCGACGCCCAGCACCGGCGCCAGCAGCTGATAGGCGTCCTGGATCTCGGCCACCTCGGTCCGGCCCGTGGTGTGGAAGGCGGCGGCGGCCAGGATCAGGATCGCGGCGTTGATGAACAGGGCGAACATCAGCGCCACGGTCGAATCGATGGTGGCGTAGCGGATCGCCTCGCGCTTGCCGGCCTCGCCGCGGTCGAACGCCCGGGTCTGCACGATCGAGGAGTGCAGGTACAGGTTATGCGGCATCACCGTCGCCCCGATGATGCCGATGGCGATGTACAGCATCTCCGGGTTGGTGACGATCTCCGGCGAGGGCAGGAAGCCGCGGGCGACCTCGGCGATCGCCGGCTGGGCCAGGATCAGCTCGACCAGGAAGCAGCCGGCGATGATCAGCATCAGGCCGACGATGAAGGCTTCGAGATGCCGGAAGCCGCGATGCTGCAGATACAGCACCACCATGACGTCGAGCGCGGTCAGCACCACGCCCCACAGGAGCGGGATGCCGAACAGCAGCTGCAGGGCGATCGCGGTGCCGATCACCTCGGCCAGATCGCAGGCGACGATCGCGACCTCGCACAGCAGCCACAGGGCCATGGCGACGGGCTTCGGATAGTGGTTGCGGCAGGCCTGGGCCAGGTCGCGCCCGGTGACGATGCCCAGCTTGGCGGCCAGCGCCTGCAGCAGGATCGCCATCACGTTCGACGCCAGGATGACGGAGAGCAGCGTATAGCCGAAGGCCGAGCCGCCGGCCAGGTCGGTCGCCCAGTTGCCGGGGTCCATGTAGCCGACGGCGACGAGATAGCCGGGGCCGACGAAGGCGAACAGCTTGCGCAGCCAGCCCACGCCGCGCGGCACGGCGATGGTGCGGTGCACCTCGGGCAGGCTCGGCGCGGCAGGCGCCGTACGCCAGCCGGATCCGGCGGCGCTGCCCTGGGGGGCGATCTCCTGGGCGGCGATGTCGCTTCTCATCATGCGCACTTTTTCCTCTCCGCTGCCGCGCGGCGGCCGAAAGTTCCTGCTCGATCGATCTCCCCTCCTGCACTATGTAGCCACGGCTAAATTCTTGGCAAGCGTCATCACCTTGTCATTTTCCGCTCCGCCGCTATGATGCGCCGCAACCGCGCCGGCCTCAGGGACCGCAGCACCGCGGTCCTGATTCAGCAATGGAGCCGGAGGGCTTTCGGCTCCGAGGGCAAAGGAATGACGGAACAAGATCGCCCCACCGACACCGGGCTCCAGGCGGCGGGCTTCAGCCGGGTGCGCCAGGCCCGGCAGACCGAGACGGCGGAAGACTATGTCGAGATGATCGCCGAGCTGATCGACAGCCAGGGCGAGGCCCGGATCGTCGAGCTGGCGGAGCGGTTCGGCGTGGCCCATGCCACGGTCAACAAGACCATCGCCCGGCTGCAGCGCGAGGGGCTGGTCAGCGCCCGGCCCTACCGCTCGATCTTCCTGACCGACGCGGGGCGGGAGATGGCCGATGCCTGCCGCCGGCGCCACCGCATCGTCGTCGAGTTCCTGAAGTCGATCGGGGTCAGCGACCAAGCGGCGGAGATCGACGCCGAGGGCATCGAGCACCATGTCAGCGCCGAGACCCTGGCCGCCTTCGAGCGGCTGGTCACGATGAAGGCCTGAGGGGCCACAGGTCGGGTTCGCTTCCCCATGGGCGCTGAGCCAAGCGGATGGGCCGGAGCCCCCTCACCCGAAATCGCTGGCCCTCTTCACCTCTCCCCAAGGAGAGGTGAAGAGGGCCGCCCCATTTCCCTCTCCTCGGGGAGAGGGAGGGGCCCGACGCCGAAGGCGGCGGGAGGGTGAGGGGGACCAGGCCGTGCCGCTGAGTGGTTCCATGTTTGTGCCAAGTCCGGCGATGACGGGAAAGGAGCGGCTACTTACGCCGCCTTCCGCGCCTCGACATACTCGGCCGACTGCATCTCCATCAGCCGGCTCTCGGTGCGGGCGAATTCCAGCGCCTGGCTTTCGCCGGCATAGAGCTGGGTGACCGGCACCTCGGCCGCGATCACCACACGCCGGCGGGCCTCGTACAGGCTGTCGATCAGCACGATGAAGCGCTTCATCTCGTGGCGCTTGGCCTCGGTGAAGCGCGGCACGCCCTCGATGATCACGGTGTGGAAGGCCTCGGCCAGGGTGAGGTAGTCGGCGGCGCCGAGCGGCCGGGCGCACAGCGCGTCGAAGTCGCACCAGGCCACGCCTTTGGCGGCGCGGGGGACCTCGAGCTTGCGATTGCCGGGCACGGACAGGGTGACGGGGGCGCCCTCCGCACCGTCGGTCAGGTCGGCGAACAGCGCGGCCAGCGCCCGATGCGCCATGGCGCCGAGCGGCGAGTGGTAGACCGGCCGGCCGCGCAGCCGGTCGAGGCGATAGTCCCGGCCGCCGTCCAGCTCCGCCACCTCCAGCTTCTTCTTGATCATGGCGATGAAGGGCAGGAACCGGTCGCGCTGCAGCCCGTCCTTGTACAGGTCGTCCGGCGCCCAGTTCGAGGTCGCGACCACGATCACGCCCAGGCCGAACAGCGCCTGGAACAGCCGGCCCAGGATCATGGCGTCGGCGATGTCGACGACATGGAACTCGTCGAAGCACAGCAGCCACGCCTCGGCGGCGATGCGGCGGGCCAGCGGCGGGATCGGGTCGGCGTTCTCGCCCTCGGCCGCCGCGCCCGACTGGCGCCATTCATGGATGCGCTGATGCACCTCCAGCATGAAGGCGTTGAAATGCACCCGGCGCTTCTTCGGCACCGGCGTGGTCTCGAAGAACAGGTCCATCAGCATCGACTTGCCGCGCCCGACGCCGCCCCAGAAGTAAAGGCCGCGCGGCGGGTCGATCGCCGGCTTCTTCTTCTTGCCGAAGCCGAGCCGCGACAGCAGGCCGTTGCCGTTGGTCTCGGGATCGGGCGGGGTGTAGCTGCGGAGCTGCCGGTGCAGCCGCTGCAGCTTCTCCACCGCCGCGGCCTGGGCCGGATCGGGCCGCAGCATGCCGTCGGCGATCCGGCGGCGATACAGGGTCAGCGGCTCGTCGTCTTGCACTGCAACATCTGGCATGACGCAGCGTGCTTAACCCAAGCCCAGCCGAAACGCCAGACGGGGCGGCGCATCCCTGGCCTGCCGCAGCGGCGCGTCAGGCCGCGCGCAGGTCCAGCTGCACCCGGCGCTCGACCAGAGCGAAGCCGGCGCGCTCATAGACCCGGCAGGCGGCCGGATTGGCGTCGTTGGTGGCCAGCAGCGCCGTCGTCACGCCCTCCGCCCGCAGCGCCGCCAGCAGGCCGGCCAGCACCCGTCCGGCCAGCCCCTCGCCGCGGCGGGCGGGGTCGACCAGGAAATTGCCGATCATTGCCCGGCCGCCGGTGCGGACGATGGTGCCGCCGGCGGCGACCGGCCGGCCGTCCTCGACGATGGCGACGAAGGGCAGGTCCAGCATCCAGGCGGAGAACACCGTCGCCGGATAGTGCGCGGCGTAGAATCGGCGCAGCGGCTCGAGATCCGCCGGTCCCATCCGCCCGCAGGCGGGATCGGGTTCCGGGATATCGGCGAGCAGCCGGGCGTAGAAGCGCAGCCCGTCCTCCAGCACCAGCCTGTCGCCGCAGGCCGGGCGCAGACGGTCCGTTTGCTCGGCCGTCAGATGCAGCTCCAGCGGCCGCGGATCGCCCGGCAGGGAGAGGAGGGCGGCATCGCTGACGGCGCCGACCGGCGTGTAGACCGAGAGCCCGTCGAAATCGATGCCGAGGATGACGCCGTCCGGCTCCAGCCGCACCGACCGGCTGCGGTCGCCCGCGGCCGCGGCGTCGAGCGCCGCGGCCCAGTAGAGCGCGAAGACCGGATGTCCGGCCACCAGCGCGCCAACCTGTGCCCGCTCCTCGCGGGACAGGTCGGCGACGGGCCGGAAGGCGGTCACACCACCCGGATGTTCTTGAACTGCCAGGGGTCCTCGGTGTCGACATCCTCGGGGAACAGCTTCCCGCGGCCTTCGAGCGGGGTCCAGTCGGTGAAGGCGCCGGCCAGCTCGCCGAGATAGGGGGCGGCCACCGCCAGCACCCGCTCGTGGTCCATGTCCTCGGGCTCGATCAGGCCGCGGTCCGGGTTCTCGATCGCCCAGACCAGGCCGGCCAGCACCGCCGAGGTCACCTGCAGGCTGGTGGCGTTGTTGTGCGGCGCCAGCTCGCGCGCCTCGCCGATGGTCAGGCGCGAGCCGTACCAGTAGGCGCCCTTGGCGTGGCCGGCCAGCAGAACGCCGAGCTCGTCCATGCCCTCGGTGATCTCGTCCATCATCAGCCGCTTCTCGGGCTGCAACTCGAAGTTACGGCCGGCGAATTCGTGCACCGACAGCACCGCATCGTCGGACGGGTGATAGGCGTAGTGGACGGTCGGCCGGAACTCCGGATTGGCCCCCGAGCCGACCGTCAGGTAGTCGGCCAGCGAGATCGCCTCGTTGTGGGTGATCAGGAAGCCGTGGATCGGCCCCGCCAGCGGGGTCCAGGTGCGCACCCGGGTCGTGGCGCCGGGGCGGGACAGCCAGATCGCCGCCTGCGATCCGCTGGCGTGCCGGTTGCCGTCGGCCGGGAAGTGGCGCTCATGGCTGCCCCAGCCCAGCTCGGCCGGCTGGCTGCCCTCGCCGACGAAGCCGTCGATCGACCAGGTGTTGACGAACTCCCCTGGCTTCTTCGGGTAGCGGGCCACCTGGGTGTCGCGCTCGGCGATGTGGATGACCTTGACCCCCAGCCTCTGCGCCAGCGCGGCCCAGCCGGCGCGGTCGGCCGGCACCGGCGGCTCGAAGCCGGTCGCGGCGGCGATGTCCAGCAGCGCGCGCTTGACGAAATGCGAGACCAGGCCGGGATTGGCGCCGTGGGTCAGCACGGCGGTCGGCGCGCCCGGGCTGCGGCCGAGCGCCAGCGCCGCCTCGCGCAGCGCGTAATTCGAGCGGTCGGCCGGGCCGAGATTCGGGTCGGTGTAGCCGCCGAGCCAGGGCTCGATGCAGGTGTCGAGATAGAGCGCCCCACGCTCCCGCGCCAGCTTGATCAGCTCGACCGAGGAGACGTCGACCGAGAGGTTGACCAGGGCGTCGCCCGGGCCGAGCAGCGGTTCGAGCAGTGTCCGGAAATTGCTGCGGGTCACCGGTTCCAGGATGAAGCGGACGCCGTACAGCTCCGCCTCCTTCTGGCCTCTCGTCTCCGCCGTCACGATGGTGACGCGGTCGGAGGTCAGGGTCAGGTGCCGCATCAAGAGCGGCAGCACGCCCTGGCCGATCGAGCCGAAGCCGACCATCAGGATCCGGCCGGCAAAGGGTGTGCGCGCGGTTTGGGTCATTTACGGGGACACTCCTCGAGTGTGTTGCGTGCAGGATCGCTCCGTGAGGTGGATCGGGGCGGGTGATATGAAAAAAGCGCCGGGGTCACCAGCGCTTTTTTGTGACGGTTTCCGGCGGAGCCGCGCGGGTCGGATGCTCAGCCCGCGCGCTCCAGCATCAGCTTCTTGATCTCGCCAATCGCCTTGGCCGGGTTCAGCCCCTTCGGGCAGGTCTTGGTGCAGTTCATGATGGTGTGGCAGCGAAAGAGGCGGAACGGGTCCTCCAGCGCGTCCAGCCGCTCGCCGGTCATCTCGTCCCGGCTGTCGGCGATCCAGCGATAGGCCTGCAGCAGCACCGCCGGCCCCAGATACTTGTCGCCGTTCCACCAGTAGCTCGGGCAGCTGGTCGTGCAGCAGAAGCACAGGATGCATTCGTAGAGCCCGTCCAGCTTCTCGCGCTCCTCCGGGCTCTGCCGGCGCTCGCGGTCGGGCGGCGGCGGGCTCTCGGTCTGCAGCCAGGGCTTGATCGACGCGTATTGCGCGTAGATGTGGGTCAGCTCGGGCACCAGATCCTTCACCACCGGCATGTGCGGCAGCGGGTAGATCTTGACGTCGCCCTGCACCTCCTCGATCGGCTTCAGGCAGGCCAGCGTGTTGGTGCCGTCGATGTTCATCGCGCAGGACCCGCAGATGCCCTCGCGGCAGGAGCGCCGGAAGGTCAGGGTCGAGTCGATGTCGTTCTTGATGTGAATCAGCGCGTCCAGGACCATCGGCCCGCAGCGCGCGAGGTCGATCTCGTAGGTGTCGAGCCGCGGATTCTCGCCGGTCTCGGGGTCCCAGCGGTAGATCTTGAAGCTCCGCGGCTTCTTGACCTCGCCCGTGACGCGGATGGTCTTGCCGGGCTGGACCTTGGAATTGCGGGGCAGGGTGAATTCGGCCATGTCGTCCTCAGTACACCCGCGCCTTCGGCGGGAAGCTCTGGACTTCGTTGGTCATCGGCTGGAGATGAACCGGGCGGTAGTCGATGCGGGTCTTGCCGGCGTCGTCGATCCAGATGACGCTGTGCTTCATCCAGTTGACGTCGTCGCGCTCGGTGAAGTCCTCGCGGGCATGGGCGCCGCGGCTCTCCTCGCGGTTGACCGCCGACCGGATGGTGGTCACGGCGTTGACCATCAGGTTCTCGAGCTCCAGCGTCTCCACCAGGTCCGAGTTCCAGATCAGCGATTTGTCGGCGACGCCCAGGCCGTTCTGCTTGTCCCAGGTGGCGTCCATCTTCTCGCAGCCCTCGGCCAGCGTCTTGCCGGTGCGGAAGACGGCGGCGTCGTTCTGCATCGTGCGCTGCATCTCCAGGCGGAGATCCGCGGTGCGGATCTCCTGCTTGGCGTGGCGCAGCCGGTCGAGCCGGGCGAGCGCGAACTGGCCGGCATCGGCCGGGGCCGGCTTGTGCGGCTGCCCCGGCTTGATGATCTCGGCGCAGCGGATCGCGGCGGCGCGGCCGAACACCACGAGATCGAGCAGCGAATTCGAGCCCAGCCGGTTGGCGCCGTGCACCGAGACGCAGGCGGCCTCGCCGATCGCCATCAGCCCCGGCACCACGCGGTTCGGGTCGTCCGCGGTCGGGTTCACCACCTCGCAATGCACATTGGTCGGGATGCCGCCCATGTTGTAGTGCACCGTCGGCAGGACCGGGATCGGCTCCTTGGTCACGTCGACGCCGGCGAAGATCTTGGCGCTCTCGGCGATGCCGGGCAGGCGCTGGTGGATGATGTCGGCGTCGAGATGCTCGACATGCAGATGGATGTGGTCCTTGTTCGGGCCGACGCCGCGGCCCTCGCGGATCTCGATCGTCATCGACCGGCTGACCACGTCACGCGAGGCCAGGTCCTTGGCCGAGGGGGCGTAGCGCTCCATGAAGCGCTCACCCTCGCTGTTGGTCAGGTACCCGCCCTCGCCGCGCACGCCTTCGGTGATCAGGCAGCCGGCGCCGTAGATGCCGGTCGGGTGGAACTGCACGAACTCCATGTCCTGCAGCGCCAGCCCGGCCCGCGCCGCCATGGCGCCGCCGTCGCCGGTGCAGGTGTGGGCCGAGGTGCAGGAGAAGTAGGCGCGGCCGTAGCCGCCGGTCGCCAGCACAGTCTGGTGGCCGAAGAAGCGGTGGATGGTGCCGTCGTCCAGGTTCCAGGCGACGACGCCGCGGCAGGCGCCCTCATCGTCCATGATCAGGTCGATGGCGAAGTACTCGACGAAGAACTCCGCCTCGTGCTTCAGCGCCTGCTGGTACAGCGTGTGCAGCATGGCGTGGCCGGTGCGGTCGGCCGCGGCGCAGGTGCGGTAGGCGCGGCCTTTGCCGTATTCGGTGGTCATGCCGCCGAAGGCGCGCTGGTAGATCTTGCCCTCGGCCGTGCGGCTGAAGGGCATGCCGTAATGCTCGAGCTCGATGATCGCCGGGATCGCCTCGCGGCACATGTACTCGATCGCGTCCTGGTCGCCGAGCCAGTCGGAGCCCTTGACGGTGTCGTACATGTGCCAGCGCCAGTCGTCCGGCCCCATGTTGCCGAGCGCGGCGGAGACGCCGCCCTGGGCTGCGACGGTGTGGCTGCGGGTCGGGAAGACCTTGGTGATGCAGGCGGTCTTCAGCCGCTTCTCGGCCATGCCGAAGGTGGCGCGAAGGCCCGCGCCGCCGCCGCCCACGACGATCACGTCGTAGTAATGATCGATGAACGTATAAGAGGCAGGCATGGGGTTACCCCAGGATGGCGATCTTGAGGACGGAGACGGTCATCGCCGCCCCCAGGAACAGGGCCAGGCCCTTGGTCGCCAGATCGGCGATCAGCTTGGTGTAGTGGCCGTGGATGTAGTCCTCATAGACCTCGGTCATGCCGTTGGCGCCGTGATGCAGGCCGAGGACGACGAACAGGATGAACAGGGCGGCGTTGATCGGGTGGGCCAGCCAGGCGCGCAGCTCCGGCAGCGGCGATCCGAGATGGGCGATCACCGCGATCACGAACCAGATGGTCAGCGGGATCAGCGCCAGGGCGGTGACGCGCAGGTTGCGCCAATGCGCGAAGCCGGATTTAGCGGAGCCGAGGCCGCGGGCATGCGCCAGCGGGGTGCGGAGGGAGGTGTTCTTGGTCGTCATCACCACACCACCAGGCCGATGATCCAGGCCAGCACGGTCAGCACCGCGGTGGCGATCAGCACGGCGTAGCCGGTCTTGTGCATGGTCGGCAGGTCGTAGCCCCAGCCGGCGTCCCAGGCCAGGTGCCGGATGCCGGCGCAGAGATGGTAGAACAGCGCCACCGTCCAGCCGAACAGCATCAGGATGCCGAGCCAGGAGCCGAGGAACCACTGCGCCGCTTCGAAGGCTTCGGGACCGACGGCCGCGGCGATCACCCACCAGGCCAAGAGCAGAGTGCCGATGGTGAGGGCGATGCCGGTGCCGCGGTGGAAGACCGAGAGCGCGCTGCTGATCTGCGGCCGATAGATCTGCAGATGGGGCGAGAGTGGCCTCGGCCGTTTCTGAGGAACTGCCTCGGAGGCGGACATGCGGAATCTACTCCGATGCGCAAATGGGCATCAGGCGCGGGCGCGGCCTGTCGCGATCGAGCCTGAAAGGGTCGTGAGTGACTTACGCGCCGCACTGCAGCAAGTCAACGAACAGGCCATTATTTCAAGCAGATGAGAGCCGTTCGCAACTAGGTCCGGCTGCGCTCGGTGATGGCGCGGTGCAGCGCGACCAGCCGTTCCGCCTCGTCGACATGCAGCGCCTCGACCAGCCGGCCATCGACGACGGTGACGCCCCGACCGGCGGCCAGGGCCGCAGCATGGGCAGCGATCACGCGCAGCGCGGTCTCCACCGCCTCCGGGCTGGGGGCGAAGGCGGCGTTGGCGGCGGCGATGGTCTTGGGATGGATCAGCGACTTCCCGTCGAAGCCCAGCGCCGCGCCCTGGCGGCATGACTCGGCGAAGCCGGCCTCGTCCTCGAGATCGAGATGGACTCCGTCGATCACGGCGAGGCCATGGGCGCGGCCGGCCAGGAGGCAGAGGCCGAGCGCGGTCAGCAGCGGTTGCCGCCCGGGTTCGTGCGCCGCCCGCAGATCCTTGGCCAGATCCGAGGTGCCGAGGATCAGCCCGACGAGGCGGGGGGAGGATCCCGCGATGGCGGCGGCGTTGAGCACGCCGAGCGGCGTCTCGATCATGCACCACAGCGCCAGGGTGTCGGGCGCGCCGGCCGCCTTCAGCGCCGCCTCGGCGGCGTGCACGGTCTCCGGCCGCTCGACCTTGGACAGGACGACGCCGTCGGCGCCGCTGCCGGCGATGGCGGCCAGGTCGTCGGCGCCCCAGGGCGTGTCGACGGCGTTGGCGCGGACCAGCACCTCGCGCGGTTCCCAGCCGCCGGCGCGGACGGCCGCCACCACCCGGTCCCGCGCCTCGACCTTGTCGTCCGGCGCGACCGCGTCCTCCAGGTCCAGGATCAGCCCGTCCGCGTCCAGCGTCCGCGCCTTCTCCAGCGCGCGCGGGTTCGAGCCGGGGACGTAGAGCAGCGAGCGGCGGGGGCGGATGGTCATGGCGGCCTCGTGGTCTCGACCCGTATTTGTCATTGCCAGGCCTGACCCGGCAATCCAGAGGATGTCGAGACCTTCTGGATGCCCGGGTCAAGCCCGGGCATGACACCTGGAATCGGGGCAGGAGGTAATACTGAGGTGCGCCTCAGCACTCATTCGCGTCGTTACGGTCGAAGCGGAAGCCGGGCGGCAGCGGACGCCGCAGCCGGCGCAGCCGGTCCAGCGCCTGCTGCCGGCTGCGGTCCCGCTCGACCATGAAGACGCGGTCGGCGGCGATGCGGATCTCGATCTCGTCGCCTTCCTTCAGGTCCAGCGCCTCGACCACGGCCGCAGGCAGCCGCACCGCCAGGCTGTTGCCCCACCTCGCCACGCGCATGATCTCTCCATGACGAATGGAGTCGTCGTATATCACGCGTGACGACAACCGGTCATTCGCCCGCCATTCCGAGAGCGTGAAATCGCACCCGTGACCGCCATCACATTCAATTCACGGAAGGCGGCGTAGACATGTCTTTGGGCCTAGAGCCCGAGGACAGGACCATGTTGCTCCGCACCATCATCTGGGTTTACGGCGTTCTCGTGCTGATCGGCTTCTACATGGGCTCGACGCCCCTTTGAGCCGCAGCACTCACGCTGACCCCGCCTTCCCGCGATCGAGATAGAAGCGCAGCAGGTCGACCGCGCTGTCGTCGTCCCACTCGGCGGCACCCTCCTGGCGGCCGACCACGGTGCCGTCGCGATCGATCAGCAGCGTCGTCGGCAGGCCGCGGGCGCCGAAGGCGGCCGGCGACCGGCCGCCGGGGTCGAGATAGGCGGCCAGCGCCGTGATCCTGTTCGCGGCGAAGAAGGGCTGCACCTTGGCCAGCCCCTCGCGGTCGATCGACAGCGCCAGCACGGTGAAATCGGCGCCGCCCAGCTTCGCCTGCAGCCGGTCCAGCGCCGGCATCTCCTTGACGCAGGGGGCACACCAGGTCGCCCACAGATTGACCAGCACCACCTTGCCGCGGAAATCGGCGAGACGAAGGGTGTTGCCCGCGGCGTCGGAGAAGGTAATCTCCGGTGCCGGCTCCGGCCGGTCGGCCAGGACGAAGCTGGCGACGGTGCCGCCCAGGGGCGGCCGGCCCTCCGGGGTCCGCAGCGTCCACCAGGCCGCGCCCGCCGCCAGCAGCGCCACCAGGCCGGCCACGCCGGCGGCGATCCTTGCCCTCTTCCTCATCCGGTCCGCACCCCATGTCCGATCCGACCCAGCCTGCCACCGGCGCCGCCCCAGATAAATCGGTCCATACCGGGGGCGCCAACACCATGTGGGGCGGCCGCTTCGCCGCCGGCCCGGCCGCGATCATGGAGCGGATCAACGCCTCGATCGGCTTCGACCGCAAGCTCTGGGCGCAGGACATCGCCGGGTCGCGCGCTCATGTCGCAATGCTCGCGGCCCAGGGCATCGTCTCGGCCGAGGACGCCGCGGCCATCACAAGCGGCCTCGACCAGGTCGAGCGGGAGATCGCCGAGGGCCGCTTCGAGTTCAAGACGTCGCTCGAGGACATCCACATGAATGTGGAGGCGCGGCTGGCCGAGATCATCGGCCCGGCCGCCGGGCGCCTGCACACGGCGCGCAGCCGCAACGACCAGGTGGCGACCGATTTCCGCCTGTGGGTGCGCGACGCCTTCGACCGGCTGGAGCAGGGGCTGAAGGCGCTGCAGGCGGCGCTGATCGCCCAGGCCGGGCAGCATGCCGACACCATCCTGCCCGGCTTCACCCATCTGCAGGTGGCGCAGCCGGTCACCTTCGGCCATCACCTGCTGGCCTATGTCGAGATGCTGGGCCGCGACCGCAGCCGCGTCGCTGACGCCCGTGCCCGCGCCAATGAATGCCCGCTCGGCGCCGCCGCCCTGGCCGGCACGCCCTTCCCGATCGACCGGCACAGGACCGCGACGGCGCTGGGCTTCGACCGGCCGACCGCCAATTCGCTCGACAGCGTCTCCGACCGCGACTTCGCGCTCGACTACCTCGCCGCCGCCGGCATTTGCGCCATGCACCTGTCGCGGCTGGCGGAGGAGATCGTGCTGTGGTCGACGCCGCAGTTCCGCTTCATCCGCCTGTCCGACAGCTTCTCCACCGGCTCCTCGATCATGCCGCAGAAGCGCAACCCGGATGCGGCGGAGCTGGTGCGCGGCAAGGCCGGGCGGGTGTTCGGCAGCCTCGGCGCCCTGCTGACGATGATGAAGGGCCTGCCCCTGACCTATCAGAAGGACATGCAGGAGGATAAGGAGCCGGTCTTCGACGCCGACGACACGCTGATGCTGTGCCTCGCCGCCATGACCGGCATGGTCGAGAGCTGGACCGTCGACCCCGCGGCGATGCGCCGGGCGACCGAGGCCGGCTTCCCGACCGCGACCGACCTCGCCGACTGGCTGGTGCGCACGCTCGGCGTCCCGTTCCGCGAGGCGCATCACATCACCGGCCGCCTGGTCAAGCTGGCGGAGGACAAGGGCTGCCGCCTGTCCGACCTGCCGCTGGCCGAGATGCAGGCGGTCCATGCCGGCATCACCGATGCCGTCTACGCCGTGCTGACGGCCGAGGCCTCGGTCGCCAGCCGCAAGAGCTACGGCGGCACCGCCCCCGACCGGGTGCGCGAGGCCGTCCAAGCCGCAAAGGAGCGCTTCCTGTGATCCTGCGAATCCTGCTCGCCGCGACCCTCGCCCTCGGCCTCGTCGCCTGCGGCAAGAAGGCGGCGTCCGTCAGCCCGCCCGACCCCAAGACCTCTGCCTATCCGCGAGGCTATCCCAGCACATGACCGCCTTCGCCTATCGCCACGGCGCCCTCTTCGCCGAGGACGTCGACCTCGCCGCCGTGGCCGCAGAGGTCGGAACGCCGGCCTATGTCTATTCGACCGCGGCGCTGGTCGCGAACTACCGTGCCTATGTCGACGCGCTGGCCGGGCTGCCGATCGCGGTCTGCTTCGCCGCCAAGGCCAACTCCAACCTCGCGGTGCTGCGCACGCTGGTGCGGCAGGGCGCGGGCATCGACGTGGTCTCGACCGGCGAGATGAGGCGGGCGCTCGCCGCCGGCTGCCCGGCCGACCGCATCGTCTTTTCCGGCGTCGGCAAGACGGCGGAGGATCTGGAGGC
Organism: Inquilinus limosus; assembly: GCF_051487185.1. Classification (GTDB taxonomy): domain Bacteria; phylum Pseudomonadota; class Alphaproteobacteria; order DSM-16000; family Inquilinaceae; genus Inquilinus; species Inquilinus limosus_F. The sequence continues at coordinate 179,222 of NZ_JAHVDK010000003.1, forward strand.
GGCGCTCCTGGCCGGCATCCACCAGATCAATGTCGAGTCGCTGCAGGAGCTGGAGCTCCTGTCCCAGGTGGCGGTCCGGCTGCAGCGCGACGCGGTCGTCGCCTTCCGCGTCAACCCGGATGTCGACGCCAAGACCCACACCAAGATCTCGACCGGCCGCAAGGGCGACAAGTTCGGCATCGAGCTCGAGGACGCGCCGCTGGCCTATGAGCGGGCGCGGGCGCTGCCGGGCATCAGCCCGGTCGGCATCGCCGCCCATATCGGCAGCCAGCTGCTCGACCTGTCGCCCTATCGCCACGCCTATCGGCGCCTGGCCGAGCTGGTGCGCGAGCTTCGCGCCGCCGGCCATGTGGTCGAGCGGCTCGATCTCGGCGGCGGCATCGGCATTTCCTACAAGGGCGACCCGGCGCCGGCGCTGGCCGACTACGCCCTGATCGTGCGCGAGACGGTGGGCGATCTCGGCTGCCGGCTGATGGTCGAACCCGGCCGTTCGATCTGCGGCGATGCCGGCGTCCTATTGTCGCGGGTGATCTTCATCAAGCCGGGCCGGGCGCGCAGCTTCGTCATCCTCGACGCGGCGATGAACGACCTGGTCCGCCCGGCGATGTACGACGCCTGGCACGGCATCGTGCCGCTGCGGCAGCCGGCGGAAGGCGCGGCCGAGGCCGAGTACGACGTGGTCGGCCCGGTCTGCGAGAGCAGCGACACCTTCGCCAAGGCGCGCTCCCTGCCGCCCCTGGCCGCGGGCGACCTGGTCGCCTTCACCGGCGCCGGGGCCTATGGCGCGGTGATGGCCTCGACCTACAACACCCGGCCGCTGGTGCCGGAGGTGCTGGTCGACAAAGATCGATTTGCTATCGTCAGAAAACGGCCCACATTTGAAGAGATGGTTGCCGGGGAGAGCTTGCCGCCCTGGCTGGACTGACGGAGGCGTGAAGGAGGAGGACGTGGCCCGCAGCCCGACCGAGGCCCCCCGGCCCGCCGAGCCGGCCGAGCCGCGCGTCAAGATCGCGCTGGCCTGGATCGCTGCAGCCTGGGAGGCGGTCTGGCGCGCCGCTTGGCCCGTCGCCACCCTGCTCGGCGCCTTCCTCATCCTCGCCGGCTTCGACCTCCTGCCCGATCTGCCGGGCTGGCTGCACGCCCTGATCCTGGTCGCCTTCGCGGTGGCGCTCGTCGTCGCCAGCCGGCCGCTGTGGCGGCTGCGCCTGCCGGACGGCTTCGCCGCGCGGCGGCGGCTGGAGCGCGACAGCGGCATCGCCCACCGGCCGCTGACCGGGCTGCGCGACATCCAGGCCACCGGCACCACCGACGCGCTCAGCCGCGCCCTGTGGCAGCGGCACCAGGCGCATCGCGCAGCCCAGCTGCGCCTGCTGCGCCCCCGCCTGCCGCAGCCGCGCAACGCCGAGGTGGATCGCTTCGCCGTGCGCGGCCTCGTGGTGATCGGTCTGATCCTGGCTGTCGTCGCCGCCGGCGACGACTGGCGCGGGCGGATCGGTCGGGCGCTGTCGCCCGGGCTGCTCGGCGCCTCCGCGGCCACCGCGCCGCGGCTCGACCTCTTCGTCACCCCCCCGTCCTACACCGGGCGCCCGCCGATCTATCTGACAGCGGGGCAGATGGCCAATCCCGGCGCCGGCCAGCCGGCCCCGGGGCCGGTCGAGATCCCGACCGGCAGCGCCCTGGTCGGCCGGGTCGCCGGCGGCGATTCCACCCCCACCCTCAGCCTCGCCGGCCGCGAGACCGAGTTCAAGGCGATCGAAGGCGGCAATTACGAGCTTCAGGCCAAGGTGACCGGCGGCAACCGCCTGACCGTCAGCCAGGACGGCACGGTGCTGGGCGACTGGCCGGTCAAGGTGCTGCCCGACGCGCCGCCTTCCGTCGCCTTCGCCGACAAGCCGAAGCCGACCGAGCGCCAGGCGCTGCGGCTCGACGCCACCGCCACCGACGACTACGGCATCGCCACGCTGACCGCGACCGTCACCCTGGCCCCGGGCGCGCCTGCGGTGCTGGACCCGACGCCGATCACCATCCCGCTGTCGGTGCCGGGCCGCTGGCCGCGCGAGGTCAAGACCACCTCCTACCAGGACCTGACGCCGCATGCCTGGGCCGGGCAGGCGGCCGACATCGTGCTGACCGCGACCGACGCGGCGGGGCAGGTTACCAAGACGGCGCCGGAGCGGGTGACGCTGCCGGAGCGGGAGTTCCACCACCCGGTCGCCCGCGCCATCATCGAGCAGCGCCGGATCCTGACGCTGCAGCCGGACCAGGCCGAGAGCGTGGCCGAGACGCTGGACATGCTGTCGCAGCGGCCGGATCGCTACTATGACGACCGGGTCGTGTTCCTGGCGCTGCGCACCGCTGCCCGGCGGCTGCTCTTCGCCCAGGATCCGAAGCCGCATGTAGCCCCCCTGCGCGACCTCTTGTGGGATACCGCGCTGCGGATCGAGGACGGCGACATGTCGCTGGCCGAGCGGTCGCTGCGCGAGGCGCAGCAGCGCCTGGCCGATGCGCTGGAGCGCGGCGCCAGCGACGAGGAGATCCGCCAGCTCACTGACGAGCTGCGTCGGGCGATGGACCGTTACCTGCAGGCGATGGCCGAGCAGATGCGGGAGAAGATGCAGCGCGGCGAGCTGAGCGAGACGCCGATCCCGCCCGACGCGCAGGTCATGGACCGGCAGCAGCTCCAGGACATGATCGACCGGATGCAGCAGCTCTCGGAATCCGGGGCGAAGGACGAGGCGCGGCAGCTCCTGTCCCAGCTGCAGAACATGATGGAAAACATGCGCATGGGCATGATGAGCCAGCAGCAGGCCGAGGCCCAGCAGCGCGCCATGAATCTGCTGAAGGACCTGCAGAAGCTGACCAATGCGCAGCGCCAGCTGCTCGACCAGACCTATCGCCAGCAGCAGGCCCAGGAGGGCGGCGAGCAGGGCGATCCGTCCCAGCAGCCGCAGGGCACGCCGGAGCAGAACGCCCAGACCCAGGAGGCGCTGCGCCGGGCACTGGGCGAGCTGATGCGCGAGCTCGGCGACATGAGCGGCGACATCCCGATGCCGCTCGGCCGGGCCGAGCGCGCGATGAAGCAGGCGGGCGAAGCCCTGGCCCAGGGCGATCCCGGCGGCGCCGTGCCGTCGCAGACCGAGGCGCTGGACCAGCTGCAGCAGGGGCTGCAGGGGATGGCGCAGCAGATGATGGAGAACATGGCCGGCCAGCCCGGCATGGTCGGTCGGGCCCAGAACGGACAGATGTTCGAGAACCAGGATCCGCTGGGTCGGCCGCTGACCAACAACGGCGGCACCACCGACGGCGATGTCGGCCTGCCGACCAAGTTCGACACCGAACGTGCCCGCGCCATCCTCGACGAGCTGCGCCAGCGCCTGAACGACCGCTCGCGCCCGGTGCCGGAACGGGATTATATCGAAAGGCTGCTGCGGCAGTTCTGAACGCAGCCCGGCACCTGCCCGGATCCCGTCAGGACGCGAGGACCCCGTGACCGCGATCACGCTCGAGACGATCCGCGCGGCGCGCGCCCGCATCGCCCCCCATGTGCTGCGCACCCCGACCGTGCCGCGGGAGCTGCTGCGCAGTCTGCTCGGCCTGCCGGTGGTGACGAAGCTGGAGCTGCTGCAGCACGGCGGATCATTCAAGGCGCGCGGCGCCTTCAACGCCATGCTCAGCCTGGGCGAGGCCGAGCGGGCGGCCGGGGTGGTCGCGGTCTCCGGCGGCAACCACGCGCTTGGCGTCGCCTATGCCGCCCGGGTGCTGGGGCTGAAGGCCACGCTGATCATGCCGAAGGCGACGCCGGAGAATTACGTCGCCGGCACCCGGGCCGAGGGGGCCGAGGTGGTGCTGACCCCCGACATCGCCGCCGCCTTCGCCGAGGCCGACCGCCAGGCCGCGACCGGCCGCACCCTGATCCACCCCTTCGACGATCCGCGGGTGATCTCCGGCCAGGGCACGATGGGGCTGGAGCTCTTGGAGGACGCGCCGGATGTCACCGACATCATCGCCTCGATCGGTGGCGGCGGCATGATCTCGGGCGTGATCACCGCGGTGAAGGCGTTGCGGCCGGAGATCCGGATCTGGGGCGTCGAGACCGAGGGCGCCGACGCGATGAGCCGGGCGCTGGCCGCCGGGCATCCGGTGCGCCTGCCGGCCGTCACCTCGATCTCCACCACGCTCGGCGCACCCTCGGTCTCCGAACGCACCTTCGCGATCGTGCGCGACGCGGTGGAGGAGGTGCTGGTGGTGCCGGACGCCGAGGCGGTTCGCGGCGTCCAGATCCTGGCCGAGCAGGCCAAGGTGGTGACCGAGCCGGCCGCCGGCTGCACCCTGGCCGCGGCGCTGCGGCTGAAGGACCGGCTGCCGCGCGACGCCCGGCTGGCGCTGATCCTGTGCGGCGGCAACGTCTCCATCGCCGATATCGAGCGCTGGCGGGTGCGGTTCGGCCTGGCCTGAGCGGACAGAATGCCTCTGTTCGATAGGTGTTCCGTCCTTTAACGCGGTTTAATCTTTCGGAAAGATCTCCGACAGAATCTGCGGCGTAACCATCGATCCGCCTCGGTCCGATCCCGGCCCGACGCAGCCGCGCACGGCGCGGCGGGCCGGCGATGCCGACGAGACGCTTTCTCGTTGTCACGAGACCTCTCGCGGAGCTTCATCGATGCGTTTTTCTGCTGCGTTTGCTGCTGTTGTGTTGCTGACCGGACTGGCCGGTCCCGTCCTGGCCCAGGAGGCGGCCAAGCCGCCCGTCTCCGGCGTTTTCCTGACCACGCGTTATCCGTCCTTCACCATCCGGGCGGGCGAAGCCACGACGATCGACCTGTCGCTGCACGACTACGGCCGGCCGCCGCAGACCTTCCCGCTGTCGGTCGAAGGCCTGCCCGCCGGCTGGAAGGCGACGGTGCTGGGCGGCGGCCAGCCGGTGGCTGCGGCGACCGCGCTGCCCGACGTCGAGGTGCCGCTGCAGCTCAAGCTCGAGCCTGCGGCGGACGCCAAGCCCGGGACCTATCCGATCACCGTGAAGGGGGCCGGCGAGGGCGACCCGCTGATTCTGTCGCTGGCCGTCACCATCGGCGAGCAGCTGCCGGCCAAGCTGACCGCGACCACCCAGCTGCCGGCCCTGCGCGGCACCGCGACCTCGTCGTTCCAGTACCGCATCACCGTCGCCAACGACAGCGGCCGCGACAGCACCGTCAGCCTGCAGGCCGACGCGCCGCAGGGCTTCGAGACGTCGTTCACCGAGGCCTATGGCAGCCAACAGATCACGGCCATCCCGATCCAGGCGGGCAAGAGCAAGGACGTCCAGCTCTCGGTCACACCGCCGCGCGACGCCGCCGCCGGCAACTATCCGATCAATGTCAGCTTCAGCGGCGACGGGGCGACGGCGCAGCTCAACCTCGCCGCCACCATCACCGGGCAGCCGCGCCTGTCCCTGGTCGGCGACGACGGCCGGCTGAGCGGCAGCGCTACCGCCGGCGAAGGCACCACCTTCAACCTGGTGCTGCGGAACAGCGGCAGCGAGGCGGCGCAGGACGTCGACCTCTCGGCCTCGCCGCCCGCGGGCTGGAAGATCGAGTTCGATCCGAAGTCGATCCCGTCGCTGGCCGCGGGCGCGTCGCAGCCGGTGCAGGCCGTGGTCACGCCGGCGGCGAAGGCGATCGCCGGCGACTACCAGGCCACCTTCCGCGCCGGCGGCAAGCCCGCCGCCTCGGCCTCGGCCGACTACCGCATCACGGTCGAGACCTCGACCCGCTGGGGGCTGATCGGCCTCGCCATCATCGCCGTCGCGGTGCTGATCGTGGTCGCCACGGTCGTCCGCTTCGGCCGCAGGTAACGCCATGGCGGAGGACGTCGTCCTGTCGACGCATCGGCTGGTCAAGCGCTACGGCGACCGCACCGCCGTGGACGGCATCGACCTCGAGATCCGGCGCGGCGAGATCGTCGGCCTGCTCGGGCCCAACGGCTCGGGCAAGACCACGACGATCCTGATGCTGCTGGGCCTGACCGAGGCGACCTCGGGCGAGGCGCGGGTGCTGGGCCGCGACCCGATGCGCGACCCGCTGTCGGTCAAGCGCGCCGTCGGCTACCTGCCCGACGCAGTCGGCTTCTACGACGGGCTGTCGGCCGCGACCAACCTGGTCTACACCGCGCGGCTCGCCGGCATCCCGCGCCGCGAGATCCGCGGCCGGATCAACGAGGCGCTGCGCCGGGTCGAGCTGTCGGAGCATGCGGACCGCCGGGTCGCCACCTTCTCCCGCGGCATGCGCCAGCGCCTAGGGCTGGCCGAGATCCTGATGAAGCGGGCGCAGATCGCGATCCTGGACGAGCCGACCGCGGCGCTCGACCCGCATGCGACGCACGAGTTCCTGGCGATGATCCGCGGGCTCAGGGAGGCCGGGATCACCGTGCTCCTGTCCTCGCACCATCTCGACCAGGTACAGAGCGTCTGCGACCGCGTCGCCCTGTTCCACCAGGGCCGGATCGTGCTGTCCGGCACGGTGCGCGACCTGGCGGCCCGGGTGCTGGGTGGCGGCTGGGTGATCGATGTCGCGACCGACCTGCCGGGGGCCGAGATGCTGCTGCGCAGCGTGCCGGAGGTGCAGGCGGTGACGGCGGTGGAGCCCGGGCATTGGCGGGTCCAGGCGCGGTCCGACATCCGCAACGCCGTGGCCGCCGCGGTGCTCGGCGCCCGCGGCACGGTGCAGCGGCTCGGCCTGGCCGAGCCCAGCCTGGCCGAGATCTATCGGCGCACATTTGAGGAGGAATCCCATGTGGCGGCGGCGTGAACGCTCCCCCTGGGCCGGCGTTGGCACGGTGCTGGCGAAGGAGACGGCCGACCACCTGACCAGCGTGCGCATGCGCCTTTTGGAGGCGCTGGTGTTCCTGACCGCGCTCGGCGCCACCTATGCGGCGCTGCGCTCGATCCGCGACACGGTCGGCCAGGACCCGTTCCTGTTCCTGAACCTGTTCACCCTGTCGCAGGCGCCGCTGCCGTCCTTCGTCGCCATCCTCGGCTTCCTGGTGCCGCTGGTGGCGATCGCGTTGTCCTTCGATGCGGTGAACGGCGAGTTCAGCCGGCGCACGCTGGGCCGGCTCCTGTCCCAGCCGATCTACCGGGACGGGCTGATCTTCGGCAAGTTCGCGGCGGCGCTCCTGACCCTGGTGATCGCGCTGGTGGCGCTGTGGCTGGCGGTGATCGGGCTCGGCATCCTCCTGCTCGGCCTGCCGCCGAGCACGGAGGAGATCGTGCGGATGGCCGGATTCCTCCTGGCCACCATCGTCTTCGGCGGCGTCTGGCTGGCCGTTGGCCTGCTGTTCTCCACGCTGTTCCGGTCGCCGGCCACGGCGGCGCTCTCGGCGCTGGCGGTCTGGCTGGTCGTCGGCATGTTCTGGGCGCCGATCACCTCGATGATCGCCGACCTCGTCTCCGGGCCGCTGATGGGGCCGATGGGTCCGAACATCGAGCATGTCGAGACCGCCCGGGCGCTGTCGCGGATCTCGCCGAACGGCCTGTTCGCCGAGATCACGGTGGCGCTGCTGAACCCCGCCACCCGGACGCTCGGCCCGGTGCTGTACAGCGACCTCGACGGCGCCCTGATCGGCGCGCCGCTGCCGGCGGGCCAGAGCTTCCTCCTGGTCTGGCCGCAATTCCCGGCCCTGATCGCGGCGGTGATCGTGCTGTTCGTCCTGGCCTATCTGGTGTTCCTGCGCCAGGAGGTGAGGGCGTAGCCGCTATGGGGCGGCGCCGGTCTGGGCGCCGATCTCCAGCCTTGTGGCGGCGTCGGGCGTGGTCTCGACCGTCGCCGCCACCTGCACCGACTGGTCCGGCGCGAGCGTCTCGGTCGTCACCACCAGCGGCGCGCGCGCCACCACGGTGCGGCTGGCATCCAGCAGGCGCACCTCGATCGGCGGCACCGGCCGGGTCACCAGCGCCCGGTTCTCGACCCGGCCGGTGACCACCACCTGCTCCACGCCGCTGCTGCCGACGCGCCGGACCTCCAGCCCGCGCAGCACCAGGCCGCGGCCCAGGGCGCCGGTCTCGACCGGCTCCGCCACCGGCACGCCGATGGTGTCGTACAGGCGGATCGCCGGCGGCCAGAAGCGGACGATCGAGTCGCGCGCGAAATAGCCCACCCCGGCCAGGCCGCCGATCAGCAGCACCGCCAGCGCCAGACCGACCGCCGGCCCGTCGCGCCGGCGCGGCGTGATCACCACCGGCAGGTTGGTAATGTGGCCCGCGGCCGACGGGGAAGGCGCCGCCTGCGTCGCTGCCGGTCCCACCAGCACCGGCTGCGGCTCGGGCGGCGGTGGCGGCACCGGCTCGACTGCCGATTCGCGCCAGATATGGCCGCAGCGTGCGCATTTGACGCGCCGGCCGTCGGGGCCGATCGCCGCCGGATCGACGAGATAACGGGTCGAACAGCTGGGGCAGGTGACGATCATGGCGCGTTATCGCATGCCGGTCCGCCGCTGCCTATATCATCCGAGGCAATTTTGTGAATGCGGTGAACGGGTTGCAAACCCGCATCGGGCAGCGTCGCGCCGGGGCCGTGACGCGGCCGCATAATCTTGCCACGATCCGCCCCTTTCCTGTCCGGGCGCCGTGATCCGCGGCCGCGGCGCAACAGCAGTTCGTTCATGTCGATGACCGCCGATCCGTCCCCCAAGCCCCGGCTTTGGCGCCGCCGTTTGCGGCTGGCCCTGCTGGCGCTCATCGTCCTCGCGGCGGCCTGGGGGGCGGGGCTGGCTTGGTTCGTGGCCCAGGCCGGGCGCGGCGGTGAGGCCGACCCCGACCGCACCGATGCGATCGTCGTGCTGACCGGCGGCAGCGAAAGGCTGCGCGCCGGCCTCGACCTGCTGGCGCGGGGTGTGGCCGAGCGGCTGCTGGTCAGCGGCGTGCATCGCGATGTCAAGCTGGGCGAGCTGTTCGCCCTTTCGCCCACCGACGATTCGCTGCGCTGCTGCGTCGATCTCGGCTACGCCGCCAATGACACCCTGGGCAATGCGCAGGAGGCGGCGGCCTGGATGCGGGCGCACGGCTTCCGCAGCCTGCGCCTCGTCACCTCGAACTACCACATGCCGCGCAGCATGCTGGAGTTCCGGGCGGCGATGCCGGAGATCGAGATCCGGCGGCAGCCGGTCGACCCAGGGGCGGTGCATCTCGACCGCTGGTGGGCCTGGCCCGGCACGGCGCGGCTGATCGTCTCCGAATACAACAAATTCCTGGTTGCGCTGGCGCGTGTCACGCTCGGCAGGATATAGGGCGTCATGATCATCCTGCGCTCCGCCCTCTTCAACCTGCTGTTCTTCGGCTGGACAACGCTGTGCTGCTTCGCGCTGCTGCCGTCGATGCTGCTGCCGCACCGGACGATGATGGCCTGGATCTTCGTCTGGCTGCGCAGCGTGCATTGGCTGGAGAAGACCATCCTCGGCATCGACTACCGCGTGGTCGGGCGCGAGAACCTGCCCGATGGCGCCTGCATCGTCGCCGCCAAGCACCAGTCGGCCTGGGAGACGCTGAAGCTGCATCTGCTGCTGCCCGACCCGGCGATCGTGCTGAAGTCCGAGCTGCTGAAGGTGCCGGTCTGGGGCAAGTACCTGCTGAAGACCGGGATGATCCCGGTCGATCGCGGCGCGGGCAGCCGGGCGATCCGCGACATGATCGAGCACGCCAAGGTCCGCGCGGCGGAGGGCCGGCCGATCGCAATCTTCCCGCAGGGCACCCGCACCGCACCCGGCACCTGGCGGCCCTACCGCATCGGCGTCGGCGCGCTCTATGAGGGGCTGGGCGTGCCGGTGGTGCCGATGGCGCTGAACTCCGGCGTGTTCTGGCGCCGCCGCGCCTTCCGCAAGCGGCCGGGCACGATCACGGTCGAATTCCTGCCGCCGATCCCGCCCGGCCTGTCGCGCGACGAGATGATGGTGCGGCTGGAGGAGGAGCTGGAGACGGCGTCCGAGCGGCTGGTGGTCGCCGCCGGCGGGCCGCCGACGCCGCGCCCCACCCGGGCCGCCGCCACGGCCTGAGCGCGGATTGCGCCGACCTCGGCCGCCCCTGCTCCTCGCCGCGGTCGCCGGCCTGTCGCTGCTGGCGACGGCGGCGGCCCTGCGCCTGCCGGGCGCCGCCGGGCTGATCGGCAACGCCGATGCCCTCTATCTGCCGGCGCTGTTCGACGACCTGCACCGCGGGCTGGACAATCTGCGCGGCTGGCACCTGACCCCAGGGCCCTATGTCTTCCCGGACATGCTGGTCTATGGCCTGGCCGACCTGCTGACGGTGGATTTCCGTCAGGCCTTGCCGCTCAACGCGGCGCTGCAACTCGCGCTTTATCTCCTGCTCGGCGCCGCGGTGCATCGTGCCGCCGGCGGCCGGTCCGCCGCCATGGCCGTGGCCGCGCTCGCGGCGGTGATGGCGCTGCTCTTCGCCTTCGGCTGGGGCTTGGCCGGCTTCTACGGGCTGAACTGGCTGATCTATCCCTTCGTCCCGACTTTCCATTTCGGTGCGATCCTGATCGCGGCGGCGGTGCTGGCCCTGCTGCTGCGCCAGCTCGACCGGCCGGGCCCCTGGCCGCTGATCGGGCTGGCCGGGCTGATCCTGGCCGGGGTGCTGTCCGACAGCTTCGTCCTGCCCTATGCCGCCGCCCCGGCGCTGGCGCTGTCGCTGCTCTGCGCCCTGGTTCCCCGAACCCGACGGGCCGCCCTGACCGCGGTGGTGGTGGTCGGCGGGGCGGCGCTGGCGGCCTTCCTGCTGCAGGGCTGGATCAACCCGCTGAACGGGATCTATCGCCAGCAGCTCGACCGCGGCGTCGGCTACGGCCTGTCCCGCCTCGGCGGCGTCCTGTGGCGCCCGGATGCGGCCGAGCTGGCGGTCAATCTCGGCCTGATCGCCTTCGCCCTGCTGCCGGTCGTCCGGACGGCCGCGGTGCTGCGCGGCCTGGCCGCCGGGGAGCGGGAGATCGCGCCTTCGGACCGGATCGCGGTCTTCGCCACCGCGTCCTCGCTCGCCACGCTGCTGGCGGTGGTGCTGTTCGGCATCTTCCGCGACGATTCCTTCCTGCGTTATTTCCAGCCCTGGCTGTTCCTGACCGCGCTCTGGCTCGCCCATCTCATCGCCGACCGGCTGCGGGTGCCGACCCGGCCGGTGGGCGCGACCGTGGCGGCGTTGCTTGTCGCCGGCGCCGCGCTCTGGGCCCGGCCGGACCAGATGGCGGCGCGGATCGAACCACCGCGGACGCTCGCCTGCTTCCAGGGCGAGGCGCCTGTCGCCGGCCTCGCCGGCTATTGGTGGGCCAAGCCGCTGGTGCTGCATTCCGGCCGCCGGGTCCAGATCGCCCAGGTGGCGCGCAACGGCGCGCCCTATCACTGGATCATCAATGAGGGCTGGGCCCGACAGGACTGGGCCGGCGGCACGGGGGCTCCGCGCTTCGGCTTCATCCTGATGGACGGGCTGAACGCTCGCGCCGTGGTCGCCCGCTACGGCATGCCGGACAGGGTGGAGCGCTGCGCCGGCATTCCGCTGTGGCGCTACGACGACCCCGACCGGCTGCGCCGCCCCCTGGCCGCGGCGACGCCGGTGACCCTGCCGGACTAGAGATTGAGGCGCACGCCCGGCGTCGGTTACCCTCGCCCTGTTCGGGGAGGAAACGATGGATGCAACCTGGCGGTCGGCCGCCGTTCTCGTCGGCCGGCTGATCTTCGCCGCGGTCTTCCTCATGGCCGTGGCCTTCAAGTTCATGGATATGAACAGCACCGCCGGCTACATCGCCATGGCGGGGTTCCCGGCACCGCTTGTGCTGGCCTGGCTGGCCGCGATCTTCGAATGCCTTCTGGTGGTCTGCTTCCTGATCGGGGTGTATTTCTCGGAAGCGGCGCTGCTGGCCGGCGTCTATGTCGTGTTCCTGGCCTTCGCCTTTCACGGCCCGGCGCGCTGGGCCGGAAACCAGGCCGAGTTCGGCTTCTTCGTCGACCACTTCACCTTCCTGGCCGGGCTGCTCTTCGCGGCGGCGCACGGGCCGGGGCGGATCCTGACGCTGCGCCGAAGCGTGATCGGCCGGGCCTAGCGGTCCTCCGGCGGCTTTCAGCAGCGCGTTGCGCTCGGCTCCGTCCGGCGGCTACACCCGCATGCCCGGATGACGGCACGCCGATTCGAGAACGGAGTCTCCCGATGACGATCGCCCTGTTCGAGGGCACGCCGGCCGCCGATCCCGCCCTGTCGCCGCGGATCGACGCCGCGATCGACAAGGCGCTCGCGGAGAAACGCATCGTCGGCACGGTGGTGCTGGTCGCGCAGGACGGGCGGCTGGTCTACCGCCGCGCCGCCGGCCAGGCCGACCGCGAGGCGGGCCGGCCGATGCGCGAGGACACGGTGTTCCTCTACGCCTGACCAAGCCGATCGTCACCGCCGCCGCCCTGCGGCTGGTGGAGGAGGGTCGGATCGCCCTCACCGATCCGGTCACGAAGTTCCTGCCCGACTTCCGGCCGAAGCTGGCCGACGGCAGAGAGCCGGTGATCACCATCCGCCATCTCCTGACCCACACCGCGGGCCTGATCTACGGCTTCACCGAGCCGGCGGACGGCCCCTATCACCGCGCCGGCGTCTCCGACGGGCTCGACGGGCCGGGCCGGTCCTTCGCGGAGAATCTGCGCCGCATCGCCTCGGTGCCGCTCGCCTTCGCCCCGGGCAGCGCCTGGGCCTATTCGGTGGCGCTCGACGTGCTCGGCGCCGCGCTGGAGCAGGCGGCCGGCGAAAGCCTGCCGGACCTGGTGCACCGCCGCGTCACCGGGCCGCTCGGCCTCCGCGACACCGGCTTCGCCCCGCCGGACCGCGCGCGCCTGGCCGCCGCCTATGCCGACGCGGTGCCGGAGCCGGTGCGGATGGGCGAGGCCTACGTCATCCCGGCGCCGCAGCCCTTCGCCGGGCTGAGCTACGCCCCCGGCCGCATCTTCGATCTGGCCTCCTACCCGTCGGGCGGCGCGGGCATGGCGGGCACGGCCGGCGACTTCCTGGTGTTCCTCGAAACCCTGCGCCGCGGCGGCGCGCCGATCCTGAAGCCGGAGACGGTGCAGGCTATGGCCACCAGCCAGATCCCCGGCCTTTCAATGCCGGACACGCCGGGCACGACCTTCGGCTACGGCTTCGCGATCGTGACCGACCCGGCGGCGGCCGGGGTGCCGATGACGGCCGGCACCTGGCGCTGGGGCGGTGTCTACGGCCACTCCTGGTTCGTCGACCCGGTCCGCCGGCTGACCGTGGTCGGCCTCACCAACACCGCGGTCGAGGGCATGAACGGTCCGTTCGTCGCGGGCCTGCGCCACGCGATCTATGCCGGGCCGGAATAGCGGGGCCGCGGACCCGACCACTGTCCCTGGTTGACCCGCCCCGGCCGTACCCCCATCCTTTGGGGGTGCGGCGGTCTGCGGGAGGTCCATCGTGGCCGAGCCGGGCGATATCGCGACTCAGATCTGGGACATGAAGTACCGGCTGAAGCAGCCGGACGGCACCCCCGTCGACCTGACGGTCGAGGACAGCTGGCGACGCGTCGCCGCCGCCGTGGCGGCGGCCGAATCGGACCCGGCGCTGTGGACCGATAAGTTCCTCGGCATCCTGCGCGGCCATCGCTACCTGCCGGCCGGGCGCATCCTGGCCGGCGCCGGCACCGGGCGCGACGTCACCCTGTTCAACTGCTTCGTCATGGGCACGGTGCCGGACAGCATGTCGGGCATCTTCGCCCATCTGCGCGAGGCGGCGCTGACACTGCAGCAGGGCGGCGGCATCGGCTACGATTTCTCGACCATCCGGCCGAAGGGCGCGCCGGTCGCGGGCGTTGGGGCCGATGCGTCCGGCCCGCTCTCCTTCATGGATGTCTGGGACGCGATGTGCCGGACCATCATGTCCGCCGGCTCCCGCCGCGGCGCGATGATGGCGACCTTGCGCTGCGACCATCCCGACATCGTCGACTTCATCGAGGCCAAGCGCACCCCCGGGCGGCTGCGCATGTTCAACCTGTCGGTGCTGGTCACCGACCCGTTCATGGCGGCGGTCGAGGCCGATGCGCCCTGGGACCTGCTGTTCGGCGGCCGCGTCTTCCGCACCGTGCCGGCGCGCGAGCTGTGGGACCGGATCATGCGCTCGACCTATGATTCGGCCGAGCCCGGCGTGATCTTCATCGACCGCATCAACGCCCGGAACAACCTCGCCTATTGCGAGACGATCCAGAGCACCAATCCCTGCGTCACGGCGGACACCTGGGTCCAGACCCTGGAGGGCCCGCGGTCGGTCGGGGATCTGGTCGGCCGGCCCTTCGTCGCCATGGTCAACGGTCGGCCGGCAGCCTCTGGCCCCGAGGGCTTCTTCCCGACCGGCCGCAAGCCGATGCTGCGGCTGGAGACGGCGGAAGGCCATGTCCTGCGGCTGACGGCGGACCATCCGGTTCTGGTCGCGACCGAGGTGTCCCGCTTCCGGATCGAGACCGAATGGCGCAAGGCCGGCGGGTTGCGGCCAGGCGACCGAGTCCGGCTGCACGATCACGGCGACGCGCTCGCCTGGCCTGGCTTCGGCTCGGAGGAAGAGGGCTATCTGATCGGCCTCCTGATCGGCGACGGCACGCTGAAATCCGACAAGGCCGTGCTCTCGGCCTGGCCCGGCGAGGCCACGGCCAACGGCGCCGATGCCCGTCCGGGAATCGCCGGGGTGATGGCGGCGGCGCTGTCGGCGGCCCGGTCGCTGCCGCATCGGGTCGATTTCGCCGGCTGGATGCGCGTGCCCGGCCGGGGCGAACGGCGGCTCAGCCTCGGCGCCCTGCGCGAGCTGGCGCTGTCGCTCGGCCTCGCGCCCGGCCGCAAGACGATCACGCCCGCGGTCGAACAGGCCTCATCCGCCTTCACCATCGGCCTGCTGCGCGGGCTGTTCGACGCCGACGGATCGGTCCAGGGCACACGGGACAAGGGCGTCAGCATCCGCCTGGCGCAGAGCGATCTCGGTGTGCTGCGCGCCGTCCAGCGCATGCTGCTGCGGCTCGGCATCGCCTCGGCGATCTACGCCGATCGCCGCGCCGCCGGCCCGCGCCTGCTGCCGGACGGCAAGGGCGGGCGCCGCTCCTATGACTGCGCCGCCGACCACGAGCTCGTCATCGCCGGGGCTGGCCTGGCCCGCTTCGCCGCCCGGATCGGCTTCGCCGACACCGACAAGCGGGCGCGGCTCGACCAGGCGCTGGCCGGCTATCGCCGGGCGCTCAATCGCGAGCGGTTCCTCGCCACCATCCGGTGGCTGGAGCCGGACGGGGAGGAGGAGGTCTACGACGTCCGGATCCCCGGCCCGAACGCCTTCGACGGCAACGGCCTGGTCCTGCACAATTGCGGCGAACAGCCGTTGCCCCCCTACGGCGCCTGCCTGCTCGGCTCGGTCAACCTGGCCAAGCTGGTGGTCGATCCGTTCACGCCCGAGGCCCGCTTCGACCATGAGGCGCTGGCGGAGATCGTGCCGGTCGCCATCCGGCTCATGGACAACGTCGTCGACGTCTCGCGCTTCCCGCTGCCGGAACAGGCGGCCGAGGCCCAGGCCAAGCGGCGCATCGGCCTCGGCGTCACCGGCCTGGCCGACGCCTTCCTGATGCTGGGCGTGCGCTACGGCTCGCCCGACTCCGCCGCCCTGGTGGAGGAGTGGCTGGGCGCGATCAAGCTGCACTCCTACCGCGCCTCGGCCGAAATTGCGGCGGAGAAGGGGGCCTTCCCGCTGTTCGACCGCGACCAGTTCCTGGCCGCGCCGGGCGTCGCCGAGCTGCCGGAAGAGATCCGGGCCCTGATCGCCCGGCACGGCATCCGCAACGCCCTCCTGACCTCGATCGCGCCGACCGGCACCATCTCGCTCTTCGCCGGCAACGTCGCCTCGGGGATCGAGCCGGTCTTCGCCTGGACCCACACCCGCAACGTGCTGCTGCCCGACGGCAGCCGCCGGGCCGAGACGGTGGAGAATTACGCCTACCGCCTGTTCCGCCAGATCCACGGCGCCGACGCGCCGCTGCCGGATTACTTCGTCGACGCCCAGACCCTGGCGCCCGCCGACCATCTGGCGATCCAGGCGGCGGCGCAGAAGCACATCGACAGCTCGATCAGCAAGACCATCAACTGCCCGGAGGACCTGTCCTTCGACGCCTTCAAGGATGTCTATGCCCAGGCCTATGCCCTCGGCTGCAAGGGCTGCACCACCTATCGCCCGAACCCGATCACCGGCGCGGTGCTAGAGGCGCGACCGCAGAGGGCGGCTGAGGCCCCTGGCCTCAGCGTGCCCTCGCCGCGGCCGGAGGTGCTGCCGGGAGAGACCTACAAGCTGCGCTGGCCGGACAGCGACCACGCCATCTACGTCACCCTCAACGACACGGTGATCGACGGCCAGCGCCGGCCCTTCGAGATCTTCATCAACTCCAAGAACATGGAGCACTACGCCTGGACCGTGGCGCTGACCCGGATGATCAGCGCGGTGTTCCGGCGCGGCGGCGACGTCGCCTTCGTGGTCGAGGAGCTGAAGGCCGTGTTCGACCCGCGCGGCGGGCAGTGGATGGCCGGCCGCTACGTGCCGTCGCTGCTGGCCGCGATCGGCGAGACGATCGAGCGGCACATGGTGGCGACCGGCTTCCTGAAGCAGCCGGAGGGCATCGTACCGGAGGTGGCGGTCGAGGTGACGGCCGAGCCGGCGGGCAATCCGGGCCGGCCGCCGGGCCGGTCCTGCCCGAAATGCGGCCACCCGACCCTGATCCGGCAGGAGGGCTGCGACACCTGCCTCAACTGCGGCTATTCACGCTGCGGGTAGAGCGCATCGCATCCACACAGACAGAAGGGGGCCGCTTTCGGCAACGGCTCGGTCGATGATGGCGTTGCATCGCGCCTGTCCCCTATAATCCCGAAAGCAAAGGGGGGATGATGAACTGCTTTCGCCATCGGGGGACGGCAGCGACCGGGCTGTGCCTGTGCTGCGGACGTGCGATTTGTCCTGATTGCACCCGGGAGATCAACGAGATCTCAATTGCCTGCAGTGATGCTTGCGCTGCGGAAATGCTCAAGAACCAGGAACTGGTCGCGGCGAACAGACGTCACGCCGGTGTTGGTGTCAGCCCCGCACGTTTTCCAACCGGAACATTGACTTGGGGTTTGATGGGAGTGTTTTTCGTCGGGTTCGGTATTTATTCTTCCTATCGAGGAAGCGAATTTATGGCGACGTACACCATATTCTTCGGCATTATGTGCTGGATTCTCGCAGGGGTCGTCTACTGGCGGAACTCGGTACGCGCCAAGCCGGTATCGGATCATCCAGCAAATAGCCGGTCCTCGTGATCCGGGTGTCTCAGGGCGCTTGGGCCGTTGATTGTCCGGCGGACAATGAGACTGTCGGCTCCGCCGCTTCCGCCACCCGCTTCGCCAGCGCGAACAGGGCGCCGTCGCGGATGCCGAGCTCGCGCAGATGTTCGACCGTGTTCAGGAGGTAGTCGCGATTCGGCCCGCTGCTGCCGATGCCGGTGCGGATCATCGCCACCGTCTCGTCATGGCCCAGCCCGCCGCGATATTGGCGGTGGCCGCGATCGGCCAAGAAGCAGCAGGCGGTCACCGGGCCGGACGGTAGACGGATCTGCTTCAGGCTCGGGCGGTAGACGCCGGTCACCATCTCGCGTTCCCAGAGATAGGCGACGACCGCCTGCACTTGCTCCGCCGCCACCTTGAAGGCGATGCCGCGGCAGGATCCGCCGCGGTCGAGGCCCAGCACCAGCCCCGGCCGCTCCGGCGTGCCGCGGTAGCGGTGCGACAGAACGCAGAAGCGGCGGTGATAGCCGTGCAGCACCGCCGGCTCGCGCTCGATGAAGGGAAAGCCCGGATTCCACATCAGCGAGCCGTAGCCGAACACCCAGAGCGGCTCGCCCGGGATCAGCTTCAGATTCGGCGTCTTCCAAGGATGGTGACCATCGGCCATGCCCCAGATGTACCGTTTCGCAGCTGCGAAGGGGAGAGGCGTCGTGTCGCGTTCCGCTGGTTCAGCTTGACTCCGAGGCCCCGGCGCGGCCACGTGCCGGCCTGCGCCACTGCTCGGGATCATCCATGCGCCGCATCGTCGCCGTCCCCGCCACGCTCCTCGTCCTCGTCGCCGCCGGCTGGACCGGCGGCTGGTATTGGGCTGCGGGCAAGGTGCAGGCGCAGGCGCAGGCCTTCGCCGCCAACCCGCCGCCCGGCGTGACGGTCGATCCCGGCGCGCTGCAGGTCGAGGGATTCCCGCTGGTCTTCACCGTCGAATCGCAGGCGCCGAGCCTGCGCCGCATCGACGGCCTGACCTGGACCGCCGCCGGGGTGGTCGCCACCGCCAAGCCCTGGGCCCTGCCCGATATCGGCTTCACCATCGCGCCGCCGCAGCGCGTCACCCTGCCGGGCAGCCCGGCCCTGGTCGCCGAGGTCAAGGGATCGGGCAGCGGCAGCGCCCGAATCGGCACGGACGGCAAGCCGACACGGGTCCTGCTGACCCTGTCCCAGGTCGAGCTGACCGGCGGCCTGCTGCCGGCGCCGCTGCCGGTCGCCCGGGTCAATGGCTCCGTCGACCGGGCGCCGGAGGAGGCCGGGGCCGGCGCCGCCGCGTCGCTCGACATCGAAGGCATCGAGACGCCGGATCTCGGTCTGCAAGCCATGGGCCGGCGGGTCGACCTGGTGGCCGCTCGGCTGACGGTGCTGGGCACGCCGCCCAAGGCGGCAACCGCTCCTGAGCTGGCGGCCTGGCGCGCCGCCGGTGGCAAGCTGCGCGTCGACCGGCTGGCGCTGCGCTGGGGGCCGCTGACGATCGACGCCGACGGCACCCTCGACCTCGACGATAGGCTGCAGCCCCAGGGCACGCTGACGGCGAAGATCCGGGGCTACGGCGCGGTGATCGACGACCTGCAGAAGGCCGGCTTGGTCAAGGACCGCGACGCCGGCTTCGCCAAGGTCGGGCTCGACCTTATGGCGGGCCAGCCGGCGGCAGACGGCTCCCGCACCGTCACCGCCCCGATCGCGATCGAGAAGGGCAAGGTCTCCTTCGGCCCGCTGCAGGTGGCGAAGCTGCCCGAGATCCGCTGGGCGCAGTAGGCTGGTACGCTTGACGCGCTGGTAAAGTCGTTATCGCGAGGCGCGAAGCGCCGTGGCGATCCAGCGGCTCGATGTCTGGATGGCCACGCCCCTTCGGGGCTCGCCATGACGGTTTCCCTCAGTCCTCTTCCTTGGTCAGCCGCGCCGCCTTCTCCGGCTCCATCTCCTCCTGATGGGCGTCGACGACGCCGCGGCGGATGGCGCGGGTGCGGGTGAACCAGGATTGCAGCGTGTCGCCCTCGCCACGGCGGATGGCGCGCTGCAGCCGCACCAGGTCCTCCGTGAACTGCTGCAGCACCTCCAGCACCGCCTCCCGGTTGGTCAGGAACACGTCGCGCCACATCACCGGGTCGGAGCCGGCGATGCGGGTGAAGTCGCGGAAGCCGCCGGCGGAGAAGCGGATCACCTCGGCCTTGGTCGCCTCCTCCATGTCCGAGGCGGTGCCGACGATGGTGTAGGCGATCAGATGCGGGATGTGCGAGGTGATGGCCAGCACCCGGTCGTGATGCTCGGCCGTCATCCGTTCGACCATCATGCCCATGCCGCGCCACAGCGCCTCGACCTTGGCGACGGCCTCGGGGTCGACCCCCGGCTCGGGCGTCAGCACGCACCAGCGGTCGATGAACAGCTCGGCGAAGCCGGCGGCGGGGCCGGAATGCTCGGTGCCGGCGATCGGGTGGCCGGGCACGAGATGCACGCCCTTCGGCAGATGCGGCCCGACGATCTTCGCCACCAGCCCCTTGACCGAGCCGACATCGGTGACGACCGCGCCCGGGGCCAGGGCCGGGGCGATCGCCCGCGCCAGGGACTCATAGGCGCCCATCGGGGCGCAGATCATGACGATGTCGGCGCCGGCCACCGCCGCCGCCGGATCGGCCTCGACCCGGTCGAGGAAGCCGAGCCGCATCGCCTCGTCGCGGGTCTCCTGCCGCCGGGCATGGCCGATGATCTCGCCGACCAGCCCGTGCTTGCGGCAGGCCCGCGCCACGGAAGACCCGATCAGGCCGACGCCCAGCAGCGCCAGGCGCCGGAAGATCGGCGCCGGGGTCGTCGTCTCCGCGCTCATCGGCGGCGCAGATGCTCGGCCAGGGCCTCGACCACCGCCCGCATCTCCTCCTCGGTGCCGATGGTGATGCGCAGGCAGGTCGGCAGGCCATAGGCGCCCATCTGGCGGACCAGGATGCCCTTGTCCTTCAGATACAGCCGTGCCGCCTCGGCGTCGCGCCCGCCGAAATCGATCAGCAGGAAGTTGCCGGCCGACGGCAGCACCGAAAGGCCCAGCGCCTCCAGCTCCGCCGCGGTCCAGCGCCGCCATTCGGCATTGTGGGCGCGGCTCTTCGCGACGAAGTCCTGGTCGGCCAGCGCGGCCACGCCCGCGGCCTGCGCCGCGGCGCTGACGTTGAACGGCCCGCGGGCCCGGTTCAGCACGTCGGTGATGGCGGCCGAGGCATAGGCCCAGCCGAGCCGCAGCGCGCCCATGCCGTAGATCTTCGAGAAGGTGCGCAGCATGACGACGTTCTGGGCCCGGTCGACCAGGTCGGCACCGGGGCTGTATTCCGGATCGTCGATGTATTCGGCATAGGCGGCGTCCAGCACCAGGATCGCGTCCGGCGGCAGGGCCGCATGCAGCCGCTCGACCTCGCCCTTCGGCAGCAGATAGCCGGTCGGGTTGTTCGGATTGGCCAGGTACAGGATGCGGGTGCGCGGCGTGACATGCGCCAGCAGCGCGTCGACATCGGTCTTGCGGTCCGCCTCCGGCGCCGCCACCGGCGTGGCGCCCACCGCCTTCGCCGCGATCGGGTACATCAGGAAGCCGTGCCGGCTGTACAGTACCTCGTCGCCCGGCCCGGCATAGCATTTGGCCATAAGCGCGATCAGCTCGTCCGACCCGGCGCCGGCGACGATGCGCCCGGCATCCAGGCCGTAGCGTTCGGCCAGGGCCTCGCGCAGCGCGCTGCAGCCGCCGTCGGGATAGCGGTGGATCTCGCCGCTCAGCTCGCGATAGGCGGCCATCGCCTTCGGGCTCGGGCCGAAGGCGCCCTCGTTCGAGGCCAGCCGGATCGGCCGGCCCAGCTTCGGATGCGGCACCGTCCGGGCCTCGCCGCCGATATAGGGATCGATGTCGAGCAGGCCGGGGCGGGGGCGGGGCGCTTGGATCGCAGTCATCGGAAGTCTCAGCTCCGGCGGCCGATGGTGATCGGGGTGGCGAAGCCGCCGATCAGGCGGATACGGGGGGCCAGCTCCTCCAGGCGCTCGGCCAGACTGCCCAGCCGGCCGTCCCCGGCAGCGACGAAATCGTCGACGTCGACCAGATGGACCGCGGAGTCCTCGGGGGCGCGGGCCGGCCGGGTCCAGAACGCCACCGGCGGCAGGCCGGCGGCCTCGAAGGTCTGCTTCAGCCGGCTGCGGCTGATGTCGCCGGTGACCTCGACCGTGATCAGGGCGTGGTCGTCGCCGGTCGGCTCGGGGTCGATCTGGGCGACGGCCAGGGCCAGCGGCTCGTCCCGGTGCCGCTCGGTGACAACGAAGGGCAGGCTGCCGACGATCCGCGGCGTGCGCGGGTCGTCCGAGACCAGCACCTGCCACCAGGGGTCGGTGTCGGACTCGACCGGCCACGGCACCACCGCCACCGCGGCGCTGCCGTCATAGACCGCGCGGATCGCCTGGATCGGCGCGGCCGCTGGGGTCGTCGGGGTGTGGCTGCCGTAATGATCGCGCGCCAGGTTCCACAGCTCTTCCTGGTTCTCCGGCACGTGCACGGCGACGGCGAAGGGGGCCTGCATGTGGGTGCAGCCGGCGATCAGCTCGCGCCAGATCCGGGTCAGCTCGGGCAGCGGAAAGCCGCCGGCGTGCCGGGCCGCCAGCCGGCGCAGGATCGCCGCCTCCCGGCCCGGCCGCATCGCCAGTGGGTCGCCGTTCTTGGCGGCGGCGATGTCGTGCACCAGCCCGGCCCGCTGCATGATCAGGTCATGGATCGCATCGTCGAGCTCGTCGATCCGCCGGCGCAACGAGTCGAGCGTCTGGGGGGTGTCTGGCATCGTCTGAAACTGGCTGGAACCTGCCGGGTCGAGGGCGATCAGATGTAGAACGGGGAGGGGGCGAAAGCAAAGGAAACAGTTCGGGTTTTACATATCCCAGGATTGACACATCCGAAGCCCCGACTTTAGCGAGCCCGCCTCGCCAAACCACCGTCATCGCGAGCCCCGAAGGGGCGTGGCGATCCAGGCGGCAAGCCCGCTTCGGACGGGCAAACGCAATGTCGTCTTGCGTTAACCCGCAATCATGTTCATGATATGTTCCATGAACGCTGCCTCTCCCGATCCCGACATCCCGGCCTATTGCCGCGGCCTCGCGCTGCAGCAGGTCGAGATGCTCACGCGGATCGCGGAGCTCGGCATGCGGATGGTCGAGGCCGAGGGCGCCCGCGCCATCGCCGCCCAGGCCCGCGCCGCCGAGCCCGCGGCCGACGAGGCCTCGGTCGAGGCGGCCAGGGCCGAAGCCCAGGAGGCCGGCCTGGCCTTCAGCCGCTTCTCCGGCACCGTGCAGCGCGCCCTGACCCAGCGCGCCCGCGCCGCCGACCGGCTCTGCGCCCATGACAAGGCCGACCGCCGGGCCCGCCGCGCCCGCCAGCGCAACCATGTCACCGAGGCCCTCTATGACCTGATCTGGGATCCGCGCCAGCCGACCGAGGAGCTCGACAAGGCCGAGGAGCGCACCGACGCTCTGGACGAGCGGCTCGACGCGCTCTACGAGGACGAGGAGAACCGGGTCGAGGACCGGCCGGTCGGCTCGGTCATCGCCGGCCTGGCCTGCGGCCTCGAGCTGTCCGACGAATGGCGCCGCCGGGCCGCCGACTGGTCGGACCCGCCCTACCCGCCGCCGCCGACCGGCACCCCGGCCGAGATCCGGCAGCGGCGCCGGGCCCGGCTGGTCAAGCTGATGCAGCGGACGCTCGACGTCATCGCCGATCGCAACAAGGTCCCCGCCCTCAAGGCCGGGATCGAGGCCCGGCTGCAGGAGCCCGATATCGCCGCCCTGCTCGAGGCCGAGCCGCCGATGCGGGCCGCCGACCGCCTCCGCCGATCGCTCGGCCTCGAGCCCTACATCTTCCCCGAAGACCCGGACGCACCCGACACCGGATGACGGGCATGAAGGCACCGGCCGACCGCACAGGCTTGGCTCGCCCCGGCGAACCTGACCCACATGCTGCCTTCGCAGCTGTGTCGCGGCAGGCCGCCCACGATGGACGTTTCGGTCTCCCGGAGGCGGCCTCAGCCCGGTTCCTCGCCCTCGCGCTGCACCCCCAGCACCGGCTGCGGCGAGCCGACCGGCACCAGCACCGGCCGCCGGGCGCGCACCTTCTTGCCGCGCGACAGCTGGTAGATCTGCTTCGACGCCTCGATCATCACCGTGCCGGCGACGCGCTGGAACCAGCGGGCGCCGACCTCCTCCCACACCGGGGCAGTGGACAGGAGGAAGCGCGACCGGGTCGGCGGCAGCCACAGGGCGCGGGCCACCCGCTCCGGCACGAATTGATGCTGGCGCAGCACCTGGTTCAGCTGGCTGGCGGAATAGGGCTTGCCGTGGCCGAAGGGGGTGCGGTCGGACCGCGCCCACAGGCTGCGCCGGTTAGGCACCACCACCAGCAGGCGGCCGCTGCCGTTCAGCACGCGCCAGATCTCCCGCATCAGCTCGCCCAGCTGCTCGGTCGCCTCCAGCCCGTGTACCAGCAGCACCCGATCGACCGACATGTCGGGCAGCGGCAGGTCGGTTTCCTCGCTCAGCGCCACCAGGCCGCGGCCATCCGGCGGCCAATGGGTCACGCCCTGCTCGGCCGGCATGCAGGCGATCACCCGCTCCGCCTCGCCCAGGAACGGCCGCAGGAACGGCGTGGCGTAGCCGAGGCCGAGGATGATCTGGCCGTGCGTGTCCGGCCACAGCTGGCGGATCTGGCGGCGCACCATGCGGCGCACCACGAGGCCCAGGCTGGTCTCATAAAATTCACGCAGATCAATGACGTCGCTGTACATCCGCCCGTCGTCCCAGCGCCTCGCTCACGATAGGATAACGCATCGGCGGCCGGCTTTGACCCATCGCCGTATCCGACTTCGGCACAACAGGAAATTTCAGGAGTCGCTTCATGGCCCGCAAGCCCGAGCCTCGCAGGATCGACCCGGAGCGCCTGAAGCAGGCCGCCCGCGAGGCCGCGGACCTCTATCTCGACCATCCGAACGTCACCTCGGTCGGGATCGGCATGAAGACCGAAGGCGGCAAGCCAACCGGCGAGCTGTGCATCCAGTTCACCGTCGGCCGCAAGGTCGCCCCTCAGGCGCTGGTCGAGGAAGGCATTCCGCCGCTGCCGAAGAGCATCACGGTCGACGGCGTCACGATCCCAACGGACGTGGTCGAGCGGCGCTACAAGCCGTCCTGGCAGCTGGTGCCGCAGGTGGTGAAGGACCAGCGCAAGCTGCGCCATGACCCGCTGGTGCCGGGCATCAGCGTCAGCCACCCCAAGGGCACGGCCGGCACGCTGGGCTGCATCGTCTACGATCGGCAGGACGGACGGCCGCACATCCTGTCGAACTGGCACGTGCTGCACGGAGAGGAGGGCCGGCTGGGCGACACCATCGTCCAACCCGGCCCGTTCGATGACAACCGGGTCGACAGCAACCGGTGCGGCATGCTGGTGCGCAGCCATCTCGGCCTGGCCGGCGACTGCGCCATCGCCCGGGTCGAGGGCCGCGGCGTCGACCCGAAGATCCTCGATCTCGGGGTCAAGGTCGCCCGGCTCGGGCGGCCGGAGCTCGGCGACCGGGTGGTGAAGTCGGGCCGCACCACCGGCGTCACCTGGGGCATCGTCACCCGGATCGAGACCACGGTGAAGCTGTTCTACGGCGAAGAGATCGGCACCAAGCGGATCGGCGGCTTCGAGATCGGGCCCGACCCGGACCGCCCGGCGGCGGAGGACGAGATCAGCAAGGGCGGCGATTCCGGCTCGGTCTGGCTGGCCCTCGACGACAAGGGCAAGCCGACCGACGTCATGCTCGGCCTGCATTTCGGCGGCGAGGCCGACGGCGCCGAGGCCAGCGAGGGCGACTACGCGCTCGCCTGCACCGCCGAGGCCGTGTTCAAGAAGCTGGAGATCGAGCCGACGCCGCCGGAAGCGGCGCTGGCCGAGCCGGTGGCGGCCGCCGCCGGCTTCGATCCGCAGTTCCTCAGCCAGTCCGTGCCGATGCCGGAGCTGTCGCCGGCGCAGGACAGGGACGCGGCGAAGGTCGGCGGCTCCCCCGTCATCCGCCACACCCATTTCTCGCTGGTGCTCAGCAAGTCCCGCCGCCTGGCCCGCTGGGTGGCCTGGAACGTCGATGGTGGCCAGATCCGGCTGCTCAGCCGCAGCGGGATGAAATTCGCGCTCGACCCGCTGGTCGACGCGAAATGGCAGACCGACGACGAGCTCTACGCCGACAACCGTCTCGACCGCGGCCATATCGCCCGGCGCCAGGACCTGGTCTGGGGTCCGCCGGAGGAGGCGGCGCGGGCCAACCGCGAATCCTTCTACTTCACCAACATCGCACCGCAGCACGAGGCCTACAACCAGTCCGGGCTGAACGGCCTGTGGGGTCTCCTGGAGAACGCGATCCTGGAGGATGCGGAGGTCGAGCGTCTCCGCGTCTCGGTGCTCGGCGGCCCGGTGTTCCGCGACGACGACCCGGTCTATCGCGGCGTCGCCATCCCGCGCGACTTCTGGAAGATCGTGACCTATGTCGAGGCCGGCGCACTCAAGGCCAAGGCCTTCCTCCTGACCCAGGAGGACCTGCTGAACCGGATCGAGGCGCTGGGGTTGGAGAAGTTCCGGCTCTATCAGCTTCCGATCGCGGAGCTGGAGAGCCGGACCGGGCTCGATTTCGGCGACCTCAAGGCCGCCGACGACAGGGCGGCGCCGGCCCGCCGGCGCGGCCGCCGCGGCGCGATCGAATCCCTGCCACGGGTGACGCTGATCGAAAGCCTGGCCGATATCGAGCTGTGATCATCGCCTGCCCCTCGTCGTCATTGCGAGGAGGCGAAGCCGACGAAGCAATCCAGGGGCCACGCCAAACAGCCCTGGATTGCTTCGCTGCGCTCGCAATGACGGTGTTGGGAACGGGCGGGAGGAGCTATGCTGCCCCGCTCGATCCCGCCGGTCCAGGAGGACGCATGGCCTCGCTTCGCGTCACGCTGATCCCCGTCCTGAAGGACAACTACGCCTATCTGCTGGAAGACGAGTCGACCGGCATGGTCGCCGTGGTCGACCCGGGCGAGGCCGACCCGGTCGCGGCGAAGCTGGAGGCCAAGGGCGGGCGGCTGGACTGGATCCTCAACACCCATCACCACGGCGACCATGTCGGCGGCAATCACGAGCTGGCGAAGCGCTACGGCGCCTCGATCATCGGCCCGGCCGCGGAATCGCATCGCATCCCCGATCTCGACCGCGGCGTCGCCGAAGGCGACCACGTCATGGTCGGCGCGGCGCGGGGCTCGGTGCTGGAGGTGCCGGGCCACACCTCGGGCCACATCGCCTTCTGGTTCGAGGACGCCAGCGTGCTGTTCTGCGGCGACACCCTGTTCGCGCTCGGCTGCGGCCGGCTACTCGAGGGCACGGCCGAGCAGATGTGGTCGAGCCTCTTGAAGCTGCGGGCGCTGCCGGACACCACCCGGATCTATTGCGGCCACGAATACACCCAGTCGAACGCCCGCTTCGCGCTGACCGTCGACGGCGCCAACCCGGTGCTGCAGGCCTATGCCGAGGATATCGACGACGCGCGTGAGAGCGGTGCGCCGACGATCCCGGCCCAGCTCGGCCGCGAGAAGCTGGCCAACCCCTTCCTGCGGGCCGACAAGCCCGAGCTGCAGGCCGCGATCGGCATGGCCGGGGCCGACCCGGTCGCCGTCTTCGCCGAGATCCGCGGCCGCAAGGACCGGTTCTGACCGATTTCCCAACCCCGGACGATCATGAAGCTCCTCTACAGCCCGACCTCGCCCTTCGCCCGCAAGGTCCGCATCCTCGCCCTCGAAACCGGCCTCGACGATCGGATCGAGGTGGTGCCGACCAACACGGAGGATCCGGCCAGCGGCCTCTCCGCACACAATCCGCTGAACAAGATCCCGGTGCTGGAGACCGAATTCGGCCCGCTCTACGACAGCCCGGTGATCTGCCAGTATCTCGACACGCTGCATGACGGGCCGAAGCTGATCCCGGCATCCGGTCCGACCCGCTGGCGCGCCCTGCGCTGGGAGACGCTGGCCGACGGGTTGCAGGAGGCCGCGCTCCTGATCCGCTACGAGGTGACGCTGCGCCCGGCGGAGCGGCAGCATGAGCCCTGGATCGAGCGGCAGAAGGCGAAGGTGCTGGCCGCGCTCGACCGGATGGAGGCGGATGCGGCGGAGCTTGACGGGCCTTTGACCGTCGGCGCGATCGCCACCGCCTGCGGCCTCGGCTATCTCGATCTGCGCTTCGCCGATTGGGGCTGGCGGGACCGCCATCCGCGCCTCGCCGCCTGGCACGAGGGCTTCGCCCGGCGCCCCTCCTACACCGCGACGGCGCCGGCGTGACCGCGATGACGCCCGAGGCGATCATCGCCAGGCTCGGCATGAAGCCGCATCCGGAGGGCGGCCACTATGTCGAGCTGTGGCGCGACCCGCCGCCGGAGGGCGGCCGCGGCCGGGCCTCGCTGATCCATTTCCTGCTGCGGGCGGGCGAGATCTCGCACTGGCACGCCGTCGACGCGCCGGAGATCTGGCTGTGGCACGCCGGCGCGCCGCTGGAACTCTCGATCGCCGAGACCGGCCAGGCCGGCGAGGTGCTGCGCCTCGGCCCCGACCTCCTGGCCGGCGACCGCTTTCAGGCGGTGGTGCCGGAGGGGCAGTGGCAGGCGGCGCGCAGCCTCGGCGACTGGACCCTGGTCAGCTGCGTCGTGGCCCCGGCCTTCCGCTTCGAAGGCTTCACCCTGGCGCCCCCGGGGTGGCGGCCGGAGCTGGGCTGAGCCGCCGGTCCCAGAGGTCCCGCCCGGCCAGGATCGCCCCGCCGACGATCAGGGCACAGGCGAGGCCGACCGACAGCGTCAGCGCACCTTCGCCGAAGGCGATCAGCAGCAGGGTCGACAGCAGCGGCGCGGCATAGGCGAAGGCGCCGAGGGCGCGGATGTCCCCACGCTTCACCCCGTGGTCCCAGACGAAGAAGGCGAGGCCGACCGGCCCGAGGCCGAGGCCCGCGATGGCCGCCCAGCCAGCGGCGTCCGGCGCGACCGTCTCCTCCAGCACCAGGTGGCACAGCAGGGAGAGGAGCGCGGTGCCGCCGCAGAACCAGCCCACCGCCTCGGTCGGCACCGCGCCGACCCGGCGGCTCAGCACCGAATAGCCGGCCCAGATCATCGCCGATAGCATGGCGGCGCCGTAGCCCAGGGCGAAGCGTGGGTCGAAGGCCACGCCGCGACCACCGATCAGCACCACGACGCCGAGCAGGCCGAGGGCCGCCCCGGCGACGTGCCATCAGCGCAGCCGCTCCCCCGGCAGCAGGGCGGAGAACAGCACGATCAGCAACGGCCAGGCGTAGTTGATCAGGTTCGCCTCAACCGGCGGCGCCAGGCGCAGCGCCATGAAGAAGACGAGGTGATAGCCGAACAGCCCGCCGACGCCCAGCAGCCACACCGCCGGCCGCTGCCGGGCCGCGGCCAGCGGCGCCTTGCCCTGCGCCAGCGTCCAGGCGAGGCCGATGGCGAAGGCGACCGCGAAGGCCATGCCGGTCAGCTGGAACGGCGGAATCGCGCGCGACCAGGTCGCGAGCAGGGCGAGCGTCGCCCACATCAGCACGGCGGTGCCGCCGATCAGCGTGGCGCGCCGGACGGCGGCGAGGTCGGGGGACATGGGCGTTTCAGTCTTGTTTCTACATCCGCCGGAGGACGGAAAGCGCGATGCCGGCCGGGTTCATACGCTAGATTCGTGGCCTGGAGAATCGCCCATGACCGACGACAGTTTTCGCATCCGCCCCTGGCGGCCGGAGGACCGGCCTCTCGGCCTGGCGCTGTTCGACAGCAACGTGCCGCGCTTCTTCGCGGCGCAGGAGCGGCAGGACTTCATCGAGTTCCTCGAGGCGCTGAGCGGCCCCTATTTCGTGCTGGAGGACGCGGCGGGTGAGGCGGTGGGCTGCGGCGGCTACGAGGCCGCCGAGGGCGATCCATCAGTCGCGGTGCTGTGCTGGGGCATGGTGCGCGGCGACCGGCACCACGCCGGCCTCGGCACCCGCCTGCTGACCGAACGGCTCGACCGCATCGCCGCCGATCCGGCGTTCCGGTCGGTGGCGATCGAGACGACGCAGTACAGCCGCGGCTTCTTCGCCCGCCACGGCTTCGTCCAGACCCGGCAGGTGCCGGATGGCTTCGCCCCCGGCATGGATCTGGTGGAGATGATGCTGGACCTGGACCCGTACCGGCGGTCGCCTGCGGCTCACGGCTTCAGCAGGAACACCACATAGCCGCGGAACCAGGGACTGTCGGCCAGCCCGCCTGGTGCCTCCCACTCGCCGTGCTGCACCAGCCCGATCTTGAAGGGCAGGGTCAGCCGGGCGATGCGTGGCAGATAGGACCGGTAGTTCGGGATGGTGCGGCGGCCCTGATAGGTCTGCACCACCACCTCGTCGACCACCCCCTGCAGCTGGTTGATCGCCTCGGGGTCGGCGTTGCTGCCCCAATCCATCAGCCCGGTGATGCTCAGCCGGTACTCGGGCGGCAGCTGCGCGCGCAGGTCGCGCAGGAAGCTCGCATACTCCTGCAGGTGGCGGGTGCGCGCGTCGAAGTCGATCTGGATGCCGACCACCGGGTTGCCGGCCTGTTTCCAGCGCCGGGCCTGGGCCAGGATGACGGGCAGGATCTGCGGCGGCCAGCGCAGCGTGTGGGCGCGATAGGCCAGCCAGACCTCGCCCTGGCGCAGCCGGGGTACGGCGATGCCCTGGGCGATGATCCGGGCGGGGCCGGCGCCGCCCCGGCGTGGCGGGTCGATCTGGCCCTGCAGGATGTAGACCGTCCGGGCCTGGGCCAGCACCGGCGGCGGCGCCACCCCGGCCCACAGCCAGAAGGCGTCGTGCTCGGCGGCGTCGACGGTCGCGTTGGCCGGCAGCGGCGACAGCAGCAGCGCCGCCGCCAGAGCCCAGCGCGCCAGGGCAGGCATCGTCACCAATAGTATTTCAGCGTCTTCGCCCAGACGGTGTTCGCGTAGCGCGACTTCAGCGTCTGGAACCACTGCTTGCGCTGGCTCTGCGGGATGTCCTGCGGGCCGCAGCCGTTGGTCTGGCTGGGGGCGAAGCAGTTGATGGCGCGGTACAGCGCATAGGCGCGGTCGGTGCGGCCGGCCTTGCTGTCGGCCATCACCTTCATATAGCCGTCGAGGCGGGAATAGATCTTGCCCGGGAACTGGGTCTCGGTGCCGCCCAGCTGCTCCGCGTCCGGCTGGCTGTCGAGGGCGTAGGAGTCCAGGCCGTTGCGCAGGATGAACTCGCCCAGGCAGTTCAGCCCCTGCGGGTTGTCGGCGTCGCGCTGCAGCGTCGCCGCGATCTCCCGGATCGACGGGCAGGCATAGTTGGACTCGGCCGAGGCGCCGTCCCAGCGGAACAGGGTCAGGGACTGGTCCCAGGGCACCGACGGCTTTTCCGGCAGCGGGTCGGGCAACAGCGCCAGGTCGGCGCCGAAATCCTGGTAGTGGCCGCGCATCAGATCCTTGTAGAGCAGCGTGAACAGGGCGGTGTCGCGCTCCTCCTCGGTCGCGTCCGCCGCCCTGGCCTGCTGGCGCAGCAGCGCCGGCCCGGCCAGGTTGCGCAGCAGGATCTGGCGGATCTCCGGGCTCTTGATCGGCGATCCCTGGTCGAACACCGCCGCCAGCTGGCCGCTGCGCTCGTAGTTCATGGCCAGCGCCAGCTCCAGCTGGGCGCGCTGCAGCGGCTTGGCCAGCGGGATCAGCTGCAGCCACAGCGCCTGTGCACCGGCCCAGTCGTCCTTCGCCTCCATGGCGAAGCCGCGCAGGGTCTGGCGGCTGAACTCGAGAGTGCTCATGGGGCCGGCCGGCACCGTGTCCGGCAGGCTCTTCAGGGTCTCGTCGGGGGACCGGGCGACATAGAACTGATAGGCGGCGATGAGGTATCCGTGCAGGTCCGGCCGGTCGGCGAAGCGCGGCTTCTGCTGCTCCAGCGTGTCCAGGCCGATGATCGGGCCGCCATCACCAGCGACGTCGACGCCCTTGTCGCGCATCGCCATCAGGTCCATCACCGCCAGCAGCATCGGGTCGGTGACATCGGCGCTGCGCCCCGGGACCAGCAGCTTGTTGTCGGTCTCCTGCACCAGGGCATCGAGCGCGTCGGGATCGGCGGAAGCCTGGCCCAGCAGCGCGGCATAGGCGGCGGCCAGCCGGGTCGGGTCGTCGCCCAGCCAGTAGATCCGGCGCAGCAGCCCCTGGGCCGAGACGGCATAGAGACCGCTCGGATAGGCCTGGAGATAAGCCGCGAACGCCGTTTCGGACTCCGCCAGCACGGCCCGGTCGACATTCTCCAGCTTCGGATAGCCCATGTCGTCGAAGGCGTTCTGCTGCGCCTGGTTCAGCAGGGTCCGCGCCGCCATGTAGCGCGCCGTCTCCTTCAGCCAGGGCTGCTCGCTGCCCTCCAGCGCCCTGAAGGCCTCCGACGCCTGCGGGAAATCGCCGTTGTAGAAGGCGACCGCGCCGCGCAGGTAGCCGGCGAACTGCCGGCCGAGCGGCGACTGCACATCGGCGGGAACGAGGCCGTGGTTGCCGCCGCAGGAGCCCAGCATGGCCAGGCGCGCCTGGGCCAGGGACCGGCGTTCGCCGTCGGGCAGCTCGGTGCTGCCGACCAGCTGCTGCAGGAAGGCCCGCGCGGTGGCGTCATCGTTGCTGGCGCAGCGGCTGCCTTCGCCGCTGGCGAACAGGTTGGTGTTGTCCGCGGCCGGCGGCTTCGCCGCCTCGGGCGGCAGGCCGATCTGCCGGGCCAGATCGGCCAGCGCCACGGCGTCCGGGTCGGCGGCGGGGGCGGCCGGGGTCTCGACCACGGTCGCGTTGCCGTCGCCGCTGCCGGGCGCCCCTGCCGGCACCGCCTCTTCCTCGGGGCCGAGCAGCCGGTCGA
Source organism: Inquilinus limosus (assembly GCF_051487185.1). Lineage (GTDB taxonomy): Bacteria > Pseudomonadota > Alphaproteobacteria > DSM-16000 > Inquilinaceae > Inquilinus > Inquilinus limosus_F. The sequence goes on from NZ_JAHVDK010000003.1 coordinate 211,467, forward strand.
GCGGGAACGGCACCAGCCCGTAACCCATCTCGCGGTCGTATGGCGACGGCGGCCCGTCCGGCAGCGGCTGCAGCCCCCGGTCGGCCAGCAGCAGGCGCAGATTGACCCGGCTGTCATTGGCGGGGCTGAGGAAGGGCAGGTTATTGCAGCCGTCGAGCCCATCCTGCTTCAGCGACCAGGTCACCGAGCAGCCGAAATCGCCGCTCGCCTGCGCCGCCTGAATGCCGACGCCACCCAGCAGCAGCACCAACGGAAGCAAACAGCGCCGGATCATCGCTCCTCCCTCGCCACGCTGCGATCGTGGGAATCATCTCCGTCCGGTCGTATCAGATCGTTCGCCCGACCGACAGACCCGCCGATCCTGTCCGGGGCACGCGGCGAAATCTTGGCCCATCGAAGGCGGCCTTAGATGCCGCCCGCCACCTTGAGCACCGTGGCGGTGGCGTAGCGCGCGGCGTCGGACAGCAGCCAGGCCACCGCCTCGGCGATCTCCTCCGGCTCGCCCGGCCGGCCGGCGGGGATCCGCGCCGTCACCCGCTCCAGCCGCCCCGGCGCGTGGATCTCGGTCCGGATCATGCCGGGCGACACGGCGTTGACCCGGATGCCGTCGGCCGCCAGCTCGCGGCCGAGGCCGATGGTGAAGCTCTCGATCGCTCCCTTGGTCGCGGCGTAGTGGACGTATTCGCCCGGGCTGCCGGTCTGCGCCGCGATCGAGGACAGGTTGACGATCGCGCCTTTCGTGCCGGCGGCGCGGAACCGGCGCACCGCCTCCCGCGCGCACAGGATCGGCCCGATCAGGTTGACGTCGACCACCCGGCGCAGAGTCTCGCTGTCGAGATCGGTCAGCTCGCCGTTGCGGCCGGTGATGCCGGCATTATTGACCAAGCCCTGCACCGGCCCGAAGGCGGCCTCGGCCCGGTCGAACAGCGTCCGGATCTCGCCCTCCTGCGCCACGTCGGCAGGCACGGCGATGGCCCGGCCGCCGGCGGCTGCGATCTCCGCCACCACGGCCTCGGCCGCGGCGGCGTCGGCGCGGTAATTGACGCAGACGGCCCAGCCGTCCCGCGCCGCCCGGCGGGCGATGGCGGCGCCGATGCCGCGGCCGCCGCCGGTGACGATCAGGAGGCTCATAGCGACAGCAGCCTTTCCGCGAAATCGGCGATCGGCGCGCCGTCGACCATCAGCCCGGCCGGCACCGAGAAATGGCCCTGCGGCCGGACATGGACCTGCGCCTCCGGCACGCCCCAGCGCCGGGCGATCGCCTGGCCGCCGGCGAAGGGGGTGACGTCGTCCTTGCTGCCCAGCACCATGAAGACGTTGTCGGTGTCCATCTGCGGCCGCTCCACCGGGTCGGTCAGCGGCCGCCAGCGGCTCAGCGCCGCCTCGGTCCAGCCCGCCGCCGTCAGGGCCCGGTCGAGTCCGAAGGCGCGTGCGAAGGAGCCGCTCAGCGCGATCTCCTCGATCCCCTCCGAGGTGGTGAACAGCAGCAGCGCGTCCGGCCGGCAGGCGGCCGGCCAGCCGCCGCAATGGGCGGCCGCCAGCTGCGCCGTCAGGGCGCCGAAGCTGATGCCGCTCCATCCGACCGCGCCGCGGCTGGTCTGCCGGGCCCAGCGGGTCAGGACGCCGACCTCGCGCACGGCCGCCGAGAGATGATCGAGCGCCCCGAGCGGGGTCGACGCCACCATCGGCTCGCCGGCGTAATAGCCCGGGCGCTTGCGCCGCCCGTGCCAGGGGGCCTCCACCAACACGACGCGCAGGCCGCGGCGGACCAGGGATTCGATCTCGCTCAACGGCCCGCGCAGATGGTCCGGCTCCATGCAGATGCCGTGCAGATGGATCACGGTCGGCGGGTCGACCGCGTCGTTCGGGGTGAACACCCGGGCCCAGCACGGGCTCTCCACCGCCGGGTCGGGCGTCGGGAAGGTCAGCCAGTGGTCGGTGCCCAGCTCGCTCGGCAGCCGCCGCGTCTCGGTCACGGTCGGCAGCAGCTCGGGCAGGCAGTAGGCGTTCTCGGGATCGGCCAGCCGGGCGCCGTGCCGGGCCTCGAGCTCGGCCTCGGTCGGGATCGCCCAGCGGCAGGCCGGGATCTTGCGGTTGTTGCCGAACAGGGCGAAACGCAGCCGGCTGGTGGTCAGGGCCGAGGCGGCGTCGAGGCGCGCTTCCTCCGCCGCCACCACGTCGGCCAGGGGGGCGGTGGTGGAGAACAGGAGGCGGTGCCACTCCGCTTCCGCCTGGCGATGCTGCTCGGCCATGCGGGACACGTCGCGCAGGGTGCGGCCCAGCCAGACCGGGCGCTTGCCCAGGGCGTCGGGCGGGATCTGCAGCTCGGCGCAGAAGCGGTGCAGGTCGCCATCGGCGACGATCGCCGCGGCCAGGCTGCGCGAGGCCGGCAGGAACCAGCCGCGCAGCAGGGCCAGCGACATGCCGTCGAACCAGGGCCGCGCCACCAGCCGGCCCAGCGGCGTACGCATCAGCCGCATCAGGTCGGGCCGCGGCTTCAGCCGCACCGGCCCCGGACCGCGCCGGCGCTGCGCCCGCTGCCGGGCGGAGAGATGCAGCACCCGCCGCAGCTCCGGCCATTCGATCAGCCCCTCGGCCTCCTCCAGCGTCGCCCATCGCGCCTCGGCGGCGTCGTCGCCGGCCACCGGCTCGCCGGACCGCCACTCGGCCTCGACGTCGATGATGGTGTAGTGCCACTCGACCCCGCCCTCGGCGTCGCGATGGATCGAATCGACGGCGGTGACGATGCCGATCGCCTCGGCTTCGACCCCGGCCTCTTCGCGGGTCTCGCGCAGCGCCGTCTCGAACAGGGTCTCGCCCAGTTCCTGGCTGCCGCCCGGGATGCTCCACTGCCCGGCCTGGGGCGGCTTGGCGCGCCGGATCAGCAGCAGCCGGTCATCGCGCCAGACGATGGCGCCGACCCCGATCCTCGGCCGATCCATCGCGGGCGTATGGCGGCTGTCCTGCGGCATGGCCTCAGGCCCTCTTACTGGAACGCGACTTCGGCGAAGCTCCGCAGCTTGCGGCTGTGCAGCTGCTCCAGGCCCAGGCCGCGCAGCATCTCCATGGCCCGGATGCCGATCTGCAGATGCTGGCCGACCTGCTGTGTGTAGAAGGCGCTGGCCATGCCCGGCAGCTTCAGCTCGCCGTGCAAAGGCTTGTCGGAGACGCAGAGCAGCGTGCCGTAGGGCACCCGGAAGCGGAAGCCGTTGGCGGCGATGGTGGCGCTCTCCATGTCCAGCGCGATGGCGCGGCTCTGGCTGAAGCGCTGCACCGGCTCGCGATAATCGCGCAGCTCCCAGTTGCGGTTGTCGATGGTGGCGACCGTGCCGGTGCGCATCACGCTCTTCAGGCCATAGCCGGTCAGGCCGGTGATCTCGCCGACCGCGCGCTCCAGCGCCACCTGGATCTCGGCCAGCGCCGGCACCGGCACCCAGACCGGCAGGTCGGCGTCCAGCACGTGATCCTCGCGGACATAGCCATGGGCCAGGACGTAGTCGCCCAGCTTCTGGGTGTTCCTGAGGCCGGCGCAGTGGCCCAGCATGATCCAGGCGTGCGGCCGCAGCACCGCAATGTGGTCGGTGATGGTCTTGGCGTTGGACGGTCCGACACCGATGTTGACCATGGTGATGCCGGAATGGTCCGGCCGGGTCAGGTGATAGGCCGGCATCTGCGGCAGCCGCGCCGCCGGGGTGCCGCGGGCGCGGCCGCCGGGCAGGGTGACGCGGTCGCCCGGCTCGATGAAGGCGTCATAGCCGCCGCCGTCGCCCTGCATCAGCTCATAGGCGTAGCGGATGAACTCGTCGATGTAGAACTGGTAGTTGGTGAACAGGACGAAGTTCTGGAAGTGCTCGCAGCTGGTGGCGGTGTAGTGCTTCAGCCGGAACAGCGAATAGTCCGACCGCGGCGCCGTGAACAGCGCCAGCGGGTGCGGCTCGCCCACCGGAATCACGGCGGTTCCGTTAACGATGCTGTCGTCCATCATCGCCAGATCCGGCAGGTCGAACACAGCCCGCATGTGCAGCATGCGCTCGCGGGTCAGGTCGCCCTCGACATGCATGCCGTCGGGAAAGGCGAAGTGGATCGGGATCGGCGTGTCGCTGACCCCGACCTCGACCGGCATGTGATGATTGTGGATCAACTGCCCGATCTGTTCGGTGAGGTAGCGATGGAACAGCGACGGCCGGGTGATGGTGGTGGCGAAGGTGCCCGGCCGGTCGACGAAGCCGTAGGACAGGCGGGTGTCGGCCCGGCTGAAATCCTCGACCCTGACCGAGAGGTAGGGATAGCAGGCGCGAACCCGCGCCGCCGGCTCCTCGCCGCGGGAATAGGCGCGGAAGGCGTCGCGCAGCACGCCGGTGTTGGCGTCGTAGATCGCGTGCAGCCGGGCCACCGCCTCGGCCGCGTCCCGGAACTGCTCGGGGGCGTAGGGTTGGGGGGAAGCGGCCTTACTCATGCCTCGACTCCCATCAGCGACCGCCCGAACTGCTCGGCGTCGAAGGGCCGCAGGTCGTCGATGCTCTCGCCGACGCCGATCGCGTGCACCGGCAGGCCGAAGCGCTCGGCCAGCGCCACCAGCACGCCGCCGCGGGCGCTGCCGTCCAGCTTGGTCAGGATCAGGCCGGTGACCGAGACCATGTCGCGGAACACCTCGACCTGGCTGTGCGCGTTCTGGCCGGTGGTGGCGTCCAGCACCAGCAACACGTCGTGCGGCGCCTCGGGGTCGATCTTCTTCAGCACGCGGACGATCTTGGCCAGCTCGGCCATCAGATTGTCCTTGTTCTGCAGCCGGCCGGCGGTGTCGATCAGCAGTATGTCGCGGCCCTCGGCCCGGGCGCGGGTCAGGGCGTCGAAGGCAAGGCCTGCGGCATCGGCGCCGGCAGGCGCCGTGACCACCGGGCAGCCGGAGCGCTCGCCCCAGACCTGCAGCTGGTGCACCGCGGCGGCGCGGAAGGTGTCGCCGGCCGCGATCATCACGGACTTGCCGGCGTCGCGCCACTGCTTGGCCAGCTTGCCGATCGTCGTGGTCTTGCCGGTGCCGTTGACCCCGACCACCAGCACCACCTGCGGCTTGCGCTCGGGAGAGAGGGCGAGCGGCTTGGCCACCGGGCGCAGGATCTGCGCCACATGGTCGGCCAGGGCGCGGCGGACCTCGTCGCCCGACACCTCCTTGCCGAAGCGGGTGCGCGCCAGCTCGGCGGTCAGCTTGGCGGCGGTGGCGGGGCCGAGATCGGCCTGGATCAGCAGCTCCTCCAGCTCCTCCAGTGTCGCATCGTCCAGCTTGCGCTTGGTGAAGATGCCGGTGATGCCTTCGGTCAGCTTGGCGGAGGAGCGCGACAGCCCCTCCTTCAGTCGGGCGAACCAGCCCTTCTTCGGCGCCCCTGCGCCGTTATCGGTCATCGGGTCTGTCATGCGCGCTTCTTAACACGCCGTGTGTGACCTCCGTAAGTCGGCCGGGCGCGGGGCAGGGGCGCTGGGAACGCGTCCACAAAAAAGGGTTGCAACTCGTCCACCTCCAGGACTGAAATGGCGGTATCGGCTGGGGTGCCCGTCGTCACGGCGGGCTGAGATCATACCCATCGAACCTGACCTGGATCATGCCAGCGGAGGGAGCCTGAGATGACCGGCATTCCGATTCCGTCCCCATCGCAGGACGAGTCCTGCGGGCCTACCCCCTTGCGTGGAGCGAGACCGCGCGTCGCGATCATCGGCGCCGGCGTCAACGGCCTGGCCATCGGCTGGCGCCTGGCCCGGGCCGGCTGCCCCGTGGAGGTCTACGACCGCGGGCCGGTCGGGCGCGAGGCCAGCTGGGCCGCCGCCGGCATGCTCGCCGCCGGGCTCGAGGCCGAGCCGGGGGAGGAGGCGCTGTTCGGCCTCTGTCGCCGCGCCCAGGAGCTCTGGCCCGGCTTCGCGCGGGAGGTCGAGGCGGCGTCGGGCCTGCCCGTCGGCTACCGTGACGAGGGCACGCTGGCCGTCGCCCTGACCCGCGACGATGCGGCGGAGCTGCGCTTCTCCACAGATTTCCAGACCAAACTCGGGGTCGAGCTGCGCTGGCTGAGCGGCGCCGAGCTGCTGCGGCGCGAGCCGATGCTGCGGCCCGGCCTCGCCGCCGCCGTCCACAGCCCGGCCGACCACCAGGTCGACAACCGCTGGCTGGTGCCGGCCCTGGCCGAGGCGCTGCGCCGGGCCGGCGGCGGCCTGCACGATCATGCGGAGGTCGAGGCCGTCACGATCGATCACGGCCGGGCCATCGGCGTCGTCGTGGCCGGCGAGGCGCGGCCGGCCGATGTCGTGGTGCTGGCCGCCGGCGCCTGGTCGGGCGGCATCGCCGGCATCCCGCGCGAGGCGCTGCCGCCGGTCAGGCCGGTGAAGGGCCAGATGCTGGCGCTGCAGATGGACCCGGCGGCGCCGCTGCTGCGCCACGTGGTCTGGGCCGGCAAGGCCTATCTGGTGCCGCGGATCGACGGCCGCCTGATCGTCGGCGCCACGGTGGAGGAGCGCGGCTTCGACACCACCGTCACCGCCGGCGGCATGCTGTCGCTGCTCGATGCCGCCTGGCGGGCTTTGCCGGGGATCGAGGAGCTGCCGGTGATCGAAAGCTGGGCCGGCCTCAGGCCCGGCAGCCGCGACGACGCGCCGATCCTCGGCCCCTCCGTGATCGACGGCCTGGTCTTCGCCACCGGCCACCACCGCAACGGCATCCTGCTGCTGCCGGCGACGGTCGAGGCGGTGGCCGGCGCCATCCTCGACGGCAGGCTGCCGACGGCGGCGGAGCCGTTCCGCATCGACCGCTTCACCGGCATCCAGGAGGCCGCGCAATGAGCGTCCTGGTGAACGGCGAGACCGAGGCCCAGGCGGTTGGGTTCAGCGTGCTCGACCTGCTGGTCGCCAAAGGCATCGACCCCGCGGCGCGCGGCACCGCGGTCGCACTCAACGACGCCGTGCTGCCGCGGACACGCTGGCCGGAGCAGCGCCTGGCCGAAGGCGACCGGGTCGAGATCGTCCGCCCGTTCCAGGGCGGCTGAGGAGAATATCGAGATGCAGGATCCCTTCATCGTCGCCGGCGTGGCGCTGCGCTCGCGCCTGTTCATCGGCACCGCCGGCTATCCGAACCGCCAGGTGATGCTGGATTCGATCGAGGCCTCGGGGGCCGAGGTCGTCACCGCCTCGATCCGGCGGATCAGCCTCGAAGGCTATGCCGAAAGCCTGGTCGACCTGGTCGGCGAGCGCTGGCGCCTGCTGCCCAACACCGCCGGTTGCATGACCAGGCGCGACGCGATCCTGACGGCGCAGCTGGCGCGCGAGGCACTCGGCACCAATTGGCTGAAGCTGGAGCTGATCGGCGACCGCGAGACCCAGTACCCGGATGTCGCCCAGCTGGTCGAGGCGGCGGAGGAGCTGGTGCGCGACGGCTTCGTTGTGCTGCCCTATTGCAACGACGACCTCGTCACCTGCATGCGCCTGGCCGATGCCGGCTGCGCTGCGGTGATGCCGCTCGGCTCGCCGATCGGCTCCGGCCTCGGCATTTGCAATCCGCATGCGATCGAGATGATCTGCAGCCGGGTTCAGGTGCCGGTGGTGCTGGACGCCGGCATCGGCACCGCCTCAGATGCGGCGCTGGCGATGGAGCTCGGCTGCTCCGCCGTGCTGCTGTCGACCGCCGTCGCCAAGGCACGCGACCCGGTGCGCATGGCCCGGGCCATGGCCGCGGGGGTCGAAGCCGGCCGCCTCGCCGCCCAGGCCGGCCGGATTCCGAAGCGCCGCCTGGCCGACCCCTCCAGCCCGCAGCTCGGCCTGATCGGGACGTGACCCGTCTGCCGACCCCGCCGCTGCTGCTGATCACCGATCGGCGGCAGGCGGCGCGGCCGCTGGACGAGATCGTCGCCGATGCGCTGGCCGCCGGCTGCCGCTGGGTCAGCCTGCGCGAGAAGGATCTGCCGGCAGGGGAGCGCTTGGCCCTGCTGCACCGGCTGGTCTGCCTGACCTGGCCGGCCGGGGCGGTGGTCACCGTCCATGCCGATCTGGAGGCGGCGGCCGAGGCCGACGGGCTGCATCTGGCCGCGGGCGGCGACCCGGCCGCGGCACGGCGACGGCTCGGCTCCTCGGCCCTGATCGGCGTGTCCTGCCACACCGGGGACGAGGTCGACGCCGCCGTCGCGGCTGGGGCCGACTACGTCACCCTCGGCACGTTGGCGCGGACCGCGAGCAAGCCGGGCTACGCGCCCATCCTGTCCCTGGCCGAGGCCGGTGCGATCGCCCGCCGCCATCCCGGCCGGGTGATTGCCCTGGGCGGGATCGGGCCCGATCTGCTGCCGGGCCTTGTCGCCGCCGGCTTCGCCGGCGCCGCGGTGATGGGCGGGGTGATGCGGGCCACCGACTCCACGGCCGCGATCCGCGACTATCTCGCGGCGCTTGGCGCCGGCGCAGCCTGACCGCCTGTCGGGCGCGCCGCCCGGCGTGCTATAGGTCGGGGCCGGATGGGAACCCCGCCTGCATGAAGCTGCGATTTCGGCCGCTGCGCGTCCTGGAATTCGTCGTGATCACGGTCCCGGGGCTGATCGGGCTGGTCCTCGCCCTCCGCGCCGCCGGCCCGCTGATCGACCTCGTCCAGGTCGAGCTGAGCCGGACGCCGGAGGCTCAGGAGGTCGAGGCCACGCTGATCGCCTGGACCCGGGCCGGGACCTCGCCGGAGCAGATCGACGCCGAGCTCGCCAAGGCCTTCGCCGAGGACGACATCGACGGCGTCGCGGTCTGGCTGAAGGTGGCCGAGATGACGGGCTATCCCGTCAGGCCGGAAATGCGTGCCCGCTACGCGGACGAGATCTCGGCGGCGAGCAGCGCGACCCGGGTCGCCCGGCAGGCGGTCGCCGGCGCCGTGACCGGGGAGGGGCGCGGCCTCTCCGGCCTGGCCGGCGCCTTCGCCGCCGACATGACCTTCGTCGGCGACCTGCGCGACATCGGCCGCGAGCTCTGGAATTTCGGCAGCGGCAACCCGGTGGATGAGCTGGCGCTGGGTCTGTCGGGCATCGGGCTGACCCTGACCGCGGCGACCTGGGGCTCCGGTGGGGTCGCGGCCCTGCCGCGCGGCGCGGTGTCGGCCTTCAAGATCGCGCGGCGGACGGGCCGGCTGTCGGCGCGCTTCGCCGAGCGCCTCGGCCGGATGGTCGCTGATGTGGTCGATTTCCCCGCGCTGCGCCGGCAGGTCCGGGACGCCGGGTGGCGGGACGCTGTCATGCGGCCCGGCGTGGTCTTCGCCGCCGCGATCCGCCGCGACCGGCTGGACGGGCTGGACGAGGCCGTCAGCGCCGCCGGCCGGATCGCCGACCGGGTCGGCCCGGCGCAGTCGGTTGAGCTGCTGCGCTATGTCGACGACGTGCCGGACCTGCGGCGCATCGACGAGGTGTCGGCGGTGATGGGCGACCGCACGCTGGCCGTGTTCAAGGTGCTGAAGCGCGGCGCGCTGATCCCGGTGAAGGCGACCATCCGCTGGTCGCGGCGGCTTGCCGACCTGACCGCCACCGTGCTGTTCGGCGCGATCAGCCTGGTCCTCGCCCTGATGTACTGGCTGCGCCTGCTGCTGCTCGGCCTGATCTACGGCCTGTGGTGGGGATGTCGGGCCTGCCTCGCCGCACGTTGAGGGATCAGCCGTCCAGCAGGCTGCGCGACAGGATGCCGGCGAAGCTGGTCTCGGCCGGGCCGGTCATCAGCACATGGCCGTCGCTTTCGCGCCACTCGATCAGCAGCGTGCCGCCATCGAGATCCACCCAGGCGGTGCGCTCGGCCAGGCCGCGGCGGACGGCGGCGACGGCGGCGGCGCAGGCGCCGCTGCCGCAGGCCTGGGTGATGCCGACGCCGCGCTCCCACACCCGGTAGCGCAGCCGGTCGCGGCCCAGCACCTGGACCACGCCGATATTAGCGCGCTCCGGGAACAGCGGGTCGTGCTCCAGCACCGGGCCGACGCCGTCGATCGGCACCGCCTCGGCGTTCGGCACGAAGAAGATGGCGTGTGGGTTGCCCATCGACACGCCGACCGGGTCGGACAGCAGGCCGGAGGACACCGGCAGGTGCAGCGTGTCGGCCTCATGCGCCAGCGGGATGTCCTGCCAGCCCAGCCGGGCCGGGCCCATGTCGACGGTGACGGCGCCGCTCGGGGCGCTGCGGCATTCCAAGAGGCCGCCCCGGGTCGCGATCACCGCCCTGTCCTCGCCGGTATCGGCCATGACCAGGGCGGCGACGCAGCGGGTGCCGTTGCCGCAGGCGCCCGATTCGGTGCCGTCAGCGTTCAGGATGCGCATGAAGACATCGGCGCCGTCCGTCTGTGCCGGCTCGATCACCAGCAGCTGGTCGAAACCGACGCCGCGGTGCCGGTCGGCGATACGCCGGGCCTGGTCGGGATGGATCGTGATCGGCCGCTCGCGCGCGTCCAGCACGACAAAGTCGTTGCCCAGCCCGTGCATCTTCCAGAACGGCAGCCCGTCCATCGCCCGCTCCCAAGATCTCTCCCGCTCTCATATGGCATCAACCAGGCCTTCGGGGCGAGAGCGGAGCCCTGCGTGATCGACAGGGCGAGGGCCGGCGGCTAGCATGGCGGCCGACGGTGCCTCGGGAGACCGGGGTGAAAAGGGAAGCCGGTGCGTCTTTCGGGGCTATGCCGGCGCTGCCCCCGCAACTGTAGGCGGCGAGCCTGCGCCCGAAGCCACCGGAGGGGTCCGGGAAGGGGGCGCGCGGCGGTGACCCGCGAGCCAGGAGACCTGCCGTCGAGGACTGCGTGTGACGGGGCGGGGTGTCCCCGGGCGGCGCGTCGGGCGGCAGGCGGGGCCTGTCCGGCCGGCTCCCTCCCGATCATCCCTGCCGAAGGTGGGAGACGCTGTGGTGTCCGATCTGACCGTGCGGCCCCTGGTGGCCGCGGATGTGCCGATGCTGCTCGACATGCTGCGCGAGCTCGCGGCGTTCACCGGCCAGCCGGCGGCGATGACGGCGCAGCGCGCCGATCTCGACGAGGCGCTGGCCGAAGTGCCACCGCGCTTCCGCGGCCTGATCGCCGAGGACGGCAGCGGCGTCGTCGGCTATCTCACCTACACCATCGACTATTCGGTCTGGACCGGGGGCGACTTCATCCGGATCGACGACGTCTATGTCCGCGAGCGGGCGCGCGGCCGCGGCGTCGGCCGGCAGCTGATGCGGGCGCTGGCCGATATCGGCGTGTCCCAGGCGATGCGGGCGCGCTGGGAGATGGCATCGGATAATGACGGCGCCCGCCGGCTCTACGCCGGCATCGGCGCGGGACCGGAGGACAAGACGATCTGGCGCTGGCCGGTCGCCTCCATGGAAGCGTTCCTGAACCGGACCGAGCCGCCGCCGACATCCGACCGCGACGCCGTCCCGCCCGAATCCGGCCGCGGCCTGCCGGGCGAGGACGGCTTCATCCTGGTGCTGCGCCGGGAGGGCGGGAAGGACTGATCCGGCCGCATTGACTCCTTGGCCGCGTCCGCCTAAAAGACGCGGCGCTGCGGGATGGGCCCGCAGTGAGACCCCACGGGGTGCCGCCAGTCCGCGAGTATCGCGCACTGGCGCTTTTCCGTTTGGGGCGACGGGATTCAAAGGGCGATCATGTTCGAAGGTCTGAGCGGCCGTCTCGGCGACATCTTCGACCGGCTTCGCAAGCGCGGCGCGCTGACGGAAGCCGATGTCGGCGCCGCCCTGCGCGAGGTCCGCGTGGCGCTGCTCGAGGCCGACGTCGCCCTGCCGGTGGTCAAGGAGTTCGTCGACAAGGCGCGTGAGCGGGCGGTCGGCCAGGAGGTGCTGCGCTCCGTCACCCCCGGCCAGCAGGTCATCAAAATCGTCCATGACTGCCTGGTCGAGATGCTGGGCGGCACGCCCGGCGAGGCGCCGGACATCGGCGGTCCGACCCCGATCAACCTGATCGCCGTGCCGCCGGTGCCGGTGCTGATGGTCGGCCTGCAGGGCTCGGGCAAGACCACCACCACCGGCAAGATCGCGCTGCGCCTGAAGACGCGGGACAACAAGAAGGTCCTGATGGCGTCGCTCGACACGCGGCGTCCGGCGGCGCAGGAGCAGCTGAAGATCCTGGGCGAGCAGATCGGCGTGACCACCCTGCCGATCATCCCGGGGCAGGACCCGCTGGCCATCGCCCGCCGCGCCATGGAGCGCGGCCGGCTCGAGGGCTTCGACGTCGTCATGCTCGACACCGCCGGCCGCCTCGCCATCGACGAGGAGCTGATGGCCGAGGTGGCGGCGATCCGCGACGCCACCCGCCCGACCGAGTCTTTGCTGGTGGCCGACGCCATGACCGGCCAGGACGCGGTCAATGTCGCCCGCGCCTTCCATGAGCGGGTCGGCGTCACCGGCATCGTCCTGACCCGGGTCGATGGTGACAGCCGCGGCGGCGCCGCCCTGTCGATGCGCGCCATCACCGGCCAGCCGATCAAGCTGATCGGCGTCGGCGAGAAGATGGACGCGCTGGAGCTGTTCCATCCCGACCGCATCGCCAACCGCATCCTCGGCATGGGCGACGTCGTCAGCCTGGTCGAGAAGGCGGCGGCGACGATCGAGAAGGAGGATGCCGAGAAGCTCGCGGCCAAGATCCAGAAGGGCGAGTTCGACCTCGAGGACCTGGCCTCGCAGCTGCGCCAGATGCGCAAGATGGGCGGTCTGCAGGGGCTGATGGGCATGCTGCCTGGCGTCGGCAAGATCAAGGACCAGATGAAGACCGCCGGCCTCGACGACAAGATGATCAAGCGGCAGGAGGCGATCATCTCCTCGATGACGCCGCTGGAGCGCCGCAACCCCAAGATCATCCACGCCAAGCGCAAGGTGCGGATCGCCGCCGGCTCCGGCACCTCGGTGCAGGACGTCAACAAGCTGCTGAAGCAGCATCAGCAGATGGCCGACATGATGAAGAGGGTGAAGAAGCTGGGGAAGGCCGGGCTGATGCGCGGTATGCCCAAGCTGCCGCCCGGCATGCTGCCGCCCGGCTTCAAGATGTGAGGAGGGGATCGTCATGGCCATGATGTTCGATCATATCTCCATCGGCGTCGCCGATCTGGCGCGCAGCCGCGCCTTCTACGACGCGGCGCTGGCGCCGCTCGGCTACGGCCGGATCCGCGACTTCGACGATGCCGTCGGCTATGGCGAACCGCTGCCGGCCCGAAACGGGCATTTCTGGATCGCCAAGCCCGAGGATGGCCGTCCGGCGCCGATGCCCGGCCTGCACCTGGCCTTCCGGGCGCCGAACCGCGCCGCGGTCGACGCCTTCCACGCCGCGGCGGTGGCTGCCGGCGGCCGCGACAACGGCGCGCCGGGCCTGCGGCCGCACTACCACCCGAACTACTACGGCGCCTATGTGATCGACCCCGACGGCCACCATGTCGAGGTCGTCTGCCACGACGCCGCCTGAGTTTTCCCCAACAGCAAGTTGACCTGAGGAGAGTACCTAGATGTCCGTCAAGATCCGCCTGACCCGCGGCGGCGCCAAGAAGCGCCCGTTCTACTCGATCGTCGTCGCCGACACGCGCAGCCCGCGCGACGGACGCTTCATCGAGAAGGTCGGCACCTACAACCCAATGCTGGAGAAGGACCATCCGGAGCGGATCGTGCTGAAGGCCGACCGGATCAAGCATTGGCTGTCGGTCGGCGCCCAGCCGACCGAGCGCGTCGCCAAGTTCCTCGGCCATGCCGAGCTGGCGCCGATGCCGACCTACCGCGACACGCCGAAGAAGTCGGCGCCGAAGGCCAAGGCGCAGGAGCGTGCCAAGGCTGCGGCCGAGGCCGCCGCGGCCGCCGAGGCTCCGGCCGAGGCCTGATCGGCACGGGCGCCCTTCCCTGCACGGGATAAAGGGCGCCCGCCGGACCGTTCCCCATGTCTTCATCCTCCAAGGTCTGCGTCGGCCAGATCACCGGGGCGCACGGCGTCCGCGGCCTGGTGAAGGTCAAGCCCTTCACCGCCGCCCCGGAGGATCTGGCCGCCTATGGCCCGGTCTCGGACGAGGCCGGGACGCGGCGCTTCGCCCTACATCTGCTGTCCTGGGCCAAGGACCAGTGGATCGCGCGGATCGACGGCGTGGCCGACCGCGACGCGGCCCATGCCTTGCGCGGTCTCAGACTCTATGTCGACCGTGCCGCTCTGCCGGAGCCTGAGGAGGAGGAGTTCTACCACGCCGACCTGATCGGCCTGCCGGCGGAGCTGGCGGACGGGCAGCGCTTCGGCACGGTCCGCGCGGTGTTCGACTTCGGCGCCGGCGAGATGCTGGAGATCGCCCGGCCGGGGGCGGGGGCAGTGATGGTGCCCTTCACCCGGGCCGCGGTGCCGGTGGTCGACATCGCCGGCCGCCGCATCGTCATCGACCCGCCGGCCGGCCTGCTGGAGCCGGCGGAGCGCCCGCGCGAGGACGCGGAGGATGGCGAGACGGAGGATGGGGCCTGACATGCCCTGGACCGCCCGCGTCCTGACGCTGTTTCCGGAGATGTTCCCGGGCCCGCTCGGCCATTCCCTGGCCGGAAAAGCGCTGGCCCGCGGCGACTGGATGCTGGAATCGGTGGACATTCGCGGCTTTGCGCGCGATAAGCACCGCTCGGTCGACGACGCCCCTTTCGGGGGCGGCGCCGGCATGGTCATGCTGCCCCAGGTCCTGGACGACGCCGTGCAGGCGGTCCGGCGCCCGGGGGAGCGGCTGATCTATCTGAGCCCCCGCGGCCGGCTGCTGGATCAGGCGCTGGTGCGGGAACTGGTGGCGGAACAGGCGATCGTCCTGCTCTGCGGCCGGTACGAAGGGGTCGACCAGCGGCTTCTCGACGCCCAGGGGGCGGAGGAGGTCAGCCTGGGCGACTTCATCCTGTCCGGCGGCGAGATCGCGGCGCTGGCCCTGATCGATGCCGTGGTGCGGCTGCTCCCCGGCGTCATGGGCAATGCGGAGAGCGCCGGGGAGGAGAGTTTCGGGGCCGAGTTCGGGGCGGGTCTCCTGGAGTATCCGCACTACACCCGGCCGGCCCTGTGGACGGGCGCCGACGGCGTGCCGCGCGCGGTGCCGGAGATCCTGATCTCCGGCGACCACGCCAAGGTGCGGCGCTGGCGGCTGGAACAGGCGGAAAGCATCACCCGGGAGCGACGCCCGGACCTCTGGCAGAGATACCTCGCCGCGCATCCCGAAAGGGCCGAAGGCGGCGGGGGCCAAGTCCGAAAGCGCCCGGGTAGAGACCGACGGAAAGAGACCAAGGAACAAGAAGGACGAGAGCCATGAACATCATTCAGACGATCGAGCAGGAACAGGTCGAGAAGCTGACCGCCGACCGCAAGATTCCGGATTTCCAGCCCGGCGACACCGTCAAGGTGAACGTCAAGGTCGTCGAGGGTTCGCGCGAGCGCGTGCAGGCCTATGAGGGCGTCTGCATCGGCCGCAAGAACGCCGGCCTGAACAGCCATTTCACCGTGCGCAAGATCAGCTATGGCGAGGGCGTCGAGCGCGTCTTCCCGCTGTACAGCCCGCGCATCGATTCGATCGAGGTGGTGCGCCGCGGTGCCGTCCGCCGCGCCAAGCTGTATTACCTGCGCGACCGCCGCGGCAAGGCGGCCCGCATCACCGAGCGCCGCGACACCCGGACCCAGGAGCAGGAACAGGCCTGATCCTTCGGGCATCGGATCGAAGGGCCGGCGCGTCGCGCCGGCCCTTTTTATTTGATTTTGGGGGGTGTCAGCCGGCCGGCCGTCCCTCCGCCGCCGGGACGATGCCGTCGACCAGCAGGCCGTGCAGCTGCTCGAGATAGCCATCGCGGGACCGCGCCGTCGGGTCCGAGGTCATGACCACGGTCAGGCCGAGATCGGGCACGACATAGAGCATCTGGCCGCCGAAGCCCCAGGCGTAATGGACCGGATGTCCGCGGGCCGCGGTGATGAACCAGCCATAGCCATAGGCGTGCCCGGTGAAGGGCGACTGTGTGCGCGGCGTCCAGGAGGCCTCGACCCAGCCCTCCGGCAGCACCCGCCGGCCGTCGATGACGCCGCCCCGGCGGTACAGCTCGCCGAAGCGCAGCAGCGCCCGCGGCGACAGCGCCATGTCGTTGCCGCCGACATGAATGCCCTGCGGGTCGCGCGGCCAGTCCGGGATGGTGATGCCCAGCGGCCGGCCCAGCCAGTCGCGCATCAGCGCCAGCGTGCTGCGGCCGGTGGCCCGGGTCAGGGCGGCCGACAGCAGATGGCTGCTGCCGGTCGAATACAGCATCCGCCCGCCGGGCCGGTCGACGAAGGGCTGGGCCAGGATGTAGCGCACCCAGTCGGGGTTGCTGGTCCAGCGCCCGTAATTCGGGCCCGAGGTGCGGTCCAGCCCGGCCCGCATCGACAGCAGGTGGTCGATGGTGACCTGACCCAGCAGCGGGTCGGGGTCCGGGGGCAGCTTGTCGGCGAGGATCGGTGCGATCGGCTGATCGACCCCGGTGAAGACCCGGCGCTCGATGGCGATCCCGACCAGCGCCGACAGGACCGACTTCGACGCCGATTTGATGTTGACCGGCCGGTCCAGCCCGGGGCCGCGGAAGGCGCGCTCCGCCACCGGCACCCCGTCGCGGGCGATGATCAGCGCCCGCAGCCGCGGCAGCGCCGCTGCCCGCTGCAGCGCGGCCTCCAGCAGGGCGGGATCCAGCTGGGGCGTCGGTGCCGTCACCATCACAGGGGTGGGTACGATCTGGGCGGGTGAGGGGGCCGCCGCCAGCGCGAGGCCGGTCGCGATCAAGGGCAGGAGCCGGGTCCGCAGCCGTCGCATCCCGCCCATGTAAGGCGGGCGCAGCGAAGCGTAAAGACCTCCATAAGTCGTGTTCTCACCAGCGAGGTTCGTGCCTAGGCTTGGGCGAACCGCAGCAAGGGAGTCCGGGGATGCTGTCACGCTGGCTGATTCCGCTCCTCGCCCTGATGGCAGGCCCCGCCGTGGCGCAGACGCCGGTGCCGACGGCGGTGTTCCCGTTCGAGCTGGCCGATACCAGCGGCGAGCCGGCGTCGCCCGGCCATGACGCGCGGGTGGCGCTGGCCACTGCGGAGCTGGTCCGGAAGCTCGAGCAGTCCGGCCGCTACCGGTCGGTCGATCTGACCCCGCTGGCGGCGGAGGTCGCGGCGACGGCGCCGCGCTACGATTGCGGCGGCTGCTGGCTGGCGGTGGCGCGGAAGAGCGGGGCGGCGCTGGCGGTGCTGCCCTCCGTCCACAAGATCTCGACGCTGATCTCGACCATGGACATCTGGGTCGCCGACCTGCGCACGGGCCAATACGTGGCGCATGTCCAGGGCCAGATCCGCGGCGACACCGACACGGCCTGGCTGCGCGGCGTCGGTTTCCTGGTCGACGACCGGCTGCTGCGGCAGCCGCCGTGACAAAGGGGGCCGGCTGGGCCGGCCCCCTGCATCGGATCGGCAGTCGCGACGGTTACTTCGCCGGCTCGAAGCCCGTGCCGACGCGCTTGAACAGGGCATAGCCGGATTTGGTGCGGTCGCCCTTGGCGTCATAGGCGATGTCGCCGATCACGGTCTTGTAGTTACTGCCGTCGTGCATCGCGGCCGCGACCTTCTCAGGATCGGTCGAACCGGCCTTCTTCGCCGCCTCGGCCCAGACCTGGACCGCGGCATAGGCGAACAGGGTGTAGCCGGCCGGGTCGATGTTCTTGGCTTTCAGCGCCGCGACCACGTCCTTGGCCGCCGGGTTGGTCTCCGGCGGGTTGTCGATGGTCAGCAGCACGCCCTCGCCGGCCGGGCCGACGATCGACCAGAAGTCCTGGGCGTAGAGGCCGTCGCCGGAGATGAACTGCGCCTGCAGCCCCTGGTCGCGCATCTGCCGCAGCAGCAGCCCGGCCTCGTTGTACAGGCCGCCGTAGTAGACGACGTCGATGTTCTGGGCCTTCAGCTTCGAGATCGTGGCCGAGTAGTCGAGCTCGCCCGGCGTGATCGTCTCATAGGCCGTCTCCTTCACCCCGGCGGCGTTGACCACCGCCTTGGTGGCATCGGCCAGGCCCTTGCCATAGGTGGTCGAATCCTGGACGAAGGCGATCTTCTTGTCCTTGAAGTGCTCGGCGATGTAGGCGCCGGCGACCTTGCCCTGCTGGTCGTCGCGGACCACCGTGCGGAACACGGTCTTGTAGCCCTTCTCGGTCAGGTCCACCGCGGTGGCCGAGGGGGTGATCATGATGATCCCTTCCTCGTCATAGATCGGGGCGGCGGCGACGGTGGCGCCCGACAGGGTGTGGCCGATCACGGCCGCCACCTTCTTGTTGACCATGTCGTTGGCGACCTGCACGGCCTGGCGCGGGTCGCCGGCATCGTCGCCGAACTCGACCACGATCTTCTCGCCATTGACCCCACCGGCGGCATTGATCGCCTCGACCGCCGCCTCCACGCCGCGCCGCTCCTGCAGCCCATAGGGCGCGTTGCCGCCGCTCAGCACGAAGGCCGCCCCGATGGTGACGTCGGCCCAGGCGGCCGATCCGCCGAAGACGACGGCCATGGCCAGGGCCGAGGCCAGCGTCCCGCCGCGGAATCTGCTCATGCGAATCTCCCCTTTGTCATGTCGGCAGGCCGGATGCCCGCACTTTGGGCAGAGGGTAAAGCGATTGCGGGCCCGGCGTGAATTCGTTTGTTGCAAGGCCGGCGTTTCGGCCCGCCCAGGCTTCGTTTCGATCGGTCGGACGCGTCGTTCCGTCAGGAAAATATCCCGGCCGGGACCGCTCGCGACCGATCGATCGAATTTGTGCCGAATCGGATCAGACCGTCTCGGTCACCTTGCTCAGGTTGCGCGGCGCGTCCGGCGACAGGCCGCGCGCTTCCGACAGGGCGGCGACGAAGGGGTAGAAGGCGCCGATCGCCAGGATCGGGTCCAAGGCCGGGTGCAGCGGCGGCGGCAGCGGCAGCGACGCGCCCTCGACCCCCGGGGCCCCGGCCAGCAGGACGTTGGCGCCCAGGCCGCGGAACTCCGCCGCCATCTTCAGCACGCTGTCGCGGCCGCTGTCGTTCGGGGCATAGGCCAGCACCGGGTAGCCGGCCTCGACCAGCGCCTTCGGCCCGTGCATGATCTCGGCCGCGCTCATCGCCTCGGCCTGCAGGATGCAGGTCTCCTTGAACTTCAGCGCGCTCTCCTGGGCGATCGCCAGGTTCAGCCCGCGCCCCGCCACCATCATCCGGTCGGCCTTCGCCAGCGCCTCGACCGCCGGCGACCAGTCGCAGCGCGTCGCCGCTTCCAGCGCCTCCGGCAGCCGCTGCAGCGCCGCCTTCAGCGCGGCATCCTCGGCCCAGTCTGCGACCAGCCGGGCCGCCGCCACCAGGCTGGCGATGTAGGATTTGGTCGCGGCCACGGCCCGCTCGCGCCCGGCATGCTGGTCCAGCACGACCTCCGCCGCCCGGGCGGCCGGGCTGTCGGTCGAGTTCAGGATGGCGACGGTCAGCGCCCCGCGCTCGCGGGCGCGGCGCACCGGCGTCACCAGGTCCGGGCTGCGGCCGGACTGCGACACGGCGATCGCCAGGCTGCCCTTCAGATCGAGATCGCTGTGGCCCAGCGTCTCCAGCGAGGGCGGCAGCGAGGCGGTAACGACGCCGAGGCGGCTGCCCAGGAGGTAGGCGGCATAGGTCGCGGCGTGGTCGGAGCTGCCGCGGGCGATGGTCACGGCGAAGCGCGGCCGGTCGGCCCGCAGCCGCGTGGCCAAGTCGCGGTAGAGCTCCGCGTCGGCGGCCAACAGATCGGCGATGCGTGCCGGCGCCTCGCGCGCCTCCTCAAGCATGATCGAGGTCAATCGACTCTCCTTCGACATGGACGCTCCGGACCCGCAGGTCGGCGTCGAGAACGACGATGTCGGCCCAGGCCCCGGGCGTCAGGCGGCCGCGATCGGCCAGGCCGAGATAGTCGGCGGCCAGGGTCGAGGTGCGGCGCGACGCCTCCTCCGGCTTGAGGCCGATGGCGATGAGATTGGCGAAGGCCTGGTCCATGGTCAGGCAACTGCCGGCCAGGGTGCCGTCGTCCAGCCGCACGCCATTGCCGCATTTCCGCACGGTGTGCCGGCCCAGCCGGTAGTCGCCGTCCGGCATGCCGGAGGCGGCGGTGGCGTCGGTGACGGCGTAGAGCGACGGGATCGCCCGCAAGGCCGCCCGGATGGCGCCGGGATGGACATGCAGCAGGTCGGGGATCAGCTCGGCATGGTCGGCATGGGCCAGGGCGGCGCCGACGATGCCGGGGGCCCGATGGTGCAGCGCCGTCATGGCGTTGAACATGTGGGTGACGCCGTCGACGCCGCGCGAGAACGCCTCGGCCGCCGTCTCGTAGTCGCAGGAGGAATGGCCGAGCTGCACCCGGATACCGCGCGCCGCCAGGAAGGCTTGCAGGCTGCCGTCGGGGTCGGCCTCCGGCGCCCAGGTGACGACCCGGATATCGGCGCGATCGCAGAAATCCGCCATCCGCTCGAGATCGGCCGGGATGGCGTAGGGCGGCTGGGCGCCCAGCCGGTCCGGGCTGATGAACGGGCCCTCCAGATGTACGCCCAGCACCCGCGCCTCGCCCGGCCGACGGCCGGCGATCACCCGGCCGGCGCCGTCCAGCGCCGCCTCGATCTCCTCGACCGGGGAGGTCATGGTGGTGGCCAAGAGCGCGGTGGTGCCGTGCCGGGCATGGGTGCGGGCCAGGGTGCGGATCGATGCTTCGCCCTCCATGGCATCGGCGCCGCCGCCGCCATGGCAGTGCAGATCGATGAAGCCGGGGACGATCGTCGGGCCGTCCAGGCCCGCCACCGGCTCGATCGCTCGAATGTGGCTGTCGAAGCCGATGCGGCCGGCGACCCAGCCCTGCGGCGTCAGGATGCGGCCTTCGAGAACCTTGGTCATGCGTCGCTCCAGGCTTCGCCGGGGGCCAGGAACCGCGCCAGCAACACGGCGCCGTCGCGGGCGTCGCCCAGCGGCGGGCGCAGCCGGGCAGTGATCGTCGGGTCCATATAGGGGCGCAGCGGCGCCGCCAGGCTGCCGCCGGCACAGAAGGGCAGAATGCCGTCGGGGTCGAGGGCGCGGGCCAGCCGGTCGACTTCGCACCCCGCTTCCCGCATCAGCCGCACCGCGGCGGGGTCGCCCTGCTCCGCCAGCCGGACCACGATCGGCGCCAGCGTGGCGTATTTGGTCGACGGCGCCTGGTAGGTCCAGGACAAGAGCTCCGGCGCGGTGGCGCCGCAGGCCTCGAATATCGCCCGGTGCAGGGCGGAGCCGCCGGGCGGGTCGACCTCGCGGCCGTCCAGCAGCTGCAGCGCCTCGCCCAGCGCCCTGAGGCCGAGCCAGGCGCCACTGCCCTCGTCGCCGACCGGGAAGCCCCAGCCGCCGACCTGGCGGGTGGTGCCGTCGGCGAAGATCGCGCTGCCGACCGTGCCGGTGCCAAGCGCGATGGCGGCGCCGGGCCGGCCGCCATGGGCGCCCAGCGTCGTGGCATGGGCGTCGGAGCACAGGCGGAGGCGGGCGAAACCGGGCGCCTTGGCGCGGAATTCGGCGCGCTTCTCCGGCCGGCCGGTGCCGGCCAGGCCGCAGGCCAGCACGGCGTCGGGGTAGTCCGCCTCGGTGATCCCGGCGGCATCGAGCGCGATCCGGATCTGCACCCAGGCGCCGTCGACACCGAGCGTCAGGCTGGACGGGCCGGCCGCACCCTCGCCGAGCACGCGCCCGTCCGGATCGACAGCGCGGAGCCTGGTGCCGGTCGCGCCGCCGTCGACGCCGATATGGATGCGGATCGCCATGGCCTGGTCCCGGTGATGATCGGCGCGGGACGCTAGCAAGCCGCGCCGCCAGCGTCACCACGCTGGCTGGTCTATACCACCGGGATGGTGGCTGGGCCATAAGGAATGGCGTTTCCTAGCGACCGATGCTGAGATTATTGTTCCAAGAGTTGGAACGTTTGGAATGGAACGCCATGGCAGCGGCGGAAGCGGGAACGATCGAGCCGGCGCCGGACAGTTTCGAGGCGCTGCGCGGCGCCATCGCGGCCCGCTATCCGGCCCTCAGCAAGCGGCTCAAGACCATCGCCGAATTCGCCCTGGCCCATCCCGACGTGATCGCGCTGGAGACGGTGGCGGTGATTGCCGCCAAGGCCGAGGTCCAGCCCTCGGCCCTGGTCCGCTTCGCCCAGGCGCTCGGCTTCGACGGCTTCTCCGAGATGCAGCGCCTGTTCCGGGCCCAGCTGGTCGAGCGGATGCCCAGCTATGAGGCGCGCATCCGCACGCTCGACGCCCGCTTCGGCGGCGCCGACACGCCCTCCGGCCCGCTCAACGCCTTCATCGATATCTCGATCGGCGCGCTGGAGCGGCTGCGCGGCGACGTCGACCCGGCGGTCTTCGCCCGCGCGGTCGACATCCTGGCGCAGGCCGACTGCATCCATCTGGCGGCCCAGCGCCGGTCCTTCCCGATCGCGGTCTATCTCTCCTATCTGCTGGCCCAGCTCGACCGGCCGGTGCATCTGCTAGACAATTTCGGCGGCATGCTGGCCGAGCAGGCGCGGGCGATCCGCCCCGGCGATGCGCTGTTCGTCGTCACTTTCCGCAGCTACGCCCCGGATGTGCAGGAGGTGACGCGCCGGGCCCGGGCCGCCGGGGTGCCGATCGTCGCCATCACCGACAGCGACCTCAGCCCGGTCTATCCGATCGCCGATGCCTGCTTCGTGGTGCATGAAGGCGAGATCGACGCCTTCCGCTCGCTCTCGGCCACGCCTTGTCTGGCCCTGACCCTGGCGGTCGCGCTCGGCCGCCGGCATGAGGCGAAGGAAGGCTGATCCGGCCGCTCCTTGCGTCCTTCGGGGTAGCTTCTTCGCCCTGTGGCCGCCTTGATTGTGATTCGCATCCTGCCGGATCCTGATCGAACAGCCGGGTATGTCGACGCGTACGGCTGTGCGCGGTGCAGCCTCGCCTGCCGAAAGACGTGTCGACGCGGTGCCGGTCGCCGGACTACGGCGGCGATCGGTCGCGAAGGAGGCCCGTTTGCTGTCACTGCAACAGGCGATGGAGGCGCGGCGGAACAACTTCCACCTGTGCCGGATGATCGGTGCGCTGTTCATCGTCTTCGCGCATTCGATCGAAATCTGCGGCATGGAGCCGTATTATCTGGCGCACGATCCGGACTTCCGCGCCGCCCTTGTGCTGATGGGCAAGAACGCGCTGCGGCTGTTCTTCGTCTTCAGCGGCATCATGGTGGCGATGAGCTTGGACAAGCGAGCCTCGCTCTGCGCTTATGCCGCGGCCCGGGTGATGCGGATCGTGCCGCCGCTGCTGCTGTTCTCCGCCGTCATGGTCTTCCTGATCGGGCCGCTGATGACCAGCCTGCCGGTCCGGGACTATTTCAGCCGGCTGGACACCTGGCTCTATCTGCCGAAAGCGTCGAGCGGGCTGTTCGTGCCCGACCTGCCCGGCATGTTCGAGACCGTGCCGTATCCGACCCTGATCAACCCGTCGCTTTGGACGCTGTTCTACGAGATCATCTGCTACATCGTGCTGGCGCTGCTGTCGGTGGCCGGATGGCTGTCGCCCCGGCGGCTGCCGCTGACGCTGGCCGCCATCGCCGCCGTCTATTTCGGCATCACCTTCGGCACCGATCTCCGCTTGATCATACCCGTCGACGCCATGGCCGGTTTCGGCATGAGCTTCATGATCGGCGTCGCGCTTTACCACTATCGCCGCTGGATTCCGCTGTCCCTCTGGCTGGTGGTCCTGTTCGGCGGCCTGACGGTGCTGGCGCGGGGCACGTTATGGTCGGAGCTGGCCTCGATCCTGGCCTGCGCCGCAGCTGCCCTGTGGCTCGCCCTGGTTCCGAAAGGCTGGATCCTCGGCTACGGCCGGGTCGGGGAATTATCCTACGCGACCTATATCTGGCACTGGCCGATCGGGCAGATCCTGATCAGCCTGTGGCCCGGGCTGCTGTGGCCGCAACTGTTCCCGCTGATTGTGCTGGTGACCCTGCCGGTGGCCTTTCTGTCCTGGACCCTGGTGGAACTGCCGGCGCTGCGCCGCGCCTCGGAGGCTGCAGCCGTGATCCGCTGGACGGCCAAGGCGCTGCGGCTGCCAGTCCCGCTGCGCACGACGCCTCCGGTGAATATGGCGGTGTCGCCGGGCAGCAGCGCGCCTTAGGAAAACCGCGCGGCCAGCAGCAGGGCTCCTGCCTCGGTGCAGCCGTGCAGCCGGCCCTCGTCGAGGATCCGGTCCAGCTCTGCGGCGAGATCGGGCGCCGGGGCGACGGCCTCCAGGTGCCGCCTGGTCTGCGTCTCCATCTGCGTCAGTGATCTCGGGCGCAGCTCCAGACGACAGGCATAGTCGATCTCGAGCGGGCCGGAGGCGAGTAGCGGGTCGATCAGGTCGCGGGGTCTTGGGCAGGGGTTGTGCACCAGGCCGAGCCGGCGGTCGATCCGCTTCCGCCAGTCGTCGAGGTCGCGCATCACCCGTTGCGAGGGCAGCTCCTCGTCGTACCAGCCGTCGAGGATGAAGACGGCGCGCCGGGCCACCCTGGCCGCTTCCCGCAGGGACCTGGGCAGGTTCTCGACATGGTGGGCGACATAGTCCAGGGCGACGACGTCGAAGCTGTGGTTTGCGAAGGGCAGGGCCTCGGCCCGGCCGGAATGGATCTCCAGTCCGCGCGCCCGCGCCCGGGCGGCGGCGGCTTCCTCCGGTTCGAGGCCGACGCCGCGCACGGAACCGTCGGCGGTGATCTCCTGTAGGAAGGCGCCATCTCCACACCCGACGTCCAGGACCGAGAACGGATGGACGCCGCGCACCGCGGCGAGCAGATCCTGCCTGTGGTCCCTGCGTGGGCGGAGCGTCTCGTCGGGCTCGGTCCGCGGCATCATCATGCTCGGGGTCATGGGGCCTCCATCATTCGTCCGACGGAGGCTATCGCTTCGACCGGGTGTCTGATACCGCTCGGGCTGACACGATATATTCCCGATCGGACACCGAGGGCCGCGGCGTCGAGGAGGGTTCGTGACGGAAAGCTGGATCGATGTCGAGCGTGCCCGCTTCCCGGCCGGCTTCTCCGGGACATGGCACCATCATCCGCTCGCCCAGCTCATCTATCCTGGCCAGGGAGTCATGGTGCTGCACACGCGCCGGGGGCAATGGGTCGTCCCGCCGCTCCAGGGCTGCTGGCTGCCGGCCCGCGAGGAGCATCGGGTCGAGACCTCCGCCGGCTTCGAGATGCTGAGCGCCTATTGCCGGGGCGCCCTGCTGCGCCGGCTGCCGGACCGCTGCGGCATCGTCGCGGTCAGCCCGTTGCTGCGCGAGGTGATCCTGGCCCTGGAAACCGGGCGCCCGCAGGATCGCGCCCGGCGCCGGCTCTGCCTGGTGTTCGCCGACGAGCTGACATTGGATCCGGCCCCCGGGCTCTTCCTCCAGCCGATGGTGTCCCCGGCGTTGAGGACGATCGAGGCGGCCTTCGCGGACGATCCGGGGCATGCCGGGACGCTGGCCGAATGGGCCGCGCGGCTGGGGACAACCACCCGATCGCTGGCGCGGGCCTTCCAACGGGAAGCGCGGATGAGCTTCACCGCCTATCGGCGGCAGGTCCGGCTGCGGGCCGCCCTGGTCAAGCTCGCCGAGGGCGGTTCGGTGACGTCGGTGGCGCACGAGCTCGGCTTCGGGTCGGCGAGCAACTTCATCCGGGACTTCCGGGAAGCCACCGGCACGACGCCGAAGCGCTATTTTCGACCCGGCGCCCGGCTCCGGGCCAGCCATGCGCGAAACGCCCGGGACGGCACTGCCGCCTTTCGGTAACCATGGCGGACGCCAACGACCAGCCGGAGGACGCCGCTCGTGATCCCCAACTCCACCGCCGCGCGGGACGTCGCCTATCTGCTGCACCCCTACACCAATCTCAGCGTCCATCGCGAGACCGGGCCGCTGGTGATCAGCCGCGGCAAGGGCATCCACGTCTATGACGAGGAGGGGCGCGAATATATCGAAGGGCTGGCCGGCCTCTGGTGCGCCGGGCTCGGCTTCGACCAGGAGCGGCTGGTCGAGGCGGCGATGCGGCAGATGCGGCAGCTGCCCTTCTATCACGCCTTCGGCGGCAAGGTGCCGGACGTGCTGGTCGACCTGGCGGAGGCGCTGATGGCGATTGCGCCGCAGCCGCTGGAGCGGGCGCTGTTCGTCAATTCCGGCTCCGAGGCCAACGACCTGGCGGTCAAGATCGCCTGGTACGTCAACAACGCGCTGGGCCGGCCGGAGAAGAAGAAGATCATCGCCCGCCGCAAGGCCTATCACGGCGTCACCGTGATGTCCGGCAGCCTGACCGGCCTGGCCTATGCCCAGGACGGCTTTGACCTGCCGGTCGGCCGGGTGGTGCATGTCGACACGCCGCACCACTATCACGGCGCCCGGCCGGGCGAGAGCGAGGAGGACTACGCCACCCGCCTCGCTGAGCAGCTGAATGCTGTGATCCTGGCCGAGGGGCCGGAGACGGTGGCCGCCTTCATCGCCGAGCCGGTGATGGGCGCGGGCGGCGTGATCGTGCCGCCGCGGAGCTATTTCGAGAAGGTGCAGGCGGTGCTGCGCCGCCACGACGTGCTGTTCATCGCCGACGAGGTGATCTGCGGCTTCGGCCGCACCGGCAACTGGTTCGGCTGCGACACCTTCGGCATCCGGCCGGACATCATGACGGTGGCCAAGCAGCTCTCGGCCGGCTTCCTGCCGATCGCGGCGACGCTGGTCTCCGGCCCGGTCTATGAGGCGCTGGTGGCGGGCAGCGACAAGCACGGGCTGTTCGGCCACGGCAACACTTATGGCGGCCATCCGGTGGCCGCGGCGGTGGCACTGGAGACGCTGAAGATCTATCGCGAGATCGACATCGTCGGCCGGGTGCGGCGGGTCGGCGCCGCGCTGCAGGAGGGGCTGCGCCGCTATACCGACCATCCGCTGGTCGGCGAGGTGCGCGGCCTCGGCCTGATCGCGGCGGCCGAGCTGGTGGCGGACAAGACCGCCCGGACCAACTTCGACAAGGCCCGGGGCATTGGTGCCGAACTGGTCCGCCGCGCCCAGGCGCACGGGCTGCTGACCCGCGCCATGCCCGGCGACGCCATCGCCTTCTGCCCGCCGATGATCATCGACGAGGCCGGCGTCGCCGAGATGCTGCGCCGCTTCGGCCTGGCGCTGGAGGAAACCTGGTCGGCGCTGCAGGAGGCCGCGTGATGGGGCCGGAGAGCCTGCCCCCGGTCGAGGCTGTGGTCGATCTGGCGCGCCGCGCCGGTCGGGTGGTGCTGGAGATCTACAACAGCTTCGACGGCGCCACCCTTCGCAAGGAGGACGGCAGCCCGGTCACCGCCGCGGACCATGCCGCGGAGGCGCTGATCCTGCCCGGCCTGCGCGCCCTGGCGCCGGAAGTGCCGGTGGTGGCGGAGGAGCATTGCGCTGCGCATGGCATCCCGGCGGCGGCGGAGCGGTTCTGGCTGGTCGACCCGCTCGACGGCACCAAGGAGTTCCTGCGCCGCAACGGCGAGTTCACCGTCAACATCGCCCTGGTGGCAGGCGGCGTGCCGGTGCTCGGCGTGGTCGAGGCGCCAGCCTTCGACCGCCGCTTCTGGGCGGCCGGCGGGGAGGCCTGGCAGCAGCAGGGCAACGGGGCGCCGCAGCGCATCGCCGTGCGCCGGCCGCCGGAGGACGGGCTGGTGGTGCTGACCAGCCGGTCGCATGGCGACGATACCCGGCTCGACGCGGCGTTGCGGGGCCGCCGCGTCGCCGAGCGCCGGATTCTCGGCAGCTCGCTGAAGATCGCGCTGATCGCGGCGGGAGAGGCGGATCTCTATCTCCGCTTCGGCCCGACCATGGAATGGGACACCGCGGCGGCCGACGCGGTGCTGCGGGCCGCCGGCGGCGGCATCGACGACCCGTCCGGGCGCCCGCTCGCCTATTCCAAGCCCGGCTTCGCCAATGCCGGCTTCGTCGCGCATGGGGCTGCGGCCGACTAATCCCGCCGTCTTCCCGGCCAGCCTGGCATCAACAGCAAAGCGGCCGTCCCACCAGCCGGACGGCCGCTTTGCTGTTCCCAGACCCGAAAAAGAAAGGGGCGCCCCGAAGGACGCCCCCCTCTCCCGATGGGATCTTTGAAAGACCGTCTTAGTTGATGACGATCTCGACGCGGCGGTTCTGCGGCTCGCGCACACCGTCGGCGGTCGGGACCAGCGGATCGGACTCACCGACGCCGCGGGTGACGATCAGGTTGTCGGCAACGCCGTCGGCGACCAGCTCGCGGCGGACCGCCTCGGCGCGACGCACCGACAGGGCCTGGTTGTACCGGTCCGAACCCGAACGGTCGGTGTGGCCGGTGACGTCGATGCGGGTGGTCTTGCCCTGGAGGGCGTCAGCCGCGGCCGAGGCCACGATCTGGCGGGCTTCCGGGGTCAGACGCGAGCTGTCGAAGTCGAAGAACACCAGGTAGCTGCGGCCCTGGACGACGACAGGCTCCTCGACGACGGCCGGAGCCGGGGCGAAGGTGTAGCGCACACCGAGCAGGATGGTGTGGTTGTTGCTGCTGTCGTACTTCAGCTTGACGCCCTGGTCGCTGAAGGTCGGCTCGGTGTTGCCGAGATAGCGGTACTCGAGGTTCGCGGCCAGGTTCGGCGAGAAGTTGTACGACACACCCGCGATGCCCTGATAGGCGAACTGGGTGTTGAAGTCGTTGAACTTGGCGCCGCCACCCTTGATCTCGGAGTCGAGCATGGCGACACCGATGCCGGCGCCGATGTACGGCACGAAGGGCGACCCGAAGTCGATGTCGTAGTAGCCATTGGCCATGATGCCGATGGTGCGGAAGTGGCCGTTCTTGGCGATCGTGCCGGCGCCGTCGACCTTGACCTTGTCAACGTCGTTGGTGCGCAGGCTGACTTCGGCATCCGCGCGGAACGAACCCCAGTCGTAACCGAGATAGATGTTGCCGGCCGGGCCGATGCTGTATTCCGACTTGCCGCCGATGCCGCCGGCGCTCTTGACGCTGAAGTCGTCATCCTGACGGAGATTCACACCCGCGCCGGCGCCGACATAGAGACCGGTGGCCTGATACTGCTGCGCCATCGCCGGGGCTGCAACGAGCAGGGCGGCCGCACCGACGGCGTACATCAAGTTCTTCTTCATATCCAATACCTCGCTGATCACGGTTCAACCGAGGTCTCGTCCCCCGCTTCCTTCAAGGGCTGCGACCAGACCGCTCCCCTTGCATGTACGATGGTCGGGCGTAGACCGCAATTGAAATGGACCGCGCGCTGTTGCGAATTTCGCGCAGTGTTGCAGTGATGCACCACCAGCCTGCGCGGCCATTCGCGACCGGGTTAACCGATTGTTCGGATTTTGGAAACCGAAAAGCGAAGGACTCCGCAAGGCGGTGCGGATGCAACAAGACCGTGACAGCCCCGGCTCCGACCGAGAATCGGCGGAATCCGCAAATTTTCGAATAAATCCAATGGATTGGGCCAAAGATCTGCGGCCGCACCGCGATTCCGCCGCTCGTGCCGGGGAAACCCGTCGGACCCCGCCGGGACGTCGGCCGCGGACGGGCGGCGGGACCGAAGAATCAGCCCCTCAGCGCAGCCGGTCCCGCACCAGCCGGGCGATGCCGCCGGCACGCTGCTCCGCCGCCGCGAGCAGACGGTCGCGGCTGTCGGCATAGACCTGGCGGCGGGCGGCATCGTCGAGGCCGCGCAGATTGACATCGACGGCATAGAGCACCGCCTCGACCGCGCCGCGCAGAGTCGCGGCGCCGGCGCCGACATCGCTGACGATCTGGGTCGCCGCCAGCGTGGCGGCCTGGTTGGCGAGGTCGATCCCCTCCAGCGCGGTCTGGGCCGCGTTCAGCGGAATCTCGGTGGCGGCGATCGTCGCCTCCCGCAGCGCCTTGCGCCGCGCCGCCTTCTCGTCCTCGGTCGCCTTCGGCAGCTTCAGCGCCGCCATATAGGCGTCGAACACGGCGACATCGGCCTCGGCATGGGCCGACAGCTCGGCGATCAGCCGCTCGCCCGACAGAATCAGCGTGTCGAGGAAGGTCCGGTCGGCCGCCTTGTTGGCGGTGACGCGCAGCGCCATCACCACGAGGCCGAGGCCGATCGTCGCCGACACCATGGCCGCGGAGCCGCCGCCCGGCGTCGGCGAATCGCTGGCCAGCGCGTCGCGGAAGGTGGCGAGCGGCCATTGCCAGAGGCTGTCTTCGGTCTGGGTGGTCATCGTAGTCTCCCGGCCAGGCGCTGCAGGTGCACGGCCCGCAGCAGATTGGCGAAGATCAGGGTCGCGGTCAGCGGCCCGACGCCGCCCGGCACCGGCGTCAGCGCCGCGGCGACCGGGCGGACGCTGCCGGCGTCGACATCGCCGACCACCCGGCCGTCGATCACCGAGATGCCGGCATCGACCACCACCTGCCCCGGCCGGACCATCGCACCGGTGACCAGCCCTGGCCGGCCGGCGGCGACGAAGACGATGTCGGCGGCGGCGACGGCGGCGGCCAGGTCGCGGGTGCGGCTATGGCAGACCGTCACCGTGGCGTCACGGTTGACCAGCATCGGCGCCAAAGCCCGGCCGACGGCACGACCGCGGCCGACCACCACGGCCCGGGAACCCCTCAGATCCGCGACGGTCTCGGCCAGGCGGATGCAGGCGTCCGGGGTGGCCGGCAGCAGCGCGTCGGCCTCGCGCCCGGCGGCGATCAGGCCGAGATTGTGCGGCGTCAGCCCGTCGACATCCTTCAGCGGGTCGAGCCGCCGGATGGCGGTCTCGACGTCCAGGCCCGCGGCCAGCGGCAGTTCCAGCAGGATGCCGTGCACGCCGGGATCGGCAGACAGCGCAGCGACGCGGTCGTCGAGCGCGGCCTGGCCGCCCGCCGGATCGACCGTCTCGACCCGGAAGCTCAGCCCCAGCGCATCGGCGATGCGCTGCTTGGCGGCGGCGTAACGGGCGACCGCGGCGTCATCGCTGGCCACCACCACGGCCAGGCAGGGGCGGAGATCGGGCGGCCGGTCCGCCAGGATCCGCGACCGGATCCGGTCGGCGATCGGCTTTCCCAGCAGGGCGGTGGCTTCGGCCATGGCGAGGTCCCGTGAGGCGTTCAGCCGGCAATACACCAACATCGGCGTCCCCGGCTCGACATTTCCGCCGGACAAGGCCATAACGCGGCCGCCCCTCGCCACTGGGGCCGCGACACCGATCGGCCGATTCGCGGCGAAGCACGGGATCGGCCCTGGAGCAAGCGATGGTCCCCGTCCTGTTCGCGCTCGGAACCAATCTCGGCGACCGCGCGGCCAATCTGCGGCGGGCGATCGCCTGGCTGCGCCGCACCGTTGCGGTCGAGGCGCTCTCGGCTGTCTATGAGACGGCGCCGATGTACGACACCGACCAGCCCCCCTTCCTCAACATGTGCGTCGCCGCCCGGACCGACCTCGAACCCGAGGCGCTGCTGGCGCGGCTGAAGGCGGCGGAGGCGGAGATCGGCCGGGTCCCCAGCCGCCCAAAAGGGCCGCGGCTGATCGATATCGACCTGCTGCTCTATGGCGACCGCGTCATCGACCGGCCGGACCTGGTGGTGCCGCATCCGCGGATGGCGGAGCGCGGCTTCGTCCTGGCACCGGCCGCCGATATCGCGGCCGGCTGGCGGCATCCGGTCGACGGCCGCAGCGTGGCGCAGCTGCTGCAGGCACTCGGGCCGCTCTCCGGCGTGGTCCGGCGCGACGACCTGCGGCTGGATTAGGATCGGCCGGCCGGCGGCCCCGATCCGCCGGCCGGGCTTCGGCTCAGGCGACCAGATCCCGGAGGGCTGCCACGAGCCGGTCGCATTCGGCGTCCGTACCGATGCTGATGCGGAGGTGATCGCGGATGCGCGGCTTCGGGAAATGGCGCACCAGGATCGCCCTGCCCCTAAGCGCCGCCGCAAGCTCGGCGCCCGGCCGCACCGGATGGCGGACGAACAGGAAGTTCGCGGCCGAGCGCAGCACATCGAAGCCGAGGTCGCGCAGCGACGCCGCCAGCCGCTCCCGGCTGGCGACGATCCGATCGCGCTGCGTCTCGAACCACGCCCGGTCCTCCCAGGCGGCGACCGCGCCGGCGATGGCGAGGCGGTCGAGCGGATAGGAGTTGAAGCTGTCGCGGACCCGCTCCAGCGCCTCGATCAGCGGCCGCTGGCCGATGGCGAAGCCGACGCGGAGCCCGGCGAGGCCATGCGATTTGGAGAAGGTCCGGATCACGAGCAGATTGGGATATCTGTCCACCAGCGGCACGGCGCTCTGCCCGCCGAAATCCACATAGGCTTCGTCGATCGCGACGACCTGATCCGGATGGTCGGCCACCAGGGCCTCGATCTCGTCGCGCGGCAGGGCGATGCCGGTCGGCGCATTCGGATTCGGCAGGATGACCGCGCCGCAGGGCCCGCGATAGTCGGCCACGCGGATCCGCAGGGCGTCGTCGAGCGGAACCTCGGAAACTCGACACCGTAGAGACGGCAATAGGTCGGGTAGAAGCTGTAGGTGACGTCGGGGAAGAGCAGCGGGGCGGCGTGCTTCAGCAGGGCCTGGAACGTGTGCGCCAGAACCTCGTCGGAACCGTTGCCGGCGAACACCTGGTCCGCGTCGATGCCGTGGTGCTCGGCGATCGCGGCCCGTAGCCGAAGGGCGGTCGGATCGGGGTAGAGCCTCAGCGCATCCGTCGTCACCTCCGAGATCGCCGCGAGCGCGCGAGGCGACGGACCGTAGGGATTCTCGTTGGTGTTGAGCTTGACCAGATCGTGCCGGGCGGGCTGCTCCCCCGGGACGTACGGGGTCAATGTGTGGACGATCGGGCTCCAGAAGCGGCTCATGGCAATGTCCAGGTGAGGTGAGCCGCCAATATCCCGACGGGACCGGGCGCACCGCAACCGGATCCTGCGGCGGCGAACCCGGCACCTTCGTGACGACCGGGCAAGCCTCAGCCCTGCTCCACCGGCGCCGGCCCGGCGGAGCCGCGCTCGACCAGCTCCGGCAGCACCAGATGCGACGGCGGCGTCTCGCCGCGCAGCAGCGCCAGCACCTGCTCGGCCAAGTGCTCGCCGAAGGGGCGCAGCGAGGTGCGGAAGGTGGTCAGGGGCGGGTTCGCCAGCCCTGCGATCGGGATGTCGTCGCAGCCGATGATCGAAACGTCGTGGCCCACGGACAGGCCGGCGGCGCGCACCGCCTCGGCGGCGCCGAACGCCATCTCGTCATTGCCGCACAGGATCGCGGTCGGCCGCGGCGACAGACCCAGCAGCGCCTCGGCCTGCCGGCCGCCGCTCCGGGCGGTGTAATCGCCGCAGCGATGCCAGGCCGGGTCGGCGACAAGGCCGGCGGCGGCGAGCGCCTCCTGCCACCCGTCGAGGCGCTGCCGGCTGGCGTTGACTTGCTCCGGCGTGTTGATCAGGGCGATGCGGCGATGGCCGCGGGCCGCCAGCCAGGCGGTCGCGGCCCGGCCGCTGGCGCGGTGGTCGGCGTCGACGAAGGGCGTCCCCGGCCGGTCGCCGTCGCGGCCGAGCATGGTGAAGGGGAAGTCCTGCCGGCGCAGATAGGCGGCGCGCGGGTCGTCGACCCGCACCCGGGTCAGGATCACGGCGTCGACCCGGCGGCCCTCGACCAGCCGGC
Source organism: Inquilinus limosus (assembly GCF_051487185.1). Classification (GTDB taxonomy): domain Bacteria; phylum Pseudomonadota; class Alphaproteobacteria; order DSM-16000; family Inquilinaceae; genus Inquilinus; species Inquilinus limosus_F. The sequence goes on from NZ_JAHVDK010000003.1 coordinate 245,063, forward strand.
GCAGGGTCTCGAGCTCCTGCTCGTCCGGCGCGGCGCCGGCGACCAGCACGGCGTAGCCCGCCGGCGACAGCACGGCGTCGATGCCGGTCAGGAGCGGCAGGAAATAGCTGTCGACCAGGCCGCCGGGCGACGGCGTCAGCAGGAAGCCGACGGTGTCGGCCCGGCCGCGGCGCAGGGTGCGGCCCAGCGCGTTCGGCGTGTAGCCGATCTCCTGCGCCGCCGCCAGCACTCGCTTGCGGGTCTCGTCGGCGACGTCGCCATGGCCGTTGAGGGCGCGGGAGACGGTGTAGGTCGACAGTCCGAGCGATCGGGCGAGTTCGACGATGCCCACCCGTTTGCGATCCGCCATTCGCCCGTCCCGTCCGCGATCCCGGTCAATCCTCGATCCCGGCGAACAGCAGCACGACGGCCGCGGTCGAAGAGGCGCCGGCGCCGCCGAGCCCCTCGCCGGTGATCGGGTCGAAATACTCGCGGAAGCCGCTGCGGGCCACAACCGCCATGCTGTCGCGGCGGATGCGCGCAGCCAGGTCCTGCCGGCCGCCGCGTCGGAGCCCGTCATGCAGCATCCAGTTGACCACCGGGCTGACCGGACCGCGCCAGGGCTTCCGGGGGTCGAATTCGGGCCGGCCGGGCGCGAAGCTCGGCACCGCGATCTCGACCTCGTCCAGCCAGCGCTCCAGCGAGGCGAGCATCGCCGGGCGATGCTCCGCCAGAGTCGGATCGGCGTAGAGCGGCAGCAGCCCGCCGATGCCGGGCTTGCGGAGGATCTTTCCGGCGCGGGTGTCGCGCGAATGGTAGAGGCCCTCGGCCCGGTCCCAGCATCTCTCCAGCGCGGCGCGGGTCCTGGCGATCACGCGGTCGACCTCGGCCGTGCCGGCGCTGTCGTCGAGCATGTCGAGAAGGAAGCGCAGGTCGCGGTTGGCGCGTTGCAGGATGGCGTTGACGCCGATATCGGCGACGCGGAACGGAGCCACGGCATCATCCCAGGCGGGGCTGCCAACCATGCCGCTTTCCCCGGGATCGATGATCGCCGCAAGACCGGTGCCGTCGGGGTCCCGTGCCGCGGCGAACCAGCGGTGCCAGGCCAGCAGCTTCGGCGTCAGCCCGCGCAGGCGTGGGCGTGACCTCTGCACCCCGAAGCGCTCGAACAGGTCGCGGACGGCGGTGGCGGCCAGCGGCGGCCGGGTGATGCCGGGCCCGTCCGGCCCGGCCGCGCCGTTCGGGACATCGCCGTGGAGCAGGACGTGCGGGACCATGCCGTCTGGCCGTTGCCCGGCCAGCAGGGTCTCGATCTCGGTCCAGGCGCGGTCCTCGTCGAACCGGGCGAGGCCGAGCGCGGCCAGGCAGGACTCCCAGTTCCCCTGCGCCCGGGTAGGGCCGGAGGCGGTCGGCACCGTGTACCCGCCCCGGTCGTTGGCGCGGAGAACGGCGGTCGCGGCCTCGGTCAGATCGGTGGTCATGAATGCTCGCGGATCGGGGGCGGCAGGCCGGCAATGCGCGGGTGATTTATATAAATATTTATGAAAACTCAATTCGTAACGGAAGCGCAACGGTCCGGCCAGCCGTGATCACGGCTTTACCGCGACGCGGGGGACAGCCACACTGATCGGCATGAGGCGCTTGGCGTCATGCGCCCCCGTCATCGTCCTGGCGGCATGGGGGGTGGCCGCCCATGCGGCAGAGATGACGGTCGCGGGGATCACCTTCAGCGACGCAGAGGGCGGCTTCGTGCTCGAATCCGCGACCGGGAGCGGGCGGCTCGACGATCCTTTCGTGGTGGTCGAGCGGATCACCGGCAAGGGCGAGGCCGCGCTCACCGTCACCGGGCTGACGCCGGCCTTCGGCAACCGGGTCGGCACCGCGCATCTGGTCGGCTTCGCCCTGGTCAAGGTGGTGCGCAACGACACCGGGGAGACCTGGCGCGACTTCCCGGTCGAGTTGCAGGAGCGGCGCGGCGACCAGAGCCCCTATGGCGACGGCCTGTCCTTCGCCCAGGCGCCCGAGGGGGCGCGCGGTATCCGGGCCGACCTGTTCGCCGCGGCGCAGATGTATGACGAGCCGCGCGACATGGTGCTGTTCCATGACGGCACGGTGGTGCCCGGCGGCACGGTGGTCCTGCGCGTCCTGGTCACCGACAACACCCCGTCGGCGCCCTTCTACGTCGTGCAGCGACGGATCCAGCCGACCGCGGCGCTGCCGCCGCCGCAGCGCGTCGCCGCCGCCCGGGTCGGGCCATGACCGGCGCCGCGCGGCGTGCAGCGATGTCAGGCCTGCTGCTGTGCCTCTGGCTTCCGGGCGCGGCGGCGCGGGCGGGCGAAATCTCGGCCGCGGGGCTGGTGTTCAGCGACGCCGAAGGCGGCTTCGTGCTCGAATCCGCGACCGGGACGGGCAGGCTCGACGATCCTTTCGTGGTGGTCGAGCGGATCACCGGCAGCGGCGAGGCGGCGCTGACCATCACCGGGCTGACCGCCGCCTTCGGCAATCGCATCGCCACGGCCCACCTCACCGGCTTCGCCTTGACCAAGATCGCGCGCAACGACACCGGCCAGGTCTGGCGCGACTTCCCGGTGCAGCTGGAACGGCGCCGCGGCGAGGGCAGCACCTATGACGACGGCCTGTCCTTTGCCCAGGGGCCGCTGGTGGCACGGTCGATCTGGGCGGAGGGCTTCGCCTCCGGCCGGGTGATCGACGAGCCGCATGACGGCCTCCTGTTCGAGGGCGGCGCGATCCCGCCCGGCGGCACGGTGACGCTGCATCTGGTGGTCACCGACAACATGCCGGCCGGGCCGATATACGTGGTGCAGCGCCGCCTGGCCCCGACCGCCCGCCTTGCGCCGGCCCCGCGTCGCCCCGGGGCGACGCGGTCATAGCCGTCGACCGGTGGCGCGCGGCCGCGCCGTCGGCCCTGCCCCCTGGCCGGCGGCCCCGGTCCTCGCTATATCCAGCGGGCCCGGCAGGACCGGCCGGGCCGAGATGAGGCCCATGCAGATCTTCCGCCACTACGAGAACCTGCCGGCCGCGGCGCGCGGCGCGGTGGTCGCCATCGGCAATTTCGACGGCGTGCATCGCGGCCATCAGACCGTGGTCGCGGCCGCCCGGGCCGAGGCGCTGCGGCTCGGCGTCCCGGTCTGTGTGCTCAGCTTCGAGCCGCATCCGCGCAGCCTGTTCCGGCCGCAGGACTCGCCCTTCCGCCTGACTCCGTTCCGGATCAAGGCGCGCCTCCTGGAGGCGCTGGGCGTCGATCTGCATGTGGTGCTGCATTTCGACTGGGCCTTCGCCGCCCGCTCGGCCGAGGACTTCGTCGAGACCGTGCTGGTCGGGGCGCTGGGCGTTCGTCATGTCGTGGTCGGCTACGATTTCTGCTTCGGCCACCGCCGGGCGGGCACGCCGGAGACGCTGACCGCCCACGGCCGGCGGCTCGGCTTCGGCGTCACCATCGTCACCCAGGCCTCGGACGAGACCGGCGGACTCTACTCCTCGAGCCGGGCGCGCGAGCTGCTGGTGGCCGGCGACGCGCGCGGCGCCGCCGAGATCCTGGGTCGACCTTGGGAGATCGAGGGCCGGGTCGAGCACGGCGACAAGCGCGGCCGCGAGCTGGGCTACCCGACCGCCAATGTCGAGCTCGGCGAGTTCCTGCGCCCGGCCTACGGCATCTACGCCGTGCGCTGCGCAGTGGACGAGGGCGGGCCGCTGGTCTGGCACGACGGCGTCGCCAGCCTCGGCATCCGGCCGATGTGGCGGACCGAGACGCCGCTTCTCGAAGCCTACCTCTTCGACTTCTCGGGCGATCTCTACCACCGCCATCTACGGGTGCAGCTGGTGGAACGGCTGCGCGGCGAGGAGAAGTTCGACTCGCTCGAGGCGCTGGTCGCCCAGATCGACCGCGACTGCGAGGCCGCACGGCGGGCCCTGGCGCGGTAAGTCGCCGCCGCGGCTTGACCCCGGGCGCCCATCCGCTACGATCATATTCATGCGCAAGACGGCTGCCCTGTTCCGAATTATCCGCCCGGCCCTCTGACGGGGGTCGGGTCACCGCGCCGCGCGCACCCCTCACATCATGCCGCCCCACCGGCCCGTTGGGTCGTCCGGCTGGCATCCGAGCGTCAAAGCGGGTATTGAGCCCCGCGTGGATCCACGAGCCTTCATGTCATGACCGCCCAGCCCGCCGAGACACCGGGCGCTGCCGCCCCGGCCGCGTCCGACTACCGATCCACCGTCTTTCTGCCGAAGACGGACTTCCCGATGCGCGGCGGCCTGCCGCAGAAGGAGCCGGAGCTGCTGGCCCGGTGGACAGCGATCGACCTGCTCGGCCAGATCCGCAACGCCTCCAAGGGCCGCGACAAATTCGTGCTGCATGACGGCCCGCCCTACGCCAATGCCGATATCCATATCGGCCACGCCGTCAACAAGATCCTGAAGGATATCGTTGTCCGCACGCGCCAGATGCTGGGCCGGGATTCCGTCTATGTCCCGGGCTGGGACTGCCACGGTCTGCCGATCGAGTGGAAGATCGAGGAGAAATACCGCAAGGCCGGCCAGGACAAGGACGCGGTGCCGGTGCTGCAGTTCCGCGAGGAGTGCCGCGCCTTCGCCCGGCATTGGGTCGGGGTGCAGTCGGAGCAGTTCCAGCGCCTTGGCGTGATGGGCGACTGGGCCAACCCCTATCTCACCATGACCGACGCGGCCGAGGCGCAGATCGTCCGCGAGATCCACAAGTTCCTGCTCAATGGCGGGCTCTACCGCGGGCTGAAGCCGGTGCTGTGGTCGGTGGTCGAGAAGACCGCCCTGGCCGAGGCCGAGGTCGAGTACCAGGACCTGACCTCGGACATGGTCTGGGTTCGCTTCCCGGTGGTCCAGGCCTCGCGGCCGTCGCTCGCCGGCGCCGCGGCGGTCGCCTGGACGACCACGCCCTGGACCCTGCCGGCCAACCGCGCCATCGCCTATGGTCCGGAGTTCGAATACGGCGTCTACCGGGTCGACACTGTTGCCGAAGGCAGCCTGGCGAAGGTCGGCGAGACGCTGGTGCTGGCCACGGCGCTGGCCGAGACGGTGGCGAAGGATCTCGCCGTCACCGCCTGGACCTGCGTCGACAAATTCCCGGGCTCGGCCTTCGCCGGCACCGTCGCCCGCCACCCGCTGGCGGGCCAGGGCTATGATTTCGAGGTGCCGTTCCTGCCCGGCGGCCATGTCACGGTCGACGCCGGCACCGGCCTCGTCCACACCGCGCCCAGCCACGGCGCCGACGATTTCGAGCTCGGCCGCGCCCATGGCATCGCCGCGACCGAGACGGTGACCGAGGACGGCCGCTACCACGCCAGCGTGCCGCTGTTCGCCGGCCATGTGATCTACCGGCCGGACGGCAAGAAGGGCGACGCCAACAAGGTGGTGACCGCGGCGATCGAGGCCGCCGGCGGCCTGCTGGCCAAGAACCAGATCCGCCATTCCTACCCGCACAGCTGGCGGTCCAAGGCGCCGCTGATCTTCCGCGCCACGCCGCAATGGTTCATCTCGATGGAGACGAACGGGCTGCGCGACAAGGCGCTGACGGCGCTGATGCAGACCCGTTTCGTGCCGCCGCAGGGCTACAACCGCCTATCCTCGATGATCGAGAGCCGGCCGGACTGGGTGATCAGCCGCCAGCGCGCCTGGGGCGTGCCGATCGCGATCTTCGTCGACAAGCAGACCGGCGAGCCGCTGCGCGATCCCGCCGTGTGCCAGCGCATCGCCGCGGCCTTCGAGCTCGAGGGCTCCGACGCCTGGTACAAGCACGACGCCCAGTTCTTCCTCGGCGAGACCCTCAAGGCTGAGGATTACGAGCAGATCTTCGACATCGTCGACGTCTGGTTCGAATCCGGCTCGACCCACGCCTTCGTGCTGGAGCAGCGGCCGGAGCTGAAATGGCCGGCCGACCTGTATCTCGAGGGGTCGGACCAGCATCGCGGCTGGTTCCATTCCTCGCTGCTGGAGAGCTGCGGCACCCGCGGCCGGGCGCCCTATGACGCGGTGCTGACCCACGGCTTCACGCTCGACGAGCAGGGCCGCAAGATGTCGAAGTCGCTCGGCAATGTGGTCGCGCCGCAGAAGGTGGTTGATCAGTCCGGCGCCGACATTCTGCGCCTGTGGGTGGTCTCGACCGACTACACCGAGGACCAGCGCGTCGGCCCGGAGATCCTGAAGTACCAGGCCGACGCCTATCGCCGGCTGCGCAACACGCTGCGCTACCTGCTGGGCGCCCTCGACGGCTTCCAGGAGAGCGAGCGTCTGCCCGCCGCCGAGCTGCCGGAGCTGGAGCGCTGGGTGCTGCACCGGCTGTGGGAGCTGGACGGCACGATCCGCCGGGCGATCGAGGACTACAACTTCCACGCCATGGGGACGGCGCTGCACAACTTCTGTGCTGTCGACCTGTCGGCGTTCTATTTCGACATCCGCAAGGACTCGCTGTACTGCGACCGGCCGGACGACCCGCGCCGGCGCGCGGTCCGCACCGTGCTCGACACGCTGTTCGACTGCCTGACTGCCTGGCTGGCGCCGATTCTCTGCTTCACGGCGGAGGAGGCGTGGCTGGCCCGGCACGGCGACGGGCCGCAGATCAGCATCCATCTCCGCACCTTCCCGGAGGTGCCGGAGGCGTGGCGCGACGACACGCTGGCGGCGCGCTGGGCACGGCTGCGCGATCTGCGCCGGGTGGTCACCGGCGCCTTGGAGCTGGAGCGCGCGGCCAAGCGCATCGGCTCGTCGCTGCAGGCCCATCCGGTGGTGCATGCGGGGAGGGCGGAGGCCGAGCTGCTGCGCAGCCTCGACTTCGCCGAGATCTGCATCACCTCCAGCCTGACGGTCGAGACCGACGCGGTGCCGGAAGGCGCCTTCACCCTGGCCGACGTGCCGGGGGTGGGTGTCACCGTCGCACCGGCGGCAGGCGAACGCTGCGAACGCTGCTGGAAGGTCTTGCCGGAGGTCGGCTCGGTCACGGCCCATCCCGATCTGTGCCACCGCTGTGCCGACGCCGTGGACGCGCTGGGGGCAGGGGCTCCCGAATGACCGAACCGCGGCTGTTCCGGCGCGGCGTGACCATCGCCGTGCTGATCCTGATCGCCGACCAGCTCAGCAAGCTCTGGGTGCTGAAGGTGCTGTTCGGCCTCTCCGAGCCGATCACCACGGCGAGCTGGGCGCCTCCGATCCGGATCACCGGCTTCCTCGATTTCGCCATGGTCTGGAACTATGGAATCAGCTTCGGTCTCCTCGCCGGCGACACGCCGCTCGTGCGCTGGGGCCTGTCGGCGGTCGCGGTCGCCGTCGTCGCCGGGCTCCTGGTCTGGCTGGCGCGCAACGACCGTGGCCTCGTCGCCCTTGGCGTCGGGCTGATCATCGGGGGGGCGATCGGGAATGTGATCGACCGGCTGCGCTTCGGCGCGGTCGCCGATTTCTTGCATTTTCACGCCGGGGAGTATTCCTTTTGGGTGTTCAACGTGGCCGACAGCGCGATCAGCATCGGGGTGATGCTGCTGATTGCCGACAGTCTGTTCGGCCGGCGCACGCATCCGGTGGCGGCGCAGCAGAGGGATCGAACGTGAGCGGGCAGTCTCGTTTTCTCCAGTCTACCTCTCTTTCCCAGCCCTGCCGGGCGCGGCGGCGGGGCAGGCTGGTCACGCTGACCGGCCTGGTCGTCGCCACCCTGGCCGTCGCCGGCTGCGGCGGCAACCAGACGGTGCAGGAGATGATCGGCTATGACCGGTCGGTGCCGGACGAATTCGCGGTGATGCCCCGCGCGCCCCTGGCCATGCCGGCCTCGATGGACGAGCTGCCGCCGCCGACGCCGGGCGCGCCGCGGCCGCAGGAGGCCCAGCCGCGCGAACAGGCCGAGGCGATCCTGTTCGGCCAGGGCCAGAGGGTGACGCGCAGCGATGCCCCGGCCGCGGTCGGCCCGGGCGCCTCTTCGATCCTGGCCAAGGCCGGGCAGGCCGAGCCGGGCATCCGCACCACCGTCGACACGGAGACGGCGGAACGGGCGCAGAGCGAGGACGGCCTCGTCGACCGGCTGATGTTCTGGCAGGATAAGCCGCTGCCCGGCACCGTGGTCGACCCCTACAAGGAATCGGCGCGCCTCAACACCAATGCGGAGGAAGGCAAGCCGCTGACCACCGGCGACACGCCGATCATCATCCGCCGGCGCAAGGCGCCGCTCGAGGGCCTCGTCCCGAGCTTCTGAGGGCTGAGTTCAACGGGCCGGCATACGCCGGCCCGTCATTTTTGATCCGACACGCTCCCTTGACCGGAGGCGCCTGCCCATGTCCGATCTGACCCGCTCGCCCGCCTGGACCGCGCTCGCCGCCCATCGAACGGCGATGGAAGGCGTGCATATGCGCGACCTCTTCGCCGCCGACCCGCAGCGCTTCGACCGCTTCTCGCTGCGCCTCGGCGACCTGCTGCTCGACTACTCCAAGAACCGGGTGACGGGGGAGACGATGCGCCTCCTCTTCGCCCTCACCCGGCAACAGGGGGTGGAGGAGTGGCGCGACCGCATGTTCGCCGGCGAGCCGATCAACGGCACCGAGCACCGCGCCGTGCTGCACACCGCGCTCCGGGCCGACCTGACCGGCTCGGTCACGGTGGCCGGGGAAGGCGGGGGCCAGAACGTGCTGCCCGAGGTGGCGGCGGTGCTGAAGCACATGCGGGAATTCTCCGACGCGGTGCGCGACGGCAGCTGGACCGGCTATACCGGCAAGCCGATCACCGACGTGATCAACATCGGCATCGGCGGCTCCGACCTCGGCCCGGTGATGGTGTCCGAGGCGCTGCGCCCCTACCACCACCCCCGCATCCGCCTGCACTTCGTCTCCAATGTCGACGGCACCCATATCGCCGAGACGCTGAAGCGGATCGACCCCGAGACCTGCCTGTTCCTGATCGCGTCCAAGACCTTCACGACGCAGGAGACGCTGACCAACGCCCACACCGCCCGGCGCTGGTTCCTGCATTCCGGCGCGCCGGAGGCGGCGATCGCCAAGCATTTCGCGGCACTCTCGACCAATGCGGCGGAGGTGTCCAAGTTCGGCATCGACACCGCCAACATGTTCGGCTTCTGGGACTGGGTCGGCGGCCGCTATTCGGTGTGGTCGGCGATCGGCCTGCCGGTGATGATCGGGGTCGGCGCCGACGCCTTCGAGCGATTCCTGGCCGGCGGCCGCGCTATGGACGCGCATTTCCGCTCGGCGCCCTTGGAGCAGAACCTGCCGGCGGTCATGGGCGTGCTCGGCGTCTGGTACGGCAATTTCTGGGACGCGCAGACCCATGCCGTGCTGCCCTACGACCAGTATCTGCACCGGCTGCCGGCCTATCTGCAGCAGGCCGACATGGAGTCCAACGGCAAGTCGGTCGATCGCCAGGGCCACCGGGTCGACTACCAGACGGGGCCGGTGCTCTTCGGCGAGCCCGGCACCAACGGCCAGCACTCCTTCTATCAGCTGATCCATCAGGGGACGAAGCTGATCCCCTGCGACTTCATCGCCCCGGTCGAGAGCCACAACCCGATCGACGACCACCACCCGATCCTGCTGTCCAACGTCCTCGCCCAGACCGAGGCCCTGATGGTCGGCAAGACGCCGGACCAGGTGCGGACGGAGCTGGCGAAGTCCGGCCTGTCGGGGGCGGCGCTGGAAGCGCTGGTGCCGTACAAGGTGTTCGAGGGCAACCACCCCTCCAACACCATCCTGGTGCGGACGGTCGACCCCTACACGCTCGGCCTGCTGGTCGCGCTCTACGAGCACAAGATCTTCGTCCAGGGCATCATCTGGAACATCTACTCCTTCGACCAGTGGGGGGTGGAATTGGGCAAGCAGCTGGCCAAGGTGATCCTGCCGGAGCTGCTCGGCGAGAAGGCGCCGGGCGAACACGACAGCTCGACCCTCGGCTTGCTGGCCGCGATCCGTGATTGGTCGTGACCGGACCGGCCGATCCATATCGATCGCATATGGGTCGGCCGGAATCACGCTATTGGACATAATGTCGGCATCGGCTCATCACTAGGGCACCCGCCCGTGAGCCGAGGATCGCCATGACCGACTGGAATCCCGCCCTCTACCGCCGCTTTGAGGACGAGCGCACCCGCCCGGCGCGCGACCTGCTGGCCCGGGTCGAGCTCGATCCGCCCGCTTCCGGCCGGCCGCTCGTGATCTACGATCTCGGCTGCGGCCCGGGCAATTCGACCGAGCTCCTGGTCGAACGATTCCCCGGAGCGGAGGTGACCGGCATCGACAGCTCCGAGGCGATGCTGGCCGATGCCCGGTCCCGCCTGCCGGGCTGCCGCTTCGAGCGGCATGACGTGACCGAATGGCGGCCGGAGCGGGCGCCGGACCTGATCTATGCCAACGCCACGCTGCAATGGGTGCCGGGCCACGAGACCCTGGTGCCGCGGCTGTTCGGCCTCTTGGCGCCGGGCGGCGTGCTGGCGGTGCAGATGCCCGACAACCGGGAGGAGCCGACGCACCAGCTGATGCGGGTGGTGGCGGCGGAAGGCCCCTGGGCCGCGGCGATCGGAGAGGCCGCTTCGGTGCGCACGAAGATCCTGCCGCTCGATGCCTATTACGACCTGCTGGCGCCGGTCGCGGCGGCGACCGACGTCTGGCGCACCGCCTACCAGCACCCGATGGCGTCGCCCGAGGCGATCGTCGACTGGGTGCGCGGCACTGGCCTCAGGCCTTTCATCGACCCGCTGACCGGGGATCAGCGCGCCGGCTTCCTCGAGGAATACACACGCCGCATCGCCGCGGTCTACCAGCCGAAGGCGGACGGACGGCTGCTGCTGGCCTTTCCGCGCCTGTTCTTTGTCGCCCGGCGGCCGCGCTAGCCGGCCTTCCCTGGAGCACGTCGGGACACCACATGGCAGGAACTGGCCACGACGTCGGAGTCCGCCATGTCGATCCCTCATCTCACCGCGATCGGATCGCTCCTCGGCTTCCTCCTCCTGCTTGCCGCCTGCGAGGGGATCGAGATCAAGCCCTACACGCCGGGCGGCGGGGGGCATGGCGGCAGGGACTCCGGCTTCGGTGCGGGGAGCAGCGGCCGCCATTGAGGCCTCCGCGATCCCATGACAGGATCGCGACATGGCCTATCACCTCTGCCGCACCTGCGGCACCCAATATCCCGACAGCCCGGCCCCGCCGGCCGCCTGCCCGATCTGCGAAGATGAGCGGCAATTCGTGCCGGAAAACGGGCAGAGCTGGCTGACGCTGGAGGAGCTGCGGCGCGGCCACCGCAACCGCATCACGCCGGTCGAAACCGGGCTGCACCAGATCGAGACCGAGCCGGACTTCGCGATCGGCGAGCGCGCCTTCCTGATCCGGCTGCCCGAAGGCGGCGCCGTGATGTGGGACTGCGTGGCGCTGCTCGACGACGCCACCGTGGCGGCGATCCGGGCCATGGGCGGCCTGCGCGCCATCGCCATCTCGCACCCGCACTACTACACGACGATGGTCGAGTGGGCGCGGGCCTTCGGCTGCCCGGTGCACCTCCATGCCGCCGACCGGGAGTGGGTGCGGCGGCCCGACCCGGCGCTGTCCTTCTGGTCGGGCGAGACCCTGGCCCTGGCCGACGGCCTCACCGTGATCCGCTGCGGCGGCCATTTCGCCGGCGCCGCGGTGCTGCACTGGGCGGCGGGGGCGGAAGGGCGCGGCGTGCTGCTCAGCGGCGACACCATACAGGGCGTGCCGGACCGCCGCTGGGTGTCCTTCATGTACAGCTATCCGAACCTGATCCCGCTGCCCGCCCGGGCGGTGCAGGGCATCGCCGAGGCGGTGGCGCCCTTCGCCTTCGACCGGCTGTACGGCGCCTTCGCCGGCCGCTGGGTGCCGCAGGATGCGCATGGCGCCGTGCAGCGCTCGGCCGAGCGCTACATCCGGGCCATCCAGGGCGGCTGAGACCCCGCTCCCCTGTCCCGTGTCATCACCCTGTCATCGCGCCGTGGCAAACGGTCCGCCCAGGCCATGAAGCGGCGCTGACCGCGGGCCCGCATCCAAAGGGGGAGCAGAATGCGTTCTTGGAAGGCCATCGCGCCGGTCGTCGCGGCGGTGCTCGGCATCGCGACCCTGGCCGTCCCGGCCCTGGGCCAGACCGTCACGGTCCGCTTCGTCCACACCAACGACATCGACCGGATGGAGGAGCGCGACGGCCGCGGCGGCTTCGCCCGGCTGGCCGGCGCCGTGGCGGCGGAGCGGGCGCGGCCGGGCCGGACCATCTTCGTCCACACCGGCGACACGCTGTCGCCCTCGCTGCTCTCGGGCATCGACAAGGGCCGCCACATCATCGACCTGCTGAACCGCATTCCGGTCGACCTCTTCGTGCCCGGGAACCACGACTTCGACCTCGGGCCGCAGGTCTTCCGCGACCGGCTGGCCGAGGCGCGCTTCGACGTCGTCTCCTCCAACATCCGCGAGCCGGACGGCCGCGCCCCCGCCCACACGATCGACGACAAGATCATCGACGTGGACGGGATCCGGATCGGCTTCTACGGCCTGACCACGGAGGACACGCCGATCGGGTCGAGCCCGGGCGAGATCACCTTCGAAAGGTCGATCGACACCGGCCGGCGCAAGGCGGCGGAGCTGCGCGGCAAGGGCGCCGACTTCATCGTCGCCCTGGTGCACACGCCGCTTTCGGTCGATATGGGCCTGCTGCGGGCCGGCCTGGCCGACCTGGTCCTGTCCGGCCATGACGAGCATCTCCTGACCTATTTCGACGGCAAAGGTGCCCTGGTCGAATCGCAGACCGAGGCCAATTTCGTCGTCGTCACCGAGGCGACGATCACCAAGTCGGTGGAGAAGGGCGAGACCGACATCGACTGGTGGCCCGCCTTCCGGGTGATCGACACCGCCACGGTCACGCCCGATCCGGCGATCGCCGAGGTGGTCGCCGCCTATGGGCGCGAGCTGGACAAGGCGCTGCTGGTGGAGATCGGCGTGACCGAGACGCCGCTGGACAGCCGCCGCGCCAGCGTCCGCACCCAGGAGACCGCGATCGGCAACCTGGTGGCCGATGCGATGCGCGCCGCCGTCGGCGCCGATGTCGCCCTGTTCAACGGCGGCGGCATCCGCGCCGACCGGGAGTACCCGGCCGGCACCGTGCTGACCCGCAAGGACATCCAGTCGGAGCTGCCCTTCGGCAACCGGACGGTGAAGCTCGCGGTCACCGGCGCGGTGCTGCGCCGGGCGCTGGAGAACGGCGTCAGCCAGGTGCGCGAGGTCGGCGGGCGGTTCCCGCAGGTCTCCGGCATGGCGGTCGAGGCCGATCTCGACCGGCCGGTCGGCGAACGGTTGCGCAGCGTCACCGTCGGCGGCGCGCCGCTCGACCCCGACCGGACCTACACCCTGGCCACGCCGGACTTCCTGGCCCGCGGCGGCGATCAGTATGCGATGCTGGCCGAGGCGAAGCCGGTCATCACCGAATCCGACGCCCAGATCATCGCCAACCAGGTCATCGACTACATCGCGGCGCGGGGCCGGATCGCGCCCAGGGTGGAGGGCCGGGTCAGGCTGTTGCCCTGACCCGCGATGCCGGAAGGGGGGCGGGCCGTCGGCCGGCTGTGTCCGGTCAAACCCAGGCAGGCGGCCAGGGCGTCGTCCGCAGCGTCTCCAGCAGGGCCGCCGAGGCCCGCCGCGTGACCGGCAGATCATGGCTCCGCTCGAAGGCGGCGATGGCGGCCCGGGTCCTGGGCCCTATCAGCCCGTCGATCGGGCCCGGATTGAACCCCAGCCTCCTCAGCTGCCGCTGGATCTCCTTGATCCGGGCGGCGGTCAGTCGCGGCTCCGGCATGGGGGCCGACGTCACCGCAGCCTCGGCCGGCACCGCCTGCGCGGCGGTATGAAGCGCTTCCAGCAACGCCGCCGAGGGCCGCCGCGTCACCGGCAGATCCAGGCTCCGCTGGAAGGCGGCGATGGCGGCCCGGGTCCTGGGTCCGATTCGGCCGTCGGCCGGACCCGGATCGAAGTTCAGCCTCGCCAGCAGCCGCTGGATCTCCTCGATCTCGGGGGTGGTGAAAGGCGGCTCCAGCACAACCGCACGCGGCAGCGCGAGGGGGACCGGTGCGGACGCCATGGCCGTTTCGGCCAGGCCGGCCGGTCCCGCCGCCGCCATCTGCGCCGCCAGATCGTCGAGGATCCGGTCCGGGCCGGCGGCGGCCGTGGTGGTCCAGACCGGGGTGAGAAGGTCGGCTTCCGCCAGGCTGACGAAACCGGTGCGGGCCACGGTCCACGGGGCGGTGCCTGGAGCCGCCTGCAGCCTTGCCAGCGCCTCCCCGGCCTGGTCGTAGCCCGCCTCGGCCGCGATCCGATACCAGGCGGCGGCGAGGCGCGGATCGGGCGGCCCGAGTTCACCGCTCTCGTAGAGCCGGCCCAGATTGTAGGCACCGCGCGGATTGCCGCCGACGCTGGCACTGCGGAACCAATGCAACGCCTCCTGCGGGTCGCGCGCCACACCGGAGCCCTTGAGATAGGCGAGCCCCAAGGCATTCAGCGCGCCGGTGTGTCCGGCCTCCGCCGCCTTGCGGAAGCGGGCCACCGCCGCCTCCGGATCGCGCGGCACGCCGAGGCCACGTTCCAGCAGCACGCCGAGATTGTAGGCGGCGTTGGCGACGCCCCGATCGGCGGCGCGACGATACCAGTAGGCAGCGCGCTCGAGGTTCCGCGGCACTTCGATGCCGAGTGCGAAGAAGGTGCCGAGGTCGTGCTCGGCAAAGGCTCGGCCGGCGATGGCCTGGCGCGCCAAGCTGCGCAGCTCGGCAGAGGCGTTGTCCGGCAGCGGCGCCTCTGCCGTCGGGTCGTCGGCCGGCGCGGTCGCCGCCGGAGCGACGGGACGGGTTTCGGAGGCGGAGGTTTGCGGGGCTTCGTCGGTGGCGGCCACCGGTGCGGCCTCGCTCCGGCCGCTTCCCAACCCCGCCACAGCGAAGCAGCTGGCGGCAACGACCAGCGCCCCGGCCACGTGGCGGGCGGCGGCGCTGCGGACAGCGCTCGGCTCACGCTCGAGCGGAATCTCCTGACCGGCCAGAGATGTCACCTGACCTCCTCCCCGTTTCGAGGGCTGCCCGGCCCTCTGGATTGGGCATAGGACCGGACAGGCCGCTTTCTTTTGCCGTTGATGGCGCCTGCCCGGTCCCATGTGAGGGAGCTGCGAGGCTGATCAGCGGGGGACGCCCCAGCCCTATGAGCTCCCGAGTGAGATCCTGGATGAAGTGGCCGGCTTCGGCCTAGATGAACTTTCGGCGATGGCCCTCCCTTCCGAACCGGTCTTCGGACGGTGCAGGCCTGTCGGTGGGTGAAGGCGCTACCGCTTTTTTCCGCTACTCCGCCGCCACGAGCCGGAAGGCTATGACGCCACGTCTCGACATAGGCGATGTCGGTGGTGTCACTCGGGTTGCGCTGCCAGGGCTGGGCGGCCGCGCCCGATGACCCCGTCGGCCCGCGCGCGCAGATACGCGTAGATGTCGTCGACATGCGGGGCGACGTTCGGATCATCGGCGAAGCCGGGCATCGCCGCGGTACCGCCGGCCAGCACGATGATCCGGAAGGCTTCGATCGACATCGGCGCCTCAATGAGCGACGGGGCGAAGCTGCCGCCGACACCGTCCGGTCCGTGGCAGTGATTGCAGACCGCGTTGTAGAGCCGAAATCCGCTATAGGTCCGCTTGTCCACCCTGCCGTCCGTGATCTGGTACGGCCTGGGCGTCTCCGCTCCCGGCGGTCCTGGCAAGGCGGTGCTGGTTTGACCGACAACAAGCCAGGCCAGCCCCATGCCGACCGCAACAGGCGTCCGCCGGACGAGGTCTCTCATTTGGCGACGGTCGTCATTTCTGCGGCAGCACCAGCTTCACCTCCGTCGGCGCCGTCTGGTTCAAGGCATCTGCCATCGCCGTCGGCGCGGCACGTGGCGTCAGCACCGCCAGCTGGTGCGGCGAGGCCGGCATTCCCCCGAGCATGAGCGTGGCCGCGGGCGATCGCTCCCGAATGTCGGCGAGCCCGGTCACCTGGGCCTGGGGCCATGAGATCGGAAAGCCTTGGGTCTCGAAAACCGGGGTCTGCGCTTGTGCCGCGCCGGCGCCGGCCAGCAACAGAGCTGCGGTTGCCGCCGTGAAGATCGATGTCGTCATGGCTGTCTCCTCGTGCCGATCCTGCCGTGAGGGTCGCATCGGGATGCGGTGACGTCCGTTCATCGCCGAGATCCCCCCGGATCCGCGCGCTCATGGGCTTGTTCCGGCCGTGGTCGCGGTCAATCTACCGTATGCGCAGCGGCACACGCGCACATCGGCGCGGCTGCCCAATTTTAAGGGCCCGACTGCCTAAGTTTCGTGAGCTTCCAATACATTGGCGGCCGGCAGGAGCCACGGCTCGCCGCGCAGGCGCAGGAGGACCTCCATACGGTTGGCGGCATTGAATTTCCCGAGCACGGCCGACACCTGATGGTCGATGGTGCGCGGCGACCGCGATAGGCTTCGCGCGACTTCCTTGTTGCTCCAGCCTCTTGCGACCAAAGCCAGCACCTGCTGTTCGTGCAGCGTCAACCCCAGCGGGTGACGGCGGGAAGCCGCATAGGGGCCCCGCCGTGTCTTCGGCAACTGATCTGCGACCCCCATGCGCCTGGCCAGCTTGCGCACCAGCGCCGCAGCGGGACGAGCCTCGATCGCCCCCAATATGGTCGCGGCGCGGGCCAATGCTGCCCCGACATCGGCTCCCTTTACCTGCATCAGGGCGAGTGCCGATTCATAGGGGAGGCCCAGGCGATCCCACTCCGTCGCGGCCGTCAACGGATCGCCGCGGAGTTCTGTGACTCTCGGCTGCGGCAATCGCGCGATCGGGACTGGCAGCGGCTCCGCCATCCCGCAGCGTCGCCACCAGACCGCCAGCTCGCCCAGGTCCCAGGGACGCAGGTTGCCGAGGTCCATCGCCGCGAGCGCGGCCAGCTGCTCGCGGCTGGCCTTGAGATCCTCGGCAAGCCAGGCGGCTTCGACCAGCGCCAGGCGGGGTGGCACGATGCGCTGAGGCTCGCCGGTCGGCAGACCCTCCCGCAGCGCCTGCAGCAGCAGGGCGGTACCGCCCGGCTCGCCCAACCGCACATGCACACTCCCGAGCACGGTCAGGGCCGGCAGGTGCATCACCACCGGCAGGCGCTCCAGATCCATGACGCCCTGAGCTATCGTCGCCGCTTCACGGAAACGGCCCTGTTTCATGCGAAGCTGCGCTTGGCGGCCAAGCAGATACTGCGCCGCCGAATCGAGATCATGTCTGGCACAGAACGCGATGCCTTCCGCCAGCAGCCGTTCAGCCAGGTCGAAGTCCAGGAACACGACCGCGTATTCGGCGAAGTTGGTGTAAGCGCGCGACGCGTGGTCGTGATAACCATGCTCCAATGACAGCGTGAGGCTCTCCTCCATCCGTTCGCGGCCGCCGGGACGGTCGGCGAAGAGGAGCGCGGTCCCGACATTGTTCAGCGCGTGGATGCGCGTTTCGATTTCGCCCCATTGATCGGCAAGCGCGATCGCACGAAGGCCCCAGTCGATCGCTTCGTCGAAGCGATAATGCAGCATGTGCAGTTGCGAGCGCGTGCTGTAGGCCATCGCCAGTTCCGGCCCGGGCGGCAGAGTTTCCGCTTCGCGCACCGCCTCGCTGGCAAAATGCTCCGCTCGCTCGCCCTCGCCGCGTCGCCAATGCAGCCGCGACAGCCAGCGTAGATTGAGGGCGACCTTGTCGATGCGTCCGAGGTCCCGCCAGATCGCGATGGCGCGATGCCGTGCCTCGATGATCGAATCATAGACGAGCAGCGCCAGTCCGGCCTCATAAGCCCAATCTTCATAGAGTTGTGCGGCCAGTGCCGGCGGCGCCCGCGCGACGTATTCGAGCGCCGTTGCCAGATGGGAGGAGGCCTCCCGATGCGCGCCGAGACGCGCGGCTTGCGCCGCGGCCTGCGGTGCGAGCTCGAGAACGCGCGCGCCGTCGTCTGCCCCGGCAGAATGGTGCACCCGCCGTGACAGCAGTGCAGGCGTCTGCGCTGCCGGCTGCTCCGCCAGCGCCGCCGCCACCCTCGCGTGGACCGACCGCTGAAGGCTCAGCGGCAACCGGTCGAGTGTCGCCTGCCGGGCAAGTTCATGGCGAAATGTCAGTGTGCCTTGATCATCCCGGCGCAGCAGCCTCTTTGCGACGCATTGATCCGCATGCGTCCAGGCCTCGACGCCGAGAAGGGATTGGATCAGCCACGGCTCGACGCTTCCGGGTACGACGCTGATGACTTCCAGGACCTCCCGCTCGCCCGCCGCCAGGCGCGACAGCCGCGCCCAGACCGCGTCGCGTATGGAGTCCGGAATGCGTGCCGACTCGCCGCTCGCCAGAAGCTCGGTAAGGAAGAAGGGATTGCCCTCGGTAATGCGATAGAGATCGGCGCCGGATCGGCCGAACCGCTCGGCCAGCACTGCGACGGCGCCGGGAGAAAGGGGTTCAAGCGTGATGCGGGTGACCGATGCCGACGGCAGATCGCCGAGCACATGCCGCAGCGGATGATCGGCTCCGATCTCGTCGCTGCGCAGGCTGAGCACCAGCAGGGTGGGAAGCAGGGATATGCGGCGGCCGAGGTATTTCACGAGATCGAGCGTCGCATGATCGGCCCAATGCATGTCCTCGAACACAAGGATGGTCGTGTCCTTCGCGCGCTGCAGCACGTCCAGCAGGGCCGGGAAAAGCCGCTCCGGCGCCGGCCCTTGATCAATCAGGGCTCCTACGCGCGGGTCGAGTGACTGCGCCATGTCCTGAAGCGGCCCGAGCGGGCGGGGTGTGAACAGCGCCTCGCACGATCCCCATGACACTCGGCAGCCCTTGTCGACACGCCTTGCGAACTCCCTCAGGAGAGCGGTCTTGCCTATGCCCGCCTCGCCTTCGAGCAGCATGGTGCGACCGCGGCCGTCTGCGGCATCCCGTGCTGCGGTCAACAAGGCTTCAAGTGGACCTTCTCGCTCAAGCAGCATCGGGAACACCGCCTTCCGGATCATCCGAAGTGGCGGAGCCAGGCCGCCGCCGGATGATTGCTGCAGCTGTATGGCGACCGGCGGCGCTTCGGCTGCTCAGGGGGCGCGCTCCATGCGCGGGCCCGGTTTCGACGCTCGGCCCAGCCTCGTTGCGCTGGTCGCGAACGTCACAATGTCGAAGGGTTGACGCCCCCACGATGCGTCCCCTCATGCCGCACGACGTTCCCAATTCTGATTATATCCGCTTTTTCCAATAGCGTCCTCAAGGGTGAAAGAATATTATGGAATGCACGCTATCGGCGTATGGGTCTGGTTGTCGATAGGATGACAGTCAACAAGAAATGATGGATGGCTTAGTTTGAAAGGTTATTGAGACAGTATTTCTCAAATACAGGAAAATCGCGGATGATGACCCTATCCGCAGCCACGAAGCGCCAATTTCATAGCGTAGTCGAGCCGTGTATTCCCAATATGCGGCGATACGCAGCGTCGCTGACGCGCAATCGGGCAGACGCTGATGATCTGTTGCAGGACACACTCCTCCGCGCCTGCCTCAAGCTTCATCTCTGGCGGCCCGACACCAACATGGCAGGGTGGCTGGTCGTGATGATGCGCCGGATCTTCCTGGCGCACTATGCGCGGACGGGACGCCCCGTCCCCGAGCTCGTCCCGCTCGACGACCGCGACCTCGGCGTCCAATCCCCGCAGGATTTCGTCGTCGAACTCAGGGAGCTTCAGGCCCGGTGGCCAGCGTTGTCGGAGGAGCACCGCGAGGTCCTGGAGCGCATCGCCATCGGGGGCGAATCCTACGACCAAGCGGCTGAACGCCTGCGGTTGCCGCTCGGAACTCTCCGCTCTCGGCTCCATCGGGCTCGGAGCGCGCTGCGCCCGCGCCGCCGGACGCGCTACGACACGATCGACTCGACGTAGGTCATCGCCAGCAACATGACCGTCTTCTCTGCGCCGGGGTGGGCACGGAGCGGCCGCTTGCTCGTTCGGCCGCTTCGCCGCATCCTCCCCGTACGTCGGACATAAGGGAAGGGCGGCATGGCTGGCAGAATCGTGATCACCGGCGCCGGGGCCGGGCTGGGGCTGGAGCTGACGCGCTGGTACGCGGCACGCGGCGACACGGTGATCGGCGTGGTCCGCAGCGACGGGGCGGCAGCCGACTTCACGGCGGCGGCCGGGCCGGACGGCATCCTGGTCCGCGGCGACGTCACCGACCCGGCCTGCGCCGACCGGCTGCGCCAAGTGCTGGCGGAGCAGGCGCCGGCGGTCGACATCCTCTACAACAATGCCGGCATGTCCGGCCGCGGGCCGCAGCTGGCGAGCATCCGGATCGAGGATGTGCAGCAGGCGCTCGACGTCCACTGCCTTGCGGCGCTCAGGATCAGCCAGGCGGCGATCGATGCTCTCCTGGCGGCGGAGCAGCCGACCATCGTCAATGTCAGCAGCCGGCTCGGGTCGATCGGCCGGGTCGCGGCCGGCGATTTCGACCATCTCGGCATCGCCTACGCCACCCGGATCTCGAAGGCGGCGCAGAACATGCTGACCGCCTGCCTTGCCCGCGAATTCGGGCCGCGCGGCCTCGCCGTCTACGCCGTCCATCCCGGCCGGATCCGGACCAGGATGGCCAGCGCCGACGCCGATCTCGAGGCGCCGGAGGCGGCGGCGCGCCTGGCCGGCTGGGTCGACCGCATCCGCCCGGACCGGCAGATCTTCTACGGCGAGCCGGAGTTCGGCACCTTTCCCTGGTAAGCCGAAACGCATTTTCCGCCGGGTCCTGAAACTTTCCCGGCGGACGATCCGTAAGGCCCTCCCGTCCCGAGATGTCGGCGACAAACCAGGATGGGAGAACCCGAAATGCGTGCCGATCAATACCTCTCCACCGTGTTCGGCGCCTGCCTCGCTCTTGTCGTGGCCGGTGCCCTGACCGGCCCCGCCTTCGCGGAAACCACCGTGATGGTCGGCGGCGCGGCGATGTACCCGAGCAAGACGATCGTCGAGAACGCGGTCCATTCGAAGGACCACACCACCCTGGTCGCGGCGGTCAAGGCGGCCGGGCTGGTCGACACCCTGAACGGCGCCGGCCCCTTCACCGTCTTCGCCCCGACCAACGCCGCCTTCGGCAAGCTGCCCAGAGGCACGGTCGAGACCCTGGTGAAGCCCGAGAACAAGGCGATGCTGACCGGGATCCTGACCTATCATGTCGTGCCCGGGCGGCTGACCGCGGCCGACCTGACGAAGGCGGTGAAGGACGGCAAGGGCAAGGCCATGCTGAAGACGGTCGAGGGCGAAAGCCTGACCGTCGAATGGAAGCACAACCGGCTGGAGGTGATCGACGCCAAGGGCGCCACCGCCTGGGTGACGATTCCCGACGTGCTGCAGTCAAACGGCGTGATCCATGTCGTCGACACCGTGCTGATGCCGATGTGACCGCCGAAGGGCTGGATGATTCCACGACGGCCTGCCGGGACTCTGCTGCTAGAGTCCCGGCATCCTTGATGCGGGGACCGATGCCGCCGCAGGATGACGAGGAGCTGATCCGGATGCTGCAGGCGACCGGCCGCGGGGACCGGCGCGCGTTCAAGGCGGTCTATGACCGGACCTCACCGCTCTTGTTCGGCATCGTCCTCCGCATCCTTCGCAACCGTGCCGTGGCGGAGGAGGTGCTGCAGGATTCCTATCTCCGGATCTGGCGCGGCGCCGCGTCCTTCTCGCCCGACTCCGGATCGCCGCTCGGCTGGATGGTGACCATCGCGCGCCACCGGGCCATCGACGTGGCCCGGCAGCGCCGCGAGGCGCTGGTGGAGCCCGACGAGGACGGCCGCGACTGGCTGGAAGGGGTCGCCGATCCCCGCGCCGACAGCAGCAGCCTCGCGGCCATGCGCCAACTCGGCCGCTGTCTCGGCCTGCTGGAGGACAGCCACCGCCGCTGCGTGCTGCTGGCCTATTACGAAGGCTATTCCCGCGAGGAGCTGGCGGCCCGCTTCGACCGGCCGGTGAACACGATCAAGACCTGGCTGCACCGCGGACTGGCCGCCCTGCGGCAATGCCTGGACGGAGCCGGATCGTGACCGAGGAGCAGGAGGCCCGGATCGCCGAATACGTCCTCGGGACGCTGCCGCCCGAGGAACGGGCCGTGTTCGAGCGGGCGCTGGCGGCCGACCCGACGCTCCGGGCCGCGGTCGCGGCCTGGGAGCGGCGCCTGGAGGGGCTGGCGGCGCAGGTGCCGCCGGCCCAGCCCGGGCCGCATGTCTGGG
Source organism: Inquilinus limosus (assembly GCF_051487185.1). Classification (GTDB taxonomy): domain Bacteria; phylum Pseudomonadota; class Alphaproteobacteria; order DSM-16000; family Inquilinaceae; genus Inquilinus; species Inquilinus limosus_F. The sequence goes on from NZ_JAHVDK010000003.1 coordinate 267,320, forward strand.
CCGCGCTGGAGCGGGCGGTCGGTCCGGAAGCGCCGCCCGCGACCGCGGAGCCATCCGTGATCAGCCGCCTGCGCCGCGCGCTCGCCGTGTGGCGCGCCTCGGCCCTGGCGACCGGGGCCCTGGCCGCCGGGCTAGCGGCCTTCATCGTGCTGACCCGCGCCGATATCCCCCTGCGCCCGGACAGCTATGTCGCGGTGGTGAATCGCGGCGGCGACCTGCCGGCGCTGATCGTTCGGGTCGACACCCGCGCCGGCGTGGTGCAGGTCCGCCCGGTGCGGGCGGAGGTGCCGGCCGACCGCAGCCTCGAGCTGTGGTTCGTCGCGGCCGGCGCGCCGCCGCGCTCGCTCGGCCTGATCGATGCCACCGACCGGCAGCGCCTGTCCATTCCCGAGGCGCTGCGCGGCTCCGCCCTGGCCGGCGGCACGCTGGCGGTCAGCGTCGAGCCGGCCGGCGGCTCGCCGACCGGCGCCCCCACCGGGCCGGTCGTCTATTCCGGCACGCTGATCGATGATCCGTCGTGATCGCGTGGCCGGCCGCGCTTCCGTTCCTACCAGCCGTCCGAAGCGAGGCCCGCTACCGGAGCGGCGCCTCATAGGGGTGGTAGTAGCCCGCCCCCTGCGTCGACAGGGTCAGGAACTCGCCGTTCCGGAAAATGAGGGTGACACCGTGCTCCTGTTCCCAGGGCGGATAGAGCACGAGGCTCGAGAAGCGGCTCTGCCACCGGTCGGTGTCGGAGATGCTCAGAAGGCGGATGCTGGTGGCGGCGAAGGCTGCGTCCGCATCGGGCAACTCGAACGGGTCGTCAGGATCGTCGGCGCCGTAGTCGATCTCCGCGGCAGCCTTTCGGTAGTCGGCATAGAGGAGATCCTTGATCCGCGGCAGCAGGTCCGGCGGCAGCCGGAGGAAGTCGAGCAGCGTCTCGATCTGCTTGGCGTCGACCCCGGTCTGGCCGTCGTTGAGCAAGATCTCGACGGTCATGTCGCGATCGAACAGGGCGGAGTGAACCGTGAGGCTGTTCTTCGTGACCGTGGGCACAGGCGTGGGCGCCGCCTTCTTCGCGGCCTGCCGCGCCACCGCCGCGCGTTCCATCGCCTGTCGGAACTCGCTTTCGCGCGCTGCCAGGATCTCCGTGAAGCTCCGCTCCGGCCGCCGGAGCCGGAACGAGGCGAGCGCCGCCTCAAACGCCTTCACCGTCGTCTCTGCCTCATCAACGCCGAATATGGCCTGGGCCTGGTAGAGATAGGCCGGGTCGGGCGGCACGAGGAGAACGACGTGGCGATACGAGGGAGCTCCGGTCTCCCCTTCCGGGTGGCTACGCACCACGATATAGGTTCCAGGCAGACCGTCGGCGTCGAAGGCACGGCGCTCGACGATCTCCTGCCCTTCGACCAGCCGTGCCGCCTCGCCCTCGATTCTCGCGGTTGCATCGCCCTCCACCTTGGATTCGGTTGAGCAGATCGAGAATTCCGGCGAAGTCGCTGTCTGGGTGAAGGGCTTCGCCGTAACCACCTCATGCCAATTCACCACCCGGGGGAAGGCATCGTCGATGTCGATCTCGAAACTGTTGGCGACGATGTGCTGCATCTTGTCTCCTGCGGCTGGTTCCGCGCAGCCGGATGACGGCGGGCGCGGCCATCGGCGCCCGATAGGATTGTCTGCGCGATGGAAGGACATCCTGCCCTCCGGGCTCGCTCTCGCACAGTGCCCCGATGCCGCCTCTCGTCGTCGGTGACACGACTCGGCCGCAGCCTCTAGAATCGGCGACATGACCGTTCAGCCCCTCCGCACCATCCGCCGCCTGCCGCCGACCCTCGTCAACCAGATCGCCGCCGGCGAGGTGATCGAGCGCCCGGCCGCGGCGGTGAAGGAGCTGGTGGAGAACGCGATCGACGCCGGCGCCCGCCGCATCGACGTGTCGCTGCGCGACGGCGGCCGCAGCCTGATCGCCGTGGTCGACGACGGCGCCGGCATGGATCCGGAGGAGCTGCTTCTGGCGATCGAGCGCCACGCCACCTCCAAGCTGCCGGACGACGATCTGGTGCGGATCTCGACCCTCGGCTTTCGCGGCGAGGCGCTGCCCTCGATCGGCGCCGTGTCGCGCCTGACCATTGCCAGCCGGCCGCGCAACGCAACCGAGGGCTGGAGCCTGTCGGTCGAGGGCGGCGCGGTCGCGGCACCGGTGCCGGCGGCGCTGAACCAAGGCACCCGGGTCGAGGTGCGCGACCTGTTCTACGCCACCCCGGCGCGGCTGAAATTCCTGAAGGGCGAGCGGGCCGAGACCCAGGCCGCGGTCGACGTGGTCGAGCGCCTGGCCATGGCTCATCCGACGCTCAGCTTCACCGTCGCTGACGCCAGCCGCACCATCCTGCGGCTGGAAGCGGCGCAGGGCGAGCTGTTCGACGCCCGCCTGGCCCGCGTCGGCGCCGTGCTGGGCGGCGACTTCGCCGAGAACGCCCTGCCGATCGAGGCGCAGCGCGAATCGGTGCGCCTCTCCGGCCATGCCGCGCTGCCGACGCTGAACCGCGCCACCGCCCAGGCGCAGTACCTGTTCGTCAACGGCCGGCCGGTGCGCGACCGGCTGCTGCTCGGCGCCATCCGCGGCGCCTATGCCGATGTGCTGCCGCGCGACCGGCACCCGGTGCTGGCGCTCTATCTCGAGCTGCCGCCGGAGGAGGTCGACGTCAACGTCCACCCGACCAAGGCCGAGGTGCGGTTCCGCGACCCGGCGCTGGTGCGCGGCCTGATCGTCAGCGCCCTGCGCCACGCCATCGCCGCCGCCGGCCACCGCGCCTCGACCAGCGTCGGCGCCGACACCCTGGCCGCCTTCACGGCCCAGGACGCGCCGCCGCCGATGCCGGCTCCGTTGTCACGGCCCGGCGGCGGGTCCTTTACATCGCCCTCCTGGTTCCAGACCCGCGGCCCGGCGCGGCCGCCCTCCGGCTTGGCCGAGGCAGCGGCGGCCTGGCAGGCGCCGATCGCGGCCGATTTGGCCCGACCCTCGGCGCGGGCGGAGGCGGCGGTGGCGGAGCCGGCGCCGGAGCATCCGCTCGGCGCCGCCCGGGCGCAGATCCACGCGACATACATCGTCGCCCAGACCGGCGACGGCCTCGTCATCGTCGACCAGCATGCGGCGCATGAGCGCATCGTCTATGAGCGGATGAAGGCCGAGCTGCTGTCCGGCACGGTGAAGAGCCAGGGCCTGCTGCTCCCCGAGGTGGTGGAGCTGAACGAGGCCTCGGTCGACCGCCTCGCCGCGAGGCAGGAGGAGCTGGCCGGGCTGGGGCTGGAGCTCGAGCCCTTCGGCCCCGGCGCCGTGGTGGTGCGCGGCGTGCCGGCGCTGCTCGGCCAGGCCGATGTGCCCGGGCTGGTGCAGGATCTGGCCGACGCGCTGGCGGAATGGGACGACGCCCGGCCGCTGACCGAGCGCCTGGCCCATGTCTGCGCCACCATGGCCTGCCACGGCAGCGTCCGTGCCGGCCGTCGCCTGAACGCGACCGAGATGGATGCGCTCCTGCGCAGCATGGAGGCCACCCCCAATGCCGGCCAGTGCAACCATGGCCGGCCGACCTATGTCGAGCTGAAGCTGGCCGACATCGAGAAGCTGTTCCAGCGCCGATGATTAGTTTTAAAATGGAATGACGTCTCTATTGTCTATTATTTTATTGAAAAAATCCCTCATTTTTCCCTCTGAATATAGATCTCTCCAGTCTTTTAGAAATTTATCAATTTCTTTGCAGTGTTTTTCGTCGTAGCCAATTTGAAAGTTTTCCAAGAAATCTTGTATAATTTTTCGAGTCTTTTCGTTTTTTGCATATATTGCACTATGGACAAGACTTTCTATTAAGTTTATTATATTAGGTGTGCTTATATATTCTGTAGTTTGACTTATAATCTGTAAGGCGACTGAGTTGATTTGGTTTTTTGCTGCGTTCATAATGTAATCTTCAAAAAAGATAAATTCTGCATCAGAGAAAAATTGAACCTCCTCGGAGATAAAAAATCTTTCCATATAATATATTATGTAATCTTCACTTCCTTCTCTCAGAATTTTGATAGTTGACTTAGATTTATTCATTTTGGAGTTTTGGCTCAAAATGCCGTATACAATGTTTAAAGAATTTTTTATAGCGTTTATTTTATGAAAGTTATCTGTAATTCCAAGAGTATCTCCCTTTTGTTCACTTTCAAGAATATCGTATTTTTGGGGGGCGACGTGCATGACAAATTGTGTCAATTGAGAGTCTTTCATCCCATCGATGAAGTGCTTTAAGATCTTCACGCAAGAAGGATCTGAGATAATTTTATTTGCGAGCTGTTCTGCTGTTAGACCGATTCTATCAACCCTACTCTTCTGAACTTCATTTAAAATCATGCTTACCAAATTTATGCAAATATTTGCGCTTTCTTTCGTAGTGGATTGCTCCAGCCGTATTTGGCGTCCAGGATGGATAAGGTTCCGAAAATCGCGAATAACAATGGCCAACTGCTTTGTTGTATCGGAGATGACTCCGCGTTTGTGACATTGATCTATAGAAGTTCCAAGAGATATTGAAAGAATTTCATTCTTTTTGCTTTCATCCAGTTCAATCAAGAAATTTATCAATACAGATTCTATAATCGATCCTGACAGTACATGGCAAATCTTCCACAACTTGCCTTGGAAGGCATTTTGCAGCTCAATCCAATCCTGAGTTAGTGATTTACGCAGATCATTATCTTCGACGAAGTCGAATATATCTGTCATAAGAACTCCGGCAGATTAAACAGGCGGGGCGTGATGGCAACCATTCTAACTAAGCAGTAAGCAATCTTGAACGAAAATAGACTCTATGCCTAGGGGCAAATCGTTGTTTAAAATAGTCTTTTATCGCCTGGTGAACCTCGGTATTAAGCTAAATTTTTAGTGCGCTGAATCGCATCGATGGGGCCCTGCGGCTGTCTATCCGCTATTCTGGCGACATGGGCGATGCCGAAGCGATCTCCGAATATCAGGGCCTGCCGGTGCTACGTTTCGCCGATGCCTCGGCTTGGCAGACCTGGCTCGCGACGAATCACGGCTCCTCCCGCGGTGTCTGGCTGGCCATCGCCAAGGCGGGGTCCGGCGCGCCCTCGGTGACTTACGAAGAGGCACTGGAGATCGCCCTTCGTCATGGCTGGATCGACGGCCAGAAGCAGACACGCAACGCCGGGGCCTGGCTGCAGAAGTTCTCCCCGCGCGGGCCGCACAGCGCCTGGTCGCAGCGCAATCGCCAGAAGGCCGAGGCGCTGATAGCCGCCGGGCGAATGGCGCCGGCCGGGCTGGCCGCGGTCGAGGCGGCGCGGCGCGACGGGCGATGGGAGAAAGCCTACGGCCTGAGCCGCCATCGCGGCGTGCCGGACGACCTGCAGGCGGCACTCGACGCCAACCCAGCGGCTTCAGCCTTCTTCGCCCGGCTCGACTCGCGCAACCGGTATGCGGTGCTTTATCGGGTGCAGACCGCGAAGAAGGCCGAGACCCGCGCCCGCCGGATCGCCGATTTCGTCGCCATGCTGGCGCGGGGCGAGCGGATCTATCCCCTGGGGACGACAGCTGGGTCCTGACCTGCGCTCCGGCGGGGCGGGGCATGACGCATCCGCAGTTGGAACCGGTCGCGGCCCGGCATATCTAGGGGCGTCCGGAGGGGCGGCTCGGCCGGCCCCGGCGGGGATTGGTCAACGAGACAGCGGTAATGAGCGGCTACAGGGAAAAGGGGTTCGGGGATCGGTTGAGCAGCGCGGCGGCGGCGAAGAAGGCTGCACTGGAGAAGTTCCGGGCGAAGACCGCGCCCGACAATCCGGAGCTGGTCCGGCAGCGGCAGGAGCGGCAGGCCATCCTCGAGGCGCGGCAGAAGCGGGAAGCCGAGCGCCGGGCGGCGAAGGAGGCCGAAGAGGCGCGGCTGCGGGCCGAGGCCGAAGCGCAGGCGCAGGAAGAGGCGCGGCGCAGGGCCGAGGCGGCCGAGGCCGAGGCCCGGGCCCGGCGCGAGGAGGCCGAGCGGATGGTGGCGATGCTGGCCGAGCAGAAGGCCGAGCGCGACGCCCGCTACGCCGCCCGCAAGGCGCGCAAGCGCTGACCGGAGAGGCGCGGGAAGGCCGGCATGTCGAAGACCACCCGCGCCACCCAGGCGCTGCAGCGGGCGGGCGTCGGCTTCGCCGTGGCGACCTACGACTACGATCCGGATGCCGACCGAATCGGGCTGCAGGCGGCGGAGGCGATGGGCGTGCCGCCGCGCATCGTGCTGAAGACGCTGATGGCGGAGGCGGACGGCAAGCCGGTCTGCGTCGTCGTGCCGTCGGACCGCGAGGTCGGCATGAAGAAGCTGGCCGCCGCCTTCGGCGCGAAGTCGGCGCAGATGATGCGGCCGGCCGATGCCGAGCGCGTCACCGGCTATCATGTCGGCGGCATCAGCCCGCTCGGCCAGAAGCGGGCGGTGCCGACCGCGATCGACGAATCGGCGATGGCCGAGGCCGAGATCTTCGTCAATGGCGGCCAGCGCGGGCTGCAGATCCGGCTCAGCCCCAAGGACCTGCAGGCGGTGCTGAAGGCCAAGGTCGGGCCGCTGGTGGCCTGATCGGGGCGGGCGGCAGGCCGGAACGGGGGGCAGGGTGCAATCCTTCGACGTGGCGGTGATCGGCGCCGGGGCCGCCGGGATGATGTGCGCGGCCGAAGCGGGCAAGCGCGGCCGCTCGGTGCTCGTCCTCGACCACGCCGCGGCGCCGGGCGAGAAGATCCGCATCTCCGGCGGTGGCCGCTGCAACTTCACCAATCTGCACGCGGCGCCGGCGAACTTCCTGTCCGCCAACCCGCATTTCTGCATCTCGGCGTTGCGCCGCTACACCCAGCGCGACTTCATCGCCCTGGTCGAGCGCCACGGCATCGCCTGGCACGAGAAGACGCTGGGCCAGCTGTTCTGCGACGGCTCGTCCCGCCAGGTCATCGACATGCTGCTGGCCGAGATGGGCCGGGCCGGCGCCACGCTGCGCCTGTCGAGCAAGGTCGAATCGGTCGAGCGCGATGCCGACGGCTTCGTCCTGGGATTGACGTCAGGCTCCGTGCGTTGCCGCTCGCTGGTCATCGCCACCGGCGGCCGGTCGATCCCGAAGATGGGCGCCACCGGCTTCGGCTACGATCTCGCCGCGCGCTTCGGCCTGAAGGTGACCGAGACCCGGCCGGCCCTGGTGCCGCTGACCTTCGAGCCGGCGCTGCTGGAGCGGCTGAAACTGCTGGCCGGCGTCGCCGTCGATGCCGAGATCGGCTGCGGCCGGACCCGGTTCCGCGAGGCGATGCTGTTCACCCATCGCGGTCTCAGCGGCCCGTCGATCCTGCAGATCTCCTCCTATTGGCGCGAGGGGCAAGAGATCGAGGTGTCGATGCTGCCCGGCACCGACGTGTTCGACTGGCTGCGTGCCGCCCGCGCCGACAATGGCCGCCGTGCCCTGCACACCGTCCTGGCCGAAGCCCTGCCGAGGCGGCTGGCGCAGACGATCGCGGAGGCGGCAGGTGCTGTCGGCAACCTCGCCGATCTCTCCGACAAGGTGCTGCGCCGGGTGGCGGAGGCGGTGAACGGCTGGCGGGTCCGGCCCGCCGGGTCCGAGGGCTACCGCACCGCCGAGGTGACGCTGGGCGGGGTCGACACCGCGGGGCTCGATTCGCGGACGATGGAGGCGAAGGCGGTGCCGGGCCTGTACTTCATCGGTGAGGTGGTGGACGTCACCGGCTGGCTCGGCGGCTACAATTTCCAATGGGCCTGGTCGTCCGGCTGGTGCGCCGGACAGGCTGTCTGAGGTCCGGCGCAGCGGTCAGGCCTCGACCGTCGCGAAGTCCCCGCGCATCGGGGTCCAGACGGTGACGCCGCGCTCCTGCCGCAAGACGTCCGGCAGTGCCGCGATATAGGCTTGGCGATAGCCGCGCGGGATCTGTACCTGCAGCAGCTCGTCGAGATCGGCCCAGGTCTCGTACAGCATGAACAGGGTCGGGTCGTCCGGCGACCGGTGCAGCACGGCGTTGATGAAGCTCGGCTCGTGCCGCATCGCGTCCAGCACCGGCATCAGCAGGTCCAGGAACTCGGCCTCGCGGCCCGGCTTCACATGCAGGGTGACGATGAAGGAGACGGTCTTGTCGCCGGGGCGGGTGACGGTGGACAGCAGCATCGGGGCTCCGCGCTTTCGGTGGCAGATGGCCGGAAGGATGGCCGCTGGCCGCTGCCACGGTCCATGACCTCGGAGGTCATGGACTGGCCGCCTCACATCCGGAAGATCCGCTTGCCGTCGCCCGGGCGGGCCCAGCTCTCGGCGATAGCCCGTTCGGCATCCGCCAGCGGGTGGACGCCACCGAGCGGCACCCGGATCTCCGGTCGGGCGAAGGCCTCGATCACCTCGCGCAGCAGCGCCGCGTCCTCTGGTGGCGGCGGGCCGAAGAAGTAGCGGTAGACACTGGGCTGGATGCTGACGCCGTTCAGCAGCACATCGAAATTGTGCAGGGTGAAGCGCTCCTCGCTCATGCCGCCATTGATCACCACTCGGCCACCGAAGCCGAGGCTGCGGATCAGCTCGCCTGTGGCCGGCCCGCCGACATTGTCGACCACCCCGTGCAGCCCGGTCCCGCCGGTGATCGCCGTGACCTCGGCGCGTAGGTCCAGGTCCGGGCGGGACAGATCGATCACGGCTTCGGCGCCAAGGCCGGGCAGGTCGAGGTCGGCGCGCAGGCGGCGGACGATAGCGACCGTGCGGATACCGCGCCGCCGGGCGAATTGCAGCACCAGGGTCGAGATCGTGGAATAGCCGGCGGTCACCGCCAGCCACTGGCCGGCCCCGACCCCGCATTCCATCACCAGGTCCCAGGCGGTGATCGGGTTCATCAGCTGCCCGGCCTTCTCGGCCGGCATGTCGGGCGGCAGCGGGATCAGGTATTCGGCCGGGACGGCCGCGTATTCCGCCCAGGTTTTCTCGTGGCTGAAGGCCACCAGCGTGCCGGGCGGCAGCGCCACGCCGGGCCCCGCCCGCTCGATCACCCCGGCGCCGTGATTGCCGGCGATCTGCCGTGGGAAGCGCGGCTTCTTCGGCTCGGGATACAGGTTCTGGACGAACAGGAAGTCGCCCGGATTGATCGAGGCCGCGACCATCCGCACCAGCGCCTCGCCCGGCCCGATCTCCGGCACCGGCATATCGGCCAGGTACAGCACCTCGGTCGGCAGGCCGATCCGGTCGAATACCACCGCCTTCATCGGATACTCCGTCATTCGCCGTCGATGAAGTCGCGCAGCAGCGCGACGGTCGCGCCCGGGGCCTCCTCCATCAGCCAGTGGCCGGTGCCGGGGATGACGACGGCACGCACATCGGTGGCGACGGCGCGCATGAACACGGCGGGGTAGGGTCCGAAGGCGCGCTCGGCGCCCACCGCCAGCACCGGCATGGCCAGCTTGCGGTTCTCCGCCCCCACATTCTGCCGGGCGTCCTCGGCGAAGGCGGCGAACTGGGCGAAGGCGGCGCGCATGCCGCCCGGCGCGGCGTATTGCGCGGCATAGTGGTCGCGGATCTCGTCGCCGATCTTCGCCGGGTCGACGGCGAAGGCGTTCCAGAAATGGTCGAAATAGATGCGCTCGCGCCCGGCGACCAGCCGCTCGGCGTCCGGGCCGCCGAAGTTCCAGTGCCACAGCGCGGGGATGGCCTTGACCTCCTCCCAGGGGCCGACGCCGGGGATCGGCGCCTCCAGGAAGGCCAGCCGGGTGACCTTGTCGGGATAGCGCGCGGCATAGGCGTAGGCGACGATGCCGCCGAGATCGTGTCCGACCAGTGTGGCGCGGTCGAAGCCCAGAGCCTCGACCACGGCGCGGATGTCGGCGGCCTGTGTGGCCTGGTCGTAGCCGCCGGCGGGGCGGGAGGACCGGCCGAGGCCGCGCAGATCCGGCACGATCACGGTGTGGTCCGGCGCCAGCGCCGCCGCCAGCGGCCCCCACATGTCGCCCTCTCGGGATGACCGTGCAGCAGCACCACCGGGTCGCCGGAGCCGCCGAATTGGACAAAGATCTCGGCACCGGGCACGGCGACCGTTCGGCCCTGGAAACCCGTCGGCAGGCCGGGCGGCGCGGCGGCAGCCGGCGCGGACAGGGCGGCCGCCGCCACGGCCAGGATGGCGAGAGGGACTCTGGTCATGAAAGCCTCGGAAGGGGAGCGGCCGGGGCCGCGCTCAGAGACCGTAGAGTCGTGCGGCCGAAGGCTGAATTGGCAGGCCTGACAATCTCTATGCTATTTCTGCCAGATGCGGAGCAAACCCATCCATGTGGCGATTTGGCTGCCCGCCAGCTTCTACTCGGCGGTCGCAGCGACGCTGGTCGAGACGCTGGAGCTGGTGAACGCGCTGCGCCGCGAACCCGCCTTCTCCTTCGAGTTCGTGGCGCGGGCGGCGATGGCCGCCGCCACCTCCGGCATCGCCTTCCCGGCCAAGCCCGAGCCCACGGCGCCGGTCGACGTGCTGGTGCTGCTGGCGATGCCGGGGCTGAACGTGCCGGAGATGCTGCAGGCCCTGGCGGAGGAGAGCGGCCACGCCCGGCCGCTGATCGACCAAGCGCGGCAGCAGGGCGCGATCATCGCCGCGCATTGCGGCGCGGCCTATTTCCTGGCCGATGCCGGGCTGCTCGACGGCCGGCGCGCCACCATCTCCTGGTGGCTGAAGGAAGATGCGCTGCGGCGCTTTCCGAAGGTGCGCTGGGATCCGTCACGGCTGCTGCTGCGCCACGACCGGATCTACAGCTGCGGCGGCGGCTTCTCCGGGCTGGAGCTCGCCTCGGCTCTGCTGCGCGACCTCGGCTTCGCCAAGGAGGAGCGGATCGTGCGCAAGCTGCTGGTGCTGCCGCCGGCACGCCGGTTCCAGACGCCCTACGAGTTTCCGCTGGAGGAGGCGGCGCCGACGGCCCAGCCGCTCCGGGACCGGCTCCTGGAACTGGCGCGAGCGGACCTGCCGGCCCTGGATCCTGCCATGCTCGCTCGGACGCTCGGCCTCTCGCCCCGCACCCTGGCCCGGCGCTTCGCCGAAGAGCTGCAGACCACGCCCGGCCGCTGGATCCAGGACCGGCGCCTCGACGCCGCGCGCGACCTGCTCGAGCGCAGCGATCTCGGTATCGCCGAGATCTGCTACCAGGTCGGATACCAGGACGTCGCGTCCTTCAGCCGCCTGTTCTCGCGCCGGATCGGACTGTCGCCCGGCGAATACCGCCGCCAGGCCCGCTGAGTCTCACGCCCCGAACAGCCGGTCGCCCTGCTCGTCGATGATCTGCTGCGCCTTGGTGACGGAGAAGGCGGTGGCGTCGTCCTTGCTGGCGTGCTTGTCGGCGCGGATGAAGCGGTGGGTCTTGGTGCCGTCCGGGAAGTCCTTCTCGATCACGCCCGCGGTCTGGTACTGGCCGCCGGCGGCGAAGGGGGCGGGGCGGATGCGGAAGCCCTTGTACTCGACCGCCGGCCCGGCCGGGGCCTCGCCGGGCGCGGCCTCCTCGCGCTTGCCGCCGCCGAACAGGGATTTGAGGAAGGAGACCATGGTGCTGCCCGCAGCTCAAGGAAGGGGAGGCGCAGCCTAGCCCGGATCGCGCCGCGGATCACGCATTCCCAGCAGATTGACGCGCCGCGGCGCAGCGGCTACAGCCTTCCGATCCAGGCCGGAGCCCCGCGATGAGGACCGACGTCACCGCAACCCGCTGAGCCGCAGCAGCCGATCCGGTTGTTGCGGCGTTCCAGTCACGGCCCCGGCCATCCCTCGCCGACCCTGATGCGGACCGCCGCCGGAATTCCCCTTTCCGCGGAGGTCTTCCCATGCCTGCACCCAGGCCATGGCCCTATTCTCTCGCAGCGACCCTGCTGCTGCTGTCCCCCTTCGACCTGCTGGCCTCGCTCGGCATGGACGTGTACCTGCCGGTGGTGCCGCTGATGCCGGCGGCCCTGGCGGCGACGCCGGCGCTGGTCCAGCTCACCCTCAGCCTCTACCTGCTGCTGCTCGGCTGCGGCCAGCTGCTGTTCGGGCCGCTGTCCGACCGCGTCGGCCGGCGGCCGGTGCTGCTCGGCGGCGCGCTGGCCTTCACCCTCGCTTCGGCCGGGCTGGCGCTGACATCCTCGGCCGCGCCGTTCCTGGCGCTGCGCCTGCTGCAGTCGGCCGGCGCCGCGGCCATGCTGGTCGCGACCTTCGCCACGGTGCGCGACGTCTACGCGGCACGGCGCGAGGGCGCGGCGATCTACAGCCTGCTCGGCTCGATGCTCGCCTTCGTGCCCGCTTTCGGGCCGCTGCTCGGTGCCGCGGTCGATCACGGCTTCGGCTGGCGCGGCATTTTCTGGCTGCTCGCCGGGCTCGGTGCCGCCGCCGGGCTGCAAGCGCTGTGGCGCTGGCCGGAGACCCGGCCCGAGGGCAGCGACGGGGTGCGGCTGCGCCATATCGGGGCGATCCTGGCCAGCACGCCGTTCTGGACCTACACCCTCGGCTTCAGCGCGGCGATGGGCGCGTTCTTCGTCTATTTCTCGACCGCGCCCGCGGTGCTGATCGGCCGACTCGGCCTGGAGCCGATCGGCTTCAGCCTGGCCTTCGGCACCGCCGCCCTGGTGATGATCGCGACCGCGCGCTTCGCCGGCCGCTTCACCGCACGCTGGGGACGGCGCGGCTGCCTGATCCGCGGCATGGCGCTGCTGCTGGCCGGGGCCGGGCTGCTGGCGCTGGGACAGCTCGTGACGGGCCCGTCGCTCTGGGCCTTCCTCGGGCCGGTCTGGGTGATCTCGGCCGGGATCTCAGTCAGCTGCGCCGTCACCGCCAACGGGGCGCTGCAGGGCTTCGGCCATGTCGCCGGCACCGCCACCGCGCTCTATGCCTGCCTGGAGGGGCTGATCGTCGGCGCTGCCGGCACGCTCACGGTGCTGGCGCTGCCGGCCGGCACAGCCTGGCCGCTGGCGGCGTTCTGTGCCGTATCGGCGCTGGCCGTGATCGGCCTGGCTCTGCGGCTGCCGGCCGAGTGAAGCGATGGGGCGGATCCCGCCGGATCCGCCCCCCTTTTTCTCACGCCGCCATCGCCGGGGCGTGGTCGATGAAGCCGGTGATGCCCGACAGCAGCCCGCCGGCGATCTCGCCGAAATCGGTGCCTGCGACCAGTGCCGGCTCGCCCTCCGGCCCCAGCTCCCAGCGGAATCGGATGCGGTCGTTGTGCTCGTCGACCGGGCCGACACGGCGGAAGCGGTGGCCGGGGAAGCGCTCCTGCACCGCGGCGATCATGGCGTCGATCGCGGCGCGGCCGTCGCCCCGCATCATCGGGTCGACATAGACCGCGTCCTCGGTCCAGGTCGCGTCGATCAGGGCGCGCCGGCGGCCGGCATCGGTCTCGTTCCAGATCGCGATATAGCGGTCGACCAGTTCGGTGGCGTTGCTCATCTTCGCTCTCCAGCGGTGGTTGCGATGGCACGATCCTGTCCGGCCCCCGTCGCGAAAGCGATTACCTCCCAGGTCATGGATGCACCGCCGCCCGCCGGCTATCGTCGTCGCATGAACCGCAGCACAGCCCCCAGCTTCGGCGACCATCTGCGCGACTGGCGCCGGCGCCGCCGCCTCAGCCAGCTCGACCTCGCCTGCGAGGCCGACATCTCCACCCGCCATCTCTCCTTCATCGAGACCGGGCGGGCGCGGCCGAGCCGGGAGATGGTGCTGCACCTGGCCGAGCGGCTCGACGTGCCGCTGCGCGAGCGCAACACGCTGCTGGTCGCCGCCGGCTTCGCCCCGGCCTATCCGGTGCGGCCGCTGGATGATCCGGCCCTGGCCCTGGCGCGGCGGGCGGTGGAGCGGGTGCTCGAGGCGCAGGCGCCGAATCCGGCGCTGGCGGTCGACCGGCACTGGCATCTGGTCGCCGCCAACGCCGCGGTGGCGCCGCTGATGGCGGGGGCGTCGGCGGCGCTGCTGCAGCCGCCGGTCAATGTACTGCGGCTCAGCCTGCATCCGCAGGGGCTGGCGCCGCGAATCGCCAACCTGCCGGAATGGCGCGGCCATCTGCTCGAGCGGCTGCGGCGGCAGGTCGAGGCCACCGCCGATCCGGTCCTGGTCGAGCTGCTGGCCGAGCTGCAGGCCTATCCGGCCCCGGCGCGCGGAGTCGCGGCGCTGGCCCCGCCGGAGGAGGCGCATCCCGACATCGTCGTGCCGTTCCGCCTCGCGACCGGATCGGGGATTCTGTCCTTCCTGTCGACCACCACCGTGTTCGGCACGCCGGTCGACGTCACCCTGTCGGAGCTGGCGGTGGAAGCCTTCTTCCCGGCCGACGCCGCCACCGCGGACGCCCTGCGCCGCATGGCCGGAACGGGCGCCGGCAACGCTTTGTAACAAAATTGTCGCCGTCTCGTATTTGACATAATTCCCGCAACCGGGTCACATGGGCTGGAGACTTCCTTGAGGGGAGCCGGCCGATGCGAAGGGTGCTGAACTGGATGCGGCTGCTGGCGGCGGCCATGGCCGACGACGATGGGCATGAGCGCGAGCTGCATGTCGCGCTGCGCCGGGCGACTCGCACCCCGCAACGGTGCCGGCGTCCGCTGCCGGACCCCGAACTCTGATCACACCCCGTCCGGTTCCATCCTTCCCATGGCCGATAGCCGCCGGCGCTTGCGGGCGATGATCTGATCCAGCGTCGCCGGCCTCAGCTCCTGCACATCCACCCCGACATCGTATTGCCGCGTCGCCGGCGTCAGCCTGCCATGTGAATGGCCGTGCAGGTTCAGCGACCCGCGTCCGATCTGATTCCAGGTGCGGAACGGGTAATGACACAGGATCAGGTGCCGTCCTTCGATCCTCAGCTCGGCATAAGCCTGCACCGAGTCCCAGCCCGGGGCCACCAGCGTGCCCGGCCCGTCATTGTTGCCGCTGATCAGGTGCTTGCGGCCGTGCAGGCGGTCCAGCAGCGCCGCCACCGCTTCCGGCGGCGGGCCGAGCGCGAAATCGCCGAGGTGCCAGACCTCGTCCTCCGGCCCCACCGTCTCGTTCCACAGCGCCACCAGCGCCTCGTCATGGGCGGCGACGCTGGGGAAGGGCCGCCGGTCGATCCGCAGCACCCGCGGATCGCCGAAATGGGTGTCGCTGGTGAAGAAGACGGTCATAGGGGAGTGCCCGCTGTCTCGGTCATCTCTCCCGCCGGACGCGGGAAAGCCCGGACATCCGTCAGGACGTCCGGGCAAGGACAGGCTCAGCCCGCAGCCCCCTCCAGCGCCTGAAGCAGGTTGACGACGTTCACGCCCAGCGCGTCGACGGCATAGCCGCCCTCCATCACCGTCAGGGTCGGCACGCCGATGCCGCGGCCCAGGATCTCGCCCATGCGGCTGAAATCCTCGCTGGTCAGCTTGAAGCGCGAGATCGGGTCTTCCTGGAAGGTGTCGGCGCCGAAGGACAGCACCACCGCATCCGGCCCGTAGTCCCGGATCCGCGCCAGCGCGGCGTCCAGCGCCTCGCGGTAGCGGTCCCAGGTGGTGCCGAAGGGCATCGGCAGGTTCAGGTTGAAGCCCTCGCCGGCGCCCTCGCCGATCTCCTCGGCATAGCCGAGATAGTAGGGGTACTCGACATTCGGGTCGGCGTGCAGCGACACGAACAGCACGTCATCGCGGCTGTAGAAGATCTCCTGCGTGCCGTTGCCGTGGTGGTAGTCGATGTCGAGGATCGCGACGCGGCCAGCGCCGTTGTCGCGGAACCACTGCGCCGCCACCGCAGCGTTGTTGAAGAAGCAGTAGCCGCAATAGACGTCGGTCGATGCATGGTGCCCCGGCGGCCGGCACAGCGAGAACACCGGCTTGCGCTCGGCCGTCACCAGTTTCGCGCCGGTCAGCGCGACATCGACCGAACTCAGCGCCGCGCGCCAGGTGCCGGCGGTGATCGGCGTGCCGCAGTCGCTGGCGTAGTAGCCGAGCTTGCCGTCGATTGAGCTCGGCACCACCTGGCGCATGTTGCGCACCGCCCAGTTGGTCGGCAGCGCATCGATCTCGCCATGCTCGGCTTTCCACTCCTCCCAGGCGGTCTCCAGGAAGCGGATGAAGCCGCGGTCGTGCACCCGGGCGATGGGCTCGGTGCCGAAGCGCTCCGGCGCCCGCACCTCGCCCAGCCCCGCGGCCTTGATCCGAGCCAGGATGGTCTCGGCCCGTTCTGGCTTCTCCACCACCGGGATGAAATGGCCGCCGGTCAGCTCCACCTTGCCGTGCTGCAGCCGATGGTCCTCGGAATAGATCGTCAGCATCGCGTCCCCGCTTGGTCCCTGTCGCCGGCGACAGTAGCGGATGCGATGCGGCGCCGGAACCGGTGAACACGCTATTCCGGCCGGCCGGCTGGCGCCGTCTCGTCCGGCGGGGGCGGTTCCGATACCGGGGCGGGTGGCGGCGCTAACCGCCGGGCGCGGCGCTCGCGCAGCCGGCCGCGGACCCAGGCGGCGATCTCCGACAGGTTCTGGAACACCGGCAGCTTCGGCTGGGCGCCGCGGCTCGGTTCCAGCGCCAGCCCGACCTCGGTGACCTGGTTGTCGTCGTCGACGGCGCGGACGATCAGCTCGACCCCGCCGACCGGCAGCCGGTCGCCGACCTCGACCCGGCCGCCGAAGCCGTCCTGCAGGAAGGCGCCGACGGTGCGGGTCTCGGCCGGGTCGGGCAGGGCGAAGCCGTAGCTCTCCGCCACCTCGGCCAGCGGCGCCTCGGCATGCAGGGTGAAGTCGCCGAAGAAGTCGCGGTCGTCCTCGGCCAGCCGGGCCGGGGTGGCGAACAGCCGGTCCAAGAGGCGCACCTGCTGCGGCGGGGTGAAGATGTAGACCTGGTCGCCGGTCTGCAGCCGCCCGGCATGGTGGATGTCGATCGACTGGCCGTCGCGCACGATCAGGGCGGGCCGCGCCCAGCGCGGGATGCGCTCGCCGCGCGCCACCGGGCTCTGCGCCGCGATGCGGTAGACCACCAGCTCGTGGTTGGCACGGCCGGGCAGCTCCAGCTCGACGCGGTCGACCGGGCCGATCCGCGGCGGCACGATCAGGCCCAGCCATTTCGCCAGCGGCCGGATGGTCCAGCCCTGCAGCAGCAGCGAGACGATGACCACCACGAACACGCCGTTGAAGATCATCCGCCCGTCCGGCAGCTGCGCGATCAGCGGCAGGATGGCCAGCAGGATCGACACCGCGCCGCGCAGCCCGACCCAGGCGACGAAGGTGGTCTCGTTGCGCGAGAAGCCGTAGGGCAGGAGGCACAGCCAGACCGCGATCGGCCGGGCCAGGAAGGTCAGCGCCAAGGCCACGGCCAGCGCCGGCAGGAACACCGCCGGGAACTGCGACGGCGTGGCCAGCAGGCCGAGGGTCAGGAACATGCAGATCTGGGCGAGCCAGGTCATGCCGCTCTGGAACCGGCGGATCAGGGCGGCCGCGCGCAGCATGGCGTTGCCGGCGACGAGGCCGGCGACATAGACGGCGACGAAGCCCGACCCGTGCAGCATGCCGGTGGCGGCAAAGAGCACCAGCGCGAGGCTGAGCGCGATCACCGGATAGAGGCCCGGGTCGAGGCTGACCCGGTTGATCACGCGTACGATCAGGAGACCGCCGACGAGGCCGAGGACGATGCCGATGCTGGCCTCCAGCGCAAAGGCCGTGGCCAGCGACCAGCTCAGGGTCTCCGCCCCGGTCCCGAGCCGCGCGGCCTCGACCAGGGCCAGGGTCAGGAAGATCGCGATCGGGTCGTTGCTGCCGGATTCGATCTCGAGGGTGGAGCGCACGCGGTCGCGCAGGGTGATGCCGCCGACCCGCAGCAGGAAGAACACGGCGGCGGCGTCGGTCGAGCTGACGATGGCGCCGGTCAGCAGCGATTCATACCAGCCGAAGCCGAAGGCCAGGCGGGCGGCGACGGCGACCAGCCCGGCGGTCAGCAGCACCCCGGCCGTGGCCAGGGTCAGGGCCGGCGCGGCGGCGGCGCGGAAGTTCTGCAGCCGCGTCTCGAAGCCGCTGTCGAACAGGATCAGCGCCAGGGCGACGGCGCCGATGAAATAGGCCGCAGGCGCGTCGTCGAAATGGATCTTGCCGATGCCGTCCTCGCCGGCGCCGAGGCCGACCGCGAGGAACACCAGCAGCAGAGGGGCGCCGACCCGGAATGAGATCAGGCTGGTGAAGACGCTGAGCGCAATGAGTCCCGCCGCGACGAGAATGGCGAGGTTCATCGCCTCGATCATCGGTTCCTCTTCCTCACTCCTTGGGGCCGCGGCCGCGGCCGCGCGACTCGCCTCCTGCAATCCACCCGAGAAAGGTGACGGAAATCGGGCCCGATGGCGAGGATTCCGTCATCGGTCCAAAGCCTTCACCGCGGCTGTCGCCGCGGCCGTCAGCACCTCGCGGGACGCGCCGTCGCGGGCCTGCAGCGACAGCCCCTGCATCACCGTGCCGAAGAAGGTGGCGAGGCCGTCGATGTCGGTGCCGGGCGGCAGGTCGCCCTCCGTGATGCCGCGCTGCAGCCGCCGGCGGATCCGCTCGGTGGTCTCGCGCCGCAGAGCGGCAAGATGATGGCGCAGCCCCTCGTTTTCCGGCAGGCCGTTGATCAGGCCGAGGATCAGCATGCAGCCGGCGGCTCCGGGTGAGGCAAGGGCGATCTCGGCGCTCGCCGTCAGCATGCCGAAGATCGACTCGCGGGCGGTCGCGCCGGCCTCCAGCGCGCGCATGCTGCCGGCGCCGTCGGTGGCGAGATAGAGGTCAAGCGCCTCGCGGAACAGCGCCTCCTTGGAGCCGAAGGCGGCGTAAAAGCTGGGCGGGTTGATGCCCATCGCCGCGGTCAGGTCGACCAGCTGTGCCCCCTCATACCCCTTGGCCCAGAAGACCTTGATCGCCCGCCGCAGCGCCGCGTCGCGGTCGAAGCTGCGCGGCCGGCCCCGCGTCGCCATTCATGTTCCTTTCTGTAGTTGATCTTACATAATTCGCTTGACCTCCGTCGCGCAAGCCGACAGCATTTCTGTAGTCAAAATTATGGAATTCGGAGTTCCGCGATGACGACCGGCCCCGTGCCCGAACCGGCGCTGACGAACGCCCGGCTGAAGGTGATCAATGCCTATTTCCGCGGGGCGGACACCCGCGACCCGGCCTTCCTCGACCTCTTCACCGAGGATGTGGAGCTGTTCTTCCCGAAATTCGGCCTGACCCGCGGCAAGGCAGCGGTGGCCGAGTTCGGCGCCCGGCTAGCGGCCGAGCTGGAGAGCCTGGAGCACGACATCCCCGGGCTGCGCAAGATCGTCGCCGGCGACACCATCGTGGTCGAAGGCACCGAGCGCGGCGTCACCCGCGGCGGCCTGCGCTGGCCAGACGGCGTGGTGTCGCAGGGCCGGTTCTGCGACGTGTTTGACTTCGAGGGCACGCTGATCCGCAGCGTCCACATCTATGTCGACCCCGACTTCACCAGCGCCGACCGCGACCGCATCCGCATCCTGCGCGGCGAGGCTGCGGCCGGCGGCAGCGCCAGGGCCGCGCTCGAACGCTATATCGCGGCGATGCGGTCGGACGCGGCGCCGGAGGCGGTGGCCTCGCTGTTCACCGAGGACGCGGACTGGGACATCCCCGGCGCGGTCGACCGGGTGCCCTGGATTGGCCGCCGCACCGGCCGCGCCGGCGTCGCCGACTTCGTCCGCGCCTTATGGGAAGGGATCGAGCCGATCCGCTTCGACGTCGACAGGATCGTGGCCGAGGGCGACCGCGCCTTCGCCGCGGGCGAGCTGGAATCGCGGGCGAAGCGCACCGCGCGGATCATGCGCAGCGACTTCGTCATCGACGTCGCCGTGCGCGACGGGCTGATCTCCCGCTTCCGGCTGCTCGAGGACAGCTTCGCGGTGGCCGAGGCCGCCGCCTGATCAGGACAAGAGCTCGACCGCGCTGCGCGCCAGGGCGGCGGCGCCGAGGGCGATGCAGCGCTCGTCCGGCTGGTAGTCGGAATTGTGCAGATGGTCGTCGCGGCCGGGCTGGCCGGCGCCGACCCGCAGGTGGAAGGACGGCACACGCTCGGAGAAGAAGGCGAAGTCCTCGGCGCCGAAGCCGGGCGCGGTCTCGTCCACCACCTCGCCGAACTGCGCCCGCACCGCGGCGACCGAGGCCGTCAGCATGCGGCTGTCGTTCATCAGCGGCGGCACGCCCAGCTGGTAGTCCAGCTCGACGGTCACGCCCTGGGTCAGCTCGATGCCCTGGACGATGCGGCGGATGGCTGCCTCCGCCACGGTCCGCGCCTCGGGCGACCGGGCCCGCACCGTGCCGCGCAGGGTGCAGGTGTCGGGGATGATGTTGTGGGTGGCGCCGCCGGCGATGCTGCCGACCGTCACCACCGCGCCCTGGGCCGGGTCGATCGCGCGCGACACCACGGTCTGCAGCTGCGTCACCAGATAGGCCGCGGCGACGATCGGATCCGCCGCATCCTGCGGCCGCGCCGCATGGCCGGACCGGCCGCGCACGGTGATGTCGAAGGTGTCGGCCGAGGCGGTGCTGGCGCCGTGGATGTAGCCGAAGCGGCCGACCGGCATGGTCGGGCTGTTGTGGAAGGCCAGCGCCATGTCGGCGCCGTCCGCGGCACCGTCCAGGATCATCGCGGCGGCGCCGCTTTCCGGCGTCTCCTCGGCCGGCTGGAACACCAGCCGCACCGAACCGCGCAGCCGCGGCGCGAGCTGCTTCAGCACGGCGCCGACGCCGATCAGCGTCGCGGTGTGGATGTCGTGGCCGCAGGCGTGCATCGCGCCCGGCACGGTGCTGGCGAAGGGCAGGCCGGTCATCTCCTGGATTGGCAGCGCATCCATATCGGCGCGGATCAGGAGGCAGGGTCCCGGGGCGCCACCCTCGATCTCGGCGACGATGCCGGTGCGGCCGATCCCGGTGCGATGGGGGATGCCCAGCCTATCCAGCTCCGCCGCGACCACGCCGGCGGTGCGCTGGACCTCGAAGCCGATCTCCGGATGCGCATGGATGTCGCGCCGCACCTCGATCAGCCCGGGGGCGACGGCCTCGACCGCTGCGTCGATGGTGGCGCCGATATCGTTGATGCCGCGCAAGTCCATGGGCCGGAAGCTCCCCGAAGGCGAAAGTGACGGTTCAGTCATCGCATCGCTGCGTGGCGGCGTCCACCCGCGCCCGTCGTCGCAGCGTCAGCGCAGATCGGCGCCGACCGCCTCGGCGACGGAGCGGAAGCCGTCGGCGCGCAGCCGGTCGGCCAGGTCGCGCTTGATATCGCCGATCAGGGCGGGCCCGCGATAAGCCAGGGCGGTGTAGAGCTGCACCAGGCTGGCGCCGGCGCGGATCTTGGCATAGGCATCGGCGCCGCTGGCCACGCCGCCGACCCCGACCAGCGGCAGCCGGCCGGCCATCAGCTTCGCCATCCGCCGCAGCACCGCGGTCGAGGGCTGCATCAGCGGTCGTCCGCTCAGCCCCCCGGGTTCGCCGGCCAGGTCCGGCGGCAGCCCGGCCGGGCGGGCGATGGTGGTGTTGGACACGATCAGCCCGTCGATGCCGGCGGCCAGCGCCACTTCGGCCACATCCTCCAGGTCCTCGGGCGTCAGGTCGGGGGCGATCTTGACCAGGATCGGCGGTTGCGCCGTGCCTTCGGCTCGCGCCGCGGTGACGGCGGCCAGCAGGCGCTGCAGCGGCTCGCGGCTTTGCATCGCCCGCAGCCCGGGGGTGTTGGGCGAGGAGATGTTGACGACCAGATAGTCGGCCAGCCGGGCGAATGCGCGGACACCGGCGGCGTAATCGGCCTCCGGGTCGCGGCTGTTCTTGTTGCGGCCGACATTCACCCCCAGCAGCCCCGGCGCCGCGGCGCCGGTCAGCCGCCGCGCCTCCAGCCGCGCCACCGCGGCGGCGTGGCCGCGGTTGTTGAAGCCGTAGCGGTTGATCAGCGCCTGCTGACCCGGAAGGCGGAAGGCCCGTGGCCGCGGATTGCCTGGCTGGGCTCGCGGCGTGACGCTGCCGATCTCGACGAAGCCGAGGCCGAGCCGCAGCATCGGGTCGACCACCTCGGCATCCTTGTCGAAGCCGGCGGCCAGGCCGATCGGGTTGGCGAAGCGCCGGCCCCACAGCGTCACCGCGAGGACCGGGTCGTCGGGCTCGGTCATGACCGGCCCGAGGCCGAGCTTCAGCGCGGTGATGGTGGCCCGGTGCGCCGTCTCGGGCGGCAGCGCCTTCAGCAGCGGCGCCGCCAGGGCGAAGAGCCGGCTCACGGCGCGGCGACGGACGGGAACAGATGCGGCGGGAAGGCGTGGCGGCCTTCGACCAGCGGCAGCGGAGCCACGCCCTGCACCGCGCTGAAGGGCAGCTCGCCATAGAGATGCGGGAACAGGGCGCCGCCGCGCGATGGCTCCCAGCGCAGCGCGTCGCCCAGCGCCGCCGGGTCGACCGCCACCAGCACCAACCCGTCCTGGCCGGCGAAGTGGCGGGAAGCGGTCTCCTCCGCCTGCTCGGCCGTCGAGAAATGGATGAAGCCGTCCTGGTGGTCGACGGCGGAGCCGCGATAGGCGCCTTTGGCCTCGGCCGCCGCCCATTCCGCCGCGCTGCAGATCTTGTAGATGGTCATGGCGGCCGAACCCTAGGGAAGCGGTCCTCGGCCGTCAATCGCAGGCAGCAGCTGTCTTGCGGCGACGTGCGGGTCCCTTCGAGGCGGATTGTGAGCATTGCAGAATGCAAACCGTATGCGGCCGCACGTTGCAAATTGCGAAGACGGAGCAGGGATCAGAAATTGGGATCGGATCTAAATGTCCTTTCAGGCTTCAAGTTCGAATGAATATTCCAACTTTCGCCCATTTGGACGATCCCATACCCATAAGGATGGCTCCCCGCCCCCATCCGGACGTTGGCACGGCCCTTGCACCACCCATGGGCATTAACAGTGGGGAGATGCCCAGATGGGCGAGATTGCGATGACGGATAATCTGACTGTGGTCGAGATGAAGACCCCGATGACCTATGCCCTCGACATGGTCACGGCGATGGGCGACCCCGGCATCAGCACGGTCCCGACCAAGCCGACCGCCGGCATGCTGGCGGCGGGCGCGCGGGCGGGCGGTGTCACGGTCGAGGTCGCCTGGCGCGTGTTCCAGGCGATGGTCAACGCCGCCGACTGACCGGCCGGCCGATGCTGAGCGGCGGCGGCTCGATCACGGCCCCGCCGCCGACCCTCTCATAATCGCCGGCGAGGGCCCCGGGGCTGGCCCCGGCCTCACCGGCGGCCGGCAGCAGCACGGTGACGCGGGTGCCGACGCCTGGCTCGCTGTCGATCATCAGCATCCCGCCATGGCTCTCGACCAGCGCCTTGGCCAGCGGCAGGCCCAGGCCCGATCCTTCGCGCGGCCGCCGTGACAGCCGGCGCGCCTGGCGGAACGGCTCCAGCGCCAGGGCGATCTCCTGCTCGGTCATGCCGATGCCGGTATCGGCCACGGTGATGCGGACAGACCGCGCCACCGCCACGGCGTCGATGGTGACGCGGCCACCATCGGGCGTGAACTTCACCGCATTGGTCAACAGGTTGATCAGGATCTGGCGCAGCCGCAGCGGATCGGCGCTCAGCAGCGGCAGGTCATGGGCCACGTGCTGCTCGATGGCGATACCATGGGCCTCGGCGCGCTGCGCCACCAGGCTGACCGCATCCTGGATGTCGCTGCCGAGGTCGACCGGCTCGGGCTGCAGCTCCAGCCGGCCGGATTCGACCCGCGACAGGTCGAGCACGTCGTTGACCAGGGCCAGCAGGTGCTGGCCCGAGCGATGGATGTCCTCGGCATAGCCGCGGTAACGCTCCGGCAGCGGCCCGAGATGGGCGTCGCGGATCAGCTCGGAGAAGCCGAGGATGGCGTTCAACGGCGTGCGCAGCTCGTGGCTCATATGGGCCAGGAAGGTGGTCTTGGCATTGTCCGCCGCCTCGACCGTCCGCATCGCCTCGCGCATACGCTGCTCGGCCAGCCGTTCGGCAGTGATGTCGAGATGCGCCACCACGGCGCCGACCGCGCGGCCCTCGGCGATCGGCGCCGCCAGCAGGCGGATGGTGCGGCCGGCCGCCCCGGCGCCGATGGCGTATTCGACCGGCGCCGCCGGCCGGATGCCCTGGACCACGCCGGCGAGATGCACCCTCACCTCGGCGCCCGCCGGCCCGGCGACAGCGCACAGCCCGAAATAGTCCTCGCCGGGGCGGGAGCCGCCGCCGACGAAGCGTTCGCGCTCCCCCGGCCACTGCCAGGGCGGGTTCGCGGTCAGGATGACGCCGTGCTCGTCGATCAGCGCCAGCGGCATCGGCAGCGCGTTCAGGGTGGCGGCGTGGCGCTGGCCCAGCACGGCGAGCTGGCGGTGCGTCTGCAGCTCCGAGATCCGACGGTCCAGCCGGGCGGCGATCAGGGCCAGGGCGAAGACGATGATATCCGCGGCGGCGATCAGCCCGGCCAGGATCACCGGCGGCACCGGCGTGCCGGCGCCGCCGGCACGGGCCGCGGCGGCCGGGTCGGGCACGAACTGTGCCGCGGCCATACCGGTGAAGTGCATGCCGGAGATCGCGGCCCCCATGACCAGGGCGGCCAGCACCCACCGGCCGCGCCCGATATCGGACAGGGCCAGATGCAGCGCCGCGGTGGCGGCGACCAGGGCGACCAGCACCGACAGGGCCAGGGTGGCGGGGTCGTAGACGATGTGCCCGGGGGCCACGATCGCGGCCATGCCGACGTAATGCATGCCGGCGATGCCGAGGCCCAGGCACAGACCGCCCGCCAGAAGCGGCAGCGGTGTCGGCCGGTCGGTGCCCGGGCGGGCGGCCCCGCCCGGCGCCGGCTTGCCGAGCGTGGCCACGGCGAGGCCGGCGCCGGTCGCCAGCGCGGCGATCAGCAGCGACAGCAGGGTCAGCCGCAGGTCGTATGCGAAGCCGACCGGCAGGTGCAGGGCCAGCATGGCGATGAAGTGCATCGACCAGATGCCGCCGCCCATCGCCACCGCGCCGCCGGCCAGCCACGGCAGGCGTGCCCAGCCCTGGGCGACCCGGATGCGCTTGCCGAGGTCGAAGGCGACGTAGGAGGCGAGCACCGCGACCAGGATGGCCAGTGCCGCCAGCCAGGGGTCGTGGCCGGGCATCAGGGAATGGGACAGACTATGGCCGGTGAAATCCATCGCCGTTCCGGTCGGGGCGGGCCGCCGCCGGAAAAGGCCCGGCCGTGCAGCATGTTAGGAGCATATCCCCGACGCGGCGGCCTGGCTATGGCGGCGAAGAGCGACATCAGCTTTTCGCCGGTCTCGGGGCGCCGACCATTCCATCCCGCCCAAGCGGGCGCGAACGGAATGCGGCATCTGGCATCCGGCAAGACGACCTGGGGGGCATCCGCGGCTCACATTCGGGTTGGCATCCGATAGTGGCACGGCCCACATCTCATGTGATATTATATTATAGATTTGATCACTTTTGATTTGATTATGTCATGGGAGGGTTGGGTGATAGGTTTTGGAAGAAGTAGATATTCTCTTGTTTTGGCGTCAATTCCTATCCTTCTTTATGGCTGCGTTTCATTGGTATCGCCTTATGATGCGTCCTTCGATCAGGGGCTCAACAAGCTGTCTGAGGACACGGCCAGGTTCACTGCTGCGGCTGAAGCCGGCGGAAGCGAGCGGCTGGCGGCTTCGAAAGAGGCGGTGGCCTACTATGCCGTTGCCTACAATACTCTGGACCGGCTATCGCAGCGAGCAATGCTGACGCGTGGCTCAGTGCCGTGCCCGAACAATTCCGTTCTGAAGACTTTCTCGGAGCAACCCACCTCCAGCAGTGAACTTCCGGATGACTATCTGGAGTTCGATTGTCGGGAATATCAGCTCTATTCGGTTCGATTTTTCGTAGATCAGCTCAAGCACGCTCAAGCCCAGGGCGGGACGCTGAATGCAGGCGAGGCGAAGGCGCTTGGTGGTCAGCTCCAGATCTCAATTTTGGGAGCAATTCAGACATTCATCGTCAATAAGCCAGAAGATGGAGAATAAATATGTCTGATGTTGAAAAAATAGCAACGCAGATTCTGCGGGAAGCTGCTCAAATCGGTGGCCGGACCTGGAACGAAATCCGAAAATCGGCATCGTTCTATATCCGTGGCTATGCGCAATCCCTCGTCGATATCGCTTCCGGCGTCGCGAGCGGTGATATCACGAAGAAGGACGGCGTCGTGTATACGAGAAATGCCTTCTTCATGCTGGCACAGGGAATCGCCAACACCGCCCAGGTCATCCTGTTCGAAGTTCAGAACTTTCTGAACCGGGTGCTGTCGATCCTGAAGGGGGCCATCAACAGCGCTCTGCCGATTGCAATCCTGTGAGAAGTGCGGCGCCTGCCGCCTCGATCCGACTGCGGCGCTGCCGTCACACCCGGCCACGGCGCCCGTCTTGAAGCCCGGTGCCTGGGGCTGGTGGACCGTGCGTCGCTCGCCGTCCATGCTGCCCCCGTCCGGTCCGGCGCCGGCCACGGCGTCTCCCCGAACTCCAGCGTCACCGCCAGGCCGGGACGGTTGTCGGACAGCGTCAGCCGGATCTCGTGCAGCTGGGCCACCGCCGCCACCAGGCTGAGGCCCAGCCCGCTGCCCGGGGTCATCCGGCTGGCGTCGAGCCGGAAGAAGCGCTGGAACACCTTCTCCCGCGCCGCCTCCGGGATGCCGGGGCCGGTGTCGCGCACCTGCCCGACCGGGCCGTCCGGCCCCGGCGCCAGGGACACCGTGATCTCGGTCCCGGGCGGGGTGTGACGGATCGTGTTCTCGACCAGATTGGCCAGCATCTGGGTCAGCAGCTGCCGGTCGCCGCGCATCTGCAGCCCGGGCGCCACGGTGCCGGTCAGCCGGTGCCCGGAATCGTCGGCCACCGGGCCGTAGGTGTCGATGATGGTCTCGAACACCCCCGACAGGTCGACCGGGGCGAAGCCTTCGCGTCGCGCCCCGGACTCGATCTGGGCGATGCGCAGCAGCGCCGCGAAGATGGCGAGGATGCCGTCGATGTCGGTCACCGCCCGCTCCACCGCGGCGTCGTAATCGGCGGCCGAGGTGGCCTTGAGCCGTGCCTGCTCCAGCCGCTGGCGCATATGCGACAGCGGCGTGCGCAGGTCGTGCGCGATGTCGCTGGAGACCTGGTGCAGCCCCTGCATCAGCTGCTGGATGCGGTCCAGCATGGCGTTCAGGTTGTCGGCCAGGCGGTCGAACTCGTCGGCCTTGCCGCGGCTCGGCACCCGCTCGTCGAGATGGCCGTCCATGATATGGCGGGCGGCGATGTTCACCGCTTCCACCCGGCGCAGGAAGCGGGCGCTCAGCACCAGTCCGCTGGCCAGCGCCAGCAGCACCGTCGCCGCGGCACCGGCCAGGAAGAAGCGGGTGATGCCCTCCTGCAGCTCGTCCAGGTCGTGGGTGTCGCGGCCGATGACCAGGTGCAGCTCCGGCGTCAGGTCGACGCCCAGGCCGCGGATCGTGTGCCGCTCGCGGTTGCCGTCGCCGTCGGTGGTCTCCAGCGGGATGTCGGCCCAGCCGGTCACGGCCGGCACCGGCCGCAGATTGCCGGCCAGCACGCCGCCGTCGGCATTCTCCAGCGCGAAATAGAAATAGTCCGGGTCGATGTCGGTGATGCGGTCGTCGATCGCCTTGACGATCTCGGGCGGCGAGGCGCCGGCCACCGAATCCCGGACCGTCTTCATCTCCGCGCTGATCGACAGGTCGATCTGCTGGTCGGAGTACCGGGTCATCGCCACGTAGACGATGCTGGACACCGCGATGATCGAGACGCTGAACAGCGCGGCGAAGCCGGCCGCCAGCCGGAACGTCGCGGTGCGGACCAGCCTGGCCCACGAGCTAACCAGGATCACGGAGGCAGTATCCCACGCCGCGGACGGTATCGAGCAGAGGGGCGTCGAAGCCGCGGTCGATCTTGCTGCGCAGCCGGCTGATATGGGTTTCCACCACCGTCGTCTGCGGCTCGAAATGGAACTCCCACACATGCTCCAGCAGCATGGTGCGGGTGACGATCTGGCCGGAATGCCGCATCAGGTATTCCAGCAGCTTGAACTCGCGCGGCTGCAGGTCGATCGACTGGCCGGCCCGGGTGGCGGTGCGTTTCAGCAGGTCGATCTCGAGATCGGCGACGCGCAGTGCGGTCTCGACCGCGGCGGCGCCGGCGCGGCGGGCCAGCGCGTCGATCCGGGCCAGCAGCTCCGCCACGGCGAAAGGCTTGACCAGATAGTCGTCGCCGCCGGCGTTCAGCCCCTCGACCCGGTCGCTGACGCCGCCCAGCGTGGTCAGGAACAGGATCGGCACCGTGTTGCCGTCCTGGCGCAGCCGGCGGGCCAGGGTGACGCCGTCGATGTCCGGCAGCATGCGGTCGATGATCAGGAGGCGGGGGGCGCAGCCCGAACGGGCGGCCGCGGCGCGGGCCAGCCCGTCGGCCCCGGTGAGGCAATGATCGACCGTGTGGTCGGCATCCCCCAGGGAGCCGATAATGTGCTGGGCCGTCTCGATATCGTCTTCGATCAGAAGGATCTGCATGGGCGCGTCAGGCTCTCGGACAGCGGATCGCTGGCAGGACGGACCACCGAGAGGGCTTGCAACCGCTCCCGCCGGACCGTCGCACGCCGAGACGGTGCCGCGGGCGTTTGACCCGGCGGGAGAGTAGGGGGAAGCGCCCCGGCGGCGTACTTACCTTTTGGTAATGCCGAGTCCATGTGTGCGGCGGCCGTATCCTCCGATACAATTGCGCCATCCTCCCCGGACCGAAACGCGCGGGGCGCATCGTGAACGACAGGGATCTCAAGGTGTTCGAGGCAGTGGCCCGCACCGGCGGCATCGGCCGGGCAGCGGCCGAGCTGAACACCGTCCAATCGGCCGTAACCGCGCGGCTGCGCCAGCTGGAGGAGGAGCTCGGCGTCACTCTGTTCGACCGTCACAGTCGCGGCGTGACCCTGACCGCTGCCGGCCAGCGGCTCCGCCCCTTCGCGGCACGCATCACCGATCTGATGCGCCAGGCCCGGCAGGCGGCGCAGGACGACGGCAGGCCCAGGGGGCCGCTGTCGATCGGCAGCATGGAGACGACGGCCGGCCTGCGGCTGCCGGATGTGCTGACCGCCTACACCCAGGTGTATCCCGATGTCGACCTGTCGCTGACCACCGGCACGACGCCCTGGCTGACCCAGGCCGTGCTCGAGCGGCGGCTCGACGGCGCCTTCGTCGCCGGCCCGGTCGACCATCCCGAGCTGGCCGCCGAGACGATCTTTGCCGAGGAGATGGCCATCGCCACAGCGCCGACAATCGGGGGGCTGGGCGATCTTCAGGGCCTGGCGGACCTGAAGATCATCACCTTCCGGTCCGACTGCGCCTATCGGCAGCGGCTCGAAACCATCCTGTCGGCGCAAGGCATCGCCAAGGTGAAGGTGATCGAGATCGGCACGCTCGACGGCATCATCGGCTGTGTGGCGGCCGGCATGGGCATCTCGCTGCTGCCGAAAGGCGTGCTCCTGCACGCCCTGCGCGACCGCCGCGTCCGGACCTTCCGGCCGCCGGCCTGGACCGAACGGATCGACACGGTCTTCATCCGGCGCGTCGACGCCCATCCGTCCAGCGCGCTGGCGGCTTTCCTCCAGATCGCGCGGCCGACGCCCGCCGCCGAGGCCCGTGGGGCCGAGCCGCTGGTCCTGGCCCAAAGTCATCGCTGATCGTGACGGCTTCCATCTGAACTGATCGCTACCGCCGTCGGGGCGGCGCGCGTACATCTGGGGCATGCGCGCGAAGCCCCACAGCCATCGCCATCTCGACGGCGCCCGCCATCGGTCGGGCTCGGCCGGAACGGTCTGGCGCTTCGCAGCCGCAGGGCTGTGCGCCTCGCTGGTCGGGCTCGGCCTGGGGCGCTTCGCCTACACCCCGCTGATCCCGGCACTGATCGCCGCGAAATGGTTCGGCCCGTCGGACGTGATCTATCTCGGTGCGGCGAACCTGGCCGGCTATCTCGCCGGCGCCCTGGCGGCGCGGCCCCTCGCCGTGCGCGTCGGTGCGGTCAGGGCGCTGCGCACCACCATGCTCCTGGCGACGCTGTCCTGCCTCGCCTGCGCCGCGCCGGTCGCCTTCGCCTGGTTCTTCGCCTGGCGGTTCCTGGCGGGGCTCAGCGGGGGCGTCATCATGGTCCTCGCCGCCTCGACCATCCTGCCGCACACCGCGCCGGGCAGGCGCGGCCTCGTCGGCGGCGTGATCTTCGCCGGCGTCGGCTTCGGCATCGCCGCCTCCGGCACGCTGGTGCCGCTGCTGCTGCGGCAAGGCCTGCAGGAAAGCTGGATCGGGCTGGCGGCGCTGTCGGGCCTGCTCACCCTGATCGCCTGGCCGAACTGGCCGAAGGACGATGCCGCCGCCCCTCATGCCCGGCACGGCGCGGTACGGCCGCGGTTCTCCATCGCCGTCCCGGCACTGCTGCTGGAATATGGCCTCAATGCGGTTGCCCTGGTGCCGCACATGGTCTTCGTCGTCGACTTCGTGGCCCGCGGTCTGGGCCAGGGCATCGCCGCCGGATCCGCCTACTGGGTGCTGTATGGGCTCGGCGCCGTCGTCGGACCGCTGCTGACCGGGCACATGGCGGACCGGACAGGCTTCGGGCCGGCGCTGCGGGTTGCCTTTCTGATCCAGGCGATCGCAGCGTCGCTGCCGTCCGTCAGCACCGCACCAGCGGCTCTGGTCGCCTCCTGCGTCGTGATCGGCGGCTTCACGCCCGGGATCGTGCCGCTGGTGCTCGGCCGCATCCACGAGCTGGTCCCGCATGGCGCCGAGGCGCAGCGCGCCGCCTGGGGCCGGGCGACCACCGCGTTCGCCCTGTTCCAGGCCGGGGCGGCCTACGGCCTCTCCTTTCTGTTCGACCGGAGCGGCGGCGACTACCGGCTGCTGTTCGTTCTCGGCGGCGCCGCCGCGACCTTGGCACTGGCGATCGATTTGGTCCTGGCGCTGGCGGTCAGGGCCAGGGCTTCCGGAGCATCATCATGACCCAGGCCTATACCATCATCGACCACAGCTATGACGTGGTGATCGTCGGGGCTGGCGGCGCCGGGCTGCGCGCCGCGCTCGGCATGGCGTCGTCCGGGCTGAGCACGGCCTGCGTCACCAAGGTGTTCCCGACCCGCAGCCACACGGTGGCGGCCCAGGGCGGTATGGCCGCCGCGCTCGGCAATATGGGCGACGGCGACAACTGGCGCTTCCACATGTACGACACAGTGAAGGGTTCCGATTGGCTGGGCGACCAGGACGCGATCGAATACATGTGCCGCGAGGCGGCGCCGGCGGTACTGGAGCTGGAGCGGTTCGGTGTGCCGTTCTCGCGCACCGCGGACGGCCGGATCTATCAGCGGCCCTTCGGCGGGCAGACGCTTGACTACGGCCAGCGGATGGCGCGGCGGACCTGCGCCGCCGCGGACCGCACCGGCCACGCCATCCTGCACACGCTGTACCAGCGATGCCTGGAGCACCGCACCGAGTTCTTCGTCGAATATGTCGCGCTCGACCTGCTGATGGACGAGGACGGCGCCTGCCGCGGCCTCCTGGCCTGGAACGTCGAGGACGGCACGTTGCACCGGTTCCGCGCCCACCGCACGGTGCTGGCGACGGGCGGTTACGGCCGCGTCTACTTCTCCTGCACCGCCGCCCACAGCTGCACCGGCGACGGCAACGCCATGGCGCTCCGCGCCGGTCTGCCGCTGGCGGATATGGAGTTCACTCAATTCCACCCGACCGGCATCTACGGCTCCGGCTGCCTGATCACCGAGGGCGCGCGCGGCGAGGGCGGCTACCTGACCAACGCGCAGGGCGAGCGGTTCATGGAGCGGTACGCCCCGACCGCGCGCGACCTGGCGGGGCGGGACGTGGTCTGCCGCGCGATGACGATCGAGATCAACGAGGGTCGGGGGTGCGGCCCGGACAGGGACCACATCCTGCTGCATCTCGAGCATCTCGGCGCCGACCTCCTGCACGAGCGGCTGCCCGGCATCAGCGAGACGGCGAAGATCTTCGCCGGCGTCGACGTGACCCGCGAGCCGATCCCGGTGCTGCCGACCGTGCACTACAACATGGGTGGCGTGCCGACCAACCTGCACGGCGAGGCGACGACGCTGCGCGACGGCGACCCCGAGGCAGTGGTGTCCGGGCTGATGGCGATCGGCGAGGCCGCCTGCGTCTCGGTCCACGGCGCCAACCGGCTGGGGTCGAACTCGCTGCTCGACATCATCGTCTTCGGCCGCGCGGCGGCGCACCGGGCCGTGGCGACGCTGCGGCCCGGTGAGACTCACACCCCGTTGCCGGCGGCGGCGACCGAGAAGGCGATCGACCGGCTGGACCGGGTGCGCCACGCCAAGGGCGGCACCAGCGCCGGCGAGATCCGGCTGGCGATGCAGCGGATCATGCAGCGGCATTGCGCGGTGTTCCGCGACGGACCGCTGATGCAGGAGGGGCTGGGCAAGCTGCAGCAGGTCGCCGGCCCCATCCGCGCCGATCTCAGCCTGGCCGACCGGTCGCTGGTGTTCAACACCGACCTGGCCGAGGCGCTGGAGCTGGACAACATGCTGCAGCAGGCCGTCGTCAGCCTGCATTCGGCGATCGGCCGCACCGAGAGCCGCGGCGCCCATGCGCGCGAGGATTATCCGGCGCGGGACGACGCGGCCTGGCTGAAGCACACGCTGGCCTGGCTGGACGAGGCGGGCGGCGTGCGCCTGGACTACCGTCCCGTCCACCTGCAGCCGTTGTCCAACGAGGTCGCGCCGATCCCGCCGAAGGAGCGGGTCTACTGAGCGGTGTCCAGGCGCGTGTGGAGTTCGCCCTCAGCTGCTCTTGAGCGATGCCTTCACCGCCTCCAGCCCCGGCTGGCCGTCCAGCGTGGTGACGCCGTCGAGCCAGCGGGTCAGCAGCTCCGGGTTCTCGCTCAGCCATTTCCGGGCGGCGGCGTTCTGCTCCATGCCGTCGTCCAGGATCATCGCCATCATCCGGTTCTCGGTGTTCAGGTCGAACACCAGCTGCTTGGCCAGGCGCTGCAGGTTCGGGCAGCCCGACAGGAACTTCTGGTTGGCCAGGGTGCGCACCGTGGCGCCGCCGTAGTTCGGGCCGAAATAGGCATCGCCGCCGCTCAGATAGTCGATCTTGTACTTGATGTTCATCGGGTGCGGCGCCCAGCCCAGGAACACCACCCATTCGCCACGGCGCTGGGCCCGGTCGACCTGGGCCAGCATCGCCTGCTCGCTGGCCTCGACCAGGTTCCAGTCGCCCAGGCCGAACTCGTTCTTCTCGATGATGGTCGACAGGTTCTTGTTGGCGGAGGAGCCGGGCTCGATCGAATAGATCGACTTGCCGAACCTGTCGGCGAATTTCTGCAGGTCGGCGAAATCCTTGACCCCGGCCTCATACGCCTCGCGGTTGACTGCCAGCGTCACCTTGGCGTCGGCCAGGTTGGTGCCGATCAGCTCGACGCCCTGCTGCAGATAGGGCTCGACCATCGCCGTCTGCGACGGCATCCAGTTGCCGAGGAACAGGTTCACCTGATTGTTCTTGAGCGCCTCGAAGGTCACCGCGACCGACAGCATGTCGACCCTGGGCTCGTAGCCCAGGCCGGTCAGCACCGTGCCGGCCAGCGCCGTGGTCGAGGTGATGTCGGTCCAGCCGGGGTCGGACATCACCACGCTCTTGCAGGCCGCGTCGTCGGCCAGGGCCGCGCCGGCCGGGGCCAGCGCCGCGGCCACCACGGCGGCCAAAAGCAAAGCTCTCATCTCTTGCCTCCTGTTTGTCTGTGGAATCGGGGCCGTGGTCAGCCCTTCTCGTCCTCTGCGGCCTCATGGGCGGCGCGGATCCTGCTCAAGCGGTCATGGATCGCGGTCTCGAACGGTGCGACCTTCGGCCCGGTCGCGTCGATCGACAGGTTCAGCACCTCGCATTCGGCCAGCACCGTCCCGGCCACGGCGTGGCGCATGACGTGGCGCAGGGTGAAGCGCTTGGCATCCAGCGCGGCCAGCCGGGTCTCGACCGCCACCTCGTCGCCGGCATGCGCCTCGCGCCGGTAGCGGATCGTCATCTCGCCGGTGAAGACGGTGCGCCGGCTGCGCGCCCGGTAGACGGCGTCAATGCCGGCGAAATCCAGGAAGGCGTCGGTGGCGTGGCTGAAGATGACGGCGTAGTAGCCGTCGTTCAGATGGCCGTTGTAGTCGGTCCACTCCGCCCGCACCGCCTCGCGGTGCAGCCTCAGCGGCGCCGCGATCGTCCGGTCGGGCGGGGATGTCGGATTGGCCGCGGTCGCTGGCATCCGCCGGTTCGTCCTCGCCTGCGGCCCGCCTCTCGCGGACGGGCTCGGATGCAGGCGATGCTACGCGGCGGCAGCGCGCCTCCTTGACCGAAGGCGTCGCCGACCTGATCGAAAGCGCCGCGGGCCGGGGCGGCGCGCCGAACCGTACGGGACGGGCGGCTCAGAGCCCCAGCAGCAGGCCGAGCTTCATGCCGAGCGCCGCGAAGATCGAGGCCTCCGGCACGTCCTGGGCGGCGATCAGCGGCACCTTGCGCGCCGGCCCGTCCGGCGGGGCGATCTGGAGCTCGCCCAGCACCTGGCCCTTGGCGACCGGCGCCTCGACCGGCTCCTGGAACCGGGCGGTCACCGTCATCTTGTCGAAATCGGCAGGCTGCATGGTCATGGCCAGGTCCTCGGCCACCGTGACCGGCACCTTGTCCTGGGCGCCCAGCCAGACCGTCGCCTCGTCGACCGTGGCGCCGGCTTTGAACAGCGGGTACAGGCGGAACTGGTTCCAGCCCCATTCCAGCAGGCGGGCGCCCTCGTCGGCGCGGGACTGCATGCTCGGCAGCCCGTTGACCACCAGGACCAGCCGGCGGCCGTCGCGCACGCCCGAGGCGGTCAGGCCGTAGCCGCCGGCGTCGGTATGGCCGGTCTTGATCCCGTCCACGCCCATGTCGCGATACAGCAGCGGGTTGCGGTTGCCCTGCTTGATCTTGTTCCAGGTGAACTCCCGCTCGCTGTCGTAGCGGTAGTACTGCGGGAAATCCTTGATCATGCGCTCGGCCAGGATCGCGAGGTCGCGCGCGGTCGAGTAGTGCTCGGGGTCGGGCCAGCCGCTGGCGGTGACGAAATGGCTGTTGTTCATGCCGAGCGTCTTCGCCATCTCGTTCATGCGGTCGGCGAAGGCGGCCTCCGACCCGGCCAGCCCTTCGGCCAGCACCACCGCGGCGTCGTTGCCGGACTGGATCAGGAGGCCGCGCAGCAGGTCCTCGACCCGGATGCTGTCCTCGACCTGGACGAACATCTTCGACCCGCCCATCTGCCAGGCCTTCTTGCTGACCGGGAACTTGGTGTCGAGCGTGATCCGCCCGTCCCGCAGCGCGTCGTAGACGAGATAGGCCGTCATCATCTTGCTCATCGACGATGTCGGCATGCGTTCGTCCGCGGCCTTCTCCATCAGCACCGTGTCGGTGGTGGTGTCGATCAGGATCGCCTGCTTGGCGATGGTGTCGACGGTGGCCGCGCCGGCGGGCAGGGCGGCAAGGCTGGCGAGGAGGAGGATGGCGCGAAAGAGGGGGGCCGGCATCGCGATCTTGATCAAGGGGCGGAGCATGGACCGCAGGGATAGCGTCAACTGACGCCGCTGCCAACCCAAGCCTGTCGCAACCGTCCCGCGGCGAAGCGCGCAACGGCGACACGATGGGAACGCACCACCGCCCCGGTCGCGGATAGGGGACCCGGACCTAACCCCTTACTCGCGTCCTATCCCTTTCGGGTCATAGCGGAAAGGTCGCGCGAATTGTACACTGTGCGCTGTGGTGGGGGCCACGTCTGTCAAACAAGGCGGAACGCGACATGGGGCAGAAGAAGATTTTAGGAAGACAATCGTATCTATTTTTAGGTAAGTTTTATAAATGAAGACATTCCTACTTGCGGTGTCGCGCCCCCGGGAGTCCCTGTTCCCATGCTGAAGCACGCCGACATCTGGGCGGCGATCGATCGTCTCGCCAAGCTCAACGGATTGTCCCCCTCGGGCCTCGCGCGCCGCGCCGGGCTCGATCCGACGACCTTCAACCCGAGCAAGCGCCAGTCGAGCGACGGCAAGCTGCGCTGGCCGTCGACGGAAAGCATCTCCAAGATCCTGGATGCGACCGGCAGCTCGATGGCCGCCTTCGTGCGGCTGATCGACGACGGATCGGGCCTGCCGGCCCGCCGCATCCCCGTCATCGGCCGCGCCCAGGCCACGGCCGAGGGTCTGTTCGACAACGCCGGCCACCCGACTGGCAAGGGCTGGGACGAGGTCGACTTTCCCAACCTCTCCGATCCTAACGCCTATGCGCTCGAGATCGCCGGCAACGACCTGGCGCCGACCTATCGGGACGGCGACGTCGTCGTCGTCTCGCCGGCGGCCGGGCTGCGGCGCGGCGACAGGGTGGTGGCGAAGACGGTCGGCGGCGAGCTTCTGATCGGCGAGCTGGTGCGGATCAGCGCCAACCGGATCGATCTGAAGCCGCTGACAGGCGACGCGGCGCCGCAGTCGCTGAAGCTGTCGGACGTGGCCTGGAAGGCGCGTATCGTCTGGGCCAGCCAGTAGGCCTGCGTCCGACGCAGGGCTGGTCACGGTCGCCTGCGCCCGGTGTTGGCGCGGGCCCGGCCGCTCGCCTATGCTCCGCCGGCACGCATTGCGGGATCGGACGGACGACATGGCGAGATACGCGCTGACCTTCCTCGACGGCTCCTGGCGGGAAGGCAACCCGCCGATCATGGGGCCGCTGACGCATGCCGCCTGGATGGCCTCGATCATCTTCGACGGCGCCCGCGGCTTCGAGGGCGTGGCGCCGGATCTCGACCGCCACTGCGCCCGCGCCGTCGCCTCGGCCCGCGCCATGGGGCTGGGGCCGACGCTGACGGCCGAGGAGATCGAGGCGCTGGCCCGCGAGGGGCTGCGCCGTTTCCCCGCCGACGCCGCGGTCTATATCCGGCCGATGTTCTGGGCCGAGGACGGCTGGATCGAGCCCGACCCGGCGGCGACCCGCTTCTGCCTGTCGATCTACGATTCGCCGCTGCCGCAGCCGGGCGACGACAGCGCCTGCTTCGCCCAGGGGCTGCGCCGGCCGTCGCCGGAGATGGCGCCGACCCGGGCCAAGGCCGCCTGCCTCTACCCCCAGTCCGGCTTCGCCATGCGCCAGGCCAAGCAGCGCGGCTTCACCAACGCGGTGATGCTGGACCCGATCGGCAACGTCGCCGAATTCGCCACCGCCAACATCTTCATGGCCAAGGATGGCGCGGTGCATACCCCGGCGGCGAACGGCACCTTCCTCGCCGGCATCACCCGCCGCCGCGTGATCGAGCTGCTGCGCCATGACGGGGTCGAGGTGATCGAGCGCGCGATCCGGCCGGAGGAGCTGGCGGAGGCCGACGAGATATTCCAGACCGGCAACTTCGCCAAGGTGCTGCCCTGCACCCGGCTCGAGGACCGGCACCTCCAGCCCGGGCCGTTCTACGCCAAGGCCCGCAAGCTCTATTGGGACTGGGCCCATTCCTGAGCGTCCTTGAGCGCATTCGATGAGCGACGCCGCACCACCCGAGCCGGTCTCCAAGGACACGCGCAACCTGATCCGGGTGCTCGAGCACCAGGGCATCACCCTGGTGTTCGACGTCGGCGCCAATGTCGGCCAATACGCGCAGCGGCTGCGGCGCGGCGGCTATGCGGGGCGGATCGTCTCGGTCGAGCCGCTGTCCGCGGCCCATGCGGCGCTGACCGCGGCGGCCGCGGCGGATCCAGACTGGATAGTCGAGTCGCGCATGGCGCTGGGCGACAACGACGCGCCGGTGACCCTGCAGGTCTCGGGTGAGAGCGACATGAGCTCGGTGCTCGACTTCACCGCCGAGATGGCGGAGCTGCTCGACGGCTCGGCCTATGTCGGCACTGAGGTGGCGTCGCAGGCGCGGCTGGAGCGGATCTTCCCCCGCCATGCCCGGCCGGACGACCGGGTGCTGCTGAAGATCGACACCCAGGGCACCGAGCGCCGGGTGCTGGACGGGGCGCGCGCCGTGCTGCCGCGCATCGCCGCGGTGCAGATGGAACTGGCGATCGTGCCGGTCTATGACGGCGAGCCGTCCTATCTCGACACCATCCGGCACATGGCCGAGCTCGGCTTCGTCCCGGCGCTGTTCATCCCCGGCTACTTCAACCGCCGCACCGCCCGCCTGATCGGGATGGACGGGGTGTTCGTGCGGCCGGGCTAGCGGAACAGCATGCCGACTCCGTCGCGATCCGGCCGCCTGCCGGTCATCGACCTGCTCCGCGGCCTGGCGCTGCTGGCGATGGCCCTCTACCACCTGTCGTGGGATCTTAGGTTCTTCCGCTTCGTCGATTGGGATCTGCAGGACGGCACCGGTTGGATCGCCGCCCGCTACCTGATCGCCGGCAGCTTCCTGGCCCTGGTCGGCGTCGGCCTGGCGCTGTGGGACGCGCAGGGCCGCGACTGGCAGCGCTGGGCGATCCGGCTGGGCAAGGTGCTGGCCGGCGCCGCCGCGGTCACGGCGGTGACCTGGGTCGTGATCCCCGACCAGTTCATCTTCTTCGGCATCCTGCACTGCATCGCCGTTGCCAGCGTCCTCGGCCTGTTGTTCCTGCGGCTGCCGCCGGCCGCGAGCTTGGTTCTCGGTCTTGCGGTGATCGCGCTGCCGATCCTCTGGCGCTCACCCCTGTTCGGCCATCCCGCGCTGCTGTGGATCGGGCTCGGCCCCGTACCGCCGCGCAGCAACGACTACGAGCCGCTGTTCCCCTGGTTCGGGCCGGTGCTGCTGGGCATCGCCCTGGCCCGGTGGTGGCTGCGCGCCGGCGCGCCGGGCGGCAAGATCGACGGCGGTGCCGGCGGCCGGCCGCTGCGCTGGGCCGGGCGGCACAGCCTTGCCGTCTATCTGGTACATCAACCGCTGCTGTTCGGGAGCCTGCTTCTGGTCGGCATGGCGCAGGGCCGCGACCTCCAGGAGATGCTGTCGCCGCCCGATAAGGCGTCGACGCTCATCGCGTGCCAAGTCCAATGCGAGACCCGCGGCAGCGGTCCCGAGCAATGCCACGCCTATTGCACCTGCATGGTCGACGGGATCGAGGCCCGCAGCCTGTGGCCAGCGCTGCGGCCGGACGCGGCTCCCGAGCTCAGGGACCGCCTCGACTCCCTGGCCGCCTCCTGCAGCCGCTAGCGCGGTGCGCCGGAAATTCGCCCGCCCGCCGCAGGACGACGCAGGCCATAGGCAGTGCCAGAAATGCGGGCTAGTCTCGGCGCCGATGTCCGGATCGCCCCGCCCATTGTTGCCATGAGCCCGCCCGACGAGCACGGCCCGTCCGGCGCCGCGCCGGATGCCGGCTGGTCGGCGCTGATGGTCGCGGCCCAGGCGGGCGACCGGGCGGCCTATCATCGGCTGCTGACCGAGATCACCCCCTATCTCCGGGCGCTGGCCCGCCGGTCGCTGCACCGACCGGCCGATGCCGAGGACGCGGTGCAGGACGTGCTGCTGACCCTGCACAGCATCCGCCACACCTATGATCCGGCCCGGCCGTTCCAGCCCTGGCTGGTGGCGATCGCCCGGCGGCGGATCGTCGACCGGGTGCGCATCCAGATCCGGACGACCGGCCGCGAGACGGCGATCGACCCGTTCGTGGAAACCTTTGCCGCCCCCGAAACGAATGAGACGGGGATGGAGGCCGATTCGATCGCGCTGCGGCGCGCGATCGCGGAGCTGCCGCCGGGCCAGCGCCAGGCGGTGGAGCTGCTGAAGCTGAAGGACATGTCGCTGAAGGAGGCAGCGGCCGCCAGCGGCGCGTCGGTGCCGGCGCTGAAGGTCGCGATGCATCGCGCGCTGAAGGCGCTGAAGGGGGCGTTGGGACCGAAATGACGGAGACGGGCCGGACTCGCACCGAAGATCTGATCGCGCAGCTCGCCGCCGACGCCCGGCCGGTCCGGCCCCTGCGGCCGCCGATGCTGCGCGCGCTGCTGTGGCTGCTCGTCGCTGCCCTCGTGATCGCCGCCGTGGTCGCGATGAAGGGCGTCCGGCACGAGCGGATGGAGGAGTTGGCGGAGACCTCGTATCAGCTCGAATGGGCCGGCGCGATGCTGACCGGCATTCTCGCCGCCATCGCCGCCTTCCATGTCAGCCTGCCCGACCGCTCCCGGCGCTGGGCCCTGCTGCCGCTGCCGGGACTGGCGCTCTGGCTGGCCTCGATGGGCTATGGCTGCCTGACCGACTGGGTCCGCCTCGGCCCCGACGGCTTCGTGCTCGGCACCAGCTACCGCTGCTTCATGAACATCCTGATGATGGGCCTGCCGCTCTGGGCGCTCCTGGTGCTGATGCTGCGCCACGCCGCGCCGGTGCGGTCGACCGCCACCATCGTCACCGGCATGCTGGCCGCCTCGGCCCTCGTGTCCTGCGGCGTGTCGCTGTTCCATCCGCTCGACACCACCCTCATGATCCTGATCTGGCACGGCGGCTCGATCGCGCTGCTGGTCGGGCTGGCCAAGCTGTTCAGCCGTCGGCTGTTCGATCTGATCGCGCCGCGTTCCTCGGGTCAGGCAACGGCCGGCTGAGCGGTCCTACAGCCGGGCCGCCCCCAGGATCCGGCCGTCGGCGGCCTGCAGCAGCACCGCCGCCCGCTCGCCGGCCGGCCGCGCCGCGTCGATCGTGCCGCCGGGCGTCCAGCCCTCCAGCTGGGTCAGGCTGCGCACGACGTTGCGGTTGACCAGCATCCGGCCGGCATTCTCGCCCCGCCGCACCGGCGTCTCGTGCCGGTCGTCGAAACCGACCAGCCACAGCGCTGCGCCCGGCGGGGCGGCGGCGTCCACCGTCACCTGCAGCGCCGCCTCCGTCGCGGTCAGCGCGACCGGAACCGACGGATCGGACCGCGCCGCGGCGATCGCCGCCTCCATCGCCTCTCGGTCGGAGCCGACGATGTCGCGACCGCCATCGACCACCGCCTGCGGCGTGTAGACCTGGCCCGACCCCCACAGCGCCGCGTAGGCGCTCTGCCGCGCCGTGGCCCAGGGGCCTGAGAACGGGTCCACCCAACCCAGCCGGTTCCAGTAGTCGACATGGAAGGCCAACGCCAGCACCTCCGGCCGGTCCGCCAGCGTCGCCAGCAGGGCGTCGGCCGGCGGACAGGAGGAGCAGCCCTGGGAGGTGAACAGCTCCACAACCACCGGCCGTTCGGCCGCCGCGGCGAGGGACAGGGGGAGGGCGGAGACGGCGAGCAGGCCGGCGAGGAGCGATCGGATCATGGCGAGTCCCTGCAGCGGAAGCCTGCCCCCGGTTCGGTCCGCCCGGGCGCGGGGTTACCGGAGGACATCGCCGGAAACACATCGGGTCTTGATTCGCGATTGATAATCGTTCTCAAATAGGGTTGCCGTTCACACGGGAGCCGAGAATGGACGAGGACCAGATCACCGAGCCGAGCGACCGTCGCGCCCTGCCTTTCGCCGAGCAGCTCGTGCTGTGGGCGCTGCGGCTCAGCGTCGTCGGGCTGAAGACCGGGGCGCCGACCGACCATCCGGTGCTGCTGGCCTTCCGCAAGGTCGGCGCCGAGGCGGCGGCGGAGCGGATCGGCCCCCTGACCCGCATCATCGGCTTCGGGGCCGAGCGGCGGGTGCAGATCGGCGTGCCCTGCGCCTTCACCGTCACCGAGGACGAGCGCCGGATCCTGGATCTGGTCGCGATCGGCCAGTCGGGCGTGGCGGGCGCGCTGATGCTGCGCGGCATGCTGTCGCCGGCCGCCTGCCGCGCCGCCGGCGGCCTGTGCGCCGAGCTGGGCGGGATGCTGGCCGAGGCGGGGGTGATGCTGCAGCATCCGGCACCGGCGCCACGGCCGCTGCGGATGCCGGCCAACCAAGCGTCCTTCGGCCTGGTGCGGGCGGCGCTGCCATGAGCGACGAGACGCATGACTGCGACGACGCCGGCGCGCCGGCGCTGACGCGGGCCGAGACGCTGGTGCTGTGGGCGATCCGCGCCTGGGTCGCCGGGCATCGCCACGGCATCCCGGTGCTGGCCAATCTCCGCACCGCCTTCCGCAACGAGGGCGCGCCGGCGGCGGCCGAGGCGGTGGACGATCTGATGGGCTTCATCGGCGACGGCGCCGGCCGCACCATCCGGGTGAACTGCCCGCGCTGTCGGCTGGTGACCGAGGACGAGCGGCTGCTGCTCGACATCGTGGCGCTGCACCAGCAGGGCGAGACGCTGTGGGCGCCGTTCCTGGCCCGCGCCATCCTGACGCCGGCCGCCGCGCGGCTGTGCGGCGCGGCCTTCGCCGCCCTGGCGGAGGCGCTGCGGGACGGCGGCATCGTGCTGCCCCCGGTCGCCGGCCAGGTGCCGCCGCCGGAGGCCGCTGTCCACGTGGTTCCCGCCGGGGCGACGATCCACTGACGAGACTCGGGCCGGGCATCAAGGGTTGCTCCCGGTCCGGTTTGCCGCCATGAATCGGTCAGTGATCAGAAGAAGCGAACAGTGGACCCGATGCCCGGCGGACGTGTGTTGCTGGTGGAGGATGACGTGCTGGTGCGTCTCCTCGCCGTGGAGGCCTTGACCGATGGCGGCTTCGACGTCGCCGAGGCGGCGGACGGGCTTGAGGCGCTGCGCCTGCTCGACGGCGGCGAGTTCGACCTGATGATCACCGATGTCGGCCTGCCGGGCATGACCGGGGCCGAGCTGGCCGCCCAGGTGCGGCGCGAGCGGCCGTCGCTCAAGGTGCTGTTCACCACCGGCTACGGCGCCGAAGACGGGGTGCCGCAGGATCTGCCCACCCTGCGCAAGCCCTATGCGGCCGACGCCTTGGCCGCGACCGTGCGGTTGCTGCTGGCGCCGGATGCGTGAACCGCCGTCGAAGCAACAGCAAGAAACGGGCAGGCGACCGGCGATCCGGATCCTAGGCTGACGATCGAGGCCGCGCTCCGCGGCCGCTCGCACCAGCCACAGAGGAACGGATGACCCTTCCATCCGACGACCGGCATTCCGCCATGCGGCTCCTGGGCCGCATGTTCGAAGTGGAATTGGCGTTCCTGAGCGCGAAGTCGGAGGATCCCGATGTGCTCGCCACCGCGTTCCACCCGGATGTGGTGGTGCACGAACCAGCGTCGCTGCCTTATGCCGGAGACTGGCGAGGGCTCGCGGG
This sequence comes from Inquilinus limosus, assembly GCF_051487185.1. Classification (GTDB taxonomy): domain Bacteria; phylum Pseudomonadota; class Alphaproteobacteria; order DSM-16000; family Inquilinaceae; genus Inquilinus; species Inquilinus limosus_F. The sequence continues at coordinate 310,448 of NZ_JAHVDK010000003.1, forward strand.
GATCGGCGCCCTGTTCCGCAGGATGCGGGAGGTGTGGAGCGATATCGGCGTGGATCGGCTGGAGGCCGTCCGCACCGGCGACACTGTCTTCATGACCTGCACGCTGCACCTGACAGCGCGGCGCAGCGGCGGCGGCATCACCCAGCCCTTCGCCGAGGTCCTGCGGTTCCGGGATGATCTGCTGATCGAGGGGACGCCCTTCTATTACGACACCGGGGCGCTGACGGCGTTGCTCGCCCGCGACGCCTGAGATCCGGCCTCAGTCTTCCCCCACCTTCGGGCCACCATGGACATGCGGCGGCAGCGCCTCGGTCGGGCCGCCGGGCATGAGCGGCCGGGGCGCGAAGCGGCCGAACGAGATCAGCCGGTCGTACATCACCAGCGCGCCGGCCAACGACAGGTTCAGCGAGAAGCGGGTCGGGATCTGCACGATGTGGTCGCAGCGCGCGATCATCTCGCGCGACAGGCCGCCGCGCTCCGACCCCAGCACATAGACCGCACGACGCGGGTGACGGAAGCTGGGCAGCGCGACCGAATCGGCCATCAGCTCGATCCCGACCAGCGAGCAGCCCTGCGGCAGGGTCATCGATGCCACGTCAGGATAGGTGTAGAGCGGCACGGTGCCGGAGGCGTCCGAGGTGTCGCTCCAGCCGAAGTCCACGGTCTCGGCCACCGGTGCCACGGTGAAGCAGAATGCCGCGCCGAAGGCATGGGCGGTGCGCAGCAGGGCGCCGACATTCATCGGTTTGCTGATGCCCTCGCAGCCGATCGCGAAATAGCCTTTCATCCGGTTCCCGTCTCCGTCATCCGGGTCCGACCTTGCCCCGCGCGGGAGGTGAGGGCAAGGTGCGCCCGGCCTCGACCACGCCGAGACGACGATGACCCACGCGCACGATCACAGCCCCGCCGCCGGAACCGCCGACCTCGCCGAGGACGGCGCGCCGATCCTGGTCGAGGTCACCCGCGGTTCGGTGGTGGAGAGCCGCCATCGCGGCAGCGCCCTGATCGTCGACCGCGCGGGCGGGGTGCACGGCCATTGGGGCGATATCGGCCGGCCGGTCTATGCCCGCTCGGCGATCAAGGCGCTGCAGGCGATCCCGCTGGTCGAGACCGGCGCCGCCGACGCCTTCGGCCTGGGCGACGAGGAGCTGGCCCTGGCCTGCGCCTCGCACAGCGGCGAGCCCGGGCATGTCGAGCGGGTGGCGGCCTGGCTGGCGAAGCTCGGCCTGTCCGAGGCCGATCTCGAATGCGGCAGCCACCTGCCGTTCCACGAGGGCTCGGCCCATGCCCTCGTCTGCAAGCACGAGCATCCCTCGGCCCTGCACAACAACTGCTCCGGCAAGCACACCGGCTTCCTCACCACCGCGGTCCATCTCGGCGAAAAGACCAAGGGCTATGTCCGCTACGAGCATCCGGTGCAGCAGCGCATCCTCGGCGTGCTCGAGCAGATGACCGGCTGCGGTCTCGGCAATGCGCCCTGGGCGGCGGACGGCTGCTCGATCCCGACCATCGCCATTCCGCTGGAAGGGCTGGCTTTCGCCATGGCCCGGATCGCCGATCCCGACGACCTGCCGGAAAAGCGGCGCGATGCGGTGCTGCGGATTCGCAAGGCCTGGGCGGCGCAGCCTTTCCTGGTCGCCGGCACCGGCCGCTTCGACACCGAGATCATGCAGGCCTGCCGCGGCCGGGTGATGACCAAGATGGGGGCGGAGGGCGTGTTCTGCGCCGCGCTGCCGGAGTACGGCCTCGGAGTCGCCCTCAAGATCGAGGACGGGGCAGAGCGGGCGGCGAATGTCGCCATGGCCGCGATCCTGAAGCGGGTCGGCGCGCTGGATGATGCCGATCCGGCGATCGCCGGCCGCTGGCTGGCGCCGGAGATCAAGACCCGGCACGGCGTGACCGTCGGGGCTGTGCGGGGGACGGCTGGTCTGGCCGGCTAGTTCGCCCGGTTCCAGGCGGCGGTGGCGAAGCCGGCGGCGACCAGCACGCCGGCGCCGGCCCGGTTGACGAGGCGCAGCACCGAGGGCCGGCCGATGGTGTCGCGCAGCCTGGCGCCGATCCAGGCATAGGCGGCGGCGTTCAGCGCCGCGAGGGTGACGAAGGTCCCCTCCAGCACCGCCATCTGCGGCAGCAGCGGCATCTCCGGATGCACGAACTGCGGCAGGAAGGCGACGAAGAAGACGATGCTCTTCGGATTCAGCGCCGTCACCGCGAAGGCGTGCAGCAGCATGGCGCGGGGCGACCGGCCGGTCTCGGCCGCCGTAACCCCTTCGGTCTTCGGCGCGGCGCGCCACAGCTTGACGCCGAGATAGACCAGATAGGCGGCGCCGATCCATTTCAGCACGGTGAAGGCGGTGGCTGAGGCCGCGAGCAGGGCACCCAACCCCAGCATCGACAGGGTCATCGCCGTGAAATCGCCGAGCGCGACGCCCGCCACGATCCACCAGGCATGGGCCCGGCCGCGGCCGAGCGCATAGGACAGCACCAGGGTGACCGTAGGCCCGGGGATGATCAGGACGATGCCGGCGGCGAGCAGGAAGGCGAACCACAGGTCGAGCGACATGGCGGCGGCTCCTTGGGGGACGCCGCCAGCAATCCACGGCTTTGCGGATTTGTCCAGCGGCGCGAGGTGGCCTATGACGCGCCGAAGTTGAGCTGCGTGCCGACCGGGCGGAAGCCCAGCTTGGCGTAGAGCGGCTCCGCCCCCGCCGCGGCGGACAGCCAGGCCAGCTCGCCGCCGGCGAAATAGGTGGCGAGCAGGCGGTGGCACACCGCCTCGGCCAGACCGCGGCGGCGGAAGGCCGGCCGGGTGCCGACCGCCGCCAGCTCGGCCGTGTCGCCGCCGATCAGCAGCAGCCCGCTGGCGGCCGGAACGTCGTCGATCCGGGCGAGCGCGGCCTGCCGGCTGCCGCTGGCCAGTCCCAGCCGCAGCCGGGCGCGGAAATCCGCCTCGCCGGCGCCGTCCAGTGGCTGGTTGAAGGCCTCGCGCTGGACCAGCATCAGGCCGTCGATCGCCGCCTCGTCCTCCGCGGTCAGCAGCCGGGCCGGGCCGTCCGGGGCGGGCCGCCAGGCGTTGCGGTGCAGGGCCATCAACGGCGCCTCCATCTCGCGTTGATAGCCCATGGCGTGGAGAGTCGGGGACAGGGCGGGATGCAGCTCGCGAAAGAACTCGATGCGGAAGCGGCGGCCTGCGGTGTCGAAGGCGCGCTGCAGCTCGGCCACCGCCGGGCGCCAGTCCTGGGCCGGGGCGACCGGCACGGCGAAGCTCTGGATCGGGTCGTCGCTGCCGTCGGAGACGAACAGCGCGAAGGGCCCGATATCGATGCGCTGTCGGCCCTCGGTGGCGGCCGCGAGGGTGTTGGGAACCAGGCTCTCTAGGAGTGTTCGGTTCACGACAGGGCGGGCAGCAGCCGGTCCATCGCGGTCTGCAGGCGGTCGACCGAGCCGGCGAAGCACAGCCGCAGATGGCCCTCGCCGCCGGGCCCGAAGGCCGAGCCGGGGGCGAGGCCGACATTGGCCTCGTGCAGCAGGCGCAGGGCCAGGGCCCGGCTGTCCGGCTCGCCCTCGACCCGGAAGAACAGGTAGAAGGCGCCGTCCGGCCGGGTCAGCCGCACCCGCGGCGACTCCGACAGCCGGCCGATCACCAGGTCACGCGCGGTGCGGCAGCGCTCCACCTGACTGTGGATGAAGGGTTCGCCTTGCTCGATCGCGGCGACCGCGCCGTATTGCAGGAAGGTCGGCACGCCCGAGGTGTTGAACTGCTGCAGGTTCTCGTAGACCTGCCCTAGCTCCTCCGACGCCACCACCCAGCCGATGCGCCAGCCGGTCATCGCCCAGTTCTTGGAGAAGGTGTTGACCACCACCAGCCGGTCCTCCGGCGCGGCGATCGACAGGAAGGACGACGCCACCGGCCGGTCATAGACGAAGCGGGCATAGACCTCGTCGGCGACGATCCAGATGCCGCGGGCGCGGCAGAAGTCGAGGATGGCCTTCTGCTCCTCCGCGGTCAGCGTCCAGCCGGTCGGGTTGCCCGGGCTGTTCAGGAACAGGGCGCGGGTGCGCGGCCCGCAGGCGGCGAACAGCCGGTCCAGGTCCAGCCGCCAGCGGCCGTTCTCGACCCCGATCGGCACCGGCACGGTACGGCCGCCGGCGATCTCGACGGCGCTGAAGATGTTCGGCCAGACCGGGGCGGGCATGACCACCTCGTCGCCCGGCGCGACCAGCGCCTGCATGGTCATCATGATCGCCTGCATGCCGCCGACCGTGACGTAGATCCGGCCCGGCGACACGGCGGTTCCGGCGATCCGGCCGACATAGCCGGCCAGGGCCTCGCGCAGCGGCGGGATGCCGCGCTGCCAGGTGTAGAAGGTCTGGCCCTCGGCCAGCGCGCGGTTCGCCGCCTCGGCGATGAAGGCCGGGGTCGGCTGGTCGCCCTCGCCGACCCAGAGCGGGATCAGGTCCGGCTTGCCGCGGCCGGCATTGACCACCTCGACGATGCCGCTCTCCGGCAGCCGCGCGATATCGGGTCGGATGCCGCCCAGCAGGCCCGTCGCAATCTGTCCGTCCACTCTGTCCTCTCCCTTGCCCGGGGCGGAGGTTAGCAAGACGGGGCGGCAGGCGTCATCCGCGGCCGGCGCATGGGCGGCGCGCGGCGCAAGCGGGCGAGACGAGGGTGAGCGTTTCTCGGAACCGATCGGGATACTCGTTGTTAGGGAGACGGGCGCCGTCGGCTCCTTCTGCGATCGGCATCGATCGTTCGATAGCGGCGGGCCTTGCCGCCATGGCGGAGCCCCTCCCCGCCAGAGGCGCATGGTGCAGGTTCCCGCAACCGGATCCCCCTCCTGGTTGCGGGTGGCGGCGGGGCTCCCGGCCCCGCCGCCAGCCTGCCATCTCATCCCGATCTCAGTGCAGCCGGAACTCGGCGGCGCAGAGCCGCAGCTCGCCGGACTTCACCACGGCGGTGGAGGCGACCCGCACCGAATGCAGCTTGCCGTCGATGTTGTGGATCCAGAAGTCGAGGAACCGGTGCAGCTCGGGAAAGCGCGGGGCCAGGTCGAGCTTCTGCCAGACGAAGCTCTGCAGCAGCCCTGGATGGTCGGGCATGTGATACAGGATCTCTGCCGTGGTCAGGCGGTAGCCCTGCAGCTGACGTTCCAGATCGGTCATTCCTTACGCCATCCCTTCTGCACGGCCGGCTTGATCGTCCGGTCTGTGAAGAAAATGTGATGTGGAGTTCCGGCGCAGGCAAGGGTATATGTAGGAAAATCAATGTGTTAGCAGCATCCGGGCAGGACTGCTGCCAAAACGGCGTCTCACTCGAACAAATCGCGGTGGTCCCGCTGTACCGCGGGGAGGGCGCGCAGGATCTCCGAAAGGTGGGCGCGCAATGCCGCCTCGGCGCCGTCGGCGTCGCGCCGGTCGATCGCCGCCAGGATGGCGCGGTGCTGGGCGATCAGCGTCGGCAGGGACGAGGCCGAGGGCAGCGTGAGATGGCAGACGCGGTCCATATGCGCCTTCAGATCCTCGATCACGGTCCAGGCCGACGGGCAGCCGGCTCCCTCCGCGATCGCCGCGTGGAAGGCCTCGTCGGCGCGCTGGAACTCGTAGTGCTCACCGTCCGCGGCCGCGGCCTCCTGCGCCTCGAGATGGAAGTCGATGCGGGTCCGCACCCGGGCGTCGAAGCGTTCACAGGCCCGCCGCACCACCGCGCTCTCCAGCGATTCCCGGATGAAGCGCGCCTCCAGCATGCGCTCGATCGAGATCTTGACCACGAAGGTGCCGCGCCGCGGCAGCACCTCGACCAGCCCGGACCGGGCCAGGGCGATGAAGGCCTCGCGCACCGGCTGGCGCGACACGCCGTAGCGGATGGCGATCTCCTGCTCCGACAGCGGCGCGCCCGGCTTCAGCGCCAGGGTGATGATGGCCTTGCGGATCTCGAGCTCGATCAGCCGGGCGATGCTGGTGGTCTGGTCGAGGAGATCGAGCAGTGCCATGCGGGGCTCACAAGGGATATTGCCTCAGCCCAAGTACCATACTAGGCTCGCGCTTACCATACTAGACCGAGGCCTGATCATACCAGGCCGTGCATCAGGGGGAGGCGTTCGTGAAATCCATTGCGGCATTGGTCCTGGGGGCGGCGCTGTCGCTGGCGGCCCTCCCGGCCTCGGCGCAGAGCGTCACGCTGCGCTCGGCCGACATCCATCCGGACGGCTATCCGACGGTGGAGGCGGTCAGGTACATCGGCGAGCTGATGGAGCAGCGGACCGGTGGCCGGATCAAGATCCAGGTCTTCAACAACGCCCAGCTCGGCGCCGAGAAGGACACGATCGAGCAGACCCGGTTCGGCGTGATCGACATGAACCGGGTGAACACGGCGCCGTTCAACAACCTGGTGCCGGAGACGCAGGTGCTGGGCCTGCCCTTCCTGTTCCGCTCGGTCGACCACATGCACAAGGTGGTGGACGGCCCGATCGGCGACGAGATCCTGAAGGCGTTCGAGCCGCACGGGCTGATCGGCCTGGCCTTCTACGATTCGGGTGCGCGGTCCTTCTACACCACCAAGAAGGCGATCCGCTCGATCGACGACATGAAGGGGCTGAAGATCCGGGTCCAGCAATCCGACCTGTGGATCGCGATGATACAGGCCTTCGGCGCCAACCCGACGCCGATGCCCTTCGGCGAGGTCTACTCCTCGCTGGAGACCGGCGTCGTCGACGGCGCCGAGAACAACTGGCCGTCCTACGAATCCTCGCGTCACTTCGAGGTGGCGAAGCACTACACCCTGACCGAGCATTCGCTGACGCCGGAGGTGCTGGTGATCTCCAAGATCTCCTGGGACCGCCTCACGCCCGACGACCAGGCGCTGCTGCGCCAGGCCGCCAAGGAATCGGTGGCCAAGATGCGCGAGCTGTGGACCGCGCGCGAGAAGCAGTCGGAGGAGAAGGTGCGGGCCGGCGGCGCCGAGGTCATCACCGTCGACAAGGCCTCGTTCAGCGCCGCGATGGGGCCGGTCTATGACAAATTCATCACCAGCGACGCGATGAAGTCGCTGGTGGAACGCATCCGCGCGGTCCAGTAAGGCCGCGTCACCCGGCCGGCCCCGCCATGCCGCGCGGGTCCGGCCTTCGTGTCATGGGAGATCGGCCGGGATGGCATCGGCCCTGAACGTGATGCGCCGGACCCTCGGCGTCCTGTCCACCGGCGCCCTTTGGCTGGCCGGCCTCGGCATGGTGGGGATGACCGTCACCGTCGGGTGGCAGGTCTTCGCCCGCTACGTGCTGAACGACACGCCGAGCTGGGCCGAGCCGCTGACGCTGCAGCTGATGGGCTGGTTCATCCTGCTCGGCGCCGCGGTCGGGGTGCGCGAGAGCTTCCATCTCGGCCTCGACCTGCTGCAGCAAGTGCTGCCGCCGGCGCTCGGCCGGGTGCTGGAGGTGGTGAACCTGCTGCTCATCCTCGGTTTCGGCATCGCCATGGTCTGGTATTCGGTCCAGCTCGCGGCCGGCACCTGGACCGCGACCATCCCGGTCCTCGACTTGCCGGGCGGCTTCGACTTCCTGCCGCTGGTCGTGGGCGGCGTGCTGATCGCGCTGTTCGCGGCGGAGCGGCTGGTCGAACGGCTCGCCGGCCTCGAGCACGAGGCTGCGGTCGAAGGCGTGCGGGAGCTGGCGTGATGGAGCTGTGGATCCTGTTCGGCAGCTTCACGCTGCTGCTGCTGCTGGGCACGCCGATCGCCTTCTGTCTCGGCATCGCCTCGCTGGCGACGGTGCTCTATATGGGCCTGCCGCCGGTGGTGGTGTTCCAGCAGATCAACTCCGGCATGAACGCCTTCGCCATGATGGCGATCCCGTTCTTCATCTTCGCCGGCGACCTGATGATCCGCGGCGGCATCGCCGAGCGGCTGATCCGCTTCGCCGCCGGCCTGGTCGGCCATCTCCGCGGCGGCCTGGGCCAGGTCAACATCGTCGCCTCGACCCTGTTCGGCGGCATCTCCGGCTCGGCCGTGGCCGACGCCTCGGCGATCGGCGGGCTGATGATCCCGCAGATGGCGGCCCGCGGCTATGACCGCGACTACGCCGTCAACGTCACCGTGAACTCGGCGATCATCGCCCTGATGGTCCCGCCGTCGCACAACATGATTCTCTATTCGATCGCGGCGGGCGGCAACGTCTCGATCGCCGATCTGTTCACCGCCGGCATCGTGCCGGGGCTGCTGCTCGCCGCCGCGCTGATGGTGACCGCCTATGTCGTCGCCCGTCGCCGCGGCTACCCGGCGGATCCGTTCCCCGGGCTGCGCGCCGTCGGCCGCTATCTGGTGGTGGCGCTGCCAGGGCTGCTGCTGATCGGGATCATCTTCGGCGGCGTCCGCTCCGGCATCTTCACCGCGACCGAAAGCTCCTGCATCGCGGTGATCTACGCCTTCCTGGTGGCGCTGCTGGTCTATCGCCAGCTCGACTGGCGCGGCTTCATCGAGGCGGTGCAGGGCGCGGTCCGCACCACCGCCATGGTGCTGCTGGTGATCGGCGCCGCCGGCGCCTTCGGCTGGCTGATGGCGCTGCTGCAGGTGCAGACCGCGACGGTCCAGGCGATCAACGCGATCTCCAGCGACCCGCTGGTGGTGCTGCTGCTGATCAACATAGCGCTGCTGCTGCTCGGCACCTTCATGGACATGGCGCCGATGATCATCATCTGCACCCCGGTGCTGCTGCCGGTGGTCAAGGCCTTCGGCATCGACCCGGTGCATTTCGGCGTGATCCTGATCCTCAACGCCGGCATCGGGCTGAACACGCCGCCGGTCGGCTCGGTGCTGTTCGTCGGCTGCGCCGTGGGCAAGATCACCATCCGCGAGGCGATGCGCACGATCTGGCCGTTCTTCGGCGCCTCGATCGCCGTGCTGCTGGCCGTGACCTACGTCCCGTCGCTCTCGCTCTGGCTGCCGGCCCTCTTCCGCTGAAGAGAATCTTCGCGCGGGCCTTGACCCGTTTCCGCCGTCCCCTTAAATGCGTAGCACTCGCCGGCCGAGAGTGCTAACGACGGCCGGGACAAGTTCCTGAACGCAGATCTCTAGACGAGAGTGGGAGAGCGAGCGATGCAATTCCGTCCCCTGCACGACCGTGTGCTGGTGCGCCGCATCGAGCAGAATGAGAAGACCGCGGGCGGGATCATCATCCCGGACACCGCCAAGGAGAAGCCCCAGGAGGGCGAGGTGATCGCGGTCGGCGCGGGCGTCCGTGACGAGTCCGGCAAGCTGCAGCCGCTGGACGTCAAGGCCGGTGACCGGATCCTGTTCGGCAAGTGGTCGGGCACCGAGGTCAAGCTCGACGGCCAGGATCTCCTGATCATGAAGGAGAGCGACATCCTCGGCATCATCACCACGAAGAAGTCGGCCAAGGCCGCCTGATCCGCCCGTCGCCTTACCGAAATCCCGAGACATAGAGGAAAAAAGAGATGGCAGCGAAGGACGTGAAGTTCTCGCTCGACGCCCGTTCGCGCATGCTGCGCGGCGTCGACATCCTGGCCGACGCGGTCAAGGTCACCCTGGGCCCGAAGGGCCGCAACGTCGTGCTCGACAAGTCGTTCGGCGCGCCGCGGATCACCAAGGACGGCGTCACCGTCGCCAAGGAGATCGAGCTTTCCGACAAGTTCGAGAACATGGGCGCGCAGATGGTGCGCGAGGTCGCGTCGAAGACCAACGACCTGGCCGGTGACGGCACCACCACCGCGACCGTCCTGGCCCAGTCGATCGTGCGCGAGGGCGTCAAGGCCGTCGCCGCCGGCCTGAACCCGATGGACCTGAAGCGCGGCATCGACAAGGCGGTCGAGTCCGTGGTCGCGGACCTCAAGACCCGCTCGAAGGTCATCAAGACCAACGCCGAGGTCGCCCAGGTCGGCACCATCTCCGCCAATGGCGAGCGCGAAGTCGGCGAGATGATCGCCAAGGCCATGGAGAAGGTCGGCAACGAGGGCGTGATCACGGTCGAGGAGGCGAAGAGCCTCGACACCGAGCTCGAAGTGGTCGAAGGCATGCAGTTCGACCGCGGCTACCTGTCGCCGTACTTCATCACCAATGCGGAGAAGATGATCGCGGAGCTCGAGAGCCCGTACATCCTTCTGCATGAGAAGAAGCTGTCGAACCTGCAGGCCATGCTGCCGGTGCTCGAGGCGGTGGTGCAGTCGGGCAAGCCGCTGCTGATCATCGCCGAGGACGTCGAGGGCGAGGCGCTGGCCACCCTGGTGGTCAACAAGCTGCGCGGCGGCCTCAAGGTCGCGGCGGTCAAGGCCCCGGGCTTCGGCGACCGCCGCAAGGCGATGCTCGAGGACATGGCCATCCTGACCGGCGGCCAGGTCATCTCCGAGGATCTCGGCATCAAGCTCGAGAGCGTCACGCTCGAGATGCTGGGCCGTGCCAAGAAGGTCGTGATCGCCAAGGAGGAGACCACGATCGTCGACGGCGCCGGCGCCAAGAAGGAGATCGAGGGCCGCTGCAACCAGATCCGGGCGCAGATCGAGGAGACCACCTCGGACTACGATCGCGAGAAGCTGCAGGAGCGTCTGGCCAAGCTGGCGGGCGGCGTCGCGGTGATCCGCGTCGGCGGCGCCACCGAGGTCGAGGTGAAGGAGCGCAAGGATCGCGTTGATGACGCGATGCACGCGACCCGCGCCGCGGTCGAGGAAGGCGTGGTCCCGGGCGGCGGCACCGCCCTGCTGTACGCCTCGAAGGCCCTGGACAAGGTCAAGCCGGACAACGACGACGAGCGTGTCGGCATCGACATCGTCCGCCGCGCGCTGCAGGCGCCGGTCCGGCAGATCGTCACCAACGCGGGCGGCGACGCCTCGATCGTGGTCGGCAAGCTGCAGGACAAGAACGACAAGAACTGGGGCTACAACGCCCAGACCGGCGAGTACGGCGACCTGATCAAGGCCGGCGTCATCGACCCGACCAAGGTCGTGCGCACCGCGTTGCAGAACGCCGCGTCGGTGGCCAGCCTGCTGATCACCACCGAGGCGATGGTCGCCGAGCACGTCGAGAAGAAGGCCGCGGCCCCGGCCCCCGGCCCGGGCGGCATGGGCGGCATGGGCGACATGGACTTCTGATCCCGTGGATCAAACCGGACGCCTGGTTCCAGGCGTCCGGGAATTTGATCCACAACTTGATGTTTTGTGGTTCGCCGCAGGGCGAGCCACAGGGGATCACCGTCCAAAAGTCGAATTGTGGAGGGGCGCTCTTCGGAGCGCCCCTTTTTTGCCATATCGACCGGCGATGCAAGGTCTCGCCCGACTTCCGCAGTCTTTCGATTGTCGGGCCGAGTATCGTCAACTAAATCAGGAAGAACGGTCTCGGGCTCGACCGCCCGGCCGCCCGCGACGGAAGGGGAATTCGTGATGACCGCCTGCCAGAAGAGCGCGCCATACCACCGCGGGCCGTTCGTCCGCGCCGCCTTGGCGGTCGCCTCGATCCTGGTGCTCGCCGCCTGCGTGCCGGCCGCGCCGCAGCAGACCGCCAGCCTCACGGCACCGGCCCTGCCCGAGCCGCCCCCGTCCCCCTTCGTCCAGGCGATGCGCGACGCCGGCGTCAACGTCGCCGTCCCGTCCCGCGGCAAGTTCATCCTGGTGAACATCCCGTCCTACGAGTTGATCGCCTTCCAGGACGGCAGTCCGGTGCTCCGCAGCAAGGTCGTGGTCGGCGCCCCGGCGACCTCGACGCCCGAGCTGCTGTCGAACATGTACGCGATCAAGTACAACCCGGACTGGACCCCGACCCCGTCGATCGTCCGCAACGAGGCCAGTGTCTACATCCCGTCGGGGCCTCGCAGCCCCCTCGGCCGGATCAAGCTCGAGCTCGACAACGACCAGTCGATCTACCTGCACGACACGCCGCAGAAGAGCTATTTCGGCCGCGAGAAGCGGGCGCTGAGCCATGGCTGCGTCCGGGTCCAGCAGGTCCGGGAACTGGCGGCATGGGCCGATGGCGTCAGCGTCGACGAGATAGACCGGAAGATCCGCACCGGCCGCATGTACACCGAGCGCCTGCCGGAAGAGATTCCGGTCTTCATCGGCTATTTCACCCGTTTCCCGGACGAGTTCGGCCAGCCGGTGAACTATCCGGACATCTACGCCAACAAGGACGAGGCGCGGCAGGCCTATCTGGCACGTGCCTCGGCGCGGCGCGCGGCGGCGGCGAAGAAGGCTGCACAGCCGGCGGTCGAGACCCCGGCCCAGCAGGCGCCCGCCCAGGCCGCGCCCGGCCAGGCGACGCCGGGCGGCGATCCCGTCGTGCCGCCGGCGACGGCGCCGGGCCAGACCGGCACAGCGCCCGCGGCCGGAACCCCGGCCGAACCCGCCGCCCCGGCCACGACGGCTCCGGCCGTACCGGCTGCCCCCGTGGCGCCGGCCGCACCGGCCGAGACGCCTGTGGCCCCGGCGGCCCCTACCGTGACTGAGCCCGCCGCTCCGGCGGCCCCGGCCACGAGCGAGCCGACTCCCGCGGTCACGCCGCCCCCGGCGGCCGCTCCGGCCGCGCCGGCCGCCACGACGCCGGCGGCACTGACCACCAACTGACCGGCTGCTGGTCCGTAGGTTGGGTTCGTGAACGCGAACCCAACGAGTTCTCGGCGGGGCGATGCTGGGTTCGCCTTGGCGAACCCAGCCTACCGGCTATCCTGGCAGCACGCGCCAGACCACGGCCTCGCGCACGGCGCGATCCTCGATCTCGACGCTGGTCGGCACCTGATGCCGGGCGATCTCCTCGAGCCCGTCCTGCGGCCGATAGGCGCGGCCGGGGTCGCCCAGCAGCACGGTCTTGCCGGCACTGGCCAGGGCGCGCAGCCAGGGCATGACCCGGTCCGACATCGGCTTCTCGTAGCAGACGTCGCCGGCGCAGACGATGTCGACGCCGTCCAGAGGATCGCCGATCCGGTCGCCGCCGTCGACCGCGACGGCGTAGCCATTGGCGGCGGCGTTCAGCCGGATCGCCGCCAGCGCGATCGGGTCGATCTCCGCCGCCGTCACCGCGGCGGCGCCGGCCCGCGCCGCGGCCAGGGCGACGATGCCGGAGCCCGAGGCGAAGTCGAACACCCGCTTTCCGGCCACGCTCGCGGGGTGGTCCAGCAGGTGGCGCGCCACCGCCTGGCCACCGACCCAGGCGAAGGCCCAGTAGGGCGGCGGCAGCCCGCTGCGGCGCAGCGTCTCCTCCGTCGCCTGCCACAGCGGCGTCACCTCGGTGGCGAGATGCAGCACCAGCTCGGGCAGCAGCGGCGGCCGGGTCGGCGCGGTGTTGGCGCGGATGAAGGCGTCGATGTCTGAGATCATCGCTCTTCCTAGCGCGCAGGGCGGCGATGAGCCACGGCGGTCTTGATGTCGGGCGCCGGATTGCGGGAGACTCGGGATCACGGCGACGGCGCAGACCGTCGCTGCAGACCGAGGAAACGAACGAGATGGCGAGCCGCCATGCCCAGGCCCGACCGGAGGACGGTCCGGCCGAAGCGGAAATCGGGGAGTGTAGCTCCCCACCCTGTTACTTGCACGAGATCGACCCGGCCTATGCCGGGCTGGACCCGAGGCCGCCGGCGAAGGCCGATGCGAACGCCCCGAAGCGCGACGAGGCCGGGTCATGATCCGGGTCAAGCGCGTCTACGACCCGCCCGAGGAGGGCGACGGCTTCCGCGTCCTGGTCGACCGGCTGTGGCCGCGCGGCCTGACCAAGGAGCAGGCGGCGCTCGACCTCTGGCTCAAGACCGTGGCGCCGAGCGACGAGCTGCGCCACTGGATTCATCAGGAGCCGGAGCAGTGGCCGGAATTCTGCCGGCGCTACTATGCCGAGCTGGACGCCCATCCGAACGCGGTGGCCTTCCTGCGGCAGAAGAGCAAGGATGGCTGGGTGACCCTGCTCTATGCCAGCCGTGACGAGCGGCAGAACAACGCCGTCGCGCTCGCCAAGTATCTCGGCGGCTAGGCGAGGGCGCGACCGGCCAGAAGCCCGGCCAGCACCAGCAGGCCGAACCAGCGGTTCGACTTGAACTTGACCAGGCAATCGGCCGGCCGGTCGGTGGCCAGCGTCGCCACTTGCCAGGCCAGCTGCGCCGCGCCGGCGGCCAGAAGCAGAAGGAAGGGCAGGGGCGCCAGCCCGGCCGAAAGGCCGGCGGCGCCGATCCCGAGCACGGTCAGGGCGTAGAAGCCGGCGACCCAGCGCCGGGCGGCGGCGCCGAACAGCCGCGCCGTCGACTTGATGCCGATGCGGGCGTCGTCCTCGATATCCTGCAGCGCATAGACCGTGTCGTAGCCCAGGGTCCAGCAGATGCCAGCGGCGTAGAGGAGCAACGAGGGCAGGGCCAGTTCGCTGGTCACCGCGGTCCAGCCGACCAGGGCGCCCCAGTTGAAGGCGAGGCCGAGGAAGGCCTGTGGCCACCAGGTGATCCGCTTCATCAGCGGATAGGTGAAGACCAGCACCAGCGAGGCGACGCCGAGCCCGACGGTGGTGCTGTTGAACTGGATCAGGACCAGGAAGCCCAGCAGCAGTTGGGCGATCAGGAACAGCACCGCCTGGGTCGGGCTGACCGCGCCGCTCGGGATCGGCCGGGTCCGGGTGCGCGCCACCCGGGCGTCGAAGTCGCGGTCCAGGATGTCGTTCACGGTGCAGCCGGCGCCGCGCATCACCAGAGCGCCGATGCCGAACAGCGCCGCGTACCACAGGTCGGTCCAGCCGAATCCCGCCGGCCGCGGTGCCATCGCCAGCCCCCACCAGCAGGGGTAGAGCAGCAGCCAGGTGCCGATCGGCCGGTCCAGCCGGGCCAGGGTCAGGTAGGGCCGCACGCCGGGCGGCGCCCAGCGGATCAGCCAGCTCTCGGCCCGGATGTCGGAAGCGGTGTCGGTCATGGCGGGAACCCATGCCGACGGCGCGGTCGGCGTCACTTCAGCAGAATGGAACGGCTTCGGGAGACTACTCGACCCCGCGATCGCGGAACAGCTGCCCCCTCGATCCGCGGCAAGACCGACGATGCCGCTGTCGATCGCCGCCTGGACGACATGGCGTGAATCGGAGAACGCCACGGGGTGGCTGGTGCGCGTGGACAGCAAGATGCCCAGGTGATCCTCGATCTCCTTGATCCGATAACTGACCGCCGCCGGCGTCAGCCCAACCTCCTCGGCCGCCCGTGTGAAGCTCAGATGCCGTCCTGCCGCTTCGAGCGCCCTGAAGGCCCGAGTTCCTGGCAGCAGGCGGTTTCATCAAGCTTCAAGCAGCATTTAATGATCAGTTCAAAACTACTCGTTTTTCAGCGTGTTCGAAAATGCACATGTAAATGCAGCTTGATAAGCACGACGGCTGGGCGCTGCCCGGCCGAAACCCGGAGCAAACGGAATGTCGATCAACTCGGGCTCTTTTGTCGCCCAGCGCAACGGCCGGGCCGCGACCGCGGAGGAGCTGGCGCCGCTCGCCTTCGCCGGCTACGCCCATTTCACGGCCGCCCAGGTGCGCGGGGGGCGCATCCGCGGCTTCGACCTCCATCTGGAGCGGCTGCGGTCGGCCTCGATGCTGCTGTTCGGCCGGGCTCTCCCTGACGACCGGGTGCGGCTCTACATTCGCTCGGCGCTGGAGGCAGGCCCGGCCGATCTGTCGCTGACCGCGGTCGTGTCCTCTCCGGCGGGCGAATTCTCAGCGGATGAAGGCGGCAAGGACCTCGACATGCTGGTCCGCACGGGACCGGCCGCTTCCGCCCCGGAAGGCCCGCTGGCTTTGTCGATGGTCGAGCACGAGCGGTTCCTGCCGACGGTGAAGCATGTCGGCGAGGCGGCCAAGACTTACTTCCTCCACCAGGCCGTCGGCCAGGGCTTCGATGACGCCGCCTTCCTGGATCGCCGCGGCCGGCTCAGCGAAGGGACGATCTGGAATCTGGCCTTCTGGGATGGCGCCGCGGTGGTCTGGCCGGCGGCCGAGATGCTGGGCGGCATCACCATGGGAATCGTCAAGCGGCAGTTGGATCGCCTCGGCATCCCCCAGCGCGTCCAGGAGATCACGCCAGCCGACCTGCCGAAGCTGGCCGGGGCCGCGGTCATGAACTCGTGGACGCCGGGCGTGGCGGTCCGCCGGATCGGCTCCGTGTCCTTGCCCGAGGCGCCGTCCTTCCTGGAGCTGCTTCATCGCGCCTACGAGGCAGAGCCGGCCGTTTCGCCTTGAGGGCGGCGTCCCGGCCGACCGCCGCGATCGACTCACCGGCATCGTCACCCGATCTGTGCCTAGGGAAGCGTCGCCGGCGGTGCAGGCAGCGGCGGGCTTCGCGCATGCCTTCGCCGACCGGCACCCCGCCGCATCGCCTGCGGCGGCTGCCCGAAGCAGCGGAGGAAGGCGCGTCGCATCCGCTCCGGGTCGGTGAAGCCGACGTCGCGCGCGATCGCCTCGATCGGTTCGGCGCCGTCCTCGACCCGTGGCCGGGCTGCCTCGGCGCGCAGCCGCTCGACCGCCTTGGCCGGCGTCTGCCCGGTCTCGGCCAGGAAGGCGCGGCCGAACTGGCGGGGGCTCAGACACGCCGCCTCGGCCAGGCGGTCGACCTGCAGCGGCTCCCGCAGATGCTCCCGCGCGAAGCAGAGCGCGGCCTGGATCCGGTCCGAGGCCGGGGCGAGGTCGAGGAGGGCAGAGAACTGCGACTGCCCGCCGGGGCGGCGATGATAGACGACCAGGGCCCGGGCCACGGCGCGGGCGGCGTCGGCGCCCAGATCCTCCTCGATCAGGGCCAGCGCCAGGTCGATTCCGGCGGTGATCCCGGCCGATGACCATACCGGGCCGTCCTTCACGAAGATCCGGTCCGCCTCGACCCGCACCCGTGGATGCAGGCGCTGCAGCGTCGCCGCCTGCTGCCAATGGGTGGTGGCGCGCCGCCCGTCCAGAAGGCCGGCCGCGGCCAGCAGGAAGGCGCCGGAGCACACGCTGGTCACCCGCCGCGCCGCGGCGGCCTCGCGGATGAAGGCGAGCAGCCGCGCCGAACCCAGCGCTTCCGGAACCCCGCGGCCGCCGGCGACCACCAGCGTGTCCAGGGGCTCGTCGCCGAAGGGCTGGGTCAGCACCGGCAGGCCGGCTGAGCTTTCGACCGCGCCGCCGCGTTCCGAGATCACCCGCAGCCGGTAGGGCGGCGGCACGCAGTCCCGCGAGGCGGTGTCGAAGGCGGCGAGCGGCCCCGACAGGTCGAGGATGTTGAAGCCCGGAAAGACCAGGAAGCCGATGGCGCGGGTCATGGCGGCAAATGAGGGAACTATGTCGTTTCAGACATGACCCTGCGCGGCGATACTGGTGCTGTCAACCCGTCCCGGAGGCCGCCGCCATGGATGACATCGCCATCCTCTTCCCGATCTATCCCGGCGTCACCCATCTCGACTTCACCGGTCCGCACCAGGTGCTGGCGCGGCTGCCCGGCGCCAAGACCATTGTCGCCTCGATCGGCGGGGAGGCGGTCAGCGTCGACGGGCTGACCTTCTCAAACCTTGCGCGGCTGGAGGAGGTGGAGCGCTGCGACGTGCTGTGTGTGCCCGGCGGGTTCGGCTGCGTCGACGCGATGCGCAGCGACGCCTATCTGGCGCAGATCCGCCGGCTCGCCGCCTCGGCCCGCTACGTCACCTCGGTCTGCACCGGGTCGCTGATCCTCGCCGCCGCCGGCCTGCTCGAGGGGCGGCGCGCCGCCTGCCACTGGGCCTGGCGCGATCAGCTGGCCCTGTTCGGCGCCATCCCCGATCCCGGCCGCGTGGTCCGCGACGGCAACATCGTCACCGGCGGCGGGGTCACGGCGGGCATCGACTTCGCCCTGACCCTCGCGGCCGAGCTGGCGGACGAGACGGTGGCGAAGGCGATCCAACTCGGCCTCGAATACGCGCCGGCGCCGCCCTACGATTCCGGCCGCCCCGAGACCGCGGCGCCGGAGATCGTCGAGCTGGTCACCGCCCGCAACCGCGCCCGGATGCCGGACCGCGCCGCGATCATCGAGCAGGTGGCCCGGGAGCGGCGCCGGGCCTGACCCCGGCTTTTCCTCCCAAGGATCCGTTGCCGGACGACCGGGCAGCGGCTAGCGTCGCGCATGACCTCGCCGACAGATGCCTTGCCGCGCACCCGTCTCCATGTCGACGCCCCTCTTGCGGCCGGGCGGAGCGTGGCGCTGTCCGAGGCCCAGGCACACCATCTGCGCAGCGTGCTGCGGCTGGCGCCCGGGGCGGGGCTGCGCCTGTTCAATGCGCGCGATGGCGAATGGCTGGCGCGGCTCGACGGCCTTTCCAAGGCTGGCGGCACGGCCCTGGCCGAACGGCAGCTCCGCCCGGCGGAGCCGGCCCCCGACCTCTGGCTCTGCTTCGCGCCGGTGAAGAAGGACGCGGTCGACGCGGTGGTGGAGAAGGGGACCGAGCTCGGCGCCGCCGTGCTGCAGCCGGTCTTCACCCGCTACACCGACGTCCAGCGCGTCAACCTCGACCGGCTGCGCGCCCACGCCGTGGCCGCGGCGGAACAGTGTGAGCGGCTGGACGTGCCGGAGGTGCGCGACCCGGTCGGGCTCGACGCCCTGCTCGCCGCCTGGCCCGCCGGCCGCACCCTGCTGGTCTGCGCCGAGGCGGGGGAGGCCCGTCCCATCGCCGATGCGGCCGCGGAGGCGTCCGGCCCGGCCGCGCTTCTGGTCGGCCCGGAAGGCGGCTTCGCGCCGGCGGAGCTGGAAGCTCTGATTCGTCACGAATTTGTTCGACCCGTCGGCCTCGGCCCTCGTATCCTGCGCGCCGACACGGCGGCCATCGCCGCGCTCGCGATCTGGCAGTCCCTGGCCGGCGACGGGCGCGGCCGGCCGCCGCATCGCGTTTGACCCGTCCCGTTAGCCGAGTGTCCCCATGTCCGGTCCGCAGACCGCCAGCGCCGCCCCGATCGAGAGCAAGGCCCAGCTCGTCGACTATCTCGCCGCCGGATCGAAGCCGGCCGAGGATTGGCGCATCGGCACCGAGCACGAGAAGTTCGCCTTCCGCCTGTCGGACCTGAAGCCGTTGCCCTATGACGGCCCGGACGGCATCCGTGCCGTGCTCGAGGGCCTGGCCGGCTGCGGTTGGGAGCGGGTCGAGGAGAATGGCAAGCTGATCGCGCTGGCCCGCGACAAGGCCTCGGTGACGCTGGAGCCGGGCGGCCAGGTCGAGCTGTCGGGTGCGCCGCTGCGCAGCATCCACGAGACCTGCGCCGAGGTGGCCGACCATCTCGCCCAGGTGCGCAAGGTGGGAGAGCAGCTCGGCATCGGCATGATCGGCCTCGGCTTCCAGCCGAAATGGCGGCGCGAGGACATCCCCTGGATGCCCAAGGGCCGCTACAAGAT
Organism: Inquilinus limosus; assembly: GCF_051487185.1. Classification (GTDB taxonomy): domain Bacteria; phylum Pseudomonadota; class Alphaproteobacteria; order DSM-16000; family Inquilinaceae; genus Inquilinus; species Inquilinus limosus_F. The sequence continues at coordinate 329,764 of NZ_JAHVDK010000003.1, forward strand.
CATGCGCGAATACATGCCGAAGCGCGGATCGCTCGGCCTCGACATGATGACCCGCACCTGCACGGTGCAGGTCAATCTCGACTTCGGCTCCGAAGCCGACATGGTGAAGAAGTTCCGGACCAGCCTGGCGCTGCAGCCGGTGGCGACGGCGCTGTTCGCCAACTCGCCCTTCACCGAGGGCCGGCCGAACGGGTTCCAGAGCTTCCGCAGCCACATCTGGACCGACACCGACCCCGACCGCACCGGCGACCTGCCCTTCGTGTTCGAGGACGGCTTCGGCTTCGAGCGCTATGTCGACTACCTGCTCGACGTGCCGATGTACTTCGTCTACCGCGACGGCCGCTACATCGACGCGGCGGGGCACAGCTTCCGAGCCTTCCTCAAGGGCGAGCTGCCGGTCTATCCCGGCCATCTGCCGACCCTCAGCGACTGGGCCGACCATCTGACCACCGCCTTCCCCGAGGTGCGGCTGAAGAAGTACCTCGAGATGCGCGGCGCCGACGGCGGGCCGTGGTCGCGCCTCTGCGCCCTGCCGGCGCTCTGGGTCGGGCTGCTCTATGACGGCACCGCGCTCGACGCCGCCTGGGACCTGGTCAAGGACTGGACGACGGCGGAGCGGGCGGCGCTGCGCCGCGACGTGCCGCGCCTCGGCCTTGCCACGCCGTTCCGCGGCGGCACGGTGCGCGACGTGGCATTGCGGGTGCTGGCGATCGCCCGGCACGGCCTCGCCGCCCGGGCCAGGACCGATGCCATCGGCGGCACCGAGGAGGGCTTCCTCAACGAGCTGCAGCGCATTGTCGACAGCGGCGAGACCCAGGCCTCGGAGATGCTGCGCCGCTTCGAGACCGAATGGGGCGGCTCGATCGACCCGGTCTTCACCGCCTACGCCTACTGACCCGGCAGGCTTTGCCGGAATTTTAGGCATCCTTCGCCGATCCGCGAGGAATTATGCTTGCGGTCCATGGCACATGCCTTGCTTGATGGTTTCGTCGAGCAGGGACGTGCCGGAGGGATGGTGCAGGCATTCGACGAGATGGGCGGCGGACCGGTCCGGTCTCCCTATGCGGCCCTGGCGGAGTGGCTGGCAGCGACGCCGGCCTCGGTCTTCGATCTCAAGCGCCGGGAGGCGGCGGCGCTGTTCCGCCGCATCGGCATCACCTTCGCCGTCTATGGAGAGGGCGGCGACCCGGAGCGGCTGATCCCCTTCGACATCATGCCCCGCGTGCTCGATGCCGCCGAATGGCGGCATCTCGAGCAGGGGCTGACGCAGCGGGTGCGGGCGCTCAACGCCTTCCTGCACGACGTCTATCACGGCCAGGAGATCCTGCGCGCCGGCCAGGTGCCGGAACGGCTGGTGCTGCACAACCCCGGCTATCTGCCGGAGATGCAGGGGCTGGACCCGCCCGGCGGCGTCTACACCCATATCGCCGGCATCGATATCGTCCGGGTCGGGCCGAACGAGTTTTACGTGCTGGAGGACAATGTCCGCACGCCGTCCGGCGTCTCCTACATGTTGGAAGGCCGCGAGATGATGATGCGGCTGTTCCCCGGCCTGTTCGCCCGGCACAGCGTCGCCCCGGTCGAGCACTACCCGCAGGAGCTGCTGGCCACCCTGACCTCGGTCGCGCCGCGCAATTGCGACGGCGATCCGACCGTCGCGCTCCTGACCCCCGGCATCTACAACAGCGCCTATTTCGAGCACAGCTTCCTGGCCGACCGGATGGGGATCGAGCTGGTCGAAGGGCCGGACCTGTTCGTGCGCGACGCCGTGGTCTACATGCGCACCACCCGCGGGCCGAAACGGGTCGACGTGATCTACCGCCGGATCGACGACGATTTCCTCGACCCGCTGGTGTTCAACCCCGAGTCCGTGCTCGGCGTGCCCGGCCTGTATCACGCCTACCGCGCCGGCAACGTGACCCTCGCCAATGCCATGGGCACCGGCATCGCCGACAACAAGGCGATGTACATCCACGTCCCGGCGATGATTCGCTTCTATCTGGGCGAGGAGCCGATCCTGAAGAACGTCCCGACCTGGGACTGCTCCAAGCCCGAGGAATGCGCCCATGTCCTCGACCGGCTCGACGAGCTGGTGGTGAAGGAGGTAGCGGGGTCCGGCGGCTACGGCATGCTGGTCGGCCCGACCGCCAGCCGGGCCGAGCGCGAGGCCTATGCCGAGCGGGTGCGCGCCCAGCCCGACCTGTTCATTGCCCAGCCGACCCTGGCGCTGTCGACCTGCCCGACCTTCGTCGACCAGGGCGTTGCGCCCCGCCATGTCGACCTGCGCCCCTTCGTGCTGACCGGCAGCGACAGCATCCGGATCGTGCCGGGCGGGCTGACCCGGGTGGCGCTGCGCGAAGGGTCGCTGGTGGTCAATTCGAGTCAAGGCGGCGGCACCAAGGACACCTGGGTGCTGACGGCATGACGGTGCAGGACATCAAGGCAGGGTCATCGGGATGCTGAGCCGCACCGCCGACAGCCTCTATTGGCTCGGCCGCTACGTCGAGCGGGCCGAGAACCTCGCCCGCATCCTCGAGGTCGCCGACCGCATGGCGCTGACGCCGGACGGCGGCGGCGGGCGTCAGGACGAATGGCACTCCGCCGTCGTCATCTCCGGCTGCGAGGAGAGCTTCTACAAGGCGCACGAGACGGCGACCGCGGCCGCGGTGGTCGACTACATCGTCCGGAACCTGGACAACCCGTCCAGCATCCGCTCCTGCCTGCAGCGGGCGCGTACCAACGGGCGGGCGGTGCGCGCGGCGCTGACCCGGCCGATGTGGGAGACGCTGAACGCCACCTGGCTCGACCTCGACGGCAAGGAGGGGCTGATCGCCGGCGATCTGCGCGACTTCCTGGAATGGGTCAAGGAACGGGCGATGCTGTTTCACGGCGCCGTCGCCGACACCATGCTGCGCGACGATGCCCATATCTTCCTGCAGCTCGGCACCATGCTGGAGCGCGCCGACAACACCGCCCGGCTGCTCGACGTGAAGTACCATGTGCTGCTGCCGGCGCACGAGGAGGTCGGCGGCGGCCTCGACTTCTACCAATGGGCGGCGGTGCTGCGCGGCGCCTCGGCGCTCGGCAGCTACTCCTATCTCTACCGCGACGGCATCAAGCCTTGGCAGGTGGCCGAGCTGCTGATCCTGCGGCCGGAAATGCCGCGCTCGCTCGCCGGCTGCCTGGGCGAGATGGTCGAGCTGCTCGGCCAGCTCGCCGACCTCTATGGCCGCAAGCACGAATGCCAGCGTCTCGCCGGGGAGATGCATTCGCGCTTGCGCTACGGCCGGATCGACACGATCTTGCAGACCGGATTGCACGAATATCTGACCGCGTTCATCCAGCAGAACAACATCCTAGGCCTGGAGGTCAGCAAGGCCTATCTGATCTGATCCCGGCCCATGCGCCTCCTGATCCGCCACGAGACCCGCTACCGCTACGACAGCCCGGTCGCCCGCACCCTGCAGACGCTGCGCCTGACGCCTCGGTCGCATGACGGGCAGGAGGTGCTGCGCTGGCGGGTGGTGCCGCCGGCCGGGGCCAATCTGGCCCCGGGCGAGGATGGCTACGGCAACATCGTCGACATGCTGTCGCTGGAGCGGCCGCACGATTCGCTGACGCTGCTGGTCGAGGGCGAGGTCGTGACCCGGGACACCAACGGCATCGTCACCGGCGCCGAGGAGCGGTTTCCGCCCGCCTTCTATCTGCGTCCGTCGCCGCTGGCCCACGCGGACGCCGCCCTGGTCGAGCTGGCGGAGGCGGCGGCCGCGGCCGGGCGCGAGCCGCTGGCCCTGGCCCACGCGCTGATGCTGGCGGTGCGCGGCCGCATCGCCTTCCGGCCTGGCCAGACCCACGCCGCCACCACTGCGGCGGAGGCGCTGGCGGCCGGCGTCGGCGTATGCCAGGACCACACCCATGTCTTCCTCGCCTGCGCCCGCCATCTCGGGCTGCCGGCCCGCTATGTCGGGGGTTATCTGCTGATGGCCGACGGCAGCGTCGAGCAGGCGGCCGGCCATGCCTGGGCCGAGGCTTTCATCGACGGGCTCGGCTGGGTCGGCTTCGACGCCGCCAACGGGGTGTGCCCGACCGAGCACTATGTCCGCGTCGCCGTCGGGCTCGACTACCGCGACACCGCGCCGGTCCGCGGCCTGCGCCAGGGCGGCGGCGCCGAGGCGCTGGAGGTCCTGGTCCGCGTCGGCCAGTCCCAGACCCAGGCGCAGGCCTGACCGCCTTCCCACCCATGACGGCCACGGATCGTCCCGCATGACCTACTGCCTCGGCCTCCTGCTCGAAGAAGGGCTGGTGATGATCGCCGACACCCGCACCAATGCCGGGGTCGACAACATCTCCACCTTCCGCAAGATGCATGTCTGGGAACGGCCGGACGACCGGGTGCTGGTGCTGCTCACCGCCGGCAATCTCGCCGTCACCCAATCAGTGGTCGCGGTGCTGTCCGAGGCGGTCGACGTCGGCGACGGGCGCGAGAGCCTGGCCACCGCGCCGTCGATGTTCCGCTGCGCCGAGCTGGTGGGCGAGGCGGTGCGTGCGGTCTGGAATCGCGACGGCGAGGCGATGCAGCAGCATGCCGGCGGCTTCAACGCCTCCTTCTTGCTCGGCGGCCAGATCGCCGGGCGCCGCTGCCGGCTGTTCGAGATCTACCAGGCCGGAAACTTCATCGAGGCGACGGCCGACACGCCTTATCTCCAGATCGGCGAGCACAAATACGGCAAGCCGATTCTCGACCGCGCCGCCCGCTTCGACACGAAGCTGATCGATGGGCTCAAGCTCGGCCTGGTGTCGATGGATTCGACCCTGCGCAGCAACCTGTCGGTCGGGCTGCCGATCGATGTCGCGCTGTACCGCCGGGATGCCCTGAAGCTGGCCCTGCGCAAGCGGATCGGCGAGGATGACGCCTATTTCTCCGGGCTGCGGCAGCGCTGGTCGGACGCGCTGCGGCAGGCCTATCAGGCCATCCCGGATCCGGACTGGGCCTAACCCGCGGGTTATACGGGGGCTGACCAAGCGACTCGAAGCGGTTAGTATTTAGCAGGTTTCAAGGTTGAAATTGCCGGGAGCCTGCACCACCCTTGCGGTGTTGTATCGGCGTAACGCCGTGTCCACGGAACGACCGATAATGATAAAGAGGAGACAGTGCCATGCGCATCGCGCTTCGTAGAACCGCCCTGCTTTCCGGTTTCGCTGCGCTCCTGGCGCTTGGTGCCTGCGCCGAGCCGCGGCCGGCGGTGGTGGAAGGCGGAACCCCGCCGGCACCGGCCCAGCTGCCCGCCAATGTCCCGCCGGGCTCGACGCTCGAGAGTTCCAGCACCGTGGTGGAGGGCGGGCGGGTCGTGAACCGCTACGTCTACCGCGCCCCGAACCAGCTGCTGACCAACGGTCCGCAGTGCACCAAGGGCGACCCGCAGTGCCCGTGATCGGCACGGCAATCTGAAGGAATGGGAAAGCGGCAAAAAAGGGGGCTTCGGCCCCCTTTCTTGTTGGAGTGCGTGGTCCGGCGTCGCCTTGGCAACAATCTTTCTGCCCTTGCCCGGATTCCTCCATCCCGGCATGGTGCGCGGCACCGTTGGCTTGAGCTGGAGCGCCCATGCCCGTGCTGAACAGCGCGGTCGACCCCCGGTCCGCCGCCTTCCGCGACAATGAAGCGGCCATGCGCGCCGCCATCGACGACCTGCAGGCGACCGTCGCCCGGATCAAGCTGGGCGGCGGTCAGGCGGCCCGCGACCGTCACGTCGCCCGGGGCAAGCTGCTGCCGCGCGACCGCATCCGTACGCTGCTCGACCCCGGCGCACCGTTCCTCGAGCTGTCGCAACTCGCCGGCCACGGCGTCTACCGCGAGGATGTCCCCGCCGCCGGCATCATCACCGGCATCGGCCCGGTCTCCGGCCAGGAATGCGTCATCGTTACCAATGACGCGACGGTGAAGGGCGGCACCTATTATCCGCTGACGGTGAAGAAGCATCTGCGGGCGCAGGAGATCGCGCGCGAGAACAACCTGCCCTGCCTCTATCTGGTCGATTCCGGCGGCGCCTTCCTGCCGCTGCAGGATCAGGTCTTCCCCGACCGCGACCATTTCGGCCGGATCTTCTACAACCAGGCGACGATGTCGGCCGCCGGTATCCCGCAGCTCGCGGTGGTGATGGGCTCCTGCACCGCCGGCGGCGCCTATGTCCCGGCGATGTCGGACGAATCCATCATCGTCAAGGGCCAGGGCACCATCTTCCTCGGCGGCCCGCCGCTGGTGAAGGCAGCGACGGGCGAGGTGGTCTCGGCCGAGGATCTCGGCGGCGCCGACGTGCACAGCCGAATTTCCGGCGTCACCGACCATTATGCCCAGGATGACCACCATGCCCTGGCGATCGCCCGTCGCATCGTCGCCAACCTCAACCGGGTGAAGCGGCCGAAGCTGGCGCTGCGCGACCCGGTCGAGCCGCTGTACCCGGCCACCGATCTCTACGGCATCGTCGGTATCGACCTGAAAAAGCCCTTCGAGGTGCGCGAGGTGATCACCCGCCTCGTCGACGGCTCGGAGTTCGACGAGTTCAAGGCGCTCTACGGCACCACCCTCGTCTGCGGCTTCGCCCATCTCTGGGGCATCCCGATCGGCATCGTCGCCAACAACGGCATCCTGTTCTCGGAAAGCGCGCTGAAGGGGGCGCATTTCGTCGAGCTGTGCTGTCAGCGCGGCATCCCGCTGCTGTTCCTGCAGAACATCACCGGCTTCATGGTCGGCTCGAAATACGAGCGCGGCGGCATCGCCAAGGACGGCGCCAAGCTGGTCACCGCCGTGGCCTGCGCCCAGGTGCCGAAATTGACCCTGATCATCGGCGGCAGCTTCGGCGCCGGCAATTACGGCATGTGCGGCCGCGCCTACGGGCCGCGCTTCCTGTTCGTGTGGCCGAACGCCCGGATCTCGGTGATGGGCGGCGAGCAGGCGGCGAATGTCCTGGCCCAGGTCCGGCGCGACGGCATCGAGGCCAAGGGCGAGACCTGGCCGGAGGCGGAGGAGGAGGCGTTCAAGGCGCCGATCCGCGACCAATACGAGCGGCAGGGGCATCCCTATTACGCCTCGGCCCGGCTGTGGGACGACGGCGTGATCGACCCGGCGGACAGCCGTCGGGTGCTGGCGCTGGCGCTATCGGCGGCGCTGAACGCGCCGATCGGGCCGACCCGCTTCGGCGTCTTCCGGATGTGAGGGGAATGATTCAGACCAACTTCTTCGAATGGCTTGGCGAGACGCTGGGCGGGGTGATCGGCTTCATCATTCGTGCGATCCGGGCGGTGGTCGACGGCCTCGGCAGCGCCGTCGACGACTTCCTCGACGGCATGGCCCGCGCGATCGGGATGAACAGCTCGATCTTCTCCTTCGCGCTGCTGATCTTGGGCCTGTTTCTGCTCTACAGTTCCGTCCGCTCCTTCATCGCCCGCTCGATCGTGGCGGGGATCGTCTGGGCGGTGCTGGGGCTGATGGTGCTGAGCTGGGTGGTGCGATGAGCGCGGTCCGGATCGAGATCGAAGATGGCGTCGGCACGGTCGTGATGGACCGGCCGGACCGACACAACGCCTTCGACGAGCACGTCATCGCCGACCTGACCGCGGCCTTCGCCAGGCTCGGCGCGGAGGATGCGGTGCGCGCGGTGGTGCTGCGCGGGGCGGGCAAGAGCTTCTCGGCCGGGGCCGATCTCGACTGGATGCGACGCATGGCGGCCTATGATGAGGCCGCCAACCTGGCCGACGCGCGGGCGCTTGCGGCGCTGATGCGCACCATCGACACGCTGCCCAAGCCGACGGTCGCCCTGGTCCATGGCGCGGCCTATGGCGGCGGGGTCGGCCTCGTCGCCTGCTGCGACATCGCCGTCGCCACGGAGGCTGCCAGCTTCTCGCTGTCCGAGGTCAAACTCGGCCTGATCCCGGCGGTGATCAGCCCCTATGTCGTGCGCGCCATCGGCGCCCGCGCCGCCCGCCGCTATTTCCTGACAGCCGAGCGTTTCGACGCGGTCGAGGCCCGGCGCCTCGGACTGGTGCACGAGCTGGTGGCGGGAGACGGGCTGGAGGAAGCGGCGCGGCGCATCCTGGCGGCGCTGCGCGGCAACGGCCCGGCGGCGGTCCGGGCGGCGAAGGATCTGGTCGCCGCAGTCGCCGGCCGGCCGCCGGCCGAGGTCGAGGAGGACTGCGCCCGCCGCATCGCCGCGATCCGCGCCGGCGAAGAGGGCAGGGAAGGCGTCGCCGCCTTCCTGGAGAAGCGCAAGCCGGCTTGGCTGGGCTGATCAGCCCGCCGGCGCGGACCGGGCCCGCAGGACGTTCACCAGGAACAGCAGCATCGAGGCGAGTGTCAGCAGCGAGCCGATGATGGCCAGGGTTTCCTGCTGCCGGGTCACGGCCAGATAGATGCCGAGCGGCAGCAGGATGGCGCCGGCGGCCGCGATCCAGAAATGCAGCACGCTCAGCCCGCCGGCCTTGGCAAGCCCCAGCCGGTAGCCGGCGCCGAACAGCGCGAGCGACACCCAGCCGACGAGATTGATGTGGGTGTGCACCGGCACGAGCTGGAAGTCGTGGGCGATGCCCATCTGGATTCCCATCAGCATGCCGATCAGCCCCAGCAGCACGGCCAGGGTGAAGAACGCTTTGTCGATATTCCGCATCATCTTCCCTCGACGATCGACGCCGGCCATGTCGCAGTGCTCGGCCGGTCTGCCGCGCCGGAGGATGCGCCGAATCGTACTGGCCGACCTGTTACGGACGGCACAGGGCGATCTCGGCGCATCCCCGTCCCCTTGCGCGCTCCCAGTCTCGCCGGATCGCGGTGCCGCCGCACTCCCCTAGGATTAGGGGATGTCCAGGCCTCTTCGACTTACCCCGCCAGGCGATCCATCTGCTCCTGCAGCCGGCGCGCGTAGTCGTCCGCCAGCGCGTTCAGGGCGGCAGCACCGTCACCGTGGAAGGATGAGCCGTGCATGATCGCGAGCGTGCGCGGGGACAGCCCGGCCAGCCGCCGGATCGTCGGCGCCGTCATCGGCGTCAGGGCGCTGAAGCCGAACATGTCCTCCGCGGCCCGGGCCGGGCCGACGACGTCGTCCTCGGTCAAGGCGGGGCCGTTGCCGACATGGGTGAACAGGTCGCCGCACAGCAGCGTCCCGGTGGTCTCGTCGTACAGGACCCCGGCATCCCAACCATGCGGAATTTGCGGCGTGTCCAGGTAGCGCAGCCGCTTGCCGCCGAAATCGAAGACCTCGCCGTCGGCCAGCGGCCGCGGCGGCCGGTCGGCCATGTCGGTGATCGACACCATGCAGCCGATTCTGCCGTGCACCACTTGCGCCTGCGGTGCGGCCGCCAGCCATTCGTTCATGGCGCCGCACTCGTCGGCCTCGACATGGCCGAAGCCGATCCAGCGCAACCGGTCGACCGGCATCAGCCGGGCGACAGCGGCCGCGACGGCCGGGAACATCCGCCGCAGGCCGCAATGGAACAACAGCGGCTCCTCGGCCCTGATCAGGAACTGGTTGAAGGTGAAGCCGGCCGGCGGCGCGACCTCCGGCACATAGGTCGACAGCCGATAGATGCCGTCGGCGATCTCGTCGATCCTGGTCTCGCTCATCGGTCCTCCCTGGATCGGGTCGGGGGGCCCGTTCATCGCGGTTTTTGCCCCGACACCCTTGTGACGGCGAAGCTGGTCACCACTGTATCAGGTGCGCCGATGATGCGTCTGCGGATCACTCCGCCCAATGCCCGTACAGGTTCGGCATCAGCCCCGCCAGGGCGCTGAAGCGCGCCCAGGACTTCGCCTCCTTGCGGGTCCAGCCGGTTTCGGCGATGGCCGAAAGCCTGGGGAAGACCAGGCGGTCGAAGACCCCGCGGTCGGTCATCGGCTCGGACCAGATGCAGGCCTGGACGCCCAGGAAGTGCTTCAACTGGGCTTCGGTCCAGCCCTCGACGGGATCGAACTCATAGGTCTCCTGCGGGCCCGACCAGCCGGCCCAGCCGGCGCCCGGCTCGGACCAGGCGGTGCTCTGCGACATGTCGAGGTAATAGCGCTGCCCGGGCGAGACGACGATGTCGTAGCCGCGGCCGGCGAGCTCGGCGCTGACCTCGACCGAGCGCCAGCCGACGAGATAGCTCCTGTCCTTCTCGATCACGTCGCCATGCGCCGCCTCCTCCCAACCGCCGGTGACGACATCGCGCGAGGCGAGGAAGCGCTGGACGCGCCGCAGGAACTCCGCCTGCAGCATCGCGGTGGCCGACCCTTCGATGGCGTCGGCGCCATGCCGGTTGCCGATCGTGTCGACCAGCCGCGCATGCTGCTCGGCCAGCGCCGCGCCGCCGATCCGCTTCAGGCGATCGAGCGCCAGCGGCGAGCCCGACCAGGCGGCCAGCGGCACCTCGTCCGCGCCGACATGGATGATCCGGGACGGGAACAGCGCGATCAGCTCGTCGAAGACGGTTTCAACGAATGTGTAGACCGGCTCGTGGGCCGGGTTCAGGCAGTTGTTGGGGAAGCCCTGCACCGATTGATATTCGCCGTGCTCGCCCGGGTCGCGGAGACGCGGCAGCGACTGCAGCACGGCGTAGCAGTGGCCGGGGATGTCGATCTCCGGCACCACGGTGATGCCGAGGCGGTCGGCCAGGGCGACGAGGTCGCGGATCGCCGGCTTGGTGTAGAAGCCGCCCTGCGGCTCGGGCCCGGAGCCGAGCAGCGGCGGCAGTGCCAGCCCGTGGCCGCGCCAGGCACCGATCCGCGTCAGCTCCGGATAGGCGTCAATCTCGACGCGCCAGGCCTCGTCGTCCGACAGGTGCCAGTGGAAGCGGTTCATCTTGCTCCAGGCCAAGAGGCGCAGGAACCGGGCGACTTCGGCCGAGGAATAGAACTGGCGCGCGACGTCGAGATGCGACCCGCGCCAGCCATGGGCCGGGGAATCCGTGATCTCGCCGCTCTCGGGGAACAGGAAGGTCTCGGGGTGAAGCCTGGCGCCGCGCCAGATCTGGCCGAGCGTGATCAGGCCGTAGAGCAGGCCGGTGCGGGTGGCGGCCCGCACGGCGATGCCAGTCCTGGCGAAGGCAATGCGGTACGCCTCGGGGCCGAAGCCCGGCTCGGTCGCGAGGTCGACGCTCAGCCCACCCTCCGCCTCCAGGCGCATGATGCCCTCGGCGGGGAAGAGCGAGCCGGTCAGCTCGGCAAAGGCGGCCACGGCCTGTTCGGCCTCCGCGCCTTTTCCCTTCGGCGCAAGGCCGGCAGGAACCGCGCGGCGGCCGCCGATCTCGACTCGTGCCGGCCAAGGGATGACGGCGATCGGAACCGGCGTCGAGGCCGGAACCGGGAAGCGCTCGGTGCCCCGCTTCAGCGGCGCGTTGTCGGAAGCCGAACGCGTCGGGGAGACGGCGACCGGCGCGGTCGAACCGTCCGGCAGAACGATATAGGCGGTGGTGGCGCCGTCGCTCCAGTGGCGCAGCGGATAACTCAGCCCCCGCGCGGTCACGGTCCAGCTGGCGCCGGGGGCGAACTCGGTGCCGGGCCCGGGCGCGAATTCGGAGTGATTGGACAGCCGGGCGGTCAGCGCGCCGCCCTCGATGGTCGCGGCTGGGTCGATCCGGGCGGGGCCGCTGACGCAGAGTCTGAAGCCCGACACCGGCCTGTCCGACTGGTTGGTCAGACGCAGGGAATAGCTCAGGGGCTCCTCGCCCTCGGCGGGCTTCCAGAAGGTCTCGAGACGGAAGGGGGAGCACGGCGAGGACGTCATCGGGTAGGCCTTTGCGGTTGGCGGGGACGACGGGCTGTCTGCTGTGCCGCATGCTGCCCATGGCGGCAGGCAGGTGGCAATGGTCTATACCACGAGGCAGCCTGGTCGGCGCTCAACTCCAAACCCCGTCCAGATGTGGTATGCGGAATCGGGGCCGGCCGGACGGCAGGGCCAGAAAGGCAGTCGAACCGTGATCAGAAGCGATGTCGCCGTCCTCGGGGCCGGAATCGTCGGGGTCTCGACCGCCCTCCATCTGCAGGCCCGCGGCCGGTCGGTGGTGCTGGTCGACCGCCGCGGCCCGGGCGAGGAGACCAGCCACGGCAATGCCGGGTTGATCGAGCGTGCCAGCGTCGTGCCTTATGCCTTCCCGCGGTCGCTGCTCGACCTGCTGCGCTACGCCTCGAACCGGCGGATCGACGCCCGCTACCATTGGGTCTTCCTGCCGCGGATCGCACCCTGGCTGTTCCAGTACTGGCGCCATTCCTCACCGGCGCGCCTGGCCGAGGCGGCGCGGGCGATGCTGCCGCTGATCGAGCGCTGCCTGGACGAACACCGGCCGCTGCTGGAACAGGCCGGCATCACCCATCTGGCGCGCGAGACCGGCTGGCTCACCGTCTACCGCACCGCCCGCGGCCTGGCGGCCGGCGCGGCGGAGACGGCCACCGCCGCCGCCCATGGCCTCAACTTCGGCGTGCTCGACCCGGCGCAGATCCGGGCGCTGGAGCCGCATCTGGCGGAGGGGCTGGCCGGCGGCGTGCACTGGCAGGACCCGGTCTCGGTGTCCGATCCCGGCGCCGTCACCAAGGGCTATGCCGATCTGTTCCTGCGCCGCGGCGGTCGCCTGCTGCAGGCCGACGCCAGGTCGCTGCAGCCGGCGGAGGGCGGCGGCTGGAGCCTGCAGGGGCCGGACGGCCCGGTGCTGGCGCGCGACGCGGTGGTGGCGCTCGGCCCCTGGTCGCTCGACCTGATCCGGCCGCTCGGCTATCGCCTGCCGCTCGCGGTCAAGCGCGGCTACCACATGCATTACCGGGCGCGCGGCAATGCCGTGCTGCACCGCCCGGTGCTGGACGAGGAGCGGGGTTACCTGCTGACGCCGATGGCGCGCGGCCTGCGCCTGACCACAGGGGTCGAGATGGGCCCCCGCGACGCGCCGCCGACGCCGGTGCAGCTCGAGGTGGCCGAGGCCGCGGCACGCACCCTGTTCCCGCTGGACGGCCGGGTCGATGACCGGCCCTGGATGGGCGCCCGGCCCTGCCTGCCCGACATGCGGCCGGTGATCGGCCCGGCGCCGCGGCATCGCGGCCTGTGGTTCGCCTTCGGCCACGCCCATCACGGCTTCACCCTGGGGCCGGTCACCGGCCGGCTGCTGGCCGAGATGCTGACCGGCGGCGAGACCGTGGTCGACCCGTCGCCCTACCGCACCGACCGGTTCTGACGGCGGGGCGGCCATGCGCCCGCCGCGGTGGAGCATGGCGGGGAACGGCCTAGGATCGCGCTTGTCGACAGATTCGAGGACCCCATGTTCGATCCGGCAACGCTCGCCCTGTTCGTGGCCGCGGCCCTGGCGCTGAACCTCACGCCCGGCCCCGACATGCTGTTCTGCTTCGCCAACGGCGTCGCCCGCGGACCGCGCGCCGGCCTGGCGGCGGCGCTCGGCATCGGCGGTGGGGCGGCGGTGCACACCGTGGCGGCGGCGCTCGGCCTGGCCGGGCTGTTCGCCGCCTCGCCGACCGCCTTCGAGATCCTGCGCTGGGGCGGCGCCGCCTATCTGCTGTGGCTGGCGGTGAAGGCCCTGCGCGGCGCCGGCGCCGGGCTCGGGGCGGCCGGGCCGCTGCCGCCGCGGCCGGCGGGCCGGATCTTCCTCGATGGCATGGTCACCAACGTCCTGAACCCGAAGGTGGCACTGTTCTTCATCGCCTTCCTGCCGCAATTCGTGGACCCTGCGCACAGCGCGGCGCTGCAGATCCTGGTGCTGGGCACGCTGGGCAACTTCTCCGGCACTATCGTCAACGCCCTGGTCGGCACCTCGTCCGGCGGCGTCGGCCAGCTCCTGTCCCGCCGGCCGATCGTGGCGCGGCTGCTGAACGGCTTCACCGGCGTCGTCTTTCTCGGCCTTGCGGCGCGGCTGGTGCTGGCCGACGGGCGGCCGAAATAGCGTTTCGATTTCCCGCGTGCGCGGCGCACGGCCCCTGTTAGATTGTTGCCCGAACCCAGCGTCAGTTTCGGGGCCGGAATGTTCGATACGCTTCTGATCGCCAATCGGGGGGAGATCGCCTGCCGGGTGATCCGCACGGCGCGGCGCCTCGGCCTGCGCACCGTCGCGGTCCATTCCGACGCCGATGTCGGGGCACGCCATGTCGCCGAGACCCATCTGGCGGTCCGCATCGGCCCGGCCCCGGCGCGCGACAGCTATCTGAAGATCGACGCCATCCTGGCCGCGGCCAAGGCGACCGGCGCACAGGCGATCCATCCCGGCTATGGCTTCCTGTCGGAGAATGCGGAATTCGCCGAGGCCTGCGCCCGGGCCGGGCTGGTCTTCGTCGGTCCGCCGCCGGCCGCGATCCGCGCCATGGGCGGCAAGAGCGAGGCCAAGGCGCTGATGGCGGCGGCCGGCGTGCCCCTGGTGCCCGGCTATCACGAGGCCGACCAGGACCCCGCCCGTCTGGCGGCGGAGGCGGAGCGGATCGGCTTCCCGGTGCTGATCAAGGCCTCGGCCGGCGGCGGCGGCAAGGGCATGCGGGTGGTCGAGCGGGCGGAGGAGTTCGCGGCCCAGCTCGCCGGGGCGAAGCGCGAGGCGGCCTCGGCCTTCGGCGACGACCGGGTGCTGATCGAGCGCTACCTGGCCCGGCCGCGCCATGTCGAGATCCAGGTCTTCGCCGACAGCCAGGGCCACTGCGTCTATCTGTTCGAGCGCGACTGCTCGATCCAGCGCCGCCACCAGAAGGTGGTGGAGGAGGCGCCGGCCCCCGGCCTCGATCCCGCCACCCGCCGCGCAATGGGCGAGGCCGCGGTCGCTGCGGCCAGGGCCATCGGCTATGTCGGCGCCGGCACGGTCGAGTTCCTGCTCGACACCGACGGCCGCTTCTACTTCATGGAGATGAACACGCGGCTGCAGGTCGAGCATCCGGTGACCGAGGCGATCACCGGGCTCGACCTGGTCGAGTGGCAGTTGCTGGTCGCTGCCGGGGGGGCGCTGCCGCTGGGTCAGGACGATCTCGCCATTAACGGCGCCGCGATCGAGGTCCGGCTCTATGCCGAGGACCCGCAGGCCGGGTTCCTGCCGCAGACCGGGCGGTTGGCGCATCTCGATCTGCCCGAGGCGCCGCCGCATGTGCGGGTCGATTCGGGCGTCCGCCCGGGCGATGCGATCTCGATCCACTACGACCCGATGATCGCCAAGCTGATCGTCTGGGACCACGACCGGCCGGCGGCGGTGCGGCGGCTGGCCCTGGCGCTGGACCAGGTGCGGATCGCCGGCCTCGCCACCAATCTCGGTTTCCTGCGGGCGATCGCGCGCCACCCGGCCTTCGCCGCGGCCGAGCTCGACACCGGCTTCATCGCCCGCCACGCGGCGGAACTGCTGCCGCCGCCGGCTCCGGCCTCCTCCGAGGACATCGCGCTGGCCGCGCTGGGCCTCGTGCTCGGCCGCGCCCGCGACCGGTCCAGCCCCTGGGGCCTGGCCGATGGCTGGCGGCTGAACGACGAGGCGGTGGAGATGCTGCGCCTGGCCGACGGCGAGACCGAGATCCCGGTGGCGGTGCGTTACCGCCGCCACGGCGGGCTGTCGATCGACACGCCGGATGGGCCGGTCGAGGCCGGCGGCACGCTCGTGGACGGCGTGCTGACCGCCCGGCTTGGCGACCGTACGGTGCGGGCGACGATCGTGGTGGCCGACGAGCGCGTCGCGGTGCTGTGCGACGGCACCGATCGGGTCTTCGGCATCGTCGACTCGCTGGCCCATGCCGGCGAGGAGGCAGGGATCGGCAGCCGGCTGACTGCGCCGATGCCCGGCCGGGTGATCGCGGTCCTGGTCGGGGCGGGCGACAGGGTGACCAAGGGCCAGCCGCTGATCGTGCTGGAGGCGATGAAGATGGAGCACACCGTGGCGGCACCGGCGGACGGCACCGTCACCAGCCTGCCCTTCGCCGCCGGCGACCAGGTGGATGAGGGCGTGGCCCTGATCGGATTCGAGGCGGTCTGACATGCTCCCGGCCAAAGTCCGAATCGTCGAGGTCGGCCCGCGCGACGGGCTGCAGAACGAGAAGGCAGTGGTGCCGCTCGAGGCCAAGGTCGAGCTGATCGACCTTCTGTCGGCGACCGGGCTGACCACGATCGAGGCCGGCGCCTTCGTCAGCCCGAAATGGGTGCCGCAGATGGCCGATTCGGCCGAGGTGATGGCCCGGATTGCGCGGGCGCCCGGCGTCTCCTACCCGGTGCTGGTGCCGAACGAGACCGGGCTCGACGCCGCGCTCGCCGCCGGGGCGACCGAGATCGCGGTGTTCGGCGCCGCCTCGGAGAGCTTCAGCCGCCGCAACATCAACTGCTCGATCGCCGAGAGCCTGGCCCGATTCGCCCCGGTCGTCGCCCGGGCCCGGGCCGTGGGGCTGAAGGTGCGCGGCTATGTCTCGTGCGTGCTGGGCTGTCCTTATGAAGGAGAGGTGCCGCCGATGAAGGTGGCCGAGGTTTCGGCCGCCCTGTTCGCCCTCGGCTGCTATGAGATCAGCCTGGGCGACACCATCGGCGTCGGCACGCCCGGCAAGGCGGTGGCGATGATCGAGGCCGTGGCGGCGCGGGTCTCGCGCGACTCGCTGGCGGTGCATTTCCACGACACCTACGGCATGGCCGTCGCCAACATCCACGCGGCGCTGGAGCGTGGCATCGCCGTGGTCGATTCGGCGGTGGCGGGGCTCGGCGGCTGCCCCTATGCCAAGGGCGCCACGGGCAATGTCGCGACCGAGGATGTGCTCTATCTTCTCGATGGCCTCGGCATCGCCAGCGGCGTCGCCATGGACCGGCTGCTCGACGCCACCCGATTCGTCTCGGGCGTGCTAGGCCGGCCGCCGGTGTCCAGGGTGGCTCGGGCGATGATCGCCCGCGACGCCGACGTCTGATTTATCCCGGAGCCTGGTCGCACGCTGCGGCCACGGAGGAACTGTGCCTGTCCATCTGTTGAAGGTCGCCGTCGGCATCGCCGACCCGGCCCAGCTCGAAGCGGTCCAGCAGGGCCGGCGCCATGTCGTCGACGGGCGCGAGGTCGTGTTCGGCTATACCAAGCGCATGCCGACGCGACGGGATGAGCTGATCGACGGCGGCTCGATCTTCTGGGTGATCCGCCACGTCATCCTGGTGCGGCAGCGGATCCTCGACATGGTCATGGTGACCGACGAGGACGACGACACCTATTGCCGCCTGCTCTACGACCCGCAGCTGGTGCCGGTCGAGGCACGGCCGCTGCGCGCCTTCCAGGGCTGGCGCTATCTCGATCCGGAGGCGGCGCCGCGCGATCTGAGCTCGTCGGAAAGCGACCTGCCGGCCCATCTGCAGCAGGAACTCAGGGCGCTCGGGCTGCTCTGATCGGGGCTCTCGGGGGCTCCGAAAAGAAATTCACGGAAGTGCAAAAAAGCTCTTGCGTGGCCCGGATCACCCCCCTATAAACCCGCTCACCGACGGCGACGCCGCGGCGACGAACTCGAAAGAGAGCGACGCAGCGGAGGGCAGCCAAAAGAAGGTTGCAAAAGCCGGGTCGGGACACTACATCGACGTTTCTGCCCTGGCGGGCCGGCCCTGGAAGGGGAAGGCGCGACGGGCGGATGCGGCTCTGGAGGGGGGCGAGAGCTCTCGGAAGGGCGCGGATCTTGGACAAGTGAGTTGAAGTGGAGAAGGGATACGCGGCCGGCGGTTTGGTCTCTGGATGAGAGGCGAAGCAAGCGGGCGCGGTATCTCGGACGCTAGTAGAGTCATGAGCGTCGGGCT